>JAKBMB010000024.1 GCA_021831785.1 Deltaproteobacteria bacterium | reverse complement strand
CAACCTTAAGATAGCCGAGCTCGTCCATCTCCAGTTGGCCGGTGAACAGCGCCGTGTTCGGCTCGTGTCCGATCGCGACGAACACGGCATCTATCTTAAGCTCCCGGCTTGCGCCGGTCTTGAGGTCCTTAAGCCGCGCGCCGGTGACCCCGGTTTGGTTGGGCTCGCCGTAAATCTCCTCGACCACGGAGTTCCAGATAAAGGAAATCTTGGGATTATTCTTCGCGCGCTCCTGCATTATCTTGGAGGCGCGCAACTGATTGCGCCGATGAACGACGGTCACCTTGCTGCAGAATCGGGTGAGGAAAATAGCCTCTTCCATCGCCGTGTCGCCGCCGCCGACGACGATCGCTTCCTTGTTCTTGAAGAACGCTCCGTCGCAGGTCGCGCACGCGCTGACGCCGTAGCCCATGAGCTGCTGCTCGGACTTAAGGCCGAGCAGCTTGGCCCTGGCTCCGGTGGCGATTATCAAGGCCTGTGCTCTTATTTTCTGCCGGTCAACGGTAATCTCGAACGGCCGGCGGCTTAGGTCCGCCGCGGTGGCGTCCTCGATGAGAAATGTCGTTCCGAAGCGCTCGGCTTGCGCGCGAAAAATCTCCATCAACTCGGGCCCTTGAATTCCCTTGGCAAAGCCCGGGTAGTTTTCGACCTCGGTGGTGATCATGAGCTGTCCGCCGGGCTGCCCGCCCTCGACGACCAGCGGCGCAAGCTCGGCGCGCGCGGCGTAGAGCGCCGCGGTCAAGCCGGCCGGACCGGAGCCGAGAATTACGACCTGGTAAGTTTTTTCGTCCACGGTGAGGTTCCTTTAGTTCACGGTGAGTTGACTGTGCGCCGTCGCTTTATTCGCATATTGTACACGATGGACGCGCTGAGATACGCTTTGCCCGGTACCCACGATGAAGCGCAAGCAGAGGGGCGTTGGGAAGCCTGCGCGCGACGCCGGCGCCGACGGGATGCCGAGGCTCACCCATCTGGACCGGCGCGGCAGAATCGCCATGGTTGACGTCGGCGCCAAGCCCGTAACGCGGCGCGAGGCGCTGGCGCGCGCCGCCCTGCGAATGAAGCCCGAAACCCTCGCCGCAATCACCGAGGGCTCGCTGAAAAAGGGCGAGGCGCTCGGCGCGGCGCGGCTGGCCGGAATTATGGCTGCCAAGCGAACGCACGAGTTGATTCCGCTCTGCCATCAGATAGCGCTTGACGCGGTTGAAGTCGAATTCCGCGCGGACGGCGAGCGCGGCAGGCTCGAAATCCGGGCGCGCGCGCGGACCACGTTTCGCACCGGGGTCGAGATGGAGGCACTGGTCGCCGCTAGCGTTGCCGCGCTGACGGTTTATGATATGGCGAAGGCCATCGACCGCGCGATGACGATCGAAGACGTAAGGCTGGTGAGCAAGAGCGGCGGGCGCAGCGGCGAGTTCATTCATCCGCAGGAAAACCCCTGAGCGCCGCGTCTGCGAACTCCTTCCCCCGCAGCCGCACCTCCGAGCTCCTTCCCTCGCTGCGCTGTGTCTCTCAACTCTTTCCCCGCTGCGCGGGGGAAGGCCGGGAAGGGGACATTCGCCACGACCCCGCACGGTCCTCGATGTTTTGCAATCCTCAAGAGACCGCGCTTCGCGTGCGCTCCAGCGGGCCCAACAAGTGCTTTGCCGAGCGGCGATATGATCACTTACCCATTACGCGAAGCTCCGCTGCATTGGCCGGCTTGCATGACGGCCAGCCGGCTAGGGTTGGGTTAGGATGAGAGCTGGACAAATCATTCTAAGAGCGGGCCGTGACGGACCTGTGCAGGGCGGCAATCCGTGGATTTTCTCCCAGGCGATCGCGCGGGTTGAGCCGCCGGTGCTCGAGGCCGGCGAGATGGTCAAAGTGCGCGACTGTCGCGGCGCGCTCTTGGGGACCGGGCATTATAATCCCAGAACCACGATCGCGGTGCGGATGCTTAGCTGGGGCGAGGACGGCGCCGGCGACGCGCAGTGGCTCGAGCGCCGGTTTCACGCTGCCGCGCATCGCCGCCAGCGGCTCGTGGGCGCCGACACCGACTGCTATCGGCTGGTCAACGGCGAAGGCGACGGTATGCCGGGCCTGGTCGTGGACCGCTACGCAGACGTATTAGTGGCACAGTTTCTTAGTGCCGGGATGGACCGGATGCGGGCGCAGGCCGTCGAAGCTTTGATGACCTTGTTGAAGCCGCGCTCGATTTTCGAACGCAGCGCCGGCGCCGTGCGTCGGCTTGAGGGACTCGATGATCGTGTCGGCCATCTGGCCGGCGAGACCGTGAGCGAGGTTACAACGCTGGAAAACCAGATCAAAATTGCCGTCGATCTCGAGCACGGCCAGAAGACCGGCTACTTTCTCGACCAGCGCGAGAACCGCGCGCGCTTTGGCCGCTTGGCGTGCGGCGCCAGCGTGCTCGACGGCTGCTGTTACGAGGGCGGGTTTGCCCTGGCGGCGCTCAAGGGCGGCGCGCGCCGCGCGGTCGCGGTTGAGACCTCGGCGCGGGCCTTGGCGCTGGCCGAGACCAATCGCGCGCTGAACAACGTCGAGCCGGCGGCAATGGAGCTGATCAAGGCCGATTTGATGGCGTATTTGTCTCAGACCGGCGACCGTTTCGATCTGATCGTGCTTGACCCGCCGCCGTTGGCGCGGAGCCGGGCTGACGCGGCGCGCGCCGAGCGCTATAGCGTCGAGCTCAACACGCTTGCGCTCCGCGTTCTGGCCGAGGGCGGCAGCCTGATGACCTTTAGTTGCTCGACGCACTTTCGCAATGAGGACTTCCTGCGAGCGGTCCGCATCGCGCAGACCAGGGCGGGGCGCAGGATGCAACTTATCGCTCGGCTGGGCGCCGCGCCGGACCATCCGGTGATGCTCGGTCATGTCGAGGGCGAATATCTTACCGGCTTCCAGCTTGAAGCGCTACAATGACCGGGTCCGACGCAAGCAGTCATTATCTGCTCCGCCGCCGCGATTTCGGGATGAACGGCGCTCCGGTCGGCGCGTGCATCCTGTGCGCCAACGACGGCGGCCCTTGCGATAAGGTGCCGCCCACCCTTGCAAGGGCGGGCGGCTTCTAACGGTATGGCGTCATTTCATTTCGCGGCGTAAGCGAACTCCACGCGACCGTAACGTCCCCGGATTTAGCCCTTTTATTTCTTACCCGCTAAAGTTAGCGAACTGGAGGCCAATCGCTGCCGTTAGTCAGCGGCTGGTCAGTATTGGGGCGTGGGCTACGGATCGAAACCGAAGCATACACTCGGCCTCCTTATCCGTAACAGCAGTATTTACCACAGGCGGCTTTGGTGGTTAATGTCGTCCTTTCAGTCAATCGGGTGTACCGGAAAAAATGACCCGTCGCACGCAACGTGGCGGCGGTTGTCCACCGCGCATATTCATGCGGTAGATCTAGCTCGAATATGGCCGAAGCGGCGCCTCCGGCGCAAGAATATCAGCGCTCCAATAATGCTCAAGGAGTACTCTGAGAGTTGGTGAATTTTTAAGTAGTGAGGCGCAGCCAACGGCGGTATGCGGCAGCTTGCCAAAAATTCACAGGCTCTGAGCCCTTCGGCTGCGCTCAGAGTTTGTGAGTTTTTGGGTTCCGCCCAATCTTGTGTCATGTTGAGCGAAGGCCGGCGCGGCGGGAGTCGAAAGACCCCTAGTTTTTCCGCGATCCTTCGACTCGCGCAACGCTCGCTCAGGATGACACCAAACGCTAACGATAAAAAATTCACAAGCTCTGGGTCTGAGCGCCGGAACAGGTGAGCCTGAATAATCGAGGTCGATAAACTTCTGAAGCTGCCGGCGGGCCATCGTACGATCGTAATTTCCGCTGCTTCGTGGCGCGCCGGTCGCTTCGCCGGACAAGGGGAACGTAGACTATGAAGCTTGAACGGCTCGACCATTTCGGAATCGAGGTAGCCGACCTTGCGCGCGCGCAGCGCTTTTATACCGAAGTGCTCGGCTTGCCGGTGGTGATGCGCCTGCACAACCAGGTGCTGGTCAACTGCGGCGGTCAGAACCTCGCGTTGTTTGAAGTGCCAAGGCAGCCGCTTTCGCCCGAGGCGCGCAAGGCGCTTATCGGCTCTCCGCTGGGCAAGGGCCATCATGCTTTTCGCGTGGGCGCCGACGATTTTGCTTCTGCGCGCGAGCGGCTTGCGGCGGCCGGCGTGGAGAGCGCCGCGCCGATCGACTGGGGCGACCATGACTGCGTGTACTTTCTCGACCCCGACGGCAACCTGCTCGAACTAATCAACTACCGATAACCCGGCATGCCGACAGGCGGCGAGCGAGGCGAGGCGATTGGCCGCGCTCGGACGAGAACTACTGCCCGCCGCTCGGGACGCAGCCGCGGCGAGGCTGGGTCTTTTCGACTCGACGCCGAGGGTTGAGAGGCGCGAAAGCCGGGCGCAAAATCGCCAATCGGCTTACGCGGCGGCCGGGGCCGCGACGAACTCGACGGTTCCCAGCGCAAGCTCTTCGGTCGACTTAAGCACAATCTTAAGCGAGAGCCGCCGCTCGATGTGCTCCAGCGCCGCGGCGCCCGGTCCGTAGAGGTAGCGCGCCACCTCGGGATTAAGCCGCATCACGAGCATGTCCACGCCGCCGCCCCGCCGGCCCATTTCGCGCTGCACCGCGCGTAGCGCCTCGGCGGCCAGCGTGGGCGTGGATTTGACCACGCGCCGTCCCTGACATCGCGGACAGTTCTCCGTAAGAAGCTGCTCGAGGCTCTCGCGCGTGCGCTTGCGCGTCATCTGAACCAGCCCGAGGTCCGAGATTTCGAGCATCGAGGCGCGCGCCTTGTCGCGTTTGAGCGCCTGAGTGAGCGCTTCGGTCAGCTTCTTGCGGTCGCCCGCTTTTGCCATGTCGATAAAGTCGGCGACGATAATCCCGCCGATATTGCGCACACGAAGCTGGTTGACCAATTCCTCGGCCGCTTCGAGATTGGTCTGGAGCATCGTTTCGTCCTGGTCGCGCGTGCCCACGAAGCGGCCGGTGTTGACGTCGACCGCGGTCAGTGCTTCGGCTTGGTCGAAGACCAGGTAGCCGCCCGACTTAAGCCAGACCTTCCGCTCGAGCGCCCGCTCGATCTGCGGCTCGATCTGAAAATGGTCGAAGACCGGCTCGGGCGAGTCGTGGAGGGCCACCCGCGAGCGTAGCCTCGGCATGTACTGCTGAACGAAGGCGGCGATCTGCTCGTAGGTCTCGCGGTCGTCGCACCACAGGCGCTCGACGTCGGCGCCGAAAAGGTCACGCACCACCCTGATCGGCAAGTCCGGCTCGGCGTAAAGCAAGGCGGGCGGCGAGTCGGTTTCGGCCTTTTTCACGACTGACGACCAGAGCTTGGTTAAAAACGATACGTCGCGCTGAATTTCCCGCTTGCTCAGCCCTTCGCAGGCGGTCCGAATGATAAAGCCGCCTTGAGGGGGTTTGATCGCCCGCACCGCGGCGCGCAAGCGCGCCCGCTCGGCCGGGTTCTCGATGCGGCGCGAAATGGCGATATGGCGGCTGGTCGGCAGGTAGACCAGATGGCGCCCGGGCAAGGAGACGAACGAGGTCAGGCGCGCGCCCTTGTCGCCGATCGGCTCCTTGGCGACCTGGACGATGATTTCCTGGTTGCGCTTGAGTTTCTGCTCGATCGGTCTTCGGTAGCGGCGCAAAAAGCGCCAGCGCTGCCGACTGCCTTCCCGGCTCGCGGCGTTTGCGGCGGGCAAGGCCGCCGGAGAGGGCGCCTCGTCGCCTTCCGCATCGCCGGTCACCGTCTCCTCGGCCAGCGGTTCGGTCTCGATGTCGTCCCCGGCCACGGTCTCGGCCAGGACGCCGAAGCTCTCAACCTCGTTGAGGAAGTCCGAGGCATGCAGAAAGCCGCTTTTCTCCAGCCCGATCGCGACAAACGCTGCCTGCATTCCGGGCAGCACGCGTACGACCTTGCCCTTGTAGATATTTCCCGCCAGGTTGGAACGGCCGGCGGGCTCGAGAAAAAATTCGGTCAGGACCTCATCTTCAAGCAGCGCGGCGCGCGTCTGAAGAGGGCCGTGGTTGATTATAATTTCACGCTTCACGTATGCGCCGTTCGCTTTGGCGCGCCAGCGGAGGACCTGTGTGCAAGACCCGCTCGACTCTGCTGCAATTCAGGCTCTTGTCCTGCCGGCCGGCGGGCGACAACCAGCGCCGGCGACGCAAATCCTCGGCCTTCGGAGCTCGCCTCCTATTTAACCGAAGCCTGCGCTCCAGGCCTTCAAAGCGGCTCATGGCCTCCCATAAAGCGATCATAAAGAGCCCGAGCGCAAGGGGCAAGCTCGCTTGACATGGCCGGCGGTTGCCGATAGTGGATAAAACGAATGGCTGAGGCAGCACAGGCGTCGATGCCCGAACGGGCTGAAAGCGCAGCGCTCAACGGTCGCGTCTTAGTCCTCAACGTCTCCTTCCTGCCGGTTCACGTAACCTCTGTGCGCCGCGCCTTTTCACTTTTGTACCAGGGTGTCGCCCGCGCCGTTGACGAAGGCTACCGCACGTTCGACTTCGAGAGTTGGCGCGAACTCGGCTCCGAGCTGCATCATGAGCACATCGGCCTGGTCGGCGGGGCTGTGCGCGTGCCCCGGGTGCTTTTGCTCACCGCTTACGAGTGCCTGCCCAAGCGCCACGTGCGCTTCTCCCGCTTCAACATCTACGCTCGCGATCGCAATCGCTGCCAGTACTGCGGCAAGCGCTTTGCGCGCTCGGAGCTGAATCTGGACCACGTGATTCCCCGCTCGAGAGGCGGCCTCTCGGTCTGGGAGAACGTGGTCTGCTCGTGCCATGCCTGCAACCGACGCAAAGGCGGACGGACGCCCGAGGAGGCCGTCATGAAGCTGGTAAGGAAGCCGCGCCGCCCGGAATGGACGCCCTACTCTCTCGAGGCCTTCAACCCCAGGCACTGCCGCGAGTGGCGGCCTTTCCTCAATCTGGTCGACAGCGCGTACTGGAACACGGAGCTGATCGAATAATTAGATCGCGCGCCGGGCATCGGGCTTTTCCTTCGCGGCGCTCCGCGCACGTTTTCCCCACGCCCCGCCGGCAGTCGAGCTTTTCACTTGACACAGCGCCTCCGTACTTCCAGAATGACTGGGGGGAGTTGGCCGGTGCGGGTGGAAGTGACGGCGGATGCGGCTTAAGAGCCTAGAGCTGGTCGGCTTTAAGTCTTTTTTCGACGCGACCAGAGTTATCTTTGCGCCCGGGGTGACCGCGATTGTCGGTCCGAACGGGTGCGGCAAATCCAACCTTGTCGACGCGATTCGCTGGGTCTTGGGCGAGCAGGCGCCCGGGCGCCTGCGCGCGCGCGCCGCTGAAGACCTAATCTTCGGCGGCAGCGAGAGCCGTGGGCAGGCCGGGATGGCTCAGGTGTCGATGGTGCTCGAAGCCGACGAGGGCGCGTCCTTCCCCGAGCCTTTTGCCAGGCACAGCGAGGTTTCGGTGACGCGCCGCGTTTATCGCTCGGGCGACAGCGAATGCCTGCTCAACAAGCTCCCTTGCCGGCTCAAAGATGTCAGCGAGTTCTTCATGGCCGCGGGCATCCACAGCCGCGCTTACGCAATCATACCCCAGGGCAAAGTGGAGGAGGTAATTCAGGCCAAGCCGCTTGACTTGAGGGCGCTGGTTGAAGAGGCGGCCGGGCTTGCGTTATTCAAGGAGCGGCGCGAGCTTAGCGAGCGCAAGCTGGCGCGGGTCAGGGAAAATCTCGCCCGCGTCGATCAGGTGCTGGCTGAAATCGAGCGCCAGCTTGCTTTTGTTCGCCGTCAGGCCAAAAAGGCCGAGACTTATCGCGTGCTCAAGGCCGAGCTCGAAGAGTTGGAACGGCGGTGCGCCGCGCGGCGTATCGCGAGCACGCGCGGCGAGCTTGAGCAGGCAGCGGCGGCCAAGGCGCGCCTGACGCGCGGCGTTGAGCAGGTCCGTAGGAGTCGCGCCGAGGCGGCCTCTGTGGTCGAGCGCCTGCGCCAGGAGTCGAATCGGCTCGACCAGCAGCTTGTGGCCAATGCTAAGGAGAGCGAGAGTCTGAGCGCCGCCGCGGCGGAGCGCGAACGCGTGCGCCAGTTTCTCGCGCGCCGGCGCACCGAGCTAGAAGAGCTCGCGCCGCAAATCGCCGCGCGCCGAAGCGCGCTTGCCGATAAGGCGGCTGCCTCTCGTCAAGCCTGCGCGGAGCTCGAGCGCGAGCTCGCGCTCGCTCCGATGCCCGACGACCACGGCGAGTCGGAACTGTGCGCCGTCGAGGGCGAGTTCGCGGCCGCACGCGCCGACCTCGAACGTCACGAGGCGCTGGTTGAGCAGCTAAGGGACGAGCTCTCCGAGGCGCTGCGCGAGGCGGCGGCGGCGCGCACGCAAATCTCGCAGCTCGCGCGTGAACGCGAGGAGGCGGCAAATCGCGCCTGGGAAGCTGAGCGCGTGTTGGCCGCAGCATGCGCGGCGCTCCAGGGCGCGCAAGCCGAGCTCGAGCGGGTCCGGGCGGCGATTGAGCGATTGCGCGCGCAGGCCGAACAGAGCGAAGCCGATTTTGCCGCCGCTAACGAGCGCGAACTGGCCGCGCGCGAGGCCCTCGAGCGGCACCAGACGGCGCTTGTAGGTGCGCGCGAAGCGCTCGATGCGGCGCTCAGGCGGGCGCGCCGGCTTGAGCTCGACACCGCCGAGGAGCGCTTACGCGCGGTGCTCGACTCGCTGGACGGCGACCGTCCGGCATCCACGCCGCGTTTTCTCGCCGACGTTATCAGGGCGCCGCTCGCGCTTGAGGGCGCGCTCGCGGCGGTGCTCGGCGAACTGCTTAGCGCGGTGATTGTCGACTCGCCGCGTTTCGCGCTCAGGGCGGTGGAAATCCTGCGTGAAAAGCAGAGCGGACGTTTAAGCTTCGTGCCGCACGACCTCGACAGCGCCGCAAACGGCGCGCCGGCCTACACGGGCGGCGGGCGCCGGCTGCTCGAGATGCTGGCGGTGGATGAAAACCATGCCGGGCTGGCCGAGGCGCTGCTAGGCCATGTCGCGCTGGCTGAGGACGTCGCCTCGGCGCTGGAGGCAGCCTCCAACGGGCAGCGCGGGCGAATTTTCGTGACTCGCCACGGCGACATCGTTCGGCCCGGCGGGATTGTCTCGGGCGGCAATCGCGTAGAGCCCGAGCCCACGGGGGACGCCCAGCAGACGCTCTCAGTGGCGCAGGCGCACGCGGTGCTGAAGCAAGCCGACGAGGAGCGCGAGCGTTTGCGCCAGGAGTTGGCTTCGGCGCGCGAGTTGCGCCGGCAAGCCGAGTCGAAGCTCGCGCAAGCGCGTGAGGCCGGCGCTAAGGCGCGGCTAGCCGCTGACGCGGCTCAATCGACGTGTGCCGGCATGCAGCGCGAGCGGGAGCTCGCCGCCGGCCATCGCAACCAAACTTTGCGCCGTCTGAGTGAAATCGATAGCGTCATGCCTGAGCTGAAAGCACGCGTCGAGGAAATCGAGGCCGCGCAGCAAGCTCAGCGCGAACGGCTTGGCCAGTTAAAGCATATCGCGGCCCAAAAAAGGGCCCTTGTCGATGAGCTGGGCATCAAGCTGCGCACCCTCGGTTCGGAGCTTAAGGCGCGCAAAGACCGGCGTGAGGGCCTGGCGCGCCAGCTTCATCAGGCGCGACTGCTCGCCGAGCAGATCGCGGCCCAGCTTACCGACGAAGAACGCGCGCTAGTCAAAATGTCTGCCGAACGCGAGGAGCTTGCCCGCGAGACTGACACGATCGGCGCGCACGACCAGGCCTCACATGCAAGCGCCCAGGCACTTGCCGTCGAGGCCCAAGGCCTGCGCCAGGCGCGAGAAGAGATAGCGGGGGAGCTTAAGCGCTCCTGCGCCGTGCTCGAGCAAGCCGAGGCGGAGATGGGCCGGCTCGACGCCGAGCAGGTCGAAAGCGGACTCAGGCAGGAGCGCCTTTCCGCGCTTTGCGAGGAGCTCGCTCGCTCGTTCGTGGAACGTTTTCGGGTCGAATTCGATCAGTGTTGCGGCGAATTAAGCGGGACGCCCGAGACGCGGAGTGCCGGCGAGGATGAAAGCCGCTTGGCGGAGCTGCGCCTTCGAGTCGAGCGGCTCGGCGTGGTTAATCTCGAGGCCGAGGGCGAGGTCGCCGAGCTTGCCGAACGCGCAGAAAAGCTGCAAAAAGAACGTGCCGACCTAGATCAGGCTTCGCAGGACTTAGCCCACACGATTCAGAAGCTAAATCGCGAGGCCAAGCGTCGCTTCAGCGAGACCTTCGAGTCAGCAGCGCGCAATTTCGCCGATTTGGTACCCAAACTGATGGACGGGGGCGAGGGCCGACTTGAACTCTTAAATAGCAACGACGAGGCTGGCGAAGGACTCAACGTTCTGGTTCGGCCTCCCGGCAAGCGAGTCAAGGAGTTGGGCCTTTTATCCGGCGGCGAAAAGGCGATCAGCGCGCTGGCCTTGATCTTTTCGCTCTTTTTGTTGAGACCAAGCCCGTTCTGCCTGCTCGACGAGGTGGACGCGGCGCTGGACGAGCGCAGCCTTAACGCCTTCACTTCCTTGCTCGGCGAACTCAACCAGCGCTCGCAGTTTATGCTGGTCACGCACAATCAGGCCACGATGCGCGTGGCTGACCAAATCCACGGCGTCTCGATGGAGCAGCCAGGGATCTCGCAGGTCATTTCGCTCAAATTCTCCGAAGCCGCTTGACCAAGCGCGCCGGTGCCGGCGATTTTACGGTTAGAGGCCGTTAGAACAGTTCGTTGGAGAGCACGAACACCTTGCCGCGGACTCGCACTTGCCAAAAGGCATAAAAGTCGCGCACCAGGGGCAGGCGCGAAACCAGACGGCGGCGCAAGGCGTGCCTGTCCGACGGGTTATAGGAAAGAGCCAATGCGAGATATTCGCGTGCTTGCTTGTAGTAGCCCGAGCACAAGTAGCTTTGGCCTTTTTTCCCGTAGTAGCCGGCAAGGCACTGTCGCACTACGGCTTGCCTTTTCGGGTCGTCGCTCCAAAGATCGTAAAGACCGTGCAGCAGCAACAGAAAATTTTGCTCGGCGGCGGGCCGCCGGGAAGGGCGTCGATATTTTATCAAGCTTCGCGCCATGAAGTGCGGGGGAGAGATTCGCGCGGCCTTGGCAAAGGCCTCGAAGTCTTCGTGGTAATTGCGACGAAAGGCCGGATTGAAGCCGCCGGCCTTGAGCAGAACGTCCTTCTTGATCAGCACTGTTGACGGGTGGGGAAAAGGCTGCTGGTTGAACGCCAGCGAGATCAAATCGAGGTTGAGATTGCGCCCTGGCCGCTCGGCTTCCCATTGGGTTTTCAGCGCGTCGGTTTCAATTACGGCGCCGCTTTCGTCGCAGAGAGCAAGGTCCGAGTACACGAATTGGACCTCAGGATGGCGCTTGAGGTAGTCAAATTGGAGGGCGAGCTTTTCCGGGTACCACACATCGTCGGCATCGAGGAAGGCGATCCATTCGCCTTGAGCGACGGCGACCCCGCGATTGCGGGCCTCGGCGGCGCCTTTGTTCGGTTGATAGAAATAGCGTACGCGCTCGCCGAAGTGCTCGATCACCTCCCTGGTGCGGTCGGTCGAGCCATCGTCCACAACTATTACTTCGAAGGCGGGAAGCGTCTGTTCGAGGGCGCTGCGCAGCGCCTCGGCGACGAAGCCCTCGCCGTTATAGACCGGCACCACGACGCTCGTCCTGTCCATCTACGCCAGCGCCGAGCTCCTCTCCCCAGCTATATCTGGGATTTGATTATCCCAGAATGGCTGGGGTCTTAACATGACCTTAGCTTTTGACGCGAACCGACCTTCGTCCTAGCCGGCGGAGCGCGAAGATTCGCGCCGGTAACTCACGTTTTATCTTAGGCTTGCCGCGGTCTTGTCTGCCGCTGGCGCGCACGCAGCGGGCTTGTCCACAAATTTGACCCCTAATACAATCGGGGACATGGCTTGGAGCGCCATGGCGCTGCGCCGTCCATCCCGGAGCGGCGCCGCTCGATGAATGCTTTGCGGTAATGAATATAAACGACCTGACGAAGGGCACGGCGGTCTCGACCGCCGGTCCGCAAGGCGCCAAGCAAGTTTCGGCAAGGCCGAAGCCTGGCAGCGGTCGCACCGGGCGCCGACTCGTCGTCATCTCTAATCGTGCGCCGATAGAGGTCGTCGGCGAGGGCTCCAGCCAGACCACGCGACGCACTGTGGGCGGGGTGGCGGCGACCTTCGTGCGCTTGCTTGGAAACAGCGGCGGGCTTTGGATCGCGTGGTCGGGCGGCCAGACGGCCCAGCGGCTGACGATGCCGTCTCACAAGGCCAACCTGACGGTTCTGCTTCTGGGCCTGACGGACCGCGAGGTCACCCATTACTACCACGGGCTGTGCAACCGCGCGTTATGGCCGCTGATGCATCTGAACCCGCAGCGGTGTCATTTTGACGGAATCGACTGGACGCATTATCAGCGGGTAAATTCTTCGTTCGCCCATCTGGCCGCGGCCGAGACGGTAACGCAAGACACGGTCTGGGTTCAAGACTACCATCTGGCGCTGGTGCCGAGCATGCTGCGCGAGTTGCGGGCCGGCTCCACGATTGGGCTGTTTTGGCATGTGCCGTTCCCTCCCGAACCGGTCTTTCGCATTTTTCCCTGGCGCACGGAGCTTTTGCGCGGAATGCTGGGCGCGGACCTAATTGGCTTTCATACGCGTTCTTATACCGAGGAATTTTTGACCGCCTGCGAGCGCCTGCTGCGCCTTGAGGTCGATCGCCAAGCGGGGGTGGTGATGGTAAACGAGCGCCAGGTCGCCGTGCGTGCTTTTCCGCTGGGCGTTGCCGCGCGCGACTTCGCCGACCTTGCTGCGAGCGAGCGCGTGCGCCAGCGCGCGCTTGAGATTCAGCAAGCGGTCGGCACGCCGCGGATCATCCTGGGCGTCGACCGGCTCGACTACACCAAGGGCATCCCCGAGCGCCTGCTCGCCTTCGAGCAATTCTTAGAACGAAACTCGGAGTATCACGGGCGCGTGGCGATGATCCAGATCGCGGTTCCCTCGCGCGAGAGGGTGCCGGCCTACGAGCAGTTGCGATGCCGGGTGGAGGAGCTGGTGGGCCGCATCCTGGGCTCCTTCTCCACCGACGGATGGGTTCCGCTGCGCTATCTTCACACCCGACTTGACCAGGAGCATCTCATCGCTTACTACCGCGCCGCGGAGGTCGCGCTTCTGACGCCGCTGCGCGACGGGATGAACCTTGTCGCCAAAGAATACGTCGCCTCGCGGGTGGATGACGACGGCGTGCTCGTGCTGAGCGAGTTTGCCGGTGCCGCCGAAGAGCTGACCGAGGCGCTGCTGGTGAATCCTTACGACATAGAGGCGATCGCGCTCAGGCTCAAGCAGGCGCTCGAGATGCCGGCCGGGCTGCGCGCCGAGACGATGCGTGCGATGCGCGCCAAGGTCAACCAGAGCACGCTCGATCGCTGGGGAGAGGCGTTCGTCGCCGCGCTCAACGAGAGTGCCTGCCGTGCCGATCGAGCGTTCGCCGACGCCGCCGGCCGCTGAGCGGCCGCGCGCTCTGCCCCGTTGCTTGCTTCCCGAGCTGGTCATCCGGTGCCCGCCGGTGCTGCTCGCGCTTGACTATGACGGGACGCTCTCGCCGATCGTCAACGATCCGGCCCGCGCTGTGCCGGCGCCGGGCGCGCGTCAAGCGTTAGCGCGCCTTGCGCGCCACACGCAGGCCGTGGTGCTCGCCGTTATCAGCGGACGCGACATCGACCAGCTCCGTTCGCTGCTTGGCCTCGACTTCGGCGTCACGATGCTTGGCGTCCACGGCGCCGAAGTCATGGAAACCGACGGCACGCGCCTGCTGGTCGAAGAGCTTGGCGGCGCGCCTCACGCGCTGGACAAAGTGCGGGACTGGCTCAGGGCCAACGTTCCTGAGCGCGCCGGCTTGGTGATCGAGGACAAGCGCCTCTCCGTGGCGCTGCATTACCGCAACGCCGCACAGAAAACGGCCGCACCGGTAATTCGCGCCTTCGAGACCTTCGTTACCGCTCAAGCTCCGGAGTTGCGTCTGGGGCGCGGCAAGATGGTGGTCGAGGCGATGCCAAAGGGCGCCGACAAGGGACGCGCGATGCGCTTTTTGCGGGCCCGCTTGCGCTCCGACGCGCCGGCGGTTTACTTCGGCGACGACGTTACCGACGAGGACGCCTTTTACGCGCTGCGCCACGACGGCATCACGGTGCGCGTGGGCGATTGCGCGCCGAGTTGGGCCGAGTATCGCGTACCCAGCCCTCTCCAGGTGGTCGAAGCCCTCGATTCGATGGCCGAAGCCCTCGAGCGCAACGCGCCGGCTGATTAGCAGTGGCAACTCAACCGCTTAGCCGCGACACCCAACCGCCGCGACGCTCGCGGCCCGGCCGCCGCTCGGCGCTGACGCTCACTGCAACAGCTTGTGCAGGGAGACCAGGTCGCGATGAATGCTTTTGAGCGTTCGCTTGAGCATCTCGACCTCGTTGTGCGCCTCCATTCGGGCAGCGTCGTCGGATTTGTCGTCCGCCGCGGCTGAATCGACGCCCTGGCGCTCCGTGTTCAGCGCTTTGAGGCGCTTTTTCGCGCCGGCTATCGTGAACCCTTCCTGATGCAGGAGGCGCTTGATGAGCCTGAGCGCTTGAAGGTCCTTGGCCTGGTAGAGACGGTGTTTGGAGCGCGTGTGGGAGACGCGCAGTGAGGGGAATTGAGTCTCCCAGAAGCGCAGCACATACGGGGCCACGCCGATGAGCTTCGCGGCTTCGCCGATCTTCAAGCCGCGCGGCGACAAATCTTTGTTCTCCGAAGATTCCGCGCCTTGGGCACGGTGCCCTAGGGTTGAGCGATGCGAAGAACGCGTCCTGGTCAATTGCGCCCGCTGTTCACAAGTTCTTTCAGGGTCTGGCTGGGTCTGAAGGAAAGCACACGGTGGGGACCGATTTGCATCGGCGCTCCGGTGTGCGGGTTACGCCCGCGACGCGCCTGTTTGTGGTTGACCACGAAGGCGCCGAAACCGGAAATCTTGACTCGCTCGCCTTCGGACAGCCCCTCCTTGATGATGGAGAAGACTGTTTCCACCAAGTCTTGGGCGTCTCTCTTGGCCAGTCCCGTACGGTGGTTGATTAGTTCTACAAGCGCAGCCTTGTTCAGGCTTGGCTTTCGCCTTTGCCGCCGTCGAATCAACCTTGTTCCATCCGGTGTCTAGCGTGGTAGCGCTCCGAGCCGCTCCATCGCGAAGGCCGTGACCTTCGCGTGAAGCTGATTCACCTCTTGGTCGGTCAGCGTGCGATCTTTTGCGCGGTAGCGACAGGTTACGGCGACGCTTTTCTTGCCGGCCGGAAGTGAGCCGCCCTCGTACACGTCGAATAACTCCACGCTCTCGAGCAGACTGGCGTCTGCCTGCGCAATTACTTTGCGTACCTGCGCGACCGGAAAATCGCGATTGAGCACCAGAGCCAGGTCTCTTCTGATCGCGGGAAATCGAGGCGGCGGCGCGACCGGCTTGCGTAGCGAACCATAGGCGATAAGCTCCCCAACGTCAAGCTCGCACAGCGCCACAGGATAATCGAGTTCCAGAGCTAAGGCCAACTCGGGGTGCAGTTCGCCGAGCTGGCCTAAGCTTACGCCGGTGTCGAGCCGCACCT
Organism: Deltaproteobacteria bacterium; assembly: GCA_021831785.1. Taxonomy (GTDB): domain Bacteria; phylum Desulfobacterota; class Binatia; order Binatales; family Binataceae; genus JAJYYI01. Next base: position 114,433 of record JAKBMB010000024.1, on the reverse strand, counting down.
CCGCCGCCTTGCCCGGATGCAGGTGCGGAGCGAGCGAAGGAGGCAGGCGCGCAAATTCGACCCTGGCACTCAAACCGAGCGCATCAAGACAGCTCTCGACCACGCCCTTGAGCGTCAGCGGGTCCGCGATACGCCCGCGCTCGCCCAATCCCTTGAAAGCCAGTTCACCGTAGCTTAGCGCGCCAAGCCGCTCGCCTTCCTTGAGTTCGCCTTGTTCCCGGTAAAAAACCTTGCCTAACTCGAACAGATGGCAGGCTTGCGCCTCGCGGTGCAAATTAAAGCGCAGCGTCCCGATCAGGCCGTATAGCAGGCTTTTACGCAACTCGCTGAGCTCCGCGGAAAGCGGATTGGCGACCTGCACCGGCGCCGTGCCCTTAAAGCCGGCGAACGTCTGATTGTCCCGCGGCGCGGCAAAAGCCAGGGTTTTCGTCTCGGTGAGACCGCACCCGGTCAACGTCGCGCGGATTACGCTGAGCAGCGCGCGCCGTTGGTCTTCACCGCCGATATCTTTGAGCGGCCGGCAGGGCAGCGTCGGGATGTCGGCCAAGCCCGCGACGCGCGCCACTTCCTCGGCGATATCGGCGGCTTCACCCAGATCGGCCCGGAACGACGGAATCGTCGCCACCAGGCGGCCCTTGCCGGCGGGTTTGACGTTAATCTCGAGCAAGCGCAGACGGCGCGCCATCTCGCCCGCGGACATGCTTATCCCAAGAAGGCCGGCGACCCGCTCTCGGCTGAACTCTACCTGACGCGCCGGCAGCGGATGGGGTTCGACATCGATCACGGCGCCGAGCTCGCAGCGGCCCGCGACCTTGCGGATAAGCTGTGCCGCGCGGTATAGCGCGGCGATCTGCCCCTGCCGGTCGGCCCCACGTTCGAACCGGTAGCTGGCCTCGGTGACCAGCCCGAGTCTGCGCGAGGTGCGGGCCACGCCCGCTGCCGCGAAAAACGCGCTTTCCAGCAGAATACGCGTTGTCGAGTTGTCAACCTCGCTCGCTAGCCCACCCATCAGCCCCGCCAGTGCGACCGGGCCGACGCCGTCGGCGATCACCAGGTCGTCCTTGAGCAGCGCGCGTTTGACGTGGTCCAGGGTCTCAAGCTCGCGGTCGTCGCCGGCGCGCCGTACGATCACGCGGCGCTCGCGCAGGCGGTCCAGATCGAAGGCGTGCAGCGGCTGGCCCAACTCCAACATGACGTAGTTGGTCACATCGACCACGTTGTTGACCGGCCGCATCCCGCATGGCTTCAAGCGCTGCCTCAACCACAGCGGCGAATCGTCGATCTCGACGCGCGCCATCGGTAACGCGGCATAGCGCGGACAAAGGTCGGGCGCCGTAACTTCGATCGCGATGGATAGAGCCGGGTCAGCCGCCGCGTGGCCCAGCCGCGGCGCTGCCGGCCGGCTGTGCGCAGGGCCAAGCTTAAGCCCGAACAATGCCGCGACCTCGCGTGCCAGGCCGAGAACCGAAAGACAATCGCCGCGGTTTGGCGTTACCGCGATATTCAGGACATAGTCGTCGAGCTCAAGATAATCCGCCAGGCTTCGGCCCACCGGCGCGTCGTCCGGCAGCACCACAATCCCGCGATGGTTGTCGAACAGGCCGAGCTCCCGCTCCGAGCACAGCATCCCCTCCGACCTGACTCCGCGAATCACTGCCGCCTCCAGCGGCGGTCTGAGCGCGCCGTCGCCGTCGGCCCTTTCCGGCGCCAAGCGCGCGCCCACCACAGCCAGCGCCGAGACCATTCCGGGGCGCGCGTTAGGGGCGCCGCACACCACGCTGGCGCGGCCGGCCGCGCCAGCGTCCACCTCGCACACGCTCAGGCGATCGGCGTTCGGATGGCGCTCGACGCGCAGCACCTTGGCCACCACCACGCCGGAAAAAGCCGGCTTCAGCCGCTCCACCGCCTCGACTTCCAGACCGGCCATGCTCAGGCGCTCGCCCAGCGTTGCGGGGTCGGCCTCGATCCGGACAAACTCCCTGAGCCAGCTCAAAGGCAGCTTCATGGCACCGCCGTAAAATGCTTCAGAACTGGCCCAGGAAACGAAGGTCGTTTTCGAAGAAAAGACGCATGTCGTCGACCCCGAGCTTGATTAAAGCCAGCCGTTCCACACCCATGCCGAAGGCAAAACCGGCGTATCGCTCGGGGTCGTAGCCGACCGCGCGCAGCACGTTGGGATGGATCATTCCGGAACCGAGAATCTCGATCCATCCGCTCTGCTTACACACGCGGCAGCCGGCGCCGGCGCAGAAGATGCACCGTACGTCGGCCTCGGCGCTAGGCTCGGTGAACGGAAAGAAGCTTGCCCGAAACCGCACCTCGCTCTCGGGGCCGAAAAAGGCGCGTAAAAACTCGGTCAGCGCGCCTTTGAGGTGGGCCATCGTGATCTTGCCGAAGTCGTCGACCGCGAAGCCTTCAATCTGGCTGAACATCGGCGAGTAGCGCACGCTAAGCTCGTCCCGCCGGTAACAGGCCCCGGGGCAGACCACGGCCAAGGGCGGCCGGCGCTGCTCCATCACGCGAATCTGGCCGTTGGAGGTGTGTGTTCGGAGCAGAAGACCGCCGTCGAGAAAGAACGTATCTTGCATGTCGCGCGCGGGATGGTCGGGCGCAAAGTTGAGCGCGCCGAAGTTATGAAAGTCATCCTCGATGTCCGGCGTAGCAACGACTTCAAAGCCCATCGCCGCCCAGATATCGAGCAGACGCTCGGTGACTTGGGTCAGCGGATGAGTATGTCCGTGGAAAAATCGTACCCCAGGCAGAGTTACGTCAAGCGGCGTCTGAGCCAGCGATTCGTTGAGCTTGCGCAGGCGCAATTCGTGTTGAAGCGATTCGATGCGCGCTTCGATCTCGCGCTTGACCTGGTTGGCAAGTTGACCCACCGCCGGGCGCTCGTGTTCGGGCAGCTCGCGCATGGAGCGGATAAGCTCGGTCAGCTCGCCGCTGCGGCCCAGCACTCGAACACGGACGCTCTCGATTTGGTCGAGGCCTGAACTTTCCGCAAGCTCAGCCAACGCCTGAGCACGTATGGCCTCAAGGCTCTGCCTAACGTCGCTCTTTGCAAAAGCGGCCAAGTGAATCCTCGACTGCGGCTATGCGGTCTTTATAAGGCGGCCCTGCCGAATGCGCGGACGGCCGTTGAAGGCCCTGCGCAGCCAGCCGCGCATCCGCGGCGCGCGCTGCGGATGCGGACGCAGGCCGCGTCAACCCGAGGCAAGCGCGTGCTTGGCGGTGTTGGCCAATTCGTCAAACAGTGCCGAGCGCTCTTTAGCCAAGAGTGCCAACTGTTTGCGGTCGAGCTCGACCCCGGCCTTCTTAAGCCCGTTGATGAAGCGGCTGTAATTCAAGCCGTGCTCGCGCGCGAGCGCGTTAATTCTAATGATCCAAAGCGCGCGGAAGCCGCGCTTCTTCTGCTTGCGATCGCGGTACGCATAGGTGAGACCCTTCTCTAGCGTGCTGCGAGCCTGCCGGTAAAGCTTGCGGCCACCGACGAATCCCGACGCAAGTTTAAGCTGCCGTTTGTGGCGCCGGCGCGAACCGGGGCCCCCTTTTACTCGAGGCATCGAATCCAGCTCTCCTCAAAAATAGTCAGCCGGGACAACCTAAAAGAAATAGCATTCGCGCCGCCCGCCGGCCATAGCGCCAAACCTTGCTGCCCGGCAAAGCGCGAAAGCGCGGCCAGCCGCGCTGCGGGCCGGTCTAGCGAAAGCCCCCCGGCATACGGCATCGCCTGCGGCGATGCTCGCCCGGCCCCCAATCGCCCGAGCGCCTTCGCGCGCGGGCGCGGCGGTACTAAGCCTCAAGCGTAGGGGAGCAGCGCGCGCATGGTTTTCGCATCGCTGGGCGTTAGCACTCCGGCTTTGCGCAGATGACGTTTGCGGCCCCGGCTTTTGGCGGAGAGCAGATGGCGCAGATTGGCCCTCTTGTGCTTCACCTTGCCGGTCTTGGTAACCTTGAAACGCTTGGCCGCGCTACGATTTGTCTTCAGTTTTGCCATCGCTTAACTTAAGCCGCCGGCCGCCTCGTTGATGCCTTAGCGCGGCAGCAGCATAATTGACAGATTTCTCCCTTCGCGGCGCATTCCACCTTCGGCCTGGGCAACGTCTTCGACCAGCTTCACCACCTGGTCCAGCATCGCCTGCCCCAACTCGGGATGGACGTTTTCTCTGCCCCTCAGGGAAATTGACAATTTAACACGCTGCCCTTCGCCCACAAAGCGCCTGATGTGGCGGACCTTGAATTGGACATCGTGCTTGTCGGTGCGCGCGCCCATTTTGACTTCTTTGACGGTTGAAGCCGAGGTCGTGCGTTTGCTTCCCTGGCTCTTTTTCTTTTGCAGATAGCGGTACTTGTCGAAGTTCATTATTCTGCACACGGGCGGCTGCGCCGTTGCAGCGACTTCGACCAGGTCCAGCCCGGAACTTTGTGCCAAACGTAAAGCGTCGGCAGCGCTCATGATCCCGGCCTGTTTTCCGTCCGCGTCGATTACCCTGACCTGGGGCGCCCTGATCATATTGTTGACGCGCACCGTGGGCTGGGGTGTGGGGGGGATACGACTAAACCTTGCTATGCAACACCTCCTTTCGCCGGCGCGGGGCCGGTCTCTGGTTTTTTTTCGCGAGCATCTTTAGCGGCCGGTATCTCATTTATGCGAACGACGGCTTGTCGCGGAAGGCTTAGCCCGGAGCGGGCTCCGATTTAAGCGTCGCGACCAGCTCGTCAACGCTCATGCTCTGTGCCTTGGCGCCGCGCAGCTTGCGCAGCGAAACCGTGCCGCTGGCAGCCTCGCGCTCGCCGGCGACTACCATATACGGCACTTTAGCCAGCTCGGCCTGGCGCACCTTGAAGCCGAGCTTTTCGTTGCGCACATCGACGCCAACGCGAAACCGTTCGCGTTCTAACCCCGCCGCAATCTCCTTGGCGTAGCTCTCGACCTTCTCGCTCAATGACAGCACCCGGACCTGCTCGGGCGCCAGCCAGAAGGGGAACAGCCCGCCGGTGTGCTCGATAAGCAGGCCGAGGAAACGTTCGATAGTGCCGAGGATTGCGCGGTGGATCATCACCGGCCGCTCGACCGTGGCGCGGCTGTTGACGTACTCTAACCCGAACCTTTCGGGCATATTGAAATCGAGCTGGATGGTCGCAAGCTGCCATCGGCGTTTGAGCGCGTCGGGCACATAAATCTCGATCTTGGGGCCGTAAAAGGCTCCTTCGCCGGGATTGGTCTGGTAGCTTAGACCGTTGCGCCCCATAGCCTCGGCCAGCATCGCCTCGGTCTGGCGCCAGGTCTGTTCGCTGCCTAGATGCTCCTCGGGCATAGTCGCAAGCTTAAGCTCCATGTGCTCGAAGCCCAGAGCGTCATAGACCTCGCGCACCATCTTCAAATTGCTGTCAACCTCCTGGGCGACTTGATCCAGCGCGCAGAAGATATGGGCGTCGTCCTGGGTCATGGCGCGTACTCGCGTCAGCCCGTGCAGCACACCGGAGCGTTCGGCCCGATGCAGCCGGCCGAAGTCAGCCAAGCGCAGCGGCAGGTCGCGGTAGGAGCGTTTCTCGCAGGCGTAGATCACCGCGTGCGCCGGGCAATTCATCGGCTTGAGCGCGTAATCCAGTTCGCCCGCCGCGTTCTCGCCGTCGGTAGTTAAAAACATGTTGTCGCGAAACAGCTCCCAATGGCCGGAAGTGCGCCAGAGCTCGTTGCGGAAGATCTGCGGCGTGATCACCTCCTTAAAGCCGTAGCGGGCGTATAGCCGACGAATGTACGCGATAAGCTCGTTGACTACGGTCGCGCCCTTGGGCAAGAAGAAGGGCGAGCCGGGTGCGCGCGAGTCAAAGAGAATCAACCCCAGTTCCCGGCCTAGCCGGCGATGGTCGCGCGCGCGCGCCAGCTTCAGCAGCTCCAGATGCTCGTCCAGCGCCGCCTGGTCGGCAAAGGCGGTGCCGTAGACCCGCGAGAGCATCGCATTATGCTCATCGCCGCGCCAGTAGGCGCCAGCCACGCTGAGCAGGGCGAACGCCCTGATCCATCCGGTGGACGGGACGTGCGGCCCGCGACACAAATCCATCCAGTCGCCCTGCCGGTAGATTGAGACTCGCTCTTCGGGAATCGCGCGCAGAATGTCCACCTTGAAATGCTCGCCCATGCGCGCGAAAAGTTCGACCGCCTCATCGCGCGCCATTTCCATCCGCTCGATCTTTTCATCGGCGCGCGCCAACTCGCGCATTCGTTGTTCTATCCTGGGCAGGTCTTCGCTGGTGAACGGTTTTGGAGGAGCGAAGTCGTAATAAAAGCCCTCGTCGGTCGAGGGGCCAATCGTCACCTGGGTGCCCGGGTACAGGCTTTGCACCGCCTGCGCCATCAGATGCGCCGTAGAATGGCGCAAAATATTTAGGCCGGCCGGGCTGTCGATGGCGACCGCGTCCACTGCGGCGTCCTGCTCAAGCGGGCGGCTTAAGTCAACCAGCTTGCCGTTGACCCGCGCGGCGATAAGCTTGCGTCGCTCGGTGGGCTCGAACAACTCACCGACCGGCGTTCCCTTGAGTGCCTTTCTGGCGCTGCCCGAAAGAGTTACTGTGACCTCTTCTGAACTCATCTTTGACGCTGTCTAGAATTGAAACACGCGGCCTCAGGACCTAGACTCGGCCGGTGGGGCGTCAATCGCGGGCGCGTGGAGAGCCCCGCCGATGCTCGGCGGATTTAAGGCTTGATGGCCACGGACGGGTGACGATGGTAGGCACGGGCGGGATTGAACCGCCGACCCCTTCCGTGTCAAGGAAGTGCTCTCCCGCTGAGCTACGTGCCTAATTTGCAGCAAAGGACCCAAACCAACCTTTCGCTAACAAAAAATAGCCTGCCGAGCAACCGAACAGAAGCCGAGCCGCGAACTTCGTGCCCGCTTCTGCTAGCCTGCTGCCAAACGCGGGCGCGCCCGGCCCTCACGAGGACATTGCCATTAGGATATGGAATACGAACGCACAGTTCGACTGTTTTTCTTCGCCTCACTGGTGGGGATCGGGTACGAATTATATCTCATCTTCAAGCCGTTTCTCGCCCCGATTACGTGGGCCCTGCTGCTCGGTTTCATCTTTCATCCCGTGGCCGAGCGCGTGTTCCGGGTAGCCAAGCAGCGCTCGCTGGCCGCGCTGCTGATGGTGCTTCTGGCCGCCGTGGCCGTGATCGCGCCCGCCATCTGGGTGGCCGGCCTGCTGGTTCACGAGGCCCACGGACTTTACGCAACGGCGACGGAGTTGGTCGCGCGGCCCGGCGCCGCTACGCTTTTGGACCGCTTTTTCGCCTGGCCGCCGACCGCCGCTTTGTCCAATTTCCTGGCTCGTCACGGGCTAGACCTCAAACAGGAGATGTCCTCGCTCGCGGTCCAAGGCGCGCGCGTGACGAGCCGTCTTGTGGTGCAAAACCTGACCGACGTGGCGCGCAACGTGGCCTCATTTTCCATCGACTTCATCGTTATGCTGACGACCTTTTTTTTCGTGCTGCGCGACGGCGCCGACTACTATCGCGCGCTGTTCGAGATCACTCCGCTTCATGAGAGCGACAAGCGGGAGGTGTTCGACGCGTTGAGCCGCACGCTGGCCGCGGTGATACGCGGCGTGATGCTGACCGCGGCCGCTCAGGGGGCGTTGCTCGGGGTGGCCTTTTACTTTCTCGCCGTGCCGTTCTGGGCTTCATTTGCGCTGGCCGCGGCAGCTTGCGGTCTGTTGCCGGTGGGCGGCGCCATGTTGGTGTGGGCGCCGATCGCGGTTTACCTACTTTATGCGGCAGGCTTATGGCATGCGCTGGCGCTCACGGTGTGGAGCTTGGCGGTGATCGCGCCGATCGACCACTTGGTCAAGCCGCTGCTCATCGGCTATGACAGTGGCCTGACCGTGCTGGCCTTGTTTTTTGGCATCATCGGCGGACTAAAGGAATTCGGCGTGCTTGGAATCTTCGTCGGCCCCGTCTTAATCTCCGTATTTGTAGCCTTGCTCGGGGTTTTTCGCCGCAGTTACGGCCAGCCCGACCAGGCGGCGCGCACGCTGGGTTGAGCGCTTAGCGGGGGCCGATGCACGCCGGTATGCCGCGCCGCGGCGGTGGGCGCACGGCGCCAGGCAGGCGCGGCACTGCACGCTAGGCGCTGGGTCCATCGCTCTTACGGCTTAGGACAACGCTGAAGTCGCGGTTGAATCTCCAATGCGAACTCAGGAGGGCAAAGAAGCAAAGGCGCTGGCGATAATCCGCCGGCTTAGGGAGCAGGGCTTTGAAGCTTACCTCGCCGGCGGATGCGTTCGTGACCGTCTGCTCGGCGCGCCCGCCAAGGACTACGACATCGCCGCCGACGCGCGTCCCGACGTCGTGCGCCGCCTGTTCGACCAGACCGTCGCCGTCGGCGCCCGCTTTGGCGTGATCATCGTGGTCATGGACGGCGAGCAGTTCGAGGTTGCCACGTTTCGCGCCGACGCGCCCTACCTGGACGGGCGGCGTCCATCTGACGTGCGCTTCGGCTCGATCGAGGAAGACGCGCGCCGGCGCGACTTTACGATAAACGGCATGTATCTCGACCCCCAAAGCGAACGGGTCATCGACCTGGTGGGCGGAATGAGCGACTTGCGCGCGGGAAAAATCCGCACCATCGGCCGGCCGGACGAGCGCTTCGCCGAAGATAGGCTTCGGATGATACGCGCGATACGCTTCGCCGCGCGCTTGAGCTTCGCCATCGACCCGGCTACGCTCGCGGCGATTCAGGCGCAGGCGCACGCGGTCAAGGTAGTGTCCGCCGAGCGCATCGGCGAGGAGCTGACGCGCATCCTCACCGAAGGCGGCCCGGCGGTGGGCATGGAGCTTCTGCGGGGCAGCGGTCTGATGGGCGAGTTGTTGCCCGAAATGCTCGCGCTCGAGCATTGCGAGCAGCCCGCCAACTTCCACCCCGAAGGCGATGTCTACCGGCATACGATGCTGGCGCTGTCGATGCTCGAGCCCGGATGCGCCGAGACGCTTGCCTTCGGGGTGCTGCTGCACGACATTGCCAAGCCGCGATGCCGGGCGCTCAGCGATAACCGTGTCACCTTCTATGGCCATTGCGAGCATGGCGCCGAGATGGCGCGCGAAATTTTGCGCCGTCTGCGCCGCCCGCGCGCCGTAGAGGAGCGCGTTGCCTACCTCGTGCGCTATCACCTGCGGCTTTGCATGGCGCCGAGGATGCGCCAGGCCACGCTTAAGCGCATGCTGGTGGAGGACGGGTTCAACAATCTGCTTGAGTTAAGCCTGCTCGACGCCTTGGCGTCCAATTCCTATCTCGGGTACTACCACTTCTGCCGCCGGGCGCTGGCCGATCTTGACGGGCAGAAACCCCGGCCATCGCGCCTGGTCACCGGACATGACCTTATTGCGGCCGGGCTCACGCCGGGGCCGCGCTTGGGCGAAATTCTAAGGGAAATAGAAGACCTGCAGCTCGAGGGCACGCTTACCGATCGCGAACAGGCGTTGGCTTACGTGCGCCAGCGCCTGGCCGGGCCGCAGCCCAAGTAGCCGAGCTCCCTTTCCCGGTACTGCCCGAATTAGGGCACTGAGCGCAGGAAATTAGGAGAGGCACCGCGACAGGGTGGTCCGTCACGGAACTACGCCAATCGACACCAGGGGCACGGCGGGCACGCTCCGGCCTTCTCGGATGACGTTGTACGACTCCCCTTCGTAGTAGCCAACGCCGGACGACATTCTTGCTTGGAGATCTTTTATTGCAGTATTTCCACGCCCACGTCGATCACGTCTCCCACGAAGAATGCCATGTGCTCAACGAACAGATCGTATGCGACGAAAGCGTACTTGCCAACTTGGACCACAACTGCGATCCGGTCTTTTACAAAATCAGTCTGGTTGTGGAAGGTGATCGCCCTCCCTCCAGCAGCCTCGGTCTGGACTTTCCACTGTTTGGGCTTTAGGTGGATCGTTTTTCGAATGAGCTTGGCGTCTTCGTTTACCCAATACTAAGGTTCGTTGCTCGGTCCGGCCGACACCTCGGTGGGGCCGCGGCTTGACGCTCGGCTCACTGCCACGCTAAAAGTCGCGCGTTTGGTCAGTCAAGAACGGAAATTGTCAATCATTCATCCGACAAGGAACTCGAATCGATCATCGAACGAATCGGGTCCGAGTTGAGAATTAGGAGAGCCAAAACGCAGAGGGGGAAGCCGACGAAATTCAAAAAGGGACATGCTCGCTGAGCAACGAGAATTCATCTACGCGCGCGCTGGCGGGCATTGTACTTACGGCGCGCCAACCGATAATCATTGCCACAGTTACCAACCAATGGTGCAAGACAAGCAATGAACAAGTATCCGATCCGCTTCGGCGTCCATACCGGACAGCAGAATATCGAGTGGGAAGAGTTGCGCAGCTTTTGGGCGAAGGCGGACGGATGGGGCTATGACTCGCTCTGGGTCTACGATCATTTCTATCCGGTCTTTTCGCCCGACCCGAACGGTCCGTGCCTGGAAGGCTGGACGCTTTTGAGCGCACTCAGCCAGGTGGCGAAACGCGCCCGCATCGGCGCGATAATTAACAGCAATACTTATCGCAATCCCGCGTTGACGGCGAAGATGGCGGCTACGCTCGATCAGATCAGCGGCGGAAGGCTCAACCTCGAACTTGGCGCCGGATGGTCCGAACTGGAGCATCAAAGTCTCGGCTTCGACTTCAAAACGCTGGGCGGGCGCCTGCAGTTGCTGGACGAGGCCTGCCAGATCATCAAGGGGATGTTCTCGCAGGATAAGACCACGATTCGCGGCAAGCATTGGAGCGTGGTGGACGCGGTCTGCAATCCGAAGCCGGCGCAGAAAAATCTACCGCTGCTGATTGGCGGCCAGGGCGAGCGCGTGCTGCTCAAGATCGTCGCGAAATACGCCGATATGTGGAACGCGGGCAATGCCGACGATGCGGAAATGAAGCGGCTGATCGGCGTAATCGAGCGCCACGGCGACGCGGTCGGACGCAATGCCGATGAAATCGAAATGACCTTGATGATGACGATGTGTTATGGGGCGCCGAAAAGTCGCGAGGAAAGTCTGTCAGCGTTCGTCGCAACGATGGCGCAGACCACGTCTGAGCAAGCGCGCGAGCGGATGATAATTGGCAGCAAGCAGGAGTGCGTGGATAAGATCGAGCGGTACATCAAGGCGGGAGTCTCGCATTTCATTTTCCAGCACAAACCCGTCATGACATCCGAAGAGGACATGCAGGCTTTTGCGGAGGAGATCATGCCGCAGTTCCGCCACTAACTAACGGCTTCGCGAAATTCGCTCGAGCAAAGACGCGATCCTGAAGCCGCTCGCGCAAGTGCGAAGATTGCCCCTGCCGGGAATTGTGGGCAAGAGAGCTTGAAATAATTATTCGCTCTCCACCCTTCCACGTTTCGATAGGAGCTGGTCAAGGGGATCAGGCTACTCCGGAGTCGCTTTGCCTCCGATGATCGCAAGCGTGCTCGCTTGCGGACCTTCGTCACCTTCCTCCTCGGCAAAACGCACAGCGGTTCCTGGCGTCAGATCATCGAAATGCTCACCGAGGACACTATGGCGATGGAAATATATCTCGCGGTTATCCGTCGTTTCGAGGAAGCCGTAGCCCTCCTTCCGGAAAATGCGGGCAACGCGGCCAACCGACGGCAGCTCGTGCGCCTTCACATCGCGCCTGAGCTGGCGAAGATGATCCTCGATGCGACGCCGCGCGGCATCGAATGCATCTCTGATTGCGATCGCCAAATCATCGGCCTCCTGCCGGTTGACCGAGACCTCCGCACCGGGCACACGGAGGTCGCACGTTGAACGGGCCTCCTTTGCGGTGATGATGCACCGGCGCTGCGACCACCACGTGGCATCCGGTGAGCCTTGGGAAGTAGAGCTGAAGGTCGTCGGCGCGTTCGCGGATCTGCGCCTTCATGGCTGGGGTCAATTGAAAATCGCGTGAGGTAATTTGAAGGGGGCGCTGCATATGAATTCACCATCCATCTATGAGGCCAAGCTAGGAACGTGCCACATCCCAGCTCGATAATAGACGTTCAGGAACATCGGAGGACTTAGAAGAGTCGTAGGCTGTATCCGAACGCGCCGCCAAATCGGCGGGATTCAAGAGCAATCCAATCGAACGGCGCTGTTTGACAAACCGTCGAAAACACCTGCGTGCGATATTACTCGAAACGTGAGATCTTATATGCGATAGTTCTTTCAAGAAGTTGCGCAACGCGCGGCAAACGCGCTGAAGGAGTACGGCTTTATTGGTGGTTGACCTCCAGCCGGACTTTCTTCCAGGCGGTGCATTAGCTGTTGCAGGTGGTGATGAAATCGTGGCGCCCATCGCGGACTTGATGGAAGCCGACCTGTTCGAGCTGATTGTCGCCGTTCAGGATTGGCATCCGCCTGAACACGTCTCATTTGCGAGCAACCATCCGGGCCGGAGGGCCTTCGAAAAGATCGAACTTTACGGCCATGAACAAATCCTATGGCCCGATCGCTGCGTGCAAGGGACCGCCGGTGCGAATCTGCATTTTGGAATTCCATCGGCAAAGGCGGCTGCGATCATCAGAAAAGCGACCAACGCGGCGATCTATTCCTATTCCGCCTTTCGCGACAATTGGGATCCAAAAGGAATTCGAACGACGACCGGACTAACGGGGTATTTGAAAGATCGCGGGGCCGAGGACATTTTTATCTGCGGTCCGGCTCGCGACTTTTGCGTCAGGTATACAGCCGAAGACGTTCTCCAGGAAGGCTTTCGAGTCAACGTGACGTGGGATCTCTGTCGTTCGATCGAGCCGCAGCGCGCCGACATCCTGAGCCGTGAATTGTCCGGACGTGGCGTCCAGATCATGAACGCGCGGGAACTCCGCCATCGCGGCAAAATACAGTGACGCAAGATACGGTGACGATGGATAACTGCGAAGTCTCACGTAGGCGGCTTCGCCAGAGGCGCGCTGGCAGGCAACAGGAATATCGCTATCAGCGCCAGTGCTGCACCGAGTATGAAAGCAGGTTGGGCGCCCCATTGCTGATAGACTACGCCAAAAAATACGCTGGCTGGAAGTAATGCTATGCCTACCGCAGCTTTGTAAGCCCCAAGGGCTCGGCCGCGCCACTCTTCGGCAACCAGATCAATCACCAAGGCGCGCTCGGATCCTTCAGTCAAGCCAGAAAAGAGACCGTAAACGGCGAAAAGCAGCCATATTGTCCGGGGAGCGGAAACGAAAGCAAAACCCAAATATACCGCTGAATAAAGGAGCCATTCACTTATGATTGTATTATGGCGTCCCCAGCGATCGCTCAGCTCTCCGCCTGGGGTTGAACTGCTGACCCTGATGAATGCAAGAATGAACCAAAGTAGCGGAAGATGAGCCGCCGAGACTCCGACTTCTCGGGCACGCCATTGAAGGAAGGAATCAGACGAGCTGCCGAGGGTAAAAACAAAGATCACGGCAAGGAGCCGGCGGAATCTAGGCGCATCAGGGATGCCAACTTCAATTTTTTCCCTTCCGATGGACTTGGTTTCTTGAACGCCTGCGCCGAGTATCAGCAGCGATAGCAGTCCTGGAACAACGGTCCATGCGAAGATGTTTCGCGGTTTCATGCCGAGCGCGAGCATCCAGTAGACGATTAAGGGGCCGCCGAGCGCTCCGGCATTGTCCATCCCGCTATGGTATCCGAAGGCGCGGCCACGAATCTCCGGCGGCGCCGCGTCCGCTATAAGGCGATCGCGAGGCGCCCCGCGCACAGCTTTTCCCAATCGATCGCCAAAACGGACCAGCAGGATTTGCCACCACGCGGCCGTAATCGCAAGCAGTGGACGCACGACGGCAGCGACCGCGTATCCAACAAACGTGGCCGCCTTCAGGCGGCCCATCCGGAGCAACGAAGGCCGGAAGCAGCGGGTTGATCATGTCTCCCGCCGTATCATTGAAAAGCGAGACGATGCCGAGAGCGATGATAGCCTTGGGCAGACGTCGGGGTGTTTTTGCCGATCGAGCAGTGCCGTCGTCCATACGGTTTGTTCTCTTTGCGGGCTAACCTACACACACTGTGCCGCCAACGCTGTGTCCTTCGGAAACAGTTTAACTGAGTCGTAAGGCAACGTCTGCGGCGAAATTGTTTCGACAGATCGGCAGACAAGACGACGGCCAGGAAAATCTCACACACTGCCGGCCTTTCTGCCAGCTAGCGCGGCATACAAACCCGGCACAGCTGATGCACAAACAAGGCAAGAGACCAGGTTCCGAAAGCGGGAGAATATTCATGAGACAGCCTGTCTCGATACCCTGCGACTCCATCCGATTGGAAGGCGAATTGACGATTCCGAAAAATGCCATCGGAGTAGTTCTTTTCGCCCATGGCAGCGGTAGCAGCCGTCTGAGTCCGCGCAACCGGTTCGTTGCTAAGGCTGCAAAATGCACACATCGGGACGCTGCTATTCGACCTTCTTGCCGATGACGAGGCTTCGGATCGCGACAACGTCTTCGATGTCGATTTCCTCGCGCACCGCGTTGGCTGAGGAGTAGACCCGAGATCAAGGACTTTTCTGTGGGATATTTTGGCGCCAGCACGGGAGCTGCCGCAGCGCTGGTCGCCGCGTCACAGGATCGCGCGATTGGCGCCGTGGTCTCGCGTGGGGGCAGGCCGGACCTCGCCATCCGTTAGCTTGCTGATGTGAAAGCGCCGACCCTGCTTATCGTCGTCGGCCATGATTACGGTGTAATCGAGCTCAACGAGAAGGCTTTTCGTGTCCTGCGCTCTGAAAAATCCCTCAAGATCGTGCCGGGCGCGACCTATCTGTTCGAGGAACCGGGCGCGCTGGAGCAGGTGGCGAGGCTTGCGAGTGACTGGTTCGACCGGCATCTGACGGTGCGGGCCGAGGAACCCGTAACGCGAGGGACAACTGTTTATTCAACCCGGCAGCAGGCCGGGCGGATGCTTGCTCACCGCCTGATGTCTTATGCCGGTGCCGACGTGGTCGTGCTTGGCGTCCCGCGCGGCGGCCTGCCGCTCGCCAAAGAGGTTGCGGACGCGTTATGCGCTCCGCTCGATGTAGTCGTCGTCCGCAAGCTGGGAGCTCCGGGTTAGGCGGAGTTGGGAATTGGCGCGGTGGTCGACGGCGACCATCCACGCGCGATCTTCAATCAGGACATTGTCGAGCCCCTAGGAGTGTCGGAGGATTACATCGAAGCTGAAATCGCGCGGCAATTGAAGGAAGTGAACCGCCGCAAGACCGCGTATCGAGGCGGCCGCGCCAAGATTCCGCTCGCTGGCAAGACCGTGATCCTCGTCGATGACGGAATTGCGACGGGCTCCTCGGTGAGAGCCGCTCTTCGCGGCGTCCGCCGTCAGAAGCCGAAGCGGCTTGTGCTCGCGGTTCCGGTTGCGCCTGCGGAGACGGTCGAGGCGTTGCGTAGCGAAGCCGACGAAATTGTCTGTCTTGAGACGCCTGAAGATTTCTTTGCGGTTGGCCAGTTCTACCGCGACTTCCACCAGGTTACCGACCAGGAGGTGAAGGCAATTCTGCAAACAGAACAACCCGCCAAGGCGCATCCCCAATCATAGGCGGATAAAGAAGGAGGAAAGACAATGGGGTTTCTCGAGAAATGGACACCATCAAGAGACTTGGACCGGTTCCGCCGCGAGTTTGATGATTTGCTGGAGCGGTTCAACCTCGACCGGGATTGGCTTGCCCCTTTTCGTTTCGACCGCCAGTTCTTTGGCGATCGGGAGCCTGTGGCGGCGCGGCCCGCGTTCGAGTCGTTTGTGGAGGACGGCAAGTTTATCGTTCGTACCGACCTCCCCGGCATCGATGCGAAGAATGTCGATATCAAGGTCATGGGCGATCTTCTGACTATCAAGGGTTCAAGGGAGGAAAAGAGCGAGACAAAGAAAGCCGACTTTTTCAGACGCGAAATCCGCTACGGCTCCTTCGAGCGCTCGATCCCGCTACCCAAAGGAATCAAGGCAGAGGATCTGAAGGCCACCTATTGCGACGGCGTGCTTGAACTCAGCGCCCCGATGCCCAAGGAGGCCACGCCGAAGGAAGTTAAGATTCAGGTCGAAGGCCGCGAGGCGAATGCGTAACTGGAGCGTTGCAGCAAAGAGTCGGAGGCTCTCGCCTATACGCCGCGGTAGGTATCGTTGCCGGTTGGCATGCACACAATGCGAGCGGTTCGGAACAGGAAGCCGAAGCAAACGGGCGGGAGTTCTCCGATTGCGATTCATTCTGGCAGGAAAGCGCTGACTGTCAGCTTAAATTCTCAACCTCGCGTCTGCGAGCCGAACGAGACTCAAGGTCGTACGGTCCAAGCCTTTACAATTTGGATAGATGAATCAGAATCAAGGCTCGCGGTACCGGCGATCGCCACATCGATGTCTGGTTGCGACAGGAACGCCGCCGCGTCGGTGGGTGTGACGCTGCCGCCATGGACGATTCGGATTCCCTGCGCGCGTTCCGGGCGGCTCGGGGTTTAGCGCGCGGATGACGTCGAATATGGCTGACATCAACTGGCACGCCGAAGCGCTGGACCGAGTCAACGCGGAACTGCAGGCCGACTCGAGCGACGGACTTTCAGCAGAAGAAGCATCAGCACGGCTCGAACGCGACGGACCCAATGCAATTCGGCAGGCGAAGCAGGTATCCGTGCTCGCAATTCTCGTTCGCCAGTTTTTTAGTTTTGTCATCTGGGTGCTGATAGGGGCGGCCGCCATTTCCGTAGCTCTTGGGGAGCATCTTGATGGAGTCGTAATCATCGCGATCGTTGTTCTGAATGCGCTGATCGGGTTCGTCCAGGAGTATCGCGCGCAACGGGCCGTTGCAGCGTTGGCTAAGCTGACTGCTCCGCGCGCTCGCGTAGTCAGAGACGGGCAGCTCAAAATTGTGCCCGCCGCCGAGATCGTGCGCGGCGACCTTCTCATCCTCGGCGAAGGGGATTTGGTCGCAGCCGATGCGAGGCTGGCTGACGCCGCGACGATGTACACCAACGAGGCGGCGCTTACCGGCGAATCCTTGCCGGTCGAAAAGCAACCTTTCAATCTGCCGCCGGACACCTTGTTGGCAGATCGGACCAATATGGTTTTTCTAGGCACGAGCGTCATAAGCGGCACAGGACACGCGCTGGTCGTCGCAACTGGCATGACAACCGAAGCCGGACGGATGGCGGCGTTGATCGAGACTGCGTCCAGCGGCCAGATACCGCTCGAGCGTCAGCTTGATCGAGTTGGTTGGCGCCTATTGTGGGCAAGCGTGGCAATCGTCGCAATCGTCTTTCTGCTGGGACTTCTGCGCGGGGTCGCTCCCTTTGAGATGTTTCTCGGAGCGGTAAGCCTCGCCGTCGCCGCGATACCAGAAGGTTTGCCGGCTGTGGTAACGATCGCGCTTGCGCTGGGCATTCAACGCATGGCCGTCCGAAACGCGCTGGTGCGGCGCCTTCATGCGGTCGAAACTCTGGGCTGCGTCCAGGTAATTTGCACTGACAAGACCGGCACGCTGACCTTAGGCGAGATGACCGTGCGCCGGCTGGTCACGAGACAGAGCGTCTTCAACATAACTGATGAAGGCTACACGGCTGGCGGCGCGATCCTAACGGACGGCACGGAGGCCGACCCCAAAGCGGATGCATCGTTGTACGATCTGCTGCTCGCGTCGGCGGCGTGTAACGATTCACGCCTGGACTCACGCAATGGACGGACTTCGTTTGTAGGCGACCCCACCGAAGCCGCGTTGCTGGTTGCGGCGGCCAAGGCGAATCTGCGGCGCGAGGACATTGATACTCGAATGCCACGGCTCGGATCGCTGCCGTTCACCTCCGACCGTAAGCGAATGACGATTGTCCGCCAGCGCGACGGGCACCCGTG
This sequence comes from Deltaproteobacteria bacterium, assembly GCA_021831785.1. GTDB lineage: Bacteria > Desulfobacterota > Binatia > Binatales > Binataceae > JAJYYI01. The sequence goes on along the minus strand of JAKBMB010000024.1, from coordinate 96,571 downwards.
GGCATTCGTCAAGGGCGCGCCTGAGGTGATTATCCAGCAATGCTCAAGGATCCGAACCGCGACGGGTGACGAACCACTATCCACCGCCGACCGCGCAACCATGCTCGAAGCGTCGGCGCAGATGGCGAGCGACGCATTGCGCGTGCTTGCCTTTGCCCAGCGCCGGCTCGAATCGTTTTCGCCTTCGGCGATCGGAGCTGATGGTGGGATGGAGATCGAACGCGAGCTAGTCCTGCTCGGCCTGGCTGGAATGCAGGATCCGCCACGCCCCGAGGCAAGGGATGCAATCCAAAAATGTAAACGCGCCGGAATAAAAACCGTTATGATCACCGGCGACCACCCGGAGACGGCCGGCGCTATCGGTCGAGAGCTCGGAATCGTCGAGCACGGCGGTGAGGTTTTGATCGGTCGAGAGATCCAAGCTCTGACCGACAGCGAGCTTATCGAGCGAGTGACAAAGATTTCCGTTTATGCGCGCGTCACGGCGCAACACAAGCTCAGAATCGTCCGCGCATGGAAGGCGCGGGGCGCAGTCGTAGCCATGACTGGGGATGGCGTGAACGATGCGCCTGCGCTCACGGAAGCGTCGGTCGGCGTGGCGATGGGTAGGACGGGAACCGAGGTCACCAAGCAAACTGCCGACATCATCGTTACAGACGACAACTTCGCCTCGATTGTAGCCGCAGTGGAGCAAGGCCGCGGCATCTACGACAATATCGTCAAGACGCTCGCCTATCTCATGGGCGGCAACTCGGGAGAATTGGCGGTCATGCTCCTGGCGGCGCTTGCCGGGCTGCCGCTGCCGCTGGTACCGATCCAGTTGCTCTGGATTAATCTTGTCACCGACGGCCTGCCGGCGCTCGCGCTTGCGACCGATTCGATCGAATCAGACGTCCTTGCGCGCCCGCCGCGAGATCCGAAGTCCGAAATCATGGACCAAAGTTTTTTTGGACAGTTGGCGCTGATCGGAACGCTCTCGGCCAGTGTGGCTCTTGCCGCTTTCTTATGGGAACTGCACGGCAGCGGGACCGTTGCGAGCGCACGGAACGCGACGTTCTCGGTCCTGGTCATCGAAGAACTCATGCGGTCCTTCAGCTCCCGGAGCGGCATTCGCACGATTTGGGAATTCGGTCTGCTGTCCAACCTGCGGCTCTTCGTGGTGGTGGCCACGAGCTTCGGTTTCCAGATCGCGATCCTGTACCTGGCGCCGCTGCAAACTGTTTTCGCAACTGTTCCGCCAACATGGCCGCAGATCGCGAGCTGGCCAATTCTGGGCCTGATGCCACTCGGAGTCCTCGAATTGCGAAAACTTGTGCGGCGCAAGCGGGCCGCGGCCAATAGGTTGAGGCCGTGAAGATGAACCTCGGAAATCGGCACCGGCCTGTTGGCCTTCGCTCTGTTTCCCGGCAGGGGAGCCAAACCGTTTTGCCGAGAACGGACTTTCCCCCGCGGGGAGATCCAACTTGGGCCGGTGCGTGACGGTCGCTACCGAGTAGTTGAGCAACCAGTCATTTCTTGTCGGAATCGAAGATTGTCCGGCCTATCGCATTGCTCCTGGCTTTGATTTTACGGAGAAGCCGGCGTGCCCAAACAAATTCAACAGCGAGCAAGCTGAGTCCGACGATAATCAGGAGCAATCCTGGACCTGGAGTTATCAGCATTGCGGCGCCAGTAAGGAGCAGCGTCAGGCCGACTACTAAAACAATGAGCCTTCGAGCCTGGCGAAGTGCCTTAGGCCACACTTTGTTGCTTCTCCGGGTCGTTTAATCTTGTACCAGCCGCTCGAAAAGCGGGACCCATTTCAATAGCTCGAGCGCTCATACCCTCAGGTACGCAGTGTATTCCAATCGCATCAGTATCCGCATCACGATATCGCGGGTAACATTAGGTGGCATGGCTAATGCTCATGAACACGTGGTGCAAGAATTCGAGATGAACTGACATGAATCTCGTTGTTGTAGCGGGTTCCGGAAACCCATTGCTTGCCGAATCTATTGCCGAAAGGCTCGGAACGCGGGTCTGCCGTTCTGTTCTGAACCGTTTCCCTGACACCGAATTGCATGCAGAGATAGAAGAAAGCGTGCGCGGCTGCGACGTCTACGTGGTTCAGCCGACCGGGTAGTGTCGCGAAGTTGGTGGAAAAGTGAAAAAGCGTCAAGATCCGGCGAGTTGAGCCACAACTCGCGCCCGCTGGGAGGCGGGTGCCGGAGGATGACGCCATGGAGACGGATAGCAGGAGCGGGTGGCAAGGAAAAGGCGCGCTGGAGGAGCTGATGCGGGAGCGGATTCGGGCCACCATCGAGACCATCGTCGATGAGGAATTGGAGGGCGCGCTGGGCGCGGCACGATCGCGACGAGTGGGTCTGGTTCGAGTTGGTTATAGGCGCGGCAAGCGCCCGCGAACACTGACCACCAGCCTAGGCGCGACCACGATCGCAATGCCGCGGGCTCGGGTCGAGAGCGCTGATGGCCGGCGCCGTGAGTGGCACAGCCGCGTGATCCCGCGCTACCAGCGGCGCACCGAGCGGGTCGACGAGGCGATCCTTGGGGTGTACCTGAGCGGCACCAATACCCGTAGGCTGCGCGGAGCGCTGGCGCCGCTGTTGCGTGGCGCGCCGCTGTCCAAGGACGCAGTGTCGCGCCTGGTGGGGCGGCTGCGAGAGGACTTCGCGGCATGGGCGAAGCGGGATCTCGGCGAGCTGAAGGTCCGCTACCTGTTTCTCGACGGCTGGTATCCGCGGGTGCGGATCGGGAAGAAGCGCGTGCGCGTACCGGTGCTGGTCACGCTTGGCGTATGCGCCAACGGCCGGCGTGTGGTGCTCGACCCGCGGCTGGCCGGAGCCGAGAGTGAGCAAGCCTGGCTCGACGCCGTGCGCTCGCTGGCCGCGCGCAATCTCGGCGCTCCGCTGTTGGCCGTGATTGATGGCAATCCGGGACTGGCAGCGGCGCTTAAGGTGCAATGGCCCAAGCTGGCGATTCAGCGTTGTACCAATCACAAGCTGTGGAACCTGCTCGCCAAGGCCCCGGCACATCTTCGCGAAGAACTCGCCGAGGATTATCGGCGGATGATCTATGCTACGAGCCGCGAGGCGGTGGAGAAGGCGCGCGGCGCCTTCCTGCGCAAGTGGAAGCTGCGCTGCAACGCGGTCAGCGCCAGCTTCGAGGAGGCCGGCGACGAGCTCTTTACCTTCATCGCTTTCCCGCTTTCGCAGTGGAAGGCGCTGCGCACCACCAATGCGCTGGAGCGGATCAACGAGGAGTTTCGCCGGCGGACCAAAACCCAGGCCTCGCTCCCCAATGAAGAGGCAGTTCTGTTCCTACTCTTCGGACTCCTGCGCAGCGGCCAAATCACGCTGCGCCGCCTCGTCGGCTGGCACGATCTGACCACCTCGCAAGTGGAGGCAGCCTAGCAACTTTACACTTCAACTGCTCGACGCCGTATCCTGATGCTAACTGCTTTTCCACCAGTTGACCCAGTTGACCGGCACCACCCCGACCCGACGGAAATTCAGGTGTCAACCTCGTCCTTATTGTACGCGACGCGTAACCTTTGCGCTTGGAGGTCCTTCGCTAAGCCGCGAGGGTCGTTTTGCGGGTGAGGCCAACGTGCCCACGAAAAGCTGTACGTCGTCCTCAAGCAGATTACGTCCCTTGCGAAGCCGCTGGAGGTATCTCGGCGTGTTTCAAATTCGGAGAAACTCTTGGCAGCGACGGCGAACCCGCGCCACACGTCAACTACTGTTTAGATCCTCATCCTCGGCTCGGGTTTGCTCATCTATATCGCCTTTCACGGTGCGCCCGTGCCAGTCGGCCACGTTCGCGTACTCAAGGAAACTGGTGAGCTCAGAGAGCCCGCTCTTCTTGAACGTTGGCCGGGAGAGATGCCGCACGAACACTCCTCGTCTCGTGTCATTTGCGACGATTGAGAAGCGCGATACTTTCGGGTTCGTAAGTAGTATATCGTTGAACCGGAGAAGCCCTGAGTAGACCGGCGTAGAGTGTTCGACCTCGAACAACCCCATAATCGCTTCGCGTCCCCGTGCGATCCATACGACGTCAATTTCATACAGGACATCTCGAATAGACCCGAAACCGGCCGGCATGTTACGGTGTAAAGAGAACGGTCTTGTCAGCGACCAGTCAAGTTTCCCCACGTCATTCAAAGGTACGCAAACGTCATACCCCTTACTGTGGCCGATGCCTCCGAGGAGAGTCTGCACCTGCGAGTGAGTAAGAGCTTGTGCTTTACGCAGGCGTCCGGCGTCGACACCCCGCGCAACGGTATCGTAGCCAACGTAACCTTCAACGTTGAACCGCCCTTGGCGGGCGATATACAGTTCTCGCACGTCGCCTTGAGAGACGATCTGCACCTTATATTGTCCGTCCTTCGCGGTTTCGGCGTTGCGGAAGATTTCTTCGAAATCGGCATACGGGACGAAAATTGGCGGCGAGCCATCATCAAGCGCGAAGCAACGAAACGCGTTGTGACCTTCGAGTTGGCGCAAATCAACTTCACGCAGCCCGAAGAACGCGCGCCCGCGAGGATGCACTTTGGAATATCGGATGTACACGCGCGCCGCTTCGTTGCCCACTGTGAACAGCGACTCACTGCCTCGAATCTTGCGGAGTTCTCCAAAGCGTTCGCCCAGCGTCCGAACTATGTTTGCCTTGTGGGGATTGGGCATGGCCGTGAAGGCTCTGGAACGTGGCTAGATCGATCAGACTAGGAAAGCGTTTTGGTCAAAATCCTTTCTTCTCCGCTTTGGACGTAAGGTAGCAAATCCTCCGTCACATCGATAGCCGATACGACCGTGCGCGATGACGGCGATCACGCTGGAGCCGACACCGACGTAAGGAGTTGCGACCAGCAGAAGGGGCCGACCGTCTGGGGTAAAATACGACCAGAGACCGACGCCCCGATGGGCACAAGAGGGTAGATTAAGCAACGGTGGCGGAATTGATTAGCGTGGGCGGCTGTGCAACTGAGGGCGGTTGGGCGAAACCTAGCTTGCGGGCTCCCCCGGCAATTAATTAGCGTTGGGGCGGTTTAGCGGCTGAAATCACTCGCTAGGGTTGCGATGATTGGGACGCCCGCTATGCCATTAAACGGTCGTCGCGTCCGAGGCCAGCTCGCCGGGCGGCAGCCCAAGTAGCCGAGATGCATTCTCCCGGCGCCAGCCCTTGCCCGGGCGAAGTCGAAGAGATTGAGGCGGTCCACCAAGAGCTCCATGCCGCTGCCCTGTCACGCCCGTCATTTACGGAGCGGCGTCCTACCCCACATTTCCACACTCGCACGGGTTCGACGCTTTGCCTTGGGTCCAGTGGTGATCCACCCGCCACATTTCCACACCCGCGCGGCTAGCTGCATGTTTGCTACACTGCGCTCTCCCATTGCGCTATAACGATAAGGGACTTAGGTGTATCGAGGTAGTACGTTTTTGCGCTAAAGGAGGTGACTATGGACGCCTCGAAGCGACGAATGATGATGACTGGCGTAGCCGCCGGTTTGGCTGGCTCGGCTTTCATCACTTTATGGTTTGTGGCGGTCGGTGCGGCGCAGGGCGGCCTTTACGATCTCGGTCGACAGTTGGCCGTGGGAACCGGGCCAATGCTTGCGTTCCTGGCCTTCCCGAAAGCCCCGGCCGGGCTGGTGCTCGCGTATGTGGCGTTCCAGTTTGCGCTTTTCGCGCTACTCGGTGCGTGCGGCGCATGGGCGCTTACTTATGGCAGGCGTGACACGCTCGCACTGGCGCCGCTTTCGCTGGCAACCCTGGCCGCGATGGTGTTCTTCATCGCGCTCTTATTCGGCGCGGGCCCGGCGCAAACGGTTGCATTTCCGGCGTGGAAGCTGATGCTGGGCGACTTCATGGCGGTTGCGATAATGGCGATCGTGTTCTTGAGCGGCGAAGCGAGATTTGCCGGCGACATTACGCAGGCGTGGCGCGGCGTGCTTGGAATGGAGATGGGCGTGATATGCCCGCGGACCGGAGGGCACGCGACGATTCGCGTGGATCTCTCCCGTCACCTGATCCAGGCCTGCTCTAACTGGCCCAAGGACTACGAATGCCGGCGCGAGTGCGCGCGCGAGACCTATACCGGGGATGCGCCGATAGGGGCATCCGGTGCTGCCACACGCAGCGGAGCCTGACTTGGCGTCCGCGCCGGCGCGCCCGCAGCGAGACCCACTCGACACGCCACCTTGGGCGTGCTGACCACGGCCAGCCGTCGCGGCCGCGCTCGCCGTGGAGGTAGGCCGCCGGTAGCCGCGATAGCCGGCGCTTGGCTATAGCGTGGTTCGCCTTCGACCGCGGCGCGCGGTCGCTGGCCGGGCGCAAGGTTATCCAGCAGGCCCGGCGCGGCGTTTGTCGCTGGACCGAAAAGTCCCGCCTTTGATGCTGGCAGTGCTGGGATGGTAGAGCAGGCGGTCGAGGCAAGCACGCGATGAGCCAGGCCACCCCCGCTTGCGCGATGCCCGGCAATTAATTAGCGTTAGGGCGGTTAAGCAGCTAAAATTATTGACTACCCTTATGATGATTTGGTTAGCCCGCTATGCGATTACTGCGATTACATGGCCGTTGCGTCCTAGGTCGGCCCGCCGGTCAAACTAATAGGGTGGCGAAATCGCCCGCCGTAGGATTGGCTGCCCTTACGCGAGCTTGCGCAGGCGGCACGGTCCTGCTGATTCTAGCGGCTGTCGTTTGCGCCGCGCGCGGCTTGGCGTTCGCCGATGACAACGCGGACAAGGTCTTCGAAAGGCGGCCCTTGATCGCCTACGCTTTGTCATCCGGCCACGACGATGTCATCGGCCAAGTCCAGACCTCCCAGGTAGAGAAAGGTGAAACACTGCTTGACATAGCGCGGCGCTACGGGCTCACGGCCGCGGAAATTTCTGACGCCAATCATAAGCTCGACTGGTGGCAGCCGCCGGTGGGGCGCACGATCATCCTGCCCACCGAATGGATCATTCCTCCGGGCCCCAGGGAGGGACTGGTGCTGAACATCCCGGAGATGCGGCTCTACTATTTCCCCGGCCGCCTTGGGCCGCGCGGCAAGAAGGGCGGGCTCAAGAAGGCAGCGTTTATCGGTGAGAATACCGTGTACACCTTCCCGGTGGGTTTGGGCCGATACGACTGGAAGACCCCGCTCGGCCCGTTTCGCGTGCGCGGCAAAACCGTCAACCCGACTTGGGTGGTTCCCGACGATATCTATCAGGAGCACCTCGAGCGCGACGGCGAAGCCGAACACGTCGTCCCGGGCGGAGTGCCGGACAATCCGCTGGGCTACTACCGGATCGAGCTGACACTGCCCGAATATGCGATTCACGGGACCGACACGCCGTGGGGCGTTGGGATGGAGACCAGCCACGGATGCGTCCGTCTTTATCCGGAAGACATCAAGCGCTTGTTTTACAAGGTCAAGATCGGCACGCCCGGGCGCTTCGTCGATTATCCGGTAAAATTCGGATGGCGGGGCGACGCGCTTTATGTGGAGGTGCATCCGGACATTTACGGCCGATATCCTGCGTTGTGGCAGTTTGCCCTACGCCAGGCGAAAAGCATGGGCGTAGCCGATAAGCTCGACCTCAAGAAGCTTGAAAAGGCCGTCGTTGAGAAAACCGGAGTTCCAACCTACGTGATGCCCGGAGAAAACCCGGATACTCTGTCAGCCGGGCGCTAGCCTCAAGCACCGGCCGGAAACGCTCAGCACGAGGAGGAGCCGGTACCCTCGCGGCGCAGCCTCTTGGCGAGCGTAGCCCGCCATCCGGCGCCTGCCCGGTTGCGATGCCTTGTGCTGGTCGAAGCAACCCCCTATATTTCACTAATCGCGCCAGCGCAAAGCGCTCAACTTTTATCAGCTATGGCGTGTCCTGCCGCGCGGCCTCGACGCTGTATACGGCTCTTGCGCGGCGCGCCGCTTGTCTGTAAAGCCGGAAAAAATGCATCAAGTGCCGTTCCATCGACCGTGCCTGGGACCCGACGAAGAACGCGAAGTAATCGAGGTTTTGCGCAGCGGGTGGATCACCACCGGACCCAAGGCAAAGCGCTTTGAGCAAGAGTTCGCCGCTTACGTGGGCGCGCGCTACGCGGTGGCAGTCGCGCATTGCACAGGCGCGCTTCATCTGGCACTTTACGCCCTGGGCATAGGCGCGGGCGACGAGGTAATCACCACTCCATTTACCTTTACCGCCACCGCAGAGGCGGTCGCTTACCTGGGCGCCCGGCCGGTTTTCGTGGATCTCGAGCCGGAGGGCCTTAACCTAGATCCGGCAAAGGTCGAAGAGCTTTTGCAAAGCGGCCGCCTAAGCCGCCCGCGCGTTCTTCTGCCGGTCCATTTTGCCGGACAGGGATGCGACATGAATCGGCTTCTGGCGATCGCGCGGCGCCACGGGCTTAAGGTCGTGGAGGATGCGGCTCATGCCGCGGGCTCGGCGATACGGCTTGACGGGCGCGCAATGGTGAAGGTGGGCGCGATCGGCGATCTGAGCTGCTTTAGCTTTTACGCCACCAAGAACATCACCACCGCCGAGGGCGGTATGGTCACGACCGAGGACGATGCGCTAGCGCACAAGATTGCTGTGGCAAGCCTGCATGGGATGAATCGCGACGCGTGGAAGCGCTACGACGCCACTGGTTCATGGTACTACGAGATCGACGAGCTCGGTTTCAAGTACAACCTCTCCGATGTGCACGCGGCGATAGGCCTGGCCCAGCTCAAGCGCGCGGATGAGTTTCAGCGCCGGCGGGCACAGATCGCGCGCGCTTACAACGACGCCTTCGCAGCGCAAATGGCGCTGCAAACTCCGCGGGCGCGCGCCGATGTGGAGCACGCCTGGCATCTGTACGTTTTGCGCTTAAGGAGCGAGCGCCTGCGGATCGGGCGCGACGCGGTCGTCGAGCTTTTGCGCCGGCGCGGCGTCGGTGTCTCGGTCCACTGCATCCCGCTCCATCTGATGCGCGTTTACCAAGTCAAATACGGCTACCGGCCAGGCGACTTCCCGGTTGCCGAGGACGCGTACAGCCGATGCCTGTCGCTGCCGATTTATCCCGCGATGAGCGAGCGCGACGTGGAGTACGTAATTGACACGGTGCTGGCAACCGTCCGCGAGCACTTGAATTAGTAAGCCTCGGCCGCTAGTTGCCGGCATGTATCGTTAAGGCAATCGCGACACCGTTCAAAGGCTTAACAGCCCCGACAGCGCGATTTGGGCGCGTGTTTGATACAAGCAACGGCATGCTATTACCCCGTCTTTTAAGCTAAACTTCCCGCATATTTGATTTTATGGGCAGCTGTTGAGGAGGCGGTCTCGATGCGAGTGCTGGTCACCGGAGGAGCGGGGTTTCTCGGCTCTCACCTATGCGAGCGTCTGCTGAAAGACGGCGCTGAGGTGATATGCCTGGATAATTTTTATAGCGGTAGCCGCGCCAACATCAGGCATCTGCTCCCCCATCCCAACTTCGAGGTTATCCGCCACGACGTCGTTCAACCGGTATGGCTCGAGGTGGACCGCATCTTTCACCTGGCCTGCCCCGCCTCTCCCGTGCACTACCAGTACAACCCGGTGAAAACCATCAAGACCAGCGTGATGGGGACGATTAACATGCTCGGCCTGGCCAAGCGCGTCAAGGCCCGCGTCCTTCTGACCTCGACCAGCGAAGTCTACGGCAGCCCCCAGCAGCATCCCCAAAAGGAGAGCTACTGGGGCAACGTCAACCCGATCGGCGTGCGCTCCTGCTATGACGAGGGCAAACGGGTCGCCGAGTGCCTGATGATGGACTATCACCGGCAGAACAAGGTCGAGGTGCGAATCGCCCGCGTCTTCAACACATACGGCCCGAGGATGGCGGTAAATGACGGGCGCGTGGTGTCGAACTTCTGTGTCGCGGCGCTGCGCGGGCAAGATTTAGTGATTTACGGCGACGGAACTCAAACCCGCTCGTTTGCCTATGTCGATGACATCATCGACGGCTTGGTGAGGCTCATGGATGTGTCCGACTTCGTAGGTCCGGTGAACCTAGGATGTCCGGACGAGTTCACGATGAAGGAGCTGGCGCAAATGGTGCTGCAACTCTCCGCTAGCCGCGCGCGGGTGACTTTTAGCCAGGCGCGCCCCGATGACCCGGAACGGCGCAAGCCGGACGTTTCCTTGGCTCGCGAGCGGCTGGGCTGGGAACCACTGATGCCTCTGCGCGAAGGGCTCGAGCGTACGGTCCGGCACTTCCGCGCCGTGCTCGGCCTGACCTCCGCCTAAGCCGCCAGCCTAGAGAGTCTTACGTTCCGTGGATGCGTCACGCATTCAGACGACGCTGAACCGCGTTCGCGGGTCCACCTTCCAGGCGCTTTCGGCCGAACCCGACACGAGCGTGCCCCAGGCATTTTTGAGACACGACCTCGGGACAGTACCCAACAGTCATTTGCAAGGCATTTGCCTGAATCGGGCGAGGGAAATCAGGGGTCGTAGAGGCGAAGGGGAACGTCTAAATTGAAGACCTGCAAGGCGAAGCCGGTCCGCTTCCAAAAGATCCTTACGGCGCTATTCAACCGCGTTATCCAATTGCAATCGATCCCGTCCACGTCGATCCGCGGCTAGCGGCGCAACGGAGCCACTTCACGCTCTTCGGTAGCGAAAGGGACGGGCTCGAGAGACTCGCGCGGCGCAAGCCCAAGAAACTCAGGCTGGCGCGGATTATCATCACGGCAAAGAAGCGAGTTAAGAGAATCGTTGCCCAATTCGAGGCAAGCGGGATACGGTAAACCTCCGTCTTTCCCGACTTGGAAGGGTTAGTGCGAGAAATTAAGGACGAGTGGCGGAAGTGATAGATCGAATGAGCCCCAGAGCAAGGACGTGTCTATAACCGCGGTCTACAGAGCCGCGCGTAATATAGCGACAGTTGCGCTTGATTCCGCGGCGTTGGACGAAGGGTGGACGCCAGCGCATACAATGCAGCGCCTGACCGCAACTACTCGGCGCAGGTACCGGACTTGCCCGGATGCCCCTCGACCGGCGCGACAGTCGGGGAAGTCGAACGCGAGATCAAAAAGGCAATCCGCTTCCATCTCGACGGCCTGCGCCGTGACGCCGCGCCGGCTCTGCAAACGTCCTACGATGCCCGAGGCGCCCGTTGATTCCATCATCCTGAACGGAGGCTGCCGGAGTGAAGGAACGCGCGCGGTCCTCCGCGCGCTAACAACGACGGCACGCTGCCCTTCAGCCCGCGATTCGTTCTTTGTTCATCAGCCATCCCTTTCGCGTGCAGCACCTGATGGTCTCCTGATCGATGGACAGCGGCCAAAGCTGACGGTAATGTTCCCACCAGGGCACTGGTGCGGCGCGTGACGACTTCCGTGACGGGAGAACCGCTTCCCCTCCCGGTGATTTCTTGAGGGTAGCCGTATGCCGTGGGCGTTGATCACAGGTGCGTCGAGCGGACTGGGCGAGGAGTTCGCCTATGCGCTGGCCCGCGAGCGCTTCAGCCTGGTGCTAACCGCGCGCCGCAAGGAGCGGCTCGAGGCCGTGGCTGAACGAGCGCGAGCCCTCGGCGCGCTTGCGGCTGAGCCGATCGCGCAAGACCTAAGCGGTCGTGACGGACCGCCGGAGCTTTTCGAACGGCTCAACCAGGCGGGTCTCACCATCGATTTCCTAGTCAACAACGCCGGATTCGGCACGCGCGGGCGGTTTGATCAATTGCCCTTGGAGCGCGAGCTGGAGCAAATCGACCTTAACGTTCGCGCGGTGGTCGCGGTTGCCCATCTGGCCGTCGCCGGGATGGTCGAGCGGGGTTACGGTACGATTATCAATGTCGCTTCGACCTCGGCCTTTCAGCCGATGCCGTATATGGCGGTCTACGGCGCCGGCAAGGCTTTCGTGCTCAGTTTTTCGCTGGCCTTGGCGGCCGAGGTCGCTGCGCGCGGGGTTCACGTGATGGCGCTATGCCCGGGGCCAACCCGGACCGAATTTCAGCAGGTCGCGGACACCGAGCAAGTAATGATTCCTGCATTTGGCTATATGACCTCCAAGGCCGTCGTGGACCAGGCGCTGGCCGCCGTGCGCCGGCGCAAGCGCCTCTATGTAAACGGCGGGACGAATCGCGCAATGGCCGCAATGGTGCGCTTTGCGCCGCGCGGCCTGGTGAGTCGAATTGTGGCGGCGATGTTTCGCCCGGCGTAAACTTAGGACGCGGAGTCGGAGCACGCCGGGGTCCGCCGCGGCGCTACTTTGTGCCTTTGCGGGGTTAGCGTTGACGAAGCTCCGTCAGCGCGCCGGCCGCGCCTGGAAGCGGCGCAGCGACCAATCCGCGCCCTACGATTTCAAGAGCTCGCGCGCGATTACCACTCGTTGTATCTGGGAGGTTCCTTCGTAGATCTGCAAGAGCTTCGCGTCGCGCATCAGTTTTTGCACCGGATACTCGTCCATGTAGCCGTAGCCGCCGAAAATCTGCACCGCGTCGGTGGTGATCTTCATGCAGGCGTCGGCGGCGAACGCCTTGGCGTAAGCTGAGAGCGGGCTGCGCGCCTGCCCCTGGTCGACCAGCCACGCGGCCTTGTAGGTGAGCAGCCGCATCGCTTCGATCTCGATCGCCATATCGGCGAGCATGAACTGGATGGCCTGGAAGTTCGCGATTGGCTGGCCGAAGGCGCTGCGCTGCTTGGCGTATCTGACCGACTCATCCATCGCGCGCTGCGCGATGCCGGTTGCGATGGCGCCGATCGACGGGCGGCTGCGATCGAAGGTGATCATCGCGTATTTAAAGCCCTCGCCTTCTTCGCCGAGCAATCCGCTGGCCGGCACGCGGACGTCCTCGAACGCCACCTCGGCCGTGTCGCCGGCCCGCTGGCCGAGCTTGCCGTGCATCCGGCGCCGGCTTATGCCGGCAAGCTCGGCGGGAAAGACGAAGGCAGTGATGCCCTTATGGTGCCGCCGCCGATCGGCAGTGGCAAAGGCGACGTACCACTGTGCTTGCGAGCCGTTGGAGATGAAATGCTTAACGCCGTTGAGCACGTAAAAGTCGCCTTCTCGCCGATAAGAAGTGGACATCGCCGCCACGTCGGAGCCGGCGCCGGGTTCGGTAATCGCGAAAGCGGCAAAGGTAGGTTTTGCCGTCAGCGCGCCAAGATAGGTCCGTTTCTGTTCGGCGTTGCCGGCGATCAGCAAGGGCAGGGTCGCCAATTCGTTGGCGCCGATCGCTCCGGCGATTCCCGCGCACCCGTAGTTCAGTTCCTCGAAGATCATGCAACTATCGAGCACGCTCAGCCCGGGCCCTCCGAACTCGCGAGGGACCTGAAAATTCATCAGCCCGGCGGCGAACGCCTTGGCGCAGACGTCGTGCGGGAAGGTTGCGTTGAGGTCGTACTCTCGCGAGCGGGGGACTATCTCGTGCTCGGCAAATTTGCGCGCCAGCGCTTTCAGTTCTCGCTGTTCCTCGCTGAGGTCGAAAGCCATCATGGTCGGCACCCCTAAGCTTTCTTCTTCCGTCGTGTGGACCGTTAAGGTCGTAAGCGATATACAAGCCCTTAGTTATATACAATCATAATCGCGCTTTGGCGGGGAGCGTTTCGGACCCGAATCAGCCTGGATCGCCGAGGGCGCGCGCAGGGCCAAGCCCTGCAAGGCCGGTGCGCGCGCAAGCTGCTCCCACATCGCCGCGCTTTTGCCGCAGGTCCTTGATGAGCAGGCTGGTCGCAATGGGCGATCCGCGCTACTTCTCCGTGCGCGGCGGGGCGAATCCGCACACCCGCGACCGTTTCGGAATGAAAAAGCGCGTCGATCCCGAATTGGCCCGCCGGCAATGGCACGAGATGGCGCGCGCGCTCCTTGAGTACGGCGCCGAAGTGGTCGTGATCGACGCGCATCCGAGGCTTAGCGGATTGGTCTATCCCGCGAACGCCGGCTTTCTTTGTCCGCTTTCGAATCGAGCGGCCGGCGCATCCGGGACAGCGCCCGATTCCGTCAAGCGCTTTTATCTTTCACATCTTCTGCCGACCCGCGCCGCGGAGCGAGAGGTTTACCGTTGGTTTGTTGGCGGGCTGGGATACGAAACCAGCGAGGTCAAGGCGCGCTTTGAGGGAGAAGCGGATTTCTTCCCAGCGGGCGATTACATGCTTTTCACTTATGGGCGAATGGAAGCCCAACGCTTCGTGCCGCGCTTAGGCTTCCCGCCGTGGCATAGAGTCTACGGGTTTCGCTCGGAGCGCGGCGCGTTGGAGGAGCTGTCCGCGATCGCGCGGGAGCGCCCGATTCTGGCACTCGAGCTGGTGCTGGAAACGCATTATCACGGCGATACCGCGCTGTGTTCGTTCGGCCCGCGCCGGCGCTTTTTGCTTGCCTATCTGGAGGCCTTGAGCCCGGCTTCGCGTGAACGTCTCAAGGAGGCTTTCGGCGAGAACCTAATCGCGCTCTCGGAGCAGGACGCCGCGCGCTACGCGGCCAACGCCTTCCAGGTCGAGCGCGAAGGAAAGCTCTTTTTGTTCGTGCCGCAGGGCCTTAGCATCAGCCTCCTCGAGCGAATCAGGGGATGCGGCGTCGAGCCGGTCGCGGTGGATGTGAGCGAATTCATGGCTAAGGGCGGCGGTTCAGTCAAGTGCATGATCCTCGACCTTGGACCGGTTGACGAGCAACCTCTCAGCCCCGCGGCTCAGGTCTTCCGCGCGCAGCACAGCTACCGCTCGTACCCGTTCTGAGCGTCGCTGGCGGATGGCCGGCCCGGGGGCATGACCTGTTTCCCGGGTGCAGGTCATGCGAAACCAACTAAGCTTGATCGTATTTTGCGAATAGTTGCAACGCTAATTGCTCTCGAACATCGAGCCCTGTCTTGGTTCCTGCCTTCGCCATTCATACCTAACAGGCTTCTGTAGCCGTTTAACATGTCCCTCGTTGATCGCCCGCTTCAGCCACACTTCAAGCTGCCTTTTGCTGATATCCATATGCGCTAGAAGATCCTGCACCGTCGCAGGAGTTCGCGCCGTCTGTCCCTGCAAGCGACTCAGAAATAGACCGTAGAAACTCATCGTCTCCACTGTCTCCACTGAAGGACTGCCAACCGGTTCCTCGGAGTTTCGTTCCGGTGTGCCTTCCCGTGGAAGGTTATCTGGAGCTTCCTCAGATACGCGCTGCGCTGCGGAAGTTAGACTTGGACCGCGACTTAAGTCGGAGGAGGACGCTTGTTGCTCGTCAAAAAGAGCGCCTGTAGGCTGAGATGATTGCACACCGTTGTCTGGCGTTAGAAGAAGTTTCAGCTCCAAGTTGCCTTCCGGCAGCCAGCGAGCACCGCGTGCGACGAGGCTGGCGTTACCTGCGCTCTGACCATTCGGTCTAACCCAAAGAGGCACCCATCGCTGATTCATGTTCTCGATTGCTCCGTTCCAAGTACCCCCCTTTTCTCTGTTCGCCGACACCACGATGGCTGCATCGGCAAGGCAATAGATATACTTATTGCGCGCCATTGCGTTGCCAACATCAAAGCCCGCATCCGGATTGAAAGGAGAGATCAGCACCAGATTCTTAGCCATCAAGCCTTTGCGATATTTGGTTGATATTGCGGCCCGCAGTAACCCTTCAGCCAGAACACCTATTACCGTTCCCTCGCAATCCAGCGCCCCCGTCATGGCCGCCTCATCGATTCCGCGGGCGCCCCCGGACACGAGGGAGAGCCCCTGCGCCGCAGCGATGCCGCCCAGACGAATGGCAAATGCGAGGTCGTTTTCTGTGGCATGGCGCGAGCCAACCACCGCAACGCCTTGCCCACGGAGCAGTTTGCGATCTCCGCAACCAAACAATATCGGAGGTGAGTCGGTCCGGAGTCGCCGCTTAAGTCGGCTGGGATAGTCGGCGTCAGAACGCGTCAGCACCCACAGGCCGGCCCGGTTCCACTTCTCCAGCGCTAATCCCAAGGCACCAGCCCTCTCCACCAGATATCGAATCCTGTCAACAGTCACCGACTTATCTTCCCAGCCGGCCAGTACACGACCAGGGTCTTCGCTGAGTAAAGCTTCAGGCCCAATACGTCGATCTTTGAGCCACTGCGCGAAGCGGCCCCACTCGCTTGGCGAGAGCGGTCGCGTACCCCCTCCCGCAGCCTTGGAAAAATGCGCGGTCAGCAGCAACACCGCCTGCGCTTGCGGCGTGACATTCATCTCAATCACCGGTGCTCGTACTAGCAAGCGCGACGGGCCACACGGGACCGCTTCCTTGCCGTCGTAGCAAAGCGGCTACTACCGTCATTGTCCAGGCCGAATCCACGATGTCGTCTACTAACAGCACCGAGCCGTTTGGTACACTTTCGGCAATCACAAATACGCCGTCCAAGTTATGACATTGGTGATACCGGTTCCGCTGTAGTTTTTGTTGCACGTTGTCGCGCACCTTTGTCACAGCCAGAACGAAAGGAAGCTGCAACCGCGCCGCTAAGCGGTGTGCGAAATTGGGCACCAGCTCAGGGTGATTTCTCGAGGGGACGCATGTCACCCACGTAGGAGTTGGTTGCGGGTTCCAGCGCTCACAAATCATCTCGGCCATTGCGTCTACCAACTCGTCGCGGAACCTATGGGCACGTTTGTCGTCCGCCACGACGTGACCCCAGCCCGCGTCTCCCCAGCGTGATAATACCCTACCTGTCTCAGCGCGGAGGGCCTGCGGGAGATTACTCTTGAACCCATACTCCGGGAACGCCTCAGCGGGCGCCTGCTTCTTGCATTCCAGAGGCAGTTCGGAATGCCGCAGATAGCGTGCTGCATCCACTCCTAGTCGATGTGCAAAACCTTCCGGCACCACCGCGCGCCCCAGGCACACCGCGCATTTGCCGCAAGGCTCTGCTTGCTCATCGTCCAATGCCTTGGCCAGAGACACCATCAAGCACTCTCGGCTGTCGATGTAGTCTTGCACTTCTTGCCACTCGCGTTCGCGCTGATGGGTTAGGCGCTCGATGTGATCGTGGTCCATCTGATACTCCATAGCGGTCCTGTTCCAACGCGGGCCGTCTTTGAATACGGGCGCGGGACTTTCTACCGACAAGAATTTCAAAGCTTGATCGATCTGGCCACTGCGCAGATTGATAATCTGTGCAAGTTGCCGGGTGGTGAGGCCTTCGCTGTTTGCGAGAGCGCTCAGAATCGCACTAACGTGATGGTCATCGGGAAAAGCGCCGGCACGGAAATAGCCGTGAATTTCATCGTCTTCACGACCGGACAGCAGCACGGCCAACGCGTAGTCGATAGCCCGACCAGCGCGCCCTACTTGCTGGTAGTAACCAATGATCGAGCCCGGCGCCTGATAATGGATGACAAAGCCGAGATCCGGTTTGTCGTAGCCCATGCCCAACGCCGTGGTCGCGACTAGCGCCTTGATCTCATTCTTAAGCAGCAACGCTTCCAAGTGCTGCCGATAATCATCGGCATTTTCGAAGCCTTCGGCTCGCACATCGCTATAGTACGCGCGGGCGGTTATCTCATTTTTGTTAAGCCAGCCCGACACCTGCTCTGCGTCGCGCTTTGTCAACGTATAGATGATCCCCGTTCCTGGCATCTGTGGAACGTGTTCCGCCAACCATGCGAGTCGCGCCGCTTGGTCCGGTAGCCGAATCGTTTGCAGCGCGAGCGTTTCGCGCCCGAGTGGTCCCCGCTGAATCTCGATATCGCCCAGTTGCGATTTTATGTCATCCGTTACTCGATTGTTTGCGGTCGCGGTGGTGCCCAATACCGGCATGTTCGCCGGCATATTCTTCAGGACGCTGACCAGGCGTCGATAATCCGGCCGGAAGTCATGACCCCAATCCGAAATGCAGTGCGCCTCATCAACCACGAGAAGGCCGATATGATCAGCAATGGGCAATAACACCTCCTGCACGAAGTTGTCGTTTGCCAATCGTTCGGGCGAGATCAGCAACGCGTCTACCTTCCCTTTCCGGACCGCTCGCGCCAAACCTGACCACTCCTCGCGATTTGTGGAATTGATCGTCCGAGCGTCAATGCCCAAGCGCTCAGCCGCCTCAATCTGATTGCGCATCAGCGCGAGCAGTGGCGAAACAATTAGCGTTGGCCCACGGCCCTGGTCACGCAGAATGCGAGTCGCGATGAAATAGACCGCACTCTTGCCCCAGCCCGTGCGTTCGACGATGAGGAGCTTCTTGCGATGGTTAACGATGGCGTCAATAGCTTCCCACTGACCATCACGGAAATCCGCCCCGGAGTCGTCGACAGCGCGTCGTAGGAATTCTCTAGCGCGGTCCCGTTCTATCGCCGCTCGGCCGCTCATAGGCTCCCTTTTGGCGCCGGATGGAGCGCAACCGCCAGAATCCTCAAACAGTCAGCTTGCGTCGTCGCCCGGTCCTCGCGGAACCCTTGAGCTTTCAGGTCAACCACCGGCTAAGGTTTGAGTAACATTGGAAGGTAACGTATGAGGTTTAACATGCTTGATCAACTGACCTGGACCCCGGAAATTGGTCCGGCTGAAATGTTGAGTCCTCCGAATATGATCCGCAATGGAGGTGCGGGTCGCGCGTGCCTTAGAAAGCCGGATATTTTTAGCCACCAACTTGAGACAATCGCCCACTCGAGGGTTTTGCGCGTGGGCTGCGTTTGTGATACTCAAGTTTCATTCAAGCCGTTAACGGCAGCTCTACAGGCGGTGCGGGGGGTGCGCAAAATGAACGGTGTCCATGACCTAGGTGGTATGCACGGATTCGGCTCGGTCCAGGCCGAGCGAGACGAGCCCGTTTTTCATCGCCCGTGGGAGAGAAAAGTCTTCGGTATCATGGTCGCGACGATGGCCCAGGGGATGTACAACGTCGACGAATTTCGCTTCGGGATTGAACAGATGGACCCGGTTCACTACCTGGAATCGAGCTACTACGAACATTGGCTTGAGACGGTGCAGAAGAATTTGATTGACAAGGGGCTCATCAAACGGCCCGAGCTTGAGGCCAAGCTGCGCGGGTTAAAGAAGAGCGGCTCCGCGGTAGTGCCGAAGAGGCGGGACCCGGCTCTAGCCGAGCGTTTGATCGAAATAGCCCACAAAGGCGACGACTATATGCGCGAGCCGCTTGCGCCGCATTTCGCGGCCGGCGACCGGGTGCGCGCGCGCAACATCAACCCGCCGACGCACACTCGCTTGCCGCGCTACGTGCGGGGCAAAACGGGCGTTATCGAGCGCGTGCGCGGGACGTTTGTCACGCCCGACACCAACGCCATCGGCAAGGGAGAGCAACCGCAGCCGGTCTATAGCGTGCGCTTTAACGCCAAGGATCTCTGGGGTGAGCAGGCCGAGGGCAACGAAGTCGTGTATATCGACATGTGGGAGAAGTATCTGGAACCGGCCTGAGCGTCCGCGAAGCGTGTCGGTCCGGGGTGTTCAACATACATCCGCAAACGCAGGAATAAGGATTAAGAAGATGGACAAGGGAAGCACGCACGGCCATCACCCTCAGCCGCTGCCGGACGTGGCGTTACGGGTCAAGGCGCTCGAAGCGCTGCTTATCGACAAAGGCCTGATCGCCACTGACGCCGTGGACAAAGTGGCTGAAGCCTACGAGAAAGACATCGGCCCGCTCAACGGGGCCAAGGTAGTCGCCCGCGCCTGGGTCGACCCGGCTTATAAGGGGCGTCTGCTCAAGGACGCTACCGCCGCGATCGCCGAGTTGGGCTTTTCCGGGATGCAGGGTGAACATATGGTAGTGGTGGAAAACACCGATAAGGTCCACAACATGGTCGTCTGCACGCTGTGTTCGTGCTACCCGTGGCCGGTTTTGGGGCTCCCGCCCGTCTGGTACAAGGCCCCGGCTTATCGTTCGCGCGCCGTAATCGAGCCGCGCGCGGTCCTACGGGAGTTTGGCCTCGAACTCGACGACACGCGCGAAATCCGGGTATGGGACAGCAGCGCCGAGCTTCGCTATATGGTGTTGCCGCGGCGCCCGGCCGGGACCGGGGGCATGAGCGAACAACGGCTTGCCAAGCTAGTGACGCGTGAATCGATGATCGGTGTCGCCGAGGCCAACACGCCTGGTAAAGCGCGGAAGGGGGCTTGAGCGTGAGCGCAACCGCGCGTCCGATACTCGCCGAACAGTTGACCTCCAACCTGGGTGGCGCGATCGCGCCCCCGCGCAAGAACGGCGAGTTGGTCTTCGAGCATCCCTGGGAGGGCCGCGCTTTTGGGATCGCCATCGCTCTTTGCGAGCGAAAAGCTTACGACTGGGAAGAATTCCGCAGCCGGCTGATCGCCGAGATAGCCGCGTTCGAACGGCGTAATCCCGGCGCTGAGGGTTTCAGCTACTATCGCTGCTGGGCGGCTGCCCTGGAGCGGCTTCTGGAGGACAAGGGGATTTGCACCGCCAAGGAGATTGAGCACCTTCTCGCCGCCGACTAAAGTAGCCCGGCGAACGCCGAGCTAAGGCCGCTCGCGGCGTTATTTCTTCGGCGCCGGGTAGAGCCGCACGCCGGTCTCTTCGTCGATTAACGTAATCGCTCTTACCGGACATCCGCGGGCGGTGGCGAGAATCGTCTCGGGGTCCGCGCCCTCTTGGTTGACCACTTCCGACTTGTCATCCGCGTCGAAGGCGAACACTGTCGGCGCGGTCTCGATACAGTCGCCGCTCGAGATGCACCTGCTTTTATCGACGGTCGTCTTGAGTTTAGCCATGATGGCTGCCGAACTGTTATAGGCCGAACAAGTTGATTCGAAACGATGTCATGAACATAGGATCGTGCTCTGCTCGCCGCAAGAGGCGCGATGCTCCGGTGATGAGCGGCTTGAAGGTTGCCCGAAAGCCGGCCGGATGGTTTTCCCTGGCTCACGCGCGCTGTTAAGCTTCACGCGCAAGGCCGTGCGGCCGGCGCGCAGGGCTGAGGCGCCGGCTATGCTCTGGGCACGGGCTCGTGGCAATGGTTGAGCTTCTGCGTTCGAGCTCCGCAGCGCGTTGGTCAGGGCAGTGGCAATCATAGGCACCGGCGTGGACATGGTAGAGGTTGAGCGGATCCGCCGCGCGTTGGAGCGCCCGCTAATTGGAGCGCGCCTTCGCTCGCGGCTGTTCACCGCGCGCGAAACCGAGTATTGCGAGTCGCGCGGCATAACCCGCTTTCAGAGCTATGCGGCGCGCTTCGCGGCCAAAGAAGCGGCGATGAAGGCCCTGGGCACCGGCTGGGGACGGCGCGCGGGATGGCGCGACTTCGAGGTGCTGCGCGAACGCGGGCAAGCTCCGCGTATCGCGCTTTCAGGCAAAGCCGCGCTTCTGGCCCGGCAGCGCAACATAAGAGTCGTGCATCTAAGCCTGACCCACACCTCGGTTCACGCCATCGCGCATGTGATAGCCGAAAGCTGACTCAGAGCGCGGGTTCGTCGTCGGCCGCGCGTCAGCCGTTCCTTGCGCGATGACCCGAAATGCGGGGGTGCCCTAAGCCGGTAAAGATCCCCAGGCGCGGAAGCGGCGGCGCAAGGCTATTTACTCGCGCTCGGCGCGGTAGCCGGCTGAGGCTTGAGCTGCTCCGGGGTTTTGTTCAGGTCGTCGTAGTTGAAGCTGTCGATCTTGAAGGCCGCTTGCGTCCCGCTCGCGGAAGCATAGTAGTCGTAGGCTGGTGGTGCCGGACTGGGTGTTGATGGAGCCGCGGCGGCGCTCGGCGGCGCCTGCGGGACCCGGCCGAGCTTGATCCAGCCGAGCGGTTTGCCGCTCGTATCGGTCAAAGCGAGCTCTTCAAGCGGCGGCTCAAGACCGAACCGCTGCGGGTCTTGCAGCGGCTCGGCCGCGATGGACGTCCCTTTGAGATTACGCAGATTGCTCAGAAACTGGACAACCGCGGCCTGGTCCGCAGGCGCGGATGCCCCGTCTTCGATTCGCCATTTCTCGTCCTTGCCGAGCTTGAGGGTAAACTTGCGGCCGCCGTTTGCCACGCGTACAAGGCCCACCTTGGAGGGGTCGAAGACCAAAACGGTCTTGTCGCGCAAATCGTTGACCGGCTTGCCGAGGTCCTTGAATATCCAGTCCGGCACGGTATAGACGGACTGGCTGTCGGCGCGTTTGGCATAATAGCCCTGCTCGCTGCCGGAGCCGGTCTGCTTACCAAAGGCCAGCGACTGGGGCGGCTGCTGCTTGCCGGTGGACACGCTGATAGTTAGCTGGGGCTGGTCGAGCCCATATTCGGCGAGGTTGGCCGGAGAATCGCTGACAAAGCGGCTAATTCGCCCGCTCGTCAGCGCGCTCAAAAGGCTCGTGACGGCGTTCGAGTCCGCCGGATACGAGGACGGCTTTACAATTTTCCACTGGCCCTCGGTTTTGTCGAGCTCGATCGTCTCCCCCGGCCGGTGCTCAATCACGACCTTATCGGCCTGGTCGGCCGACGAGGACAGCAGTTGCCGGTCGCGCAGGTCGTCGACGTCCTTGGTCATTTGGGTGCCGAAAGTGGACGACGTGATCATCACCGTCGGTTTGTCGGCGCGCATAATATAAGTCGAAAAGCCGATCGGCGTGGCCTTGCCCACTTCGACCGCGGGCAGCTCCTTTTTGTTTCTAAGCGACACTGTGACGACCGCCCGAGGAGGACTTAAGCCGAACGGCACCAGGTCCTTAACCCCTTCGGCAACGGTCTTTTTGATTTCGAGACCGGCGATCGCCCGCGCCAACTCTTCGGCGGCCATCTGGTCGGCGGCGGCCTTAAGCGGTTTGGTCAAAACCCATCTGCCGTGGGGGTCAAGCGCGAGCTCAATTTCGCGGTTTGGGTAGCGCAGGCCGATCCCGGCGATGTCCTTGGCTGCGATGTTAAACAGCGGCTTCCCTTGCGACGCCTCTTGGTGCCGGCTGACATAGTAGGCGTAGCCGCCTAGCAACGCCAGTAATGCAAGGGCGATTGCCGTGTTGCGGAATTGCATGCGAACGAGACGAAAGCGAACGCGCCGACGGCTAGATGCGCCGCTGCCACCAGACGACGATACCGGCTATCAGCAGCAACTCCGGAAGCAGCAGCACCGACAGCGCGAACACGATGCTGAACTGGGCCACGGTCAGGCGAAAACGCGAGGCCCGCATCGTACGCGGGCGAATCGATATCTCATTGGCCTCGCCCATCAGCCAATCAACGCTGTTCATGAACAGGTCCCGATTGTAGAAATCGTTGATATGCTGGTTGTCCACAAAATCCGTGCTGCCGCACACCACCATCCGCGCCTTGCGCCCCGTGGCGCCGGCTAATTGACCGAGGTCCGCGTCGATCGCGCTGCACACGGTGACCGGACCTTTGCGGTCTTCCGGACCGAGGGACGCTTCCTGGCGCTTGAAAATTCCGTCCAGATCGGTTTCGGCCCAGGAGGATTTGCTGGTGCGCGCCAGCCAGGCCGCGTGCAGCGCCGGCTGGGCGTGGTCGTCGGGCTCGACCGAACGCGTCATCGGAAACACCGTGCGCTGCGTGAACGATTCGGTCACCGGCTGGGCGCGGTTGTAGTCTTCGACGATCGGGCTTAAGCCGAGCGCCGGACCCGCAAAAAGACGCAGCACCTGGTCAACGATGATGTCGTTGCCCGCCTTGACACCCCACTGGGCGGCAAACTTGACCAGTCCGGATTCGTCGAACGCTTGATCCGGCCGCGGTGGGCGCAGCAGCGCGATCGCGCTCCCGCCGCCTTTGAGGTAGTTGGAAATCTCGTCCAGCTCTTGGGGCAACACGGGCTTTTCCGGCCCCGCGATCAACAACACGTTGCAATCCTTGGGCACCGCGGGTTGGGAAGCGAGCAGGACTTTTTTCGTCGCGTAGCCGTCGCCTTCAAGCGCCTGGCGCGCGGAGGCAAAGCCGCCGTTATGCTGGGCGTCGCTCAGGTCGGCCTCGCCGTGGCCGTCAAGAAAACATGCGACCTTTGTCCCGGTCTGGGTCGCCTTGATGATGGCGTTGGTCAACGCGCTCTCGCTGAGGTCGGTAACGTTCGTGCCCCTGCCGTTGTCGCCCCCATACTGGACGCGCGTGGTGCCCATCACGCTGACCTTGAACCGCTCGGCCAACTCCGGATGACGGTCGGGATCGATCAACTCGTAGCGCACGTTGGGCGAAGCGTAGGCGTACATCTGGTAGAGGGAACGCGCGCGCTGATTCACCCCGCCTTCGAAAAAGCCATAAAACTTTACCGGCTCCTTGAGCGCTCGGACAACCTTGATCGACTGGGACGACAGGCTGTACACACGCTCCGAAGTCATGTCCACGCGGTACTCGTGCTGCGCCGCGAGATAGTTAACCGCGACCAGCACGCCGACAAAGGCCAACGCGTACACCGCGGCGTTTGCGCCGTAGCGAGCCCGCCGGCTGCCCACCATCGAGCCTAGCGCTTGGCGATTCGCGCTGAGCCAGATTATCAGGCAGCCGATTCCGAACACCATGTTCAGCGCAAAGAAAAACCCAAAGCCGCTGGCGATGAGATAATCGATCAGCCCAAAGACGAGGCAGACGAGACCGATTAGTCCGGCCAGGGATGCGCTTGGTTCCATCACCTTAAGATGGGTGTGAGCTTAGCGCCAACGGGCCGACTCGGCCGAGCGCTGCGTGAGGAATAGTGCCACTGCGATTAGGCTTAGAAAGTACACGATGTCTTGCGTACTGATGATACCCTTTACCATCTGCGCGAAATGCTCGGGCAGCGAAAAATACCGCAATAAGCCCGCAAACTGCACCTCGCCCGCTTCCGCCGGCCACGAGATTACATAGAGCAGCAGCAGGGCGCCGAACGAACTGATCGCGGCGATGACCTGATTGCTGGTAAGCGAGCTCGTAAAAAGCCCCACGGCGACAAAGCATACGGCGACAAGGGCGAGTCCCAGATATCCCGAAAACATTACGCCGATCTCGGGGTTGCCGAAAAAAAGTAGAATGAGCGGAAAAATCCCCGCCAGTACGATCATCAGAATCACGAATAGCGCGGCGGCCACGAATTTGCCCGCCACTATCTCGCCGGTCCTCACGGGCGAGGTCAGCAGCAGCTCATAGGTGCCGGTGCGCTTTTCCTCGGCAAACGTGCGCATCGTAACCGCCGGCACCAGAATAACCAGTACCACCGCCAGGTTGTGCAGAAGGGGCTCGATCACCGCCTGGTTAAGGTTGAAATTCTGCATCCCGGGCTGGTTGCGCAACGCGGCGTACATCTCGAGAATCAACTCGAATCGGCGCAGCAGGGCAAAAAAGAACCAGCCGGCCAATAGCAGAAAAACCGTCATGACCACGTAAGCGACAGGCTGGACAAAATAGCTCTGCAGATCGCGTCCGGCGATAGTAAGCGTGTTCCTCATCGCGGTTGCTCGCTGCTGCGCCCGGCCTCCACTTCTTCCAGCTCGGCCTCGCCCACTAAACCGGCCGGTTCCTCTTTGGCTATCGCCTTGAGAAACACGTCTTCGAGCGACTCGCCGCGAGAGATCTGGTCGAGCTTCTCCTCGAGCACTATACGGCCGTCGTTGATGATTACGACCTTGTCGCACACCTGCGACACTTCCGGCAATATGTGGGTGGAAAGGACCACGGTTCTTTCTTTGGCGAGGCCGCGGATGAGCCTGCGAATCTCGATAATCTGGCGCGGGTCGAGACCGATCGTCGGTTCGTCAAGGATCAACACGGGCGGGTCATGTACGATCGCCGCGGCGAGGCCAACGCGCTGCCGATAACCCTTGGAAAGCTGCCCGCAGATCCTGTTCCTCACGTCTTCAAGTCCGCATCCGCGAACCGCGTTTTCTATCGCTTCGTCCAGCCGGTTTCGCCCTACGCCCTTAAGCTTGGCCACGAAGCGCAAGTAATCCTCAACGCGCATGTCCGGATACACCGGCGGATTTTCCGGCAGATATCCGATCCGCCGGCGCGCCTCGAGCGACTCGCTGAAAATGTTCAGGCCTTCCACCAAAACGCTGCCCGACGTGGCCGGCATAAAGCCCGTGATGATCCGCATCGTGGTCGTCTTGCCGGCGCCGTTGGGGCCCAGAAAGCCCAGGATTTGTTCCCGTTCGGCGGTAAACGACACGTCTTTGATGGCTAAGAAGCTGCCGTAAGCCTTGGTTAGACCTTTGACCTCGATCATGACGCCAACGGGCTGTGCGAGCAGGCCTTTGCGATGTCTCTTTTTTGCCGAGAATGTCGCTTCAAGTGAATCCGACCGGCAACACTAGCTAGCCAGCAAAACAACGTGCAGTCAAGACGAACCGCTTTCGGCATGCTCGGCGCACCCTGCCGCGCGGCGCTCGCTGCACCACCGCTTGCGCGCCAAAGCGCGTCTAGTCGACCGACGCGCCCGCGCGGCCAAGCGCATAGCATGTCGGGCAGCCCGCCGGGCGCGCGACCGGTAAAGTTACGCGCGCTCGATCACCGTCGCAATCCCCATTCCGCCGCCGATACACATGGTGACCAGGCCGCTGGCCTTATTGCTGCGCTCCATTTCGTCCAGCAGCGTGCCAATCAACATCGCGCCGGTCGCGCCGAGCGGATGGCCGAAAGCGATCGCGCCGCCGTTCACGTTGACACGTTCGGGGCCAATCCCGATGTCCCGCATCACCTTGAGCACCACGGCGGCGAAAGCCTCGTTGATTTCGAACAGGTCAATATCATCGGCACTCATACCGGCCCGCTTGAGGCATCGCTGCGTGGCCGCCACCGGCCCGGTCAGCATGATTACCGGCTCCGAGCCGCACGTCGCCAACGCCCGGATTCGCGCTCGCGGCGTAAGCCCGCGGCTGCGCGCCCATTCGGGCGTCGCCAGCAGCAGCGCCGCCGCGCCGTCAACGATGCCGCTTGAATTGCCCGCCGTGTGCACGTGGTTGATACACCCGGCCTGCGGATAGCGCGTAAGCGCCGCCCGGTCGAAGGTGAGGCCGTCGATGAGGTAGCTGCTCTCGCCCATGTCGAGGAACGAGGGCTTGAGCTGGGCCAGCACCTCAAGCGTGGTCGACGGCCGCGGATACTGGTCGCGTTCGAGCAGCGGCTGTCCGGCGCGGTCCCGCACCGGCAGGAGGCTTTTGGCAAATCGGCCCTCTTCCATCGCGCGCTTGCATTTCATCTGGCTGTGGTAGGCGAAGCGGTCGCAATCCTCGCGCGTGAAGCCTTCCAGAGTCGCGATCAAGTCGGCGCTGATCCCTTGCGGCACCAGCGGATGGAGCCTCAGCAGGTCCGGATTATCGCCCGCGACTCCGCCGCCGTCGCTAAACAGCGGACAGCGCGACATGCTCTCGACCCCGCCGGCGATAACCGCGTCCTGCTGCCCGGCCATGATCCCCATCGCGGCGAAATTGACCGCCTGCTGCCCGGAACCGCAAAACCGGTTGAGCGTTACTCCCGAGGGTTCACGCGGCCATCCGGCGGCCAGAATCGCCATCCGCGCGATGCACGCGCCTTGCTCGCCGGCCTGGGAGACGCATCCGCATACCACGTCGTCGATCTCCGGCGGGTCAAAGCCGTTGCGGCTGCGCAGCCCGTTGAGGCATTGCGCGAACAGCTCTTGCGGATGCACTTGCGACAGCGCGCCCTTGTCTTTCTTGCCAACTCCACGCGGGGTTCTCACCGCGTCAATTATCCACGCCTCGGCCATAGCATCTCGCTCCTTGTCATAAGCTTATGTCCGCGCTCGTTGCGCGCGCGAACAGCGGTTCGCAGCCGCTTTTGCCACTGAGAACTGCAGAATATAGCGACAGTAGACTCCGAGCTTGGCCTTCTATTGTGGGACAGGCTTTTAGCCTGTCATCTCGGGCTAAAAGCCCCAGCCACTGTCATCTCAAACTGGAAGCCTGAGCCACCCCCATCCTCATCTTCCCCCGCCCAGCGGGGGAAGGCCGGGAAGGCCGGCGCGGGCCTTGCCCGCGCAGCGCGCACAAGGCCGCCCTCACGACTCTGCGCTGTCTCAATATTTTGCATTTTGCAATCCTCAATAGCATATCGTGTTTTGATATGCGTCGAAATAAACCTCTTCACTTTTGCCGGCTCGTTTCGCGGCGCCTGCTTCGCGCGGCGGCTATTCATAGCACGCGCCCGGCAGATCGGCGGATTACGCCGGCGCTATGCATTCGAGCGAACAACGAAGCATCTTAGCCGCCGCCAAGCGCGGGCACAAAATGGACTTCGCTGTCGAGACCGACGCGTTCGAGCAATCCTCCCGTGGCGATCTCGCCGTCAACCGAGACCGCGATCGACGCGCGCAGGTCGGCGCCTTCGACGAGCAGTGCGCGGATACCCGCAAAGCGCTGCTCAAGGCCGTCGATCAGTTCCCGCACGTTCGCGCCGGCCACGACCGCGGATTCGCATCCGTTGCAGACCCGGCGCATCTGCGCGGGAATAAACACCTTCGCCATCGCTTCCTAAATCTTAACGCGCGCGCGCGCCTGCCGAACGCATGCTCGACCCGCCGAGGAGGCCTCCTCAACGCACTCGAGTCAACGCGCTCACTCGACGCTAATTATTACACTTCGCTCTTTGCGGCGGCCATGCCTTAGGTAAACCACCTTGGCGGCCAGGTACTCAGGAGCGGAGAAGGCAACGGCTGTGGTCTTATGGGGGATTTACGTCCGACCGTCAGCCGACCCGAAGGAGCAAGAGCCGGCTCAAGCGCCTGCGGGGTTTGAGCCGGCCCCGGTATCGGCTCCGGGTTGGGGAGTTGAGGGTTTTCTATGACGTTACGGCCAAAACCGTCGAAATCCTCGCGATCTTTACGAAAGCCGAGGCGGCGCGCGAGCTTATCGAGCGCGGAACGCCCGATGCGCCGGGTGGCGCTGGCTGAAGTCAAGGACGACCTGTCGCGATTCCTGCGGCTCGCCGAGTTCGAGGAGATCGTGATAACGCGCCATGGGAAGCCGGCCGGCGTGCTAATCGGGTTCGAAAGCGAGGAGGACTGGTTCGATTATCGCCTCGAGCATCATCCGGAATTCCTGCAGCGGGTCGCCGAGGCGCAGTTCGATGACGATGCCGTCGGCGCTTCAGCGCGCCGGCGGCATCGTCATCCGCCGCGCCGTTCCGCATTTCACCTTGGAGGAACTGTTTCGAGGCAAAAGTCCTAAACAGTGGCGAGCGGCCTATGCCCGAGCCTTCGACTGGGCACCGGATGTCGGACGTGAGAACGTCCGAGAATGACGCCGCGGACCTATGTGCCCGGTGCCGGCGATCTGCTCTGGACCGATTTCGACCCGACCAAGGACAATGAGGCAGCATCTGGGCATCGGTGTAGTTTTTCGATCACGTGCCACTCGCGGATTCGGTGACCCTTTTTGAATGAAAGCGGGACATGGATTATAGTCACGCTGAGGTCTTCGAGAACTCGTCGCTGCTTACAACGAACACTCTATTTCGTGCTTTGGCTTTGTGCCGGTTGAGGCCTCTGTGGCCTAGGGCTGCCCGGCTTTTCGCCCCTCATCGTTTTGATCCTTTCGATCGGCGGGCGAGGAGTTGACGGCTTCTCCCCGCGACCCTCAGTCAGTGGTTTTTTCGCGTCCGACATGATCTGTTTCCTTGTTAAGAATTTCGATGCGTTCGATTTCGGCCCGCTCGGTGAGTAATACACCGGGTCCTTCAAGATCGTAATCACGACCGTCCGGAGACTCAATCAAAGCTTCTCGGAGAAAGACTTCGCGCTTTGCGGGATTATCGGAAAAATAGTCGGGCCACCCGGTGATCCGTGTACCGTCCTTTAGACGGACTTGAAACCAGTAGCCTCTAAAATCGGTAAAAATATCGTGCCACACGTCAACTCGCCCGGTGACACGCGTGACGTGCAAGTACTTCAACAGCTTATACAGCCAGCCGGCATCGGAAATCTTTGCCCATATGAGGCCCACCACAGCCGCAATGGCGAGCAGAAGTGCCAAGCTGGCAGACTGACCCGGTAAGAACTCAGCCCCATTCGCGGAGACCTGGATGGGGATTGCTGGGAGCTTAAGGTGAGCGGCGGCAAAGCTGTAGATCACGTAATCGACGAACGCGAAGACGAGGGCATCGATAACGAACACTAGGTCAGAACGTTCCCGCGGTGCGTTGAGGGAAACGATAATCCTGTCGGAGAGGAAACCGGGAAGCAGGAAAACCAAAATGTTGAGCGCAGCAACTGTGGTTGGCACGATTCTTTACCCGTGACGCTTGAGACGAATCGCCTTCAGGCTCTCGCGCGAGCGGCGGTGCCCTTGGCGTGCGCCATCAACTCCAGGCGGTGGCGGACGGCTGCCCGCTATGCGTCAGGATCGCCTTGAGCACGCGCGGCGGCGACATCGGCAGCTCGGTCAGCCGCACGCCGACCGCCCGGTATATCGCGTTGGCGACGGCCGCCGGCGGCGGGACGATCGACACTTCTCCTACGCCGCGCACGCCCAAGGGATGGCCGGGGTTGGGGACCTCGACGATGATGGTTTCGATCATCGGCAGGTCGGGACAGGTCGGCATCCGGTAGTCGAGCAATCCGGCGTTGAGCATCCGGCCCTGCGCGTCGTAGACGTATTCCTCGTTGAGCGCCCAGCCGATGCCCTGCGCGGTGCCGCCCTGCATCTGCCCTTCGACGTACGCCGGGTGGATCGCCCGACCGGCGTCCTGTGCCACGGTGCAGCGCAGAATTTCGACCTTTCCCGTGTCGAGATCGACCTCGACGTCGATGCACGTGGTGGCAAAGGCGGGTCCTACGCCGCGCGCGTTGACCGTGGCGCGGCCGCTTACCGGTCCGCCGGTGCGCGGCAGCCGCTTGGCCAGTTCCTTAATCGTGATCGGAGCATCGGGATTGCCCTTGGCAAAAAACTTCCCGGCGCGAAATTCGACTTCCTCGGGCTTGCACTCC
Source organism: Deltaproteobacteria bacterium (assembly GCA_021831785.1). Classification (GTDB taxonomy): domain Bacteria; phylum Desulfobacterota; class Binatia; order Binatales; family Binataceae; genus JAJYYI01. The sequence goes on along the minus strand of JAKBMB010000024.1, from coordinate 65,841 downwards.
CACAGTTTGGCCGCGCGTTCCTTGAGCTGGCGCATCGCGTCCTCGGCAGCCTGGAAAACCGCCATGCCGGTGGCGAACGTGACCCGGCTGCCGCCGGTTACGTCGGTATGCCCGATGGCGTCGGTATCGGTCACTACCGGCCGCACTTCTTCAGCCTCAAGCCCCAGCACCTCGGCCGCGATCATTGCGCACGAGGCGCGGCTGCCGCCGATATCGGGCGAGCCGGTGACCACGCTGGCGGTGCCGTCGGCGTGGATGTTCACCATCGCGGCCGACTGCATGCCGGCGTTGAACCAGAAGCCGGAGGCGACGCCGCGGCCGCGGTTGGCGCCGTTGAGCTCCGAGCGATAGTGCGGGCTGTTCTTGATCGCCTCGCAGGTCTCGATAAAGCCGATTCGCCGGTACGGCGGGCCGGCCGGATGGGGCGTCCCTTCCCGGGCGCCGTTGAGAATGCGCATCTCGAGCGGATCGATTCCGCATCGCTCGGCGAGCTCGTCGATCACGGTTTCGGCGGCGAAGGCCGCGTTGGTCGCCCCTGGGGCGCGATAGGCCGCGGTCTTGGGCCGGTTCACCACCACGTCGTAGGCGTCGATCAGAACATTGGGAATCGCATACGGCGCCAGGACGGTCATCGCCGCTGCCGCAACCGGAGAGCCTGGGAACGCTCCCGCTTCATAGGCCAACCAGACGCAGGCGGCGGTTATCTTGCCGTCGCGGGCGCAGCCCATCTTGACCTTGATATGCGAGCCGGAGGTCGGCCCCGAAGCGCGCAGCACCTCGGCCCGCGTCATCACCATCTTGACCGGCCGGCCGGTTTTCATCGCCAGCAACAGCGCCAGCGGTTCGAGGTACACCGTGGTCTTGCCGCCGAAGCCGCCGCCGATCTCCGCCGGCACCACCTTGATGCTTCCGACCGGCACGCCCAGCACCGCCGCGCTCATCCCGCGCACTTCAAACGGGCCCTGGGTCGAGCAATAAATCGTCGCGCGGCCATCGGAGCCGTAGGTCGCCAGCGCGTTGTGCGGCTCGATGTAGCCCTGATGCACCATCGCGGTGCGGAATTCGCGCTCGACGACGGTCTGCGCCGACTTGAATCCCGCCTCGGTCTCACCGCGCTTGAGCTGCGTGTGCTTGGCGATATTGGTGGGCTCGTCGCCCTGCTCTTCGTTGCGCAGCTCGGGATCTAGGATCGGCGCGGAGTTCGCCATCGCCTCGTCCACGGTCATCACCGGCGGCAGCAGTTCGTACTCAATCTCGATTAGCTCGAGTGCCTGTTCGGCGATATGAAGGCCAACCGCGGCCACCGCGGCCACGGCGTGCCCCTGATACAGCGCCTTGTCGCGGGCCAAGATATTGTGTCCCAAGTAGCGCGGATTGACGCTCATCTCGCCCAGCGGCACGGACTTGTTCTCTCCTTCGGGCAGGTCCTTGCCGGTTACCACCGCCTTGACCCCGGGCAGCTTGAGCGCCCGTTCGAAGCGGATGGCTTTTATTCGCGCGTGCGCGTGCGGGCTGCGCAACACTTTTCCGTGCAGCATGCCGGGCAGCGCGTAGTCCGCCCCATATTTCGCCCGCCCGGTTACCTTGTCCACTCCGTCAGGGCGAATCGGGCGCGTGCCGATTACTCTGTACCCGGAGCTCGAATCGATCGTGTTGGTCGCCATCTTACGCCTCCCGGCCCTGCTTTGCGGATGAAGATGAGGATTGCCGCTGTCGCATCAGCGCAGCCGCGTCCATCACGGCGCGCACGATCTTGTCGTAGCCGGTGCAGCGGCAAAGATTGCCCGCCAGGGCGTACCTGACCTCGGTCTCGCTCGGGTCCGGATTGCTATCCAGGAGCGCCTTGGCCGCGATCAGGAAACCGGGCGTGCAGATGCCGCATTGAAGCGCGGCGTCCTCCAAGAATGTCTGCTGAAGCTCCGTGAGGTGGGTGCCCTCAGCCAGGCCCTCCACGGTTTCGATCGCGCCGCCGGCAACCTCCACTCCCAGCACCAGACAAGAGCAGACCACGCGGCCGTCCAGGATCACGCTGCACGCCCCGCAATCGCCCGTCAGACATCCCTCCTTGGTTCCGGTCAGGTTCAGCACGTCGCGCAAAACCTCGAGCAAGCTCTGGCGCGGCTCGCACAGGAACTCGACGGGTTCGCCGTTGATGGTCGCTTCGATCAGCTCTTTGGTCATTTGCCTTTGCTCACTCTCGATGTCGGTCTACCGTTTCACTCATTGCAATTACTGAGAACCGTAATAGCTTGTACACTGCGCGGCTGGCGCATCGTGCGCATCGGTTGACGTATATATTCGCCGGTCGGCTCGACGATTCGCCGCCTGAGCCTGCCGCATCAGTTGACGCGCGCGCGGTCGGCGGCGGCGAGTAAAGCCCGGCGCGTCAGGACCGACACGATGTGGCGGCGAAACTCGGCGGTGCCGCGCGCGTCATCGATCGGCGTCGCCGCCCGCGACGCCAGCCACCCCGCATGGTCGAGCGCGGCTTGGTCAAGCCGTCGCCCCGTAAGATACGCGGCCGCCTCTTGGGCGATGATTTGAGTCGGCCCGACGGCGCCGAGCGCGATCTGCGCCTTAAGGCACCGCTCGCCGTCCATAACCAGCGCCACGCCGACCCCAACCACGGCGATGTCCATCTCGTTGCGCGGCGTGAAGCGCAGATACGCGCTCGATGATTTGGCCGGCGGCGGCGGCGGGACTTGCAGCCCCACCAGCAGCTCGCCTGATCTTAGGACCGTGCGGCCCGGCGCGACGACAAACCCTTCGACCGGCACCGTGCGCTCGTCCTCGGGTCCGGCGACAAGCGCGGTCGCGCCGAGCGCGATAAGCGCCGGCACGCTATCAGCCGCGGGCGAGCCGTTGACGAGATTGCCTCCCAGCGAAGCGCGATGGCGAATTTGGACCGACCCGATTAGCCGCGCCGCATCGGCCAATCCCGGGTAGCGCCCCAAAACAGCCGCATTCTCGTAAACTTCAACACAAGGCACCGCCGCTCCAAGGTAAAGTCCGGTGGTGCCGTCGAAGCTTATTCGACGCAGCTCCCGGATTTGTTTGACATCGATAATGCTGGTGGGCCGCAAGGCGCCGGCGCGCATCTGGATGATAAGGTCCGTACCGCCGCACAAGGGCCGCGCCTTCGCGCCATGAGTCGCCAGCAGGCCGATCGCTTCACTGAGGCTCCTTGGGGCATAGTAGCTGAACTCGTGCAAAGCGAGTCTCCCTCTCTTGCGGTTTTAAAGACCGGCGCGCCTTTCATCAAATTATACTTGCGTCAGTTACAGACGATCTGTGGCGCCGGTCAGGCGGCGAAGCCCAAGCGGCGGACGATCTCGGCCGCCGCTTGGGCCAACACCGGCGGCTGCCTGCCCATGATAGCAAAACGCGGGTCGCTCGTCTGACCGCGGGCGTAGCGCGAGTATATCTGCTCGACCACGGTCGCGGTCTTCCAGTGCGCCAGGGCGACGTAGTAAGGCAAAGCGCTTAGGTCGCGGCCGGTCTCTCGGGCGTAGCGCTCGGCAAGCTGCTCGCGCCTAAGAAAGCCCGGCAGCGTCGTATGCGGGTATCCTTCGGCCAGCGCCAGCAGTTCTTCCGCGTCCGTGCTTTCGCGCCAGTAAGCAAGCGTTATACCGAGATCAACCATCGGATCGCCCAGCGTGCACATCTCCCAGTCGAGGACCGCGCTCAGCTTGCTCGAATCCCGCCGGTCGAACATGACGTTGTGCAGGAAGAAGTCGTTGTGCAGGAGCGTGGGCGTTTGTGGTGCCGGCATGTGAGATAAGAACCACTCGCCCAGCCGGTTCATCAGCGCCACCTCGCGGGTCTTTGCCCGCTCCCAGCGCGTCATCCATCCGGTTATCTGGCGCTCGACGAAGCCTTGGGGCCGGCCGAGAGCGCCCAGACCGATCGCGCCGTAGTCAACGTTGTGAAGCTGCGCTAAGGCGTCGATGAACGCCGCGCTCAAGCGGCGCCGGCTTTCGCTGCCGGTGTCAAGCTCGGGCGGTAGCGGCTGGCGCATTCTTATGACCAGTCCCCGCCTGCGCTCCATCACGTAAAACGGCGCGCCGATCACGCCGGCATCTTCGCAGAATAAGATGGTCCGCGGCGCCGGCGGATAGACCCGCCATAGCGCTGACAGAACGCGATACTCCCGGCTCATATCGTGCGCCGTAGGCGGAACCGGGCCGAGCGGCGGACGCCTCATCACCCACTCTTGCTCGCCGAAGCGCAGCAGGTAGGTTAGGTTCGAGTGGCCGCCACGGAACTGATGCACCTCCATCGGCAGTTGCGCCTCGGAAATTCTTTCGCTCAGATAGGTCTTGAGTTTCTCGCGATCGAAATCCTCCTCGGCGATCACGTCTCCATATTCTTCGCTGTGCAAAAGTTCCGTCATCGGCAATAATCTGCGCGTCGGTTGCACGCCGCGTCCAGGTTGCGCCGCGTCAGCTCTTCGCTGCCGTGCGGGATTACCAGCGTAAGGCCGAAGATCGACATGTGGAGCGCGCTGGCGGCGTTCATCGCGCCCGCGCCCGCCACCTCGCGCTTAGGCTGGCGCGGAATCGGTCTCCGGCTCCGATTATACTCGCCCGCCGCGCCCGCATCGAAGCCCCAAACGCCGCGCCGACGCGCCACCGCCCCCGGCGGAGCTTTAGGGTCACGGTAGAAATAACCGCTGCGCACTGTCCAGGACGTTTCTCGGGCTACTTGCCCCTCCTCGATATGCCGGTGCCAAGCCACCTCCTCGAACGGCGCATTAATAATCGGCTTCGGAACTTCGTAGTCAGCCATTGGGATTGGGCTCGAGCCCTGCGGAGCTCCTCACATACAGCCACCTGTAGCTAGTGGCACAGGCTTTAGCCTGTGGGTTTATAAGCCCGGCGTTCACCGGATTCTGTCGGATGTATTCGATTTTCTCCTGCAACTCCGCCTCATTTCTTATGATGTGATCGAAACTTTCGTCGATCCAGAACGCGCTGATCCTTTTGAAGACCTGGTTGACCTGTCGAGCGGATCGGCCCTTAATCCGCTGAAGGACCTGGCTCAGCTTGTAGCTGCCGCTGGGCCTGAAGATGGCGTGCGCGTGATCAGGCATTACGACGGCAGCGTCCAGTTCGATGCTTTTTCGGTCGCAGGCTTGAATGACGGCCATCACGAGAGCGCGCGCCTTGGACGCAAGCACGATCTTCGAACAACAGCCAAAGGTTACGAAGTACGTAGCTCCAGGTACTTCGAGGTGTGGTAGGTTGCGGCGCGTGAAGAGCAGATCTTCAGACTTCCAGGGTCGATTGGTTGGAAGTCTTGGAGGTCCGCGTCCGAAGGTTTTCCTTGACTCATGAGGTTCTCTGTCCGCAGGACACAGGCTAAAGCCTGTGCTACCTCATACCCTATGTACGCGCACCTTCGGAATGGACCCGAAATCCTCGTCCTGAGTATAGACCGCAAGGCCGGCTTAGACCACGCCGCACCCTGCCATCCGCGCGCCCGAGTCAGCGCAATCAACGCATGTGCGGCGATGATGAACATCACGAAGAAAACAGAGAGCAGCCAAGCGCGGGAAAGGCCGAACAATTGCGTAATTATGAACAATAAAACTCCGGTGGTGGTCCCGCCCCTGGCTGCTTCTGCCCAATGAGAAAGTAGTTGCTTCCAGAAAGTCGGAAAGTCCGCGAGGTGCTGCCCGAAAGTCCGGCGTAATCGCCTTGCCCATCAATACCCTTCGAGCTTCACACGTTAATTGCCTCCTTCACGGTGAGTCGTTGCGGAGCGCCTGGCCATCGGTAAGTCGCTCGCCGGATCGCCTCGTAGTTGGCGTCGAGCTTGGCTTCGAGGAGAAGAATTGCCGCGATGCGCCGCGCGATTTGGGTGACCGCGTGGATCTCGTCAGTCGTCAGGCCGCGGCCGAGAATCCCGCGCTCGCGGTAGCTGAGCCATTTCTTGATCAGCTGGTAGCCGCCGATCGTATACTCCCAGATGCGCGTCGGGATGTTCTTCCAGTACGCGATATTGTTCAGGTACACGTCGAGCGTGCGGACGCCCAAGAGATTCAGGGTCTGCTCGGCCGAGAGTCCAAGCGCTACGGCATCCTCGGCAACGGCCTCTCGTTCCTTGGCCGTGTAATCACGCTGGAAGACCCTCCCTTTGCCAGGCATCACGGCGCCGCCGTTGCCGAAATGCCCCCAGCCGGCAGTGATGTCGAGGTCTCCCGCATCGAGATTCTCGTTATGACAGCAATCGCAGGGCGCCATAAAGCACGCTTTCATCCCGTCTTCCTGTGCGCCTGCACATACGCCTTCAGTACCGCGTTCATCCGCGACTGATATCGTTGGCCGTGGGCCTTGAACCATTCCACCACCTCCCGATCCATCCGCAGCGAGATCGGCACCTTGCGTTCCGGCAGGACCAGCTTGGCGCTCCGAAACCACTCCTTATCGAGGATCGGCGCCGCGTCCGGGTCGGCCTTAGCGGCGTGCTCGATCTCACGGTCGCTCATGGCGTCGACCCGCGTCCAATCGGTTTTACCGCGTCGGCGGCTGCTTGGGGTACGCCTCACGATACGCTTTGCGCTCACGGCTATGTGCTCTCCTCGCCGATATAATCCTGTGGCGCTCAGCGCGAATGGTGTAAACGACCGCCAGCTCGCGATGCATAGTCGTTCCAAGGCTTTATCAATTGCTCCTGAAACGCCGCTGGCTAGCACGTCCGGCTGAAGAGTCTTCGGTTAGGCAGCAGGTACGAGCGTAGGTGCAAACACTCCGAAAATCATAGCGAAGAAGCCCCAAGCAGGAGCCGGGAGCAAGGCCAGCACTGGTGCGGGAGTACTCACGGCGTGCGCCCAAAGAAAAAACGCCACAAGAGATACAAAGACCAACCTCCAGTTCACACCTGAGAAAAGCCGGGTCGCGGCAGCCGGTTTGCTAGCGGTCGCGCGTAGCCAACCGCATAAGAAGAAGCAAACCCAAAACACAATTCCACGCCAATGGTGAACCGCAGGTACGGCAATCCCGACACCGGTGATAAAAATGGGCACGACTTCTCCGGGGATGAGCTTGAGTATGTTGTCGAGATTGATCTCGCCCTTTGGTGGAGGTTGTCGCGCACCACCTGCGACACTGGTCACGGCGGCTTTGACAACTGAAGTGGGAGCGCTCACGGTTAGCTGCTTGCCGAATAAGGCCATTTTCCGTCACCCCGTAAAGAGTATCCACCTTTACTTGCAGCTGCTCTGTGACGGGGCCTAGAGCGCCGTCGCGCCCGCCGGCCGGGGCTTGTCATTTCCACTTGCGCAGCTCGCGCCTGGCGATCGTCATGCGGTGAACTTCATCAGGCCCGTCGGCGAGGCGCAGCCCGCGGTTCTCGCGCCAGAAGAATGCGATCGGCGTATCGTCAGTCACGCCGAGCGCGCCGTGCACCTGAATCGCGCGGTCGAGCACCCGCATCACCATGTTCGCCGCCAGGACCTTGATCATCGAGATTTCCTGGCGCGCTTCTTTTTTCCCGGCGGTGTCCATTTTCCACGCCGCGTGCATTACCATCAGGCGCGCCGCGTCGATCTCGATGCGCGAGTCAGCGATCCATTCCTGTATGTTGGCCTTGTCGGCGAGGTAGCTGCCGTGGGTCCAGCGCGTGTTGGCCCGCTTGCACGTCAATTCGAGCGCGCGCTCGGCGACGCCGATCATGCGCATGCAGTGATGGATTCGGCCGGGCCCCAGGCGCGCCTGCGCGATGGCGAAGCCGCTGCCCTCTTTGCCGAGCAAATTAGTGAGCGGCACGCGGCAGTCCTCGTAGCGCAACTCGCAGTGGCCCCCGCCGTGAACCCCGCCCATCACCGAGACCGGCCGCACGATGCGCAGGCCGGGGGTGTCGAGCGGCACGACAATCTGGCTGGCGCGCCGATGGGGTTCGGCCTCGGGGTCGGTCACCGCCATCACGATCGCGAAGGCGGCGCCGAGAGCGCCTGAGGTGAACCACTTGTGCCCGTTGATCACGTAGTAGTCGCCGTCGCGCACGGCGCGCGTGCGCAGTTGAGTCGGGTCGGACCCGGCGGTCTCGGGCTCGGTCATCGAAAAGCAGCTTCTGACTCGCCCCTCCAGCGCCGGCTTAAGCCATCGCTCCGTTTGCTCTTCGCTGCCGAACTCGGCGAGGATTTCCATGTTGCCGGTATCGGGCGCGTTGCAGTTGAAAACCCGAGCCCCGATCGGGCTGCGCCCCATCACCTCGCATAGCGGCGCGTATTCCCAGTTCTTGAGTCCCATGCCGTGGGTCCGATCGGGCAAGAACAGATTCCAGAGCCCCTGAGCTTTGGCTTTCTTTCGCAGCTCGAGCACAATCGGCGGGTCCGCGCCCACCTCATCGGAGGCGTGGGCCTGCTCGGCGGCGGTCGGTTCCGCCGCGTAAACGTGCTCGTTCATGAAGGCGACGACCCGCGCCTTCAATTCCTCGACTTTCGGCGACAGGGCAAAGTCCATCAGTTAATCTTCTCCTCCGATTTTTCGCGCCGGCCTTTTCGATGCCCGGGCTGGTTTATGATCGCGCAGGACCGTTAATGCCTTAATAGTTGAATCCGGTCGCAAAAGAAAGGCGCGGCGCGCGCTCGCCTTCGGCCGATCTCGCCGCGGGCGCGCCCGTGAGCCAATCGCCTCGGCGCCCGGCGCGCTGCTTGGTTGGCGCCCGTCGCCGTTGTCGCACGCGCGTCAGACGCGAACGAGCTTTGCGCGGCGACCGCGCGCGCTGGCCTAGCCGGTCCCGGCGCGCAAGCGGCGGTCTTCCCGAGACCCCGGCGGGCTCAGGCCGTCGGCGGAACGAATATGGAGGTCGCGCTGCGGAAAGGGAATCTCGATACCGGCGTCCTTTAAGGCGCCGAAAATTTTGAAGCGAAGGTCGCTCTCTACTCTGCGCCGCTCCATCAACTTAACGTTGAACCAGACCAGGAGCTCGAAGTTGATGCTGCTCTCGCCGAAACCTACGAACCAGACCTCCGGCGCCGGAGAACGCTCGACGTTGGGCGCGGCTTCGGCGACGGCCTGCAGAATCCGCCTGACCTTCTCCGGCTCGGCGCCGTAGGCGACGCCGACCCCGACGTGCAAGCGAGCGTACGGATTCGACCGCGTCCAGTTCACCACCTCGCCCGAGATGAACCGCGCGTTCGGGATCAAGTGCTCGATATTGTCCCATGTGCGCAGGCGGGTGGCCCTAATCCCCACCTCTTGAACCATGCCGAGGGTGTCGCCGGTGGTGATCCAGTCGCCCCTCCTCAGCGAGCGGCTGAAGATGAGGATCAATCCGCCGACCAAATTATGCGCGATGGACTGAAGGCCGAAGCCGATGCCGATGCCGAGGGCGCCGGCGAACAGGCGCAGAGTTCCGAGACTCAACCCCACGGTCTCGCAGGCTTCGAGCACGCCTACGATGACCATTACGTAGATGATCACCGTGTTGATCGCGTGCGAGACTCCGGGGTCGACGTTGAGCGCGCCGTAAACCCGAAACTCAAGGTAGTCGCGCACCAAGCGCGCCGAGAGGAAAAACCCAAGCAAGATAGCCAGCGCTTCAAGAACCGTCTGCGGCGAAACCGCCTCGCCGCCGACGGTAAACCAAGATGTCGCCAATAGCCGCATCAAGGGCCCCCCGATGCCCACCACCGACAGCGCCACCGCGAACAAGACTATCAGCCCCACGTACTCCAGAAGCTGCTCGGCCGAGCGGTAAAAATTCGCCGCCTCCTCCGATTGCGGCGCGCGCCGCACGAGCCAGCCGTGCAGCATCACCCTGAGCGCGTGGTGAAACACAATCGCGGCCACGAAAAGGCCGGCCATGACCCACGTCCTGAGCCACAGAAAATGGGCCAACCGGCTGAATCCCGCCCACTGCAGCAGCGCCGTTCCCAGGGTGAAGCCGAAAACTATCGGATAAAGCCGCTCCACCGTGCCCACAAATTTCCGATAAAGCGGGTTCGGAACGTCGGGCACAAGCTTCATCACTACCGCGCGATGGGCGAAGAAGTAGGCGAGGAAGATGATCAGCGAAAGATCGAACGAGGCCCGGCACAGCGCCACCACGTCCTTTGCCGCCCCAAGCTCGACCGCGGTATCCAGCGCGACCGAGAGCAACACGACGTACGCCAGCAGCCATCGAGCCACCCGCAGCACATACGTGGCATACTCGCGCGGAAGCTCAAACACGAGCCCGAGCATCACCTCCCGCACGGCGTCGACGGTGAGCACGTAAATCGTCCAGACCAGAAGGGCGCGCTCGACGACCAAAAAAAGCGGAATGTCATAGCCGGTCAGCGTGACCAAAAATAGCCACCACGCCCAGACGAAGAACGGTAGCGAGGTCGCGCCAACGACGCGCACGACGGCGGAAAACCATCGACCGAGCGGCGCCGGCAAATCGCGGCCCAGCGCGGAGATCCCCTGTTCAAGCTGGTCGCGGAACTTTTGCCGGTTCAACAGGCCGGAGCCGAGAGCCGAAGCCAAAAGGATGAGAAGCACCCAGGCGCCGGCATCGAGATTTCGCAATTGCCCTAGGATCAGCGCCGCGATGCTGCCAAGCTCCGTGGGCAGGGCGGCGAAAGTTTCCCACGCGCGCTCGAAGGTTTGGCGGCCGAAGTTTGTCGGCTCCCGCACAAAAAGCTCAGGAGCCCGCGAGCTTGGCCCGGGCTGCGCCTGTGCCCCGAAGCCGAAGTCGCATTTCATCAGCACGATCGCCGATACGGTCGCGGCCGCCAGAACGCGCCTCGACCGCAGGCCGAGGCGCCGCCGGCTCATTTCGCGCAAAAGCATGGCTTGTTTAACCTCGACAACGCCCGAAAAAGCCCGCAGCGCTCTTCGTTCAACCCTCAGATGAGCGACAGGTAGAGAAGCCTGCCGGTCGCGCTTCGCCCCCGCGCTTCGCGCTGGGGCGTTATGCAATCCTTGGCTTGGCCGTATCCATCACGGCTTGGCCTTCGGCTCGTGGCGTCGCGGATAGAGCTCGCCGGTCATTCAATCGCGATAGGAATGCGAATCTCGACCACCGAGGCCACCGCCTTGCCCTCTCGCACCGCGGGGAAAAATCGCCACTGCTTAAGCGCTTCGAGCAGCAAATAGTTAAGTCTGGGGTTCGGTGTCGGCCTTACCAGTACGACCTGAGCTGTGCCGTCGGGCAGGACCTCAAAGCGCGCTATCGCCTCGGCGTGGAACACGTCGGCGCGCAAGTCGTCCGGTATCGTCGGCATCGGCGCATAAATCGCTTGCGCGCCACCGCTGGCCGAACCGATAGCGCCGCCGGCGCCGGCGGCCGGGCCACCTGCCCCTGGTGCGCCGGCGCCGTTTGGAAGGGCGTTTGTAGTACCGGTCTTGGCGGCCAGTCCAACGGGCGCCGGCGGCGCGTTCGACTTGCTCGGCGCTCGCGGTGGGGAGGGCGCAGTAGCTTTCGCCACGCGGCGCGCCGCCGTGGGCGGCGGTCTTAACTTTTTGGCTCGCGCGACGGTGTGATGGACGGGCTTTATGGCTGGCTCGGGTTTAGGCTTGGCCAGCGCTTTGGCCGGGGTCTCCTTAGCCACGGGGGTGGCCGCCGGAGGGGGTGTGATTTCTTCGCGCGGCTTATCCGCCGTGGGCGGCTTGGGCTTTGCAACGGGAGAGGCCGCGACGGGCGTTGCGCTAACGGCCGGCGCCGAGGCACCGGCGCCAAGCGCTCCGCCGCCGAGGGAGCCGCCGCCGATGAGCAGCCCGACCTCGATTGGCGCCGGGGTTGGTGCTTCAAGCCGTTGGCTCAAGATATGCGCGAAGGCTACGAGCACCAGGGTCCATAGCAACAGCGCGATCGGAATCAGCCACGGCAGGCGCCGCCAGGGTTGGTCCAGCGCCATCGAGGGACCAATTACTGGACCTCGCTCAGTCATGCTGGACGGCGAGCAAAAAATGCGCGACGCCGGCGCGCCGGGCTTCGAGCAGAGCCTCAACCACGAGCCCCTCGGGAGCCGCACTGTCCGCGGCGACCACGACGCTCGAGTCCGGCCCGCGCAGCATCGTCCTGAGCAGCGTCGAGATGGTAGCCAAGGTCGCGGGCGTCTTGTCGAGAAAAATCTGGCTGTCTTTGGTTACCGTGAGGGTGACGGAGTCCTTACGATCCATTGCGGCTGCCTCGCCGCGAGGCAAATTTACCGGCAGCGAATTGAGCGCCTGCATCGAGAGCGAAGCGAGCATGAAGCTCGCCAGCAAAAAGAACATCACGTCGATCATCGGGATGATCTCGATGCGGCCGCGCCGACGCGGTCTGCTTCTATGCAGCTTCATGGCGCCGGTCTCCGCCGTTATGCTCCTGGTCAAGCCGGATATGGGCCATCAGCTTGGAGCCCAGGCGCTCCATCGTATCCAGCGCATGGGCGCGGACACGCTCGAAAAAATTAAAGGCGAACAACGCGATTATCGCGATGAACAAACCCAGTGCGGTGGCGATCAGCGCTTCGGCCACGCCCGCCGTAACCCTGCTCGGCGCGACCACACCGGCCTCGCCGATAACCTTAAACGCCTGCATCATCCCGGTGATCGTGCCCAGAAGCCCGAGCAGCGGAGCGCCGGTGACGACGGTCTCCAAGACCCACAGCCCGCGGCTTAGCGCCTTTTCGATTCGCCCGGCCTCGTCATCCGCGCGCGACTCCGTCCACCACACCGGGCGGCTGCGGTTGTCGACAATCACCCCTAAGAACCGGCCGAACGCGTTGCGCGGACCCAACGTCTTTATTTGCTCCTCGATCGTGCTCCAGCTAAAATCCAGCGTCTCACTTGCCTCGCGCAGGGCGGTCGGTAGGCGCAGACAGCGAAAGTAGACCACGGCTCGATCCAGAATCACGGTTACCGCCAAGACGCCCACCACGAGCAACGGGTAGACCATGAGCCCGCCTAAACGCAGCGCTTGCCAAGCCTCTTGTAAATCTTCCATTGTCCGAATCCCTCTTTTCGCTAAAAGCTTAAACCTTAGCGTCCCTCGGGCATCGCGCGGACTCGATACGAGCTTCGATCCCGCACCTCAAGCTCAAGGCGGCACGCGAGATCTCGGATTCCTTGCGCTGCCTCCAAGCTGCCGGCGTTCAACCGCATCCGCGTGAGGTCCAGCGTTTTATAATAACCTATGGTCCGCCTGCTCGCGCCCTCCAACTCAAGCATCCTTGGCCGCGTCTAGTCGGCTGCTGAATTTTATAATCTCTCCGCGACCGCTTACCGAGAACTGCAAAATATAGTGACAGGCGCACTCTGAACTCGGTCCGCTAGCATCATCCCCCAACTCCTTCCCCCGCTTGCGAGGGAAGGTCGGGAAGGGGGACTACCCGCCACGGGCTCGCACGGTCCTTGATGTTTTGCAATCCTCAATAAGACTTCGAAGAGCACCCTATCAATATTGAAACTCACTCTCAGTGCCGTCAACTACCTCCGCCGTGCCGGTTTTGCCCGCCGGTGGGCGACAAGGAGCCGTTTAGGAAGCCTCCAGCTCGCGAGCGAGCCGGTCGCCCTCGCGGCGCTTGAAAGTGGCGGCGATCTTGAGGCGTTCCAGATGCTGGTCGATCGTCTTGCCGGCCTGTTTAACCTGGTGTGTAGCGAAAAAGTCTATCACCTCGTCCTCGCGGTCCACCAGTGCGACGATTCCTTCGCACATTCGGGGGAGCGCGCTTTCGGGATATTTCTCGATCATCGTCTGCCAGTGCCGCTTGAGAAAATCCCAGGCTTCATCGCGGCAGACGCGGTTGAGCAGCAGCGAGTGCATCAAGTAGGGCGCGTTTTGCGTGCGCACTTCGCCGTTGATTGTCATTTCCATCGTGCGGCGCAGGAGCTGCGGGCGCTGGAAGTCGGCCAGCGCGAACAGGTAGCGCTGCTCGTCCTGGGGCGTGCGCGCGGCGTTGAAACTTTTCTTAAATTCCTCGTACTGCGCCTCATCCCCGGTGTAGGCGGCCACGGAGATGAGCGCCGGCACCAGGTCTGGGTCAACCGAGCTCGGCGCGCGCCGGTAGCGCTGATAAAGCTCGCTGGCTCGGCGCTGCGTTTCGCGGTCCTCGCCCAGGGTGCCGAGGGTATCGACCAGCGCGCCGCGTAGTTGGCTTATCAGCCGGTCTTCGTTCGCTGCCGGCGTCCAGCTCAGGCGCTCCAACGCGGGGCCGGCAAGCGCCCGCGTTTTGACCGCGAGCGCGGGCCGCACGGTTGCCGGTACCACCATGTCGAGGTAGTTAAGCGGCCCGAGCAGCGCCCGCCAGACGTTGATGTCGGTTTCGTCGCGGAAAACGCGCACCGCCATTTTGAAGAAGTCGCCGGCCGGGGTGAGTCCGGCCGCGACCGCCGCCCAGGTGTCGCCGACCAGCATGAAGCGTTCCACGGCGTCGAGCTCGGCTAGCGCGCCGGTCAGCGCTTCGAGCAGCGCGGGCGCGTAGCGCACGCGGTAGAACCCGTGGGCCCCCTGATTGACCAGCGCCCATCGGGCCGGCCCGGGGAGCGCGAGCTGGGCCTGCGCGCCGTCCATCAGCAGTCTTTGTGTGCCGATGCCCTGCTCCGTGCGCGCCTTGACCATCAGCGGCACATGCCATAGCTGGCGAGCTTGCCCGTTCGCCCCAGGCAAATAAAAGAATCGGCCCTGCCTCAGCAAGAGCGCGCGGCGATCGGGCGATTGGTCGACTTCGAGAATCGGCAGGCCGGGCTGAAAGATCCACGAGTCCATCACTTTGCGCACCGGCTGTGCCGAGGCCTCTTCGAGCGCGTCCCACAGGTCAGAGGTTTGCGCGTTGTCGAATTCGTGCCGGCGTAGATAGAGCCTAATACCCTCGCGGAAGCGCTCGGCCCCCAGGTACTGCTCGAGCATCCGCAGCACCGCGGCGCCTTTCTCGTAGGTCAGTACATCGAACATGGCGCGCGCCTCGTCCGGGCTTTGGACCTCGAACTCGATCGCGCGCGTATTATGAAGGCCGTCGATCGCCATCGCCGCGGCGCGCGAGACGCTGAAGCTGTCCCAGCGGCGCCAGCCGGGCCTCCATGCGTCGACCGCGACCATCTCCATGAACGTGGCGAACGCCTCGTTGAGCCAAAGCCCGTTCCACCACTTCATCGTCACCAGATCGCCGAACCACATGTGCGCGTTCTCATGGCTTACCACGTCGGCGACGCGCTCGAGCTCCGCTCTGGAGGCCTGTTTCTCGTCGACCAGCAGGGCGGTCTCGCGGAAGGTGATCGCGCCCAGGTTTTCCATCGCGCCCGACGCGAAGTCCGGAATCGCGATCAGGTCGAGCTTGTCGCCCGGATAGGGCCGCTGATAGTAGCCGGCGAAAAACTTAAGCGAAAAGGCCCCCACCTCCCGCGCCCATCCCGCAAGCCGCGCTTTGCCCGGCGTAGAGACCACCCGGAGCGGCGTGCCATCGACATCGGCCGGCTCGCCGGCCTCGAATTCGCCGACGACGAACGCGACTAAATAGGTGGACATCTTGATCGTCTCTTTGAAGACCACCGCCTTGCAGCCCCCTTCCAGGCGCCGCTCGGCCTCTATCGCGGTATTCGAAATCGCGCTCAGATCTTCGTCGACGACGAGCGTGGTCTGGAAGACCGCCTTGATCGCGGGTTCGTCCCAGCACGGAAAAGCGCGCCGCGCGTCGGTGGCCTCGAACTGCGTGGCCGCGATCATGTGCATCCGTCCCTGATCGTCGCGGTACTGGCTGCGGTAAAACCCGTGCAGCTTGTCGTTAAGCACCCCGCGAAAGGAAAGTCTAAGGCGCCACTGTCCCGGCTCGAGCGGACGGCTGAACACCAGATGCGCCCGCTCGCTCTGCGGGTCCAATTGCGCGCGGCCCTCGCGCCTCTGGCCCGCGGCTTCAACGCTTACTTGATCGATCTCGAGCTCAAGCGCGTTGAGCACGATCTCCGTGACCGATTCGCGAACCGTGATCGCGACGGTCTCCTCGCCGGCGAAGGTGAACGCGCTCAGAGCGGGCGTTAGACGGATTTCATAGCGCTGCGGAACAACCGTAGTCGGTAGCTGATAGGGGTTCTTGTCAACGGCTCTGCTGTTCATCTCAACTCCGTGTGGGCTTAACCGTTAGTCGGCGGCGGTGAGCGTACGCGCTTAAGCGTGTACGCTCGCGCGTCTCTAATAATCTAGGCTGGAGCGACGGATGCCTGCAAACGGCCCCACCCTAAATCGCCGGGTCTCGGCGTCCTCGGAGCTTAAGGCTTAGAAACCGTGAAAAGTGAGGATTTTACCCTGCGGGCGCGCCTGCGACGGCAGCTTCCGGCTAATCCTTAAGATGGGCCTTCGCCGGTAAGATGGGCCTTCGCCGGTGTCTTCGGGAGCTTTTGCGAATCATGGCGGATTCATTCCTGGCCGTGATCGGCTGGCGGGACCGCGCCGGAAGCCAACCGCGCATACGTGGTCAGGTGAACCCCGCCTGCGCTCAGCGCCTCTTTAAGCCGCGCACTGGTCAACAGCTCAACCTCGCGCTGGGCCCCGGGCGGCGGCGGCACCTGCCCCACGTCGGCTGCCGGATGGAAGTAGATTTCGGTGATGCCCGCGCGCAAACGGGGGATTAGTCCGAGCAGATAGGACTCGGTCAACAGCCCGCTCTGGTGCAGCCCGAAAACCCAGTCGTTCGACCGCAGCCCGTGGCGCGCCATCACGCGGCGCATTCGCGCCGACAGCAGGTGAAATATAAGAGATTCGATTAGCTTGCGCCCCGGCGAGGAGCGCGACAGCCGCAGGGTCGTAAGCAGCGGCTCGCGGGTCAGCCGCAGGCAGGGGACCTTGAACTCCGCCGCCAAGCCGGCCAGGATGTCACACAGTACGGGATGCGCGTGAAAGTTGAGATGACCGTCGATGTGGTTCAAGTAGCCGACAAGGCGCAGATGAGCCTCGACCTGCGCCCGGCATTCGTCGCGTAAGGCCGAGATCAAGCGGCGGTCGAAAAAATAGCGCAGCCCGGCCCTCACCGGATTGCCGGGAAAAGCGCGCTCCACGTTGACCAGCCCGGACAAGCGCTCGGGCGCTAGTACGCTGCGTCCGCGGCACACCACGACGTGCAGGCCCACGTCAAGTTGCGGGTTGTCGCGCGCGATCAGGGCCGCTTCCGCATGCGCGGCCCCGCCGACCATTAAGCTGGCGCTGCTGAGCACGCCGTCGCGGTGAGCGCGCAAGATTCCGGCGTTGGTTTCGTGGGACAGGCCGAAGTCGTCGCCGTTTATGATGACCGCTTTCAAACTGAAGGACGCCTTGACCTAGCCGAATTTCGGCGCCATCGTCAATCTCGCACGGTAGCTTCGGGGTTCCAGCTCTATGCTGCTCATCTTTTACGCGCTCGAAACGGAAGTGCGGCCCTTCAAGCGCCGCCTGCAACGGCTCAAGCGCTTGGAGCTCCAGGGATGTAAGGGATGGCAGGGCAGCGTTGACGGCGCGGAGCTGGTTCTGGTCGCTACCGGAGTTGGCATGGAGCGCGCCGCGGCGAGCGCCCGGCGCGCGCTTGAGCTTTTTGCGCCGACGCAGCCGGTAGTCTCGACCGGCGTTGCCGGCGCGCTCAGCGAAGAGCTGACGGTGGGCACGATCGTTCTTGCCGACCGCCTGCTGTGCGATCCGCCCGGTTCGAACACCGACTCGCGGATCGTAATGCCGGCGCAGAGCCGGACGCAAAGCCTCGCGCGCGCGCTCACCGGCGCCGGGTTGAGCGTCGCCGTGGGGCCAACGCTGACCGTGCTGGCGGCCCTGCCCGACGGCTTGAGCAAGCGGCGCGCGCGCGGCGAATCGGGAGCGATCGCGGTGGATATGGAAAGCGCGGCGATCGCGCGCGAGGCGCGGAAAAAGGGGCTGGACTTCGTGTACGCGCGCAGCGTGCTCGACGCGGTTGACGATAGGCTCCCGCCGACGCGGCTGATCGACGAGAACGGGAACCTCCGTCCTTTGACGGCGACCGCCTTCCTGCTGCGCCACCCGGCCATGCTGTTCAAGTGGACGCCTCGCATCGTGCGCAACATGGGAATCGCCACTGCCCGCCTGGCCGAGGCGCTCGAGGCGCTCGCGCGCTGTCGGACTTAAGGCGCAAGACGAGCACGCGGCCGCCGCGCCGTCCCGGACCGACCTTAAGCCGCGGGCCCGAGGTCCCTACACGCGCAGCCGCAGGGGCGTCGCCGTTGACCGGCGTGGTCTGAAGCTTGTACCTAGGCAGAGAGGTTCGCCCGATGCCCGGCCGGCCGCTGGCGGACCGGCGCGGGATGAGGTTCGCTCGACCCACGCGCGTCACCCCCGACGACGAAAGCGGCGTTGTAGGCAAAATCCGCGAGATGACGCTGGATTGCACCCGCGTCGCCGTAGCTTTCGGGCCGCGTCACGATATGAACTACAAACGCGGCGAACGGCACAAAGATAAAGACGCTCGCCCATCCGATTTCGTCCGCGCCGATTCTAAATAACATCACCAGCGCGAACAACACGATGCCGGCGTAAAGGGCGGGGCCGAGAAACGCTCGCGATGGCAGCCCCGGCCTCACTCCCCACGGCTTGCCCGCGCGTCCGAGACGAGCATCGAGCCTCTGGAATATCCCGATCGAAAGTGCGGCAACGATAAACCATCCGATATAGTTGCTGATCGGCACTCCGAAGTGCGGTCCCGGCGGATCGTACCAGAAAAGCCTGCCCAAAAACCAACGCTCGCCGCGCGCGCTCAACGGGTCAACGGCAAAATCGATCATGACCATGAATAGCGCCGCCAACAGCCACACGCGCGGCGTGCGGCGCAGCTTCGCGGTGTCCAACAGCCGCAGGTCGCTCCCGCGCCGATAAAGCGGGCAGCTCACCAGCAGCGCCACGGTATAGCTGGCGAAAGCGAGAAAGGTGAATGAAAGCGAGTCCATGAAGGGCACGCCCGCCACCCATAGCTCGCGCCCGCGCGTGGCCTCGACATAGTGGTACAACCCGAACGGAAAGCCCTTATGGACCGAGCTCCATTCGCAGGCCAACGCCACCAAGTAGGTCAGAACCGTAAACAGGAGCGTGGCGCGCAGGCCGAAATTCACGCTCGAGATGAACAGGTAAGCCGCCAGAAAGATGAATACATAGGGCCGAAGAGCGACGGTTGAAAGCAGCAGCTTGAACAGATGGGCCACTGAAAATAGCTCCCTAAGACCTCTTTTCAGGGGCTGCCGATAGCGCTTTTCGCGCTCCGGCCGCGCGGGGGCATAATCTGAGCGGGCTCAAGCCCGAGGCGCCAAGTGACATAGTACGGTCGAATTAAACCATGACGCAACGGCGGTAAAACGCGATCGCCTTGGCCAGTGCCGCGTCGATCGGACCCGGCGCGTATCCCAGATGCGCGCGCGCCTTGCTCGAATCGAAGAACATGCGCCGGCGCGCCATGCGCACTTCGGTCAAGCTCGCGCGCGGCGGCTGTTTGCTGACCGCTCTTGCCCACCCTTCGGCCACAAGCGCGAAAGCGTAGGCCGCCCCGTAGGGCACTTGGAACCTGGGCGCCGGCACCCCCGACAAGGCTGCAAGCCGCGCGAACAGTTCCTTGAGCGTCAGGTTTTCGCCGCCGAGAATGTATTTTTCGCCGATTTGACCTTTTTCCGCGGCGAGCAGATGGCCGCGCGCGACATCCTCGACGTCTACCAAATTAAGCCCGGTATCGAGGTATGCCGTCATCCTGCCTTTGAGGAAATCGAGGATTATCCGTCCGGTGGGAGTGGGTTTGTAGTCAAAGGCGCCGATCGGCGTCGAAGGATTAACGATCACCACGGGCAAGCCCTGGCGGGCGGCGCTGAGCGCGATCTGCTCGGCGATAAACTTCGAGCGTTTGTAGGCGCCGGTCATCTCATCAATCGACGCCGGCGCGTCTTCACGCCCGATTCCGTCGGCGCCTATGCCGAGCGTGCCGACGGTGCTGGTGTAGACCACGCGCTCGACGCCGGCGCGCCGCGCCGCTTCGAGCACATTTTTGGTTCCGTCGACGTTAGCGGCGTACATCGGCGCCGGGTCCGGCACCCACAGCCGATAATCCGCGGCGACGTGGTAGACCCGGGCGCAGCCTTCGACCGCGCGCGCGAGGGCGGTGGGATCGTGCAAATCGCCGACGGCCTTTTCGCAATCGAGGCCTTCAAGCGCCTTGAGCGAGGCGCCCTCGCGCACCAGCGCCCGCGCGTGCTCGCCGCGCGCCAGCAGGGCGCGCACGACGTGGCAGCCGACGAAGCCGTTGCCTCCGGTGACCAGGCTCAGCCGCCTTGTCATTCGCCTCTAAGCCGCGGCTTTGAGCCCCGCGCGTGCGGCGAGCGCGTTGGCTGCGTTGTGGCCCGCGGTCACGGCGCTCTCGATCGTCGCCGGCAGCCCGGTCTGGACCCAGTCGCCGGCCAGAAACAGGTTTCCCAGCGGCGTCACGCACTGAGGACGGGCCGCCCACGACTCGGGCGACGGCGCCATCGTCGCTTGCTTCTCTTTTATCACCAGCGTTCTCAGCACGCCGGCGCCGCGCGCTTGCGGGATCATCGCGTTCAGGTCCGAGAGCACTTGTTCGGCCAGCTCCTGGTTGGGGCGTTCGGTCAGCGACCGCGCGCCGCTGATCACGAAGCTCAGATGAGCCGCGGCGCGGCTGGCGCGCCCGGTCCAGATCGCATCCTTGTTGAAAAGCCACTGGGTCGTGGTGCCGATGAAGCCGACGAAAGGCGCGTCGATCACCTGCCGGTCAAGCCATAGATGGGCGCAAATAATCGGCGAGAATGAAAGGCGGTTGAGGCGCGAAAAAAAGGCGTCCTCGGCGGCCGTCGCCGGCAAAATCCGCAGCAGCGCGCCCCACGGGACGGCGCTGATAAAGTAGTCGGCCGAGATTTCGCGCCCCTCGCGCAAGCGAACCTTCAAAACGCGCCCGCCGCCGTCCAGTTCGAGCCCGGTAACCGCGGCGTGGGTCATCACCGCGCCGCCGCTGCGCTCGATATACGCCCTGCTCGGCACGCAGTAGAGCTCGCTTAGCCCGACGTTGGCGTACACCAAGGCGGAATTTCGTCGCCGGCCGAAAAAGGCGCGGCGCAGGACCTCGGCCAAAAGCGCCGCGCTCGCTTGTGAAGGTTCCTCGTTGAGCGTCGCGATGGTCAACGGATACCAGAAAACGCGCCGCGCGTTCTCGGATTGGCCAAGCCTGTCCATCAGCGCGCTGACCGAGGAGCGCTCGAGCGAGGAGCGCTCGAAGCGCTGCATCGCGAGCATGCGCGCGCCGCCGACCAGCAGCGAAACGCGCTCGGCGAGCTTAAGATGGGCGTATCGCATGACCGCCTGCGCCATGTGCGCGGGACCCGGCAGCCGCGCCGCGCGCAATCTGGCGCGCGCGCCCCCCGGCGCGATCATTTCGACCGTCATGTTCTCTTGAAATACCAGCCGGTCCGCGGCGCCGATAGTCTTTAGAAAGGACAGCGCTTGGTCGTAGCAGCCCATCATCAGGTGCTGGCCGTTGTCGACCGTGTCGCCGATCTGCTCGTCGACAAACGAGTAGGCGCGCCCGCCCAGCTCGGGCTTCTGTTCCAGCAGCGTGACGCCCAGGCCGCGCCGACACAGCGCCACCGCGGCGCTAAGCCCGGCGAAGCCGCCGCCGATGATCACAACGCGCGGCCGGCGCGTCATGCGGCGCCTCCGCCGCCCGGGTGCCGGAGCCTCCCGCCGAGCCAGACGCGTCCCACCAAATAAAGCTTGCGCGGCAAAGCAACGCCTTGGCGCCGGCCGAAAACCCGGTAATCGGCGCTCACTATGCGGTCGAGGATTGCGCGGTAGATGGCGCGCATGCCTTCGGCCGCCAGGAGGGAGGGGCGATCCTGAGTCGTGAGCGCGGCCTCGGCAGCGTTGTAGTATGAACGCGCGCGCGTGGCCTCGAAGTGCATCAGCGCGGCGAAGCGTTCGCTGAAAGTAGCGCGCAGGATCTCCTCCGGCTCCACATGAAACCGCCTTAGATCTTCGAGCGGCAAGTAGATCCGGCCGCGGGCCGCGTCCTCGCCGACGTCGCGCAAAATGTTGGTGAGCTGAAAGGCGATGCCTAAATTCTCCGCATAGACCTTGGTCAGCGGATTACGGTAGCCGAAGATCTCGATGCAGATCAGGCCGACGGCGGAGGCGACACGCCGGCAATAAAGCTTGAGCTCTTCGAAAGTCTCGTAGCGTGAGCGCAGGAGGTCCATCTCGACTCCCGCGATAATTTCCTCGAACGGCTCGCGTGGGATGCCGAAGCGTGTGACGCTCGCGGCCAGCGCGCGCGAGACCGGCCGCGCCGGCTGCCCGCGGTAGACGCGGTCGAGTTCCTCACGCCAGCGCTCGAGCATCTGCGCCGGCTCGCGCACGCTCGCGTCGTCGGCGATATCGTCGACGAAACGGCAAAAGGCGTAGACGGCGTGCAGCGCGCGCCGGCGCTCCGCCGGCAACAGCATAAAGGCGTAGTAAAAGTTGCTCGAAGCGCGCCGCGTTATCTGCGCGCAGCGCGCGAAGCTTGACTCAAGCTGCGCGTCCGCAAACGGCGGCCCGCCTGACGCGCCGGGTTTGCCTTGCGCCGAAGCGGCCAAAGTCAGCAAACTCGTCGCGGCGTGAAACCTTTCGCGCCAGGCACTCGGGAAGCGCAGCGCGCCCAACGCCCGCCGCAGCCGCGCGGCCAACCGGTAAGCGGCGCCGCGACCCGCTGAGCCGCGCAAACGCCGCTCGAAAGGGCGCCTCATGTCGCGCGTCGGGCTTCTCCCGCGCTGCCTATCCATAACAGCAGACCGCTTACCATCATGGCGCTCACGGTTTAAGGCGCCCGCCCAGGGCGCGCCATCCGAGCTTTATATAGTCCAATTTGCTCAAGGTCGGCCGCCGCCTGAACACGTCGTAGCCCGCGCGTTCGATGGCTCGCAAGATGGCCAGACCGCCGCCGGCGAACATCAGGACGTCGCGCCTGAGACCCCCGCCGACCAGGCGATGAAGCTCGGCGCCCTCCAGCAGCATCTCGCGGGTCAAGCTGATCTCGCCGCGCATCAGCGCCTGGAACTTCGGCGTTACCGCGCCGCGCCTAAGCTCCTCGACCGCGACGCCAAAGCGCCTGAGGTCAGCGCGCGGGATATAGACGCGGCCCTTTTCCAGGTCGAGCGCGATGTCCTGCCAGAAGTTCGCCAACTGCAAGCCCGAGCAGATTAGATCGGAGAGCCGCCCGCGCTGCGCGTCGCGGTAGCCGAACAGGAAAAGCACCAACTGGCCCACGGGATTGGCAGAGTAGCGCGCGTATTCGAGCAACTCGTCGATGGTCTCGAAGCCCTTGAAATCGATGTCGGTGCGGAAAGCCCGCAGCAGATCGAGAAACGGTTTGCGCGGAATATCGTAGCGCCGCGCCGTGTCGGCCAGCGCGACGAACAGCGGGCCGCGCGGGTGCCCGTCGTAGGCTTCTTCCAGGTCGCGCTCCATCTGGTCCAGCTTGGCCAGGTCGCGCTCTTCGTCGGCAAAATCATCGGCGGCGCGCGCGTACGCGTAGATGGCGTGCATGTGCGGGCGCATCGCGCTCGGCATCAGCCACGACGCGATGGTGAAGTTTTCGTAGTGCGCGCGCGCGAGCCGCCCGCAGTAAGCGTACGCGGCCTCGATTTCCCCGGCCCGGTCCGGGCCGGGGTCGCGAGCGGTCTGCTGCGCTGCGGCGTAAGCCATGGCCGGCGCCTAAGCCGCGATGAGCTCGCGCGTCAGCGCCCTTGCGCGCCCGTCGGCCTCGAGCAAATCCTCGACGCAGGAGACCGCGCGATTGGGATGACGCGACATGACGGCTTCGATGAAATGGGGAATCGCGGCGAACGTCACGCGGCCCGACAGGAAGCCCGCCACCAGCTCCTCGTTGGCGGCGTTCAGACAGGCCGGCATCACGCCCCCCGCCTCGAGCGCCGCGTAGGCCAAGCGCAGACACGGAAAACGCTCCGGATCGGGCGATTCGAAGGTGAGCCGGCCGCATTCCAGCAGCGAGAGCGGCTTGAGATGATCAAGCGGCAAGCGCTCCGGGTAGGCCAGGGCGTAAGCCACCGGAATCGCCATGTCCGGAATCGCCATCTGGGCGATCACCGAGCCGTCGATTAACTCGACCATCGAATGCACGATGCTCTGGGGATGAACCACCACCGAGATTTGTTGCGCGGGCAGGCCGAACAGCCAGCGCGCCTCAATTACTTCCAGTCCCTTGTTCATCATGGTCGCGGAGTCGATCGTGATCTTCTCGCCCATGCGCCAGGTGGGATGCCTAAGCGCGTCCTCCACGGTTATCGAGAGGAACTTCTCGGGCGCCCAGGTGCGGAACGGCCCGCCCGAGGCGGTCAGTATAATCCGCCTGAGCGCCCCGGTCTCGCAGCCCTGCAGGCACTGGAAGACGGCGTTGTGCTCGCTGTCCACCGGCAGCAGCCGCACGCCGCGGCGCTTGACCGCGTCGACGACGAGCTGTCCGGCCACCACCAGCACTTCCTTGTTGGCAAACGCGATGTCCTTGCCCGCCTCGATCGCGGCGTAGGTTGGACGCAGTCCCAGCGCCCCAACCATCGCGCACACCACCAGCTTGGCCGCCGGGTGGGTTGCCGCCGCCACTACGCCCTCGGCCCCGGGCAGGATTTCCACCTTGAGCGAGCCGAGCCTCGCGCGCAGATCGGCGGCCGTTTGCGCGCAAGCGACCGATACCAGTTCCGGACGCCAGCGCTTGATCTGCTCGGCCAGCAAAGCAACGTTGCGCCCCGCGGCCAGCGCCACCACGCGAAAGCGATCGGGGAAGCGCCCGGCCACATCCAGCGCGGTCACCCCCACCGAGCCGGTCGAGCCGAGAACCGCAATTTCTTTCATCGCCTGCTCTCGCCTACCCGTCGGCGCGCGGGGCGAGCCGTCGGCGCAAGCGTCCGAGCGCCATTAGAGGAAAGTAGCGCGCGTAGCCGGCGTAATGGAGATAGAAATGATTCGGGAACCCGGTGCCGGTGAACTCCGCTTCCTCCCAGAGCCCGGTTTCGTCCGCGCGCTCGAGCAGCCATTGGGCGCCGCGCACCGCGGACTCGCTTATCTCGTCCTCGCCCGCCAGCAGGCCGATCAGAGCCCATGCCGTTTGCGACGCAGTGCTAGGCCCACGCCCACGGTAGGAAGGGTCTTTGTCGCTGAGGCAACTTTCGCCCCATCCTCCGTCAGCGTTCTGCCGCAGTTTGAGCCATTGGACCGCGCGCTTCACCCACGGCTCGCCGAGGTCGGCGCCGACCGCGCGCAGCCCGGCGAGCGCCGAAAAGCATCCGTAGATGTAATTGACGCCCCAGCGGCCGCGCCACGAGCCGTCGCTTTCCTGGCGGCGTTTAAGCCATTTGATCGCGCGGACGGCGACCGGATGGCTCGCGGCGACGCCGACCGTCCCCATCATCTCGAGCACCCGGCCGGTCACGTCGGCGCAGGTGGGATCGGTCACCGCCTCCACATCGGCGAACGGCGCTTGGTTGAGCCAGTGGGCGTTGTTGTCCGCGTCGAACGCCGCGAAGCCGCCGTCGCTCGACTGCATCCCCATCACCCAGTGCGCGCCGGCCGCGAGCGCGCGGCGGCATCCGTCCATGTCGTCGACCGCGCTGTTGGCCAACACGCAGAGCACGACCGCGGCGTCGTCGACGTCGGGGTACCATTCGTTATAGAACTGAAACGCCCATCCCCCCGGCGCCAGGCCAGGGCGCTTGACGGACCAGTCGCCGCGGCGAAAGATTTGGTTTCTTATCAGCCAGCCCGCGGTCTTCTTGAGCGCCGGGTGATCGGCGGGAAAGTCCGATTCGAGCAGCGCTTTGGCCGCGAGCGCGGTGTCCCATACCGGCGATACGCACGGCTGGTAGAGCGCCTTGTCGCCGAGTTCCCAGATCAGCTCGTGGGTGGCAGCCAGCGCCTTGCGGATCACCGGATGCTCTAAGCGATAGCCCAATCCTTTGAGCCCCATCGCCGTGAGCAGGTAGCACGGCTGGATTCCGGCCCACGAGCCGTTGGCGTCCTGGCGTTCGAGCACCCATCGTTCGAGATGCAGCAGCGCCCGCGCGCGCAAGCCGGGCGGCGCGTGCCGGTCGTACAGGCTCAATCCGCGATCGGCCAGATTGAACAAGTTGCATAGCGACCACGCGCGTTCGCCGCGCCGCCTGGCAAAACGCGTGAAGTGCGGCGGCAGAATGTAAAGCTCGAGCACGCCCTCGACGTAGGGGATTTTGGCCACCGGCCGCGTCGCCTGGAGCAGCATCAGCGCGGACACGATCGGCCGCGCCCAGGCGGAAAGCTTGTACATGTGCACCGGAAACCATTTCGGCAGCAGCGCGATCTCGGGCGGCACCGCGGGCGTTGAGTCCCACGACACCTGGCCCAGCGCGGCGAGATAAAAGCGCGCCAGAACGCCAATCTTGGCGATCCCGCCGCCGGCCAGCACCCAACGGCGAGCGCGGGTTACGGCGTCGTCGCCGGCGCGCCGGCCGGCTAGCTTCAGCGCGGCGTACGCCTCTACGGTGGTGGTGAGATGTCCCGCCCCGCCGTGAAACAGGCTCCAGCTCCCGTCGCCCTGCTGCGTTTCGAGCAGATATTTCGCCAAGCGCTGTTCCAGTTCCGGCTCGACCCGCCCCATGAAGTGATTAAACATGACGTACTCGGCGTTCATCTGGGCGTTCGCCGTGAGCGGGAACGTCCAGTAGCCGTCGCTGTGCTGGGCCGCGAGCAGCGCGCGGTGCGCGCGCTCGAGAGCCTGGTCGAGCCGCGCGGCGAGGTCGGCGCGCGAAGGCTCCTGGCTGGCCGGTGCCTGGCCGTTCTGCTCGGACGGCGCCTCGCGCGGCAATTCCGATTCGCTGGTGTCAATAGCCATGGGGACCACGTTATGAAAAGGACTGACCGTCTGTAAACATCCTCGGCGGCACGCTCAGCGCGTCACTTCTCCGCTCACGGAATGATCGCGCACTTAAGCGCCGCGCCTTGCTCCAGGAGCGCGAAAACCTCGGGTAGCTGGTCGAGGCGGCGGCGCGCGTCAATTATGCGCTCCAAGCCGGGCAAGCTCCGCTCGCTCAGCGCTTGAAGCGCCGCGAGCACGTCGCGCGGGCGAAAATGAAACGGCGCGACGAGCGTCAGGTTATCGTAATGCATCCGCCGCGTGTCCAACGGCACCACCGTGCCCGGCCGGCAGCCGCCGAAAAACAGCACCCGCCCTCCACGGCGCGTCAATCGCAGCGCCTGCTCCCACCCCGCCACCAGGCCGGTGGCTTCGATCACCAGGTCCGGGCCCCAGCCGCCGTTAAGCCGCGCCGCGGCCGCCGCCGGCTCCTCGCTCTCAACATCCACCACGTGATCGGCTCTCAGCTCCCGCGCGCATTTAAGCCGATTGGGCCGCCGTCCCGCGACCATCACCTGGTGAGCGCCGCGCGCTTTAAGGGCGATCAGATGCAAGAGGCCGAACGGACCTGCCCCCAGGATCAGCGCCGTCTCAGAGCTTCGGATCCGAGCCAACTCCAGGGCGTGGAACACGCACGACAGCGGCTCCAGCAGCGCCGCGGTCTCAAAAGATATGTTGTCCGGCTTTTTGAACGTGTGGCGCGCCGCCACATGTGCCGGCAGCAGCAGGTAATCGGCGTATGCCCCCGCGACTATTCGCTCCGCGACCTGCGCGCACAAGTTTTCTTGCTCCCGGCGGCAAAAGAAGCAGCGCCCGCACGGCGCGCTCGGGACCGCCATCACGGCGTCTCCCACGGCAAAGCGCTCCACTCCTTCGCCGAGCTCCGCCACCACGCCCGAAAACTCATGACCCAACGGCGTAGGCATGGGGAAGAGCGGATGGCCGCGCCGATAAGTCTTCAGGTCGGTGCCGCAGCTCAGCGCGCACTTAACCTCGATCAAAAGCTCGCCCGGCCCCGGCCGCGGCGGCGTGAACTTGCGCAGTTCCAGGCGCCCGGGCGCCTGGAGTACGGCCTGTCGCGCCCAACCGCGTTCGGCCGTGGCGCCTGGCGCGCGCTCGCGCGGGGCAATTTCGACGCTTCCCATCAGGCAGCCTACGCCTCGCGCTCTACGACGTAGCACGCAAGGGCGCGCAAGGCGTCCGCGCTTTCGCCGAAGCCGTCAAGCGCCTCTATTGCTCGCTGCTTGAGCTGCTGAGCAAATTCACGCGAGCGCTCGAGCCCCAGCACGCCCGGGTAGGTCGCCTTGCCGCGCGCGCCGTCCTTTTGCGTACGCTTGCCCATCCGGTCGGCCGACGATTCCACGTCGAGGATGTCGTCGGTCACCTGAAAGGCCAGGCCCGCCGCGCGCGCATACGCCGTCAACGCTTCGAGCTCGGAATCCCGGCCGCCGCCGAGCGATGCTCCGCCGCGCACCGCGGCCATAAACAGCGCGCCGGTTTTGCGACCGTGCAGGTGCTCGAGTTGTTCGCGGTTGAGCGCGCGGCCCTCGCTTTCGATGTCGGCCGCCTGTCCCGCGACCATCCCGGTGGAGCCCGCGGCGCGGGCCAGCTCGGCAATCACGCGCAGGACCACTTCGGCCGGCACCCGCGAGGTGCTCCAACTAGCGAGAACGTAAAAGGCGTCGGTCAACAGAGCGTCGCCGGCCAGCGTGGCCATCGCGTCGCCATACACCCGATGGTTAGTGGGCTTGCCGCGGCGCAGCTCGTCGTCGTCCATGCACGGCAGGTCGTCGTGCACCATCGAGTAGGTGTGAATCATCTCCAGCGCGCAGGCCAGGCCGAGCGCGTCTTGCGCCGAGCCGCCGACCGCTTCGCACGCCGCTAACGCCATCACCGGGCGTATCCGCTTGCCGCCGCTCAAAAGGCTGTAGCGCATCGCCTCGAACAATACGCGAGCTCCGCTTCCTGGTTCGGGTACGGCCCGCACAAGAGCGCGCTCGACGAATTTCTGACGCTCGGTGAGGTAGCTACGGAAGTCAAAGCGCAGCGCCAAACGTTCCCTCGGCATGCTCATCCTCGCCACCCCGTTACACCTTGCCGCTTCATGCGCCAAAATCCGCTCACAGCCGACTGATGCTGCCGGCGTGAGCACCGGCGCGCTCAGCCGTGGCCTCAGCGCCGCTCAGCCGCTGGTGCCGGACGTCGCCCGCGTGGCGAGCGCGCCGGGCCTTTGGCGGCGAATCTAATAGGTTGCATCCGCTCGGCCAGCCCCGCCGAGTCCGTGTTGTGACGCTGCACGCAGCCTCGTCAACCGCGCCCACACCACGCCCGCCCGGACTCACCGGCGTGGAAGAAGCCGAAAGGAGCCCGCGCCTGAGTTTTTGAGGCGCCTCACTGCGGGCTTTTCTCGGGTTCACTAGACCGCCGCGGCGCGATGCCCGACAGCCCTGAGGCTGCGCTCGCCAAGTCTGCAAAACCCCAATGCCCGCGTTGGTTTCACTTCTAAATGCATTAACGTCTGACATACCCCGGACCGGCCGCGGCCGGCTGGCTTGAGCGGCTCGCTTCGGTCGGCACCCATGCGAATATCAGGTTAAAAGCGGCGCAGACGTTGGGCTTGCGGCCGCACGCGCCTAAGGCCTTTGCCCCCAGTGCATGCAGGCCGCGAGCACGCCGGCGGCCGCGCGCACAGGTTCTTTTCGTCGGTCTATGCCACGTAGTGGCGTACAAGCGCGAAAGAATCGCGTAAATTTTTGCCGAAATCGATCGCCACCGTCCCTTCGAAGCCTGAATGCAGCTTGCAGTTCCGGCAGCGGACATCCTGCTTGGTGCGGTAGAATTCCCAGTCGGTGGCCTCATGCAGCTCTCTGAACGTGCGATAATGTCCGTTGGTGATGAGATAGCAGGGCCCCTTCCATCCCTGGGGATTGCGGGTGACGGTCGTCCACGGACTGCACAGCAGGTCTCGATCGCCGGCGAGATACTCCAGGTAGATCGGCGTGTTGATGATGTTGTGATGGCGCGCCAGATGCTTGATGCGCCGGAACTTGTACGGCATCTCCTCCTTTTTCAGGTAGATGTCATTGCCCAGCACCTGATAATGATAACCGGGCGTCACCAGCATCCCGTCCACACGGAGGCTGGTTAACAGGATGATGATCTCCTCCAGCTCCTCAGCGGTGGTTTCGCGATACACCGTGGTGTTGGTCTGAACGCGGTACCCTTCGGACTTGAGCAGCTTTATCATCTTGACGCACTGGTCGAACACTCCGTCGCGCGCGACCACGCGATCATGGGTTTCCCGCATGCCGTCAAGATGGATGTTGAAGCTCAGGTAAGTGCTCGGTTCGACTTGCTTGATGAAGCGGTCGAGCAGCAGCGCGTTAGTGCAAATCTGCACGTGGCGCTTTTCTTCGATGAGCGCCTTCGTGAGCTCGACGATATGGTTGTAGATAAGCGGCTCGCCGCCGCAGATCGATACGATGGGCGCGTCCGCCTCCGCCGCGGCGCCCAGCGCCTCCTCAAGCGGCATCTGGTCCCACAGCGTATCTTTGTATTCGACGATTCGGCCGCATCCGACGCAGGCTAGATTGCAGCCGTGAAGCGGCTCAAGCATCAACACCAGCGGGAAGTATTTCTCGCCGGCGCGCTTTTTGCGCCCCATATAACGCCCCAGGTCGATCATCAGTTTGAGCGGCATTCGCATTGGCCGCAACGCCTCCTTAGGCCACCGATACCACGACGAACTCAGGCTCTACCGCATCTCGCGCCCGAGCCGACATTCGCGGCCGGAGCTTGCGCAAATAGCACCGAGTCCAGCGTGCTGAGTATGCTGTCAAAGCCGGGCTGCGGAGTGCGCAAAAACAACACGTCCACCAAAAGCCCGTTGAGCGTGGATAAAAGAAAGGTAGCGGCGCTCTCCGCGTCCAAACGGCGCGAGCAGACACCCTTTTCTTGTCCGCGCCTGATAAGATCGACGAGCAGGTTTCTGTAGCTTTCGTAGAGGCCGCGTATCTGGCTGCTCAAAGAAGCCGGACCTTCCTGTTCACGGTCGTCCCGCAGCAGCCGGGTAAGGAAAAAACGCACCGAGCCTGTGTAATGGCGCACGAATTGAACGTACAACTCGATCAGGCGCTTGAGCTGTTCGCGCTCGTCGAGTTCTTGCGCCTCGCTCGCAAAGTCGATGCTGAACGGTTCCAGCAGTCGCTTTATCACCGCGACAAACAACTCTTCCTTAGACTTGAAGTGCCAGAAGATCAGCGCCTTACTTACCCGCGCCTGACGCGCAACCTCAGACATCGACGCTTCGTGAAATCCCAGGCTCGCGAACAAGCGCGACGCCGCCCGCAGAATTTCATCGCGCGACTCTTGCGATTCTTGCCGCAAAGGAGCAGCCGACATACGATTTCGACCTTCTTGTCAAACCTGTTGATGACGCCTCGACGGTGTCACGCCGCCGTCCATCCGCCTCCGCTCGCCGATTGTCAGCCCATGCCTCTGAGTCACGCGCTCTCGAAATGAGATCGGTGCGCCACTTTCTCTCTCTGCGCGCTCGGTGGCGAAACGCCCTGTCCGAGAAACTATCACGCCAGCAGTTGGTACCCAGCAATCGCACCCCCGCGGCGCCATGTCATCCTGATTCGCTAACCTTACGGTCAGTACTTATACTTTCCCTAACCGCAAAGTCAAGCGCCAAGCCATTCTAGACCGACGCCCTGTGGAACCGGCCGTGAGCGCCGGCCAAAGGCGTGGAAAAATCGACTAGCCGGCGGGCTTATCCGCTCGCGGTAAAAAAGTCCCGCGCATAGCAAAACCTCCCCACGCCCGCGGCCTTGGCGCATTGCTCGTCGACCTCTTGGTCGCCGACCATGGTCGAAGCCGCCAAATCAAGGTTGTGCTCTTGGGCGAGTTCAAGAACCATCCCCGCCAGCGGTTTGCGGCACCGGCAGCCGTCGCCGTCGCGATGAGGGCATACTTTCCATCCGCTAACGATTCCACCTAATTTGCGGTTGAGTTCGGCCAGCGCCGCCTCAAGCGCGGAATACGCAAAACGCCCGCGGGTGATCGCCGATTGATTGGTGACGATGAAGATCGGCACTGCGCGGCTCGCGGACCGCAGCTTGGCGGCCACCCCTGCCAACAAATCGAGCCGGATCTTTCCGGCGCCGTCGAGTGGAAGCTCGCGGTCTTGATCGAGGCTAACCAGGGTTCCGGCCAGGTCGCAAAATAGCGCCGGCCGGCGGAGCCGGCGCGGTGCGCGGACTTCATAGCTTGCCGGGTCCTTGCTCATTGCCCTTCATCGCCCCGGTTAATTAGCGCTTCAAAGGCCGGGCGCAAGCCGCGAAAAGCGCGTCATGCGGCACGAGAGCCTCGCCCGGTTGCATCGGCAATTTCTTCGCCCGTCGGATCGCTCGCGGCCGTGCAGAACGGCCCGTGCAAGCGGGCGCCGGCAAAGCACCGCCGTTGGGTACCGCCGTAATATGCCGCGGTTTGTCAAGCCGGGCTTAGGCTTTTGCTTCATCGAACCTGGCCGCGGCGCGTTCAAGCAGCGTCACGCAGCGCCGTGCGATTGCATGCGCGGCTGCGTCGCGCACCGGGGCGAAGCTCGGCCAGGCGTTAAAGTCGATAATCGAAAATCCGGCTTCGCTCACTACGGCGTTGCCGCCCCAGACCTCAAGACCCAAGGCTTTGGCCGCGCCGCCGGCCGCACTGGCGAGCGCGCGCCCGAGCGCAGGAGTCGATTCGATCACGTCGGGCAGAGCGGCAAAGTATCGCCCGCCGCCGACCCCGTAAAACTTGACCTCGGCGCCCTGCACCGCCTGCTGCACGTAGGCCCGGCGCAGTCCTTTCGCGCCCAGCGCGGACAAAACCCGCCGCAGGGCGGTGATTTCCTGGATCTTTGCTACGGCGTGAGAGGCCAGCGCCTCAGGGTCGGCGGGCTTAACGAACACGCCGCGCTTAAGATCGAAGCCCGCGACGTCGCGCTCGTCAATCGGCCGCGCGGTTTCGATCAGCTTTCCGGGCGGAACCGGCACACCCCTGCGACTTAGGCCTGCGTCAAGCAAATCGCGGCAGCAGTTTCGGATGGCGAGCGTTGAGTTGATCACGAGAACCCCCTCCCGCTCGAAGACCGCGAGCC
Organism: Deltaproteobacteria bacterium; assembly: GCA_021831785.1. Taxonomy (GTDB): domain Bacteria; phylum Desulfobacterota; class Binatia; order Binatales; family Binataceae; genus JAJYYI01. The sequence continues at coordinate 32,878 of JAKBMB010000024.1, read as the reverse complement.
GTTGCAGAGCATGGTTGTTCTTGCACATCGCCAACACGAGAACAAAGGTGCGAGGTTCGACTTCGGCCACTTGAGTTGGGGCTAGCCTAGCAACCGAAAAACCCAGTTCGGTGAACCGGTTCAGCACGGCGTCGAGTATCGCCTTGTCGGCGGCAGCCATTGCGGGAGAATGCTCCACCTCGCGATATATTCCTAAGACACGTGCTTTCATCAAAACTTCCTTAAAACTTCCGTCGCGGCGCGCGCGGCCGCCACTGCTCACTTATCGACCCCAAAGCCAGCGCCTTTCGGCGCCCTGCGCCGCCTGTCGGCGCAATGAGCGACCGCGTGCGCTTGAGGTAGTCGAGTTGCAAGCCCGGGAGAAATTCGAGCAGCGGCTTAAGGCTAAACCCGTGGATCGGCGCGCCGGCACGATAGCCGGCTTGGGTCGCACTGCCATACGCCGCGCGCAATCGTTCACGACCCGGGGTAAGTCCGCAAGCGGCGTAAGGGCAGTGCGAACCGGTCGAGCCAATGGCGTCCCGGCTGAGCCAGGGTGCCACCGAAATCAAACACCAATGCGCGGATCGCCGCCATGCGGTCTTTAGCATAACAGGCTTCTTAACCGCTCTTAACGGTTCTCAATATGTTCGAGCGCGAAAAGCTGATGGCGCTGGCGCGTACGCGCCGACGGGCTGCGATTCGATTGACGCAACGTGCGATAAAAAGCCGAACTGCCAACGCGAAACCATGCTTACTGATGACTACAGAGTACACTGACAGGCAGACTTTCAGCTTGGCCTTCTACCGTGGGACAGGCTTTTAGCCTGTCATCTCGGGCTAAAAGCCCGAGCCACGGTCATCTCAGGCTGGAAGCCTGAGTCACCCCATCTTCACCTTCCGCCGCCCTGCGGCGCCAGGCTTTCGTTGACATGCCTGACCGATTGGTCTAGTAGACTTAACGAATGGCTTGCTCCGGCGATGACAGGGTGGTGAGAACTGCCGTGGAGCTGGAAGCCTGGCGCGCAAGCCGGATTCTCTTCGACCGTTCCTTGCTTGAACGAAGCCTTAAGCTTTGCCGGCGCGCGGGAATAGAACGATTGGTCCTGGAATGTCCGCGCGAGCGGCGCGATTGTCTGGAACGCGCGCGTTCGAGCGAAGTGGAGCGCGGCGCGATTGATATAGTGGATTCGCTGAACACGCCGCAAGAGTTGCCGCACGGCTTGGCGCCGAGCGCACCGTGCTTGGTGCTGAGCGGCGATGTGGTGTTTCTGCGTTGGGACCTGAAGCATCTGCGCGACGCCTACTCGTCGGCGCCTTGGCGCCCGGCGGAGTTAGCGGTTGACGCCGGCGGCCGCGGTGGGCGCTTCGCTGCCGGAGCATGGGCGCAGACGCTGATGCCTGACGGTTGGGCGGCGCTCCAGCCGGGTTCGTCGCGCACGCCTTTTGCGCCCGGCGAGTTCGCGCGGGTTAAAATGATGGAGTTCGCGGCGGGCGAACGCCTCGACCATATCACCGACAACCTGGTGCACGTGACGGTGTCTTGCGGGATCGCTCTGGGCGTGTATCGCAGCGAGCGCGCGCCGGCGATGCCCTACCTTCTTGGCGCGCTGCTGTTGGGCTTCGGGCTCTGCGCCGTAGCAGTGAGCTATGCGTTTACGCGGCTGGGCGAGGGATCCAACCAAGCTTGGCTGGCGAAAGTGGAGCGAGCAAGCGGCCGAGACTTTGCTTACCTGGTGTTGATACTGGCGGCGTTAAATCACCTGGAGTACTTCGTGTGGGGCGCCGCGCCGGGCACGTACGCGGCGGCGCTCCTGTTTTGCGGATTTGCCAAAATTCAAGGCCCGCCGGCTAGCCGGCGACACGCCCGCGATTCCTATGCGAAGGCGGCGGCGGAGAAATCTTATGAAGCATAAACCCCGAATACTGCTAATCCAGCCAACGACCGTTCATCTCGACGGGTCCCCGCACAAGACCAAGTGGCGCCTGATCATCGGTCTGATGATACCGCTGGTCGCAGCGCTCACGCCCGACGACTTCGAGGTTGTGCTGTGCGACGAACGATTGCAGGACGTCGATTTCGACGCCGAATGGGACCTGGTCGGAATGACCACCACGATCGGCGCCGCGCTGCGCGCCTATCAGCTCGCCGACGAATTCAGAAAACGCGGCATACCGGTCGTGATGGGCGGCTTTCACTCCACTTTGCAGACCGAAGCGGCGCTCCAGCACGCGGACGCCGTGGTTCAGGGCGAGGCGGATCTGGTCTGGGAGCCGCTGCTGCGCGATTGGCAGGACGGAAAGCTCAAGCAGGTCTACCGCGGCGACAAACTGCATGATCTGAAAAAGCTCCCCCGTCCGCGGCATGAATTGCTCAACCTCAATCGCTATCTGTTCAAGGCGCTGCCGATTCAGGCCAGCCGCGGATGCCCCTATCGGTGCTCCTTCTGCGAGATCCCGGTCTTCTATGACGGCAGCTACCGCACGCGCCCGATCGAGGATATCGTCGAGGAAATCAAGCAGCAGGTCCAGATAACCGGAGCTCGCCGCTTCCAATTTATCGACGACCAGATAACCGGCAAGCACAAATTCGCCCGCGAATTGTTCCGCGCGCTGGCCCCGCTCAATATCCGCTTCTCGTGCTTGTGGACGGTGAACTCCAACCATGACGAGGAGCTGCTCGAGCTCGCCGCCAAGGCCGGCGTGTTCCACGTCAATATCGGCGTGGAATCGATAAGCCAGGACAGCCTGCTCACCATTCATAAGATTCAGAACCACGTCAAGGAATACAAAAAGCTCTTGGCGCGGCTGGAGAAATACGGAATCTACTATTCGCTTAACTTCCTGTTCGGCCTTGATGCTGACAGGCCCCATATCTTCGACGAGACGCTGCAGTTTTTGCACGAAATCCGCGCGCCCGAGGCTTTCTTCAACACGGTTACGCCGCGCAAGGGCACCCCGATGCGCAAGCAGCTCGAGGATGAGGATCGCGTGATCATTCCCGACGCCGACATGTTCACCAACAACTTCCGCTGCATGTTCGTGCCCAAGCAGATGTCGCCGCAGGACGTCGAAGAAGGGGTTTGGCGATGCACCAGGCAGTTCTACTCGCTCAAGTCGATCTTCAAACGCCTAGTGTTCCCGCCGCATAAATTTATCTGGCAGGGGCTCACCGAGAACATGCTCTTTTACTGGGGAGCCAAGCGTCAGATCGACCCGGTGGACTACTATTGAGCCAAAGTCAAGGCTTTTTCGGTTTTCGTAAAACGCTGGCCCGGCAATTTGACAGCCACGGGCTTCCGAGACCGCGTGTTTTTGCCATTGCTTTGCCTACAGATCTTCAGGTCTGAGCCCGGTATGCTGGGCGATACGGGCTAGCATGCGCGGCCCGATTTCCTGCTCGTCGTGAAAGGCAAAGGTGAAATCCGGCCAGCCTGGACGCTCAAGGCGTCGATGGGAGCCGCTTTGTCGTTTGATTTGCCAGCCGATGCACTTAAGCGCGGCTAGCACGCGCCGCGCCTTGGCTGCGCGCCAGACGCTCACGCCGCTAGGGTAAAGTTGATGTCAGCCGTGTCGGGCAAACGCTCGCCGTGCTCTATCTCGTCGGCCATTATGCGCAGCGCCAACACCTTGACGGCTGCAATCGCGGCATCGCGAGTCGGTCCGTAGGCCATCGCCCCGGGAAGGGCCGGTATCTCCGCAAGCCAGCGTCCGTCTTCTTCGCGCTCGATTTCGATTGTGAGCCGCATAACGGGTTGTCCGCCCGGGTCCATAACGTAGCACAACGGCTGCCTTGGCGCATCCTATTGGCCGGCAAGGATGGCGTCCGTCGCGCCGGCCGCTTCGCGCTTGAGTGGTTGCCGGGTTACGCCCCGGTACTCAATCCGGTGGAATACATCTGGGGTTATTAGAAACATCACGAGCTGCCCAATTTCTGTCCCCGCGATTTCACCCAGCTCAGCAATCAGGCCCGCCGCGCGCTGCACCGTCGCCAACCCCTGGTGCAATCGTTCTGGCGGCAGGCAAAACTGTCACTTATGATATGCAGGACTCTATAGCGCGGCCTGCCTTACCTCTTCATCGCCCCATCGGGAGGGGTCGCGGCGCAGGGGGGAGCGGCCTCGCCGCGGCTGTCGACGCAAATTCAGGCCGCGCGCGCCGGATTAGTCAGCGACTTCCAACGACAGCAGGCGGCCTGCGGTGTGCTTGACGACGAAAATCCCGGTGTTCGGCGGGACCACGGCGTGCTCCCAGCCTCCGGCAAGCGCGGCCCGCACCGCGGCCATTACGCCGCCGTGGCTCACCACCACCACTTCGGCGTCGCGATGCTGCGCCGCCAGGCGTTCGAAGACCGGCAGCACGCGCTCGCGTACATCCTCGAGGCTCTCGCCGCCGGGCGGCCGCCACGTCCATAGCCGCTGAGGGTCGTAGCCCGCGGTGGCGAAGACCGCATCATAGGGCTGGCCGGCCAGCCTGCCGTAGCTTTGCTCGCGAAGTCCGTCCTCGAGCACTAACTTGAGCTTTAGCGCCTGCGCGATGATCTCAGCCGTCTGGCGGGCGCGGAGGTAGGGGCTGGTGATCACCCGCTGCGGCCGGTAAAGCCGCCGGATTTTGTCCGCCGCCGAAGCAGCCTGCTGGCGCCCTTGCTCGGTTAGCTCAACTGCCGGCGAAGTGGTGAATCGCCGATCGCGGTTGCCCTCACTCTCCGCGTGCCTCACCAAAATAAGCGTGCCTGTCAATCAGCACTCTCCATGACCTATTGAGGATCGCAAAATATTGATACGGCGCTGGGTCGTGGGCGCGGCCTGGTGCTCGCTGCGCGGGTAAGGCCCGCGCCCCCCATCCTAACCTTCCCCCGCGCGGCGGGGGAAGGAACCAGAAATAGGGCCTTCGCCGCGTTGCGGGGCGAAGATGAGGATTGATGGCTCGGGCTTTTAGCCCGAGATGACAGGCTAAAAGCCTGTCCCACGGTAGAAGGCCAAGCTGAAAGTGTGCCTGTCACGGTATTCTGCAGTCCTCAGTAATCGCTGGGACCGAGCAGAGACACGCCGGCGCCGTAACACTCGCCTCGCGGTCGTCATCTCGTTGTTGCGGTGAGACTCATCGGAGACGGCCGCATCGTCCGATACAGCGCCGTAATATCGTTGGCCGACAGCTCAACGCGGGCGGCCTGGTTTGACCGCCGGCAGTCCCAATGCCTTCATCACCTGCTGGACGTCGCTCCAAACCAGGCGCTTGTCGGCCGGGTTGCGCAGCAGGTAAGCGGGATGAAACGTGGGCATCACTCTGATGCCCCGCGCCTCATGCCACGAGCCGCGCAGCCGGCTGATTGGGGTCTTGACCTTGAGCAGCGATTGAGCCGCAACCGAGCCGAGCGCGACAATGACCTGCGGCCGTACCAGATCGATTTGGCGCCACAGAAACGGCTCGCAGGCGGCGATTTCGCCGGGCTCGGGCTTGCGGTTTTCCGGCGGACGGCACTTAACCACGTTGCAGATGTAGACCTCGGCGCGGCCCATCCCCATCCCGCGCTCGATGATGTCGGTCAGCAACTGGCCGGCGCGGCCCACGAACGGTTCGCCTTGAGCGTCCTCGTCGGCCCCGGGGCCTTCGCCGACGAACATCAGCCGCGCGTTGGGATTGCCCACGCCGAAGACCAAGTGTGTGCGGCCGCCGGCAAGCTTGCATCGCCGGCAATCGCCGATAAAGGCGCGCAGTTCCGCTAGATCGCCGGTCTCCTCGAGACCGGGATAGGCGGAGAAAAGCGCCGCGGCCGCGCCTGAAGCGGCGCGCGAGGCGCCGGCCTCGGGCCTCTCGTTGCGCGCCGCGGCGGGCGACAAAGCGCTCGCGCGCGCGCCTTCGCCCGCCGCCGCGGCGGTGCGCGGCGAGCATTCCCCATGGAGGGAAGCCGGCGACATGGGAGGGCCGTCAAGCCCCTCTTCGGCCAGTTGTTCGACGTAGTCGCGAAGCGTCGCGAATATGATATTGTCGTTTAGCTCCGTCAGCCGGGTGCTCATCGGATCATTCGCCGGCAGTGAGCGAAGCCTCGACGCGATGGGACTTGGCGCGCGCAAACCGGTGATCGTGGCCTGCGCGGTTGCGGCCGTTGTGCTGCTCGTCGCGCCGAGCGCCGTTTGGGCTTGGGGCCCAGTGACGCATATCGCGTTGGGGATTCAAGTGCTGGCGACGATCGTCCCGCGGTCGCATCCGCTTTACGCAACGCTGGCGGCATTTCCGGAGATTTTCCTGTACGGCAGCTTGGCCCCCGATATCGTGCAGGGCCGCCGCTTGCAAAGCCGGCTTAGGCGCCATTCGCACAACTGGACGACCGGCTTCGGCCTGCTCGAATCGGCAGCGAGCCCTACGGCTCAAATCTTTGCTCTGGGCTACCTTGCTCATCTGGCGGCTGACGTGCTCGCGCACAATTTTTTCCTGCCGGCATGCTTCATCGGCTGCTATGATGCGCGTCTGTCCGGGCATATATACTTCGAGGCATGCTTTGACGCGGCGCACGAGCAGTCATACCAAGAAGTGCTGCTCAAGCTTTTGAGCCTAGACTTTACCTCATTTGACGCGCTGCTGGAAAAGGGGCTTGATTCGCCGCTGGTTCCATTCGGGATGCATCGTCGGCTCTTCGAAGGCGGCCTTAAGCGCATCCGCCAGTTTAATCGTATCGTCAAAGCGCTCGGCGGCGCGGCGAAGTTCGATCCGCAGGAGGCGCAGACGCTGTGCGACGCCTCGCGCGCGGCGATCGGCGAAGTCATCGAACGCGTTGAGGCCGCTTCGGTGTGCCGATTCGATCCGATGGGACGCCAGAGCCTGCGTCATGCCGCGGCGACGCGCCAGAGACTTCGGCGCCTGGCCGGAATCGGCGGGCGAACCGCTCAGGGCGCGCGCGATTTGGCCGATGCGATGCGCTTGGAGTTGCGCAGGCGCCTTGTCGAGCTGCCGTTTTTTGTCGGGCAAGCCGCGCCTCTCTAGCAACCGTTCTGGAGTTGTCTACCGACTTGGCCTATGCGCCGGAGCGGCCGGCGGAGGGCAGGAGCGGGCCGCGACGACGAATGCGCGGCGCGCGCGCCGCGCATGCCCTTGAACGGGCAGTTGCCGTTGCGAAAAGGTGCAGAGCAGTGCCGATGCTGACCCTTGAGCGGATGCGTGAATTTGCCCGCGCGGCTGCCGCCGCGCTCGCGCGCGACCGCGAGCTCGCCGATTTCGAGGTCTACTGTTCGAGCAGCGAACAGCTCGTGGTTCGTCTCAATTACACGTCGGATATTCCGTCTCAGGGGCTGGAGGAGGCCAAAGCGGAGAGCGCAAACGGGCTGGCGATAAGAATCGTCATGCGGCGAAACCCGTGCGAGTGCGGCTATGCCTTCGAAGCGGGCGAGCTCAGCCTTGCGGCGCTGCGGCGCGCGCTCGAGCGCGCGCGCGCAACCGCGGTTGTCGACCCGCACTTTGCGAGTCTGCCGTCGCCGGCGCACGGGCCTAAGGTCAAAGCGCGGCCCGCGAGCGCGGTGATGGCGGTGGGGGGCGAGCTTTTGGTGAGCGCCGGATGGGACGTGTTGTACGGCGCTATCCGGCGCTTCACGCGCTACGCGGAGGCGGAAACCCATGGTCATGGTTTCATTTTGGGCGGCGATATCACGCTAAGCAAAGAGCGCGTCGCTGTCGCCGGTTCGCGGATGCCGGAGGCGAGCGTGGACCAGCACGCCCATTTTAGGCTTGCCCTGACCGCGTTTGTCGAGGCGATAGGGGCCAAGGCCAGCGTCGGTTGCCTGGGGACTTCGGCGCGTGAGCTCAGGCGCGCCGCGTCGCTCTTAGGCGCGCGGGCAGTGGATGCGGCGCTCAAGGTCAGGGCGGGCGATTGTCCCGCGCCGGGCGAGTATCGGGTGCTGCTCGGTCCGCAGCCGGTGGCCGAGATTCTGAATCACATCGTGATGCCGTCGCTGACGGCGCGCTCATTCTACGTCGCGAGCTCGGCATATCTGGGGAAATTCGGGCAAGCGGTGATGGACCGCCGGCTTTCGCTTTGCGACGATCCGCTCGCGCCGAGCGGCGCGCTTCGCCGCGGTATAAGCTGCGAGGGGATGCCAGCGCGCCGCACCGCTCTGGTTCGCGGCGGCGCGCTGGTCGGCCTGCTGGCAAGCTTTTACGACGCGGCGCAACTCGGTGCCGACGCGGCCCGCGAGCGCAAGCTTACCGGGGGCAGGCGCCGAGCGCGCGACGGGCGGCGCGCCGAACTCGCGCCGGCGCATAAAGCCGGCAGCGGCGCAGCCGGTCTGGCGCGCTTTGCCGGCGCCAACGGCTATCGGCTGGCGGACAGCGGCGTTCGCCGCTTTGACGCGCAAATCGCGGCCGGCGCGAGCAACGTCGTGATGCGCGGCCGCCAAGGGCGCGACCTTCGCGCGTTGATGAGGCTGCTCGGCGACGGTATCTATGTCGGCAACGTGTGGTACACCTACCCGATCAACGGCCAGGCCGCCGGCGACTTCACCTGCACCATCACCGGCGGTTCCTACCTCATTCGCAACGGCGTCCCGGCGGCGCCGGTCGCGCCCAATTGCCTTCGCATCAACGCCAATATCCGCGATGTGTTCGAGGCGCTGCTCGCACCCGAGGGCGACGTTCATGCGACGGCGCTTTGGGGCGCGCCGCAAGCCTACTACGTGCCGGCCCTAGCCGTGGAGCGGCTGTCGCTGAGCGCGATCGTCTCGCCGCACGCCGGCTGACCCGCGTCAACGACCGTATATGGACCCGCCCCTGTGCAAAGTCGTCCTGAGCGTGATCATCTGAAACCGGTTCCATCCTGATGTCCGGCCTCTGTAAATGGGGCGTCTATGATTGCCTGGGACCCTGACGGATTTGCGCGCGTCTTCATCACTCTTTTGGTTTCGACGGACTTAAAGGCCTTGGAAATGAAAACATTTAGAAGACGTCGGTCCTGACCGGTTCACCATCAACCTTGCACAACCGCCTTCGCAACCTTCGGCAGGTAATTCGCTGTTGATTTTCCTCCCGCCGGGCTGTGGATGCCCAATCTATAGTGGTCTGCACCCGGTAGCAGTCGCCGTGCGCCAGCTTATTACCGGTCACTCGTGTGTCTGAGCAATTTCTCTTTCCTTAACCAGTCAACTTTCTCTTCTATCTCACTTTCAGCAAAGCGGGGCTTCACATCCCGAACGCGCTGCACCAAATCAGAGGTAACAAGGGCTTCTTTTCTTTTTCCCGCCTCGCGGTCAACATAGACGATCGTGCTCAGCAATTCCAGGTCCGCGCTCGCGTAGTTGCCGAATTTTTCCAGCACCCAATCGATAGCGCTCTTATATTCGGTGATTGCGGGATTGTCTCTGAACTGCTGACCGAGCTTTCCTTCCTGGATTTCGTAGCCGTAACTGCCATTAGGGTAAGAAACAGCCGGTGCAACCACGGCACCAATGGATTCAGCGGAGTTTAAATCGGACAAGACCTCGGAGTCGAACGGACCGTAGGAATAGAGGGTAAAATTGTAGCCGAGAGGGACTCCTCTTAACACTTGAAGGAAGTAACAGAATTTCATCAACGAAGTACGACCGATATGGCGCTCGGCTGATTCGGCGGCTAGGGTTGTGATTAACCCAATTCTCGATTCTCTTTTGGCATCCCAGTCCATTATGCGCCTCCCCCTTTTTTGGTGGCTTTCTCCACTTTTTTTGTCGCTTCCGCCTGGTCTTCAGGTCGGCAGTAAAGAAGGATTCGGTCGTTCTCTCCGAGGTTGTGAACCACGTTGGAAAGCTCGCTCAGTGGCCTAACGCGAAAACCGAATCTCTCGTCTTGCAAGACGGGAACATCCGTGTCATCGGTCTTGTACCAACTCTTTGCTGCAGGCATTTCGGCCACGACCAACGAACCCAGACTGTCCCGTACTTTCTTCAGGTTCTCCTTTTCCTCGGCGGCCTGGACCTCAGTGGTTTGATAGATCATCCGATAATGATTGCGACTGGCTAACCTTTCTCCATGCTCGCCAGCATCACCGGATGCAAGCAGGCCTAAAACGCGCCAATCGTCCCATTTGACAAATTCATTGAGAGCGGTGCCCTCCGGCTTTGGAAAAACACCTCCTGGAAGGATTTCTTTGAGCGCGCCCAAAAGATGGATGTCGTAAGCGACCCGTGTTTTGTGGAAGTATACTTGCGTGAACATGAAGTAGCGCGCCAGGATGAGGGCCTCCGCAGCATGCCAGCCACCTTCCTGGATGCCAAGACGAGGTGGCTCTTTGTCGGAGCCACGAATCGCCACAATAGTGGAAATCAATCGGTGAAGGTCAAATCGGCCGTAGTGTACTCCCGCGTGATGCGAATCGCGCAGTAAGTAGTCCATCCGGTCGGCATCTATCTGACCCGTCACTAGGTCTCGCCAAAACAGACTTGCCCTTGCGCCGGCACTGCCCTCCAGCAAAGCCGCTACGTCATTAGCCTTCAGGTCGTAATTACTACTATTAATCTTATGGTCTTCGATAGCGTCTTTGAGGGGTCCTCTTACGATAGCTGCCGAGTAGTCTTCGTGGAGAAATTTTCCCTCGCCACTGTCCTGCTCCGGGAAGAGTTCCTCCGAAGCGTGGGAGAACGGAGCGTGCCCAATGTCGTGCAACAACGCCGCAAGACGAACCAGTTGTCTGTTCCGTATGAATCCGGCGTTATCGTAGCCAAGCTCGTTCCTGAGCAGATCGCGCGACCTGGCAACGATGGAATCATAAAGAAGAGTTGCAATGTGCATGACGCCCAGCGAATGCTCGAAGCGCGTATGCATCGCCCCGGGATACACCTGATCCGTCCAAGCTAGCTGTCTGATGCGGCGAAGGCGCTGGAAGACCGCTTGTGAGACGATTTGTTTCTCCCAGTCATTCAGGGTTATGAAACCATGAATAGGGCAGCGAATCTCGTAGATGCGATGGACATCCATAGTTTTGCCAATTCCGGCAAACTCTACAACGAAAGCGAAGAAAAGACAAATAAATTCGGCGTTCTCGCTTTACGTTTTAGTCATTTTTGCTTTTCACGCGCGTTGCGGGCGGGCGCGGCGCTGACCGCAGCGGGCCGGCCAACTTTGCGAGAGCGCCGCTGATCGAGCGGAACTGGGGTTCACTTTTTCCGCGCCAGCGTGATTCCGTCGGCCGCCGGCAGCATCACCGCCTCTACGCGCGGGTCGGCAGCGATAAAGTCGTTGAACTCGCGAATCGCGCGGGTATCGTCGCTTTGGTCGCTGAGGTCGATTACCTTGCCGGCCCACAGCACGTTATCGATCAGAATCAGCGCGCCGGTTCGCGCATGCCTTAGCGCCTCTTCATAGTACCCGCGATAATTAGGTTTGTCGGCGTCGATGAAGGCGAAATCGAAACGCCGTTCGGCGGGCAGTGCGCGCAGCGTTTGCAGCGCCGGACCCACGGCTAGTTCAATCTTGTGCGCGACCCCGGCCTTGTCCCAGAAGCGGCGCGCGATGACTGCCCACGACCGGTTGATTTCGCAGCATAAAAGCCGGCCGTCCGCGGGCAGCGCGCGGGCCACGCATAAGGCGCTGTAACCGGTAAAGGTGCCGACCTCCAGCGCCTCTCGCGCGCCGATTGCGCGCGCCAGCATGCCCATCAGTGTGCCCTCTTCGGGCGTGATCTGCATCGCGCTCGGCGGCCCCAGGCGCCCGGTCTCGGCGGCGAGCTCCGCCAGCAGCGGGTCGTCGTTGTGGCCGTGCGCCACGACGTACGCGTAAAGTTCCGAATTCAGTGTAATGAATTTTTCCGCCGCCACGGCTGCGATTCCGGTAAAAAAAGGGCCTGCGAGATGCTCAAAGCGCCGACTGTCCCAGCGCGACCCGCAGCCCGCGTCCGAAGTGTGAGCTTACAACGCGCGATCGCTGCCGGCGCGAGCCGTCTCAAAAGGGGCTCGGCGCGCCGCGGTTCGAATCCGCGAAAACCCGCGGCGAATCAGGCTTTGCCGGTCGAGCCCAGCAGATTGCCGCCCAGTGTGGGATGGCCGACCGTTTTGTCGCCAATCACGTTGACCAGCGCGGGCTTGCCCGCGTTCAACGCGCGCTCCAGCGCGGGAAGCAGTTCGTCGGGAGCTTCGACGTGCTCGCCGTAACATCTCATCTCGGCCGCTATTTTGTCGTACCGGATGTCGCGGAGCATATCGAACGGGTCGGTGCGGTCCCTCAGAATCGGCATCGACTCAAAGCTCGGACCCCAGGAGCTGTTGTTCCACAGCACGCAGATAATCGGCAGGCCGTAGCGCGCGGCGGTTTCGAGGTCCCACCCGCCGATGCCGAATCCGCCGTCGCCGCTAACCACGACGGTCTGCTTGCCCGGCCGCGCGAGCTGAGCGCCGATTGCCATGCCGACGCCGTGCCCTACCGGCGCCAGCGGGCCCGCGTCCAGCACCTGTCCCGGAAAGCGGCAGGCCAGCCATTGGCTCATCCAGCCCGACAGCGTGAAGCTGTCGATAATCACGGTGGCGCTTTTGTCGATGACCGAGGTCAGGTCCTTGGCGAGGCGAGCGGGATGAAGCGGGCGGTTGTGGGCGACCTTTTTTTCCTGCTCGGCGATCATCTGCCCAAAGTTGGCGCGCACCTGCGCGAGCTCCTTGTTCCACTGCGATGAGCGGTTTTTCGAGAAGTCCAGCCGCAGCTCCTTGGCACGGTTTATCAACTGGCGCAGGACCAGCTTGGGATCACCGACGATAGGCAGGTCGGCCTCGACCTGCCATCCGAGACGCGTCGGGACGGGATCGACCTGGATATACTTGGCTTTGTCGTTCCAGGTCGGCGGCTGACCAAAGTGCTCGCCGCTCCAGAAGCGAAAGCCGAGCGCCAGAACCACGTCGGCGCGCCCGGTGAAGGGCTTCTTAAAGGGGCCGCGGACCGCCAGCGGGTGCTCTTCGGACACCGCGCCTTGACCCGCGCGCCGCGTATAGACCGGAACTCCCGTGAGCTCGACAAACTCGGTCAGCTCCGGGCCGGCCTGCGACCAAAACAGTCCGTCGCCGCCGGCGATAAGCGGGCGTTCGGCGCCCTTGAGCAGCTCGAGCGCGCGATCGATCCGCGCCGGGTCGCCCTGCGCGCGCACGTCGTCGGCGGTCAAACGGCTGGCGCCCTTGCGCTGCAGGCTGTCGTCGTCCTGGCGGTAGAGGATGTTCTGCGGTATCTCGACCAGCGCCACACCCTGCGGCGGCGCGATCGCCTCGCGGAAGGCCGAGCGCAGGTCGAACTCGACCGTGGTCCAGTCGGTCACGCGCTTGGTGAACTTGGAAAAACTGCGCACGACCTCGGAACCGTACGCCTCCTGGAACGAGCCCAGGTGGTCTTCGGTGTTAGGATGCTGCCCGGAGATGCAGACCACGGCGCTGCCGGTCAGACCGGCGACGCAAAGGCCGGTCACCGCGTTGGTTAAGCCGCAGCCGGCAGTGACCAGACACACGCCGGGCCGTCCGCTCAAGCGCGCGTACGCATCGGCCGCGTACGCCGCGGCCTGCTCGTGGCGCACGTGGATCATCTTGATGTCGTTGTCGCGCAGGTGCGCCAGAATCGGGAATAGATGACCGCCGTTGATGGTGAAACAATACTTGATCTCGTTTTCGCGCATCACGCGGGCAGTCAAAAGACCGCCGTCAACGTTGGGCATATGATGTTTCGGACCTCCCCGTTGGTCGTCCAGCAGAGTCAAACTACGACTATGAACGATTATTCCGTTAGATTTATCCTGTCACATTTTTCCTTGGCGAGTAAATCGCGCTTGGGCGGCGCGCCTTGATCGCCGATAGCGAGCTTGCTCGGGTTGCCGAAGGTGGGATATTCTCGCCGTTGCAAGCTTTGGACGGCTGCTCGCGTTGAGGGCGGTTCGCGGCCAGGCGCGGCGAGGCTGAGCGTTGCAATGATACGCGTGATTGCGGGCCAGGCGCGCGGACGCTACCTGAAAAACCCGCGGGGGCTTGCTACGCGGCCAACCGCGGCGCGGGTTAGGGAGTCGATTTTTTCGCGCCTTGTCGCGCGAGTTGACTTAGCCGGGCGCTCGGTGCTTGATCTTTTCGCCGGCAGCGGTGCACTGGGTATCGAGGCCCTCTCGCGCGGGGCTGAGCGCGCGACTTTCGTTGATTTTAGCCGCCCGGCGGCGCGCGCGATAGAGCGCAATCTGCAAGCGCTCGGCTTTTCCGGCCGCGCCCGGGTGATGTGCCTGGACGTCTTTGACGCGATGGCGCGATTGAAGGAGCGTGGCGAGAGGTTTGATCTGGTCTTTATGGATGCGCCGTACGCCAGAGGGCTGACCGAGCGCGCGCTAAAGCATCTGGCCAGGTTTGAGTTGTGGGCTGCGGAAGCCTGGCTTGTGGCCGAGCTTTCGTCGCGAGAGTGCGCGCCGGCGGTCGCCGGCATCAATATGGTTAGCGAGTCCACCATAGGCGACCATCGCATCGCGCTTTACAACTTCGGCCCGACGGACGCGATCCGGGGCCTCAGTGGAGCGGTGAATCATGCAGCGCAGCGCGCCGGCCGGTAAAGCCGTAGCGGTCTATCCGGGTACCTTCGACCCGATTCATTTCGGCCATCTCGACATTATTCGACGGGCCGTGCACATCTTTAGCGAGGTGATCGTTGCCGTTGCCTACAACCCCCATAAGGATCCCGCTCTGTTCACGATTGACGAGCGGGTCGAGATGGCGCGTGAGTCGGTCGCCGAGATGGGTGACCACGCGCGCGTGGACAAGTTTACCGGCCTTTCGGTGAGCTACGCCGAACGCGTCGGGGCACGCGTGCTCATTCGCAGCCTGCGCGCCGTCACCGACTTCGAGTACGAATTTCAGATGACGCAGATGAACAAGTATATCCGGCCGTCGATCGAAACCGTGTTCCTTTTCGCCAGCCCGTCGCTCTTTTTTTCTGCCTCTCGCTTAATCAAGGAAGTCGCCGGCTACGGCGAGCGGCTGCCCGACCTAGTGCCGGCGCCGGTGATGGAGCGGCTGCGGCGCAAGCTGGAGCTCGAGTAGACCGCGGGCCGGCGCCCGCCGGCGCGTCCCGGAACGGCCGGCGCTGCAATCCGAGCCGTTCAGCCTCGTCAGAACAGCAAATCATATGGCGGTCAGACTTAATCGGCGAGTGGCGGCAATCAGGCCGTCGGCGACAATGGCGGCCGAGGCGCGCGCGATCGAGCTGCGCCAACAAGGCATCGAGGTCATCTCCCTGGCCGCCGGCGAGCCCGACTTCGACACGCCGGAACGCATCAAGGACGCTGCGCGCCGCGCGCTCGACGCCGGGCTAACCAAATATACGCCGACCAGCGGCACGCGCGAGCTCCGGGAGGCGATCCGGCTTAAGCTTAAGTCCGAGAACGAGCTTGACTACGACCTGGCGGAGATCGTCGCTTCGGCCGGAGGCAAGCAGGCGGCGGCCAATGTTATCGCCGCGCTCTTCGACGAGGGCGACGAAGTGATCATCCCCACGCCGGCGTGGGTGAGCTATGCGGCGATGGTCGCGCTGTCCGGAGCGACGCCCAAGCTGGTCCCGACGCGCGAGGCGGACGGATTCATCTTGAGCGCCGAGCGATTGCGCGGCGCCCTCGGCCCCAATACCCGCGGCATCATTATTAACTCGCCCGGCAACCCGACCGGCGCGGTCTATCAGGCGCCGCAATTGCGCGCGCTGGCCGAGGTGATACTCGAGGCCGGGTTGTGGCTGCTCTCCGACGACGTTTACGAGCACATGGTTTACGACAGCGTTGCGCCGCATCCTTTCACGATCGAGCCGCGCCTTAAGGAGCGGGGAATTATCGTCAACTCCTTATCCAAGACCTATGCGATGACCGGATGGAGGCTCGGCTTCGCCGCCGGCCCGCGCGAGGTGATGGGCGCGGTGGGGCGCTTGCAGGGACAGAACAGCGGCAACCCGAACTCGATCACTCAGGCCGCCGCGGTCGAGGCGCTGACCGGGCCTAAGGACGAGCTTCGTACGATGATGGAGGAGTTCCGTTCCCGACGCAGCTTTGTCGTCGCACGCGTGCGCAGCTTGCCGGGGCTTGAATTGCCGCACGTGCCGGCGGGGAGCTTTTACGTGTTCCCCAAGGTGAGCGCGCTTTTCGGGCTTAAGTGGAAAGGCGGTGTCGTGCGAAGCGGCGACGAGTTGGCAGACATGTTGCTGGCCGAGGCGCGCGTGGCGTTGGTCGGCGGTACGGACTTCGGCTTTCCGGAGCACGTCAGAATCTCGTACGCCAACTCGATCGCGAACCTCAAAACCGCCTTCGAGCGCATCGAGACCGCGCTGCGCGCTCTCGGCGCGAAGTGACAATTCCGGGCAGGCGGGCGGGGCATCGGCGGCCGCTTGAGCCTTAGTGTTGGTTAGGCCGACGCTCAAAGCCGCAGTGGAGGTTCCTCCCTGCTCAGCAGGGCGGCGCGCGTCAGGCGAGAGTATCCGGCCGATTCTCCCACCAGACCCTCGAACGGAGTTGCTATGCGTGCGCCTTGAGCCGGCGCGCTGGCGCGGGAGCCCGGCCGGTTAGTAGGAATTCGCGATAGTCGGCCAACACCTGCGCATGGTCGAAGGCCAGCGGGTGAGGCAAATCCTCGGCGGAGAACAGAGCCACGTTGCTGGCGTCGTCGCGGGCCTTGGGGGTCCCTTGCGAGCGGCCGACGTAAACCACAGTCACCGTGTGGCCGCGAGGGTCGCGGTCAGGCCGAGAATAGACGCCGAGCAAAGCGGTAAGCTCGACCGCGAGCGAGGTCTCCTCGAAGGCTTCGCGCACCGCGGCCTCTTCGACCGTTTCGCCGGCTTCGACGAACCCGCCCGGCAGTGCCCATCCGAAAGGGAAATTTTTGCGCTCGATGAGTACGATCCGGCGGTCGACTTCGATTACCACGTCAGCCGCCAGCGATGGACACTTCGGCATCGCCATGACCTGACTATACACCGCGTCGCGAGCCGGCGCTCACCGCGGGCCGGAACTGCGGCCAGCTCGTTGCGCTGGGCACAGGGCATCAGGGAGCACAGTTACGCCTTTGTTAGAGCAGCGTCGGTAGGCTAAACGCGCTTGGGCCGCACGGGCGACCTGTCGCGGCGCGGCGGGCTGGCCCGGTCCGGCCTTGCCCACGCAGATACTGACACCATTGAGGTAACCGACTATATTTAATATTAGAGGAAGTTGTCGAGAGAGATAGCGGCAGGTGAACCCAAAGTTTGCCAGTAGTATCTTGGTGGCGGTCCTGATGCTCGCCGGATGCAGTCCGGCCAGTCGCATGGCGATGGCTTGCCCGGGTGCGATCGACGGCGCTTCTCCGGCGTGCAAGTCGTGGGCTAACCGAACCCTGCAAAGCGAAAGCGCCACACCCGCCCAGCGCCAGCAAGCCGAGAGCTATCTAAAAGAGACGACGGTTAAGCCCACGCCTCCGATGCCGTTCTCGCAGGTCCAAATCCAGCAGCTCTCCATCGGGTCGCAATGGACCGGCGTGAACGGCTCGTCAAATCCGAATCTTTGCAGCGACCTGGGCGGCGGCCATAACTACTGCTTCTAGTACGCTGTCCCGCGAATAACTTGACGAACGACCCACAGGGACCGGGATTCTTCGCTGCGCTCAGAGTTTGTGAGTTTTTGGGGTTTCGCCCAATCTTGTGTCATCTTGAGCGAAGGCCGGCGCGGCGGGAGTCGAAAGACCCCTAGTTTTTTCGCGATCCTTCGACTCGCGCGACGCTGCGCTCAGAGCCGGTGAATTTTTGGCAAGCTGCCGCAGGTCGCCGTAGGCTGCACCCTCACCCCAACCCTCTCCCGCAAAACGATGCGGGCGAGGGAGCACAAAGGGCACCCATCCTATCACCTCTCCCGCGCTCGCGGCGCAAGTCCGCGCGCGCAAGCCAGGAGAGCTCGGAGCGCGAATTACGAAGCGTAATTCGCGCTCCGGGTGAGGGGGTGCAGCGCTAAAGGCGTTAGGCATGGGCCGAAGCAGTAGTAGGGCGGGCCGCCGTGCCCGCCATAATGCGCGGGCGCCACGCCCGCGCGGCCAATGACCACCCACCGGCCGGGCTGGCACCGCGGCCACAGGGCGGGCACGGCGGCCCGTCCCACTAAAAGTTATTTTCGCTTCAGGGCTAAGAGACGACAGCGCAATAAGCACCAGTGCAGCTTTGCGTAAGCCGATGCGCAGCCGGGCGATTTCCCGCGGACGTTTCGCAGCGCGGCTGCTCGGATCGCAGGCTGTTGCAAGTCTCGTAGAGCAACCGCCGAAGCGCTGATAAAGCCTCGACCGGTCTTGCTGCGGGCGATTTCGCGTTCAGGATAGTTATAAACTTAGGAAAAGTCTGTCAAACTCTTGATAAGGCGATTTCATGGAATAAAGCGAGGTTGTCCATGCCATTCAAGCAGATCAAAGTCCCGTCTGACGGCGAGAAAATAACGCTCAAATCCGACGGCACCTTGGCGGTGCCGGATCGGGTCATCATTCCGTTTATCGAAGGCGACGGGACCGGTCCCGATATCTGGCGGGCGGCCCGCCGCGTATTCGATTCCGCGGTTGGGAAAGCTTACGGGGCCAGGCGCAAAATTGCCTGGATGGAGGTCTTTGCGGGCGAGAAGGCGCACGCGGCGTTCGGTTCCTGGCTGCCCGAGGAAACGGTCGAGGCTTTCCGTGAATATTTCGTCGGGATTAAAGGGCCGTTGACTACGCCGATCGGCGGCGGTATCCGTTCGCTCAACGTGGCGCTGCGCCAGATTCTCGACTTGTACGTATGTCTGCGGCCGGTGCGCCATTTTCCCGGAGTGCCGAGTCCGGTCAAGAAGCCGGAACTCGTGGATATGGTGATTTTTCGCGAAAACACCGAAGACATCTACGTCGGCATCGAATGGCCGGCAGGATCGCCCGAAGCGCGCCGGATGATCGACTTTCTGGAGCACGAAATGGGGATGCGCGGAAGGATTCGCTTCCCCGAGACCTCGGCGATCGGGATAAAGCCGGTGTCGAAGGAGGGTTCGGAACGCTTGATCCGCGCGGCGCTGGACTATGCGATCCGGCGCGGGCGCAAGAGCGTAACCTTGGTTCATAAAGGTAATATCATGAAGTTTACCGAGGGCGCCTTTCGCGACTGGGGCTACGACTTGGTGCGGCGCGAGTACAAGGGGCGCGCGGTCGCATGGACGGATTGCGGCGGACAGCCTCCGGCGGGGCAGATCCTGGTCAAAGACGCTATCGCCGACATCACGCTGCAGCAGGTGCTGACACGGCCGAGGGACTTCGACGTTATCGCGACGTGCAATCTAAACGGCGATTACCTTTCCGACGCCGTGGCCGCTCAAGTCGGCGGTATCGGCATCGCGCCCGGCGCCAACATCAACTACGCTACCGGACATGGGGTGTTCGAGGCGACCCACGGCACGGCGCCGAAGTACGCCAACCGGGACGTGGTCAACCCGGGCTCGGTCATCTTATCGGGCGTTTTGATGCTCGAGCATCTGGGATGGCAGGAAGCAGCGGACCTGATCGTGCGGGGACTCGAGCGGACGGTTGCCAACAAGACCGTTACCTATGATTTCGAGCGCCTGATGAGCGACGCCAAACTGCTTAAGTGCTCGGAGTTCGGCAGCGCGATCGCCGCCAACATGTAACCGCATAGCTTGTCGCGGCGGCGTGCGGCCGCGTTCGCGCTCCGGCCGGCCGGCGCTGGCGCGGTTCGCTGCTGATTGCCGGCTGATCCGGCCGCATTATAAGATTTACCTACGGAGGGCGAGCATTTAAGCTCGAGGCTTGACTCATGGCAAGAAAGAAAATCGCGTTTATTGGCGCCGGCAACGTGGGGGCAACGTGCGCTCATCTGTGCTTTCTGCGCGAGCTCGGAGATATCTTTCTTTACGACGTGATCGACGGGCTGCCGCAGGGCAAGGCGCTTGACATGCTCGAGTCGGCCCCGGTTATGGGGGTTGACATTCGCGTCAGCGGGTCGACCGATATTCGCGGTGTCGAAGGCGCCGATTGCTGTGTGATAACCGCCGGTATGCCGCGCAAGCCGGGCATGAGCCGGGACGACCTGCTCAAAGTCAACGCCGGCGTGATGAGCAACGTCGGGCGCGCGATAAAGCAGCTATGCCCCGACGCCTTCGTGATCACGGTGACCAATCCGCTCGACGCTATGGTCACTCAGATAAAGCGGGAGATGGGCTTTGCCAAGAACCGAGTGGTCGGCCAGGCGGGCGTGCTAGACTCGGCCCGCTACCGGACCTTTCTTGCGGCCGAGCTGGGCGTCTCAGTTGATAGCGTGTGCGCAACCGTGCTCGGCGGTCACGGCGACGACATGGTGCCCGTGCGCAGCCATACCACGGTGGCCGGCGTGCCTGTCGAGCGCCTCATCACGCCTGAGCGTCTGGCGCAGCTTGAGCAGCGTACGCGCCAAGGCGGCGGCGAGATCGTTAATTTGATGAAGACCTCGGCTTACTATGCGCCGGCGGCCGCGATTTGGCGCATGGTGGAGGCCTATCTGCTCGACCGCAAGGAAATTTTGCCGTGCGCGGCCTATCTGGAGGGTGAGTACGGCGTGCGCGACTGTTACGCTGGTGTGCCGGCCTTAATCGGCGCCGGTGGAGTGGAGAAGGTGATCGAGATCGAGCTCACCGAGGCGGAAAAGGCCGCCTTTGCTCTGTCGGTCAGTCACGTGCGCGAGCTGGTTGCCGCGATGGACAAGCTTATTTAGCCTGACCCGAGGGCGTCGCGGAGTTGAGGCAGCTCACTTGCACCGGGCCGCGACGCGAAACTTGATTTATTGCCGCTGAACCCGTGCCAAGCGGCCGGGCGGTTCACGTGCTTGCGCGAGGGAGCCGGGCGGGTAACCTGGTCGTCCGCGCCGCGTGGCCGACAGAAGGGCAGCGTAACTTGAGAAATAGTGCGGGTATTGGGGGCGTGGGGCTTTAGACGCTCCTCCGCGGTCAGCAAAACATGAACGTTCACGAATTCCAGGCTAAAGCGATTTTGGCCAAGTACGGCGCGCCGGTCCCAAAGGGGCACGTCGCTGCCTCGCCTGAGGCGGCCGCGGCGGCCTTCGATATGCTGGGCGGGCCCACGGCCGTCGTCAAGGCGCAGATTCACGCCGGCGGACGCGGCAAGGCGGGCGGGGTGAAGCTGGTCAGCAGCGGGCAGCAGGCGCGCGATTTCGCCGCTAAACTTTTAGGCAAGCCGCTGCGGACCCATCAGACCGGACCCGAGGGCCGCGTCGTAAGACGCGTCTATGTGGAGGCGGCGAGCGAGGTCGCGCGCGAGCTTTACCTGGCGATGCTGGTGGACCGCAGATGCGAGGGTCTGGCGATAATCGCCAGCACCGAGGGCGGGATGGAGATCGAGGAGGTCGCGGCGAAAACGCCGGAGAAAATCCTCAGCGAGCCGATCGATATCGCTATCGGTGTCGCGGGCTTTCAAAGCCGCCGGCTGGCCTCGGCGCTTGACCTTAAGGACCAGCAGGGCGCCGCGTTCGGGACGCTGCTGGCCTCGCTCTACCGAGCGTTCATGGAGACCGATGCCTCGCTGATCGAGATAAATCCGCTGGTGGTCGCCGCCGACGGACGGGTGTTGTGCCTGGACGCGAAGATGAGCTTTGACGACAACGCCCTCTTCCGTCATCCGGAGATTCGCGAGCTGCGCGACGCTGGTGAGGAGGAGCCGAGCGAATCCGAAGCGGCCAAGTACAGCCTGAGCTACGTCCGGTTGGACGGCAATATCGGCTGCATGGTGAACGGCGCCGGCTTGGCGATGGCGACCATGGATATTATCAAGTTCCACGGCGCCGAGCCGGCCAACTTTCTCGATATCGGCGGTGGCGCGGACGCTGAAAAGGTAGCGGCCGCGTTCAGGATTTTACTCGCGGACCCGCGCGTCAAAGGAGTTTTGATCAACATCTTCGGCGGTATCATGCGCTGCGATGTGCTGGCCGAGGGTGTGGTTGAAGCGGCCCGACAGGTGAAGCTTGACGTGCCGCTGGTCGTGCGCATGGAGGGCACCAACGTGGAGCAGGGCCGGCAGATACTCAACTCCTCGGGCCTCAAGGTGACCGCGGCGAGCGACATGGCGGACGCCGCTCGGCGCATCGTGGCGCTGATCGGCATATAGGGCGCCGGCAATGAGCATCTTGGTCAACAGTCGCACCCGGGTGATCACGCAGGGCATCACCGGGGCCACCGGGCGCTTTCATACGCTGGCTTGCAAGCAGTACGGCACGCAGATGGTGGCGGGCGTGGTGCCGGGCAAGGGCGGAACCAGCTTCGAGGGCATCCCGATCTTCGACACCGTCGAGCGGGCGAAAACGCATACCGGCGCGAACGCGACGATTATCTACGTGCCTCCGGCCTTTGCCGCCGACGCTATCATGGAGGCCGCCGCGGCGGACATCGAGCTTATCGTCTGCATCACCGACGGCATCCCCACGCTCGACATGGTGAAGGCCAAGCGCTTCATGCGCGGGCGGCCGGTCAAGCTACTCGGCCCCAACTGCCCCGGCGTCATCACGCCCGGCGAGTGCAAGATGGGGATTATGCCCGGACATATCTATCGGCCGGGACCGGTCGGCGTCATCTCCCGATCCGGTACGCTGACCTACGAATCGGTCAACCAGCTAACCGGCGTGGGGCTCGGACAGTCCACTTGCGTCGGCGTGGGGGGTGATCCGATTATCGGGCTTAACACGCTCGACGTGCTAAGACTGTTCAACGAAGACCCCGCCACGGAAGCCGTCGTGCTGATCGGCGAGATCGGAGGCAGCGCCGAGGAGGAAGCCGCCGAGTATATCAGGCGGCACTTCCAAAAGCCGGTGGTATGTTATATCGCCGGGCAAACCGCGCCCAAGGGGCGGCGGATGGGCCACGCCGGCGCGATCATCGCCGGCGGACGCGGCGGGGCCCAAGAAAAGATCGCGGCGCTTAAAGCGGCGGGCGCCACCGTTGCCATAAGTCCGGCCGAGATCGGTTCGGCGATGAAAGCGGTGCTGACCGGGCGCGCGTAGCAAAGAACTTGCGCTGGCTGCGGCCCCGAGCTGTAGGGTTAAGCGACCACCACGTAAGAAGGCGGATTCCAGGCCGGCCCCTGAGCAGGTTCCGAGCTACCTGGGCGGCCCGAGAATTTGTTGCCCGACCAACGTCCAAATTTCACGTAAGGTGACGGGAGGTTTCTTGTTGGAGCGAACCTTGGCAATTATTAAGCCCGACGCGGTAAAGCGCGGGCTGAGCGGCGAGATCCTGCGCCAGATCGAGGCCAAAAGCTTCACCGTGCGAGGGCTTAAAATGCTCCACTTGACGCGCGGCCAGGCCGAACGCTTTTACGAAGTGCATAAGGCGCGCCCCTTCTTCGACTCGCTTTGCCGGTATATGTCGTCCGGACCGGTGATCGTCGCGCTGCTTGAAGGCGAGCGCGCGATCGAACGCTGGCGCGAGTTGATGGGCGCTACCGACCCGGCCAAGGCAGCGGCGGGCACGCTCAGAAAACAGTTCGGCGCCAATATCGAGCAGAATGTCGTGCATGGCTCGGATGGGCCCGAGACGGCCGCGCGCGAGATCAGCTTTTTTTTCGGCGAGCTCGAGCTGGCCGACTGAGCGGCGCGGGAAGCTTAAGTAAGATGATCGCGAAAGTGCTGCAGGGTAGCCGTCAGCCCAGGGCCTTTGAACCAGCCGAGCAGCTTTTGCGCCCGTGCGGAAACATCACGATCCCTGGTCCCACCCTGAGGAGTACGGGGGCAAGGCTCGCATGGGTTTGAAGTAGAGCCTATCGCGTAAACGCTTTGGTTTTCTCGGTCATGCTTCGCTGCGCTCGGAGCTTGTGAGTGAATTAGCTTTGCGCGCTCCGAGCGCGACAAGGAGTGGGTTTGGGGGTCCGGCGGGGCGGCGTTTTGACCCGCGGCTGGGGGGCACCCGGCGCCGTGGGTGGCGCACTGGGCCCACAGCCAGCCCATGGTGAGCGCTCGGGTCAGGTTGTAGGCGAGCGCTGACCACAGCGCCACCGCCAGCATCTGGCTGAACAGCTCATCGAGCGCTGCCTGATGGGCGCTGCGCAAGTCGCTGATCAGATGGTAATTGAGAGCGTCACTGCGCCGCAGAGCTGGCGCTACGATGCGTGCGCGGCCGTCGTTCTGCGCGCTCTCTTGGTCATTCCGGCGCGCCGCGCCTCGTTGGTCATCCCTAGCGCCTCCCTTGGTCATCCTGAGCACCCTCTTTCTTTTGTCATGCTGAGAGTTTGTGAATTTTTGAGTAGTAGGGTGGGCCGCCGTGCCCGCCCTGTGGCCGCGGTGCCAGCCCGGTCGGTGGGTGGTCATTGGCCGCGCGGGCGTGGCGCCCGCGCATCATGGCGGGCACGGCGGCCCGCCCTACTAGAGACATATCGGGCGCAGTGTGCAGCGGCATGCGGCAGCTTGCCAAAAATTCACAAACGCTCAGCATGACAAAGCCGGGGTCCAGCATCACAGCGCAGGGGCGCTCAGGATGACCAGAAAAAAAGCATCGCGGCTATTCCTTCGGCAGCCGCAGGGCGGGCTCTGCGCTGCGGCCAGCATCACCCCAGCTAAGGCTCCCCCTGTTAAGCAACTTATTTGCGGGACGGGACACTAGGTGCCGACTTGACTGCCGGTTTATGTTCCATCGTAACGGCGAGCCGATCGGCGACTTTCGCAAGCTGTGGTCGAACGCGTGCAACAGGGCGGGCCTGGGGCCAGTCCTGGTGCATGATCTGCGGTGCACGGCCGTGTGCAACATGGTCCGGGCCGGCATTCCCGGCCGCATCGCCGTGACGCTTTCCGGCCCTCCGACAACACTTACTCGGAAAGCCAGTTCAAGACTCTCAAATACTGCCTGGCTTTTCCCGCACGCTGCGGCTCGCCTGAGGATGCGCGCCAACTCCGCGCGCCGTGTACTTCGCGATGCTAAGTTTGGTGCGATCTTGACTGACCAGCACCGCGCTGATTACTACCGCCCCCTTGACCACCATTTGCACATACTCGCCCACACCCATCAGCTTCAGGCCGTTGTCCAAAAGCGTGATGATGAGCACGCCGAGCAGCGTCCGATGCACCCCGCCCTCGCCACCCGAAAGCGAAGTTCCGCCCACAACAATGGCCGCCAAGCTGTTGAGCAAAAGCTCCGAGCCCAGCGTCGGTCCGGCGGCGCCCCTAAATAATCTGCTCTGCGTGGTATCTCTTCTTTGCCACTTTCGGGTCCTCCTCACGCTTCAGAGAACCACGCCCAACGGCCATCATTCAACTTATCGCTGGCCCGATTCTCGGGGTTTTGGTCACATCAGCCGACTCTACTTATGACCTGACGGGCATTGGGGGGGTTAGACCAGCCGCCGGCTCAGGTGGCTGACCCATTGCAATAAACCGCCGGGCTGACCTGATAACACGCACGCGGGGCTGCGGTCGTGCCGCTACTGGCGGGGCTGGCCGACCCGCCGTAAGCCGCCTTATTTGGCCACGAGACGGAGGACCGTATCGCGCATCGTTTCGAACCCCTCCCGTACCAGGATCTCATACAAGGAGATCTCCCCCAATTGAGACCACACGTAGTTTTTCAACTGGTTAAAGGGCCGTCCGGACAGGTCCGGGAACATCATACCATAGTCGCGAGCCGCGATTTGGCGCA
The DNA here is from genome assembly GCA_021831785.1 of Deltaproteobacteria bacterium. Classification (GTDB taxonomy): domain Bacteria; phylum Desulfobacterota; class Binatia; order Binatales; family Binataceae; genus JAJYYI01. The sequence goes on along the minus strand of JAKBMB010000024.1, from coordinate 7,308 downwards.
GCGCTGGATAAGTGTACAAATGCGCCGCTCCCATGATGTAGGGCCAGTTCATATCCGCCAGATGAGTCACCCACTGCTCGGCGGGCACCGGGGTGAGCACCATACTGCCATTGCGGCGCTCAAGCAGCCCGTAATCGACCGCATCGACCTGCGCCATCACCGCCGCCGCCTTGATAAAATGCGCGACCCGCTCAAGGCCGAGCCAGTTGCAGACCACCTCGCGGCCCTGCATAGAGGCGTCGAGCAATGACAGTTGATGCGCCGCCGCCATCGCCATCACGAGGCGAGAATCACAGCGCCGATGCATCAATTCCGCGGTCACATAAATGCAGTGAGCGTGCCAGGTGTCGTTGTAGACCGTCCGCGGCTCTTCGAGCCAGGAGCCGTCGTCCAGCCACTGGTAGAGCCACACTTTGGGATACTCGTGCACGCACAACGCCGCCGCCGGCAGACCGCGGTTGATGGGCAACCCGTACATCTGACGATAATTGCAGATGTAGGCCTCCGCCATGCGCACGTTATACGCCACCGTTACGGCGAGTCCACCAGGAAAGGCATTGTAAAAGTTGTTATGGCTAGATGGAACGGTGAGATAGGTTTGCGGGGTCAGGTGCCCCGCCGGCCACACATAGTCAGGACCATCTTCCTTATTAAAAAATCCCAGGCCCACCATCTCTTCAAATAAGCCCTGGCGATCTGCGACGCTTGGATACATCTCGAGAAACGTTATCCTGGGTCTGGCCAAACACTCGGTCATGAGCTGGCGATACTCCGGCTGCTCAAGACTCGCCGCGACCTGCAAGAGCTCGTTATAGGCCGCGATAACCAATCGTGAAGCCCGCGCCATTTGATCGGGCGTCATCGCGATAACCTCGTCGAGCTTACGCGGCGCTGGCAGTTCGAGGTCGTTGGAAAATGCGCTATAGGGAAACCGGCCTGGAAGCGGACGCGTCTGAATGGCGCCCTGCTGTTTATCTCCGATCATGAAGTGCCCTCTCTGTAGCCGTTCGGTGGAGCTACTGCCAGCGCATAGCGCCGGCAACTCAGCGTTACTGGAAGAAAACCCCCGTCGCGCGGTCCAGCAGGTGGTGAGGCTCGGGAGAAAATCCGAACCACGCCAAGCCACGCCGGCTCGCCGCGTGGCTTGGTTTCACCACGACCTTGATCAGATTGCGCCCCAGCCGCACGTCCAATATGTTCTTGCCACCCAGCCGTTCGACCCAGAATACTTCGCCGGCGAAGGGCGTTTCGGGAGAGCGCTCAGTCTTCACCCGAACTGCTTCGGGCCGTACGCCGACGGCGACTTCGCGCGGCAAGCGCGAGAATCCCTGCCCTCGCGGCAGCCGGTTTAACGGAATCCTAAACCCATCTCCAGCCAGTTGGATAGCGCCCTGATCAGTAGAAAGTTCGACCTCCAGGATGTTCATCGGGGGCGAGCCCATGAACTGCGCCACGAACCGGTTCGCGGGCCGGTTGTACACCTCGTCGGGAGTGCCGAACTGCTGCAGCCGCCCTTCATGCAGCACAGCAATCCGCGCGGAAAGACTCATCGCCTCGACCTGGTCGTGGGTGACGTAAACGACTGTCTGCCCCAGCTCACGATGGAGTTTCTTAAGCTCGATACGCAACGCGATGCGAATATTGGCGTCGAGGTTGGTAAGCGGCTCGTCCAACATCAGCACATCCGCCCGGTGCACGATCGCCCGCCCGATTGCAACGCGCTGCTGCTCGCCCCCGGAAAAAGTGCTTGGTCGGCGATGCAACACGTGCTCGATCCGCAGCAAGCGTGCGACCTCGCTGACCCCAGCCTCGACCTCGGCTTGCCGAACGCGAGCAATCCGCATCGGGAAGGCGATGTTCTCGAAGCCGGTCATCGTGGGGAAAAGCGCGAGGTTTTGAAACAACAGACTTACATTGCGGTCCTTCGGCGGCAGACGAGTTACGTCTCGGCCATTGATCCAAATCGCTCCGGCGTCGGGGCGGTGGATGCCGGCAATGGTCTTGAGCAGCGTGGATTTGCCGGCGTTCGTCGGTCCTACAATGCAGACAAACTCTCCCCTCTGCGCATCGACGCTGAGCTCGCTTAGCGCTGCTGTTCGCTCAAAGCGCTTGCTCAGCGCGCTCACCAACAACGACGCGGCCGCCACGCTATTCTCCTACTTGAGCCTGCACCCGTGACACGCGCGCCCTGTCCTCGGCCGGTTCAACCTCGATCAACCGTTCCGTCCCCAAGTCGATCAGCCCCACGCTGCCGCAGCCGAAGCTCACGTGCACGATTTCTTCCACGTCGGCGAAGCCCGGCGCAACCGTCGCTCGGATAAGCTCGCCGCCGTAGTCGATGTGCAACACGTGCTCGGCGCCGAAGTTCTCGATGAACCGCACGACCGCCGGTGCGCTGCCGGCGACCGGCTCGCGGCTCACCGCCACGTCATGGGGCCTCACCGCGAGCAAATAGGAACCGGAATCCGCCTGTCCACTGCCTAGGAGAAGACCGCGATGACGCACGGTGCTCGCGACAAGCTGCACGCCATCGCGGTGCACCTCGCACTGAATCAAGTTGATCGGCGGGTCGCCGATAAATTCAGCAACGAACCGGCTGCACGGCCGACGGTAGATTTCTTCCGGCGAACCTACCTGGAGCAGCTCCCCGTCGCGCATCACCGCTATCCGGTCCGACATACTCAGCGCCTCGGCTTGATCGTGTGTCACATAGAGCACGCTTTGACCGAGACCGGTCTGAATCTGCTTGAGCTCGGTGCGCAGATTCGCGCGCAAGAGGGCATCCAAATTCGACATCGGCTCGTCGAGCAGCAAAATCTGGGGCTCGCCGATCAGCACGCGGGCGAGCGCGACGCGCTGCATCTCGCTCATGCTCAGCGACGCGCCGCGACGGTTGAGCATCCCCGCGAGCCCAAGCAGGTTCGCGAAATCTTCTACCCTGCGCCGCCTTTCTCTGCGCGGCACCCGTTTTATTTCGAGCGCGAACGCGAGGTTGTCGGCCACAGTCAGCCGGCTGAACACGGCATAATCCTGAAACACCAGCCCCACCCCGCGACGCTGCGGGGGCAGATCCTTGACCGACTTGCCGTCGATTAAGACCTCGCCCGCGTCCGCAGCGATGAACCCAGCTATCATCGAAAGCGTCGTGGACTTTCCGCATCCGGAGGGGCCGAGCAGCGACAAAAACTCGCCCTTGGCGAGCGAAAGCGAGAGGTCGCGGACGACAGTGGAGTCGCCAAAGCTTTTCCTTAGGTTCCGGACCTCCAGCCTGGGCACCATCGCCTTACCGCTTGACCGCGCCGAACGTCAGCCCGCGGACCAGGTGACGTTGGATCAGATAACCGAGCAGTAACACGGGAATCGTCGAAATCGTCCCCATCGCGGCCTGCACCCCGTAGAGCTTACCCGAACTCGCGGAGACGTAATTCGCGACCTGAACCGTGACCGTCACCACCTTGCTCCCGCCCAGCGTCAGGGCAAAAAGGAACTCGGACCAGTTTAGAATGAAGATAAACAGCGCGGTCGCTAGTATGCCGCCGCGCACAAGCGGCAGGGTGATGGTCAAAAATACTTGCAAGCGCCCCATGCCGTGAACCATTGCCACACCCTCAAGTTCCTCCGGCGTCTCCTCGATGAAGCTTCTGATCATCCAAATGCTGAAGGGAAGCGTAAAGGCGGTATACGCCAGAATCAGGCCCGTCAAGGTATCCGATAGGCGCAACGCTGAGAACAGCACCACCATCGGCACGACCACTGCGATTGGCGGAAACATCCGGACCGTCAGAAACTGGAACGGGTAGGTCGTGCCTCCGATGCCGAACCGCACGATCGAATAAGCCGCTAGCGTGCCAAAAACGACTGAAAAGAAAGTCGCAAAGCCCGAGATGATCGCTGAGTCAGCGAACGCCTTCCACGCGCTCCCAGAGACTTTGTAGCTTAGGTTGCCCTTTTCGTTCGCGGCGAACTTTTGCGCCAGTTCAGGGAAAAACACTATCCGATAGTTCTGCAGGGTCGGCTGCCTGCTCACCCACACCGGCGGCCAAGCCTGCCATTCGTTGTACGGTTTGAACGCTGTCGAAACTAGCCAAAAAACCGGGAACAAGGCGATCACCATCGCTGTCAGCACCACGAAGGTCTTCACCCATCCGAGCCCAAATCGCCTCGTACTCGGCATCCTCGGCCCCGCGTCTATCAGTGCCGCATGAGCGGGCGTGCCAGCATTGCTGAAATCGTTATCACAACCACCAGCACCATGAGCGCCGCCGCCGCCATGTAGCCCATGCGGAAAAACATGAAGGCGCCATGATACATGTACATCGAGATAGTCTCCGTGGCGTTTCCTGGGCCCCCTTGAGTCATGATGTAGACCGGGTCGAACAGTTTGAATATCTCGATGCTCCTAACGATCAGAGAGAGCAAAATCACCGGCATCAAGAGCGGCAAAATGACCCGCATGAAGACCCGCCTGGGGGACGCACCGAGGACCGCCGCCGCTCGAATTTGATTCTCCGGAAGGTTCATCAGCCCGGTCAGCATCAAAAGGAACATCAGCGGCGTCCACTGCCATATTTCGCACAAAATTATCGGAACCAGCGCCAGATGCACGTCGCCGAGCCAGTCTATCTGCACCGTGCGCCCAATGAGGAGACTGAGAATGTAGTTAAGCGGACCTTGATCGTTGAAGAGCATGTAAAATGCATTGGCCGCATCCACCGGCACGATCATCATCGGTATGATAATCGCGCTCACCGCGAGCCTGCGCCATGCCCAATCCTCCATGAAGAGCAGCGCAAGCCCGATAGCCAGGAACAATTCGACCGCTGCCGACAACACCACGATGAAGACGGTGCGTAGCACGGCGCTAACAAAGTCGGCATCTTGAACGAGGTCAACGAAATTGGATAGCCATACGACCTCGGCCTTGTACCAGGGGATGCCTTGGGTCGGCTGCCACGAGGTAACGCTAAGCCAGAGCACGACCAACGTGGGAACCAACACCACGGCCAGGACGGTCAGTTGGGCCGGCAGCGCGAGCGCCACCTCAAACGGCATCCGGCGCGCGATCGTCCGCGCAATCGCCCCATATCGTCCGCTTCTTTGGCAGCTAGGGCCCACCGCTTCGTCGCCAACCTCTTGGATGGCAGCCTCGCGTAACTGTCGCTCCCGCATCAGGTCCTGTCTTTCGGTAATGTGGTTCCCCGCGCTGTGGGTCGCGCGGGCAGCCGCTCCCGCCATCCGCCCTCACTCCACGCATCCTGGGGATGCGAGACACGATGTTGACCACCGCATGAGCGAGGGACGAACATTGTGAGCTCTCCGTCCGGGCCCCTGACCAACCCGGCGGCGACTAGCCCTTAAGCCGGTTGCGAAGCGCCGGCGGATAGTGCGACTTCAAGAAATCCCATTGTACCTGTTGGCTCCCCCGGTTCATGCGGTCCGTAATCTTGTCCCAGCGCTTGGCCGCGTCGTTCAGCGCCTGCTTGGGCGTCTTCTGTCCCACGTCAGCGGCCTGAACGTTCTCCCGCAACGCGTCAAAATACTCGCCATGTCCCCGTAGATAGAGGTCGGGCATGCTGTTGGCCATGCTCGCCTCGTGCACCGCGAGGAAGGGCTCCCCGTAAGTGCGAATGATCCAGGGGTCCTTGTAGTGCACCTTGCGAAACGGGTCGAAGTACCCATTCTGATCGCGGATCGCGATCGTCGATTCGACCGGACTCACGGCGTAAAGCGTGAAGAGATAAGCAATCTCCTTGTTCGGCGACAAGCTGGAGACTACGTAATTCCAACCCCAATTGAAATACGGCGTACTGAGAAATTGGCCTTCGACAACGCCACCGGGCATGGGACCGAAAGCAAGCTCCCCCTTGACCGACGACTTATCGCTATTCAGGTACTTCTGAGTTCCGCCCCAACCGATGTTACAGAATTTTCCCCCTTGCCCAAATGCCTGGAAATTCTCGAACAGCCCGTTTGAACGGGCTCCGGGATAGAGATACTTGGACGCCGCCACCAGCTCCGCAAGCGCCTGAACGCCAGCGTCGTTGTTGATCTGCGGCTTCATCCCAGGCCCGAACGGATAGTAGCCTTTGGCATGGAAGCGAACCCACCATTCCCACGCGATGAAGAAGCGCGTGCGAAACAGCGCCCCACCGTACATGCCTCGGTCGGGGCGATGGAAAAACGCCATCATCTGGTCCAGTTGCTCCCAGGTCTTGGGGACTTGCAGCTCGTACCCGTGCTTGTCCGCGAAGCGCTTTTTCTCATCGGGATTATCGAGCCAGTCCTTCAGGTAGAACATCACGTAGGTATCGCCATCGGTTCCGTAGCCGTATAAGCGGCCCTTGTAGTAGTTGCCGACGGTGTAAAGCATGTCGGAGGTGTAGCCGGGCGGCTGGTACTTGCCGGATAGCTCGTCCAAATTGTGCACAATGCCGGAAGTCACCAGATCGGGAAGGCCAAAGCTGGCGGGAAGAGCCAGGTCAAAGGAGCCCGCTTTAGAGATCGCCTCGAGCATCATCTTCTGGTCGATCTCCTCCAGAGGGACTTCGACATACTTGATCTTGATGCCGGTTGCCGCCGACCAGCGTTCCGCGACAGGCTTGATATTTCCCAGCGAACCGGAGGGCTCCATGATTGTGAGCGTAACGTCTTTGTTGGCTGCAAGTTTTTTCGCTTGGGCGGCCGCCTGTATGTCAACCCCCTGGAGCTCCAATTGAGCTGCGTGGACGGCGCTCGCGGTGAGCAGCAACGGCGGCGCGAATGCACATCCCGCCGCGGCAAGCGCGGTCTGCTTGAGAAACTTCCTTCGACTCCGGTCGGGCAGCCGCTTTTCTCTCCCCATAACCCTCCCCTATCGGTCCCGCTAGCCACTGGATTCCGGCGGCTTCAACGGCTTTGTTGCTAAGCGTTCCAATCGAGAACCCTGGCGTGCACCTCACCCGTCTTTGGGCGCCTGACCGTAGCGGTTGTGCCGCACGTCGGCGGTAATCTTATGCGCCAGCATCCCTTCGACCTGGCACAGGCGCCCGATCGTCGGGGCTATGCGGCGGCTCGCCTCGGCGGTCAGCCGCTGATAGGTCACGGTCTTGATGAACTTGCCCACCCATAGCCCGCCGCTGTATCGAGCCGCCCTTCCGGTCGGCAGGGTGTGGTTGGTGCCGACGCCTTTGTCCCCGTATGCCACGGTGCTCTCTTCGCCCAAGAAAAGACTCCCGTAATTTTTCAGCCGGTCGAGATAGTATTGGTTCCTCGCGGTCATCACCTCGACGTGCTCGGGGGCGTAAGCGTCACTGACCGCAATCGCTTGGT
>JAKBMB010000018.1 GCA_021831785.1 Deltaproteobacteria bacterium | reverse complement strand
CGCGCGCCACCAGCTCCTTGCCGGTGCCCGACTCGCCCTGAATCAACACCGTGGTCTTGTACGGGCCCAGCCAGCGAATCGCCGCGAATACCCCGCGCATCAACTCCGAGCACCCCACCAACTGCCCAAGCCGCTCCCCCGCGGCCGCCAACCCCTCCACATCAAACCATCGCTCGCCCGCCTCGGGCTCGCCGCCGATGCCGCTCGGAGCCGAATTTTCCCTGTGGTCCATTTGCGTCTTTTTGCGACGCTGCAATTTGGGGACCGAGTTGAGCGAACAGACTGGGGTCTGTTAAGGATAGCCTTTCAAAGTCGCCGAAAAGACGGCGGCGGATAATTAACCGCCTTCGCTCGACGATGGCGAAAGCGCCGGCGCCCTGCCGAGCGCGCAAATCGTGTCGCCGATGTTTCAATCGTGACACGTTTTGAGCGCGGTGGCGGCGGCATGTCTGGCGGTGAAACAAAGAAGTAGACGTTTTTGCCACACGGGCTGCGGTGAGCTTTCGTTTTGTACTCTTTTGTGCGGCTATCACCTGATTAGGCTGGCGCACAGCTAGGACTTGAGGCAAGCGAGTGCGATTAAACGTTGCAAATACGGGACACGGCGGCCTGGGTCTTGTCGCGCACCGGCTGGCGCGACTTTCGCGCGACCGCACCGGCGCGCCGCATCTGTGCTGATGACGTCGCCTAGGGCCGAAGCCGCCTACCGGCTCAAGCGCCGGTGCGTTTCAGAAGACCGGCTTTGGGGTGAGGTCACCGTAATAACACGCATCTGTTTTGTCGCTTATGTTTTTGAAAGGCACAGCCCAGTCGCTCATAGTTGAGATGAACGTATTTGCCTTCGGCGGCGGGAGCGGCGTGTCAAATGTCTTGAAATCATCTGCCAGCCTGACCCCGAATCCGTAACAGCCGCCGAGCGGGCAGTCCACCTCCTTGACCGCCCAGCTACATATGCGACTTTCGTCTGCCGTGCATTCGGTTTTGAGAAACTCCGGGAACGGACTCGCGCTGCATTCGCAACTCGTTCCACTCCATGAACAGAAGCTGATTGGCCGGCATTTGTTCGCCCTTTCACTGTCGTAGTTTGTTTTGAAGTTGGGAATCTTGCTCATGTCGAGCGTGACGGTCGGGATTCCGCCGGCCGGATCAAACTGCCGTGCCTCCTCTCCTAGCGGCCAATCCGCTGCGGCTCGGTCGTGAAAGATATAGGAGCCCGGTAGCTCTACCTGGGTCAGGAACACGCGTGTTTTTGGGTCAAACGTCTTTCCGACATACATCTGATACGTCTGCCTGGTGGTGAGCTTGGCGAAGACCAGGAACACGTAATATGCCTCACCTGCCTTAAAGACGGATACTGCGCGCCCTGGTCCGCCCCGTAGAGGTAAATCGTGAGCACCTCGGAGCTGGTGCCGTTGCGACCTTTCCCCTTAGTCCCGATAGGGTCACGCGGAGTGCCGGCGCGCAGAGTTCCCGTGTTCTCCACCAGAATCGACCTTGCCCAAAAATCGGTTTGCGCGTCCTCGAACTGGAGCGTGCCCTTGTTATAGATGTTTACGTTGCCGTAGACGTAGGTACCGCCCGTGACCCTGCAGACGCCGCCGGTGACTTCGAGGTCCGCGCCATCTCCTCCGGTCTCCAATGTTTCGCCGCTGCCGCAAGTAGCCGCATAGGCGTTCGACACGCCGACAATCAGTGCCAGCACGATTATTGGCCACGGGATTTCAAGCCTTTCGTTCATGGCAAATGTGGATCTCCAGCGCACTTGCTCCCCCGCCGGGGCCGACTTATGGTCTGCCCCGAAGTCGTCTTGAAAACGACTATGAGGCGTTCAGCTACACGGTTTGCTATCGTAGGTCAAGCGCTAGAGCGAGCATCGACGGGTCAACCCGAATCTGATTTCGAGGGCAAGCGCTCGACGGGACGTTGTGATTGTCCGCGGGGCGCGGCGCCCGCCGAGATGGCCTCCAGCGGTCGCCGGCTGGCCTGAGCAACGGAGTGTGCCGAGGTGCGCCGTGGAGTTATACGCCGAATTTGGAGTTGTAGTCACAAAAAGATAGAATGTGGTCATGAAGGTGTCGGTGCGCGACTTCAAGGCGAAGCTCTCCCGGTATTTGAAGGACGCCCGCGCGGGCCGCGACGTGGTGGTCACGTCGCGGGGACGGCCAGTCGTTCGTCTGTTGGCCGTTCCGGAAGAAGCAGGCGAAGAGCCGGGCGGTGAGGAGCTATTGCGCCGGCTGAAGCTTGTTCCTGGCGTTTGGCTAGGCACCGGCGGCAAACCGCTCGGCGCTAGGCGAGCGATACGAATCCGGCCCGGGCAGAAAACGCTTGCCGAGATGGTCTTAGAGGACCGCCGTTGATTCTTTACTTGGACACGTCGGCGCTGGTGAAGCTCTACGCGCAGGAAGCGGGCAGCAAGATTGTGCGGCAAGCAGTGGCGGATGCCAATCTCATCGCCACCAGTCTGTTGTCCTACGTTGAAACACGTTCGGCGCTGGCCAGAAAAAGGCGCGGTGGGGAAATTGGAGCTGCCGATCTGAAAAGAGGCAAACAAGCATTCGAACGGGATTGGGTGAGATTGCATCGGTTGCCGATTGACGAAGCCTCGGTTCGCAAAGCCGGCGAAATGTGCGACGAACATGCTCTGCGTGCTTTTGACGCGCTCCATCTCGCGGCGGCCGATTCTCTCCAAGCGGTGCTCCGCACGACGGTGACGTTCGCCTGCTTCGATGGCGCGTTGAACGTCGCGGCGCAAGCCCGTGGTCTTGAAACGCTAAGCCAAACTTAATTCTAAATTCGGCAGAGAGCCGAGGAACGCTGGTGGCTGAAAAGGACGGCGTTCAGCTTCCGCAGGAGCACCTGTCAGCGTTTGCGCCAGGCGAAGTCGCGGAGGCCGGCTGTATCTAGGCGCTGCTTGCCGGCTGGCGGCGTGAGTCCGCGCGTGCAAATTCGCAACGACGGATCACCTGACTGACTGGCTCCAAACCTTCAACCTTAACAGCTTCAGACGGTCGGGCCGCCGGAGCGCTTGTAGTATCCCCGGAAATGAAGTCGTAGCTTGCAATGATTGCGCCCGCAATTGGTTGGGGCTCCGGTAGCCGAGCGGTTGGTGGGGGAGCTCGCGATCGTAGGACCCGGGAGCCCGCGCGGTCGCGGTGTGCGCCTGGGCAAAGCTCGCGAAATTGTGCTGCCAGACGCACTCTTCCGTGAGACCGCGAAAGAAGCGCTCGACGATGGCGTTTGGCTCCGGGGTATAGGGCGTGATGAACTCCTGGCGCAGCCGATATCCTTGGCACGCAGCGCGCCGACTCGTTGCGAGTGGGCCGTGCCCGGCGTGGTCGCCGGCCCATTTCCAACGCCGTCGGCGAAGCCGGGGTGACCCCCCGCGTCAAGGCATCAGGCGGACGCGCCGGCCAGCTTTTCGCTCAGGCGCAGGGCCAGCCGTTCGGCCGGAGTGCGGCATAGCTCGGCCATCCTGAATCCCGCGGCAGCCGCGTGTCCGCCGCCGCCGAATGAGCGTGCCAGCTCGGAGAGATCGACGGCGCAGTCCGCGCTGCGGCGCAGGCTTACGCCGGCGGTACGCAAATCGAACAGTGCGACCACGGTTTGGCTACGGATGCGGTAAAGCTCGTAGGCGACTTCGCTGCTGTAGCCGGCGCAACAGGCGGCGAGCAGGGTGAGCCCGCCGGCCAGAGGCTGCGCGACCAAGGTGGCGCGCGCGCGTTCCAGGCTCAGGCGCATCGCGGCCTCTCCGGCCTTGGCCGCCGCCGCCAGCTTAGGACTCAAAGCCGCTCGTTTGAGTCGCGTTATCGAGCGATAGCTGTCGTGGGACCCCAGGATTTGCACGGCCAGCGCCCATCGCCTTGACTGCGGCAAGCGGTGGACCCAGCGGTCGTAGTCGTCAGCCAATTCAACGATGCGAAAAAAGTCGCCGCCGGCCGCGCTCTTGCCGCCAACCCGCCTGCGCCGGCGCAGGTAGTCGTAAGCCAGGCGGGCAGCCGAAAACTCCTCGGACAAGACTTTGCCGGCGAACTCGACGCGGAACTCGGGCGCGTCGGCGCGAGAGATCGCGCTCCGATGGTGATCGATCCAATGAATGCGGGCGCCGGCGCCGGCGAGGCGATTCAAGTGAAAGGCGGTTGCCTCACAGCGCCAGGATAGATCGGTGATCCAAATCTCGTTCTGCGCGCCGGTCGCGAGCTTGAGCTCTTGCAGCGCGCGATCGGTGTCGCTATTTGTCACAAACATCGGCGTGACCCGGTGGCCCGGGTTAAAGTGGGACACCGCGGCGGCGGCGACCACGCCGTCAAGACAGGCCATCCCGTGACTCACCACCTGTATATTAAGGCGGCTGTGCCGGCTCATTGCGGTCCTAGTGCCTTCCATCGAGGATGCGCACGGGTCGAGCGTCAGTGGAGCGCCGCACCCTTATTGCGGTCTTGGCCGACCCCGTTAGCGCTTTTCAATTTCACAAAACCCTGGTCTAAGGCAAGCTTCGAGCCGGCGCGAATTAACCGCCTGGCGCGGCTGGTCGGCGGGCGACAAGATTACCCTAAGCGATATAGCTAGGTTTTGTTACCACTGATTGCCTTAAACCATTGATTGCTCCAACCACGAGGCTGAATGTCGGCTCCTGAGGCGCAAGAGATGATATATACCAGCACGGTGAGCGCTTGCGCCACGCTCGAATGTCATCGCGCCGCTTCAAGCATCGGGAACGGCGCCAATCCGCCGCCGGCCGGCGACGCAGGGTCAAGGGCGCGTGGGTTTGACACCGTCGGCACCGACAACATAGGTTTATAAGGAGCATCACCGCCCAAGAAGTCACCGGACCGTGCACCCTTATGTCCTTAAACGCCCCGAGCATCCAGTTTCGCGGCGCCAGATCGATGTTATCGCGCTTAAGGTTCTCTACCGGCTAATCGATGCCGGCTTTGTCGCCTACCTGGTGGGCGGCGCCGTGCGCGATCTCATGCTCGGGCGCAAGCCTAAGGATTTTGATGTCGGCACTACGGCTCATCCGAGCGACGTGCGGGCGCTATTTCGTAACTCGCGCCTGATCGGCCGCCGATTCCCGCTGGTGCACGTGTTTTTTGGCGGCAACCGAATCGTCGAAGTGGCCACCTTTCGCGCTACTCCGCAAGGCGCAAGTGCGACGGATAACGGTGCGGCTTTGTCCCCGGATAACAGCTTCGGCACCGCCGAGGAGGACGCCTTCCGGCGGGATTTCACGATTAACGCGCTATTTTACGATCCCAAGACTTACGGCGTGTTGGATTATGTCTCGGGGCTGGCTGACCTTAAGCTGAAGTTAGTTCGCACGGTGGGGGAAGCGGAGCTTCGCATGCGGGAGGACCCGGTGCGGATGGTCAGAGCGGTGCGCTTGGCGGCCAAGCTGGGCTTCGAGCTGGAGCCCGGCCTGCGCGCCGCGATCGAGGCTTGCCGCGCGCAAGTGCTCGACGCCCCGCCGGCGCGGCTGGCCGAAGAGCTGTACCGGATGCTGGCGGCCGACGGCAGCGCCCGGGCGCTCGGCTTGATGCGGGAACTGGGCTTGCTCGAGGTGCTTTTGCCTGGCTGGTGTCAGTGGCTTGGGGAGAGTTCCGGCGCCTGGGAGCGTGCGGCGCAGAATTTAGGGGCGCTTGAGGCCGCGCGCAAGAGTGGTGCGGACGTGTCGCGCTCGATGATGCTGGCGGGTCTTTTCGCCGAATTGGAAATGCGCCAAGCGAGCAGCGCCGTGGCGCAGGCGCAGCTCGTAAAGGAGCTTCGCGAACGGGGATTTGCCCGCGCTGAAATCGCGCGAGTCAAGCTTTTGCTCAACGCTCTGTGGCGCTTGCGCACGCGGCGCCGGTTAGAGCGGATTGCGCGACAGCCGTATTACGGCGAGGCGCAAAAGCTCTATCAACTGGTGGCGTCGAGCTACGGTCTTGAGCCCGCGGTGCCGACCGGTGTCGAGAGCAATCATGCGCGGGCGCCGTTCGATGGGGCGCATAAGGGGCGCCGGCCACGCCGGCGCCGGCGCGTCAGAAGGCCAGGAATCCCCCTTGCCCCGCGCAGCCCCAGCGATGAGGCTGCACCCTCGGGCGATCAGACGCTGGCCTCGGACGCGCCGCCAATGGCGGCGCTCTCGCCGCCGCGCTCGTGAGCGGCGCGCACCTCAAGGCCGCGGCAAAGACCGCCCCGGGTCGAGAGCTGCAACCCGCATCGGCTACCCGGTATTGGTGATGGCCACCCGATTGAGCGCGGTGATTTCGCCTTGGATCGCGCTGCGAGGCGGGCGCCGAGCGATTTAGTTTGCCTCGAACCGGTGACTTGCGGTTATTAATTTAGTCAGAGTCAAGCCTCGATCGTGGGACTGACGCGATGGCGCCGAGCGGTCTTTCGGGCTGAATATCGAAAAAAAGGAGCTGGCGAATCAGAGCAGTGGCGAGCGTCAAGACGGACAACATATGGCTAGACGGTAGCTTGCTTCCCTACGAGCGGGCAACCGTTCACGTCCTAACCCATAGCCTCCACTATGGACTCGGCGTGTTCGAAGGCATGCGATGCTACAAGACCGATGACGGCCGCTTGGCTATCTTTCGAGCGCGCGAGCATATAAGGCGCCTCTTCGATTCCGCCCACATACTGGAGCTGAAGATTCCGTTCACGCAAGAGCAGCTCTTGCGCGCCTGCGTCGAGGTGGTTCGGGCCAACGCCCTGGAGGAATGTTATATCCGGCCGCTGGTCTTCGTCGGCGAAGGCGAGATGGGGGTTGCCGCACCTAACAACAGAATCAGGGTGGCGGTTGCGGCCTGGGAGTGGGGCGCGTATCTGGGCGAGGAAGGCGTCAAGCGCGGAATCCGGGTCAAGACGTCTTCGTTCGTCCGCTTCCATCACAACTCGATGCTGTGCATGGCCAAGGCCACCGGCCATTACGTGAACTCGATCCTGGCCTCGCACGAAGCCAGACACAGCAACTATGACGAGGCGCTCCTGCTTGACGTTGACGGCTTCGTCTCCGAAGGCGCCGGCGAGAACGTCTTTATCGCCCGCGACGGCGTGGTCACCACTCCGCCGCTGAGCTCCGCTCTGCCGGGAATAACCCGCGAAGCGGTGATCAGGATTCTCGCTGATGCGGGAATAACCGTGGTCCAGCGACGCTTCCCCCGTGACGCGATTTATATTGCGGATGAATTCTTTATGACCGGCACGGCCGCCGAGGTTACGCCCGTGCGCGAGCTCGACGACCGTCGCATCGGTAGCCAAACGCCGGGACCAATCACGACCCGGGTGCGCGAAGTCTTTACCGCCGCACTCAAGGGACGCGACTCGCGCTATCGCGGCTGGCTCTACTATGTGTAGTATGGGAAACGGTGGCCTAACTGCTTTATTGGAAGGGCTGTATAGCTGGCCTGCTTCGGAGGGTGTCACGCGAGGCAACGGGTCGCCGTCGTGCGCTTGCAGACCGGGCACGGCCAGTGGGTTCCGTCTCGACTCAAGCGGACGCTGAGCTTATTGCCGTCCAGGGCGCAGGTGCAAGGCCAGCCGTGGGATTAAGCTTAGTACCCCGGCAGACGCCCAGGGCGATTCGGTTAACCGACGCAAGAGCAGGGTGCGCTCTAGTTGAGATGCCGCAAGGCCTTTGCGTGGAGGTACGGAGCTATGAAACCGTTAGGATACACGCTGTTGGCCGCCGTGATCGCCGTCGCGTTGATTTCGCTCCGGCCGAGAATTGCGCGCGCGGACTTGCTTAAGGCCGGCCAACAGGCGCCTGATTTTCATACCCAGATGGTTACGGCAGACGGCGTGAAGGACGTCAAGCTGTCAGATTTTCGGGGGAAAAAGGTGGTGCTTTACTTCTATCCCAAGGACTTCACACCTGGATGCACCAAGGAAGCTTGCGCGTTTCGCGACGGGTACGCCAAATACGACCAAGCCGGCATCGTGCTGCTCGGATGCAGCGTCGATCCGCTCGATAAACATCAAGCCTTCATCAAGAAGTACGGCTTGCCGTTCCCCCTGCTCCTCGATCCGAGGAAAAAGATAGCCAGGGAGTACGGCGTGGCCAACGGAATTCCGCTGCTTGGTCTCGACGGGCGGATCACGTACGTTATCGGCGAAAACGGCAAAATTCTCAGGGTCTTCACTGACGTTGACCCCTCCTCGCACGCGACTCAGGTGCTGAACGCCCTGGGGGTTGCGCAAACTTCGACCAAATAGCCGCCGTCATGCGCTGGCCGCGGCTTGACGGCGCGGAGACCAATCCTTTACATATTAGAATCTCTGATGTGAGGCTGGTCTCGGGTGCGATTGGTCGAAAATTTCGGCTGCGTGAGGCTGCGCGGCTAAGGCTTTCCGCGCGGTGCGGTGAGCTGTTGCGCATGCTGGGCCAGCGGCGCGAGTTACCCGAGACCGCCTATTCGGATTAGGCTTTTGATCGCCGATGATTTTGAGTGCTGGAGAGGTTCCCGAGCGGCCAAAGGGAGCAGACTGTAAATCTGCCGGCTTATGCCTTCGGAGGTTCGAATCCTCCCCTCTCCATTGCGCTTCAGCTGCGGCTCTGAGCGGGAATAGCTCAGTTGGTAGAGCGCGAGCCTTCCAAGCTCGGGGTCGCGGGTTCGAGTCCCGTTTCCCGCTCCACAGGGTCGCCGATATAAACTTAAACGGCGCGCTGATGCACGCCAGGGCATTTTTTAGCCCATGTAGCTCAGTCGGTAGAGCACTTCCTTGGTAAGGAAGAGGTCACGGGTTCGATTCCCGTCGTGGGCTTCGCAAATGCGGGCTTTGACGCGCAAAAGGGGCGAGTGGAAGCGAGGCAGGCGCCGGCGAAGCGCCACTACCGTGCGTGATGCCTTGACTTTCACCGTGGCCAAGTAGGGTTGAGATGAGAGACTTAATCGCGCTGGCATGCGATAATTGCAAACGACGCAACTATACCAGCAGCAAGAACAAGAAAAAGCAGACCGAGAAGTTCTCGATCAAGAAGTTCTGCCCGAGCTGCCGCGTCCATACGGTGCATCGCGAGACCAAGGTTTGACCCCGTATGGCGGCGCCCGGCGTCCAACAGCGCCGGTTGTCGGAGTCGAGGTGCCTCGAAGGCGCACCAAGGCCCCGGGTGCGCGCGGTTTTGGGGCTAGGGCGGGCGGGCTGCCGATCGGAGTTGGCCCATCTACTTGTGACGCTCGCTAATTGATGGTATGTCAAGCGCTTCAGGTAATTTTTTCCATTTGCCCACGGGAGGCCTTAGCGCGTGGGCGCTTGGAAATCGGGTCGAGCGGGGCCTGGCTATCGGGCGGATGCGCGGGGCAATCTGCGGTTTTGGTGGGTCCCTCGAGGCTTGGTCGGGTCAGTAGCTCCAATTGGCTAGAGCATCGGACTCCAAATCCGAGGGTTGCAGGTTCGAATCCTGCCTGGCCCGCCATATGGAAGTGGGCATATTAGGGGGTCTTGGCGTGACCCTGTGAAACGGCTATGCTAAAGAGTTATATTAGCGCAGGTGTCGACTTCGTCAAAGAAGCTTGGATCGAGCTCTCTAAGGTCCATTTTTCTTCGCCCAAGGAGACCGTACAGGCCACGCTGGCAGTGGTTGTTTTGACTTTCCTGATGGCCCTTTGGCTTGGGCTTGTGGACTTGGGCGCCACGCGTTTAGTCCGCCAGTTGTTAAGCTAGCGTTCAGATTTTTGCGCTTAAGATGCGACCCGAGGCAGTCTCGGGTCCAGTTCGTTCCAAGTTATCGTTGGTTCTTCAGAAGGCCGGGCGAGCCTCAGTGATAACGTCGCGACGGGCTTGGCATGCGCCCCGACGGTCCTTTGCCTGCGGGAGGCCTTGATGGCCAAGAGATGGTACGTGGTTCATACTTATTCGGGCTTTGAACACAAGGTCAAGGCCGCGCTGGAAGAACGCGTGCGCTCGCTCAAGCTCGAGGACCAAATCGGCGAGGTTCTGGTTCCGGTGGAGAGAGTGGTAGAGCTGGGTAAAGGCGGCGAGCGCAAGACGTCCAGCCGCAAGTCCTTTCCCGGTTACATCTTCGTCAACATGGAGCTCAACGACGAAACGTGGCACGTGGTGCGCAGCGTGCCCAAGGTGACCGGTTTCGTCGGCCCCGCCAACGAGCCGCCCGAGGTGCCCGACGATCAGGTGCGCCAGATTGTGGAGCAGATGCGGGAGGGCGCGCTGAAGCCCAAGCCCAAGGTGCTGTTCGACGTCGGGGAGGCGATCAAAGTCGTTAGCGGACCGTTCCAGGACTTCAACGGCACGGTCGAAGAGGTGCGCCCCGAGAAGGGCAAGCTGCGCGTGCTCATATCGATTTTTGGCCGCGCGACTCCGGTCGAGCTTGACTTCATCCAGGTGGAGAAAGGGTAGCCGATACTCTTTCGCTAGATTCGTCGGCCAGCGCCGCAAGGCGCTATTGCGCGGCGCCGCGCAGCAGGGCGTCGAAGGCGAGGTTGAAGCGTGGCAAAAAAGGTGCTCGGACAGGTGAAGCTGCAAATCCCCGCCGGACAGGCTAATCCCGCCCCGCCGGTCGGCCCGGCGCTCGGTCAGCGCGGGGTTAACATCATGGAGTTTTGCAAAGCCTTCAACGCCCAGACCCAGAATATGCAGGGTATGATTATCCCGGTGATCGTGACGGTCTATGCCGACCGTTCCTTTACCTTTATTACCAAAAGTCCGCCGGCATCGGTGTTGCTGCTCAAGGCGGCAGGAATCGAAAAGGGTGCGGCCACGGCAGGCAAGGTCAAGGTGGGGCAGGTGCCGCGTTCGGCGGTCGAAGAGATCGCCAAGCTCAAGCTGGCGGACATGACGGCTAAAGACCTGGGCGCCGCGATGCGTACGATCGAAGGCACGGCGCGCTCGCTGGGGCTTGAGGTCGCGGGCTAAGGCGAAGCGAGGCAACCATGGCGGGCAAGAGATATCGCGAGGTCGCGGCCAAGATTGAGCGGACCAAGAAGTATCCGCTTGAGGAAGCAGTCGCGATGATGGTCGGCAATCCCACGGCGAAGTTCGACGAGAGCGTTGAAATAGCGCTGAGGCTGAGTGTTGACCCGCGTCAGGCTGACCAGAACGTGCGCGGCTCGGTGCTCTTGCCTCACGGCACCGGCCGGCGCGTGCGCGTCCTGGTGCTGGCCAAGGGCGAGAAGGTAAAGGAGGCGCAGGCAGCCGGCGCCGACTACATAGGCGGCGAGGAGCTGGTCAAGAAGATTCAAGAGGAGAACTGGCTCGATTTCGAGCGCGTAATCGCCACCCCGGACATCATGAGCGCGGTCGGGCGCATCGGTAAGATTCTCGGGCCGCGAGGTCTGATGCCCAACCCCAAGGTCGGTACTGTGACCTTTGATGTGGGCAAGGCGGTTAGTGAAGCCAAGGCCGGCAAGGTAGATTTTCGCGTTGACCGCGCCGGGGTGGTGCACGCGCCAATCGGAAAGCGCAGCTTCGGTGCCGAAAAGCTGGCCGAAAATGCGCACGCGCTCATCACGGCGATCGTGCGCGCCAAGCCGGCTTCGGCCAAGGGCAATTATATTCGCAGCGTAGCTATCTCCTCGACCATGGGACCGGGGCTCAGGATCGAGCCTGCGCAGACGCGCGTCGCAGCGGCCTGAGCAAGGGCGAGGGCCAATCATCGTCATTACGGCCGATGCCAGGCAGATGACCAAAGACCACCGCGGGACCCCAGATGGGCCTGTGCGCTGATAGGCGAGGCCTCGGCCTCGGATGGCGAGCGGCCGGGGATAACTAAGAGTCACAGATGAAAAGGCAAGACAAGGTTGCGCTAACCCGCCAGCTTGCGGATCGAGCGGCGCGTTCGACTATGGTTCTGGTCTCCGAATTCCGCGGCATCTCGGTGAGCGAAGCCAACGAGCTCAGACGGCGCCTTCGCGCGGCGAGCGGCGAGTTGAAGATAGCCAAAAATACGCTCATCGCGCGTGCCGTGGGCGACGGTGCCTTTGCCGCGCTGCGCGATCAGCTCGGGGGCCCGGTCGGGCTTGTCTTCTGCTTTGACGATCCGGCTGTGGTCGCCAAGGCCGTCACTTCATTTAGGGAACTGGGCGAGCGGTTTCGGCTGCGCGGCGGCGTAATCGGCGGTAAAGCGCTTGACGCGCGGGCGATTGAGGAGTTGGCCAACTTACCGCCCAAGCCGGTGCTGATGGCTCGATTGCTGGGTGTGTTGCAGGCGCCGGCGGCGCGGCTTGTCCGCGTGCTCAACGAACCGGGCAGCGCGATGGCGCGGCTGGTCGACGCGCTCGGCAAGAAGCAGGCGGCGAGCGCTTAGGCGATGAGCGGCGCCGCGTTGCTTCGGAAAGGGCCTACCCGCGGACCAGTCGGCCTGGCGCCGTGCGACCCCGTCACGCCGGCGGCGCGGGCCGGGTTTCGGGTCCGTGCTGCGGCTCGTTTCGGGCTGCCGGCGGCTTGCGAAGCTGAGGGCAATGAAGCGCGACGGCGAAGCTCCTGGCGCAATGCGCGCCGAACTTGCACGGCCGCAATGGTTTCGTTGACGCAGGCAGCATCGATTTTCAGCTTATGCTCGGCCGTCGCCGCGTGACGTGAACGAGCGGCGGCGCCGGTGGCCGGAGCAAGGGCTGAAGAGGCCCGAAGGCGAGGGCCTTTGCGCGGACGGCGTAAGGCCCTTCGCCGTAGGTTTTTATAGCGTCATAGGACGCGAGTTGCGAAGCGAAAGCTGGCCCGCCGGCCGATCACGCGGCGCGCGTCGGCCAATATCTTAAGGAGAGAAGCGCGATGGCAGAAGCACAGCTAAGTAGGGAGCAGGTCAAAGAGTACTTGAAAAACCTTAACCTGATGGAAGCCGCGGCCCTGGTCAAAGAGCTCGAGGCCGAGCTCGGGGTGTCGGCGGCAGCGCCGATGGCGGTTGCGGCGGCGCCGGCGGGCGGTGCCGCCGCGACGGCGCAAGCGGCGCCGGAGCAGGACGAGTTCACCGTGATGCTGACCGGAGTCGGCGACAAGAAAATCCAGGTAATCAAGGTCGTGCGCGAAATCACGGGCTTGGGGCTTAAAGAGGCCAAGGACCTGGTCGACGGCGCGCCCAAGGCGGTTAAAGAGGGTGTAAACAAGGCTGAAGCCGAAGAGATTAAGAAGAAGCTGACCGAAGCAGGGGCTACGGTGGAGCTTAAGTGAAACCAAAGAGAGGACGCTCTTCGCGTTCGATGTAAGTTTTGTCTTCGTGTTGCAAGGCTTCGCCTGCGGCTAGCTACGCCGGCTCTCGGAAGCTGGGCCACGGCGAGGCGATGCTTTCACTCAAGGCCGCAAGAACGCCGGTCGGGTGAGGTGAGAAGGTATGACGCAGCAGTCTCAGGTTACCGATAACGTTCGCCTTAGGCGCTCGTTCGGAAAGATCAAGCGGGTTATCGACCTACCCAACTTGATGGAAATTCAGCGGCGGTCGTACGAGGAATTCCTCCAGCGCGATATCCCGCCCGAGCAGCGCGCCGATGCCGGTCTGCAGGCGGTCTTTAAGTCGGTCTTTCCGATCAAGGATTTCAACGAGACCGCGTCGCTCGAATTCGTCAACTACGAGCTGGGAACGCCGAAGTACGACGTTGAGGAGTGCCGCCAGCGCGGAATGACCTACGCGGCACCGCTAAAGGTCAGGATCCAGCTTGTCATCTGGGAGGTGGAGGACAGCCATCGCTCGATCAAGAACGTCAAGGAGCAGGAGGTGTACTTCGGCGAGATACCGCTGATGACCACCAACGCGACCTTCGTGATCAATGGCACCGAGCGCGTGATCGTCTCCCAGCTCCATCGCTCGCCGGGAGTCTTTTTCGAGCATGATAAGGGCCGTGCCCATTCGGGCAAGCTGCTTTATTCGGCGCGGATTATTCCTTACCGCGGGAGCTGGCTGGATTTCGAGTTCGACCCGCGCGACGTGCTCTATGTGAGGATCGATCGGCGGCGCAAATTTCCCGCCACGGTGCTGCTGCGCGCGCTCGGGATGACGGTCGAAGACCTGCTCAACTATTACTACCGCACCGACATTATAAAGCTCAGCGGCGGCGCTCTGAGCAAGGTGTTTAAGCCGCAGCTTTTGCTCAACACCCGGGTGACGCGCAACGTCGTCGATCCACGCACCGGCGAGATAATCGCCGAGCAGGGGCGCAAGTTCAGCCGCGCGCTGGTGCGCCAAATGGAGCAGGCCAAGATTCAAGAGGTGCCGATCGCGTTCGACGAGGTCGTCGGGCGCATCTCGGCGCATGACGTGGCTGACCCGACGACGGGCGAGGTTCTGCTGGAAACCAACCATGAGGTTGCGCAGGAGATTTTGCAAAAGATCGGCGAGCGTGGGGTCAAGCAGATAGAAGTCCTGTTCGCCGAAGACCAGCCTGGCGGCGGCCCGCTGCGCCAGACGCTGCTGCAGGACAAGGTGGGTAGTCCCGAAGAAGCGATAATCGAGATTTACAAACGCCTGCGCCCGGGCGACCCGCCGACGGCCGAGACCGCGACGGCGTTTTTCAACAATCTGTTTTTCAACCCGGACCGCTACGATCTTTCGCGGGTCGGGCGTCTTAAGCTTAATCGCAAGCTCAAAATCGAGGTGCCGCTCGAGCAGGGGACGCTTCGGCGCGAAGACATCCTGGAAGTAGTGCGCTATCTGCTTGAGTTGCGCAACGGCAACGGCCAGGTGGACGACATCGACCATCTCGGCAACCGGCGCGTGCGCGCGGTGGGCGAATTGGTCGAGAACCAGTTCCGCATCGGGCTCGTGCGCATGGAGCGCGCGATCAAAGAGCGTATGAGCTTGCAGGATATCGAGACCCTGATGCCGCAGGAACTCATCAATTACAAGCCGGCTTCTGCGGTGATCAAGGAGTTCTTCGGCTCCTCGCAGCTCTCGCAGTTCATGGACCAGACTAATCCGCTGTCGGAGATCGCGCATAAGCGCCGGCTTTCGGCGCTGGGCCCCGGCGGGCTTACGCGTGAGCGCGCCGGCTTTGAGGTGCGCGACGTTCATCCGACCCATTACGGGCGCGTCTGCCCGATCGAGACACCCGAGGGGCCGAACATCGGTCTCATTGCGGCGCTTTCGACCTACGCGCGGGTCAACGAGTTCGGCTTTATAGAGACGCCGTATCGCGTGGTGGAGTCAGGCCGCGTCACCGACCGCGTGGTCTACCTGTCGGCGCTGGAGGAAGAGGACAAGGTCATCGCTCAGGCCAACGCGCCGATCGACGAGCAAGGGCGGTTTATCAAGGAGTTGGTCTCGGCGCGCCAGCGCGGCGAGTTCACCATGGTGCGTCCCGACGAAGTGAACTACATGGACGTCTCGCCCACCCAGTTGGTGTCGGTGGCGGCTTCGCTGATCCCGTTTCTGGAGAACGACGACGCCAACCGCGCGTTGATGGGCTCGAACATGCAGCGCCAGGCGGTGCCGCTTTTGCGCAGCGAGGCGCCGCTGGTCGGCACCGGTATGGAGCGCGTGGTGGGTCGTGACTCCGGCGTGACGGTCATCTCGCGGCGCGACGGCGTGGTCGAAAGCGTGGATGCCAACCGTCTAGTGGTGCGGGCCGACAAACCGGGAGTCGACGGCCGCGACACCGGCGTGGACATCTACAACCTGATCAAGTACCGGCGCTCCAACCAGAACACCTGCATCAACCAGCGCCCGATCGTCAACAAGGGCGAGCGGGTCAAAGCGGGCGACGTGCTGGCCGACGGCCCCTCGACCGAGCTCGGAGACCTTGCGCTGGGGCGCAACGTGGTGGTGGCCTTCATGCCGTGGGGCGGCTACAACTTCGAGGACTCCATCCTCATTTCCGAACGAGTGGTCAAAGACGACCTCTTCACGTCGGTTCATATCGAAGAGTTCGAATGTGTCGCGCGCGACACCAAGCTGGGAGCCGAGGAGATCACACGCGATATTCCCAACGTCGGCGAAGAAGCGCTCAAGAGCCTGGACTTGGGCGGCGTGGTACGCATCGGGGCCCAGGTGCGCCCGGGCGATATCCTGGTCGGCAAGATCACGCCCAAGGGCGAGACACAGCTTAGCCCGGAGGAGAAGCTTTTGCGCGCGATCTTTGGTGAAAAAGCTGGCGAGGTGCGCGATACCAGCCTGCGCGTCCCGCCAGGGGTTGAAGGGATCGTCATCAATACCCGCGTATTTGCGCGCCGCGGGGTGGCTAAAGATGAGCGCAGCCAGGAGATTGACAGCGTCGAGAGCGAGCGGCTTAAGCAGGACGAAGCCGACGAGGTTCGCATCAGCCACGTGCAGACTCTGCGCCGGCTCAAGCGCGCGCTGGCCGGAAAGCCGCTGGCCAGTCCGGTGCGCGACCGCGAGCGGCGCGCGGTATGGCAGAAAGGCCACAAGCTTTCGCCCGAAGACCTTGACGGCCTCGCCCAGCCGCTGTGGAGCGAGCTGCGCGTCGAGGACGAAGAGGCGATGCGCGAGGTGAGGCAGGCGCTGTCGGCGATGGAGGCCAACGTCAAGACGGTGCGCGAGCATTACACCGCCAAGGCCGAGCGGCTCAAGGCTGGCGACGAGCTTGCCCCGGGCGTGCTCAAAATGGTCAAGGTGTTCGTCGCCATCAAGCACCGCCTGCAGGTGGGCGACAAGATGGCCGGGCGCCACGGCAACAAGGGCGTAGTCTCGCGAATCGTGTCCGAGGAGGACATGCCGTACATGGCCGACGGCACGCCGGTAGACGTCGTACTTAACCCGCTCGGCGTGCCCTCGCGCATGAATGTCGGGCAGATACTGGAGACCCACCTGGGCTGGGCGGCGCGCGAGCTGGGCTACCAGGTCGCCGGCGAAGTAAGCCATGGCGCCGAGCCGGCGCAGGTGCGCAAGCGGCTGGCCGAGCTCTACGCCGACGGGTTCACGCCGGAGTTCAGCGCCGAGGTTCCCGATGACGAAGTGCTCAAGCTCGGCGCGAAATGCAGCGAGGGAATCCACGTCGCCTCGCCCGTGTTCAACGGCGCGAGCGAAGGCGAAATATTTCAATTGCTAAAGCGCGCCGGCTTGCCCGAGAACGGTCAATGCGTGCTCTACGACGGGCGCAGCGGACAGCCGTTCGACCACAAGGTGACCGTGGGCGTGATGTACATGATGAAGCTGCATCACCTGGTCGAAGACAAGATCCACGCCCGCTCGACCGGCCCCTACAGCCTAGTCACCCAGCAGCCGCTGGGCGGCAAGGCGCAGTTCGGCGGGCAGCGCCTGGGCGAGATGGAAGTGTGGGCGCTTGAGGCCTACGGCGCGGCTTACACGCTGCAGGAGATGCTGACGGTAAAGTCGGACGACGTGGCCGGGCGCGCGAGAATGTACGAGGCGATCGTCAAGGGCGAGAACAGCCTGGAGCCCGGCCTTCCCGAGTCGTTCAACGTCATGGTCAAAGAGCTGCAATCGCTGTGTTTGAACGTCGAGTTGCTTGAGGACGCGCAGACCGGCGGTGACGCCGGCGCGTAAAGCCGGAGGAGAAATCTGGTATGGAAGACGTCTTTGGGACAAGCGAGAAGCCGAAGAACCCGGTTTCGTTCAATGCGATCCGCATTTCAATCGCTTCGCCCGAGATGATCCGCTCCTGGTCTCATGGCGAGGTCAAGAAGCCCGAGACCATCAACTACCGCACCTTTAAGCCGGAGCGCGACGGGTTGTTCTGCGCGAAGATCTTTGGTCCCACTAAGGACTACGAGTGCAACTGCGGGAAGTACAAGCGGATGCGCCACCGCGGCGTGGTGTGCGAGAAATGCGGGGTCGAGGTGATCCAGTCCAAGGTGCGGCGCGAGCGGATGGGGCATATCGACCTGGCGGCCCCGGTCGCGCATATCTGGTTTTTGCGCAGCCTGCCGTCACGCATCGGGGCGCTGCTCGACATGACGCTCAAGGAACTGGAAAAGACGCTCTACTTCGAGTGTTATGTCGTCGTCGACCACGGCGAGACTGCGCTGCAGCATAAGGAAATCCTCACCGAGCGCAAATATCGCGAGGCGCGTGAGCAGTACGGCGAAGGCTTCAAGGCGGAGATGGGCGCCGAGGCGATTCGCACGCTGCTGCGCCAGCTCGACCTGGAAAAGCTCAGCGTGGAGTTGCGCCAGGAGATGAAGGCCACGCAGAGCGAAGCGCGGCGCAAAAAGGTCGCCAAGCGGCTTAAGGTCGTGGACGCCTTTCGCGAGTCCGGCAACAAGCCGGAATGGATGATCCTGACGATTTTGCCGGTTATTCCGCCCGACCTGCGCCCGCTCGTGCCGCTGGACGGCGGGCGGTTTGCGACCTCGGACTTAAACGATCTCTACCGGCGGGTTATCAACCGCAACAATCGGCTTAAGCGGCTCATCGAGCTCAACGCGCCGGAGATAATCATCCGCAACGAGAAGCGGATGCTGCAGGAGGCGGTTGACGCGCTGTTCGACAACGGGCGGCGCGGCCGCGCGTTGACCGGGCCGGCTAAACGCCCGCTCAAGTCGCTGAGCGACATGCTCAAGGGCAAGGCCGGACGCTTTCGGCAAAACCTGCTCGGCAAGCGCGTGGATTACTCCGGGCGCTCGGTCATCGTGGTGGGCCCGGAGCTCAGGCTCCATCAGTGCGGGCTGCCGAAAAAGATGGCGCTGGAGCTGTTCAAGCCCTTTATCTACAACAAGCTCGAAGAGCGCGGCTACGTCACCACCATCAAGAGCGCCAAGAAGATGGTGGAGAAGGAAAGCCGTGAGGTGTGGGACATTCTCGACGAGGTCATCCGCGAGCATCCGGTGCTGCTCAACCGCGCGCCGACGCTGCATCGATTGGGCATCCAGGGCTTTGAGCCGGTTCTGATCGAGGGGCGCGCGATTCAGCTTCATCCGCTGGTATGCGTGGCCTACAACGCCGACTTCGACGGCGACCAGATGGCGGTCCATGTGCCGCTTTCGATTCAGGCTCAGGCCGAATCGCGCGTGCTTATGATGTCCACTAACAACATTCTATCGCCGGCCAACGGCAAGCCGATCATCGTGCCCACCCAAGACATGGTGCTGGGGCTGTATTACATGACGCGCGAGCGGCCCTTGGCCAAGGGCGAGGGCAAGCGCTTTTCCAGCCCGACCGAGGTGCGCATCGCTTACGATCACGGCGAAGTGGAGCTGCACGCGCGGATCGTGGTGCGGCTACCGTTGGAGAAGGTCGATGATTCGCTTAACCTGTCGGCCGACGAGGGCGAGGAGCAACTCGCGGCCGCCATCATCAGCGCCAACGGCGGCGCCGGCGCCGCGCCGCTTAAGCCGGCGGGTGTGGAGCGCATCGAAACCACGGTCGGACGCGTGCTGCTGTACGAGATCGTGCCGCGCGGAATCTCCTTTGCCGAGGTCAACCGGACGATGAAGAAAAAAGAGCTCGGCAACCTGCTCGACCTCGCTTA
Source organism: Deltaproteobacteria bacterium (assembly GCA_021831785.1). Lineage (GTDB taxonomy): Bacteria > Desulfobacterota > Binatia > Binatales > Binataceae > JAJYYI01. The sequence goes on along the minus strand of JAKBMB010000018.1, from coordinate 24,132 downwards.
CCGGCGGTCCGGCACCAAGGCGACGGTGATTTTCGCCGACCGGCTCAAGGACATCGGCTTTGAGTACGCTACGCGGGCCGGCATCTCGATCGCGATAACTGACATGACAATTCCGCCGCAGAAGGCGCGCCTGCTCGAGGAGGCGCAAAAGCAGGTCAATGAGATCCACCGCCAGTACAACAACGGCGTGATCACCGACGGCGAGCGCTACAACAAAGTCGTCGATATCTGGGCCGAGGTGCAGGACCGGATCGGCGGCGAGGTGCTCAGCGGACTTAAGACCGAGGTGTACGGACGCAAGCCGGACGGCACCGAGGTGCGCGGCGACTCCTTCAATCCCATCTATATAATGGCTGACTCGGGAGCGCGGGGCTCGGAGCAACAGATTCGCCAGTTGGCCGGGCTGCGCGGCCTGATGGCCAAGCCGTCGGGCGAGATTATCGAGACGCCGATAACCGCCAACTTTCGCGAAGGCCTGACCGTGCTGCAGTACTTCATTTCCACCCATGGCGCGCGCAAGGGGCTGGCGGACACTGCGCTCAAGACCGCCAACTCGGGCTACCTGACCCGCCGGTTGGTCGACGTGGCGCAAGATTCGATTATCACCGAGACCGACTGCGGGGCGATGGACGGAATCGAGATAAGCCCGCTCATCGAAGGCGGCGAGATTATCGAGGGGCTCGGCGACCGCGTGCTCGGGCGGGTGGCGTTGGAGGAAGTGCGCGACCCGTTCACCAATCAGGTTATCGCGCGCGCCAACGAGGAGATTGACGAAGACAAGGTCGCGCTGATCGAAGAGGCCGGGCTTGAGCGGATCAAAATCCGCTCGGTGCTGACCTGTCAGTCGCGCCGCGGCGTATGCGTGATGTGCTACGGGCGCGACTTGGCGCGGGGACGGATGGTGAATTTGGGCGAAGCGATAGGAACCATCGCCGCGCAATCGATCGGCGAGCCGGGCACGCAGCTCACGATGCGCACCTTCCATATCGGCGGCACCGCCAGCCGGCGCGCCGAGCAAACCACGCTGGAGGCGCGCACCGACGGCGTGATCCGGCTGCACAACGTCAACGCCGTCAAGGGGCGCGAGGGGAGCTTGGTGGTGATGTCGCGGCGCGGCGAGATTGCGATCGCCGAGACTCTAAAGGAAGGCGAGCGCGAACGCGAACGCTACCCGCTGGTTCACGGCGCACGCCTGCGCAAAGGCGAAGGAGAACGGGCGCGGGCCGGGGAGTTGATCGCGGAATGGGACCCCTATACGACGCCGATCATCACCGAGGCGGGCGGCGCGATTAAGTTCGGCGACGTGATCGAAGGCAAGACGATGGAAGAGCGGGTCGATGAGCGCACCGGCGCCCGTTCCAAGGTAATTGTCGAGTTCAAGGAGCTTGACCTGAGGCCGCGCATCTCGATTAAGGACGCAAGCGGCAAGACGGCGAGAATCCTGGACAAACAAGAATACGCGCGCTACTTTCTGCCCGTCGGCGCCTACATCAACGTGCTCGAGGGCCAAGAGGTCTACCCGGGCGACGTTATCGCCAAGCTGCCGCGCGAGACGACCAAGACCAAGGACATCACCGGCGGCCTGCCGCGCGTGGCCGAGTTGTTCGAGGCGCGCCGGCCCAAGGAGTTCGCCGTGATCGCCGAGATCGACGGCGTGATCTCGTTCGGCAAGGACACCAAGGGCAAGCGCAAGGTAATGATCACGCCCGAGGTGGGTGAGGCGCGCGAGTACCTGATTCCCAAGGGCAAGCACATCTCGGTTCATGAGGGTGATGCGGTCAAGGCCGGCGATCCCCTGATGGAGGGGTCTTCCAACCCGCACGACATCCTCACGATCCTGGGCGAAAAGGCGCTGGCCAAGTATCTGGTGGACGAAATCCAGGAGGTGTACCGGCTTCAGGGCGTGCGCATCAACGACAAGCACATCGAAGTGATCGTGCGCCAGATGCTAAGGCGGGTGCGAATTAAGGAAGTCGGCGACACCAGCTTTTTGATCGGCGACCAGGTCGAGCGCTGGCGCTTCGAGGAGGAGAACATGCAGGTGCTCGGCCGCGGCGGAGAGCCGGCGATCGCCGAACCGCTGTTGCTCGGCATCACCAAGGCCTCGCTGTCGACAGAGAGTTTCATCTCAGCGGCGTCGTTCCAGGAGACCACCAAGGTGCTCACCGAGGCTTCGATTAACGGCAAGGTGGACCGGTTGGTCGGGCTCAAGGAGAACGTTATCATGGGGCGGTTGATTCCCGCCGGAACCGGGATGCCCGCCTACCAGCGGATTGACATTCGCTCCGTCGGCGACGAGGGACAAGCGCCGGAGCTCGAGCTTGCAGAAGCTGAGCTGGCGCCTGGAGATTGACAATACGGCAGCTTTAGCGTAAAAATGCAGGCGTCGCCCAAGGGTGCGAGCGCATCCTTGGGCGGTCTGTTCGAAGGGTTTACTCACCGTCAGGGGCAGCAGCCGGTCGCGGCCGGTTGCCCGGGAAATTAAGGTTGGCTGGCAGACAGTGCCTACGATTAACCAATTGATCCGGGGTGCGCGGCAAAAGAAGCGCTACAAGACCAGCGCGCCCGCGCTGGAAGGGTCGCCGCAAAAGCGCGGGGTCTGTACGCGCGTGTACACCTCGACGCCGAAAAAACCCAACTCGGCGCTGCGCAAGGTGGCGCGTGTGCGCCTATCCAACGGCCACGAGGTGACGACCTATATACCCGGGGTGGGCCACAATCTACAGGAGCACTCGGTGGTCTTGATCCGCGGCGGGCGCGTCAAAGACCTGCCCGGCGTGCGCTATCACGTGGTGCGCGGGGCGCTTGACTCAATCGGCGTTCAGGAGCGCCGCCAAGGGCGCTCGAAGTACGGCGCGAAAAAGCCCAAGTGAGCTATGGCCCGCAAAAGTCAAGCTAGAATCAGAGAGGTTGCGCCGGATCCCAAGTATCATGACCGGGCGGTGGCAAAGTTCGTCAACATCCTGATGATTAAGGGCAAGAAATCGCTGGCCGAAAGCGTCTTCTATGGCGCTTTGGAGAGCGCCGGCCGGCGCGGTCAAGAAGACGGTCTGGCGTTGTTTAAGCGCGCGCTCGAGAACGTCAGGCCAGCGGTCGAGGTTAGGTCGCGCCGAGTCGGCGGAGCCAACTACCAGGTGCCGGTCGAAGTGCGCCCGGTCAGGCGCTCGTCGCTGGCGATGCGCTGGCTGGCGCAGGCGGCGCGCGCGCGAGGGGAGAAGACGTTCGAGGAGCGGCTTGCCAACGAGATCAGCGAGGCGGCCGCCAATCGGGGGGGAGCGGTGAAGAAACGGGAAGACACTCACCGCATGGCGGAAGCCAACCGCGCTTTCGCTCATTATCGCTGGTAGTATCTGCCGAGTGTTGGAGTACTCATGGCCCGCCAAACCCCCATTGAACGTGTGCGCAACATCGGCATCATGGCGCACATCGATGCCGGTAAGACTACCACCACCGAGCGCATCCTCTACTACACCGGAATCAACTATAAGATTGGCGAGGTGCACGAAGGCACCGCGACCATGGATTGGATGGCGCAGGAGCAGGAGCGCGGGATCACGATTACCTCGGCCGCAACCACCTGCTTTTGGCGCAATCACCGGATAAACATCATCGACACCCCGGGCCACGTCGACTTCACTATCGAGGTGGAGCGCAGCCTGCGCGTACTGGACGGGGCGGTGGCGGTGTTTTGCGCCGTGGGTGGCGTGGAGCCGCAATCCGAGACGGTGTGGCGCCAGGCAGATAAGTACCGCGTGCCGCGCATCGCGTTCATCAACAAGATGGATCGCGTTGGCGCCGACTACCGGCGGGTGCTGGTCGAGATGGCCGAGCGGCTGGGAGCGCGGCCGCTGCTGCTGCAACTTCCGCTTGGCGAAGAAGACCGCTTCCATGGCGTAATCGACCTGATCGAACAAAAGGCTTTAGTGTGGGACCAGGACTTGCTGGGCGCCGATTACCGCGTCGAACCGATTCCGCGCGAGCTTCAGGAGCAGGCGCGCGTCGAGCGCGATAGGCTTTTGGAGACGCTGGCCGATCACGACGAACGGGTGATGGAAGCGTACTTAAACGGCGGCGCGATCGAACCGGCGCAGATTCGCGCCGCGGTGCGCGCGGCGACGCTTAAGCTGGCGCTGGTTCCGGTGATCCTGGGCTCGGCCTTCCGCAACAAGGGCGTGCAGGCGCTGCTCGATGCGGTGGTGGAGTATTTGCCGGCGCCGACCGACGTGCCGCCGGTGGTGGGTAAAAACGGCGAGAAGCTCGAAGAGCGTTGGCCGCGCGACGATGAGCCGTTCGCGGCGCTGGCTTTCAAGATCATGACCGACCCGTATATCGGCACGCTGACTTTCGTGCGCGTCTACTCGGGGCGGCTGCAAAGCGGCGATTCGGTGCTCAATGTGCGGCGCGGCAAACGCGAGCGAATCGGCCGCCTGGTAAAAATGCACGCCAACAAGCGCGAGGAGATTGCCGAGGTCTACGCCGGCGATATCTGCGCCGTGGGGCTTCGCGACACGGCCACCGGCGATACGTTGTGCGACCCGGCGCATCCGGTCGTGCTTGAGGCCATCGAGTTCCCCGAGCCGGTGATTCAGGTCGCGATCGAGCCCAAGACCAAGGCCGATCAGGAGCGGCTGGGCGAGGCGCTGGGCAAGCTGGCCAAAGAAGACCCTTCTTTCAGGGTGGGAGTCGACCGCGACACCGGGCAGACGCTCATCGCGGGGATGGGCGAATTGCATCTTGAGATTATCGTCGAGCGCCTTTTGCGGGAGTTCAACGTTGACGCCAACGTCGGCAGGCCCCAGGTCGCTTACCGCGAGACGATTCGGCGCGCGGCCGAGGCGGAAGGACGATTCGTGCGCCAAAGCGGCGGACGCGGCCAATTCGGCGTGGTCGATTTGCGTTTGGAGCCGCTGGGCAAGGGCGGGGGCTTTGAGTTTACTGACGCCACCAAGGGCGGCGCGGTGCCGCGCAATTTTATTCCCGCGATTGAAGATGGGGTCCGCGAGGCCGCCGAGAGCGGCGTAGTCGCGGGTTATCCGATGGTCGATATCCGGGCGGTGTTGATTGATGGAAAGCATCACGAGGTCGATTCCTCCGAGATAGCCTTCAAGATCGCCGGTTCGATGGCGTTCAAGGAGGCCGCCGAGAAGGCCGCCGCGATCCTGCTCGAGCCGGTGATGGAGGTCGAGGTGGTGACGCCGCAGGAATTCATGGGCGACGTGATTGGCGATCTCAACGCGCGCCGGGGCAAGATCATAAGCCTCAAAGACCGCGGCAACGCACAGGTGATTGAGGCGCGGGTGCCGCTGGCGAACATGTTTGGCTATGCCACGCGTCTGCGCTCGCTCAGCCAAGGACGAGCCACCTATACCATGCAGTTCGCGGTCTATGAGCCGGTTCCCCAGCAAGTGTTCGAGGAATTGACCGCGCAAGGACGCGGCGCCGTTGAATCCTCGCCGCGCGCGTGAAGGCTTTCGCGACTGAAGGATTGGCAAGAGGGCCGGTAAGCGGAGGTTAGTAAGAATGGGCAAGGCTAAGTTCCAACGCACCAAACCGCACCTCAACGTGGGCACGATTGGTCATATCGATCACGGCAAGACCACGCTGACGGCGGCGATAACTAAGGTTCTGGCCGCGCGCAAGCTCGCCAACTTCACACCGTTTGACCAGATCGACAAGGCGCCCGAGGAGCGCGAGCGCGGGATCACAATTGCCATCGCGCACGTCGAATACGAAACCGCCAAGCGCCACTACGCGCACGTCGATTGCCCGGGCCACGCCGACTACATCAAGAACATGATCACCGGGGCGGCGCAGATGGACGGGGCGATCCTGGTGGTGGGCGCCAACGACGGTCCGATGCCGCAGACGCGCGAGCATATCCTGTTGGCGCGCCAGGTCGGGGTGCCGCGGATCGTGGTCTTCATGAACAAGGTGGACATGGTGGACGATCCGGAGCTGCTCGATTTGGTCGAGCTCGAAGTTCGCGACCTGCTCAAGAAGTACGAATTCCCGGGCGACGAGACGCCGATTATCCGCGGCAGTGCGCTTAAGGCGCTTGAGTGCGGGTGCGGCAAGGAGGACTGCCCGAACTGCAAGCCGATCCTCGAGCTGATGGATGCCGTGGACAGCTACATCCCGCTGCCCACGCGAGAGATCGACAAGCCGTTCTTGATGCCGATCGAGGACGTTTTCACCATCTCCGGGCGAGGCACGGTGGTGACGGGCCGCGTCGAGAAGGGCCGAGTAAAGGTGGGCGAGGAAGTCGAAATCGTCGGCTTTCGCGAGACCCAGAAGACCGTTGTCACCGGGGTCGAAATGTTCCGCAAGATGCTCGACGAGGGGCAGGCCGGCGACAATATCGGCGTGCTCCTGCGCGGGCTCAAGCGCGAAGAGGTCGAGCGCGGCCAGGTGCTGGCGCAGCCGGGTACGATCACGCCGCATACCAACTTCGAGGCTTCGGCCTACGTTCTCACTAAGGAAGAGGGCGGCCGGCACACGCCGTTTTTCACCGGTTACCGCCCGCAGTTCTACTTCCGCACTACGGACGTCACCGGGGTGCTCAATTTGCCGCCGGGCGTGGAGATGGTAATGCCTGGCGACAACATCAAACTGCTCGGCGAATTGATCACGCCGATTGCGATGGATGAGGGCTTGCGCTTCGCCATCCGCGAGGGCGGCCGCACCGTGGGCGCCGGAGTCGTGTCTAAGATTTTGAAATAACGCGGGAGATTGGACCGGTGGTCCGGCGCGCGCGGGCTTGAGTACGGGCAGGCGGGCGGCAGCTTGGCGATGAACGACAAAATCAGAATCAGGCTTAAGGCTTACGACTACAGGCTGCTGGACCGCTCGGTGCGCGAGATCGTGGACACGATCAAACGCACCGGAGGGCGGGTCGCCGGGCCGATTCCGCTGCCCACCAGGATCGAGCGGTTTACCGTCAACCGGTCGCCGCACGTGGACAAGAAGTCGCGCGAGCAGTTCGAGATCAGAACCCACAAACGGCTGCTTGACGTGCTCGAACCGACGCAACAAACGATCGACGCCCTGGGCAAGCTGGACCTTGCGGCCGGGGTTGACGTCGAAATCAAGCTCGAGTGATTGCGGTGCTGAACGGGCTCATTGGGAAGAAGGTCGGGATGACCGAGGTCGTGGACGACAAAGGGCGTCGCTTCGCGGCCACGGTGATCGAGCTCGGCCCGTGCATGGTATCCCAAGTCAAGACCGGCGTGAGCGACGGCTACGACGCGGTCCAGGTCACCTTTGGGCGCCGCAGGCTTACGCGCGTCACCAAGCCGCTGCGCGGCCATTTCGCTAAGGCCAACGTCGCCCCGGGAATCGTCACGCGGGAATTTGTCAAGGCCGGCGTGGCCGAGCTCAAAGTGGGCCAGGCGGTAAGCGTGGCTGAAGTTTTCAAGGCCGGCGATATGGTCGATGTCGAAGGATTTTGCAAAGGCCGCGGATTTGCTGGCGTGATTAAGCGCCACGGGTTTGCCGGCTTTCCCGGCTCGCATGGAACGCATGAGTACTTCCGCCACGGCGGCTCGATCGGGAACCGCTCGTTTCCCGGCCGCGTGTTCAAGGGGCTGCGGATGGCCGGCCAGATGGGCAATCGGCAGGTGACGGTCGGCAATCTGCGCGTCTGCCGCGTGATGGCCGAGGACCACGCAATCGTAGTCTTGGGCGCCGCGCCGGGCGCGGACGGCGCGGTAGTGATCGTAAGGCATGCCGCTAAACGCGCCACACGGTCCGAGCCGCGCGCCAAGCAGGGTTAAGATGGGCGAAGAGCAGGCTCAGGCGCGCACCGTTAAGCTGCCGCTGTACAGCGCCGAGCAGGGCCAGATCGGCGAGTTCGAAGGCTCGGGTAAAGTCTTCGCTCACGAGGGCAATGCGGGGACGCTGCACGAAGCCGTGCTGATGCAGCGGGCGAATCGGCGCTCGGGAACGGCCGCGACCAAGACCCGCGCAATGGTCTCGGGCGGCGGAATCAAGCCGTGGCGGCAGAAGGGAACCGGACGCGCGCGCGCCGGCTCGACACGCTCGCCGCTGTGGCGTCACGGCGGGACGATCTTCGGTCCGCACCCGCGCGACTATTCGTACAAGATTCCGCGCAAGCAGCGCGCTAAGGCGCTGCGCTTGGCGCTCTCCGAGCGCGCCCGCGAAGGCAAGCTTTTAGTGATCGAACGGCTGGAGCTCGAACGTCCCAAAACCAAGCTCGCCAGGACGCTACTGGACAAGTTGGGGCTTACCCATGCGCTGGTCGTGGTCGGCGAAGGCGAAGAGGGTTTCATCCTTGCGGCGCGCAACCTCGCGCGGCATAAGGTGCTGCGGGTCGCCGGGGTCAACGTGTACGATATCCTCAACTACGCGGAGGTTTTGCTCACGGTCAAGGCTGCGCAGGCCATCCAGGCGCGGTTCGAGGAGGCCGACTGATGCGGGCTTACGACGTGCTGATGGCGCCGCTGGTTACCGAGAAGGGCACCAGTCTTAGCGAGCGCTCGAATCAGGTGGTATTCAAGGTGCGCCCTCAGGCGACCAAGAACGTCATTCGGCAGGCGGTGGAAGAGCTGTTCAAGGTCAACGTCACGGCGGTCAGGACCTGCAATTTTCAGGGCAAAGAGCGGCGCGTGGGGCGCTCATCGGGACGACGCCCGGACTGGAAAAAGGCCTACGTGACCTTAAAAGAGGGCGAGCGAATCGAGTTCTTCGAAGGGGTCTAGAGGGTAGAGAGCGTTCGGCGATGGCGATAATCCAAATCAGGCCGCGCACGCCCGGCCAGCGATTCTTACAAGTGGCGGACTTCTCCGAGCTGACCAAAAAGGCGCCGGAAAAGAGCCTCCTTGCCCCGCTTAAGCGTTCGGGCGGGCGCAACAACCTCGGTCGGATCACCTGTCGCTATCGTGGCGGTGGCCATCGGCGCCGGCTGCGACTTATCGATTTTAAGCGCCACAAGGACGGCGTGCCGGCAATCGTGGCGGCGATTGAATACGACCCCAACCGGTCGGCCAACGTAGCTTTGCTGCATTACCGCGACGGCGACAAGCGTTATATCCTGGCGCCGGTCGGGCTCCAGGTGGGCGATATGGTCGAGTCCGGGCCTCAGGCCGACATCAGGCCCGGCAATGCGTTGGCGCTGGCGAACATTCCCATGGGCAGTTTTGTTCACGCGGTCGAGATGAAGCCCGGAAAAGGCGCCCAGCTTGCGCGCGGCGCCGGCACGCAGGTGCAGCTCATGGCCAAAGAGGGTCGCTACGCGCTGCTCAAGCTGCCCTCCGGCGAGCAGCGGATGGTGTTGGCTCAATGCCGGGCGACGGTGGGCCAAACCGGCAACCTCGACCACGAGAATATCTCGCAAGGCAAGGCCGGCCGTACCCGCCACCTCGGACGGCGGCCGCATGTGCGTGGGGTCGCGATGAACCCGGTGGACCATCCGCACGGCGGCGGCGAGGGGCGCTCGAAGGGGAATCATCCGCAGTCGCCATGGGGGACGCCGACCAAGGGTTTCAAGACGCGGGGCCGCAAGCCGTCGGACCGCTACATCGTGAGCCGCCGGCCGCGCGGCAAGCGTTAACGGGTTGGTGGTATGGCGCGTTCACTGAAAAAAGGTCCGTTCATCGACCAGCATCTCCGGGAAAAGGTCGAGGCCAATCTCGCCGGCGGTGAAAAGCGCGCGATTAAGACCTGGTCGCGCCGCTCGACGATCATTCCGGAAATGGTCGGCCAGACCTTCATGGTGCACAACGGGCACAAGTTTGTTCCGGTGTACTGCACGGAAAATATGGTCGGTCATAAGCTCGGCGAATTCTCGCCGACGCGCACTTTTCACAGCCACGCGGGCGACCGCAAGGGCCAGGTGAAAGGTGCCGAAGCGAGCGCGCCGAAGGCGCCGTAGCGGCCGTGGAAGCGATTGCCCGCACGCGTTACGCGCGTATCGCGCCGCGCAAGTTGCGTCTGGTGTGCGACCTTATCCGCGGCAAGCGCGTCGGCGAGGCGCTCGCGGTGCTCGAATTCACGCCGCGGCGAGGCGGCAAGCTGGTGGCCAAGGCGCTTTTGGCCGCGGTCGCCAACGCGCGCGACCAGCAGAACGTGGACGAAGACCGCTTGTTCGTCAAGCGAGTGAACGCCGACTCCGGGCCGAGCTCGAAACGCTCGCTGCCCAGGGCGCATATGCGCGTGACGCCGATCCACAAGCGGACGAGCCATCTGACGGTAGTGGTCGACGAACTTTCGGAGTAAAGCAGCCGGTGGGACAAAAAACGCATCCGCGCGGGCTTCGCCTGGGCATTATAGAGAATTGGGACTCCAAATGGTTCGCGCGGCGAGACTACGCGAAGCTTCTGCACGAGGACTTGAAACTTAAGGAGTTCATAAAAAAGCGGCTCTATCACGCCGGCATTTCGCGCATCGAGATCGAGCGTATGGCGTCCAAGGCGAAGATCAGCATCCACACCGCGCGCCCCGGCATCGTCATCGGCAAGAAGGGCGTAGAGATCGAGAAGCTCAAGGGCGAAGTGCAAAAGATGATGGCCGCGCGGGAGCCGTACATCAATATCGTCGAAGTTCGCCGCCCCGACCTCGACCCGCAGCTTGTGGCGGAAAATATCGCCCTGCAATTGGAGCGCCGAGTGGCGTTTCGTCGGGCGATGAAGGAGGCCGTGGCGCGGGCGACGCGCATGGGCGCGCAGGGCATCAAGGTACAGGTCTCGGGTCGGCTCGGCGGCGCCGAGATCGCGCGCACCGAATGGTATCGGGAGGGACGCGTGCCCTCGCAGACCTTGCGCGCCGACGTTGCTTACGGGTTCGCCCAAGCGCGCACGACCTACGGTGTCATCGGCGTCAAAGTCTGGATCTTTCGCGGTGAGGTCGTCACGCGCCAGGAAGAAGAGAGTAAGCGTGCGGGCCAGGGGCTTTAGCGATGGGCGGTAAAGGCGGGATCGAGACGGGAGGCGCGGGCGCCTAAGCGCGCGGTGAGATGTCGGCGCATCCGGGCTTAAGCACTTGCGAACCCTTGGCCGAGGGACCGTTGCTTTAGGTTGATGAGCATGACATTGCGATGTTAGCGCCCAAAAAAGTTAAGTATCGAAAAATGCAGAAGGGCCGGATGCGCGGCGTCGAATGTCGGGCGGTCCAACTGGACTTCGGCGAGTTCGGGCTTAAGGCCCTCGAGGCCACTTGGCTGGACGCCAAAACGATCGAGGCAGCGCGTATCGCGATGACGCGCTATATGAAACGCGGCGGGCGCGTCTGGATTCGCATTTTTCCCGACAAGCCGTATACCAAGAAGCCCGCGGAAACCCGGATGGGGAAAGGTAAGGGCGGGGTCGAAGGCTGGGTAGCGGTGGTGCGGCCGGGGCGAATCCTGTTCGAAATCGAAGGCATTGACGCGCCGATGGCGCGCGAAGCGCTGCGGCTCGCGGCGCACAAGCTGCCGATGCGGACGACGTTGGTGACGCGGGGAGAAGAGGCCCTTGCAGGCTGAGGAATTGAGGCAGCTTGAGTTCGAAGAGCTGCGGGCTAAAGAGCGCGAATTACGCGAGGAGCTTTTTCGCCTGCGGCTCAAGCTTGCGACCAACCAGCTCAACAACCCGACCCGGTTCCGCCAGGCGCGCGCGGACCTGGCGCGGGTTCTGACCGTGATGCGCGCGAAAAACTCGTCGCGCTGACAGAGGGGGTGGCGGAAGGCCAAAGACGATATGCGCGCACGAGTCAAGCGCCGCGAAGGAATTGTGGTGTCGGCCAAGATGCGTAAGACCGTGGTGGTAATGGTCGAGCGCCTAGTCGAGCATCCGAAGTACGGCAAGCGGGTTCATCGGCGCCGGCGCTTTAAAGCGCATGACGAACAGTCGCAGTGCCGCGAGGGCGACCGCGTCATGATCATCGAGTCGAGGCCGCTCTCTAAGGACAAGCGGTGGCGGGTGAGCAAAATTTTGGTGCGGGCGGCTGGCTGAGTGGAGCGAATGAGCGATGATCCAGGCCCAAACCATTCTCGACGTCGCCGATAACTCGGGTGCCCGACGCGTGATGTGCATCAAAGTGCTCGGCGGGAGCCGACGCAGGTACGCGAGCGTCGGCGACGTAATCGTGGTCTCGGTCAAGGAGGCGATACCGAACACCAAGGTCAAGAAGGGCGAGGTCGCCAAAGCGGTCGTGGTGCGAACGACCAAACCGGTGGGGCGCCCCGACGGCAGCTATATTCGGTTCGACGACAACTCGGCCGTGCTGCTGGACAATCAGCTCGAGCCGATCGGCACCCGCATCTTCGGTCCGGTTGCGCGCGAGTTGCGCGCGCGGCGATTCGTTAAAATCATCTCGCTTGCGCCCGAGGTGCTCTGATGGCGGCGCCGAAGTGCAAAATCAAAAAGAACGACCTGGTCATGGTGGTGTCCGGTCGGGACCGGGGCAAGACCGGCAAAGTCACCAAGGTGCTACCCAAAGAGCGCAGAGTCATCGTCGAACGGATTAACCTCGTCAAGCGCCATCTCAAGCCGCGCAGCGGAACTCAGGCCGGCGGAATCGTGGAAAAGGAGGCGCCGCTCAGCATCGGTAAAGTCATGGCGTTTTGCGAGCGTTGCAACGCGCCGGTGCGCGTCGGCTACAAGACCGGCGCTGACCAGACCAAGACGCGCGTGTGTCGACGTTGCGGGGAGACGCTGGAGAGCAGCTAATGGCGACGGGCAAGGAAAACGAGCGCGAAAAGACCGCCGCCGCCGGCAAGAAAAAGCCGCCGCGGCCCAGCGGCGCAGCCGGCGCAAAGAGCGCAAAAGCCGCGGCCCAGCCGAAGGCGCCGACTGAGGTCGAGACCGCCCCGGAGGAGAAAGTGCCGGCCCGGCTCTGGCTGCGCTACCAGGCGGAAGTGGTTCCAGCGCTGATGCGCGAACTTAAGCTGAATAATCGCCTGGCGGTTCCCAGGCTCGAGAAAATCGTGATTAATATCGGTCTTGGCGAGGCGCGCGACAACATCAAGCTGCTCGACACGGCGGTTGAGGAAGTGGCGCAGATAGCTGGCCAGCGCCCCGTGGTGACGCGCGCGCGCAAGGCAATTTCGAACTTCAAAATCCGTAAGGACGTGCCGATCGGCGCGATGGCGACGTTAAGGGGCGGTCGGATGTACGAATTTTTTGATCGCCTGGTGACGATCGCCTTGCCGCGGGTGCGCGACTTTCGCGGAGTCAGCGAAAAAGCCTTCGACGGCCGCGGCGACTATTCGCTGGGAATCCGCGAACATACGATTTTTCCTGAGCTGGACCTGGAGAAAGTCGACCGCGTCAAGGGGCTTACAATCTCTTTCGTGACCAGCGCGCGCAGCGACTATGAAGGGTTTTGGCTGCTAAAATTGCTGGGGATGCCGTTTCGCGGTACGATGCCCGAGCGCGAGAGCGCGGCAGCGTGAGAAAAGACGGCGATGACGCTCGGATGCGGCGCGCGGCGTCGATGCTGACGGAGTACGGAGTAAGATAAACAATCGATGGCTAGGACGTGCTTGATAGTCAAGGCGCAAAGGCAGCCCAAGTTTGCGGTGCGGCGTCATAATCGATGCCCGCTGTGTGGCCGTTCCCGAGGTTTTTACCGGCGCTTTCAACTTTGTCGCATTTGTCTTCGAAACCTCGCGCTCAAGGGTGCGCTGCCCGGCGTGATGAAGGCCAGTTGGTGAGGGTGAACGATGCGGACCGACCCAATCGCCGACTTTCTGACCAAGATCAGAAATGCCGCGCGCGCGCGGCATGCCAAGGTCGAAGATAATTACTCGCGCCTGCGCGAGGCCGTTGCGCGCTTGATGATGGAGGAGGGCTTTCTTGAGCGAGTGGAGGTCCAAGGTCAAGGGCCGCGCAAGAAGCTCTTGGTGGGCATTCGCTATACGCCGGAACATTGGCCGGTGCTGCAGGGAGTAAAGAGAGTGAGCCGGCCTAGCGCGCGTGTTTACGCGGGTGCCAAGAAGATACCCAAGATACAGAGCGGACTGGGGATTAATATCCTGACGACCCCGCTCGGAGTGATGACCGACCGCGAGGCGCGCAAGCGCAACGTGGGCGGCGAGCTTTTGCTGGCGGTCTGGTAGGGCGGGTCGGCGCGATGTCGCGAATCGGCAGATTACCGGTGGTCCTTGACAAAAGCGTCAAGGCGCAAGTCGTCAACGGGCAGGTCTTGGTCAGCGGGCCCAAGGGTAAACTGGAGATGAGCCTGCCCGCAAGCTTCGAGCTTAGTGTCGAGGACTCGAAGCTGGTGGTCAAGCGGCCGAACGACGCCAGACGAGAGCGCGCCCTGCACGGGCTTACGCGCAAGCTAGTGGCCAACATGGTGGAGGGCGTGAGCAAGGGCTTCACGCGCGTGCTTGAGATAAATGGAGTTGGTTACCGGGCTGAGGTGAGAGGTAACGCGATTACGCTGAGTCTGGGCTACTCGCATCCGATCGTCTACCAATTGCCGGCGGGTGTGACGGCCAAGGTGGAGCGGCAGACGATATTGACGCTGGAGAGCGCGGATCGCCAGCTTCTAGGCTCGGTGGCGGCGGAAATCCGCGCCTTAAGGCCGCCCGAGCCGTACAAAGGCAAGGGCGTCAAGTACTCGGATGAGATGATTCGGCGCAAAGCAGGCAAGGCCGCCGGCGCGGCGAGCAGCTAGTCGGCTTGATCGCGCGGCGTAAAGAGGCAGGGTGATTTGCCCGGGCTTTTCATGAACGCGGATCAACGAATCGCGAAGATGGCAGAATAGGGAGTCGGGCGGCGAGCGTATCTATGGTTGCGGAGCGATTCGAGAAGCGCGCGGCGCGCCAAAGGCGCGTGCGGCGCAAAGTTCGGGGCAGCGATTTATGCCCGCGCCTGTCGGTGTACCGTTCGCTCAAGCATATTTATGTCCAGGTGATCTCCGACCAGTCGGGGCGCACTCTGACCGCGGTTTCTACCCAGGATGCGGCCGTGAAAGGTGGACTGCCGAATACGCGAAGCCTCGCCGCGGCCAAGGTGGTGGGCAAGGCCATCGCCGAGCGGTGTAAAGAAAAAGGAATCCAGGCTGTGGTCTTTGACCGCAACGGCTTTCTTTACCATGGCAGAGTCAAAGCGCTGGCGGACGCGGCCCGTGAGGCAGGTCTCAAGTTTTGAATTCTTGCCGGGCGAGCGCGCTTACAGGCGCGCCGAACGCGAATCGATTACGGCACGGGAGCGTGGATTAAGTGGCTGAACGCATCGACCCGCAGGGTCTGGAGTTAAAGGAAAAGGTTGTCCACATCAACCGCGTGGCCAAGGTGGTCAAAGGTGGGCGGCGTTTTAGCTTCAGCGCTCTAGTGGTGGTGGGCGACCAGCGCGGCTTGGTCGGATTCGGTCTGGGCAAAGCCAACGAGGTTCCCGAAGCGATTCGCAAGGGCGTGGAACGGGGCAAGAAGAATTTGATGCGGGTTCCGCTGCGCGGGGGCACGATTCCACATGAGGTAATCGGCCATTTCGGCGCCGGCAAGGTCATGCTCAAGCCGGCCGCTGCGGGAACCGGGGTCATCGCGGCCGGCGGGGTGCGCGCCGTGGTCGAACTTGCGGGCGTTACCGACGTGTTGACGAAGCGGCTTGGTTCGTCAAATCCACACAATCTGGTGAAGGCTGCCTTCGAGGCCTTGGCTGGGCTGAGAAGCCCGGAACAGGTGGAGCAAGTCAGAAGGCGCCAGCTTAAGCCCGCAGCCTAGTGCCGATGGAAGGGATGGTTCGAATCAAGCTCGCGCGCAGCCCGATCGGAACCAACCGGCGCGTGCGCGAGACGCTGCGCGGCTTGGGACTGACAAGGGTCGGGTGCGAGCGCGAGATCAAGCGCACGCCCGCGGTGGAAGGGATGCTGCGGCGCGTGGCGCATCTGGTGGTCGCAATCAAGAGCTAGGCGAGCGAGACCAAGAGCTATTTGGAGCGGCATAATTAGGTCAGAATCGTTTCGCGATCGAGACTCCGTGCGGTCAGCAAAGTGACGAGTGACGCATGTAGCGGCGGTTCGCGGGACGCGGCAGCACGCAACTGGTATGGATTTAAGCACGCTAAGGCCTACGCCTGGCGCCAAGCGGCGGCGCAAAAGAGTTGGGCGCGGAATCGGCTCGGGGCATGGCAAAACCGCAGGCCGCGGCAATAAAGGAAAGGGCTCGCGCAGCGGTGCCAACACGCCGCCGGGTTACGAAGGCGGGCAGATGCCGTTGCAAAGGCGTTTGCCCAAGCGCGGGTTTCGCCGTCTGGTAGCCAACGAGGCGCGCCGGCGGCAAACTGCGGTCGTCAACCTGGCAAAGCTGGCCAGACTCGGCGAGGTGAGTGAGGTAACTCCGCAGGCTCTGGCCGAGGCCGGGCTGATTGCCGCCGGACGGCGCGTTAAAATATTAGGCGAGGGCGAAATCCAACGAGCGCTTAAGGTCAACGCTCATGCCTTCTCGCGCGTGGCTCGCGAAAAGATCATCGCTGCCGGCGGAAGCGCCGTCGTGATCGGGGCGAATTGAGCCTCCATGCTTCAGGGGTTCTCAAACGCTTCCCACATCCCGGAGTTAAGACGTAGGCTGCTATTCACCGCCGCCCTGTTGGCGGTTTACCGGGTGGGCGTGGCAGTGCCGACACCGGGCATTGACGCGCAGGCGCTGGCTTCGTTTTTCGACGCGGCGCGCAGCACGCTATTCGGCTGGATCAATCTATTTTCGGGCGGTGCGCTTGAGCGATTTTCGGTCTTCGCCTTGGGCATCATGCCTTACATTTCCGTGGCGATTATCCTTGACCTGCTCAAGGTTGCCTCGCCGTATCTGGACGAGCTGTACAAGGAGGGTGAGGCCGGGCGGCGCAAGATAACTCAGTACACGCGCTACGGCACCGTGCTGCTTTCCGTTGTTCAGGGGTTCATGATCGCGGTGTCGCTGGAGAGAATTCAGGCGCCCGGCGGTGGGCCGGTGGTGTACAACCCGGGGTGGGGCTTTCGCATCGTCACCGTCATGACCTTGACCGCGGGCACCATGTTCATCATGTGGTTGGGCGAGCAAATAACCGAGCGCGGGATCGGCAACGGCATCTCGCTTATCATCATGGCGGGCATCGTCGCGCGGTTGCCGAGTGCTCTCGGAACCACAGCGCAGTTTGTGCGCGAAGGTGAGATGAGCCTGTTCGTGCTCATCTTCATTTTAGCTTTGTCGTTCGCGGTTACCGGCGGGATAGTCTACGTCGAGACCGCGCAGCGCAGGATTCCGGTCCAGTATGCCAAGCGCGTGGTGGGCCGGCGCATCTACGGTGGACAGAGTTCGCACCTGCCGTTAAAGATCAACACCTCCGGCGTGATCCCGCCGATCTTCGCCTCGTCGATCCTGGTTTTTCCGGCCACCGTAGCGACCTTCGTGCCTGCACTTAAGGGCTACGCTTCGCTGCTCACGCCAGGTGGCGTGGTCTACAACCTAACCTATGTAGCGCTGATCGTTTTTTTCGCGTATTTTTATACTGCGGTCACGTTTAATCCCGTTGACGTAGCTGACAACCTCAAGAAACACGGCGGGTTCATCCCTGGAATACGCCCTGGGCGCTACACGGCCGACTATATTGACCGTGTGTTGTCGCGAATCACGCTCGGCGGGGCGATTTATGTCAGCGCGGTGTGCGTTCTGCCAACCCTCTTGATCCAGCGGTTCAACGTCCCGTTTTACTTCGGCGGTACGGCGCTGCTTATCGTAGTGGGCGTTGCGCTCGACACCATGGCGCAGATTGAGACGCATCTGTTGACGCGCAATTACGAAGGTTTCATGCGGCGCGGGCGGATCAAATCAAGGAGAGGCTAAGCTTGCGTTTGGCAATGCTCGGCCCGCCGGGCGCCGGCAAAGGGACTCAGGCGCGTTTGCTTGCGCAGGAGCTTAATATTCCGCAGATTTCCACCGGTGACCTGCTGCGCGACGCGGCCCGCAGGCATACGGCGACCGGTACGGAAGCCAGGCGTTACATGGAGCGGGGATTGCTGGTTCCGGACGAACTGGCGCTCCGAACCGTAGTGGAGCGGATGGGCGAAGGGGATGCCGTGAGGGGTTTTATCCTGGACGGCTTCCCTCGCACGCGCGCGCAGGCCGTGGCGCTGGACGAGATGCTGGCGAGTACCGGGCAGAAGTTGTCACGCGCTGTAGTGCTCGAGATCGGTGACGAGGAGATCGTTAAGCGAATCTCCGGCCGGCGGGTGTGCAGAAACTGTGGGGCGATGTACCACGCGATTTTTGACCCGCCGCGCAACGCGGAGCTTTGTAATCAGTGTAACGGCGAGCTCTACCAGCGTGAGGACGACAACGAAGATACGGTTCGAATGCGTCTTGAGCAGTACGCGGGCAAGATTAAGCCGCTGTTCCAATATTACGAGGAGAAGGGAATTTTGATCCGGATCGACGGCTCGGGCCCTGTCGGCGATGTGCATCGGCGGATGCTCGACGCGCTCAAAGGAGGGGCGAAGCCGGCGTGATTCTGCTCAAGGGACCCGAAGAGATCGCGCTAATCCGCCGTGCGGGCCAGATTGTGGCTGAGGTTTTAGCCCAGGTAGGGGCGGCGGCGCGGCCCGAGACTACGACCGAAGAGCTGGATCGAATGGCAGAGGAGTTGACGCTCAAACGGGGCGCGCGGCCGGCTTTCAAGGGATACCGGCCGGGTCCGCAGGCGGCCTATCCAAAAAGCCTGTGCGTTGCCGTCAACGACGAAATTGTCCACGGCATACCCTCCGGCCGAAAATTAAAGGCAGGCGATATCGTGGGGCTCGATTACGGAGTCGTATATCAGGGATATTACGCTGACGCGGCGCGAACGGTGGCGGTTGGAACGGTGTCCGACACCGCAGAGCGGTTGATCGCGGTCGCGCGCCAGGCGCTGTACGCCGGTATCGAGCAGGCCCGCGTCGGTAATCGGGTGGCCGATATATCGCTGGCCGTGCAGCGGGCCGTCGAGCACGCGGGGTTCTCGGTGGTGGAAGAGTTCGCCGGTCACGGTATCGGGCGCAGCCTGCACGAAGAGCCGCAGGTTCCAAACTATTTTCGCTCCGGGATGGCTAACCCGCGACTTAAGGAAGGGATGGTGCTGGCGATCGAGCCGATGGTAAACGAGGGAACGGCGGCGCTGAAAATTTTGCGCGACGGTTGGACGGCGGTGACTGCCGACGGCAAGCTTTCCGCGCACTTCGAGCATTCGGTGGCGATCACGGCCAAAGGGCCGGAGATTTTGAGCCGGTTGAGCGATGCCTAAGGCTGACGCGATAGAAGTGACGGGAACCGTAGTCGAGGCGCTGCCGAACGCGATGTTTCGCGTTGAGTTGGACAACGGCCATCGCGTCTTAGCGCATATTTCAGGGAAGATGCGCCTTCATTACATCAAGATCTTGCCCGGCGATAAGGTATCGGTGGAACTCTCGCCGTATGACTTGACGCGGGGTCGAATTACCTATCGCAGCCGGTAGTCGGGACCGGCAAGACGCAGAGCGTGCAGTTCCTATGAAGGTTAGAGCTTCGGTAAAAAAGATTTGCAAGGACTGCAAAGTGGTGCGGCGCCGCGGCGTAGTGCGCATTCTGTGCGCCAACCCGCGTCATAAGCAGAGACAGGGCTGAGGAGGTTCGCAGGTCGCGATGGCTCGGATAGCTGGGGTCGAATTGCCGAAAAACAAGCGGATGGAAGTCGCCCTTACGTACGTCTATGGGCTCGGCCGCTCGAGCGCGCGCAAGATTCTCGAGCGCGCCGCGGTTGCGCTAGACAAGAAGAGCGACGATCTGGGCGCGGACGAGGCCGTAAGGATTCGCCAGGTCATCGACCAGGACTACAAGGTCGAAGGCGACCTCCGGCGCGAAATTCAACAATCCGTCAAGCGCCTGATGGATGTGGGATGCTACCGCGGCGTGCGTCATCGCCGCGGGTTGCCGGTGCGCGGCCAGCGCACCCATACCAACGCGCGCACGCGAAAGGGGCCGCGCAAAGTGATAGCCGGCAAGAAGGCGGCGCCGCGCAAGTGACGCGAGCGAGGGCCTTCGCGGCTATTCCTGGCGGGCTGAGAGTGATTTCATAATGGCTGAGGAGCAGGGAAAACAGACTCAAGCAGGTGAGGCGCGGGCGCCCGCGGAGGCACCCACGGCGCAAGCGCCCGCGGCCAAAGCGCCCGCGGAGAAGGGCGGTACTGCGGCCAAGCGCCGGCGTTCGCGGCTCAACGTCGCTGAAGGGGTAGCGCGAATTCATGCCAGCTTCAACAACACCATTGTTGCCATTACCGACCAGCAGGGTATGGTGCTGAGCTGGGCCAGCGCCGGCACGGTCGGCTTCAAGGGCTCGCGCAAGGGAACGCCTTTCGCCGCGCAGATGGCGGCCGAGGCGGCCGCGAGAAAGGCGGCGGAGTTCGGCATGCGCAGCGTAATCGTCCACGTCAAGGGACCGGGCGCCGGACGCGAGTCGGCAATCCGCGCCCTCCAGGTGGCAGGGCTCAGCGTGAGCGCAATTAAGGACGTGACACCGATCCCGCACAACGGATGCCGGCCGCCGAAGCGACGACGGGTTTGATTGGTCCGAGGATGATCCAAGGTGGCTAGAAATTTAGGGCAAGTATGCCGACTGTGCCGGCGTGAGGGGCTGAAGCTCTTTCTTAAGGGAGAGCGCTGCTATACCGACAAGTGCGCGATCGAGCGGCGCAACTACCCGCCCGGACAGCACGGCCAGGGGCGCACGCGCTTTTCGGAATTCGCCATCCGGCTGCGGGAAAAGCAGAAGGTCAAGCGCATCTATGGCATGGGCGAACGGCAGTTCGAGCGCTACTTCGCGCTGGCCGAACGACTCGCGGGCGTGACCGGAGAAAACCTCTTGACGTTGTTGGAGCGCAGGCTCGACAATATCGTCTACCGCTTGGGCTTTGCCGCCTCGCGCGCGCAAGCGCGCCAGCTCGTTCGTCACGGCCATATTCAGGTGGGCGGGAGAACCGTCACCCTGCCTTCCTTTTTGGTTTCGGTCGGCCACGAGATCAGAATTGCCGAGGGCAGCCGCGGCAAAAAGGTGATTCAAGAGGCTATCGAATTGGCTCAACGGCGAGGAGCGCCGCAATGGATTGCGCTTGAGCGGGAACAGATGCGCGGCTCTTTGCGTTCACTGCCTGCTCGGGCCGACCTCACTATGCCCATCAATGAGAAGCTCATCGTCGAACACTACTCGAAATAGGTTGGCGCTGCTTGACGCTAAACTCGCGAGGACTGCGCGAGATCTCATCTCACGCGTTACGGGAAAGAGAAGTTATGGAGAAGGATTGGCTCGACCTGATCAAGCCAAAGTCGATAGAAATTGACCAGCGGGTCACGACCACGATCTACGGCCGGTTTATCGCCGAGCCGTTCGAACGCGGCTATGGCTTGACCTTTGGCAACGCCCTGCGGCGCGTCTTGCTTTCCTCGCTGCCCGGTTATGCCATCACCGCAGTGCGAATCAAGGGCGCGCTGCACGAGTTCTCAAGCTTGCCCGGAGTCAAAGAGGACGTAACCGACATCATCCTCAACCTCAAGGAGGTGCGGCTGCGCTTGTATAACAACGACCAAATAACCGCGATCCTCAAGGTGCAGGGCCAGGCAGTGGCGAGCGCCGCGGAAATTACCGGCGGACCGGAGCTCGAAATTCTGACGCCGAACCAACATATTGCGACGCTGGATAAAGACGCGCTGCTCGACATGGAGCTGGTCGTGAGCAAAGGCCGCGGCTACGTCCCGAGCGAGCTCGGCGAGGACGGCCAGCCGATCGGCACGATAGGGCTCGACGCCACGTTTTCGCCGATCAAGAAGGTCAACTTCACGGTGACCAACGCTCGCGTCGGTCAGCGCACCGACTACGACCGGCTAGTGCTCGAAATCTGGACTGACGGGTCGGTTACGCCGCGGGACGCGCTCGCGCACGCGGCCCATGTGCTGCGCGACCAGGCGTCGATCTTTATCGGTGAGGAGGAAGCCGAGGCCGCGGGTGCGCCCAAAGGCGCTGAGGAAAAGGTCGGAGCCGTGGACGAAAACCTGCTGCGTCCGGTGGACACCCTGCCCATCTCGGTGCGGGCCTTCAACGGTCTCCAGAACGCCGATATCAAGTACGTATGCGAGCTGGTGCAGAAGAGCGAGCAAGACATGCTCAAGATCAAGAACTTCGGGCGCAAGTCGCTGGCCGAAGTCAAAGAGGTCCTGGCGGGCATGGGCTTGTCGCTTGGCACGCAGCTTGAGCACCCGCCGCTGCGCAGCGAACTGGACCGGATGCGGGCCGAGCTCGAGCAGCGGCAGCCGGCTTAAAGGTCTCAATATCGGGCGAGGCCGCGTAAGAATGCAGTCGGCTTGGTATCGCCTAAAGGGAACACCGCCGTGCGCCATCTGAAGCAAGGCCGTAAACTTAACCGCACCAGCGCGCATCGCAGGGCGCTGCTGCGCAATTTGATGGTGAGCCTCATCCGCCATGAGCGGATTCGCACCACCGACGCCAAGGCTAAGGAGCTGCGCCGCGTCGCCGACAAGATGGTGACGCTAGGCAAGCGCGCGGACCTGAGCGCGCGCCGGCGCGCCTTTGCCTTTTTGGCTTCGCGGGAGGCAGTGAAAAAACTGTTTGACCAGATTGCCCCTCGTTTTCAAAGCCGGCACGGAGGCTACACGCGGGTGGTGAAATTCGGCCTGCGCGTAGGCGACGCCGCTCCAATTTCAGTCGTTGAGTTCAGCGGCGCGGAAGAGCGGGCCAAGGCCCGCAAACCCAGACGAAGGGCTCAAGCGAAAAAAGAGACGGCGGGCGAAGCCTAAGCGTCCGCGCTCCCCAGATTGGCTGGACCCCCCGGGTCACGCGAAGGGACAAGCCAGCGCCAGGCTCAAGCGTCGCTTGGGTAGGCTGCTGGGCGGCGCCTGATCCCCTCTCGCTAATTGTATCGAGCGGCTGTTCTTTGCAAGTTCCCCGCGGCGAGCTGACTAAGCGCGAGCGCGCCGGGCGGCTTAGTCGGCCAGCTTGACTTCCAGCCGGCCGTTAACTTGGCGCACGGGGAAGGTCTTTAGCCGAGGCACGGCGTGCTTGAGCTCCTCGGGATACACTGACTTCGGATAGTAGTTTTCGCCGGTGGCGAGGTCGTAGAGATAGTGATGCCACGGGCAGTCGATTTTCGAGCCGACCAGCGTCCCTTCGCTCAACGGCGCGCCCATGTGAGGGCATCGCGCCTGAAAGGCATAGAAGTTGCCCGCATGGTTGGCGATCACTATGCGCGCGGCGCCCGCAGCAACCTCTTTGAGGGCGCCCTCCGGAATCTCCGCCGATTGGGCCACCTCTATCCAACGGGAGCGGTATGTTTCCATGGACGAAATACGCCAGCGTTGAGCGGGCAGGAGAAGGGCAAAGCGCCCTCATCCTGAAGTCCGGCGGGTTTGAGACCGACTTACCTGGGCACTACGAGGAAGCGAGAGGCGTACGGCGACTCGCCCGGCGTGCCGCGCCGGAAGTGGCCGGAAGGCTTTTCACCTAGAAACTCGGAGAACCAGGCCTCGTGCTCTGTTTCTTCGTGCAGAATTGCGGCGGCCAGTTCATAGGTGCGCGGATCCTTGCCATGTGTCATCTGACAGATGTCCGTGTACACGCGCATGGCGCAGCGCTCCGTTCCACCAGCACGTTGAGCAAGGCTTTCATGTCTCCGTGCTTGCTCGGCAGGTATGCGTCGGGACACGCGGAGTCCTTGCAGAAGTCCTTGATATCGCGGTGAATCTCGCCGCCCAACTCGTAGATGCGCGGCACCAGGGCCTCGAAGTGATTGCGGTCCTCGATTCGCGCGTCCTAGATTATCTCCTTGAGGCCCACGCCTTCAAAGCCGATCGCGAGCACCCGCGAGATCGCATAACACTAGTACGTGGTGAACTACGCGCCGGTGGCGCGCACCAGCTTTTGAACGAGCTGGCCGGCATTGACGCCGGCTTTCTCGACCAGCTCCCTTGCTACTTTCCCCATTTTCCCTTCTCCTTGAGTCAGAGTTTCGGTTTTTTATCGAACAAACCAAGGCTTTACGATTGCGCCGCGGATTGGACCGGGCGTTGGCGCCGCGGCCTAGCCCCCGTCGAGTTTTGCCCCTTGCGCCGACACTGCCCGCATAGGACCTGAACCTCGACCAGGCAGCGCAAGAGAACGAATTCTCCCAGGCGCTCGCGGTCATGGAGCAGTCTGTCCA
>JAKBMB010000022.1 GCA_021831785.1 Deltaproteobacteria bacterium | reverse complement strand
CGCGCGCCACCAGCTCCTTGCCGGTGCCCGACTCGCCCTGAATCAACACCGTGGTCTTGTACGGGCCCAGCCAGCGAATCGCCGCGAATACCCCGCGCATCAACTCCGAGCACCCCACCAACTGCCCCACCCGCTCCCCCGCGGCCGCCAACCCCTCCACATCAAACCATCGCTCGCCCGCCTCGGGCGGCTCGTGCCCCGGGCGGTCCTGCTTGCCCGCGTCCATACAATATTTCCGTGATTAAGAAGCGCTAAGCGCTCTCTTATTGCAAACGATGGGCCGCCTTGACGCAGCGGATGATTCTCAAAAAGCCGGCCTCTTTGGCGCTTATCCGAGCGCACAGCCAACCGTCGCCGCTCTGCCATGGCCTGCGACCGGCGAGCTTTTGCCGTCGGCGTCATTTTGTTGTCACGAGAAGAGGCGGGCGAGGAGCGAGCCGTCTGGACGAAAGCCGCTTCGCTCTGCCCTCGGATCGCCCCGGAGTATCGGAGTTAAGCCGAGCCAACGGCGCCGCGTCTGGGCGCGCCGGCGCTCAAGAGCAAAGTTCAAGCGCGCGCTCGAACATCCGCGGAACGCTAAGCGCCAGCGTCTCCCATGCCGGGTCGACGCGTTTGCCGCGCCGATGGAGCATCAGATTGAAAATCGTGATAACGCCAAAACGGTAGGCTGCCAGAGCGCGGAGCCGATTCGCGAGCGGCGCCTCAAGCCGCCTACCGGTAATCTCTTCGTAGAGCGCCAGGATTTGAGACGGCTGCGGCGTCGCGCTAGGCACCAGCAGGTCGGTGTTCCAACTGCTCGCGTCGCAGAAAAGGCACAGCCACCCCAAGTCAAGCAGCGTCGGTCCGATGGCGGCCAGCTCCCAGTCGAGCACGGCGACTACATGCTGGCCGGCAAAGAGCAGGTTGGTCCATTGAAAATCACCGTGGATGCATCCGATCGGACCCGCTTCGGCCAGGCTCGCCCAAAGCCGCCGGCTAAGCGGCGCGCCGGCGCTGACCAGAGCCGGCTCCAGCGTCGGGCGCCTGAGCAGCCCGTCCCAGCGCGCTAGTTCTGCGCTTACCGTGACCGGATCGCCCCAGACCGCCCTGACTGCGCGCCAGTCCGCAGCATGGAGCTTCGCCATCACGCTTAGCGCGGCTCTGGCGCATGAGACAGCGTTCCCAGGATTGAGCGCCTGATCGCCCTTGACAGAACCCCGTCCTGCGACAAAGCCGGCCACATAGTAGGGACCACCGAACCAGCGTCGATCATCACCGAACCATCGTACCGGCGGCACCGGAATCCCGCTGCCGCGAAGCGACGCCATGATGCGCCCCTGGCGAGCGACGTCTGCCGGCCCCGCCGGCCTCACCCCGGCGGGCGCCAGGCGTATCACCAGGCTTTCTTGCTTGACCTCGCCGTCGGCGCGGTATTCGAGCAGGAATCGAAAGCTTAACCCGGCGTGGCCGGGCAGCGCGGCGACATCGCTTACCAGCGCCCGCGGATCGGAGGTATGAAAGCGGCAGAACGCGGTCAGCCGATCGGCGATTTGGCCGTTTGGGCTCTGTTCCTCCGTGAAGTTCATGGCCTTGCGCTCCGCCGCGCGACCCAGCCTACTTCTTCCCCCGCCGCCCAACCGTTGGAGGGCAGCAGAACAACCGGAATCGCGGCGGCAAGCTCCTCCTGTCAATCCCTCCCTAACCCTCCCTTTGGACAAGGGGAGGGAACAGCAGAAAGCTGCGGCTGCCTGCCTTCCCCCGCTGCGCCACGCCTTTTAACTCCTTCCCCGCGCGGCGGGCGAAGGTCGGGAAGGGGGCTCTGTCAAGCCTGCTCGGCGCCTTCGCCCACCCGCGCGTCGAGCTCTAGCCGTCCCAATCGAGCGCCGGCGCGAGCGAAGAATCGTAACGGTAGGTGGCCGGCGGCCTGTTCTTGCGAAACTGAGCCGGCGTGCCAACGTCCGGCCGAAGCGGACTCTCCGCCGCCTAACGTCGGTACGCCCGAACCATCGCGGCCTTCGCTGTCTTACCGAAATTCTTCGCTCTCGGTACAGTTCCCTCCCGCCGGCTTCACCCTTCCGCCTCGGCTACGGTGAGCACGATGCGCTCGGGGACAGCACCGCCTTCAAACGCGCTCTTTCTGATGTAGACGCTGGTGATGGCGGCGTCAGGATTCGGCGAGTCGAAGCGGTAAGTGCCCTTGGTCTCCTTGCTCTTCTCAAGCGTCACGGTGATGGGTTTCACAATTACCCCCTTTCTCGAAGCGTGCGGTCCATGAATCACGCGGCGAGCGCTCCGCGCCGCCCGCAGAAGCCGCGAACGTCGTCATCGCGCTGAGCCCGGCTCACCGCATCCGCTCGTAGCGCAGCGAAACCGGCGCATCTATGCGTTATTCGCCCGTCGTCAGGGGCATTCGCCGCGCGATGCACGGGCTCATCCGGTCAGGCCTTTGAGGGTCTTGATCAGCCGCACCACGGACTCCACGGCGTTTTTCGCGTTGTCGATGCGGTCGAGGGCCTGCATGCGATCCATCCCCGGCCCGCTGACGCCCAGGGCGACAGGCTTGTCGAACTGGAGCGCGAGCTCGGCGGCAACCTTGGCCGCGACAGCCATGATGACTTCGTCGTGCTTGGTCTCGCCCTTGATCACCGCGCCGAGCACCACCACGCCCTCGACGTCGCTGCGCGTCAGGAGCCGCTTGACCAGGAGCCCCATGTCGAAGACGCCGGGCGCGTGCACGACGTGGCTGACCTCGGCGCCCAGCAGCGCGGCGTGCGCCCGCGCCCGCTCGAGCATCAGCGCGGTAACCTCGCAATTAAAGTCTGAGACGACCAAAGCGATCTTCAAGACAAACTCCTTTGCGGCCAAAAAGGCTCGCGGACTTCGACGCCGTTTTGCCTAAGAAAACGTTTCAGCTCCGGCAAGCCGTAGCGGCCGTAATGGACCATCGAGGCCACGATCGCCGCGTCGGCGCCGGCTTGGTTGAAGACCGCGAGCAAATGCTCGGGTGCCCCAGCGCCGCCCGAAGCAATTACCGGGACAGACGCGGCCTCGGCGATCCGGCGCGTGAGCTCCAGCTCGTAGCCTAGGTTAGTGCCGTCGCGGTCGATTGAGTTGACGCAAAGCTCGCCTGCGCCAAGCTCCTGTCCGCGCCGCGCCCATTCCAGCGCGTCAAGACCGGTCGGCAGGCGCCCGCCGTCAATGACGACCTCGTAGCCCGAGGGTAGCCGGGCGCCGGGCTCGCGCCGCGCGACCTGCATCGAGAGCACTACGCACTGGCTGCCAAAGGCGCGCGCCCCTTCGGAGATGAGCCCGGGGTTGCGCACCGCGCCCGAATCTATCGACACCTTCTCCGCGCCCGCGAGCAAGACGGCGCGCAGGTCCTGGAGCGTGCGCAGCCCGCCGCCTACGGTGAAAGGGATGAAGATCTCGCGCGCCACCTTCTCGACTACCTCAAGCATGATGCCGCGCCGCTCGTTGGAGGCGGTAATATCATAGAAGACGATCTCGTCGGCGCCCTGCTCGTAGTAGTAGCGCGCCATGGTTACCGGATCGCCGACGTCAACGTTGTTGGCAAACGCCACGCCCTTGGTGACCCGGCCCGCGCGCACGTCAAGGCAGGGTATTATGCGTTTTGAAAGCATCCTGCGCCCGCCTAAAGCCGGCAGAAGTTGTCCAGCATCCGGAGCCCCGCCGCGCCGCTTTTTTCCAGGTGGAACTGGGTCGCCATCACGGTGCCGCGCGCGAGCGCCGCGACGAAGTGCAAGCCGTAATCAGCAACCGCAAGCGCGGCGTCGGGGTCAGTCAACCGGGGATAATAGGAGTTTACGAAGTAGAAGTAAGTGGCGTCGGGGATGCCTTCGAACAGCGGATGCTCGCGCAGCAAATTAACGCGGTTCCAGCCGATCTGCGGAACCTTCAGCCGCCGGCCGTCCACTGTCGAGGGGAAACGGAGCGCGCGCCCGCGGATAACACCGAGGCAGTCGGCCTCGTTCTCATCACTTGAGTCGAGCAGCACCTGAATACCGATGCAAATGCCGAGAAACGGCTTGCCGGCGCCAATCACCCGCTCAAGTAGCACGCGGTCGAGGCCGAGCGCGCGCAGGTTCTCCATAGTCGCGCCCGCCGCTCCGACGCCGGGCAGGATCACGCGCTCGGCGCGCGCGATCGCCTGGGCGCGGTCGGTTATCTCGCAGGCATGCCCGAGAAAGCCGAGCGCGCGCGCCACGCTGCTCAGATTGCCCGCGCGATAGTCAACAATCGCGATCATTGAAGGAACGCCCGCACGGCCGTTTGCGGGGCGCCGGACGCCGTGGCTTCTCGGCGGAATTCGGCGGCCGTGTCCAAGGCGCCTATCATCACCGGTCTCACCGCCCCTGGCTTTGCAAAAGCTCGGCGATTGCCTGCTCGACGCTGACGCGAGGGCGCCATCCGAGGAGCTGCGCGGCTGCGCTCGTGTCGGCTAGCGTATGGCGCGGCTCCCCGGGCCGCGGCTCAAACCGCGCGATCGGGCCGCCGATCAAGGCCGCAATCCGATTGACGCTGATCGCTCGTCCCGCGCCCACGTTTATCGGGCGGCCGTCCGCAACCTTGCAATCCATCGCCAGCATCGTGGCGCTCACAACGTCCCGCACGCTGGTAAAGTCGCGCGTTTGCTCGCCGTCGCCGTATATAGGCAGCGGCCGCCCTTCGCTGCGGGCCAGCAAAAAGGCGCTGACCAAGGTCGCATACGGGCCACCGGCCGACATCCCGGGACCGAACACGTTGAAATAGCGTAGCACGACCGTCTCCAGCCCGAACAGTCGATGGAAAAGCCGCGAATACTCCTCGCCGACGAGCTTTTGCAGCGCGTACGGGCTCAGCGGATTCGGCGTCATCTCCTCGCGCAGCGCCAAGCCCTGCTGCTCCCCATAGACCGACGACGAACTCGCATAGACCACGCGGCGTACCCCAACTTGACGCGCGCTGACCAGCACGTTGAGCGTGCCGAGCACGTTGGTCAGATGGGTCTCGACGGGTTTTTCGATCGACAGGGGCACGCGGGGCAGGGCGGCCAGATGAAAAATGCAGTCCACGCCGGCGAAGCACGCAGGCAACGAGTTGCCGACACGGATATCCGCCTCCACGAGCTCGGCGGCCGGATTGAGATTCTCGCGCCGGCCGGTGGCGAAATTGTCGACCACACGCACCGCGAACCCGGACTCGACCAGAGCGTCCACCAGATGGGAGCCGATAAAGCCGGCGCCGCCGGTGACCAAAGCGGTCCGCTGTTTTGGGTCGGACGATTGCGTAGGGTTAGGCATCATCAGTTGGCAAACTAACTTTTTCGGGCGCGCGAGGCCAGACTCGGGCTAGGCCTGCGTGCCATCAATAACTTTAGAATGAGTGATCGTGGCACAAGATTCCCGATACGTCTTTAATAGGGCGGGCCGCCGTGCCCGCCATGATGCGCGGGCGCCACGCCCGCGCGACCAATGAATCACCGGCAACCGGGCGGGCACGGCGGCCCGCCCCACTACTCAAAAATTCACCAACTCTGAGCGCAGCGAAGAATCTCGTTCCACCCGCGGTCGTTCGTCAAGTTATTTGCGGAACAGCACACTAGGCGAGGACCTTCTGCGCTTCGTAAAGCGTGCGCAGCCGCCCGTTCTCGTTGGCGTAAAGCGCCGTCCATTCGCCCGATTCGACCACTTTGCCGTCTTCGAGCACATAGATTACGTCGGCCGAGCGAACCGTAGCAAAGCGGTGGGCGATGAGCACGATCGTCACTTCGCCGCGCAGCCGCTCAATTGCCCGCCATATGCGCTGCTCGTTCTCGGCGTCGAGGCTGTTGAAGGCTTCGTCGAGAACCAGCAGCGTCGGGCGGCGCAGCAGCGCCCGAGCCAGCGCGATACGCTGGCGCTCGCCTTGGGACAGCAGCGCGCCCCGGTCGCCGGCCACGGTGTCCAACCCCTGGGGCATGCGCAGCACGAAGTCATCGGCCGCGGCCATTTCAAGCGCTCGCATGACTTCCGCCTCGCTCGCGTCGCTGCGCGCCCATTTTAAGTTACGCCGGATGGTATCGTGAAACAAAAAGGTGTCCTGGGCGACGTAGCCTATCCGCTCCCGCCAGGCGTATGCCTGCTGCCTTTCCAGCGCGGCGCCATCGATCGTCAGGCGCCCCTGCTCGGGTTCGATTAGCCCCATGATGAGGTCAGCTGCCGTGCTCTTGCCGGCCCCGGACGGGCCCACAATCGCCGTGATCCGGCCGGCGGGAATCGCCATGTCTACATCCTGCAGAACGAGGCGCTCGCCGCGCGGGTAACGAAATGAAACCTGCTCCAGGCACAGCGTGTTGCTGAGCCGCGGCGCCGGCCGCGCCGCCGCGCGCACCTCAGCGGCTTCTACGCATCGGCGCTCCAACTCTGTCACGGCGGCAAAGGCCGGCAATAGGCTGACAAAGCTCTGGAAGTAGTTTTGCAGCCTGCCTAGCTGGGGCATGAGCCGGATAAACAGCGCCAGCAGGATTAAAATCTCGGTATGCGGGATGGTCAACAGCTCGAGCGCAGCGTAGAGCATGAAACAGAGAATCAGGGCCGAGCCGATCTCGAACCACAGCGTCGTGGCCTCCAGATGGCGCGTGATGTTCAGGAACATGCGCGAGACGCGCGTCGCGATCTCGATAAAGATCGCGCTGTTGGCGTCCTCGGCATTATAGGTCTTGGTGGTCTTAAGATTCCCCATTTGCTCGACCGACGCCGCGGAAAGCTCGTTGAACGCGGCCGACAGCTCGTCGCCGCTCTCATGCATCGCGCGCGTGCGCCCCGTAGAGGCCAGGCCGAGCAAGACCCCGCTCGCGCCGATCAGCGCGGTCATCGCCGGGGAAAGCTTCAGCGCGAGGCCGAGGTATAGGAAGGAGACGAAGGCGACTGCGGCGAAGCTCAGCAGGTTCTGCGTCACCTCGCCCACGCGCGAAATTTGCATCGTGAGCGCATCGACGAAATCGGCCCCGCGCGCGCGGCATAGAAACAGCCAGTCTGCGTTGACGATCGCGCGGTAAAGCCGGCCGCGCAGGGCGAGCTCAAAGTTTTGCTGGAGGGCGAGGATCCCGAGATTGCGCCAGCGCATCAAAAGCACGCGGGCGCTCACCACCGCGAACCACACGGCAAGCAGCGGGCCCAGCGTAGGGCGAATGCCGACGGCCCTAAGCGATTCGGCCATGACCCGAGCGTAGCGGTTGACTTCGCCCTGATTATTCAGGTCAAAGCCCGCCGCTTGAAGGATCGGCAGGATCAGCAGCAGCCCGAAGCCCTCGGATGCCGAGCAGCCGATCATCAGCGCGAGCTCGCCGAGCAGCTTCCAACGCGCCACCGCGGCCAGGCTCACGATATATGCGCGCGCGGTCTTGGTCATAGCACAGGCTTGCTCAACCCTCGCCGCATCGTCAACGTCTTAGCCGTTTGACTAAATCGGCGACAGCCGCGAGTAAAAGCCGTACCGGACGCAGCACGTAGTAGAGCGGAAACAAAGGCTTGGGCAGCCGCACAAACTCTCCGTCGCGCAGAGTAGGCCGTGCGAAGCGCACCACGCAATAGCGCCAGCGGCCTGGCCTCGTTTCGATGACCTTAAGCGGGACGACGAACTGCTGTGCCCACTGTTCCAGCATTCTGCGCGTGTTGCCGTAAGTAAAAAAACCCGCGCCGATCCTCTGCGCCAGGGATGTGATCGCCCTGTCGGCGCTAATCATGTCGCCGACATCCGGCGGTAGCGGCGCTTTGAGCCACCGATTAGCTAAACAAAGCCCGAGCAGCACCATCCGATAGGTTCGGTACTCCCGGGCTTCCTCGACCAGCAGCTTCCAGTCGCGCTCCTCAGGGATGCGCTCAACCAGGCCGGCCACGCTGCAGACTGAAGCCAGCTTGTCCCATCCGTCGCGGCATCCCTGAAGACATAGCACATGCACAAGATCCGGCGGCGCCAGCGCGCGAACCGGCGTGCCATCGAGAGAGCTCTGCTGCCCGCGCGTCCACAGGCGCTCGAGACTCGGGCCAAAGGGAAGCGCATCCGGAGTTATCGCCCAGTGAATATCGATCGTGGCCAGGCTCTGCGGGCTCACGAACTCGTTCTCGTAAGCGTCGAAGAAGTCGGTGTTGAGCGCTTCGCGACAGTCAAACTCAGTGCGATAGCCGGCGGCCATCAACACCTCGGCCGCGCGAATGACGTCCGACCGGCGCACGAACAGGTCAAGGTCAACGAACTGGCGCATGATAACGTCGCCGTGAAGCAGCACTGCCAAAGTTGGTCCCTTGAAGGGTATCGCGGTTACTCCTTGGCCTTCTAGCAGTTTCAATAGGCGTAGCAATTCGGCCGCCAGATGGCGGCTGCGAACCGCGTTGACGTGAAATAGGGTCTTGAGGTGCTCGGGTAGGGGAGATAAGCCACGGTCGGCGACGACCGTGTTTAGGCGGCGATACGCCAGCGGCAGAACGCCGTTGCGCGTCGCAAGATTAGCAACGGCCTTCCAGTCAAGGTTTTTTTGGAGCAGTGAGGCAAGCGTGTCGTCCGCTTGCTCGGTTCCGACCTCACGTTGGACGGCGCACAGAACCAACTCCGCTTCCGCGCGCATCGGCACGCGCCTAGTCTAGCGCGCTGCTGATGCATTCACAAAGCAGGGGTTGTCATTCTGCGCGCCGTGAGCCGCAGTCCTGAGGCTGTGGATTTTTGAGTGGGGCGGGCCGCCGTGCCCGCCGCTGCGGCCGCCGTGCCTGGCCCTGGTCCCCGGTAATTCATTGGCCGCGCGGGCGTGGCGCCCGCGCATCATGGCGGGCACGGCGGCCCGCCCCACTACTCAAAAAATCACAAACT
>JAKBMB010000002.1 GCA_021831785.1 Deltaproteobacteria bacterium | reverse complement strand
ACGGTGCTCTCTTCGCCCAAGAAAAGACTCCCGTAATTTTTCAGCCGGTCGAGATAGTATTGGTTCCTCGCGGTCATCACCTCGACGTGCTCGGGGGCGTAAGCGTCACTGACCGCAATCGCTTGGTCGTCGTCGTCAACTACCACTACTTCGCCATTGGTACGCCACGCGGCGCCCGCCAGGTCGGCGGTGGGAAGCGTCTTAAGCTGTTCCTCAATCTCGCAGATGACGCTGTCGCCTAGCGCCGCGCTGGTCGTGACCAGCCACGCCGGGCTGTCCGGGCCGTGCTCCGCTTGCCCTAAAATATCGCCGGCGACCAGCGCCGGGTCGGCCGTCTGGTCGGCGATGATGCAAATCTCCGTCGGACCAGCCAACAGATCGATCCCGACGCGCCCGAAGAGCTGGCGCTTGGCTTCGACGACGTAGACGTTGCCCGGCCCCACGATCATGTCCACAGCAGGCATGCCCACACAGCCGTACGCCATGCTGCCCAAAGCCTGCACCCCGCCCAGAGCGAAAATTTGGTCGGCTCCGGCGGTGTGCAGCGCGTATAGCTGAGCCGGAAAGATGCCCTCGGCATCCCGCGGGGGCGCGCAGGCCACGATCTGTTCGACCCCCGCCGCGCGCGCGGTGCCGATGCTCATGATGGCCGCCGAGACCAGCGGATACCTGCCACCAGGGATGTAACAACCAACGCTGCTCACCGGGATCAACCTCTGCCCGAGAACCATCCCTTCTTCGATCTCTACCTCGAATGACCGCATGCTCTCGCGCTGGCAGCGCGCGAACTCGCTAACCTTGCGCAGCGCGTAATTGAAGTCCTCTTTGAACGTCTCGGGCACCCGCGCCTGCGCCCGGCGAATCTCCTCCGGCGAGACCCGAAACTCCCCCCTCTCCCATTGGTCGAACTCCCCCGCGTAACGCCGCACCGCTTGGTCGCGGTGCTCGGCGATGTCGGCCAGAATCCGCCGCACCGTGTCCTCGACGCGCGCCTCGCCCTTGCCTCGCACCGCGGCCGCTCGTTTTAGATATTTGCGCACCGCTCCCTCCTCTCCTGGCCGCATAATGTAAACGTTATCATTGCGCTCCAGGTCGAATCTAGGCCGGCGTGACCGAGCTTGTCAATCGAATAGCGAGATTTTTAACTGCGGCTCTAAGAGCACGGTTTAAACAGCGTTTTCTGGGCCGATCCCTTGGCGCTTTCGGACCGCCTGGCGCCATTGCTGCCAAGAAAAGCGTCTTGCGCGACCCGATCGTGCGCGGGTGTATAATAACCTTGTATACAACGGGCGAGGCTTATAGGCCATGGGCGAAGCAGCAAGCGTGTGCGGCCGATGCGGGTCAACCGTGGCCGCGGGCGCGTCTTATTGCGCGGGCTGTGGGACGTTGGTGCGCGCGGCGGCGGTGGGCCGAAAGTCCAAGGAGTATGAGGAAGTGTCCGATTACTCGCGGCTGCTCGCCCTTTTGCTGTGCGTGTTTCTGGGCTACGTCGGCGCGCATCGGTTTTACGTGGGCAAGGTCTGGACCGGCATGCTGTGGCTGCTTACCGGCGGCATACTCGGGGTCGGGTACGTCTCGGACATCGTGGCGCTTATCATGGGGCGCTTTCGCGACCACGAAGGGCTGCGGCTGGAGTATTGGAGCGATTCTTCCTCGTGGTAGGCGCGGGTTTTCGCGCGGCAATGAGCGAGGGACGCGGCGATGCACAAGGCACCCCGCACTAATCACTTTGCAACCGGCGGGCGGCGCGAGTGCGGCAAGCTGATAAGCGCCCGGGGCGGCGCAAGCGCGGCATTCGCGGCGTATTCTCGCTCGGGCGGCGCGCATTAGGGTTAGCAACAGCGTATGAAAGCGATGGCGGTTTTCAAGCAGAGCCCTATCGAGTCAGCGCCGCTTCAAGCGGTCGAGCTTAACGCGCCGCGGCCCGGCCCGCGCGACATTTTGGTGCGCGTGAGCGCCTGCGGCGTCTGCCGGACCGATCTGCACGTCGTCGAAGGCGACCTGCCCGCGCGCCGGCCGCGGATTGTCCCGGGTCACGAGGTGGTCGGCGCGGTTGAGCGCCTGGGCGAAGGATGCAAACGATTCGCGCTTGGCGCGCGAGTCGGAATCGCGTGGCTCAGAGAGACCTGCGGCGAGTGTGCTTGGTGCCGGAGCGGGCGCGAGAACCTGTGCCCCAAAGCGCGCTTCACCGGCTACGACGAGGACGGCGGCTACGCCGAGCTGGCGATGGTGCGCGAGGACTTTGCTTATGCGCTGCCTCAGGGGCTCGCCGACCAGGAGCTGGCGCCGCTTTTATGCGCCGGCATTATCGGTTTTCGCGCGCTTAAGCGGGCGCAGGTAAGGCCGGAGGGCACGCTTGGTCTCTACGGTTTCGGCGGCTCGGCGCATATCACGCTTCAGGTTGCGAAGTACTGGGGCTGTCGAGTTTTCGTGATAAGCCGCGCCGGCGGCCATCGCGACCTCGCGCAGGCGCTTGGCGCCGACTGGATCGGCGGCGCAGAGGACAGGCCGCCCGCCGAGCTCGACGCGGCGATCCTGTTCGCGCCGGCCGGCGAGTTGGTCCTCCCGGCGCTCGCGGCGCTCGCGCCCGCCGGCGTGCTCGCGATTGCCGGAATTCATCTCACGGATATCCCAGCACTCAACTACGCGCGCCATCTGTTCAAAGAAAAGGAGCTGCGCTCGGTGACCGCCAACACCCGGGCCGATGGTGAGGAGTTTCTTGCCTTGGCGGAGAAAATCCCGGTGCGGACCGAAACCATATCGTTCCCGCTGGCCGACGCTAATCAGGCCCTCAAGCTGCTCAAGCACGACCAGATAAAAGGCGCGGCGGTTTTGAGAATCGGCGCCTGATGGGCCGCACTCCCCATCGCGTGCGATAGATGCGGGCCATGCCACGATGGAGCGGCGACGTTGAGCGTCCGGTCCCGGTTCCTAATGCGTCGGCGGCGCGCCTTCTCGGCGGAAGTTTTTCCCGGAGCTGTCGGTGGCGCTTCGGTCCAGCGGCGATTGCGCCGGATCTCGCTTGGAATTTCCGCGGGCTGCGGCGGGCGTCTGCGCGAAATCGGCGCGAACTTCTGCTAATGTAGCGCAAACGCCGCCTCACGCGGACGCAGCGCGAGTTTTCGGCCTGTCGCAGGAACAGGATGCGCGGGAGGCGCCGGTTTTGCCAGAATAAACTGGTGAGAAATAGCGCGATTTCTGTTCAGCACATCATGATTGACGCGGGCGAACGAGCCACCTCGTAGATGGACCACGAGTTAAAAGAAGCGACTGGGCTGCGCTGCGCTTCGGAGACCGCCTTGTGGGAGCGGATGGAAGCGCCCTGCCGGCCCGGCGTGGTAGCGCGCGAGTTCTGGCGTGCGGTCTGGAACCATCTCAAACAACGCCACTTCGCCGGCGCCGGCGGCAGCGAAACGGTGCGCGAGCTGACGGCACATGCCGACCGGCTGGTCGTGGCGCTGTTCAGGCACGCCGACGCCGAGCACGGCCGCAGGATGCCCCGCTTACACGGCCAGTTCACGGTAATCGCCCGCGGCGGTTACGGCCGCGGGGAGCTCAACCCCTGTTCCGACATCGATTTGCTCTTTCTCAATGCCTGGAAGCCGGGACCTTACTGCGAAATCGTAGCGGAGATTATTTTGCACGCACTGTGGGACGCCGGCTTGACGGTCGGGCATGCGGTGCGCAACATTCGCGAGTCGCAGGCGATGGCGAACGTGGATTTCAAAGAGAAGACCGCGCTGCTGGACACGCGGTTTGTTGCCGGCGACGAAGCGCTTTACGCGGAGTTCCGTTCGATGCTGGCCAACCAGGTGGTCAATCGCGGCCAGCAGAAGTTCTTCCGCGCCAAGCTAGAGGAGAGCCAGGCGCGCCATGCGCGATACGGCGATTCGGTCTACCTGCTGGAGCCGCAGGTCAAGGAGGGCGAGGGCGGGCTTAGAGACCTGCACACCGCGATGTGGGTGGCAAAGATCAAGTACAAGGTCGCGACGCTGGACGAACTGGCGCAGCGCGCGATCGTCTCCGCCCAAGAGCTGGGCCAGGTGCTCGCCGCGCGCGACTTTCTATGGCGCGTGCGCAACGCGCTGCACTATCTTAGCGGGCGTCATTTCGACCAGTTAACTTTCGAGTACCAGGACCGCGTCGCGCCGCTGCTCGGCTTCCAGGCTGACGACGGGCTCAGCCCCAGCCAGGCGCTGATGCGCCAGTACTATGTGCACGCCAATACGATTCACATGTTCGCCGAGAGCTTCATCGCGCGCGTCATCGACGAGACCCGCCCGGCCGCGATTTACGGGCGCAGCTTCAGCCGCCAGATTCGCTCCGGGGTGTTTATCCAGCGCGACCTGCTGACCGTGGCCACGGCTGACTTCTTTCGCCGCGACCCGCTCAATCTAGTGACCATCTTTGCCGACTGCCAGCGCCATCGGGTGGACCTGGCCGGTTCGACCTACCAACTCGTGCGCGATTGCTTAAGTTCGATCGACGATTCGACGCGCAGCGACCCGCGAGTCGGCAGAGCCTTTTACGAAATTCTTGAAGGAAAGCCGCACGTCGCCCAAACGTTGGAGCTGATGCATCGCTCAGGCGTGCTTGGGGCGCTGATTCCGGAGTTCGGTAGGCTTTACGCCCGCCCGCTGCAGGATCTCTACCATATCTACACGGTAGACCGTCACTCGCTGGCCGCGGTGCGCGAACTTGAGGACCTGCGCGTGGGCCGCCATCGCGAGCAAACACCCCTGCTGACCGAGGTCGCGCGCGACCTTCAATGCTCAGCCGCGGTTTACCTCGCCCTGCTGCTGCACGATATCGGCAAAGGCCACGGCAGCCACCATCACGAACGCAGCGCCGAGCTAGCCGCCGCCATCGTCGGCCGCATCGGACTCGACCCGGAAAAAACCGAGTTGGTGGTGTTTCTGGTGCGCAACCATCTGCTGATGTCGCATATCGTGCACAAGCGCGACTTACAGGACGAACGCACGGTGACGGAGTTCACGCGCGCCGTCGGTTCTATCGAGCGATTAAAGGCGCTTTACGTGCTCACCTACGCCGATATGAAGGCGGTGGCGCCGAACGTGTACAACAACTGGCGGGACGCGCTGCTAAGCGAGCTTTACATGCTCACGCTGCATGAGTTAGAGCACGGCGACCGCGAGGCGGTCGACCCGCAGCGCAGCATGGCCGCTGCCAAACAGGCGGCGCGCGAGCGGCTTGAGGGCAGCGACCCGGCCGGCGTCGAGCGCTTTCTCGAGCGGATGCCCGAGCGCTATTTCCTAAGCGTCGGCGAGCACGACATCCCGCTTCATTTCGAGCTCTTGAACGCCTTGGGCGAGGACGTGCTCAAGTGCCGCCATCGCCATTTTTCCCCACTCCAGTTCACCGAATTTAGCGTCGTTACTCGCGACCAGCCCGGGCTTTTTTCGAAGATCGCCGGCGTACTTACGGCCAACAACCTCAATATCCTGTCGGCGCGAATCACCACTACGCGCGACGGCGTCGCGCTTGACGTGTTTCGCGTCTCTCATTTGCAGGGCGGCGCGCCGCTGGCGCTCGACGAGGAACGTTGGAACCGGGTCGAAAACGATCTCCTGGGCGTGCTCGCCGGCCGGCATGAGGTCGAAACGCTGGTCGCTCAAGCTCGGCGCCTGCCGGCCTGGCAGCAGAAAAAACATGCGCCGAGATTTCCGACCGAGGTAACGGTCGACAACCGCGCCTCCGAAACTCTGACCGTGATCGACGTGTTCACTCAAGACCGCATAGGGCTGCTGTTTACCATCACCCATCTGCTCTACAAACTCGGCATCCGCATCCATCTGGCGCGAATCTCGACCTATGCCGATCGAGCGCTCGATGTTTTTTACGTCAGCGACCAAGCCGGCGACAAACTCGCGGACCCGGTTCTCCTGGAGGAAATTCGCGGCCGGCTCTTGGCTCTGTTGAGCGACGAGCCGCTCCAAGCGGTGCATGATGAACAGGCATCGTCGTAGCCGCGCACGGCCCTCCCGCTAGGTAGGCGCAAGCGATGCAGCCCGCACCCTCGTGGGACGAAGCGATTGACCGTCATCTGGCCCTGCTCGCCACCGAGCGCGGCCTGGCGCGCAATTCATTGGAAGGATATGCGCGGGACCTGGCCGATTTCGCCCGCTTTTGCGGCGACTGCGGAATCGAGCCGCGCCAGCTATCCGCGTCCGAAATAAATTTGTACATGCAGAGCCTGAGCGCGCGGGAACTCGCCCCCTCCAGCCAGCGGCGCTATCTGGCCAGCCTGCGCGGACTGGTCCGCAGTCTGGTCGATGACGCGCATCTCGCCCACGACCCTACCACGGCGATCAAACTGCGCGCTCTACCGCGCCCCTTGCCGCGCATCCTCATGCCCGCCGACATCGAAGCGCTGCTCCGCGCGATCGACACCCGCGGCCCGCGCGGACTGCGCGACAAGGCGATGCTGGAGACGGCGTACGGATGCGGACTTCGGGTG
This sequence comes from Deltaproteobacteria bacterium, assembly GCA_021831785.1. Lineage (GTDB taxonomy): Bacteria > Desulfobacterota > Binatia > Binatales > Binataceae > JAJYYI01. The sequence continues at coordinate 41,109 of JAKBMB010000002.1, read as the reverse complement.
TCGGAGCTGGTCACCTTGGAACTCGCTCACTTGGACCTAAAGGACGGCACTCTGATAACTTTCGGCAAGGGAAGGAAGGAGCGGATGGCGCCGGTTGGCGGCGCCGCGCGCCGCGCGCTGCAAGAGTATGTCGCTCACGGCCGCCCGGCGTTGCTCAAGGGCGGCAAAACCAGCCGCTGGCTGTTTGTCGGACGACGCGGGCGCCCGCTCGCGCGGCAGACTTTTTTCAGAGCACTCAAGGGATGGGCCGCGCTCGAGCCACGCCTGAGTTGGGTCAGCCCGCATACCCTGCGTCATTCGTTCGCAACCCATCTGCTGGAGAACGGGGCCGATTTGCGCGCGGTGCAGGAGCTGCTCGGCCATCGCGACATTTCAACCACCCAAATCTACACCCATCTTTCCAAACGTCACTTGCGCCAGATTTATCGCGCTTACCATCCGCGCGCGACGCTCAAGTCCACCGTTTGACGCCTGGGCCAGCCTTATCTATGCCAAGCTTCGCGCAACTAGCGGTGAAAGTATCGATCTGGGGTCTGCCGACTCTGATCGCGATTGTACTTCATGAACTGTCTCACGGCGTCGTCGCGTACGGCCTGGGCGACGATACGGCCCGGCGGGCCGGCCGTTTGACGCTCAATCCAATAAGTCATATCGATCCTTTCGGCACCGTGGTGCTGCCGCTGATGCTGATGGTGATGGGCCTGCCTGTCTTTGGCTACGCCAAGCCGGTGCCGGTGAGCTTCGGCCGGCTGCGCAATCCTCGCTGGGGAATGGTCGCGGTAGCGGCCGCCGGACCGGTCACAAACCTCATCTTGGCGGCCGTCAGCGCGCAGTTACTGCGCGCGGTAGGCGCAATGGCGGTCAACGGATGGCAGCTTTGGCCGCTGATGGTGCTGCAGGTCTCGCTCTTAGTGAACGTCATGCTCGCGGTCTTCAACCTGCTCCCACTTCCGCCGCTCGACGGTGGACGGGTGTTCACCGGACTTTTACCGCCGGCGCTAGGTGTGCGCTTCGCGCGAGTCGAGCGCTACGGCATGCTCATTTTGCTTCTTCTGCTTTGGAGCAACTGGATTGACAAAGTAGTTAACTCTGCGGTTAGAGTTCTGGTACAAGTGTTGCTGTAGGTGTTGCTGTAGGTGTTGCTGTAGGTGTCGCTGTGGATGTCGGGGCGAGCAACGCGGCTTTAGCGCAAGACGACCTCAGGGCTGGCGTACAGTTCCATCTGCCGGTCTTCGACGGCCCGCTTGACCTCCTGCTCCATCTCATCAAACGCAACGAGCTTGATCCGCAGGAAGTCACGGCCACCGTTGTGACCGAGCAATACCTGCAATACCTGGGAGTATTCGAGGAGCTGGATCTCGGAATCGCCGGTGAGTATCTCGTTATGGCCGCGACGCTACTGCTCATCAAATCGTGCGCCCTGCTGCCCGACGCCGTGGCTGCGAGCGAAGAAGAGGAAGCTGCCGAGGACCTCAAGCGCAGCCTGGTCGATCGCTTGCTCGAGTACGAGCGCTATCGCAGGGCGGCCGAGCGCCTGGCCGAGATGCCTCTTCTCGGGCGCGACCTGTTTGCTGGGCCCGGACAAAGCTCACCGCAGGGCGCCGCTCTGCTTAGGAACGCGCCGGTCTGGGACCTGGTTGACGCGCTAAATCAAGTGTTGAAGCACCTGGCAGCGCGCAGCCCCAAGTCTGTCGCCGGCACTACGATTCCGGTCGCCAGCCGGGTGCCGGTTATCTTGGAGGCCCTCGAGCGCTGGGGAAGAGTCGAGTTTGGCACGCTGTTTGCCCAAGGGGAAAATCGCCAGCTCGTGATCGCCACTTTTCTTGCGCTGCTCGAGCTGCTGCGCGGCGGCGCGATACGCGCGACTCAAGAATGCCCGTTCGGGCCGATATGGGTGGAACCCCGTTCACCGGCCGAGCTTGAGGCTACGTCGTAGGCAGTGGAGCCGGAGCGGCTAAAGGCGATCCTGGAAAGCCTCTTGCTCGCCGCCGGAGAGCCCGTCCCGGCGGGCAAGCTTGCCGCAGCCTGCGAGGATGCCCCGCTCGATGCGGTCAAAGGCGCGCTGGATGAATTGGCGCGCGAGTTCGCCGATGCCCACCGCGGCATCGTGATCGAGCAAATCGCCGGCGGCTACCAATTGCGCACCTCCCTGGAAAACGCCCCTTATGTCCGCAGACTCCTGGCCACGCGCCAGACGCGGCTTAGCCGGCCGCTTCTGGAGACGCTCGCGATCGTCGCCTACCGCCAGCCGGTGACCCGGGCCGAGATCGAGCAAGTGCGCGGAGTCGATTGCGGCGGCGTGCTGGAAACTCTGCTCGGCCGGCGCTTGGTGCGAATCGCCGGGCGCAAGGCGGTGCCGGGTCGTCCCATGCTGTACGCGACCACAGCGGATTTCCTGGGGACCTTTGGCCTCAAGAGCCTCAAAGCTCTGCCGCAGATCGACGGGATCGAAGCGCTCGCCGGCCAAACGTCGCCCGAGATGATGATTGAAGAGGCGATGGAGGGCCCCGCCGGCGACGAACGGCTTGGCGACGAACACCTTGGCAGTGAACAGCTTGATACTGAAAAGCCACCTGCCGGTGAGCAGGCCGGCAGCGATACGTGCGGCGCGGCGATTGAAGCAGTTGCGGCGGCGCAAAGCGCACAGGCAAGCGCCGCGGAGACAAGCGGCGCAGCGGCAAACCCACGCCAGGAACCCGGCGCAGCAGAGCCCGTCGGCGACGTACCGGATGTGGTCGAGTCTTCCACGGACCCCGGCTGTGCCACCGGCAGCGGCCGCGGCCTAAGCGCCGAACGGAACTAACCTGCTAGACCTCGGCCTCCTCGCCATACGACGCCTCGGCTAGATAATTCTCAAACCTGGTGTATTGCGGCAAGAACGTGAGCTTCACGGTGTCAACCGGCCCATTGCGTTGTTTGGCAATGATTATTTCGGCCACCCCCACGTCTTTTGAATTCTTGTTATAAACTTCGTCGCGGTAGATGAACGCGATCACGTCGGCGTCTTGTTCGATCGCGCCCGACTCGCGCAGGTCGGCCAGCAGCGGCCGGCGCTCGGCGCGCGTCTCCACCTGCCGGTTCAACTGCGAGAGCGCGATCACCGGCACCTTGAGTTCCTTGGCCAGCGCCTTGAGCGAGCGCGAAATTTCGGAGATCTCCCGCTCGCGCGAATCCGAGTGGCGCGCCGGGCGCATCAATTGCAGGTAATCAACGACTATTAGCCCCAGATTAGCGCCGCGCTCGCGGGCCAACCGGCGGCATTTGGCCTTGAGCACGATGGGCGAGGTGTCGGAGCTGTCGTCGACGTAAATCGGCGCTTCCGATAGTCGGCTCGCGGCCTGAGCCAGACGCGGAAAGTCATCCGCCCTGATATAGCCGCTGCGCACCTTGGCGCTGTCGACCCTGGCCTCCGAGCAGAGCAAACGCAGCACCAACTGCTCTTTGGCCATTTCCAGCGAAAAGAAGGCCACTCCCACCGGGCGCTCGGCTTCCATCGACGCGTACGCGGCGATGTTAAGCGCAAGCGCGGTCTTCCCCATGCTGGGGCGCGCGGCGATGATTATCAAGTCGGACGGCTGTAAGCCCGCGGTAAGCCGGTCCAGGTCGACAAAGCCGCTCGGCACGCCGGTCACCAGCTCGCGCCGCTCGTAAAGCTGCTCGACCATCCGGAGCGATGCCGTGGTCAGATCGTGCATCTTGTGGAAAGACGGCGTGATCCTGCGCTCGGCGATCTCGAAAATCCGATGCTCTGCTTCGTCAAGGAATTCGTCGACGTCGCTCTGGCGCTCGTAGGCCTCGGCCGCGATGCCGGTACTGATGCCCACCAGACGGCGCAGCACCGATTTCTCGCGCACGATGCGCGCGTAAAAGGCGATATTGGCGGCGGTCGGCACCCGGGCCACGAGCTGGGCGATATAGGCCGCGCCGCCGACCTCTTCCAGCACGCCTTGGGCGCGCAAGGCCTCGGTAAGCGTGATCGCATCGACCGGCTGGTTGCGGTCGGCAAGCTCGGCCATGGACTTGAAGATGATCCGGTTGGCCTCGCGGTAGAAGTCGTCAGGGCCAATGATCACCAAGGCGTCGTAAATGCTTTCGTTGACGAGCAACACCGCGCCGAGCACGGATTCCTCGGCCTCCAGGTTTTGAGGCGGTACTCGCGTCAGGATCTCGTTGGTCGAAATAGCCACCTGCGTTAATCCTTCACGCGGTCTGCGCCGGGCGCCTCATCGCGCAGCGTTCAACCGCGAGGCGCAATACACATGCTGCTGAGCAACTCCGGCCACGCCCGGCGGTGAGTGAAAAGCTTGCTGGCATGCGGACCGGTTGCGCGCAGCCCGGCCTCGCCCTGAGTTAGCGACGCGCCATAGCATTCCGAGCACAAAGACCGCGAGGTATCCGGGTCTTGGTTACTCGCCCTCGTCCCGCACCAGCCATCAGCGCCCGGCCTTGCGCGTTTGAGCCGACGAGGCGCGGCTGACTTTGCGCACGCGTCCCGACGATTCTCGGGCGACAAGCGGCGCAAGACCGACGCCGAACAAAAACCCGCCTACGTGCGCCCACCATGCTACCGCGCCCGTCATAGCCGGCCTCGAGCCGGACGACCCCGCATAAAGCTGCAAGGCAAACCAAGCTAACAAATACACAACCGCGGGCACACGCACCGCGGTCAGCGCCAAAGGCACCGGCAAGAGCGTCAGTATACGCGCGCGCGGGTAAAGCACAAAGTATGCGCCCAGCACCCCGGCGATCGCGCCGCTGGCTCCGATCACCGGAATTGTCGAATGCGGCGACATCCAGACCGTGGCCAGACCGGCCGCAATTCCCGCGCTCAGATAAAAGCACAGGAAAGGCGCATGCCCAAAGCGCCGCTCGACCGCCCGACCGAATATGACGAGGTATAACATATTGCCCGCCAGATGGAGCACGCCACCATGCAGAAAGATCGAGGTCAGAAGAGTCAGCGGCGGCATCAAGTCCGCCACCGGATAGGCAAGAAAGCCGACCACCCGCGCCGGAACTAAACCGAAGGCGTAGACCAGACGGCTCGCTCGATCGTCCAGCCAAACCTGCGCGGCAAACACGCCGAGATTGGTGGCGACCAACAGCGTGTTGATCGGGGTCAAGCGCCCGCCTTTAACATCGTCACCTAACGGAATCATCGGTCCGCCGACCCGCGTTCGACGCTCAAATTTCTTGGCTGCGGCACACCGCGTGACACGCGATATCTTGGCTGCGCCTCACAGACCGGGCACCGGCTCGGGTCAGGCCGGCGGGCGACGGATTGCCGCGCAGCCGGCAAGAAAAGCGGTAAGCTGGGCCGGTCGCCTCAACGCCACGCGCGCCGACTATCCCGCTCGCGTCGCGCCGAACGGCCCAGAGCTACTCCAGCCGAATAATTTTATGCTTAATCGCCCATCGCACCAATCCGGCGGTTGAGCGCATGTTGAGCTTGGCCATCAGATTTGCGCGATGGATTTGCGCCGTCTTGGGGCTAATCCCCAGCCGCGCGGCGATCTCCTTGGCGGTCGCGCCCTCGCCTATCAGCTTGAGTATCGCGCGCTCTCGCCGGGTCGGGGCCGCCGGTTTTGCTCCGCGGTCGGTTTTGGTCTGCATGCGGCGCAAGACGATAGGAGCGACCGACGGACTTATATATCGTTTTCCCGCGCATACGGCGCGCACCGCGGCAACCAGGTCCGCGGCGGCGTCGCCCTTCAGCACGTAACCCGCCGCTTGAGCCTCGGCCAGGCTTTCGAGCACGTATTCCTCGTCGTCGTATTGGCTCAGAATGAGGACCTTGACCGCCGGTGCTTGCTTCGCCAGGCGCCGCGCGGCTTCGATTCCTCCCGCGCCCGGCATCCCGATGTCCATCACCACGATATCGGGACGATCCCTGAGCGCAAGCGCGATCGCTTCCTCCCCAGCCGAAGCCTGCGCGATAACCTCGCATTCGGGTTCCAGGACCAAGCGCAGGGCCTCGCGCACCATCCGATGGTCATCGGCGATTAGCACCTTCAAACGCCTGACCTCGCCGCTCATCAGCCGGCACACGGAATCTCGGCGACTAACCGGCTTTTGCCCCGGCCCACCGTGAAACGGCAGGTGCCGCCGAGCAGCGCGACTCGCTCGTCAAGGCCGGCCAGTCCGGCGCCTTTGCCGCGAAAAGCGCGCCGCGGGTTGACGCCGTCGTTCGCAATCTCCAGCCAAAGCGCTTTGTTACGCCGCTTGAGCGTAACCACAACTTCGGCCGCCGCCGCATGTCTTGCGACGTTCGCCAGCGCCTCGCGAACGACTTGGAAGCAAATTTGGCGCATAGGCTTGCTCAGCCCGCGCTCCGAGATGGCCGACAACAACTTGGTTTTGATCCCGGCCGCCTTAAGCCGCTCAAGCTCACGCTCGATTGCGCGCCGGAGTGAAAGCCTGCCCAGCGTGGCCGGACGCAAAGCCGTGATACGCGCGCGCAGTTCGCGCTCGATCTCGGTGATAAGCTTGGCCGCCCGAGCTTTCGGGGCGCTCAGCGCAAGCTTGAGCGTCGCCACAAGCTGCGCTTGGTCGTCGTGGAGGTCCCGCGCGATGCGCGCCCGCTCGAGGTCAGCCGCGCTTAAAAGACGTAGGCCGAGCTTTCGCACCAGTGCGCGATAGCGTTCGACCTCATCTTCGAGCAGCCACGCCTTTACTACCGGCTGCGCGGCCGCGATGAAATCCTGGACGCGCCGAACTACGGCGGTGTGCGCCAGCCTGGAGCTCGCGAGCATGAGGACGCCTCGCGCGAAGGGAACGGCGACATAGCTGGCGAAGCCATGCTCGCGCAGCAGGCTGTCCTCGGCGTAAGCGCGCGAGACATGCTCAACGACGTTACTGCAGTCGGCATCTTCGCGCTCGGCCCCGCCGATTGCTTGGGGCGCGTCCTGGGCGTCTTCGACTCGATTCGCCGCGGCCTTTGCGCCGCAGAATAGGGCGCCGACGTCCCTTGCGCGCCTGATGATAGTCGCGCGGCGCTCAAAGCTTGCGCGCAGCGCGCTGGCTAGGCCCAATGAACGCGGAGCCCTCAGACCAAAGCTCGCCTTTAAGGCAAGCCCGTCACCCTCGTCGACGGCCAGCTCCCAGGCTTCGGACCGGCCAAGTTGGGCCGCGATTTCGGCAAAGCCTTGGAATCTTTTGCGCCGCGGCAGACGCGCGAGCGTCTCCAGCGCGGTACGAAGGTGCTCGCGCTCGCGCGCGTCCTGTAGGCTGCCCTGGCGCTGCCGGGCTCGATCCTCGCTCGCCGCCAGCGCGCGCTCCCGCCAAAACGCGTTTGCCTGCGCGTACTCCCGGCCTTTCACCGCGAGCAGCGCCGCACGGCTTGCAATCCGGAGCGCGGCCTCGATTTCCAGTCCCTGGCGCCGGCCGGTCATGACTAGCGCTATGACCACGCCGGTTGACTGCTCGCTGAATGAAGCGGCGATAAGCCGGCTTGCAAGGGAAATCTCATCGCCAAGCCCGGTGAACGAGGCAAGCTCGGCCGGACCGAGGGCTATGATCGATTCGCGGCTGGAGTCCGGCCGGCGGCGCTCGCGTCCAAAGAGCGCATCTAACCGGAGCGACAGGAGTTGCACGATACCAACGTTGAGCCCGACCCGCGCCAACCCATCGCCGAGCTTGGAGCGATACGCGATAAAACAAGCCGTGCCTGAGCAGGCCGTCAGAGTATGGCGGACGAGTTCGCTAAGTTGCGCGTCAACCTCGTCCTGCTCGAGGTTTTCGCGCGGGCGCGCAAGCTCAGAGGAAAAGTCGCGGTGCTCGATTTCGCCCGAAAGTTTACTTTCCGGGTCCAGAACAAACGCCTTATTGCGCGGCCGGCCGGTTGAGCGCTTGCCCGAGCTTCTGCATCTGCGTGCCGAACTCGGCCCAGTTGCCCGCCCGCAACGCCTCAAGCGCTTGCTGATAGGCGGCGCCGGCGGCGCTGATAGCGTTAGCTTGAGGCGCCTGCCCAGCGGGCGACGCCGGCGCAGGCGGCTGCGGCGTTTGGGCGGTCTCGGCCGCGGTTCCCGGCGCGGCGCCGAACAGTTGCCTGAGGGCGTCGTCAAGGTCCTCGCCCATTGTCACTCGGTCCCCGTAAGCGGCGATCACGCGTTGCAGTTCCGGCAACTGGCCGTTCTCCGCTCGCAGATAGAGCGGCTCGACGTAGAGCAGCGTATCGGCGATAGGCGTCACCATCATGTTGCCCAGCACTACTCGCGAGCCCATCTGGTTCCAAAGCGAAATCTGGCGCGAGATTACGGGATTTTGGTTGATTCGCGCTTCGATCTGGTAGGGGCCGTAAACCAGCTTCTCCTTGGAGAAGGCGTATTCGAGAAGGCGGCCGTAATTGTCGCCGTCGCAGCGCGCGGCAAGCCACGAAATCATGTTGTCTCGCCCGCGCGGGACCATCGGGATCATCAAGATGAACTCTTCGTGCATCTCGCCCGGCAGCCGCATGATCGTGTAATAAGCCTGCATCATGACGGTCTGTCCGGCGTAATTTTCCCGCGCGAATCCCCACAGATCTTCGCGATTATAAAACACCTCGGGATTACGCATGTGGTAGGTGCGGTAGACATCGGCCTGGATCATGAACAGGTCTTCCGGATAGCGGATATGCGTTCGCAGCGCGGCCGGCATCGCCGACAGCGGCTGAAACATCTTCGGGAAGATTTTACTCCAGCACTGGATGATGGGGTCCGCGGGATCGGCGACGTAAAACGTGGTCTCGCCGCTGTAGGCGTCGATCACTGCCTTAACCGCATTGCGAATATAGTTGATACCGTCGGCGTTCGGCTCCGAGTAAGGATAATGGTCGCTTACCGTGTAACAGTCGATAATCCAGGACAGCCTTCCGGCATGAAGCACAAGGTAAGGATTGCGATCCTGGATCAGGAACGGCGCAAGCCGCGCGATCCGATCGTTGATATTGCGCCGCAGCAGGATCTGACTGTTCGGCCGTATCGCGCCGGTCAGCAGCAAATTCACATCACGGTAGTAATAGCTGAACAGCGCGCGTCTAGTGAGCCCGCTGATCCTCACACCGCCTCGCCCTTGGTAGTAAGAAAAGACGTTGCTGGCGCCCTTGGGATAATCGAATTCGGGCGCGGCGGTATCGACCACTACGTAATTGTCGTCTTCCTGGCCGTAGTAAATCCTCGGCTGTTCGACGTTGAGCCCGACCGGCGACACGGGCGGCACGTCTTTGAGGTAGAAGACCGGCAGCCCTTCACCGCTTTTTAGCGTCACCGGGCTCATCACCAGACCGAACCCGTGAGTGTAATTTAGACGTTGATTCACCCAAGTGCGAGCGTTTTCCGGAAGCAGCGCGGGGTTAAACTCGCGCGCCGAGAGCATCACCTGCTTGTATTGTCCCTGCACCGGATAACGATCAACGTCCACGTCGCGAAAATCGTAATAAAGCCGGATCTCCTGGAGCTGACGGTAAGTAGCAAGCAGCGGACGCGTGTCCCACAGCCGGATATTTTTGACCGTGGCTTCGTTCATCTTCAGCACTTCGGGCGAAAGCTTGCCCAGTCCCGCAAACGGCTTGACGCTGACCGCATCGAGCCGATAGGCGCGGCGCGTCAACTCGATATTGTGTTCGAGATAGGGCCGCTCAAGCGCAAGCTCGTTGGGTTTGACGCGAAACTGCTCGATCGCCGGCTGAAGAAAATTCAAGCCCACGGCCGGAATGAACAAAATCAGCGCGCCCATCAACGGCAGCCGCACGCCGCGCTCGACAAGATTGGCCAAACACATCGCCGCAGCGGCCAGCGAAAGAACTATCAACAGCCAAAGCCCGGGCTGCCACAATAGACCGTCGACGTAGCGAAAACCGTAAACCACGCCGTTACCGTGCAGCAGCAACTCAAAACGTCCCAGCCAATAGCTGAAAGCACGCTGGACGAAAAAGACCGCCAGCAACACGGAAAGATGCGCGGTCGCGGCGGTCGAGACGCGAGGCGGCGACTCGGTAAAATCAACCCCCTGACGCAGCCAGTAAATCCCGCCTGACAGCGCCGCGCTCAGGATGACCAGCCATAAAATCAGGTCGCGCAGATCCTCCAGCCACGGCAGCGTGAAGACGTAGAACCCGACATCGCGCCGATAGACCGGATCAACGATGTTGAATGGTGTCGCATACAACGCCTTAAGATAGACCGGCCAGTTGGCGGACTCGCCACTGGCCACCGCGAGCGCGAGCAACGCCGCGACCACGGTCAAAAGCACCTTCCAGGGCACGCGAGCGCCCAGATTGCGCAAAAGATCGGGCAAGCTTAGCTGAACGATCTCGTCCGGACGGCGCACCACGCGAGGCCATTGGCGCTCGCCGCTCAGGCGCAGCGCAACCAGCCCGTTGAGCACGAGGACCGCGAAAGCGATCAGCCACAGCGAGCCGAGCAGCCCCCACCGTGCCACCACCATCGTCGCGAATGTCGCCCGGTAATTGAGCGCGTCAAACCACAGCAAATCGACGAAGAACTCGCTGAGCAGGCTCAGCGAGATCAGCGCCGCTATAACAAGTAGCGCTCCCGCTGCCAGTGCGACCTTGCGCGCCCGGGACATTTTCAGGCGCCCCTAGCGATGCGCGAAACGTGCTCTCGCACCACCTCGGGCGGACAGAGCCACACAAAGAGCCTCAGCGCCAGATAACCTAAGAGAAGAACGTCGAGCTCGCCGAGAAACGGAATCAAGTCAAGCTCCAGCGCGGGCGGCGACAAGAGCACCAGCAGCGCCACCACCGGCACCATCTTGGTCATCGCCGAAACTCGCCGGTCTTTCATCAACGCCACAAAGACGCGCAGGAAGTGAGGCAAAAAGACAAGAACCCTCGCCATCCGCAACGGATCGAGGAATAACCGCGGCCTAAGCAACCTTCGCCACATCTCTTCTATTACTACTATATGACGTGACAGCAAAAGCAAGAAGCCCTAAACTACGCTTGGTGTTCCGTCATGATCGACACGCGCTGCGCGGTTCCGCTCAACGCCGCCGCCCGAATTGGCAACGATGAAACGACGAATGGCATTGGGCGACTTCGTCGTCGCCTACCTGCAGAAAATCGGCGTCCGCCACTTGTTCGGCATTCCGGGCGATCTCGTGCTCAAGCTCTTTTTCCGCTTCGGCCAGGACCGCGGCCTGAAAATTTTGACGTTGTCGCACGAACCCGGAGTCGGCTTCGCTGCCGACGGGTACGCCCGCGCCACCGGCCGCATAGCGCCGATATGCGTCACTTACGGCGCGGGCGGCCATAACATGGTAAATCCGGTCGCCGGCTCCTTCGCCGAACACGTGCCGGTACTGGTCTTCTCCGGCGGGCCGGGTGAGGAAGAGCGCAAGCTCGGCACGCTAATTCACCACCAAGCCCGCGAGATTGAATCGCAGCATCGCATCTACCAGGAAGTAACCTGCGCCTCGCAAGTGATCACCGATCCGCGATGCGCCGCGCGGCAGGTGCACGAGGTCGTGCAGGCCGTTTGGGCGCAGCAGCGGCCGGGCTATATCGAGATCCATCGCGACATGGTAGACCGCGAAGTTGAGGTTCCCAAGGAGATCATCGAATGGGACGGCAAGCTTCACTTCCCGCCCTCAAACGCGCGCAAGGTCGAGGAAGCGGCGCGCGACGCGGCGCGGATGTTCAATCAGAGCCGGGCGCCGGTGATCATCGCCGGCATCGAAATCCATCGCTTCAAGGCGACCGCCGACCTGATTGAACTGGCCGAGCGCACCGGCACTCCGGTGCTCGCCACGGTGCTGGGCAAGGGCGCGTTTCCGATGGATCACCCGCTGTACATGGGGGTCCACGTCGGCGAGATAAGTCCGCGCCCCATCGTCGAACGGATGGATGCGGCCGACCTGATCATCAACCTCGGCTGCCTTAAGACCGACATGAACTTCGGCAACCGGCCGCCGCACATCGTCGAGGAGCGCACCGTTTGGGCGGTGGACCGGCGCGTGGACGTAAGTTTCCACTGCTACACCGACGTCGGCGTGCGCGAGTTCGTCCGCGCGTTTCTGCGCCAGGACCTGCGCCGCCATCAGGAGACGGTCCGGTACGCCGACAACTTGCAGGGCAACGCGCCGGGCGAGGACGCACCGCTCAAGGTAATAAGCCTTCTGCGCGCGGTCAACGACTTCCTCAGCGATAAGCGCAAGTACGTCGTCGTTGCCGAATCCGGCGACATGCTTTTTGCCGGACTCGACATCCGCGTGCCCCACAACGGCGTCTACCTCGCCCAGGGCTATTACGCCTCGATGGGTTTTTCGATTCCCGCCGCGCTGGGCGCGCAGGCGGGGACGGGCTTTCGTCCTCTGGTGCTGTGCGGAGACGGGAGCTTTCAGATGACCGGCCCCGAAATCTCCCACTCGCAGGCGTTCGGCGCGAACCCGATTGTGCTAGTCATCGACAATGGCGGATGGGGCATCTTCCGCCCGGTGGCCGAGCGTCCCGAACTGCTCACGATACCGCCCTGGCCTTACGCCCGACTGGCGGAAGCTTGGGGTGGGCTCGGACTTAAAGTTAAGACCGTCAGGGAACTGCGCAAGGCCCTGAGCGCGGCGGCAGCAGCACCGACCTTCTCGATCATCCATGTCCAACTGGGTTATGCCGACCTGTCACCGATCTCACAGAAGTACATCAAAGCCGCTGCCAAACGCTCTCAGCCGCCCAAGGAAGCGCGCGCGTGAGAAGCCGGCGCCGGCGCGAAGGGCGCGCCTTGGGTCGCGCGGCGAGCGCGCGCCGAGCCGCGCCTAAGACCCGCACACCCGCCTCAGAACTCGGCGCGCCGTGCCGGCCGCGGGCGCTCGCGCCACCAAAAGGTCAACACGACTACCGTCACCAGCAGGCCAACCAGTAGCCATCCGCCGGCTCGATGAACCAGGTGGGCCACCTTCTCCCATTCATCCCCAACCAGGTACCCGATCGTCACCATCGCTCCACACCAAACCGTGGCACCGCATACGTTCCAGCCCAAAAAGCGCCAAAAGTGCATGCCCGCCGCGCCTGCCATCGGTCCGGCCATGAAACGCAAGCCGGGAACGAAGCGCGCGAAGAAGACCGTCTTGTTGCCGTGCGCGGCGAAAAATTGCTTGAAGCGGCGATGGCGGCGAACCACGAACTTGAAGCGAATGCCCAATTGTTCGAGCAAATGCTGGCCGCCGGTACGGCCGATGAGATAACCGAAACTGTCCCCGCTAATCGCGCTTCCCAGCGCCACGGCGAACACCAGGCGCGGATCGAGAATGCCGCGGCCGGCTAAAAACCCGGCCGCCAGCACCACGGTCTCCTCCGGCACCGGGACGCCTAGATTGCCGATGAAAACGAAAACGGCGATCCCTAAATAACCCCACGTCGCGATCCACAGCGCGATATAACTCGGATTTAAAAAATGAAACATCGCAAATTCTGTCCGCCCTGACGCTGTTCCAACCACCTCCAGCACAGGCAGAGGCGCACAAGGGCGAAAGCGACGGCGGCCGGCTGCGGGATGCTTCGCTGACCCGGCCCTGGCAAGCGACGAGAAAATCGAAGCGGCGAGAAGAATCGCGCCCGCGACTGCGCGGCGATTTTCTCACTAGCCGGCCCAGGACGGCCAGGCCCACAGCACGGACGAGCGGCCCCGAACCCGGCCGAGGCAAAAAACACGGCGTTAGCGGTAACCAGTTGAAACATCGACGGTCGCGACTCTGACCCGGCCCGAAACTCGTTTCCCGCAGCCTACAGACCGGGCACCTAATTATAGGCGTTATGCGGGTCTCGGAAAATGCCCGCGCCGATGACGCCAATGGCAGCGCGCACATCTCTCCTCGAGCCTCCGTGGAAGGCGTTCAAAATCCGACCAAGGTGTTACTAATGCGCCCGGTTGAACACGGGGCAGCCCCGTCAAAGCCCCCTTATTATTGAAAGAAGGTCCGGAAGAGTGCGCCCGCCCGCGACTCCACACGGTCTCAATGTTTTGCAATCCTCAATAAGGTAGTCTATCTAATTAGGTGATTCTGCCCAGCCTAACTTGGTCGTAGCAAGAACAATGTCCCAGTTAAGGCGCGCCGCCGAAGGGGAGATCAATCGTGGACTTCACCTATAGCGCTCAAGACGAAGAGTTTCGCCGCGAGTTCCGAAGCTGGCTGGAGGCTAATCTGCCTGCGCACGAGAGGAAGTCACGAATCGACCTGATGCAGGACGAGACCGAAGAGGGATACGGCCGACGGCTCGACTGGCACCGCAAGATGCACGCGGCCGGATGGGTTGGGATTAGTTGGCCCAAGCAGTACGGCGGACGCGGGGTCAGCCTTACTCAGGCCCTTATCTACTACGAAGAGCTGGCCGCGACGCGCGCTCCGCGTCTGGTGAACACGCTCGGGATCATGATGGTGGGACCCACGTTGATGCAGTTCGGCACCGAGGAACAGAAAAAACGCTACGTGCCCAAGATTTTGTCCGCCGAAGAGATCTGGTGCCAGGGCTACTCGGAGCCGAACGCCGGCTCGGACGTGGCTTCGCTACAAACGCGGGCGGTCGAAGAGGGCGACTATTTCGTCGTCAACGGGCAAAAGGTCTGGACCTCGGACGCGCATCGCGCCGACCTGTGCATTCTTCTGGTTCGCACCGACCCCCACGTCCCCAAGCATCAGGGCCTAAGCTATCTTGTGGTCGACATGCACAGCCCTGGCGTCACCGTGCGGCCGCTGGTCCAAATAAGCGGCGCCAAGGGCTTTAACGAGGTCTTCTTTCAGGACGTCAAAGTCCCCAGACAAAATCTGGTAGGCGAGAAAAACCAGGGCTGGAAGGTGGCCGTCGGTACGTTGATGTTCGAGCGCGTGGGAATCGGCGAACGCGCCAACATGACCGGCCTGGTCGAGGAGCTGATCGCTCTCGCCCAAGCGGTCGAGCGCAACGGCGCCAGCGCCTGGGAGGATTCAAGCGTGCGCCAGACTATCGCGCGCTTTGCCTGCGAGGCCGAAGCGCTGAAATATACCGTCTACCGCCAGATCACGCGCCAGATCAAAGGGCTGCCGCCCGGTCCCGAGGGCTCGGTCCTCAAGCTCACCGCAAGCGAGCTTAATCTGCGGATAAGCCAGTTCGCGCTCGAACTGCTCGGGCCCCTCGGACAGCTCGACTACCGCGCGCCTTACGCCATTGACGGAGGCATCTGGAGCTACCGCGCTATGGCGGCACGGGCGCTCACGATCGCCGGCGGCACCAGCGAGATACAGCGCAACATTATCGGCGAACGCGTCCTTGGCCTGCCCAAAGGATGAGACCAGCCACCGCCCGCGCAAGACCGATCGCGCCGGCGGGTGGGCGATGGATTTAGCGGCGGCGAGCGACACAGCCAAATCGGCGCGGCTGGCGCGCGAGCGGCTCAAGCCGAGGCCGGCGGGGGCCGGGGCGACGGATGCCGCCTAGTAACGCGGGCCTGCCAGGCGCGCCGCGCCTGCCGGTTGCCGGATGGGGCCGCTACCCGCGCGGCACCGCCGAGGTATGGCGGCCGGAAAAGCTTTCCGAGCTGCGTGCCGCTCTGGCCGCCGCCGCTAAGCCCGTCCTGGCGCGCGGGCTGGGACGCGCTTACGGCGACGCGGCGCTTAACGACGGCGGCAGCTTGCTCGACCTGACCCGGCTCAACCGCATGCTGGCCTTCGATCCGCAAAGCGCTAGCTTACGCTGCGAGGCCGGAGTCACGTTCGCCGAAGTGCTGGAGACCTTCGTCCCGCGCGGCTTTTTCCCGCCGGTCACGCCGGGGACCAAGTTCGTCACGCTGGGCGGCGCGCTCGCCGCCGACATCCACGGCAAAAACCATCACCGCGACTCTTCCATCTCCAAACACGTCGTCGGTTTCGACCTGATGGGACCCGAGGGCGAGATCAAGCGATGCAGCCGCGAGGAAAACTCCGATTTGTTCTGGGCCACGCTCGGCGGGATGGGCCTCACCGGCGTCATCGTCGAGCTCGAGCTCAAACTTAAGCACATCGAGAGCGCCTACCTGGAGTACGAATCGCTCGCTTTGCCCGACATCGACCGCGTGCTGGAAATCTTTGCCGACTACGACCGGCGGTACGAATACTCGGTCGCCTGGGTCGATTGCGCTGCCGGCACGAAAAAGCTTGGCCGCTCGATTGCGATGTTCGCCAATTTCGCCTCGGCCGACCGGCTGCGCCGACAGATCACGGACCGTCCGCTAATCCTCGAGGCACGCCGCCCGCTCAAGATACCGTTCGATCTGCCGCAGTTCGCCCTTAACCCGCGCACGATTCGCGCCTTCAACGCGCTCTATTATTTTCTTCACCGGCGCGGGACGCGCGACTCGCTCGTCGACCTAGAGCGTTTTTTTTACCCTCTCGACCGGCTCGGCAACTGGAACCGCCTTTACGGCCGGCGTGGGTTCGCGCAGTATCAGTGCGTGGTGCCACTGGCCGAAGGGCGGGCTGGGCTAATCGAGTTGCTCGAGGAACTTAAGCGAAGCGGCATAGCTTCCGGCCTGGCCGTGCTCAAGCAGTTCGGCCCGCAACAGGGAATGCTTTCGTTTCCGATACCGGGATACACGCTAGCGATGGACTTCGCGGTGCAAGACGGTCTCGGCGAGCTAATGGAGCGCTTCGACCGCGTGGTGCTGAAGTACGGTGGCCGGGTTTACTTTGCCAAGGACGCTTTTGCGCGAGCGGAGACGGTGTGTCAGATGTATCCGAATCTGGAGCAATGGCGCGCAATCAAGCTGTCGGCGGACCCGCGCCGGATATTCTCCTCGCGCCTCTCGCGCCGCCTGGCTATCGACCCGGGCGCAGGCGAACGGTAAAGGACGGCGGCGCGATGAACCGGGTCCTGTTCCTCGGGGCTACCTCCAGCATCGCGCGCGCGCTGGCGTTTTGCTTTGCCCGTGACGGCGCGAGGCTATATCTGGCGGCGCGCGACGTCGGCGAGGCCGCGCGTATCGCCGCCGACCTGAGCGTGCGCGCCGGCGCGTACGTTTGCTCGGGCGCTTTCGAAGCAACGGACTACGAGCGCCACGCCGAACTGATCGGCCGCGCAGCGGCGGAGCTTGGCGGCCTGGACGGAGTCGCGCTATGCTTCGGGACGCTGGGCGACCACTCGCACGCGGCCCGCGACGCGGACTGCGCGCGCGGGCTCGTCGCGGAAAATTTCACCGCCGCGGTCTCTTTTCTGACTGAGGCCGCCAATTATATGGCGGCCCAGCGTTCGGGATTTATAATCGTGCTCGGCTCGGTCGCCGGCGATCGCGGCCGCGCGGGCAATTATGTTTACGGCTGCGCGAAGGGCGCGCTCGCGCTCTTCGCGCAGGGCTTGCGCGCGCATCTGGCGCGCTCGGGCGTTTATGTCTTGACGGTCAAGCTCGGCTTGGTCGATACCCGAATGACCTACGGGCGCGGCCGCTCTTTGCTGGCCATGTCGCCGCCAACCGCGGCACGAGGGATTTACGCGGCTTGGCGCCGGCGTGCTCAGGTGGCCTACGTACCCGCGTTTTGGCGTCCCGTAATGGCCGCGGTGCGGATAATCCCCGAGCGCATCTTTAAGTATGCCCGCTTCTGAAACACCGGCGCTGTACGGGCAGCTCGCGACCCTCGCGCTAGCGGCGGCGCCCGGAGTCAGTTTCCGCGGCCGCCGCTTCCCGCGCTTGTGCTTCGCTTCGACTCCTGGGGAATAATCACGGTGAATGTCGCGCCGTGCCCTGGTATGCTCTCGACGAGGATCTTGCCGCCGCAAAGCTCGGTCATCGCCTTGGCTACGAACAAACCCAAGCCGCCCGCGCCGGGCCGCCTCGCTGACAACTTCGGCGGCGCGAAGAGCGAGGCCCCTTTGCGCGGGTCAAATCCCGGACCACTGTCCTTAAACGCGATCTTGACCCAGGGCGAGGAGACCGTCGTGCTGACCGTAACGCGCCCGCCCTTGGGCGTGAACCTGACCGCGTTGTCCAAAAGATTTGCGGTCACCCGCCTCAGATGACGCGGGTCAACGTCGAGCGGCGGCAAAGAGCGATCCAGCGCCATCTCGATCTCGACCTGCCTGGTATGCGCCGACGCCGCAAGCTCGGCCGCAGTGCTTTCAACTACGGAATTGAGGTCCACCGGCCGGGGTTGAGACCTGATATCACCCATTTCGATCTGGAACGCATCACACAAGTTATCGGCGATGCTCAAGATGCGCAGGGCCGCGGCACCGATTGCTTCGAGGGCGCCGCGTGTCTGCGCATCGGAGACCTGCTCGCGCAGCAATTCCACTCGCATGCTGATCGCGCCCGCGGGCGACCTGATCTCATGAATCAATCTCTCCATCAAGGCCTGCTCGCGCCGACCGAGCAGCCTCGCTGCTCCGGATTTAACTCGCGGCGCCGAGACCATCGCGCACCCGAGCGCGCCCCCCAGCAGAACTAACCCCAACTCGCCAATCGCCGGCGCATGCCAGGCGCCCTCGGCGGCGACTGCCGCCAAAAACGCCGCGGCGGCGGCCGCGGAGAGCAGCGCTTGCCAACCCTGCGCCCACGCTAATACCAAGCCGCTGCCCACCTGGGTCGCGAACAAAAGCGCGGCCAGGCCGCCGAGGCAACTGATTTCGACCGCCGACCACGCCCACCCCGCAACCAGCCCTACCCACGCTCCAAGCGCGCCCCAGTTCAACACACGGCGACCGTACGGGCGCAAGGTCAGCGCCAGAAGGACGAACGCCGCGGCGGCCTGCACGCTGCCGATCGCCATCGCAAACTCCCCGCGCTGCGGCTGCACTACGCTCTCCAGCCAGGTCGTCATCACGATCACCGCTAGTACCGCCGCGGACCATACTGCGAAACGCCGCGCCAAACCCGCCGCTTGCTCCTCTTGGCCGACCGCGCCCTCTGATTCCCGTGAATCGTTCACAGAACCTCCGCTCCTTGCCTCTCCCGCGATCTTCTCCTCCGACGCTATCACTACAATGCCATAAACCAGCGGCCTAAGGCGGCGACAATCGAAACTACGGTGAAGTTTGTTCGGGCGAATATTGAGCGAATATTGGGCGAATAGAGAGGGCAGTTGGCCTCCCTCCCAAAAAACGGGAGCCACGAAAACTACGGTCACGGGCCGTTTGTGCCAAGGGACCGTCAGCCAACGGCCGCAGACACGGCTGTATACGGCAGGTTAGGAACCCCCAAACCGTGGCAGGTCCCACCGCTCCCAGCTAGGACACTTCCCAGGTATCTCCGCTGCGCAAAAGCCTGCGCAGGTCACCGTTGCCCAGTCTCGTCCGCACCTCGGTGAGCTGCCGATTGACCGCCGCGTCGTAGGTCGGGCGCTCGGCCGCGTAAAAGACGCCGATGGGCGTGGGGAACGGCGGTTCAAAACCCCCCAGGAGAAATGCCTGCGTGAGGTTGGTTTGGTCGTGAACCAGAAGTTCCTGCTCGCTGACGCCGTTGCCGAGCTGCACAACCTCAGCCGTCATGCCGCGAAGCCTCACCCCGCGGTCGCGGTTCTTGCCGAAGACCAGCGGCTTTCCATGTTCGAGGATGAGCTGATGGTCGGACTTGATCGTCTTGTCGGTCAAGTCGTTGAATGCGCCATCGTTGAAGATATTGCAGTTTTGCAGGATCTCGATGAAAGCTGCTCCACGGTGCGCGTGAGCGCGCTTGAGCGTTTCTCCCAGATGCTTCTGCTCGACGTCGATCGCGCGGGCCACAAAGCTGCCGCCGGAGCCCAGCGCGACCATAATTGGATTGAACGGGAAATCCACCGAGCCGTAGGGCGTAGACTTCGTGACCTTGCCCACTTCCGAGGTCGGCGAGTACTGACCTTTGGTTAAGCCGTAAATGCGGTTATTGAAAAGCAAAATCCGTAGATCCACGTTACGGCGCAGAACGTGCAGCAGGTGGTTGCCGCCGATGGATAGACCGTCGCCGTCGCCGGTCACCACCCATACGTCGAGCTCCGGCCGGGTCACCTTGAGTCCCGTGGCCAAGGCCGGCGCGCGTCCATGTATGGTATGGAAACCGTAGGTGTTCATGTAGTACGGAAAGCGGCTGGAACAGCCGATGCCGGAGATAAACACGATGTTCTCCCGCGAGACTCCAAGCTCCGGCAGCACTTTCTGCACCTGAGCAAGAATCGCATAGTCGCCGCATCCCGGGCACCACCGCACCTCCTGATCGGAAACGAAGTCCTTTCGGCTAAGCGCGCTCGCCATCGCTAGTTACTCCTCGAGCACGCGCATCGCGCGGCTCGTTATCTCCGAGACCTTGAACGGTCGGCCTTGAATCTTGTTGCAGCCGACGGCGTTAATCAGGTATTCCGCCCGAATCAGCTTCAGAAGTTGGCCCAAATTCAGCTCCGCTACCATCACTCGCTCGAACCGGCGTAAAATCGCTCCCAAATCCGGCGGCAGAGGGTTCAAGTAGCGCAAATGAACGTGCGATACATTCTTGCCCTTGGCGCGCAGATGGGTTACGGCTTCGCGCACCGTGCCAAACGTGGAACCCCACGCCAGCACCACGAGCTTTCCGCCCTCGGCGTCGCCGAAAACTTCCGTGGGCGGCATCTCGCGCGCGATTCCGGCGATTTTACGCGCCCTTAAACGCACCATCAGCTCGTTGTTCGACGGCGAGTAACTGACATTGCCGGTCAGATGCTCTGCGGCAAGGCCGCCGATTCGGTGCTCGAGGCCGGGCGTGCCGGGAATCGCCCACGGCCGCGCCAGCGTGTCTTCGTCGCGCAAATAAGGCTCGAAGCCTTGCGGGTCGGTGCGGAATTGCACGTTGATCGGCGCCAGCTGCGTCTCGTCCGGCACGAGCCACGGCTCAGCACCGTTGGCCAGATGGCCGTCGCTCAGCAACACCACCGGCGTCATGTACTTGACCGCGATGCGCACTGCTTCGTAAGCGCAGTTGAAGCAATCCGCGGGCGTCGCAGCGGCAATTATCGGCAATGGCGATTCGCCGTGACGCCCAAACATCGCCATCAGCAAGTCCGCCTGCTCGGGCTTGGTCGGCATCCCGGTGGCGGGACCCGCCCGTTGAACGTCATTAATTACAATCGGCAGTTCGACTTTGACCGCGAGGCCGACCGCCTCAGCCTTAAGATTCATGCCGGGCCCGGAGGTCGTGGTTATTCCGATCGCGCCGCCAAAGGCCGCGCCGATCGCCGCGCATACCCCGGCTATTTCGTCCTCGGCTTGGAAAGTGCAAACCGGAAAGCTCTTGTAGGCCGCCAACTCATGCAAAATGTCACTGGCGGGCGTGATCGGATACGACCCTAAAAACAGCGGCCGCCCCGACTTTACCGCCGCGGCAACAAAGCCCAGCGCCGTGGCGCCGTTGCCGGTTATGCTGCGATAAAAGCCGGGCGCAATCTTGGCCGGCGGAACCTTGTACGCGCTGGCGAACATCTCGGTGGTTTCGCCGAAGTTGTATCCCGCCCTGAAGGCGCGCAGATTCGCCTCGAGCACGTCGGGCACCTTTTTGAAGCGATTCCTAATCCACTCGAGCGTTCGTTCGGTCGGCCGCTGATAAAGCCACGAAACCAGCCCGAGGACGAAAAAGTTGCGGCAACGGCTAACCGCGCGGTTATTGAGCCCGGACTCGCGCAGCGCAAGCGTGGTAAGTTTCCCGACCTCGACCTGGAACACTTGGAACT
The DNA here is from genome assembly GCA_021831785.1 of Deltaproteobacteria bacterium. GTDB lineage: Bacteria > Desulfobacterota > Binatia > Binatales > Binataceae > JAJYYI01. Next base: position 19,503 of record JAKBMB010000002.1, on the reverse strand, counting down.
TGCTCAACGAGCCGTTCGTCAAGGGATTCGATTCGTAGCCGGCGCGCTTAAGGTTGGCTTCGGAGAAACTCTCCTTGTCGATGATCAATATACCGTTGGACACCAAATCGGCGACGTTCGCCTTGAGCGCCGCCGGATTCATCGCCACCAGCACGTCGGGCTCATCGCCTGGCGTAAATATCTCGTGACTCGAAAAATTAAGCTGGAAACCGCTCACGCCGGCGATCGTGCCTGCCGGCGCGCGAATCTCCGCGGGAAAATCGGGCAGCGTGGCAATATCGTTTCCGGCCAGCGCCGACTCCGAGGTGAATTGGGTTCCCGTCACCTGCATGCCGTCGCCCGAATCCCCGGCGAAGCGAATCACGATCTGCGGGCGCTCTACGATTGGCTTAACCCGAACGGGTGCTTTCCCGGGCGTGGACTCAAACAGCGGTGGGACGCTCTCCGGCGGCACTGACATCAGCTAATTTCTCCTACCTGGCGCTAGGCAGCGGCACGACAGACCGCATATGCCGTAAACAATTTTACATCAATCTTGCGACGAGAAAAACGCTAATGCTTCACCCAATTACGGCGCCGCGCGGGCATCATCGCACGTCAAAGCTCGCAAGGTCGCCGCGAAATTCGAGCCATTGCTCGCTGACTTCCGTCACTCTCGCCGTAACCGGCCCTTGATGGGACCAGGCGCGCAGCGCCTCGAGCACGTCGCGGTTTCCTTCGGCGACAATCTCCACCCGGCCGTCGTGAAGATTTCTCGCCCATCCGCGCAGGCCGAGCCGACGGGCCTCTTCAGCCGCGCCGAAGCGGAAGCCGACGCCCTGCACGCGCCCTGAAATCAGCAATCTAACTCGCGTTAGTTGCGCTTGCGTTTTTTCGGTCTTCATCTTTCGCCACCCAGGTGGCGCGCGGGCGGCTTGCCGATATCTCGCTCCTCATCCCTTACCTGCTCTGCCCCTCGATCATCCTTAGGAACTCGCTTTCGCTTAAAACCGCGACACCGAGATTCCGTGCTCGGTCGAGTTTAGAGCCGGGCTCGGAGCCCGCGACAACATAGTCGGTCTTGCCGCTCACCGAGCTAGTCACTTTGCCGCCCGCATCGAGGATCCTTCGCTCGGCCTCGGCTCGCGTCATGCCCTCAAGAGTTCCGGTGAGGACAAACGTCTTGTCCCGCAGGGCCGCCGGGGTCTTAGCGGGCGCCTCAAGAGGTTTCACCACGGCGTACTTCAGCAGGCGGTCAAGCGCCGCCCGGTTGCGCGGTTCGTTAAAGTAGGCGACGATGCTACGGGCGATCTCCGGCCCGATATCGCGCACCTGGCGCAGCCGCGCTTCGTCGGCCGACCGGAGCTCGTCGAGGCCGCCGAACTCAAGCGCGAGCTGGCGCGCGGTATGTTCGCCGACATGACGGATGCCCAACGCGTTAATCAGTCGATCCAAGGTGACCGCGCGCGAGCGCTCGATATTCGACAGCAGATTATGCGCGCTTAGCTCGCCCATGCGCTCGAGCTCAACCAACTGCTCGAGCTTGAGCGCATACAGGTCGCCTAGCTCCTGCACCAGCCCTTTCTCGACTAGTTGCGCGACCAGTTTGTCACCTAGCCCTTCGATATCGAAACAGGACTTGGACGCTAAATGCCGGATGGACTCGCGCACCCGCGCGGGGCAGTTGACGTTGACGCAAAAATAGGCGACCTCGCCCTCTTCGTGTGCGATCGCGCCGCCGCATTCCGGGCAGCGCGGCGGCATCTTGAATTGCTTGCCGCGCGGCTCAGCCTTTTGCGTAACGCGCACGACGTAGGGAATCACGTCGCCCGCGCGCTCAAGCAAGACGGTGTCTCTTGCGCGGATGTCCTTGCGTCGGGTTTCGTCGAGGTTGTGCAAAGACGCGCTGGAGATTGTCACTCCCGCCAAGTGCACCGGCTCAAGCTCGGCCACGGGCGTCAGCGAGCCGGTCCGGCCCACCGAGACCGAGATATCTTTGACCCTCGTATGGGCTTGTTGGGCCTTGAACTTATAGGCTACCGCCCATCGCGGAGAGCGCGAGACCTCGCCTAATCGCTCTTGCAGAGCGAAGGAGTTGACCTTGGCCACAATGCCGTCGGCTTCGTAGTCGAGCTCATGGCGCAGCTCGCTAAGCTCGCGCCAGTAATCGAACACCATTTCGACCGAGCGGCATAGGCGCGACAGCGGGTTGACTTTGAGCCCCAGGGCCTTGATACCCTGGAGAAAGTCCCACTGCGTTGCGAAATCGGCGCCTTCGATCACCCCAGGCGAATGGCAGAAGATATCCAGCGGCCGGCGGCTCGTGACGCGCGAATCGAGCTGGCGCAGCGAGCCCGCCGCGGCGTTGCGCGGGTTGGCAAACGGCGGGTCGCCGCGCTCGGTCCGCTCTTCGTTGAGGCGCGCGAATGCCTTGCGCGGCAAGATCACCTCGCCGCGAACCTCCAGCAGCGACGGGAGGTGTCCGTGGCTCGAGGCCATCAGGCGCAGCGGCACGCTCTTGATCGTTCGAATGTTCGCCGTGACGTCTTCGCCGTTTATGCCGTCGCCGCGAGTCGAGCCGACCGCCAGCGCCCCGTCTTCATAGACTAGTTCGACCGCGAGACCGTCAAACTTGACTTCCGTCACGTACTCAACGTCGCCGGAGAGCTTGAGCATTCGGCGCACGCGCTGGTCAAATTCGCGCATCTCATCGGCGCTCATCGCGTTCGATAGCGAAAGCATCGCGCGCCGATGCCTGACGGCGGCAAACTTCTCGCTCGGCGCCGCGCCCACGCGCTGCGTGGGCGAGTCGGCAGTGACGAACTCGGGATGCTCTCGCTCCAGCGCCTCAAGCCGGCGCATCAGTTGGTCGTATTCGGCGTCGGTAATTTCCGGCGCGTCCAGGACGTAATAGAGGTAATTGTGCCGGTTGATGCGCTGGTGCAAACGCTCGACTTGTGCGCGAATATCGGCCGAAGCTTCGCTCATCGCCTAGCGGACTGTCCGCCTCCCGCTAAGAAAGCTCTCCGGCTCAAGCTACTTCGGCTGCGTGCTCATCTTGGACGGGAAAAATTTGCGACGCAGCCGCTAGGGCAATCGCCCCGCAGCATCTCGGTCCGGGAACCGTGCCCCCTTCCGCGTTCCGGTGCCGCTTAAGTAGACCCGCGTCGGCGCTATCACGGCGCTGTCGGTGATGGTTACGGCGCCGTTGCGAAGCCCGCGCGCCTTTGGCGCAAACCCCACGCGAACCGCGCACGACCCCCCGGCGGGAATCGGCGACAACGCCAGGCAATCGCTGGTTTCAGGAAATTCGTCCGGCGAGCTCACCGCCAGTATGCGCAGCGGATAGGAGAGCGCGTTGCGTATGGTAAAGGATTGGGCCTGACTCCGCGTTCCGACGGCCTGATTACCAAAGCCAAGGCTGGTTGCGGAAGGAATCAACGCCGGCGCAACCACGCGGATCGGCACCGAGCCGGCACTCTGCCCGCTAAGCGTCAGATTGATCGCCGTCTGCCCCTGCCCCACGGCGGTCACCAATCCCTGGCTGTCGACGGTCGCCACGCTTGAATCGGCGGAGACCAGCCCCACGGCGAACGACGCGGCCAGATTCACCGCTTGACCACCCGCTGCTCCGCCGATGACGCGGAGCGGAAGCTGCTCGCCGATCGCCTCGAAGCTCAACCCTTCCGGAGGCGCCGTCAAGCTGAGGAGACCCGAACTTGGCTCGACGTGGAGAGTGATCGATGCGGTCGCGAGCGGACGGGGCGCCGCGCCAAAACCCAACGCGGTAAGCTGATAGTTGCCAGGCGGGAGATTCGATGGAACCGTCAGCGCGAAGGTGAAGGGCGGGCTGCTCTTGACCGGCGCCGCGCCCAGCCTACCTTCCCCGATTACCGAGATTCCCCGCGTGAAAGCCCCAGGCTGTACGACGCTGAGCGTGACGCTAACGGTCTCACCCGCTGAAACCGTACTGCCGTTGGCTGGCGAAGTGATGGTTATAGAAGGCGCCTCTGACGTTCTCCCAAGAGGCGTCTTCCCTTCGCCGCCGCGGTAGTCCGCGCCCAGAGTGAACGATGCCATTATTGCGAGCGCCGCAAAAAGCTTCCCCAGCCGAGGCGGCACTCGCGGGCCTACCGCCTGCCTATTTCCGCGGCGCTCAGCGCAACTCGACATAAGGCGAATCCTTAACCCAGATATTGAGCAGAGTGATTGCGGTGACGGGATTGTCGGTCGACGAATCGAGCGCGCTGGGCGGCAGAAACCCCAAATCCTCGATGCCCGGGCTATGAACCGCGGTTACCGTCGAGAAGGCGGTGCCGCGATTGACTTCGCTGAGCAGCGGGACAATGGCGTCGCTTTGGGCTCCAACGACCCTGGGCCATCCTTGCGCCGTCAGGTTGTCGGCCACGAAGTCGCCCTTGCACCAGTACCGGATGGTGTCAACCAGATACGGCGGGTCGTTGAGCCCTTCGAGCTGAGCTTGGCTCATCAGCCCGGCCATGTACGCGGTCGGCAGCAGATGCGGGACCTGGAGCGGGATGGTTGAGTCCGGCAGCAAAGCGCGGAGCGCCGGACTCAACTCCCCACCGTCTTGGTTGCCGCGCAGATCGCCGATCGCGCCGCTAATCTCGATGTTCGTCAACAAGGTCGTCACATCGAGGAACGAATACATGCCGCCGGTCGCGAGCGTGTTGCGCACGCATTGGTTGCCGCCTTGCAGAAGATCGATCGCCAGCGGCGAGCCCAGATGGGGAGTGTCAACCGTGATCAGCTTGTGGACGTTGCCCTGGCCAAAAGTCCGATCGCTCCCGAAGCCGGCCAGCAGCAGCATCGTGCGCGTCACATCGCCGCCCATGCTATGGCCAACGACGTCGGCCTCGACCGCAGCCACGTCCAGGCTGGCCGGATTGTGGCGATGCTTGAACGAATCGACGAATGAATCGATCTGTTGCGCCACCTGCCCGGCATTGTAGTAAAAGCCCAGGCTGTTGGCGCGCGCAATCGATACTGTGTCATAGGACGGCGTCGTGCTGGCCAGTCCCAGGCCGACATAAAACGAATAATCCGCGCGCCTCACCGAAAAGCGCTGGTCGTTGATGAGGGGCGTAAAGTCGTCCCAGTCGCTGGCCGATCCCCAAAGCCCGTGGACCAGAACCAGCGGCGCCCGAATCACCGTTATCGGAACGGTTCCCGATTGCGCGGCGCCGCTCACCTGCCAACGAACCGAGACTGAACGTTGGTAGGCCTTGTCGTCGGCGCCTGAGGGCCGCGCGAAGTCGAGAGGGGCCTGGTAGATGACGAACGCGAGAGGCCCCTGCGGCGTCGTCACAGAGTTCACGGCGACGCTGCTCTGGGTGAAAGTCTTGTCGCCGACGGCCCCTAGCGCGCCGTCCTCGCTGGGCGAAGTACTGGGCTGGCCGCCGTCGTCGAGAACCTGAAAGGTGAACTCTTGGCCGGCCGCGCTTGCGCCAATGCTGATTACCACCTCGCTCACGCCGTCAGCCGCGACACCTTCGACCAGGCGCCCGCCTTCGGCGAGTTTCGCGACATCGGTCGTGACGCTGGGGCCCTCGAGCAGCAACGGCACCGGATCGGAGACCGTGTATGAAGCGGCCCTCGCGCTCCCGCACCATCCGATCAAAGCAACGCACAGAATCAGCGCGCCCAACACCGACGCGCATCGAGAACGCGGCGCACAGCGTCCGCGGCGCGCTCGGCTTTCCCCTTCCGGTCCCTCCACAACAACTCCCCGCAGCCCCATACTTGATGAATCAAGACCCGCGCGCCAACGCTCCAAGCACCCGGTCAAAAGTTGCCCTTTTTTCTCCGACATTCTCCCCATCAGGGCCGCGCGTCGGAGTGACGCGGGGGCGCCCGCTTCGGCGCAGGAAGAATCGCGCGAACTCGGCGCGAGCACAAGGACTGTTTTCGGCTTTCGCTTCGATGGCGAGGAAACGGCGCCGGCCAGGGACCTCGGCGGCCCTCCTGCGCTCCGATGTCGCCGTCCTGGGCCGCAAACGGTGGCCGCGCGAGCTCCCCAGCTTCGGCCTCTTAGCTTTCATGCCGACATGCCTTAAACGGTATCCTGCGGTGATGATTGCCGTTGCCGGGCCGCCGGCGCGCGCCCCGCGCCCCGGTCAGCGGGTCAGCGCCGGCCGTAACCCATCGCGCGCAGGAACTCATCGAGTGAAGGAAACCGCATGTAAGGATTCTCGCGCTTTTCCCTACCGATCGTGGAACTGGCCTCCGGCGCGTACGCGTGGCCGGGATAAACGGCCGTGTCCTCATCGAGATTGCGCAGCTTCTGGTTGAGGCTATAGTACATCTGCTCCGGGTCGGACCCCGGCAAATCCACTCGTCCACAAGAGCCGATAAACAGGGTATCGCCCGAAATCAACCGCTTCCCCACCAGAAAGCATTGCGAGCCCGGCGTGTGGCCGGGCGTATGAATAAACTTGATCCTAAGATTCCCCACCGCGGTTTCATCTCCGCTCTCGACCGCGACCAGGTCCGAATCCGAGAGTCCGGCGACCCGCTTGACCCACGGCACCTCGGCCTTGTTGACATACACCTTGGCCTTTATCCTGGCCAGTAATTGAACCGTCCCCTCTATCTTCTGGCCCATCAGTTCGCCGCCCAGATGATCGGGATGATAGTGGGTGATCAGGATTTTTTCGACTTCGTACCCGCCGGCCTCGAGCGTCTGCAGCACCTGCGTTACGTCCCACGCCGGGTCGACCAGGGCCGCCTTGCGCGTGACCGGGTCGCCCAACAGGTAGACGTAGTTGGCCATCGGGCCGAGCAAGAGTTGACGCAGATCACTGTTGTCTTGAACGTCCATCGGATGCCATTTACTCGCCGCGCGGCTGCGCGCTCTAGTCTGGCTTGCGCTCCATTTTGCGGCGCGCCTCACGCGCGGTCTTCGGGTCCGCGCGCAAACCCCGTTCCCACAAGAACTCCGGCTCGCCCAGCCGTTTTGCGACCCAGCGCGACTGAACAAACAGGTGGTCGCTCAGACGGTTGACGTAGGCCAGGAGCTGATCGTTGATCTCCTCCACGCGCCGCAGCGCCCAGGACACGCGCTCTGCTCGCCGGCATACGGTGCGCGCCAGATGGAGCACCGCGTTTAACCGGCCGCCGCCCGGAAGCGTAAACGAGTCGAGTGGCTCCAACTCCTCCTGCATCCGATCGATCTCTTCCTCCAACCTGGCGACTTCCTGCGCCCCCATCCGATGGCGCCCGGGATAGTCCAGGGTCAGCGGCGTTGCTAACTCGCTGCCGACGTCGAAAAGCTCGTTCTGAAGCCGCCGCAACATTTCGGCGTACCAGTCGTATTTGTCGCCGAGGCGCTCGCGAAACTCCGGCACAAGCGTGCGCGCCATGCCCACGACGGCGTTAAGTTCGTCGATCGTGCCGTAGGCTTCAAGCCGCGGGCTGTCCTTAGGCACCCTCGCACCCCCGACCAGACCGGTCAGCCCCTTATCGCCACTGCGCGTATAGATGCGCGTGAGCCTTATCGCCATCGGCCGCCTTCAAACCTCGGCGGGCGTATCGAGCTCGTGCCCAATATCAAATTCATTATCGCGCCTTCAAGCGCAGCATCGCGTAAGTCACACCCTCGGTGATGACCGGCAGGCCCATGTCGCGCCATCCTTTGACCACGATTTCGCCGCTTTGGTCGCGCGCGCCGGAGAAACCGCCCTTGACGTTGGCCAAGCGCTGGAAGCCGGCCTGCTCGAGAATCTCGCACGCCAACTGCGAGCGCACGCCGCCAGCGCAACCGACGATCAGCGTTTGCTCCTTTCTGTGCGTCTTTACGACGACTTCCAGAAAATCAGCGTTATGTTCTGTCTGACCGGGCCCCTTGATAAAAATAACCGGGACGTTGACCGCGTGCACCGGATGGCCACGTTCGAACTCTTCCTCGGTGCGCACGTCAAGGTACACGGCGTCCGGAGTTTCCTCCAACACCAGATGCGCCTGCGCGGGCTCAAGCTGCTCAATTGCCATCCTAGAATCCTCCTTGGCCGCCGCCTAATCTTGGCGCCTCGCGACGGCTCGCACGCCGCGCACCTCGCATCGCGCACGATCCGTCTGACCTCGCGCGACAGGCAACCGGCGGGCGCGGCGCGCGACCTGGCGCAACGGCACATTCGTAATCTAGCATTTCGCTTCGCCGCGATTAATCCAACATCGCGTCCCATCAACGACACCAACCCGCCGTACACCCCCAAGCCCCCCAGCCAGCGCCTTTCGTTCTGCTAGCAAGACGGTCTCGGCGCGCCGGCGTGGACGGCGCGTGCTAGCCATTCACAGGGCGGCCGAACCGCTCCAAGTCCACGGTCTGCGCGCGCGGCCGCAAGCGCTGGGTCGAAGACTCTCGCCGGCTCGGCGCCGGGCGCCCAAAAGGCAGCACCGTGAACACTGCCCAGGGCTCGACCACACCGAGAATCGCGGCTATTTTATCGCCTTCGAAATTGCCCACCCAGCATGTGCCCAGCCCCATCGCCCACGCGGCGTTGGCCATGTTCTGCACCGCCTGGGCGCAATCGTTGTCCGCCCAGCGCGCGTTGTTTCTGTCCTTGAGCACCACAATCGCGCTGGGCGCGTCGGCGACAAACCGCCCAGTCAGGCACAGGGCGCCGAGCTCGTGCAGCGTTTCGCGCTCGCGCACAATGATGAAATGCCAGGGTTGCAGATTGCGCGCGCTCATGGCGTGACGTCCGGCATCGGCAATCTTAACCAATTGCGCCAGTTCCACCGGCTGACTCAAGAACTCGCGCGCCGCCGTGCGGCCGAGAATTGCGCTTAAAGCATCCACGATTCATCTCTGCCGGTAAGACTATTGCGCGCCGTCATGGCCGCGCCGCCGCGCGTTTGCAAGACCGCTCCTGATTGCCCGGCGCGGGGGTATGCTAACCAAGCAGCCAAAGCCATGGCCACCACCGCTCAGCTCCGGCGCGAGATGGCGAACTCTTTTAGCAGCTTGTCCGCGCGTTCCTGCTCCGATGAGACCCGTCGAAGGCCCAGCAAGCAGCGCACGACTTCGTCCGAAGTAGCCTCCCCCTGCGGAGCGAGCAAGCCCGCCAGCTCCTCGATCAGGCTCGGAAACTTCTCGCTCGGAATGTAGTAGTGCGCCCAGCCGAAGTTGCAGTGGCGATGAAGGATCTTAGCAATCCTGCGTTCCAGCGTCTCGCGCCCGACGGCTGCGCCTTTCTCATTCATAGAACCCCTCGCAACGCGAGCCCGCCGCTGCCTTTGGTGCAACATGGCAAACGACTCCGAGCCGCGCGATCATTTACGCTGTGCCATTGGTTTTGGCCTTCGCGTCGACCTCGGGCCCATCGGCCCACGCGATGCGCCTGTAGTCGAATTTCGATTCTTCAACGATGTTGAATTTGACGATCTCAAAGTAGGGCGAAAGATCGAAATCCCGCGGACTGATCAGTGTCGGCGGCGTCGCTCTGAAGAGCCAGGGCTCGTGAGCCTGCGCCCGACCGAGCAATCTTCGCAAACTGCCGCGCAGGCCGCGCCGGCCTTCTCGCGGTCCATCAAACGGCTCCACGCGCGGAACCACCGGAAACTTAATTGCGCGGAACAACGCGGCTATCATGCTGGAGCACATCACGCGCGTCGGCTCGCCGCTGCCTAAGTTAAAAGCCTCGCGCTGCCAGCGACGCGGCAACACTGTGAACGGGAAGAAGTAACGCGCCAAGTCGAGGATATTCTTAAGGTCGTACTGATGGCCCACTTCGGCTAGCGCTTGCTCCAGCAGCCGTTCGAGGTCGCGGCGCGCTAAATTATACGGCCGGCACACCCGAATGTTGAAGCTCTGGTACTTGATCAGCGGCGCGAGCACCACGCCGTCCTCGGCCAAAGCCTCGACCAGCATGTGTTGCGCCTCGGCGCCGTACAGCTCGACGAGCTTACGGCCCCGGTCCGCGTGGCGCTTTAGCGGCTCGTCACCGACGTACAGTGCGGCATGCGACCACGAACTCTGCGTGAGGTACTTGATGATCTCGCTAATCCGTTCATTGCCCTCTACCAGCACCACGTCGCCCTTGCAGATATGGCGCTTCAGCCGCGCCACGTCCACCGGAAACTTCATCTGATACTGCTTGACCGGCTTGGTCAAAAACCGGATCAGCGCCCCGGTCAGCAGGCGGCCCAATGCCGCAAACGGGCTCAGACGAGGGCGCGAGCGTGAAAAGCTCCTCACTGCTTGCCTCTCGCCCCCGAGCGCCCCCGCCGGTTGGTCAACTGCCGCGACCGGGCATTCTCTATCCATATTCCGGAACGTAAAGCCATGTAGTGTCTCTCGCGCTTTGGAACAATCGCAAGCAGTCTCTTCCAATGAGCTTACCCGCTGGTAAAAGTGCTGCCAAGAATGGTGGCCAAAAAGCTCTCAAACCTCGCCAAAACGCAAAGCTCCGTACATCCAACCGTAAAGCATGCTCGAAGCCGCCGCAGGGGCCGTCAAGAGCCGCAGCCAGCTAGCTTCATTGACCAGAGCCTAGAACTAGTCTGCTAAATGACCGTAGGGCATGGATGTCGTTCCGAGCGCCCCTTTGGTCATTCTGAGCCCCTCTTTTGAATCCGAGAGTTGGTAAATTTTTGAGTAGTGGGGCGGGCCGGAGCCTGTTCTGAGCGAAGCCAAAGAATGCCCGCTATGATACGCGGGCGCCACGCCCGCGCGGCCAATGAACCACCGGCGGCCGGGCGGGCACGGCGGCCCGCCCCACTAAAATTGATTTTCGTTTCAGGGCTAAAAATTCACAGACCCTGAGCGCAGTGAAGAATCTACGCGTAGCGCTCTGGTTCGCCACGCTACTGCTAGGCGAATCGCTTCGCACGGCATTCGCTGACCGAAGTGCTAACCCACCGGCCGTTCGCGAGCATGAGGCGGGCGGCTCGCGGCCCGCCCGCGCCACCGCTACTGGATGCTGGTATCGGGCGTAGGGAGCGCGCGCGGCGCATTAAGCGGTCCCGCGCCGCGGTCGATTGGCGTTGTAGTGGTCGCCAACCCGCCGCCGGAGGATGAGGCACCCGCCGGCATGGGGGCCGGGCCGCCGATTGGCGCCTCTGATATCGGCGCCGCCCCGCCATTGGCAGCGGCGGAAGAGGCCGATGCGCCGGCGCTGCTCGCGGCCTCGGACGGCGCAAGCTGCGTTGGTCCGCTGAAGTGAATCGGATCCTCGCCCGCGATCATCCTGGGAGTCAGCACGTAATCGCCGCCAAGCGCGCTGCGCCATATGGTGTCCGAGACTTGCGTATTCCCGCCCGTCAACACGAAGGCGAAGCCGCCCGCGATTCCGCCGAGCGCGGCGTAAACGAACTTGACCGGGACGTAAACCACGTCCGCCAGCATCGTTGCCGCGCCGATTCCCGCGCCGCTCCATGCCACGCCGCCGCTGTCCGGCTGCTGCACCTGCGGCTCCGCGGCGCGGGCCGTCGTCGTTGCGGCGGCGCACGCAATTGCGCAAATCATCAGCCAGACAAACCATCTGTAGGCCTTAAAGCTGTCACTTTTCATCTTGAACCTTCCTTCGCAGATTCGTTAACTCGCTCTTGGCCGCCGCTTTGGGCGAATTCCCAGTTTCACTCCGTCTTCACCACCGCCACCCTAGGCAAGAGCCCCAACAGATGGTCGAATGCTGCGTCTAGGTACACGCGGTCCTTGGACTCCAGCGTGAGCTTGACGCGATATTCCGCGTCGCCGATCGTTGGGTACGAGCCCAGCATCAAATCCGGAAAGCGTTCAAGACAAGCGCACAGTTGCTCGGCGATCGTGCTTTCGGCGGCGCTGACGTAAATCGCGCGCATGAAGTACGGGTCGGTGGCGAAGCGCTCCTTAAGCGTCAGCAGCTTGGCCTCGAACAACTGCGGAATACCGGGCAGCATGTAGACGTTTTCCACCTGCACCGCAGGATATGCAATCTCCCCGCCTAGATTGAGCACAGCTCCCTGCGGCACCAGCGCCATCTTGAGCCTTACCGCTTCGGCCCTCGCGGGAAAATGCCGGCGCACGATTTCCTCGAGCTGCGGATGCGTGATTAGCTCGCGGCCGAAGGCCGCGGCCACTGCCTCAACCGTTACATCGTCATGGGTGGGTCCTACCCCGCCGGACGTTATCACGATCTCGAAGCGATAAGCGCAGTAGCGCACTTCTTCGGCGATCGTCCTTAGCTCGTCGGGGGTGACGACGATGCGCTTGAGCGCCACGCCCACGCTCCGCAACTCGCGCACGGCGAAGTAGGCGTTGCTGTCGCGCACCTTGCCGGACAATATTTCGTTGCCGACAACGATTAGCGCGCAGGTTCGTTCGCCCTTAGCCTGCGCTGGTTGAGACATCGTCACGCCCTCTCCCGCCCGCGCCCTCGCAGCAAGCCTGCTTCGGCCGCTCAACCTCCCATCCGCTTCGCCGCGGTCCCTCGACCGAGGCTAGCTTTGCGCCTGCTCGATGTCCGGGGCGCGGCTTTTGACGAACTGCCTGAACTTGTCCTTGAGCCGCGACTCGATCTGCCGCACCCGCTCGCCGCTGATGCCGAAGCGGCGTCCGACCTCCTGCAACGTCAGCGGCGTGTCGGACCACAGTCGGTGCCGAAATATTTCCAATTCTTTCTCGTCCAGGGTCGCCGCGAAATCCTCGACCTGCGCTTTGGCAAAGCTGCGCCATTCGGCCTGGGCCACAGCTCGCTCGGGGTTATTTTGGTCGTCGGCCAGCGTATTGGCCAAGCTTGCCTCGCTTTCGCTGCCGGCGGACTGATCGAGCGACAGTTCGTTCTGCCCCATCCGCTCCTGCATCTCGCGGACTTCCTTTTCCTTGACCCCGAGCCGCTCGGCGAGCAGTTTCGGACCGGCCTCGACCCCCATCGCCTCCAACTGGTCGCTTTCCTTTTTAAGGTTGAAGAACAGCTTGCGCTGCGCCTGCGTGGTGCCCAGCTTGACCATCCGCCAGTTGTTCATCAGGTAGCGGATTATATACGCGCGCACCCACCACACTGCGTAGGACGGAAAGCGGATGCCGCGATAGGGATCGAAGTTCTTGACCGCCTCCATCAGCCCTATATTGCCCTCTTGAATCAGGTCCAGCAGGTTGCGCGAGGCACGCGCAAATTCGCGCGCAATTTTGACCACCAAGCGCAGGTTCGCCGTCACTAGCCTCAGCGCATCGACCGGATCGTGAGTTGTATAGTAGTGTTTGGCGATCGCGGCCTCTTCCTCGCGGTCGAGCAGCGGAAAACGGCGGATTTCAGCGAGGTAGCGGCCCAGCGGGTCGACGGGAACCAGCGCGTCGCGCCGCTCCACTTCCGCTGGTTCTTCGAGCGGCTCGGCCGCGCGTGGGTCGAGGACGTCCGCGTCCGGTAATGGTTCCGGCCACTTTGATGCGGCATCGAGATGGGCCTCGACCGCCAAACCCGGATCATTCTGCTGCCCGGCCCTGGGCGGCGAGCCGGGGCGGCTTCTGCGCTCTTTCCTGCGGCTGATATTTTTACGCGGCACCCGAGAGCTTATCCCCGACTCGGGCGAACCGACCGCCCGCAAGCTGCTCGTCGCGCCTGGCGATTAGGAGGCTTCCGGCTCCGTAGCCTGCGCCGAAGCGGACGAAGCCTCAGATTCGTCGTCACCGCGTGTCACCTCAACCCTACCCGCCGCTATCTCCCGCAGCGCGATGACAAGTTCTTTGTTATCCGCCTCGACCAATGGTCGCGCGCCCTTAAGCAGTTGCTTGGCGCGGCGCGCGGCTGCCAATGAAAGTTCGAAGCGGTTAGGAACCTTAGCCAGACAATCCTCAACCGTTACGCGTGCCATTATCACTAATTTTCCCGCCCCACGGCCCGTTTGTCAACGCGCGTTCGCTGACGCTGCGGCGCGAATTTCCCCTCTGCGGCGACACTTGGAATGCGCCGGCGCGGGTCCGCAGGACCTCTGCGCAGCACGCAAAGGCTTACGCGGCACTCGAGGCGCGAGCGGCCGCGGCCGTCGCCGCGCCGCAAGTCTCGCTTCGCCGACTAATTGCCTTCAGCCGCGCTAAGGAGAATCGTCCCAAGCGGCCTCGGTAATGTGCGCGCCGCCCCGCCTGAGCGGCGGCGCGGCAGGAGGCGAGGCGCTCCTCGCCCCGCGACCCAACACGGTTACGCGAACTCGCGCCGTACCGCGGCGCACGATCCCTAGCCGCTGCGCGGCGCGCTTGGACAGGTCAAGCTGGCGGCGCCCGACGTACGGCCCGCGGTCGTTGACCCGCACCACCACGGAGCGGCCGTTGGCGGGATTGGTGACCAAGACGCGGCTGCCTAGCGGCAGCGTCTTGGAGGCAGCGCTCAACTCGTTTTGGTCGAAGACCTCCCCATTCGCGGTCCGATGACCGTTGAAGCCGGGACCGTACCAAGAAGCCAGCACCACCCTCGAAGGGCCACGTCTGCTCGATTCCGCCACGGACGAAGACGAGCGTCTTTGCGACCGGCCTAACGGATTGCGAGTGCGGCGCGGCGCGCTCGACGGAAGAGCGCACGAAGCCAGCAGCGCCACAGCCGCCAGCAACAATCCGCCGTGCCCAGCCACACCGACCGCCACCTCGATAAAACCCTGGTGGCGCTCGTCCACATTGCGCGTGCTGGCCAAGGCGCGCAGTCCGGCCCCGCCCGGGGCAGATGCAGGTTCGCGAAACATCATCGAGCGATTCACGCAAGGAACGGGCCGTCGGCGAAGATAACGCTATGACATCGTAAAATGCGCTTTTCAGAGCCATTGCAGCCGCCTCACCTTGCGAACCGTCGGTAATTGTAAGAATTACATGACCAACTCATGGCGGAATGACAGCGAAACTCGGTGGTGGGCGTAGTGTCTAATCACGGCAATCGCGGCGGCGCCGACGCTTGCCCGCTTAACGCGTACCTGAGTCGGCCTTCGCGTTGTAAGCACGGGACAAGGACCTAAGGCGTTTGCGATGCAGCGCGCCGAGTTGAACGCCGAAGCTCAGACTTGCAGTGGCGCAAAGCTTTCAACCATACTCGCTTTAGCACCTTCGGGCGAGGAGAAGCGGGTATGGCACTTAGTGTGGGCGACATGGCGCCCGACTTCACCGTGCGGTCGGACAAAATGTTCAAGATAAACCTCGCCGGCCTGCGGGGTCACAAGTTGCTGTTGCTGTTTTTTTCCGCTGGCCTTTACCAGCACTTGAAGCAAGGAATTGTGCTCCGTGCGGAACACGTTCGATGAGTACGAAGCGCTGCAGTGCAAGGTGTTCGGCATCTCCACCGACAGCCCCTTCACGTTGGATGCCTGGGCCAAGGATCAGCGCCTGCAGTTCCCGCTGCTGAGCGACTACAACAAGGAAGTTTCGCGCGCCTACGATTGCCTGTATAACGAGCTTCTCGAGCTTAAGGGCGTAGCCAAGCGCGCGGCCTACGTCATCGACCGCGAAGGGCGGATTCGCTACGCCTACGTGCGTCCAGACCCCAGGAATCTCCCCGATTTCGAGGCGATCAAGCGCTGCCTTAGCCAACCTCCGTGAGACCCGCCCCTTCAACCAAGACCGCGGCGATTTCCGTCAACCGCCTTGCGGCCGCCGGTTCGCGCAGCGCTCGTGATTCGCGCGCGTCCGTCGCGGCGGTCTCCAGCCCTCAAACGAAAATAAATCTTAGTGGGGCGGGCGGCCCTGCCTGCCCGTGCCCAGCGCGGGCAGGACCCCCGCGCCACCGAAGCCCGCGGACCGGGCAACATCCAACGCACCAAAACCGGCCAGCCGCTCCTCTGCCTTTGGCGTACGCCGCAGGCACAGGGCGCGGACTTCCGAGTCTTCATCGATAAAGTTATTTTCGCTTCAGAGGTAATTCAGCCCGAGCTCAGCCGGCGCAGTCCCGCGTCAGCTTGACAGGACCGGTTTTAGTTGGTAGTTATTCCCAGGTGGTAATGAAACGCTTAGCCGCGGAGTGGCCGCGCTAAGCGCTGGGGAGGTCCGATGGGAGGTCCCGCGTTTCTCAGCAAGCAATGGCACGTGCGCTATCGCGCCCAACGTGCCGCCGAGTTCGGCGCATACTGCCGCGAGCAGGGTCTGGCGGTGACGCCTCAGCGCGTGGCAATCATTCGCGCGCTGCTTAGCGCCGAGGACCACCCGCGCGCCGACCAGATCTATGCCAGAGTGCGCCGGCAGCATCCTCACATTTCGCTGACCACGGTCTATCGCACGCTCGAGCAGTTCTGCGAGATGGGGCAAGCGCGCAAGGTCACGCTGCTCCACGAGGGCGCGCGCTACGACGGCAACATTACGCCCCACCACCATGTGTTATGCGTGGGATGCCAACGGGTGTTCGATATCGCGTTGCCTGAGGCGGACAGACTGCTCCATGACCGCGAGCGCCTGGGAGAATTCGTTCTCTTGCGCTGCCTGGTCGAGGTTCAGGTCCTATGCGGGCAGTGTCGGCGCAAGGGGCAAAACTCGACGGGGGTTAGGCCGCGGCGCCAACGCCCGGTCCAATCCGCGGCGCAATCGTAAAGCCCTGGTTTGTTCGACAAAAAACCGAAACTCTGACTCAAGGAGAAGGGAAAATGGGGAAAGTAGCAAGGGAGCTGGTCGAGAAAGCCGGCGTCAATGTCGGCCAGCTCGTTCAAAAGCTGGTGCGCGCCCCGGCGCGGAGTTCACCACGTAACCCGGATTTCCATGTATGGAAATCCGGGATAGCTGTCGTAGGCGGGTGGACACCAGATGAATGGCGCGCGTCGGCAAGCGCGGCCGGCGGCGATTGCGCGAATGGGAAAGCCAGGATGGGTTCGTAGTTCGCTTCAGGGTTTTTGACTAATTGAAGGAGAATGAACAATGGAGAATCAGGAGCAAAACTTGTCAACCGAAAGCAAGTGCCCGGTATCGGGCCGCACACACACGGGCCCGACGAATGCGGACTGGTGGCCGAATCAGCTGAAGCTGAAAATCCTGCATCAGCCCTCCAATCCGATGCCCAAGGACTTCAATTATGCTGAAGAATTCAAGAGCCTCGACCTGCATGCCGTGATCAAGGACCTCCGTGCCTTGATGACGAGCTCGCAGGAATGGTGGCCGGCCGACTATGGCCACTATGGGCCGTTGTTCATTCGTATGGCGTGGCACGGCGCAGGTACGTACCGCATCGGCGACGGCCGCGGCGGGGCGGGCTCAGGCTACCAACGTTTTGCGCCGCTCAATAGCTGGCCGGACAATGCGAGCCTCGATAAGGCGCGCCGGTTGCTCTGGCCGATAAAGCAGAAGTATGGGCGGAAAATCTCCTGGGCCGACCTCATGATCCTCGCCGGTAACGTCGCCTTGGAGTCGATGGGGTTCAAGACCTTCGGTTTCGGCGGCGGGCGCGAGGACGCCTGGGAGCCAGACGAGACTTACTGGGGGCCTGAGCGCACATGGCTGGCGGAAGATCGCTACCAAAGCCCTGGTCAGTTCGACAATCCTTTCGGCGCGGTTCAGATGGGGCTGATTTACGTGAATCCGGAAGGGCCCAGTGGAAAGCCGGATCCAGTCGCTGCGGCACGCGATATCCGGGAGACGTTCCGCCGCATGGCGATGAATGACTACGAGACTCTTGCGCTCATTGCTGGCGGGCATACGTTCGGAAAAACGCACGGTGCTGTTCCGGAAAGCTATGTTGGCCGCGAACCGGAGGCCGCACCCATCGAAGAGCAAGGCCTGGGCTGGAAAAACAGCCATGGCAGCGGCAAAGGTGCCGACACCTTCACCAGTGGGTTGGAGGGCGCATGGACCACCAACCCAGTGAAGTGGGACAACAACTTCCTGGAAAACCTATTCGGCTATGAGTGGGAGCTGGTGAAGAGCCCCGCCGGTAAGTACCAGTGGGCGCCCAAGAACGGGTCTGCGGCGGCCACCGTCCCGGATGCCCACGATCCGTCGAAGCGGCACACCCCGGTAATGCTCACGACGGACCTCGCCCTGAGGATAGACCCGGCCTATGCGCCAATCGCGAAGCGCTTTCTCGAGAATCCGCAGGAATTCGCAGATGCGTTCGCCAAGGCGTGGTTTAAGCTGACGCACCGCGACATGGGGCCTATCTCGCGATACCTTGGCCCGCTCGTTCCCAAGGAGCCCCAGTTGTTCCAAGACCCTGTTCCCGGAGTGGATCATGAATTGATCGGGGAGCGGGACATTACGCTTTTGAAGGCCAAGCTCCTCGAATCGGGAGTGTCGATCTCTCAACTGGTCAAGACTGCCTGGAGGTCAGCGTCGACGTTCCGCGGCTCAGACAAGCGCGGTGGAGCGAACGGGGCGCGTATTCGCCTTGCGCCGCAAAAGGATTGGGAAGTGAACGAACCGGCCGTACTGGCGAAAGCCCTGCAGACGCTGGAGGGGATCCAAAAGGATTTTAACCGCTCGCAGCCCGGCGGGAAGAAGAAGGTCTCGCTTGCCGACCTGATCGTTCTGGGTGGCTGCGCAGCCGTCGAGGAAGCTGCGAAAAGGGCCGGGCACAACGTCAAGGTTGCCTTCTCGCCGGGGCGCACGGATGCCTCGCAGGAGTGGACCGATGTGGAGTCATTCACCGTACTGGAGCCGGCCGCAGACGGGTTCATCAACTACCTCCGGAAAGGACAACAAAGATCGGCGGACGATCTGCTGGTGGATCGGGCGCAATTGCTGACGCTGACTGCCCCCGAGCTGACGGTTCTCGTCGGCGGCATGCGCGCCCTGAATGCTAACTTCGGGCGGTCCAAACACGGCGTCTTGACCAACCGACCCGAGACGCTGACGAATGATTTCTTCGTCAACCTGCTCGACATGAATACGAAGTGGCAGGCCTCCTCTACATCCGAACGCGTGTATGAGGGGCGCGATCGCGCGACGGACGAAATCAAGTGGACGGGCACCAGTGTCGACCTTATCTTCGGTTCGAACTCCCAGCTCCGAGCAATTGCGGAAGCCTATGCATGTGACGACTCGAAGGAGAAGTTTGTGAACGACTTCGCGGCTGCCTGGGTCAAGGTGATGAACCTTGATCGCTACGACATTGGCCTCGGTGCGACGCGTAAGGTCGCCTGAGTGATTGTTCAAAGGAAGGAGGTGCGCAAAACAGAGAACCCGTTGTTCCATCACCGGTAGCTTACCCGCACATGCGGCGCTGGCAGCCGCGCCCGCGCATCGGCTATGGCCGCCAGCGCCACGCATTTCTGCGGCGAGACCGGTAGTCCAACATCTGAGCGGCAGTAAGAGACCACGATCGGCTTGACAGAGCCGCTATTGGTTGGTGGTAATTCCCAGGTGGTAATGAAACGCTTAGCCGCGGAGTCGCCGCGCTAAGCGCTGGGGAGGTCCGATGGGAGGTCCCGCGTTTCTCAGCAAGCAATGGCACGTGCGCTATCGCGCCCAACGTGCCGCCGAGTTCGGCGCATACTGCCGCGAGCAAGGTCTGGCGGTGACGCCTCAGCGCGTGGCAATCATTCGCGCGCTGCTTAGCGCCGAGGACCACCCGCGCGCCGACCAGATCTATGCCAGAGTGCGCCGGCAGCATCCTCACATTTCGCTGACCACGG
>JAKBMB010000005.1 GCA_021831785.1 Deltaproteobacteria bacterium | reverse complement strand
CGCGCCGTCGATTCCTACTCAGATTATATCGGGTTTGGAACCTCGAACAATGCGAACTGCCGGAAACGGTTCTCGACAAGCTTCCGAAGATCCAAACGCATCATCACGATCCGATTGAAGCCGTCGAAAAGATCATCGCCGGAATGCCTAACCCGCCCGAAATAGTACGCGGAGGCTCGAAAGCGTTTTACTCGCCACTCACCGATCGCATTACGCTTCCGCCGCGCGAGCTATTCATCAGCGCTGAAGAGGAAGCCGCCACTGAAACACACGAATTGATCCACAGCGTCGGCCACGAGAAGCGGCTTGCGCGAGAAGGCATCTGCGAAGCTGCGCCCTTCGGGTCGCCCGTCTATTCCAAAGAGGAACTGGTTGCCGAGATGGGAGCGGCTTTCCTTTGCGCCGAAGCCGGAATCTCTAACGCGGTTCTCACCAACCAGGCCGCGTATGTGGCTGGATGGCTGAAGAAGCTCCGCGATGACCGCAAGCTTCTGATCCATGCAGCCGCCCAGGCACAGAAGGCCGCCGATTTCATACTCAATCGCAAATCGTGCGAGCAATAGAAGTTTTGGCGCGCCCGCGCTTGTTGCGCGGGCGCGCCATCGTATCAATTCTCTTTCCGCCTTGACGCATCGGCCTTCACGCCCATCGGCATCAGCAAGGCCGCACCGCTCTCCCAAATTCCACACGCTCCAGGACACTCCCTGGCCGCAGTGTCAGAATTTATGGGCGCGTCCAGATAACGCGAACAATCTGGTTTCCGCGCATCTCTCTTACGGATATTGTAAACCGCTCAATTTGAGAGACGCCACCCATCACGGCCAATTCTACGGCAGGGTCGATGCCGCGTCGTTTCGCCATCCACTCCTCATACGGGTAGTTCTCGATCGACGAAAACGTTGCCCGGCCGCGCGGTTGCGCGTAGGGCCTCGTGTTTCCTGTGTTTATGGGAGCCAGGGTGATCAGTTCGCGGTACTTCTCGATCAGCGCGCGCGTCTCGACAGAAAGAACATCATGATTCGAGGAAGCATATGGACCGGCATTAAGTAGCCGCTGCAGTCGCTCCTCAGTGAGCCAGAAGAAGACCCTCGCATTTAACATTCGGTACCAGCCCGATGGCGTGAGACCATCGAGTAAGCACCGCTCCAGAGCAGCGTCCGTTATCGGCTTTTGATCACGGACAACCGCCTGCCCATGAGTTGAATGCTTGATAGCGACACTTTCGGGACGCCGTCTCGCTTCCAGATCGTGACGTTGCCTGCCAGCGTAACCAAACAGATCCAGCAGCGCTGACGTGCTTAGGAGCCCGTGCTTGCGGATGCTGGGCCAGCTTCCGAGCTCAGCCATATGAAAAAGAACGGGATGACGCGAAATCAACCGCTCCAGTTCTTCTGCGTTCACCAGGACCGCCGATCTATAATGTTGCGCCAGTGAAATCTCGTTGAAATCAGGGTGACAGGTACTCCCGATACTCGTTCCACTTCTTCGATGAACCTCAAAGTGTCCAGCGTTAGTTGCTCGAATCTGAGAGCCTTCTGGTTTCGGGCGTCCAGATAGTCAACGAAGGTGAGCGCAATATCCGTTGGGCCGTTCAAGACTGCGGACCGCCGAAGCTGCATCCAATCGAATTCTGCGATGCGTCTGGGCCTGTGTGTAGTTGAAGTGATTTCGGTGTTTTTCACTTCTTCAACTGGCAAACCAGAACGCCGAGAGATCTCCTCCACGGTGATTTCCTGACTCATCGGGCCGGAGGTCCCACCCACTCTGATCGGATAGGTGCGGCACACCATGACGACACGGCGGACACGAGTAGGCGAGATACCCGCCTCAGCCAGGCAACCGGATACTGTGGTGTCCCGTGACGTCACGTGCGGGTAAAAGCCGTGATACAGGCTCAGCGAGGTTCCCTGCGTTCCCTCAAGCAACACTTTCTCATTCCGCAGATAAGCAAGTTCAAGGATTGGCGCGATTTCGCGTACAAAGGGTCTCAATTCGCGCATGTCCTTCGCGAGAACCACCCGCGGCCTGCCTTTCGTGTCGACCTGACCGCGGTCGTTGATCCTCCTCGCAGTCGCTTCTCCAACGCCTTGGGCGGTTGAACCAATCGCTCCAAGTCGCTTCTGCTCTCGCCGGACGTCTTGTTGTTTGATGATCATCGCGGAAGGATCGATGGATAACCTGTCGTGCGGCACCTTGAACTGCGCAATCTCGTCAAGGATTCTTGGAACGCTCAGGACCGCACCCGGGCCTATGAGAAGCTTGGCGTCAGATCGAGTAGTACCCGACGGCAGATGATGAAATGTCTGGACAGGATCGCCGAAGACCTTGTGGCCTGCGTTCGGGCCGCCGACTCGCATAAGATACTGATATTCGCGCGCAATGTGGGCAACGATGTTACCTTTGCCTTCGCTGCCGTATTGTCCGCCCACAAGGACATCGACGATTCGTGTAATAGTCCGAGGGTAAAGTCCCAGTTGTGCCACCGCACGGATCAAAACGTCGTCGGCCGTACACTGGTCAGTTTTTACAACGATATCCGCAATGGCCGTCAAGTGTTCGACATTGCGTTCGGTCCGATTGACCCGAGCCCGATCATATGAGGTGACTTCGGTAACCTGGCTATTCCGTGATGCGTAACGTCTAGCCAGTTCACTGCTGGAGGCCGTTAGGTGGATATGGTAAACGCGCGTAGGAAACGCTTCGCGGACGCCATCAACTTGGGAAGTGATCCGAACCGCATCGACAACTACGACCGATTCGGCCGGCTGGCCATCGATGCGACGCGCCAGCGCCTCTTGGATCCATCTGCCGTTTGTGGAGCGGTCAAGAGCGTCGCCGGCTTTCTGTAACGCGACGCGCTCGTTGGGGACCCTGGGCTTGAGCGTCTGAATCAGTTCGTGTGTCTTGCAGAGGGTCGCCTTATAGCGGTCGACAAGTCGCTCCGCGAGCGTCGATTTTCCCGAGCAAATCGGCCCGGACAGCAAAACGATCTTGCCCCCCAACACCGAGTGCCCGACTATTGAGCTCTGCTCAGAGTCGCGAACAAATCACTCTGTATTGAGTGCGAGCTTCGCGGTGGAAGATCGTATACAGTAACTGTGATCCCAGATCTAAATAGTTTATCAACTACGAGCTCTTCGATAAGTTCCCAGGATCCGCCAGCCGCACCGGTTCCGATCCTCGGCATGTGCACGGACGCGCTTTCAGCGGACGCTTTCGCCGCAACTTGTTCGAGGCAACGCTCCAGCGCTTCGTAACGGATGCGAGGAGTCTCCGAAGCTCCGAAGCCGTGTTGGGCAATCATGCTCGCAATCCAAATTGAATCTGCCGCGAGAGTAAAGTGCACGTTCCCGAGCTGTAGTTTGCGCCCACCACTTTGTGCCCAAGTTTTGAAGTCTTGCTGCACATTTGGGAATTTCCGCCTGACGTTCGCAGCAAACCCGCTACCGCCCCAAATGTAAGACCGATCTGGGACTATGTGGCAGATCATACGGACGCCCGTTCCTCTGGGGTCAAGCGCGTTGCCGTCCACGTAACCTATGGGTCCGACCGAGCCGCTCATGTCTCCATTGGCGACCCGCACGAATCCGGCCACGCGAGGAAAACGACTGCCTGGGTAAGGCGGCAGTCCCACGCACTGCACGTCTAACGGATCTTTGAGCACGGGCCACTGCTCGATGCCGTGGGACGTGTAGCCGATGGCCGTACACTCAGCTAACACTGTGTCGGCACCGATTGCCCGGCCCGCCGGAAGCCCACAGGTCCAAGTGCGCGACGGGATGAAGTAGTCTAAAGCATATGATGGCCTTTCATGGCGAGAATGAGCGGAGGCGCAGAACATCAAGGCGGCCTCGTGCGTCATCTTGATCGCTCGTATCAGAATCGCCTCAGATGACACGTCAAACTCAAGCCGCAAGCGCATCAATCTCTCCAATGAGAGCGGCTTCGCTCCGATCTCTCCGAAGCTGCCGATCGGCATCACGAGTTCAGATGCAGCGATATTACAAAGGACTTCAAGCTGCCAGTCGTCACTTCGTGCGTTCGCGTGTTCTCCGCGATTGCGAACTTCTTGGGCGCAATCGGGGAAAAACGAGTGGGCGATCTCGTGAGCAATGGAAAATCGGACCCGCTCCCGCGGTTGTCCCGGGTTGAACTCGATGGCGAATTCAGTAGGTCCCGTTGGGACTGTTCTCGCGTCCACGATATCGGCTCGCGGACGCACCACAATACCCAGGATATCGGCTAGCTTTATAGGATCGAACGGCGGTCCGGACCAACCGCTATCAAGGGCCTTCAGGACGGTGTCACGTGCTCGCTGCTCTATTGCGCTTATTGGGTCCAGGGTTCCAGCGAGTGAGAGGACGGACTTGTTCGTCCAGCGCCTCGACACCGATCGTTCCATCTCGCACCTCCACGACGCTCCGGAGTGTACCCATGGATTCGGGCGATGCCAATCGAAATGGCCTCAGCACAGTCCCGGCGCCCGTTTCGCCACCTTGGACTTGCTCGTCGATCATCACGATGCCCACCGCAATAACCCAATCACACCTCATCATGCGTTGCCCAAACAGCGCGCGTCTTGCGACGCCGCCGCGATTGTCTCAACCGCTCGCGTCGCCAGAAAACATTCGGGGCGATGACGGTCCTTATCGATCGGCGCCCGTGCTTGAATTCGACCGACCGCGGAGACCGCACGACTTGCGGCTCCGTCCTGCCATCACGTCAGTCCATTGCGACCGTTGCGATATACGCGTCCGTTCACGTGCCCGTTCGTTTCGGGCAGGCCGTACCGTTTGAGCCGATTGTAGAGAGTTCCCCGGCTCATTCCTAGGATATCCGCCGCGCGAGCCTTGTTGCCTCTGACATACTCGACGGTCCGGAAGAGAAGCTCGCGCTCGACTTCGGACCCTGACGAGCCCAATCGAACGGTGAAGCTGCTCTCTAGTCCGTGGCGCGAAGCCAGTTCCAACGGCAAGTCTCGGAGCGAGAGCATGGGCGACCGGCATACGATAACCGCCCGCTGGATGACGTTGCGCAGTTCGCGGATGTTGCCGGGCCAGGTGTGTGCTCTGAGCGCGTCGAGGAAGTCCTGCTCCAGCCCTTGTACGCTCTTGCGGTGTTCGCGGTTGAATTCTTCGATGAAATGCTCGGCCAGCGGCGGCAGGTCGTCAAGCCGATGGCGCAGCGGCGACAGTTCGTGAATTCTCCGTGCGATCAGTTCCTTGCCGGTGCCGCTCTCACCGGTGATCAGGACCGGGGCATTCGTCGCCGCGACCTGCTCGACCAGGTGAAGCACACGGCGTATTTCCAGCGACGTGCCGATAATCATGGCCGGCTCGCATCAGACACCCCCCGCCGCGCTGTCTGCTCAGGATTGATGAGACTCTCGGATATTTCGCCGCAACCTGTCAACAACCGAGCGTCTGTTTTCGGAAGAATTTTTGCTTCTTGCCATCGATGGAGACCGATGGCGCGCGCAAGAACCGAACACTTCACTTTTCTCGGGGCACATCCATGCCTCGACTTCGTGAACACCGCTCCCGGCGCCGACCGGGCCGAAGCGCTTCATAACTTCGACGATTTGCTGGAATGGCTATCCGAGGCCCGGCTGCTTTCAAGAGCGGAGCTAAATGATGCAGCCAGCCGATGGGCTGGCAGACCTGAAGCGCAACAGATCTACCGAGACGCGCTAATCTTCCGCCAGCACCTGCTCGCCGTGCTTGAACGGGTCATCGCCGGGCGAAGCGTACCCGAACACGCGATCGCCGCGATAAACAGATACCTCTCCGCGCGCGCGGGCCGTTCTGAGCTAGTCCGAACCAAAAGCGGTTTCGCCCAGGAATTTCGCCGGCGACCGGATCAGCCAAGCCAATTGCTGGCGCCGATCGCCGAGTCGGCAACCGAGCTGCTTTGCAACCGGGAACTGAACCGCATCAAGCGCTGCGCAAATCCGACTTGCGGGCTCTTCTTCCTTGAGATCGCCAGGAACCGGCAGCGCCGCTGGTGCAGCATGAAGACCTGCGGCAACCGGATGAAGCTGGCCGCCTTCCGCCAAAGACACGCCGCTCTGCAGCCCCGCCCCTGATGAGCGCCGGACACGCCAAATTCAGGTCCGGTTCCCGTGAAATTCGCCTTCCGGCTGACTTTCGAGATCTTCTCGCAGATTTTGAAACATATCGTCCACGTCGTCTCGGTAAGACGACGGCTCCCAATCGTCGCGATCGTCCCGATCGTCCTCCGGCTCGTTCTCGGCTCTTTCAGCCTCAATTTCGTCCGCTCTCTCACGCAAGGGACTCGTCAAGCGCTTCGCGTCCACTTCGAATTTTTCGGCAACGCTGTCCAGATCGCCAGCAACCTCTCGCAGCCACTCGGGATCGTCGTCATCCCACCCTTGCGACCACTCAGATGCGGATTCGACGAACTTGCGTTTGACATCCTGGCCTGCCCCCCGAAAACTCGGCCAATTTGAGGTAGAGTCCGTCGCCTGTGTGACCTGCCCCGCGAAAGTGAGCCGACCGGCAATAGAGATTTCGGCGTGGTGTGGTCGGTTGGTGCCGGTATTTCCGGCGTTTATTGCACTCTACAGACTCGATTGACAACCTCTAACAACTGGCTGATGGGCACTTCCTTTTCTGCCCTGTCTTTGACCAGCTTTTCGCCCCCTCACCCTTCACACTTGCATAAGGGTGGGGCGAAAAGCTTTCAGATTTTGGATCCGCGGCAGCGCTGCTCTGCACGGCGCCGGACGGCAATTGGTTTGCCGGCCAAGCCGTGCGCAGCGATGTCGCGCTCGATTGTTGCCAGGCGCGCGCAAACTCTTCCGGAGCGCGAGCGGCCAATGCGCTGTGCGGCCTGACCTGGTTGTAGTCCTGCCGCCAGCGCTCGAGCTGGTCGCGGACGTCGGCCAAGTCGAAGAAGGTTTCGACGTTCAGGCACTCATCGCGCAAACGTCCGTTGAAGGATTCGATATAGCCATTTTCGACCGGTCTTCCCGGCCGAATGAACTCCAGCCGTACGCCGTGTTGATATGACCACGCTTGCATTGCCCGACCAGCAAATTCGCTCCCATTGTCGACCGTAATTGATTCCGGTGCACCGCGCTCGGCTACGACCTGAGAAAGTGCCAGCGCGACCTTGTGGCCGTTGAGCGCACGGCCGGCGGCCAGCGCCAAACATTCGCGGGTGAACTGCTCGATTACCGTCAGCACGCGAAACCAGCGCCCATCAAGGAGTTTTGCGCTCATGAAGTCCATGCTCAACTTCTGATTGAGCCGCGTCGCCTTGGGCGTCACCACCCGCGGGCGCCGCGCCAGTTTCTTGCGTGTCTTGGTGCGCACCGTAAGCCCATCTTCGGCATAGAGGCGATATACGCGCTTGGGATTCACTCGCCAGCCTTCTCTTCTCAGGATCACCGTCAACCTTCGATAACCAAAGCGCACCCGGCTCGCCGCCAGCTCGCGCAGCCGTTGGCGCAAAGCGTCTTGCCGTGGTCGGCGGCTGCGGTAGACCAGAGTCTTACGCGTGATTTTCATCAGCCCCGCCGTTCGGCGCTCACTCAGAGCGAAGACCGCCTGGGTCCAGCGCCCCAGCTCGCGCCGCTGGCGAGGCCTCAGAGCTTTTTTTGCACAATCTCCTGCAGGATGTGCCGGTCAAGCGAGAGGTCCGCCACCAGCCGCTTGAGCTTGCCGTTCTCCTCCCGCAGCTGCCGTAGCTCGCGCAGCTCGCTCAATGCCAACCCCGAATACTTTTTCTTCCAGATGTAAAAGGCCGCCTCGCTGATTCCGAACTCGCGACAGATGTCACCTACTTCCGCGCCCACTTCAGCCTGCCGCAACGCACGCAGGATCTGCTCCTCGCTGTGACCCTTCTTCGGCATCTCCGGTCCTCCTCTCTGCTTCCAGAAGACCACATCCGACGCCGCGCTCTCTACTTATCCCTGGCCTACTTTTCCGGTTCTGGGTCACTCCGACCAGACGAGGCGGCCGGTAACATAGAAATGGGCGGTCAGGCTGCCCGCTGGGCCTTGATGCGTGCGACAGCTTTTGGCGGCAGCTTCTTGCGCGCTCGTTTGAGATCATAGTGGGTCTGGAGATTTAGCCAGAACTCCGGACTATTGCCGAAATAGAGTCCCAGGCGCAGAGCCGTGTCGGCAGTGATTCGACGTCGCCCGTTTACTATCTCGGCGATCCGATTTGGAGAAATGCCAATCGCCTTGGCGAGTTGGTTCTGCGAGAGCCCATATTCGAGAAGAAATTCTTCCTTCAGCATCTCGCCCGGTGTGACTGGCGCAAACTCATTCTTCATCGGTTCCCTCCTAATGATAGTCTACGATCCTGACCTCATAGGCGTCACCGGAGCGCCACTTGAAGATTACGCGCCACCGGTCATTGATTCGTATCGAGTAAAAATCCTTGAGTTGACCGCTGAGCTTTTCAAGCCGATTGGAGGGCGGCACTCTTAAGTCCTCAATGCAGCTCGCGGCGTTGAGCGCCTCAAGTTTGCGCTTCGCACGCCGCGCCACGCCTTGAAAGTCGCGCACGAACTCATCGCCGAACAATGCCTCGGTCCGTTTGTCCCCGAAAGAACGAATCACACGTCTCTAGACTACTGCATCCCGGTATGCAGGTCAGCTCCCGGCCGAATATCAGAGAAAGCAGTTGCGGACGCGCGGTGCCCCGTCGATGCGAACCGACGCATCATGGAGCTTGTCACAAATTTGTCACACTGCGGATCGACAGAGCGGGGCAAAAGAGGTCAATTGTGGGCAGTCGGAGCCTCGCAAAGATCGCAGTAAATTCGGGCACTTTTTCGAAACCTCCCCATTTTTACTGACTTTTTCAAAAGCCCGAAAATGGGACTCAAAATCCTCCGTGGGCAACCACATGCGGGTTCAAGTCCCGCCCTCGGCACCATAAAACCCCCGCGACAGTGCCGCGCCTGCCAGCGCGAACGGCTTTGGCTGTCACCCCCCGCGCGGAGATCGCGGCCGACTTTGGCTCAACTTTGGCTGTTCTCTGGAATCGTCGAAGCAATTCGCTCCCGCTGGGTGAGTCCCCTGACCGCTCGAATGCTATGGGGCCGGGAGGATCGGCGGCTCAAAGAGAGGGCGCGCAAGTGATGCCGGCGCAGCGAATGGATCAGAATCATATCGGAAGATTTACCCGGGCGTCGAAGTTTGTCGTCGGGCGCGGTCCACAGTATAACACCGCCACGAAGCGTCGTCCCCCATGCTCGATCGTATCCAAGTAGACTCGCGCAGCGTTCGCCCGGTTGGTCGCATCACCTTTCTTGAGATGCCGTTCGGATGACCGTCGCAAAACCATGACATCCCCTAGAAAGACCTCGTCGGTGACGCGGATCTGACCGTTTACGGCATAATCGGCGCTTTCCAGATTAACGTGATGCTTTTGCCGGGTCAGGATTTCGGACGCGATCCGCCATCCGGTAATGTACGCAGTCTGGATGACTGGTTTGAGCTCGCCCGCAGGTGCTCAGCAGGGGGGAAAACCGACAAAACGGGCAGTTTTTAGGCGTCGTGGCTGTCAAACCACCTATCGGGGACGCGCTGCGGGAGACCTCAACGGCCACCAGCCCTAGCAAATACAACGCTTTTTTCGTCCGCGTCCCCGACGGGATTTGAACCCGTGTTACCGGCGTGAAAGGCCGGTGTCCTAGGCCGAGCTAGACGACGGGGACGTTGTGCTCAAGACTTGCGGTGAACAGACCGGGTTCGCACGCTAGCAAACGCAGCTAAGGCAACGCAAGCGCCGGTTTCAATGCCGGGCGCCCCTTAACGACCGAACCTCGGCAGCTTGAGTGAGGACCTGCTTTTGGCACCGAATGCGCCGGCGTAGGCTTGCTGCCGACCAATTAATTCAGGTAGGTCAGCGCCCCGCCGCTCGACGTGGGCCGCAACGCCTGCAGACCCTTTATCGCACCATAGCGGGGAGGCTTCGCCGGGACCTAACCGGATCACTTCGTTGGCGGCGTCCGATAGCGTGAGCAGCCGCATCGTTCCGGCGCGCTGAGTCGCGGACCGGCGAGGCGTGGCGCGCTCAGCGCCGACCGTTGGGACTTGTAGCGCGTTGGCTAGAAGCGTGACAGGGAACATGGTTTTGTAGCTCTGGTGCGTATTAAGTATGATGGTGAGCATGATGCCGAGCCGAAACGGCGTCTTGCGCGAGGCCCGTGATGTGAGGTCGGTCGTCGGCACCGGCAAACCGTGTAATGGCAACTTTGCTTAGCGGTAATCGAGCACGATGCACGACGGCGTGTGCGGCGCGTCGCGACGTAGCTGCGGCCTCTAAAATATGAAACGGCAAGCGACCGTAGACATACGAGCGGCTAGTTTCGCGCTTCTGGTTGAGCACGCTGAGCAGGCCTATCCTTACGAATGCTGCGGCTTTGTCGTCGGCGCCGGCTTGAGCGAGAGGGTCCACCCGGTGCGCAATATCCAGAACGAAAAGCATCGCGAAAATCCCAAAGCTTTTTCCCGCGACGCGCGCATAGCCTTCCTGATGGATCCGGCCGAGCATCGGGCGGTGCTCGAAGAAGCTCAACGGCAAAGCCTGCCGGTCTCCATAATTTACCACTCCCATCCCGAGCATGACGCGTACTTTTCCGCCACTGATCGCGCGGCGGCATGCTTGTTTGATCCCGCCGAGCCCGACTATCCCGACACCGCCCAGTTGGTTCTGTCGGTCAAGGGCGGTCGCTTTGCGGATGTCGCCGCCTTTGTATGGGACACCGAGCACAAAGACTTCGTACGCACTGAATTGATCCTGAGCTGAGCAGGTCTCAAAGCCGCTTCTCGCTTATGAATTCGCCGCCGCTTGAGTCGTTGCCTAAGCGGCGAGGGTCACGACAGCGCCGTGCGCGGAACACTTTGCAGCTCGTCGTGGTGGCATCGAAACAACGCGTTCCCACCGGTTCGAATATGTGACCACCGGCGGGAACGCGTTGTTATAGCGCGCGCTGCTACTGTTTTCGGAGAAAGGTGGGAATGTCTAGATTCTCCTCGGTTTCCACTAGGTGGCTCGGCTCCAGATGCACCATCGGATAGCCCGGGTCTTCGCCTTGGCGCTTGAAGGCGGGGATGTCCAAGTCGTCACCCACGATGAGCCCTAGGCGCCTTGTCGGGCGGTTGGGCGGCGCTTTCATTTGCAGCGGCGGCGCGGGCTCTGGCGGCTCGACCGGAAAGGTCTCCGCGGCGCGTACCGGCGCGGTGACCCGCGCGGGCGCGCTCAGGGGTACTGCTAGAAGGTGGGGCGTGCTCAGGTCGCCGAAGCCGGTAGCGATAACGGTCACCCGCAGTTCCTGCGTGAGCTGCTCGTCGATCACGGCGCCGAAGATAATATTGGCGTCTTCGTGGGCTTCCTCTTGAATCAAGCTGGCCGCTTCGTTGACCTCGTACAGCGACAGGTCGGCGCCGCCGGTGATATTAATCAAAAGCCCGCGTGCGCCCTTGATCGACACTTCCTCAAGCAGCGGACTAGAGATTGCGCGCTGGGCAGCTTCCACCGCGCGGTTCTCTCCGGCGGCCACCGCTGCTCCCATCAACGCCATCCCCATCTCGGCCATGATCGAGCGCACGTCGGCGAAGTCCAGGTTGATTAGCCCGGGGACGGTCACCAACTCGGAAATTCCGCGCACCGCTTGCAGCAGGACCTCGTCGGCGCGCTGAAAGGCCTCGCCGAGCGGGGTGGTGCGGCTGGCGATCGACAAAAGCCGCTGGTTCGGAATCGTGATCACGGTGTCGACCGTGCTCTTGAGCTCGCGCAGTCCCTGCTCGGCTTGGGCCATCCGCCGCCGTCCTTCGAACTGGAACGGCTTGGTGACCACGCCTACGGTAAGCGCTCCGCTCTCGCGCGCCAGACGCGCGATCACCGGCGCCGAGCCGGTGCCGGTGCCGCCGCCCATGCCGGCGGTGACGAAGACCATCTCCGCGCCGGCCAGGCATTCGCGCAAGCGGTCCTCGTCTTCGAGCGCCGACTTGCGTCCGATCTCCGGGTTGCCCCCGGTGCCGCGTCCGCGCGTGATAGTCGCGCCGATCTGCATTTTCAGTGGCGCGCGGCTCTGCTGCAGCGCCTGAAGGTCGGTGTTGGCCGCGATAAACTCGACATTCTTGAGGCCTGCCGCGATCATATGGTTGACCGCGTTGCCTCCGCAGCCGCCTGCCCCAATCACTTTGATTCGCGCTCCTGGGTCGGGATTGTCAATCAATTCGATCATTGGGCACTCTCCCCGCCACTCCACATTGGCTGTCGGTCGCGGCATCTTGGTCGTCGATGCCGCGAGTTAATAAAAGCGTCAGAAGAAATCTCTGACCCATTCGCTCACGCGTGAGCGTATTTTCTCCCATCTTCGCCGGTGACCTGCGCCGTTGGCGGCGGCCTTCTGGGCGTCAGCATAGAGAATCAGCCCCGCCGCGGTCGCGTACATCGGTTTCATCAACTCTTCGGGCAGCCCTTTGAGGTTCACCGGCAGGCCGCGCCGGACGGGCGCGTTGAACACGCGCTCGGCCAGCTCCTGGGCGCCTTCCAAAAGCGAGCTTCCGCCGGCGAGGACCAATCCCGAGGCCAGCTTGTCGGCCACCCCCGAACGGATAAGTTGGCGTTGGACCAAGACGAATATTTCTTCCATCCGCGGCTCGAGGATTTCGCCCAGAAGCCGCCGCGCGATCGGCCGCGGCTCGCGTCCGCCGATCCCCGGCACCCGCACGATCTCGTCGCTCTTGACCACTAGGTTGGTCGCCACGCCGTAGGCGATCTTAAGGCGCTCGGCCTCCGCCATCGGCGTCCTCAGTCCGGCAGCGAGGTCGCCGGTCAGATGGTTGCCGCCCAGCGGCACCACCGCGGTGTGCATCACGGCGCCGCCCGCCATTACCACGACTCCGGTCGCGCCGCCGCCGATATCGACCAGCGCCACGCCGAGCTCCCGTTCGTCGGGAAACAAAGTGGCCATCGCTGCGGCTAGCGGCTCGAGCAGCAATTGCTGCACGGCAACGCCGGCCCGCTCGCAGCACTTCATCAGATTCTGCGCGTAGGTCTGCGCGCTGGTCACGACGTGGATATGGGCCTCGATGCGCACGCCGGCCATTCCGATCGGATCGCGAACATCGGCTTGATCGTCGACCGTGAAGCGCTGCGGCAGGATATGTATGATCTGGCGATCGAGCGGGATGGCGATGGCGCGCGCCGCCTCGATCACGCGGTCGACGTCGCGCGCGCCGACCTCGCCGCCGCGCACGGCCACGATCCCGTGGCTGTTGAAGCCGTCGATGTGTGCGCCCGCGATCCCCACGACCGCGGCGCCGATTTTCACGCCGGCGGTTTTCTCGGCCTCGGCCACGGCGGCGCGGATCGCCTCTACGGTCGCTTCGATATTGACCACCACGCCCTTGCGCAACCCGGTGCAGGGCGCGATTCCGTAGCCGACGGGCGCGGGCCCGCCGTCCAGCGAAACTTCCGCCACCAACGCGCACACCTTGCTGGTACCCACGTCTAATCCGACGCGCAAATTCTTCATCGACGCGCCGAGCTCCCCGTCGCCGCTGTCGGCTCGCGGCCGGCTCCTTCAGTTGCGCTTACCCGGCCCGCGCGCGTCTGGCCGCGCCGCGTTTGCGCAGCGCGGGCTTGAGAATGAAAGCGCACCGCGGCCGCGTCCGCCGGCGTAACGTCGAGCGCCGCGATAAGCTTTTCGCGTCCGCGCCAGCGGCGCATCACCCATGCCGCCCGTTCAAGCTCGCTGGCCGCTTTGCTTGAATCAACGATTACCTCGGTGGGTGACGCGGCAAGATAGACCTTCACGGTGCCGTCGGGCGCCACGCGCAATTCCGAGACCGTCTGCGAAAGCGCCGCCTCGGTGCGCACGATCAGCGCCGCGTAATCCAGCATCGCGGGCCCCGGCGCGCCTTCGATCCCGGCTCCGCTCAAGATTGGCAGGTCGCCCTCCTTACTAAGCGAAGCCGGACCCGACAGGCCGCCGTCCGCGGCAAGGGCGTAAAATTTTGTTCCCCGCCTGACCAGCGCGATCGACGCCGCGGCAAAAGAACCGGGCCGCTGGTCGCCGCCTTGGCCGGCCAATCCGCCAACCATGTCCCGCATTTTTCGCACTCCGTCTTCCAACCAGCCTGAGGTCCGCCGCACGCCCATCCGGCCTCCGACCAGCACGCCGAGGCCGAAAAAGGCGCAGAACACGACGCCGAGGAGCCGTTTGCTCCATTCGCTCAACTCCGTGCGCTTGCCGCGCCTTGCCGCCATCGTCCGTCCGCCCGCCTACCATTCGCCGACCAGCTTGACCTCGGGTTCGAGCTGAACTCCGGTTTGCGCGCGCACCGTCGCTTGCGCCTTTTCGATCAGCGTCCGCACGTCGGCGGCTTTAGCGCCGCCTAGGTTGACGATGAAGTTGGCGTGGCGCTCGGAGAACGCCGCCATGCCGGAGCGCTGGTTCTTGAGCCCGCATCCTTCCAGCAAGCGCGCAGCGAACAGGCCGGGAGGGTTTTTGAACACCGATCCGGCGTTGGGGGCGCCGGCCGGCTGGCGCGCGGCGCGCTTGGCTTTGAGCTCCGCCACGCGCGCGCGCAGCGCGGCCTTATCGCCCGGCTCAAGCGCGAACTCGACCGCGGTGATGACCAACTCCTCGGGCAACGCGGCGTGCCGATAGTTGAAGCGAAGCTGGTCTTTGCGCAAGGTCTTCGATAGACCCGTGCGGCTGACCCCGCGCACGGTGGCGACGGCCGCGGACATTTCACTACCGAAAGCGCCCGCGTTCATCAAAAGTCCGCCGCCGACCGTGCCGGGAATGCCTTCGGCGAATTCAAGACCGGTCAAACCCGCTTCAACCGCCGTCAACACCAGTGCGCGGAATATCGCCGCACCGCCCGCCCTTATGCGCGCGCCGTCGATTTCGATGCGCGCGAAGGCGGGGCCGAGCTTGAGCACCAGCCCGCGCATGCCACGGTCGCTGACCAGCACATTGGTCCCGCCGCCGAGGCAAAACACGGGCACTCGATGGCGATGGGCTGCGTCGAGAGCGGCGCACAGTTCGCCTTCGCTCTCCACCGTGAGCATCAGGTCGGCAGGTCCGCCGATCCGGAACGACGTGTGCGGTGCCAGCGGCTGGTTTAGTTTAAGCCGCGAACCGAAGCGCGCGCGAAGTTCTCGCTCCAGATTCTCCATGACGGCTAAACCCTCGCCCGCAGCGCCTCGAGCACCGCTTCGCCGAGCGTATACACGTCGCCCGCGCCGAGCGTGACGATCAGATCGCCTGCCGCTGATTCGGCGGCCACTTCATCCGCGCCATCCGCCGCGCCGTTCAGATAGCGCGCCGGCGGATGGCCGCGCTGCGTCAAAGCGTCGTAGAGCGCGCGCGAGTTGATGCCTACGATCGGCTGCTCGCCCGCGGCGTACACGTCCATAAGGTAGAGCCTGTCGGCCAGCTCGAAGGCGCCGACGAAATCCTGGAAAAGGTCGCGCAGCCGGGTGTAGCGATGGGGCTGGAAGACGACCACCAAGCGGCGTCCGAAAGCCGCGCGCGCCGCGGCCAGCGTGGCGCGAATCTCGGCGGGATGATGAGCGTAGTCGTCGAGAACCAAGCGGCCCTGCGCCTCGCCCTTCAGCTCGAAGCGGCGGGTGATGCCGGGGAATCTCGCCAGCGCCTCGGCGGCCAGATCGAAGCCTATCCCCATCTCGCGCGCAAGCGCGATCGCGCCAAGCGCGTTGAGCGCAACGTGGATCCCGGGCAGCGGCATGTTCACCATGCCCAAGCGCCGACCGCGCTCTAGCACGGCGAACTCGGTGCACAGGCCATGGATCTCGATGTCGACGGCGCGAAAGTCCGCGTCCGAAGCGGCGCCGTAGGTCACCGCACGCTTTCGCATCTTGCCGAGCAGGCCGCGCACATAGGGGCTGTCGATGCCGAGCACGGCAAAGCCGTAGAACGGAACCCGGTTGACGAAGCTTAAAAACGCCTCGCGCAGCCGTTCCGTAGTCCCATAATGGTCGAGATGCTCGGCGTCGATGTTGGTCACCAGCGCGACGGTGGGCAGCAGCAAGAGGAAGGACGCGTCGCTCTCGTCGGCCTCGGCGACCATTACTTCTCCGCTCCCCAGGCGAACGTTGGTGCCGCTGCTGCGCAGGTTGCCGCCGACCGCGACCGTGGGGTCAAGCCCGGCGGCCTCTAGAATCGCGGCGGCGAACGAGGTGGTCGTGGTCTTGCCGTGTGCACCGGCGATCGCGATGCCGAAGCGGGCGAGGCGCAAAAGTTCCCCCAGCATTTCGGCGCGCGGGATCAGTGGTACGCCGATTTGGCGCGCGGCAATCAGCTCCGGGCTGGAGTCGTTCACCGCCGAAGAAAAAACCACCGCGCTGAGATCGCGGTTGATGTGCTCCGGGTCGTGCCCGATGGCTACTTTGACGCCCATTGCGGCCAGGCGCGTGGTGACCGAGCTTTGGCGCAGATCGCATCCGCTGACAGCGAAGCCGAGCCTGACGCTCAACTCGGCGATTCCGCTCATACCGGCGCCGCCGACGCCGACGAAATGTAGGCGGCGCGCTTCGGCGAGCAGTCCTTTACCGGCGGAATGTCTCACGTCGTCCTACGTCCTATGCCTCTCGCTCCTGCTCAGTGCGCACCCGCGTGGAGGCGCCGGCTGCGCCGGCGCGGCGGCGACGGAAACGGTCTCCGATCGGTCAGCGCGGCGCATAGCTTGGCGATCTCCGCCGCCGCTTCGGGGCGCGCCGCGGCTGCCGCCCGTCGGCCCATCTCGCGCAGCCGCTGCGGGTCGGCGGTCAACAAGGTCAACTCCCGCGCCAGGTTCTGTGCCAGAGCTTCGTCGTCGCGAAGCACGATTGCGCCGCCCCCGCGCTCGATCACGCGCGCGTTCAGCTCCTGCTGACGGTCGCGATGGAACGGGTAGGGGACGAAGATTGCCGCCCGGCCGAACAGCGCGATCTCGGAGACCGCCATCGCGCCGGCACGGCTGATTACCAGGTCGGCCTGCGCGAGTTGGCTGCCGATGTCTTCGATAAAAGCCGCCACCTGGGCCGCTAGGCCGAGCCGGGCGTAGCCCTGCTTGACCGGCGCTTCGTCAGCCGCGCCGGTCTGATGGACTATAGCGATGGAAGCGGCTTGCCGGCCGATCTTTTCGAGAGCGCCGAGCACGCCGAGGTTAAGGCGATGCGCCCCGGTGGAGCCGCCCACTACGAGCAGCCGAAGCGCAGACGAGCAGGTCTGCGGCGCCGGCGCCTGCGGCTTGAAGCGGACCGGGTTTCCGGTCACCCGCACCTTGGCCCGTGGAAAGAACGCGGCTGTGGGCTCGAAGCCGACGCAGATAACCCGCGCGAAGCGCGACAAGAGCCGGTTGGCGAGACCCGGCTTGGCATTCTGCTCCATCAGCAGCAAAGGAATCCGGCCGAGAACTGCCGCCGCCGCGGTGGGTAGCGAAGCATAGCCGCCGGCGCCCACCACCAATTCGGCGCCGAATTGGCGCAGCACGGCGCGCGCCGCCTTTACCGCGCGCATAAATTTCACAACCGCCGCAAGCCGCTCGCGCGCCGAATGTCCGCGCCAGCCGCTAACGTTGAGCAACTCGTAGCTGAACTCGTGGCGCGCGAGCCATGCCGCCTCAAAACCGCCCACCGCGCCGACAAAAAGTACCTGCGCGCGAGGATGTTGACGCAGCAGTTCATGCGCCAGCGCGACGGCGGGGAAAAGATGGCCGCCGGTTCCTCCGCCTGCGATTGCCACCTTCATTGCACCTCGGCCCGCCGGCCCAGGCCCAAAAGCACGCCTAGCGCGGCTAGCGAAACCACCATCGCGCTTCCCCCGTAGCTTAAAAACGGTAGCGCCAGCCCTTTAGTCGGGAGCAAGCCCGTGACCACCGCCATGTTGATTGCCGCCTGCAAAGCTAAAAGGGCGGTCATCCCCGCGGCCAGCAGGCTCGCGAACGGCTCCGGCTCGTTGCGCGCGATACGCATGCCGCGCACCACGATGGTCGCAAACAGGCCGACTACCGCGAGCGCGCCCGCCAGACCCAGCTCCTCGCCGATGACGGCGAACACGAAGTCGGTGTGCGCTTGCGGCAGGTAGAACATTTTCTGCTCGCCCGCGCCAAGACCAACGCCCCAGTTCCCGCCCGCGCCGAGCGCGATCAGGGACTGCACCAGTTGAAAGCCGGCGCTGCGCGTGAGCGCCCACGGATGGGCGAAGGCGAACAGGCGGCGGGCGCGATAAGTCTTGTGCCACGCTTGATAGACAAACAGCGCCGAGAGCCCGCCGCCCGCCGCGCCGAGCTGCTTGGGAGGCACGCCCGCGGCGAACGACATCGCGAATAGAAGCAGGGCGAGGACCACGGTGGCGCCGAAATCCGGCTGGCTCAAGACGATCGCCGCCAACGGCGTGAAGACCAGCAGCGCGGGCAGCAAGCCGCGCCGGAAATCCTCAATCCGCTCTTCATTGCGGCTTAGGAGATCGGCCAGAAAGATGACCCAGGCAAACTTGGCCGGCTCCGAAGGCTCGATCGTAAGCCGTCCCAGGCTGAGCCAGCGCCGCGCGCCGCTCTTAGTGATTCCCAGACCGGGGACCCACAGCGCCAACAGCAAAATTACGCTGACCGCGAACGCGCCGAGCGCGATTCGCTGCCAACCGCGCGCCGGTATGCGGGCGAACAGAAGCATCGTCGCAAGCCCGAGCGCGATGCTTAAGAGCTGGCGCTTGAAGAGGTGGAAGGGCGCCCCGGTCTTGCTGAGACTGATAAAATAGGTCGTGTTCAATGCCATCATCAGTCCGAGCAGCAGCAGCAGTCCTGCCGCTCCCCACAGCCAAGGCTCCGAGCGCAGCGTGGGCAGCAGCTCACAGCGCCATAACCAGCTCTTTAAAGACTCGTCCTCGGTGCGCATAATCCTTGAACTGATCGAAGCTCGAACAAGCCGGCGAAAGCAGCACAATATCGCCGCCGCGCGCGCCATCAGCCGCCGCCGCCACCGCCTCGCTCAAGGTTTCGACTAGTTTGACCTCGGTGGCGCCCTCGAGCGCGCTTAGCATGCGCTCGCGCGCCGGTCCCATCAGAATCGCCGCCCGAACTTTCTCGCGAGAAAGCGGACGCAAAGGCGCGTAGTCGCCGCCCTTGTCGATTCCGCCCGCCACCCAAATCACCGGGCCGCCGCACGCGGCGAGCGCCGCCGCCGCGCCGTCTACGTTGGTGCTCTTCGAATCATCGAGGAAGACGACGCCGCGCCGCTCGCGAACGAACTCCAAGCGATGAGGTAGGCCGCGAAACTCCGCGAGCACCGCCGCGATCGCTTCAGGCGCGACGCGGCAGGCAAGCGCGCCTGCCGCCGCCGCCATCGCGTTGCTCAAGTTATGCCGTCCCGGCAGGCGGAAGCCGCTCATGCTTATCACGCCCGCGCGGCCGCCGAGAGCGAAGCGCAGAGCGCCGTCCTGCGGCCATATCGCTGCATCTTCGCGCGCAGTCGCGGCGCCGAAGCTCACGGCGCGGGCTCGCACCCGCTTGGCCAACGCCCACACGCGCGGGTCATCGCGATTAAGCACGGCCCAGTCGTCTGCTCGTTGGTTTTCGAACAGGCGGGCCTTGAACTCGCCGTATTCGTCGAGGTCTCGATAGCGCTCGCAATGGTCCTCGCTTAAGTTAAGGAAAATCCCCACGCGCGGCCGGAAGCTGCGCACCCATTCGAGCTGAAAGCTCGAGACCTCGGCCACCGCCACGTCGCAGTTGTTGCCGGCCGCCTCGATCAACGGAATCCCCAAATTGCCGCCTGCGAAGGCGCGCGCCCCGCCGGCGCGCAACATCTCCGCCAGCATGGTCGTGACCGTGCTCTTGCCGTTGGTGCCGGTAATTGCTACCAAGTCGCGCTTTATGTGCCAGCTCGCAAGCTCGATTTCGCCCACTACCGGAACGCCGAGAGCCAACGCGCGCCGCAGCAATCGATTGTCGCGCGGCACGCCCGGGCTCGGCACGACTAGGTCCACGCCGTCGAGCCAGCCGGGGTCTTCGCGGCCCGTGTAAATCTCGGCGCCGGCAGGCAAGCCGCCCGCCTCGAGGTCAGCGCGCCGATCGGTGAGAACCAGTTGCGCGCCGCGCGCGGCTAGGAAGAGCGCCGCGCTGCGGCCAGTTCTGCCCAGGCCGATTACCAGCACCCGTTTGCCGCAAAGCTCGATCATCGCAGCTTAAGCGTGCTCAACGCCAACAACGCGCATACCACCGAGATGATCCAGAAACGCACCACTACCTGCGTTTCCGGCCATCCGGCCAACTCGAAGTGATGATGGATCGGGGCCATGCGAAAGATCCGTCTGCGGGTGAGCTTGAAGTAGTAGCGCTGAATAATCGTCGAGGCGGCCTCGACCACGAAGACGCCGCCCGCGATGATGAGCACCAGTTCTTGCTTGCATAGCACCGCTACCACGCCGAGCGCGGCGCCCAGCGACAGCGCGCCGACATCGCCCATCATCATCGAGGCCGGATAAGCATTGTACCAGAGAAAACCCAGCGAAGCAGCGACCAACGCACCGCAGAAAATGCTCAGCTCGCCTACCTTAGCGACGTGGGGAACCTGTAGGTACTCCGCGAACTTGGCGTTGCCCGCGACATAGGTGAAGACCCAGTAGCAGAAGCCCACGGTCATCACTGGCCCTATCGCCAGCCCGTCCAAACCGTCGGTGAGATTGACCGCGTTGGAGCACGAAATTATCACCAGGGCGGCGAACGGCACGTACAGCCATCCGAGGTCGGGTCTCACCTTTTTCAGGAACGGCACCATCAGATGGGTGTCGAACTTGAACACGGCAAATAGCACCAGAGCGACCGCAAGCGCGATCGAGGCCTGCCAGAAAAGCTTTTGCGGCCCGCTAAGGCCCTGTCCCATCCCGCGGCGCAGCTTGAGCAGGTCATCGGTGAGTCCGATAGTGGCGAAGCTGAGCGTCACCACCACGGCGACCCACACGTAAGGATCGCGCAGGTCGGCCAAAAGCAGCGTCGCTATCAGGGTTGCCGCCAGCACGAGCAGTCCCCCCATGGTTGGAGTGCCGGCCTTCTTCTGATGGGCGCTCGGCACCTCGACCCGAATCGTCTGGCCCAGATGGGCCTGGCGAAAACGGCTAATCAGCACCGGTCCGAGGGCCAGCGACAGCACCAGCGAGCCCAATCCGGCCATTACCGAGCGAAACGTCTCGTAACGAAGCACATTGAGTCCCGGATGGGCGGTATGGAGGGGAAACAGCAGCATGTAAAGCATTAAAGTTGCGCCTTCTCCAGCCGTTCCAACACGGTTTCCAAGGCGACGGCTCGCGAAGCTTTCAGCAAGACGCGATCGCCGGGCTCAAGGACCGAGACCAAGTAGTCGGCCAATTGCGCGCGTGTCTCGAACACCACGATTTGCGAAGGTTCCATTCCCGCCCGGCGCGCTCCCAGGGCGAGTTCGGCGGCAAAATCGCCCACCGCCAGCAGGAGATCGAGCTTGAGAGCGCCGGCGAGGCGGCCGATCTCGCGATGGGCTTCATCGGACATATCTCCTAGTTCGCGCATGTCGCCGAGCACCGCTATCCGGCGTGTCCCGGGCAGCTCGGCGAGCATTTGCAGCGCCGCCGCCATCGAGACCGGGTTGGCGTTGTAGGCGTCGTTGATAACCACCGTGTCGGCTCCGAGCGTGCGCGTCTCTCCGCGCATGGGGAGCGGAGCAAACTCGGCCAGGCCCTGCGCGATTAGCGTCAACGGGACCC
Source organism: Deltaproteobacteria bacterium (assembly GCA_021831785.1). Classification (GTDB taxonomy): domain Bacteria; phylum Desulfobacterota; class Binatia; order Binatales; family Binataceae; genus JAJYYI01. The sequence continues at coordinate 26,605 of JAKBMB010000005.1, read as the reverse complement.
CGAGCGCGAAGGTCAGCGCGCAGGCCGCGACCGCGTTGGCGCGCTGATGCGCGCCGGCAGCGGCGAGGTTTACCTTGGCGAAGCCGCCTCCCGCGGCGAGCGTAAGCTCCTGGCCTGCGAGCCCAAGGCCGCGGGCGGTGCGGCAGCATACTTGCGCCTGCTCGGTCGGACGAGCGCTGTAGCGCACCTGGCGTCCGCCGCGCTCAGCGGCAAGACGGGCGACGTGGGGATCATCGAGATTGACCACCGCGGTCGCCTCAGGGCGCATCCCGCGCCACAGTTCGCCTTTGGCTTGCGTGACGCCCTCCAGCGAAAGCAGGGGTGAGGGGCTTGCGTCGAGCGAGATGGATTGGGCCGAAGGCTTAAGGTGCGCAAGGCCGATATTGGTGATGAGTCCGAAATCGGGATCCGCAATCTCGGTCAGGCGCGCGATTTCGCCGAGGGCGTTCATCCCCATCTCGAGAATCACCACTTCCTCGTCGCCCTTAAGATTAAGCAGCGTCAGCGGCACGCCGACCAGGTTGTTCTCGCTGCGCGCGGTGGCGGCGACCGGGCCCTTGAACACTTGGCCCACCGCGCGCCGGCAGACCGCGGCGCTCATTGCTTTGGTCGCGGTCTTGCCGGCGGTGCCGGTAATCGCGGCGACGCGCGCGGCGAGGTTTTGTCGCGCCTGACGGGCGAGCTCTCCTATCGCGCGAAGTGAATCGTGAACCTTGAGCAGCGTCGCATCCGCTTTCTCAGGCAGGCCTCCGTTCGGCCATCGTTCGACCACCGCCGCCACTGCCCCGCGAGCGAAGGCCTGCCTGAGAAAGCTATGCCCGTCGTGCTTGGGGCCGCGCAGGGCGAAGAAGAGCTCGCCCGGGGCTACCTTGCGCGAGTCCGTGCTGACGGCGCAAAAGGTGCGTGCCAGGTCGCCTGCCGACGGTTGCGCTTGCATCGCTTGCGCGGCTTGAGCCAAGCTCATGCGCATTGCTGTTACTTGAGTTCGCTTAGGACTTCGCGCGCGACCTGCCGATCGTCGAAGTCGAGTTTGTTGTCGCCGACTTGCTGATATGCTTCGTGGCCTTTGCCGGCAATCACCACTATATCGCCAGCGCCGGCGGCGCGTAGCGCCAGTTCGATGGCCTTGCGCCGATTCGGTTCAACCAAGTAGCCGGCGTGCCCACCGCCCAACGCTTGCGCCGACAGAAGCTTGCGCGCGTTGAGGCTTACCAGCCCGCTCTCGATTTGGCGAATAATGGCGAGCGGGTCTTCGCTGCGCGGGTTGTCCGAGGTCACGACCGTCAGGTCGGCCAGACGCCCGGCGATCTCTCCCATCAGCGGCCGTTTTCCCGCGTCGCGATCGCCGCCGCATCCGAACACGCATACGAGCCGCCTGGCGGCGAGCGCGCGAACGCTGTTGAGGATCATTTCGAGCGCGTCCGGCTTGTGGGCGTAATCGACCAGCACCGTGGCCCCGCCCGGGTTGGGCACTGGCTCGGCTCTCCCCGGCGCTCCCGCGCATCGCTGTAAGCCTTGCGCCAATGCCTCGGCGGGAATCTCCAACGCCGCGCAAATTGCCGCCGCGGCCAGCAGATTGAGCAGATTTAGCTTGCCGATCAGCGGCGAAGAGAGCGCAAGCTTTCGGCCGCAGACCCACATCTCGGCTTGTATTCCGTCGAGCGTTGCCTTGAAGGCGAGCGGCCGCACATCGCAGTCCTCGCTCAAGCCGAAGCTCAGCTTGCGCAGCTTTACCGCTTCCAACAAGCGCCGGCCGTAGGGTTCATCACCGCGGGCGATGACCACCGTGTCAGGGCGGTCCGAGCGCGGCAGAATCTCCGTGAAGAATCGAAGTTTGGCCGCGAAATAGTCGGCGATCTCACCATGGTAATCGAGATGGTCTCGTCCCAGGCCGGTGAATACGCCGATCTTGAAGTGCAGCGCTTCGACCCGACCCTCGGCGATGCCAATGGATGAGACCTCGAGTGCCGCGCGGCGCGCCCCGGCGCGCTCGACCGCGTCCAGTTGCGACTCAAGGTCGATAGCCTCAGGCGTGGTCAGACCGGCATAAAGCCTGCGGCCGCCGACGAAGCCGCCGAGGGTCCCGATAAGTCCCGCCGGCGCGCTCTCGGCCTCGAAGACCGCGGCGGCCAGACAGGCGGCCGTGGTCTTGCCGCTGGTTCCGGTGATGCCGACCAGGTCGATCCGCTTGCTCGGGGCATTGTAGAAGCGGGAGGCGGCGTACGCCATTGCCAGCCGCGGCTGCTCGCATTCGACGATCGTCGCCGCGGGGCGCGCGTATTCCTCCCAGCCGCCGCTCATCACCACGGCGCACGCCCCGCGCGACAAGGCCTGCTGGAGGTGAAGCCGGCGCTGCTTCGGATCCCTGGCCAAGGCGAAAAACAGACACCCCGGGCCGACGGCGCGGGAATCGCAGCTCAAAGCGCGAACGTCGGCCTCGGCGTTGCCGTAAAAACGCACGCCGTGGCTCAAATCGAGCAGCGAGCGCAGCCTCATGGCGCACCGCGCACCCGGCCGGAGGGGCTGGCCGTACCTCGCGTGGGTGGTGAGACACCGCGCGCGTCGTCGGCCAGCCGGTTGACATCCTGTTGCAGCTCGATCTCTACCCGGCGCAGTGTTGCGAGCGGCGTTTTCGGCGGCGGATTCTGCGCCACAACGTAGCCGCTTCCCACGGCTTCAACGTCAAGCCCCAGGCGCCGCCCAAGCGCCAGCGCCTGGCGCAGGCTGAGGCCGGTGAAGGCGGGTGTTTCGGCGTGCCCGGACCCAGGCCTGATAGAGCGATCGTCCGGCGGCACCGGCGGCCGGCTGCCGGCAAGCGAGCCCAACGGCAGCAGCTCCGCGCTTTCGTAACCGGCTGTGACCTGAGGTGCGGGCCTCGGCGCGATGCGCAGGCGCTCCAGCGTGGGCAACGCGATCGTTCTGAACACAGGCGCGGCGACCAGTCCGCCAAAGCGGCCGTGGCCGACGTCCTCGAGCACCACCAAAATCACTAAGCGCGGATCCTCGGCGGGTAGAAAGCCGACGAAAGAGGCGACCAGCCGGTCTCGATAATAGGCGCGCGTCCGCGGGTCGACCATCTGTGCGGTACCGGTCTTGCCGGCCACACCCACGTTTTGGATTCCCGCCAGGCGCCCGGTTCCGTTGGCGCTCTCGACCACGCCTCTGAGCAGTACGCTCGTTTCATGGGCGGTTACGGGCGAAATCGCGCGGCGCGCTATCCGGGGCGTCCGCCTGAAAATGAGCCGGCCGAAAGGATCGTAAGCCTCCTTTACCACATACGGACGCATCACCAGGCCGCCGTTGGCGAGCGCCGCGTAGGCTACCGCGAGCTGCAGCGGCGTGACCGCCAGTCCCTGGCCGAAGCCGTGATTTGCAAGCTCAATCGGCTTCCAGGCCGCCGCCGGACGCAGCAGCCCTGCGGTTTCACCGCGCAGGTCGATACCGGTTGGGCGGCCGAGGCCGAAAGCGCGAAGCCCTTTGAAGTAGCGGTCCGAGCCCAGCGCGAGCGCTATTTTGGCTGCGCCGATATTGGACGAGACGGCGACAATCTGGCCCAGGTCGAGCCACTGATGGGCCCCGTGATCGTGGATCGTGAGGCTGCCGAGCTTCATCTGGCCATTTTCGCAGAAAAGCTTGGTGTGCGGGTCGACAACTCGGTCTTCGAGCGCGACCGCGGCGAGCAAGCCTTTGATCGTCGAGCCGGGCTCGAACGTAGTTTCGATCGCCGGTTCGTGCAGACGGCTTGAGCCGGCTTGCTCGTGAGGTGCTGCCGCCGCCATCGCCAGCACTTCGCCGGTGAAGGGGTCGAGCACGACCACGGTGCCACGTTTGGCGCCGAATAGACGCACGCTGCGGCTCAATTCATTTTCGGCCAGCGCCTGAATCGCGGCGTCGATGGTCAGCATCACCCGCGCGCCGGCCTGGGCCTCTTTGAGCGCGGCTGGGTTGTCCAACAGGGGACGGCCGCGCGCGTCGTGCTCGAACTCAAGCTTAAGCGCGGCGCCTCGGATCAAGCTGTCGTAGCGCAGCTCTACACCGGAGAGGCCTTGGCTGTCGACCCCCGCCATACCCACCACCACCGCCGCCAAGTTCCTCTCCGGGTAGAATCTTTTGAATTCGGGCACCGAGCCGACGCCGGCTAGATTGAGCCCCTCGACCGCCTGCGCGACGTTCGGCTCGATTTGGCGCGCCAACCAAACGAAGTGCGCGCGCGTGGCCAGACGCGCCTCGAGTTTGCCCTGGGTCAAGTTCAGCACCCGCGCGAGTTCGGCCCGCTGGGCCGCCGAACTGCGGCGCAGCAGCACGCCCGGGCGCGCGAAGACCGAGCGGCTCTCCGCCGACAGCGCCAGAGGGGTTCCGTAGCGGTCGACTATTGGTCCCCGTGCGGCGTTAAGCTCAACGGTCTCGGTGTGCTCGGCGCGGGCGAGGCCGCTTAAGCGCGGACCCTCGAACATGGTCAGCATCACTAGGCGCAATGCGATCACGGCAAACAGCCCCAAAACGATGAGGCTGAGTAGCCCGATTCGTCGCCGGCGTTCGTGCCGCCGCCCGCTGATCATGGCACGACCACGGTCTGCGCGGGCGTCGGCGGCGCCATGCCATACTTGGCGGCGAGCGCACGAAGCCGCTCGCGCGAGCCTAGCTTTGCGACCTCAAGTTTAAGCGCTCGGTTATGCTGTTCGAAACTGACCATTTGCCCCTTCAGCGCCGACAATTCATAGCCCTCGCGCAGCACTTCAAGCCGCATCAGCAGCATGACAAAACATGCCGCGAGCAGCGCGAGCACAGCTATCGCCTCCGGCGCTCGTGACCGTCTGAGCGATGCCTGCGCATTCTTCATGCCGCGACTCGCTCCAGACATCTTAGCCGCGCGCTGCGAGCTCGGGGGTTTCGCGCCATCTCCGCGGCACCCGGGCGCAAAAGCCTGCCGGCCGGCATCGTAAAGCCGGCGCTCGCGGCCAATTCGAAAAAGCGCTTTTTGACCGGACGGTCTTCAAGCGAATGGTAGGCTATAACCGCCATTCGTCCTCCCGCAGACAATAGGCCGGGGGCCTTCTCCAACAGCCAAGAGAGCCGTTCCAGCTCGCCGTTTACGGCGATCCGCAGCGCTTGAAAAGTTCGAGTAGCGGGATGGATACGGCCGTGCCGCGCGCGGCCGCGCGCGCGCTCAACGACGGAACGCAGCTCACCCGTCGTCGTAATCGGACGGCGCCGGCGCGCGCTTGCAATCGCGCGCGCTATTCGGCGGGCCGCGGGCTCTTGCCCATAGGCCCAAATGATCCGCGCCAACTCTGCTTCGCTCGCTTGGTTAACCAGATCGGCGGCGCAATCGGGAGACTCCTGGTCCATGCGCATGTCGAGCGGGCCGTCCAGCCTTAGGCTAAAGCCGCGCGCCGGATTGTCTAGCGCGAAACTGCTCATTCCCAGGTCGACCAAAAGCGCGTCGATCTCAGCGAAACCGGCCCGTGCCAGCGCCGGTGCCAGGTCGGCAAAATCGCCATGATGCAAAATTACGCGTGAGCCGAAGCGAGACAGCACTTGCGCCGCAACCGTCAACGCCGTCCGGTCGCGGTCAAGCCCCAGCAGGCACGCCGACGCCGGCGCCGCTGCCAACAAGGCCGCGGCGTGACCGCCGGTGCCAACGGTTGCGTCAACGATGCGCAAGGGCCGTCCTAGGCTTAAGATTTGCGTCACCTCACCCGCCATCACGGGCTCGTGAATCCGCGCCTCGCCCGCAGCCTTGTCCCGCTGTACCGTTGAGTGGCTTGGAGTACTCATTTCGGGCGACTCGACTCAGAGTCCTAAACTATTGCGAAAACTCCGATCACCGACACGGTCTTCCGCGAACTTGATCGTACGATCCAGGGCGCGCCGATCCCAAAGCTGGAAATAATCGGGCATGCCCGAAAACGCGACTTCATGGCCCAGCCCAGCAAATTCGCGCAACTTCGACGGAATCAGAATTCGCCCCTGCCGATCGAACTGGACCTCATGGGTGCCGCCGATAAAGAAAACCTGGAAGAGCTGGAGATTTACGTCGAACGTGCTTTTTTGCTTGATTATGGTGACCAGCCGCTGCCATTCATCCGGGGGATACACTTCCAAAAAGCGCTCGCTCTCGATTTTGGAGTTGGCAACGTAAACCCGGTCAAACTTGTGCGCCAGCATGGCATCGCGAAACGGGCCGGGCAGGCTGACGCGCCCCTTCTCATCCAATTCGCGATCATAGCGCCCACAAAACATCGAAATGTCGCCCAATGCTCCCACAAAATCCCACTCTCGCCCACTTTAGTCAAGGCGTCATGCGGTGATTTTGAGCGAATATTTGAACCGGCATGCTCCGAGTTAGAGTAGCTTAAGCCCATTAGTGAAACCTTTATTCAAGATAAGGTAAATTGGCGGTCGTTTGGCTAAATTGACGTGATGCACCGATTGCCTGCGGCCCGGCGCTCAAGGCCGGGCATGAAGACGGCAGAAATCGGCTACAACGAATCAGTTTACCGCCGATTGCGTGATTGTTACGGCCATTTATGCTTGCCTTAGGTGATCATGCATATCGGTGGGAAGGGGTGGGGAAAAAAAACGGGCGGCCTAAGTGAAAAGCGACTCCGAGCCGTGAGAAGGCGCGCAAGAAACGGCGGCTTTCGCCTTGTTAGACCTCTTAAGTATCTGTTTTTTTTGGTGTTGGCGCACGCTTTAGCCAGCGGGCAGGCGCGGCCCACGTTTAGCTGGCCTGCGCTCGCCGCGGCTATGGCGGCGGTGGCGGTGCATGGCGGTACGTCTGCCTTTGCAACGCTTGGGGTTGTGCCGGACGGGCTTGCCTCGGCTGCCGTTGGCCCATCAGCCGAGCGTGCCTCGACGCCGTTGGCCGCGGTTTTGGCCGGCGCGGCCACGCTGCCTGCGACCGAGGCGCCCGCGGCCGCGCGCACGGCGACAGCGCCCGGCTCCACCTTCGAAACCCGCACATGGGACTTCGACCAGGACCGCCCCGGGCGAACGCCCAGGGGATGGTCAAGCGTGACCGGTCACTGGGGGGTTATTCCGGACCCGACGGCTCCGACACTGCCCAACACGTTCGGCCTCAGCCCCGGCAGGTTTTTCACCTCCCTGGTAAGACTGTCCAATTACTATCCGTTAGCGGTGGCCGTGGACCCTCCGCAGTACCGGGATTTCGTGCTCGAAGCGTGGTTCAAGACGGTCGGCGGCCGACTCAACTGCTCCGGAGGGTTGGTTTTCGGCTACCAAAATCCTAAAGACTATTACGTGATGGAGGCGGGATGTCCGAGCGACTATTTTTCCGTCGCGCGAGCGGGCCGGGAGCGCTACGACGTTCTCGGACAGACCGTGGTGACGATAGCCTTGGAACGATGGTACAAGCTTAGACTCGACGCCGTGGGCCCGCGCGTAACGTGCTACGTGGACGGGCGAGTGGTCTTGCGGGTGAACGCCGGCCGGCTGCGGGCGGGCCGGGTCGGTCTATGGGCGCGCGCGGACGCGCAAGCGAGATTTGACAATGTCACGGTGGGGCCGCTCAAATGAGGCTGTCGCGTCAAGGCCGGGGGCCTGCGTTGAAGGCTATGGTCCTGGCGTCAGGGCGCGATGATCGTTGCGGCGTGGCGCCGCCGTCGTGCGGCAAGCGAGCGGCGGGGAGGGTGAGCAACAAGTGCGAGGCCGGCTCGGCTAAGTGCGCGGGCCAAGCGCTTCGGCGCCTTGCTTGCGTCGCAAGTCCAAGCCAATTAAGCTCGCTTATATGCAATCCGCTCAAACTGATCGCATGCATCACGAGAAGTCGGAGCTGACGCTGTTCGACTTCCTGTGCCAGGTTATCCGCGGGGTCGCAGTATCACTGGGGCTTATTCTGCTGTGGTCAATGGAGGCGGTGCGCGACAGATTTTTTCGTGTTCTAGACCGGTTTCACGTACCCGAGAGGCGTCGCTCCAAGGCGAGCCCATTTCCGCCCGGACCGACCCGGGTGCACAAAACGTGAATCATAAGACGGCATTGCGGCCGCCGTTTTTTTGCGTCGTCTTAAGGATCAGCTAAGAATCAGCGCCAAGATTGGGCGCGGCGGCGCCGACTTACTTCGGGTGCGGTGGGGGTTTCTGCCGCAAGCGATGGACCGCGGCCGCGCGCTGATACACGGCACGAGCTCTGCGGCGGCCGCGAAAGAGGCCCGTCTCCAAAGTGGCCGGAGCAAGCGTCTGACCCACCAACGCACGTTCGAGCGCTGGACCCTCGTCTAACAGCCGGCGCAAATAGGCTGTTAGCTCGTCGTCCAGAACCCGGGCTAGGGCGTCGGTTTGTGCCGCCTGAACGATCTTGAGGAAGCCCTCCATCCGACCCCTATCGTCGTGCGCCTTGATCAGCCGCCGGATTGCGCTTTGCGAAAGCCGGGCTAATTTGGTTTGGACTGCGCGCTGGATTGCCTCCAACGTATGGGCTAGCGGCGGCGGCGTGGCGCCCAGCACGTAGCCGCATCGCGGGCAACGCGCGCCTTGCTCCGGTGGCGAATGAGAAGGCTGGTCGCACACCACTATTTGCCTAGCGCATGACGCAAGCTCCGCAGTCAAGTTCGCGCCGTCGGGTGGGCCGAGCGATGCGATCGAGTTGAGCCGCGTGAGCGCCTCGAGTAAGGCTGACGCGTCATGCGCCAGACGTTCGAGCCGCGTCATTTGCGCGCGCCATTGCTTGTGGGCCGCGTGGTAGTGCTGAGCGTACTCGGCGCGGAATTTTGCAAACCGCGCCTCGGCGGCGTCAAAGGCGCCTTGGCTCGCGAAGAGCAGTCGAAAATTGAGCTCAACCGCCGAAAGCCGCGCTTGTATACGCAGCGCGGCGAGCGGGGCCGGTTCGTCCAACCCAGGCTGTTCTTGCGTGTCAGACGCAATCTGTCCACTCGCCGTACCCGACGGGCCCAGACCCTCGCCGTCGAGCAAACCCGTGTCTTCCAAATATCGGCGCATCACGAGCAGTCGCGGGGCCAGCGCTGCCGCGCCGGTCAAGGCGCGGAAGGCCTCGAACGTATCGGTTAGTTGCTCGGCGCGGCCCGGATCTGCGGCCGCTTCGAGCAGTGCCGCCCGTCCTTGGCTTAACAGGGCGATGAATTCGCCGAGCCGGCGGGCATATCGCGGCGGAATCTCGGCGCGCTCGGCGAGAGCCGAGGCGGTGAGCTTCTCGCCGACGTTGCGCGCTAGCTCAAGGGCCTCGGCCATCGCGTCCCGCAGCCGGCGCAGCATCAGTTCCAAGTCATCGGCTTCCTGCGCCGTTGCCAGCGAGGGGTCCAAGCGCCGGAGCACCGGCACCGCCGCGTTAAACAGCACGAGCTGGTGTGCGTTGGGCAATCGGGGATTAAAGCGCGCGCTGCGGCCGTCAAAGTGAATCGCTCCTTTGGCCGCTTGAGCGAGCCGCTCGAGCAGCACGCGGACGCGCGGCACCATCTCGCCGACCTGTTTGGGCAGTGCGGCGCAAAGCTGCTCAAGGTCGAGCTCGCGCTCGTCAAAATATGCGAGCGCCAGAGAATCAACTATGCGTCTTGCCAGGTCCGCGTCGTCATCGCCTGCCGACAACGCCGCCGCATAGCCGGCCTTGAGCGCCGTCCTGCCCGCCTCGCCTAAGAGCGACTCGATGCGCCGCGCCAGCGCGCCGCTTGCGGTTAGATCGCTTGGCAACACAAGCCGGCGCAGCGCCATGTTGCGGCTATGCTCGTTCGGACCCAGCGCGTCCCTGGCTAGCCGCGCTAAATCGCCGACGCCGCAGCCGGGCGCGGCGAGCGCCAACAGCGCGCGCAATGCGTCAAAGCGAAACGGAAAGGCCCCTTCTGACTCGCCTTGCGCGTCACCGTAAAAATCGTCGATCAGTTCGTGCGCCGCTGGCATAAGCTCGCGCGCTCGCGCCACCCCCGCAAGCATCGCTTCCTGCTCTCCGTGGGGTGCAACGTCAAGGCTCACGGCGTAGTCCGGAGCGCGGCTTCGCCCGGCCACCAGCATCATTGCCGGCAGCGGTCTGCTCGACTTAATTATCGCCGCGACCGCCTTAAGGTAGTCAAAAGCCGGGCTGGGGTCGCAGTCTCCCAGGTCAACCGCCAAGGTCAGCCTGCGCACGCCTAAGCGATGCGCTTCGCTCAGCGCGATACGGAGCCCTTCAGCGTTGCCCAGTCCGCGCCATAGCGCCGTCGTGCGCTTGTCGCTGCCGAGCTCGCGTGCCAAGCGCTCAAGCAGCGCGGCTTCGAGCTGGGCCGGGCCCGCGCCTGACGAGGCCGCCAAGGTGAGCGTCAGACACCGCTCCTCATCTGCCGAGCGCGCGCCGGCGCTGCGCTCCAACGATAGTACGTAGTTGAGAAAATGGGTCTTACCGACCCCGGCTGGACCGCCGATCCAAAAAAAGGAGCCGGCCGCGGAGCTTGCTCCTCGATTGATTACCTCCCACGCGCGCGTGGCCGCGTCGGTGAGAACGTAACAGCCGACCGTCTGGGCTTTGGGCTCTGCCTCGAACTTCATCCGTTGCGGGGCTGGTGGCAGCAGTCTAATCAGTTCATGTAGCGCGGGCAGAACCGCATTTTTTCGCGGCGCCACGAGGTAAACTTATCATTACATAATCATCAAAACACTAGAACCTATCTCATGAACACGTTCACTTTTTCCGTCATGCCGCTTTCACTTTCCCTGTCATCCTGAGAGTTTGTGAATTTTGGCCCAGTGGGGCGGGCCGGAGCCTGTTCTGAGCGAAGCCGAAGAATGCCCGCCATGATGCGTGGGCGCCACGCCCGCGCGGCCAATGAATCACGGCGACCGGGTGGGCACTTTGTAGTATTGAAGTAAAGTTGGTTCCGATGTCGAGTGTGTTGAGTGGCGACGGCCGGTCACGCTATCGTTTAATATCGTTAGCTGATACAAAACATGATATAGTCGCTTTTTGCTACAGGCTGGACTCGTAAAGGGCGCCGACAAGCCCGCCGTGGCCGATATCGGCCGGCTCGACAGCAAAAAGGTGTGCATCTTGCGCGGCACTCGCTATCGTACCCCTTGTGAAACGGAGCACAGTTCATGCTGCCGGGGCCAAGCGTGCAGGCGTCGATCATCGCCTCGCTCTAATCGAAGACCGGAAGCTCATCGGTGCGGTCACTCCGACCGATGTACTCAACGCGCGGAGTGCGCAACACCGAATCTCAGCCCACGCGATTTTCTGAGCAAGCTGCGATGAGCGAAGCTCCGGATAGGTCGGGCCGTGGCGCACGACAGAGGATCGGTCTTCCCGCTCTGGTCGAAGCAATGATGCAGCCGAGCTTCTATCCGGAAGCGCCTAACATGGTCGAACTCCGGCAGACTCACACTTCCTACGTTTTTCTCGCCGGCAACTCTGTTTACAAAGTGAAGAAGCCCGTCCGGTTCCCGTTCATCGATTACGCCGAGTTGGACCGGCGCTGCTCCTTTTGCTTCGACGAGGTGCGTCTCAACTCGCGGCTTTCTCCGGGCGTGTACCTCGGCGTCTTCGCGATCTTCAAACGCGGCGGCCGCTTCGCCCTTGGACCGCGGGTCGAGCGAGCGCATCCCGCGGCGGTCGAATACGCGGTCAAGATGGTCCGGCTCGCGGAGGATCGGATGCTTGACCGTTTGGTCGCGGCGCGCCAGGTCGACGCTAGGGCGATTCGCTCACTCGCGGCGCGCATTGCGCAATTCCATGCGACCGCTCCGACAACCCGCGCGAGAACTTACGGTTCGGCGAATTCACTTTGGCACAGTGTCGGCGTGGAGCTCTCACAGGACGCGGAATTTATTGGCCGGACCCTTCGCCGAGAACAATTTGCCGCGATCGAGGGCTTTTGCCGTTCGTTCATTACTTCGCACCGGCAGTTGCTCGACGATCGGGTGCGCGAGGGGCGGGTGCGCGAAGGTCACGGCGACTTACGAGCCGAGCATATATCTCTTAGCAACGGCCACATCGAAGTGATCGACTGTGTCGAGTTTAGCGAGGGCTTGCGTTATGGCGACGCGGCCTCGGAGATTGCATTTTTGGCCATGGACCTCGAGCGGTTGGAAGCAAATAAACTAGCGGAGGAGTTGGTCGAGGCCTATGCCGAGATAACGGGGGACGAAGACCTGGCGCTATTAGTGCCGTTCTACAAATGCTGTCGCGCCTGCGTGCGCGGTAAAGTCGAGAGCCTGCGAAGCCTGGAACCGGAGGTCGGAGCCGGGGAGCGCGAGCGCTCACGTCATCTCGCGCGGCGCTATTTCACCCTCGCGCGCGGTTACGCGCGCGTCGGCGCTCCGGCTTTGGTCGTAGTGTGCGGGCTCTCGGGCACGGGCAAATCGACCCTCGCTCGCATGCTTCAGCACCGGACCGGCTTCAAAATTCTGAGTTCCGACCAGGTGCGCAAACGACTGGCCGGCGTTTCGGCCCAGGAACGCTTGCGCGCGGCTTACAAGACAGGCGTGTACTCCGATGACTTTTCGAGAATCACGTATGACACGATACTCGCTGAAGCCGAGAGTCTGCTGAAAGATGGTCGCGGCGCCATCCTGGACGCGACTTTCAAGGTATCGGCGAACCGGCTGAAGGCTCTCGCGCTCGCGGCGAAGCTGAGGATGCCGGTTATGTTCATCGAATGCGCGGTCAGCAGGGAGGAGGCCATTAGGCGGCTGCGGTGCCGGGCAGAGATGTCTCCTGAAGAAGTGTCGGACGCGACCGTGGAGGTATATGAGTCGCAACGCGCCGAGTACGAAGAGATTTGCGAAGTTCCGGCGCGCAATCACCTGACCGTTGACACGAGCCGTGCGCGGGAGAAGGTCCTCCGAGAGATCGAGCGTGCGCTGGAACGTCTTCACCAGCTTCACGCGCACCCCGGAAGATAATCGCCGTGGTTAGCCCCGTGAGGGAAATCAGAGATCGCTGCCGCGCTGGTGACGCTGAGAATTCATGTACGAACCCGAATACAAAAAGCTGAGAGCCGACGAATCGCGGGGCCGACCAGCAACGCGTGGCTCGCAACGAATGTGATCTCCCACGCCGGTTCGTCGACGTTATGGCCAGCTCGCGCCGGCTCAAGCTTGACCAATTGCTTTTGAACCTGGCCCTAAGCGCCCGGGTGCCAGAGCTCATCCGAGGCGCTGGGGCGTCCTTATGGCTTTGCCTATGCTTGGCCGAACCAATCCGTCGAGTTTTAGGCAGCACGAGGATTAACCTCGCAACCCGACTGCCAGGCCTAATCTCGGCAGCGGTAGCCATCGAATTTATTATCGGCGGCTTGGTTCATCTCTTCCCGGCCTTGGGAATTCCATACGCTGACTCCAAAAATAGTCAGGAATTTTCATGCAGCGCCAGGATATCGCGATTCCTTTTTGGCCTACTTCGAGGCCCGAGGAAAGGCGCGGCTTTTTCGGAAAACGGTCCGTTTTCCCGGGTTGCAACGCGGTGTGCGGGTTTTCGGGCTTTTTCGTGGAACTTGGTGCGCTTGGCTTGGCACGGCCCCTTTCCATTTGGTCGAGCTGCCGGGCGGACTTTTCGCGGATGTTCTGGTGGGCAGGGGCAGAATCGAACTGCCGACACGAGGATTTTCAGTCCTCTGCTCTACCGACTGAGCTACCTGCCCGTGACAAATCTCGACGGTGCCGTGCGGCCGAGTGCCGGCCGGCGCGCGGGGTTCCTCATTGCTTACCGATCCTGAGCCGGGCGTGCAACCGCAGGCGTTGGGTTTTTGCGCTTAAGCCGGGCTCGGCAACCTCCGCGACGATTTTGACTTAACGTTAAAAAAGCGCAAAGCGGCGCGCCGGCTTTCGCCGCGCGCAGCATTCTGCTTCCCGGCGCGCCGTGGATCACAAGCTGGCGGCCGCGCCGGGCGTAGATCGTGGGAATTACGAATGGCTGCGAGTCAATCGCGAACCCGACGTGGCATATCAAGCCCTCGTCGAGAATCGCGTCGATAGTTCTGCGATCATAGGCAGCGCGCTCGGGCCGGCTTCTGACCGTCGCGCGTGTGCTCGGCGCTCTTGTCCGCGGCTGCATTTTGTACTAATACAAAGATATTTCTATAACACTACGATATTTCATTCGCGGTTCGAACGCAAAAGAAATCGCGGCCAGCGTCGAACATGCGATGCTGCGCGGAGAGTTGGCCCCGGGCGAACGTTTGCCCGCGGTGCGCGTTCTGGCCGCAAGGCTGCGCGTGAGCGCGGCCACGGCCGCTTCCGCCTATCGTTATCTCAAGATACGCGGGCTGGTGGTCGCCGAAGGCCGCGGGGGAACCTCGGTATCTCAACAACCGCCGCTGGCCACGCGCCTTGCGCCGCCGCTGCCCGTGGGGGCGCGCAATCTGGCCGAAGGCGGCCCGGACCCCAGGCTCTTGCCGGCGTTGGACAGCGTCGTGGCCCACCTGAGGCTGCATCCGCGGATGTATGGGGAGCCATACAATGATGCCAGGCTGCTTGAGCTTGCCCAGCGGATGTTCGCCGTGGACGGCATCGTTGGCGGTCCGATCGCTATCGTCGGCGGGGCGCTGGACGGCGTCGAGCGGGTGCTGCGGGCCCGACTGCGAGTGGGTGACCGCGTCGGTGTCGAGGACCCGGGCTACCACCTGGTGTTTGATCTGCTCAAGGCGTTGGGCTTAAGCGCGGTGCCGATCGGCCTTGACGGTTTTGGGCTTCTGCCCGGCCAGCTCGGGCAGGCGCTCAAGCGCGGCCTTGATGCCCTGATTTTGACGCCTCGGGCGCAGAACCCGACCGGCGCCGCGCTGGACCGCGCGAGAGCCGATGAGCTGCGCCGCGTGATCAGGGCGTATCCCGAGCTTTTGCTTATTGAGGACGACCATGCCGGCCCGATTGCCGGGACTCCCGCCTTCACGCTGACCGGCCCGGGCCGCGCGCGCTGGGCCGTCGTGCGCTCGCTTTCCAAATGGCTCGGGCCCGATTTGCGGGTGGCGTTTCTCACCGGCGACGAGCTGACGAGTGGCCGGGTCGAAGGTTGGCAGCGGCTCGGTACGGGCTGGGTCAGCAACCTTCTTCAGCAGATAGTGGTGGCTCTCTGGTCCACAGGCGGTACGGTGAGCCTGATCGGCAAGGCGGCAAAAACGTATCAAGCGCGCCGCGACGCGCTTGTCCGCGAGCTGGCTTGCCTCGGCATCGAGGCTTACGGCAGGTCGGGGCTCAACGTCTGGGTTCCCGTGGCGGAAGAAGTCGTCGTCGTGCGCTCGCTGCTCGAGGCCGGATGGGCGGTTGCCGCGGGCGAGCGCTTTCGCATCAGGAGCACGCCTGCGGTCCGGGTGTCGATCGGCAATCTGCAAGCGTTTGAAGCGCGGCGCCTGGCGGCCGACTTCGCGCGCTGCCTGGCCCCTCGCCGCGCGGTTTACTCGGCGTAGAGCGTTACCACGCGCCGCGGCGTCTCTCGGGCCTTCGCCTCTCGCGAACCTTGCGCATCGCGCCGGACGCAACGGCATGTTGATTGGCACGCTTTGGGTTCCGGCCTAGAATTGCAGTGGAGGGCAGTCCGTTTCAGGGAACGCGCTGGCGGCGCTGAAGCGGTACGGGTGGTGGAGGTTGTTCGTATGATGCACAAGATGTTTCCCGATGGAACTCGGGTTGTTGTCGCGGCGTTCAGTCTCTTTTGTCTTCCATTGCTTTCCGGTTGCGCGTTTTTCCTGGGCGAGCTTGTCGGTGTTGGGGCCGGGGCCACCGCGGGCGCCGTGACCAAATCTTCTACCGACGGCGCGGCGGTCGGCGGGGCGGTTGGAGCCGGTGGGGGAGCGCTGGTAGGGTATGCCGCCGGCGGCCCGCTGGTGGGAGCGATAGGTGGTGGTCTCAGCGGCGCGGCGGTAGGTTACCTGACGGGGCAGTCCGAGCAGCGGTAGCTACGGGCTGCGGAAATTTTGCGTTGCGTCTGTTTGCGGGCATCGACGGGTAAAAGGGACTTGTTTGCCTGCCGGCTTGCGCACCCGCAGCTCTTGTTTCATCGCCCGGCGGCTTGGCGCTCTTGCGCTCCGCGGCCGCGATCGAAGCTGCAAGGTCGTCTCGATCCCTGCTCGGCTAGCTCGGCGTGTCCGACTAAGCATTACCGGCGTGGAGCGAAGGCGCCGCGGGGAAGCGCAGCATGAAGGTAGAGCCTTTCCCCACTTTGGAGTCGACCTCGATAGTGCCCCCATGCTCAATCGCGGTTCGTTTTGCGAGCCAGAGGCCGAGGCCCGTACCACCGGGTTTGGTCGTATAAAGAAACCTGAATAGCTTGGAGAGGGCGTCGGGCGGGATTCCGCAGCCGTTATCACTAACGGCCAGTTCGATCCAGTCGGCTTGACCGTTCGAGCGGGCCGTCCTTACCTTGACGATGCTGCCTGCGGCCATGGCGTCGCGCGCATTGGACAGAAGATTCACCAAGACCTGCTCCAGCGAGACCGGATTTCCCATCATCATCGGCAAATCCGCGGTGAGGTCAACGATGATCTTCTTTCCTTCGCGAAGCATCTGGCCTTCGACCAGCAGCAGGGCTCGGCTAACGACCTCGTTCAAATTTACCGTTTCATGGGGTCTTGGGTCCTGGCGGGTCAACGCGAGCAGATCCTGGATGATTCGGCTTGCGCGCCGGGCATGGCGATAGATTACCTCCACGTCGGAACGGGTTTGGGAAGTCAGCTCGACTCCCGGTACCAGGAGCAACTCGGCGCGGGAGATGATCACGCTTAACGGATTATTGAGGTCGTGGGCGATTCCCGCCACCGTCGTACCCAACATGGTTAGCGCTTCGCGGCGACGGTCTTCGCTCTCTCGAGTGAGGCGCCCGGTGATGTCGCTAATGTTGCAGACAACGAAAGAGCCGGCGTCGGTTTCAGCGTAGGTGAGGCTTATCTCGACCGGGAATTCGCTGCCATCCTTTCGTCGCGCGGCAAGATTAAGACTGGGTCCCACGGGGCGGCTGCGCGGCTCCGCCATGAATCGCAGGCGGTGCTTTTCGTGCGTCCGGCGAAGCCCCTCGGGAACGAGCACCTCGATTGATTGTCCTTGCAGCTCGCCCAGAGAATAGCCGAAAATCCTATCAGCCGAGAGGTTCGAACGAACGATACGCCCGTGCTCGTCGACCAGCACTAAGGCGTCTGGGGCAAATTCGAAATACGCTTCGTACGGACTCATCCCGCTTGTCGGCTCCGACCGTGCGGCAAGTTGCCCGACGGGGAGGGTCAGCCGAAACAGTACGGCTCGATGCCGCGCTTGCTGCGGCTGCCCGAAAAGCGACGCTTAGTATAGCGTTGAATTGCCTATCTCGCCACCGCGCCGGGACGGGCTCTGAGCTTGATCTTCTGCCGTGACATCTAATCTGTCACCCATGTTGCCGGTCTATTCTGTTACCTATCCTGCCGGTCTGTAGCCATTCTCAGAGCCGGTGAATTTTTGGCAAGCTGCCGCATGCCGCCGTAGGCCGCGCCCGAGATGTGTCTAGTGGGGCGGGCCGCCGTGCTCGCCCGGCCGCCGGTGATTCATTGGCCGCGCGGGCCTGGCGCCCGCGCATCATGGCGGGCATTCTCCGGCTTCGCTCAGAACAGGCTCCGGCCCGCCCCACTACGCAAAAATTCACCAACTCTCACCTTCCCTTAAAGGGCAAGTCGCCGGTTTTTTCTTTCCGGCGCTACGCCGCCTCTCCCAACTCTTTCCCCCGCGCGGCGGGGAAGGTTGGGAAGGGGGGCGCGAGGGGACTTATTGCGGCTTTCGGGAGGCCAGCAGCTCGTCGAAGAAGTTAAGGTGCCTTCGCGCGACGATCGGCCAAGCGTAATTTGCCCGCGCGCGTTCAAGCCCGCGCGCCGCGAGGTCTTTTCTGCGCGCGGGGCTGTCGCGCAGCTCGCCGATAGCAGCCGCCCATCCGGCCTGGTCGCGCTCGCCGACGATAAGACCGGCGTCGCCCACTACGTACGGGATCTCTCCGCTGTCGCTGGCGATTACCGGTGTTCCGCAGGCCATCGCCTCGACCAGCATCCGGCCGAACTGCTCGCGCCATCGCGGGGTGGTCTGGCTCGGCGCGCATAGCACGTCGATTGCGTTCAGGTAGGCGGGCACCTCGTCGTGAACCACGCCGGTGACAATTCTTATTCGGTCGCCGTGGCGGCGTCCCCATTCGCTCAGTTCGCTTTCCATCGGACCGCCGCCGACGAACATGGCGCGTAGGGAGGAGCAGCTAGGATGATCTAGCGCATTCATCAAAGTTCGCAGCCCCTTTTCTTCCACAAAGCGCCCGACAAAGCCAATCACCGGCGGCCCGTTGTCTTTAAGACCTAGACTCTCCCTGACTTTCTTGGCCGCGGCGGGATCGGGACGGAAACGCTCGACGTCTACGCCGAGCGGCATCACGCGATGGGGCTTCGCCGCGTACCCCCGATTGAGCTGGGTCTGCCGAACCGTTTCACCGCAGGCCAGCCAACCGGCGCAGCATTCAACGCAGTAGCGCTCGATCAGGGAAAACGGCGGCGGGTAGGTCTTCGCCATATTCTGGAACGTATAAAAGACCAGCGGCTTGCTGCGCCCGGTCCACCACGCAACTTGACCGCCGACGATAACGTAAGGTTCTTGCCAGCAGTGCACGAGGTCGAAGGGACGAGACAAAAGCTTTCTCAGGCGCAGACCGTAGAAGAAAAAGTGCGGCCAGCGGCTCAGGATGGCGCGTACCACTTCAAGCTTACAGACCTCGCCCGGCATCGGTTCGAGCCGGATCGGCCGCAGGTCACCATGGAAAAACGCCGGCGCGACGGCGGTCACTTCCCATCTACCGGCGCCCGCGCGGGCCATCTCGTGCGCCAACCGGCGGTTGAGCGCCACGACATAGGACTGGCCGATGGAAATCAGCTTGCGCGTCGCCAAAGCCAGTGCCTACCAGGCTATCATGAAAGAGCGGTTGGGGTTCGACGGGCGGCGGGACTCGCCGCGGCGCGGCAATCTGGCGAAATCCCGCAGGCTCGGGTAAGCTAATGACCGATGGCGCTCGACACCCTGAAATTTGCTCGCAAGCTCCAGGAGGCCGGCATGTCTCCTAAGCAGGCGGAAGCCCAAGCCGAAGCTATCCAGGAGGCCCTCGAGGGCGCGGCCGTTACAAAAGCCGACCTTGCTGACCATCGCGCCGAGCTGCGCACCGAACTTGCCGAGCTGCGCGACGAAATCGCCGAGCTGCGTACGGAGATGCGTACCGATATTACCGAGCTGCGCGGGAAGCTCGCTCTGCTCTATTGGATGCTCGGCTTCAACCTTGCCCTGACCGCGTCGGTCTTGGCCAAGCTGCTCATCGTCCGTTAATTCCACTTGAGACCCGCGTTCACTTCTATTGCCCTTGCAGACACAATCGAAACGGACGGCAGAGGAACTCCCGCCCGCACGGGCCATCTTATGCGCCAACCGGCGGTTGAGCGCCACGGTATAGGACTGGCCGATCGAAATCAGCTTGCGCGTCGCCAAAGCCAGTGCCTACCAGGCTATCATGAAAGAGCGGCCGGGGTTCGACGGGTGGCGCGACTCGCCGCGGCGCGGCAATCTGGCGAAATCCCGCAGGCTCGGGTAAGCTAACGACCGATGGCGCTCGACACCCTGAAATTTGCTCGCAAGCTCCAGGAGGCCGGCATGCCTCCTAAGCAGGCGGAAGCCCAAGCCGAAGCTATCCAGGATGCCCTCGAGAGCGCGGCGGTTACAAAAGCCGACCTTGCTGACCATCGCGCCGAGCTGCGCACCGAACTTGCCGAGTTGCGTACGGAGATGCGCGCTGAATTTGCCAAAGTGCGCGCCGAGTTGCACGACGAAATCGCCGAGCTGCGTACGGAGATGCGTACCGATATTACCGAGCTGCGCGGGAAGCTCGCTCTGCTCTATTGGATGCTCGGCTTTAACCTTGCCCTGACCGCGTCGGTCTTGGCCAAGCTGCTCATTGTCCGTTAATTCCACTAGAGACCCGCGTCCACTCCTGTACTCGCGCGCTGACCCTCACGAAAATGAACTTCACAGCGATTTTACCCGCGAGGGGTGATTTGGGCGAAGCGAACATCGCTTGCCTCACAGAACCCCATCTGGATAAAGTTCCAAGACCCTCATAGCGCGACTTCAATGAGATCGGCGGCAACGCTGCTCGGCTCCGGGATAGGTTCTCCGCGCTCCCGCAACACTTCTACATGAGCGGCAATCGCTTCGCGGATGTAGCGCTCGGCCTCTTCGCGCGTCGCGCCTAGCGTGAAACACCCCGGCAGGTCGGGGACATACGCCCCCCAACTACCGTCTGCCGCCCGCTCGTAAATCGCTAAATATCGCTTCATTTTCGCTCCTCGATCCTCGCCGCTTTCAGGATGCTACGCAACAGCCCCGGAGGAACGTCGCGGCCCCGTGCATGGATTGGAACGGTAATGATGTTTCGCTCGCCCTCCTTGGCGAAATGGTGGTGGCTGCCGCTGACGCGCGCCGGACGCCAGTCCTTGTCCTCCAGTAGCTTAACCAATTCTCTTACTTTCAACGGGAATTTCCATTTTGATGCCGTTTGGCGCGATGCTCGTAGCCGAACCCCCAGTGTAGCGCAACGGTTCGGGCTTTGTCCGCGTTCGCGACCGTGTCGACGCTATTCCTTCCGACGAGCAAGACCATCACAATGCCGAACCGAACAGGCGGCGCAAGACCCGCACTGAAGATTTGCCCGTCAGCGCCCGCTGCCTCATACTGTGGTGCAGATCGCACGCCGCACGGACAGCTGCGCGCGGGGCGCATCCCAGAAAGAGCAGCCAGAGGGCATAGAAGACGCGCCGGCGTGCCTTGGCGTAGGGCCAGCTTAGCGAGAATCTTATCCCGCGCGCCATAAGTGGGAAGCGCCGGTCGCTCGGAAACGGATGAGCGCTACGACATAGGACTGGGCGATGGAAATCAGCTTGCGCGACGCCAAAGGCAAGACCACACGCTCCAGCGGTCTACCCGGCCGCGCATACGCGGACGAAGACGTCGGCGAGCAGCGCTGCTGAAGCCTTCCAGGAAGAGGCTTGCGTAACCGCCATCGCCGGCGGCTTCGGCCTCGAAAGCGCCTCGAGAATTCCCTTGGCCAACGCCTCCTCGGTTGGCGTTACGTAAACGACGTGCTCATCGCCCGCCTCGCGCAGCTCCGGAATGTCACTCGCGACCACCCGGGCGCCGCACGCTCGCGCCTCCGCCACCGGCATCCCAAATCCCTCGTAGCTCGACGGAAAGACAAACACGTCACAACCGCTGTACAGCGCCAGGAGATCGCCGTCTGGAACATAGCCCAACGAAATTATCGTGCTGTGATCGGCCCTTGCCAGCAATTTCTCGAGGCCGCGGTTCTTCCACCCCGGGGCACCCGCGAGTACTAGCGTGTGACGCGGGAGCGCGCCGCGATCTTTCATCTTTAGGAACGTCCTGACCAGCAACTCAAGATTTTTGCGCGGCTGCTGCGTAGCTACCGCTAACAGGTAAGGCGGTGCCACGCCCAACCCATGCAAACATGCGTCAACCTCTTTTTGCGATCGAGGAAAAAAAGCCGTCGACACGCTGGGGCGCACCACTGCGGTGCTATCGAGACGGAATAGGTCCGATAGCCTTCGCGCCGTCCCGTGCGAGATGGGGACGATCGCTGAAGCCCGTTCGAGGCTCCGTTTGAAAAATAAATGATTTATCAGCCGCTCGCGTAAAGTCGTCGTTTGCGGAGACACTATATAGACTAAATCGAATATTGTAGTGACCAGCTTGATCGATCCTGGCAAAAACGGCGCCGGTGTCCCGGTGGCCCAAAAGACATGGAGACAGTCTTGACGGCAGAGTCTCTTTATCCCAAACAGAAGCCAGCGGGTTTGAGCCAACGGCCCAAAATAGGCGCACTTGTCCGTTCTGATCGTCCACCGTGAGGAAAAAAACGGCGGAACTTTGACAGGCCTTCGAGTGTAGAGAAAGAATTCCGCGCGCGGCAGCAGCCGATCAAGCTCCCTGCAGAGTTCGATCACGTATCGCTGTATGCCGGTAAGTTTCTCGGGCCACAGGAGAAACTCGCCCTCGAGGCCAATCCGCAGCTTCGCTTTTATCGGTCGAAGCTCCGGATCCGACCCGAGAGGAGCGAGCTCAGTCTCCCGCGTAGGCGGAGTCTCCTTCGCCGACAAGTTGTCCATTGCCATTGCCTCCGTTAGTTAAGCAGGTACGCACCGAGACATATCTTATGAACCGCTGGGGCGATGCTTTGGAGAGCAAGGAGGCTGGCATCGAGAGTAATTCTCACCGCCGTGTCACAGTCGGTCATGATTGCGGATCGTCTCCTCGGCTCCCGCGCTCAGCCAGACCACAAGCCGAGTCTGAGGAAGTCGGAAAAGCCGCAGATCCTTCCTACTGTTTAGATACGCCACCACCTCCGGAGTTTCCTCCCAGTAGTCATCCCATACAATTGCGCCACGCGCTGAGACGAGCGTGAAAGCCGAGTCCGAGTCTTTGGCCAGATACTCCCAGGAATGTGCGCCGTCGACGTAGACAACGTCAAACATGCCGCGAAACGGCTCGAAGTCGAAACGCGCTGAGTCCGCGAGATGCAGGATGATTCGGCTTTCCTCTGGCCGGCCGTGCCATGCTCTGGGAGTGTCGCCCGGCAAAAAATTGCATGAATCGCTTCCCCAAATAGGCAGCTCCGGTGCGGTTCCAGGTGGAAGGTCCAGGGTGTGCACAGTGGCTTGAGGCACATTGGAAGCCAACACGAGGGAGGTATAGCCGGTGAGTGTGCCGATCTCGAAAATACGAAGCGCTCGGAGTGACTTCGCGATGCAGGCCAGCCACAGCAACCCATCTAGGGTCTGCGCGCCGCGCTTGCCGACCATTGTGGCGGGTGGAATCAGCACGTCATGGGCGATTATGCGCATCGCCAAGTCCTCTGGGATGAACGGAAGCGCCGTCCGCTCGAAGTCATATTGGCGCAGCGTCGTTCCGATTGACCGCACTGCCGCTCGAAGGGCGCGGAGGCCCTTGCCAATCCGCTCAGCGGAGGTCAGGATGCTTGCCGCGGCGCGCAGGGAGGCACGCCAAGGATACTTCGCAGAGACGCCTCGCCTGGTCGAGGCCGGTCTCAGCGCCGCCGACGTCGTCGTTTCGGGGAGCCTCACGAATCTACTATCGCCCTCTTATGAAAGTAGTTGCCCAGTTAAGTCCCGCCCGGCGTTCTTCGCGGCTGAAAGTCGCAAAGCTGAAGACAATGCCAAAGATGGACAGGACGATCGCTGCCATGATCGGAGATGCCGCGGAAGCTCGAAGGTCTCGCCCCAAAAATAGGAACGCCGCGATGAGCGAACCCGCCGTGAGCACCGCCGGTATAGCGAGCGCGTTGGCGACGCGCGCCAGCGTATAATGCAGCGTCCGCGCAGCGGCAAAAGGTATGTACCACGCGCTCGTGATCAGGCGGGCCACCAGAGTTCCGGCTATCACGCCGGGCAGACCCCATGTCCGCGCCCACCACACGGACAGCGCGACGTTCAGCGCGCTCTCCGCCACGTGCACGGCTGCCGGCCCGTAATGGCGCGTGGTGGCTACTAGAACCATCCATGGCGGCTCGATCATGATCTGCGTCACGAAGAGCAGCACCAGCAAACCAAAGGTGGTGTCGCCGGGATAAATCTGCGGCCCCGCCCACCATCGCACTATCCATGGACCGGCAATCCACAAGCCCGCGGCCCCCGCTCCGCCGTAAAGCAGGGCTAACCGCGTCGTTACGGATAACATCCGCGTGAGCAACCGTACGTTTTGCCCGGCGTAAAGCGCTGTAATCGAGGGTAACAGCGCCCCAGTGAGTGTCGAGAACAGGGTGATCCCGACCATGATCAGGGAGAAAGCCACGGCGTACTTGGTCACCTGCTCTGGGCCGAGAGTGTACCCGATGATCAGGTTGTCGATGCCGAAGCCGGCCGCGCCGGCGACCTGCAGCACCGCAAACCCGAGACTCGGCGCCGCCAAAGAGCTGAGGACATTGTAAGAGAAGCGCAAGATGCTTGGATCGATTTCGCGCAAAAGCGTACGCGCTCTTAGGTATCCCGCGAGCCCGGCGCCGAGAGTTGCGGCCCCGTGGATTATCGCGATGGCCAGAAGCTTCAGGCCGCAGGCCAGCGCGAGTGCAATCCCGACGGCTCGGGCCGCGACCGAACAAGCCCCGATCTGCTGCTCTTCGTTGACTCTTCCCAAACCCCGCAGCAGTATCAGATAGGTTCTAAACGGTAGCGCGAGTGCCGTAAACGTCCCCACGACGAGCAGGGTGTCCGCAGCCGTGCGGTCGTCCTGCGACACGAATTTGTGGCAAACCCACGGCGAGCAAAGCACCAGCAGAACAACCAGCGCGGCGGCGATTACCGTGTAGGCATAAAATGCCGTCGACAGCAGCGCGCGAATCAGCGAAGCCTTGCCGGTCGCGTTGGCCTCGGCTACTCGATTCGTCAGGGTTTGATCGATGCCGAGATTAGCCAGGGAAAGGTTCATCGTGATGGTGAAGATAACCAACAGTTCGCCGTAAAGGCGCGGCCCGAGAAGCCGTGTAAAAAGAGGAACGAGAGCCAGCCCCGCAAGCAGGGCGCTCGCGCGGTTGATGTAGCTGTAGGCGATATTCTTGCTGGCTCCCCGCATTGGCCTTTAACCGTTACCGGGGGCGAATTGCGGCGGTCACGCGGAGCGGCTGCGCAACCGCGCACGACTCGCTCATCGGCTCATTGCAGATCGTTTTGGGGGATCTCAGCCCAGCGCATCCGCATCAGCGGAGTCAGCACGGCCAACACCACCGCCTTATCAAACACTTCGCCGAGCACAGCCGACAAATTTTGTTCGATGCCAAGCAAGGTCATCAGCAAGAAAACGGCGCCGATTACGCCGCCGATGCCGCTTTCGCGATGAATGAAGCAGGCTTGCAGGCAGCCGTAAAAAAGACCGGTGAAGAACATCCCGATAATCACGCCGGCCGGCCCGAAGTTGAAGTAAAATTCGCCTAGATGCGTCATAGCCAATGCCGTCACATCGTTTTCCGGTGCGAGGAGGTTGTAACGGTGGCCGAAGCGTTTTCCGATGTCCTCTTTCGGTTTGTCCTTCCACAGGAATCGGGGAATCGGCTTGGAGAGCAAGGGATAGTAGCTCTCTCCTTTCCAGTAGGGAACGTTGGCCGGAGTTTCGCGGACGACGTCGGCGAACTCGGTCAGAAAAGACAGCCTAAGCATCGCAGCCGTTACCACCAGTTGAAGCGGTGGCGGCGCTTGCCAGAAGGTTGCGCCCAGTTCCAAGAAGAGTTGTGACTTTTGCGTCAAAGAACGATTCGAAGCTGCTCCGCCACGCCAGGTCAAGCTTCGAAACGTGGCCTTGAAAGGCTGCAGTAAGCCCACGGCCAGCACCCCGATCGCCAATACGAGCCAAGGTATCTTCCGCCGTACTGTGGAGTACAAGAGAAGCATCTCCAGAATTGGCCAAGCCGCGTGGCCTAGCATCCCGGTGCCCAGCCCGAGCAGCGTTCTAAGCGGCAACAGGATGCCCCAGAGATATAATTTGCCCAGCCAGCTAAGACGCCTAGCCATTTGCAAAAAAAACAAGATCAGGATCGCCAGCATGCAGGACTCGCCGCCCAAGTCCGCGAAACGTTTGGCACTGTCTGGAAGTTCGGTTGCGAACGTGCCCACGTAGATGGCAAGGCCCACGGCCCCGATCGGATACGCCCACAGTTCAAGGCCGCCCTGTGGCCGCCATTGCATCTTGAACTTGGGCAAGCGATCGCGCAGCGTGGTTAGGGTAACCAGGTAGTATCCCGCAAGCGTGCAAATTAGACCGGCCAAAGCCAGCGCCAGCGCCTGCTCCACGTAGACTTCTCCGACCACCTCGCCGCCGAGCGAAAAGATGTACGCCATAAACGTAAAGACCGGCAGCGCGAAATGAATCGAATAAATGACCGTCAGGATGGGGACAAAGGCGGTATAGCGGTCGTAGCCGACGGTCCAGAGCCATATCGCAAAGGCGCTGACGAGAATTATCGCCGAGCCGAGAACGCGGACCAAAAGCGAGGGCTCGGCCGGCGCGTAAAGGTTGAGCGCGATGATGATACCGGCGACCCAAAGCGCCGATCGGGCGCTCTTCGACGATGAGAAGCGGAGGGCCGCGGTCAGCCGCCCGGCGGCGTCCGCATTGGTTGGGGTTCCGGCTAGCGAGGCCATTCCCCGCATTCTGCCATAAACCGGCCCAGGCGTCATCCGGGGCTTTCGTCGCCGCGCGCCGGCGCCGCGACAGCAGGCCTCCTAATGTTTATTACCGGGCCGGCGCCCGGTGAAGAAAAAAACGGGCGCCTTCCCTTTTAGCATGCCGTCCCATTTAAAACTTCGCCAATATTGCCAGTCTCCCCGATGCTTCGCTCCGGCAGGCTGTGCGTAGAATGACAAACAAAAGCGCCGTTGCCGTCATTCTTCGCGAAGCGAAGAATGACGGTCCGTACAGGTCCTTCGTCAGGTTATTCACATGACATTAGATTAGTGTGGTGGGTCATAGGTGCGTGTACGAAAGGCTCGGCGAAGGCTGTTTTTAGGTCACCCTGAGAGTTTGTGCATTTTTGAGTAGTGGGGCGGGCCGCCGTGCCCGCCATGTCGCCCTGATTCGTTGGTCGCGCGGGCGTGGCGCCCGCGCATCAT
>JAKBMB010000028.1 GCA_021831785.1 Deltaproteobacteria bacterium | reverse complement strand
AAAAAAAGCATCGCGGCTATTCCTTCGGCAGCCGCAGGGCGGGCTCTGCGCTGCGGCCAGCATCACCCCAGCTAAGGCTCCCCCTGTTAAGCAACTTATTTGCGGGACGGGACACTAGAGCTGGGGCGCCCGGCGCGGACCGATCGCTGCAGGAGGCGTCGCCTGGCGAGCAAGGGTCGAGACCGAGCCGCTTTCGACGGCGGGGCAAGGTCAGGCCGCCGTTCGCCCTACTGGACCACGTCGGAATCGTTGGCTGGCACGCACAGCGCGCACGGTATATCGCCGAAGAGTTCCTTGCGGGCCTGGTCACACGACTGAGCGTCGCTGTAGATGCCCCACGAGACGGCGCGGGCAAGCTCGGCTCGCGTCTTGCACGTTATGCTCAAGGCGGCCTTGTTCCACTGCTCACCCATGAGCAGCAGCCACATGTTCAGGGGATTCTGCCCTCCCCATAGCGGGTCGGCGCTCGACACGCAGGAAAGGCCGCTCTGGCTCGCTTCGTGGGGGTTGGGGTCGAGAGCGCCCTCCGGCATCTGGCCGCTCAGTTGATGTCTCACCCGCCGGCAATCGACGCTTCGCCGGTAGATGCCCAGAATTATCGGGCTCGGCTCACCCGCGTTCAGCCGCCCGGGCGCGCGCTCGGCGCTGCTCCGGACCAAGAGCCAAGTTGGTTGCGCCGCCGACGACGCTGCCGCCGGGGTGCTGCGCGCGATCTGCTGCTCCCACTGCGCGGACTGGCTGCGGTCCGCCGTGGGCAGCATCGTGTAGGCCGCGGTCGCGTTTTTCGCCTCTTGCAGATGCCCGCTTTGAATCAGCCCGGTTATCATCTGGCCGTACTCGGTCTTAAGCTCGCTGTTGACCTCGGCGCGGACGTTCTCGCTGGCCTTGACACAGTTTTGCTGCACCTGTTCGGGCGATAAGGCCTGGGCGCCGCTCGTCTTGGCCGCCGACGAAAGTTTGAACGCGCGATAGCTTGCCAAGCAGTAGTCATCCCAAACTCGCTGCTGCTGATTGGGCGGAATGTCTTGGACAAAAATTGGATCGGTCACCGCGGCATGCAGATCGGCAAACGCCTGCTGCGCATCGCCGTGCGATTCAACCAGTACGATGCCGGTCGCGGCTGTCGCTCGCAGCTTACATGCCTCGTCGCACCACGGAAGCCCACCCATCACGCTCACGTCTTTGTAGCGGCCTTGCTCGAACTCCATATAGCTTCGCCTGTATTGCCGGGTTTGCTCCACGCATGAGGCCAAAATCAGGCCTGTCATGAGACAGAGCGAATAAACCAGCGATGCCGTGCGTAACTTCATATCTTTAAATCTTTCCCCGGATGCGTTGTTGAAGATCGATGTTTGTTTGCTCGAACGACTAAGAAATAGCAGGGCTGCGGGCGTTCAAGAACAAGTTGGCTGCACTAAAGTCAGTCGGCGGCGAACGAGGCGGGATGGGACGGCCCGCGCTCGCGCTGTCCGCGGTAGTGCTTCCACGAGCGACCCTCGCTGATTATAGTTGCATGGGCGACGCCTTTATCCGCTCGCGCCAGGGCTTAAGTTCGCGCCGGGTGTCAAGGAGGCGAACTCGAACGGGTTTTAAGACGTGATGGCTGAGTTTTCGTTCAATCCCTGGGATCCCGAGTTTCGCGCCAACCCGTATCCCGCTTACGAGCTGCTGCGCCAAGGCCCTCCGCATATGCTTCAATTGCCGCGGGGTCAGTTGGTGTTCGTGGCGCGATACGAGGATGTTGACGCACTGCTGGACGACGCCGAAAACCTGTCCAACGTGCGGATGCTGCCGCGCGAGGTGCTGCTGGTCGGGCCGTTCGGCGGCGCGCAGACCATGCTGACCTCCGACCCGCCGGACCATTCGCGGCTGCGCCGGCTGGTAAGCCGCGACTTCACTCCCAAGCGCATCCGAGACCTTGAACCTGAGATCAGAGCTTTGACCGGCGAACTAGTGAATAAGCTCAGCGCGCAAAATGGTGACTTCGAGGTGATGCGCGACCTCGCCATTCCGCTGCCGGTGATGGTGATCTCGAGAATGCTGGGGATTGAGCCCGAGAACTACGAGACCTTCAAGCGCTGGTCCGACGCGATTGTCTCCGGCAACAACCCGACCCTGGGCGGCGCGGCCGCGACGGATTTTCGTCACGCGGTCGAGGCGATCCGCGGTTACTTTACCGCCGAAATAGAAAAGCGCAGACGCCAGCCAGGCGAGGACCTGGTGAGCGCTCTGGTCGCGGCGCATGACGACGACGAGGCGCTGACCGAAGACGAGCTGCTGGCCTTTGTTGTACTGCTGTTGCTCGCCGGCAACGAGACCACGACGACGTTGATCGGCAACGGATTGCTGGCGCTGGCGCGCAACCGCGACCAACTCGAACGCTTGCGCGCCGAGCCCGCTCTGATGCCCAAGGCGATCGAAGAGCTGCTGCGCTATGACGCCCCGGTACAAGCGGTGCTGCGCTTTACCAGGCAAGACATAAATCTGCGCGGCACGGACGTTCCTGCGAAAACCGCGGTCTTCTTGGCCCTGGCGGCGGCTAACCGAGACCCGGCGCAGTTTGCCCACCCCGACACGCTCGACCTGGGACGCACGCCCAACAATCATGTCGCCTTCGGCCACGGAATTCACTTCTGTCTGGGTGCGTCGCTCGCGCGGCTCGAAGCCGCAATTGCAATCGACGCAGTGCTCGAACGCTTCCCGCGTCTTTGCCTGGCCGAGCCCACAAAGCGGATCGACTACCGGGGCTCGTTCGCCTTGCGCAGCCCGGACGCGATTCGGATGCTAACCGGCTGAAAATCTTCTCGCGTGTCATGGCGGACACGGCGGCTCTGGTTACCTCGCCCTATCGGGAGAGAGCCTGCCCTGAGGAGTGCAGGCGACGAATGGGTCGGCGGGCCCATCGGGTCCGCCGGGTGAGGGTCCGATGATAAACAACAATTGCTGCGCGCCTTACCCAGCTCTCAGCACCCTCACCCCAACCCTCTCCCGCTTCGCGGGCGAGGGGGCAGACAAGCGCTTCGCGGGCGAGGGAACGGAAAGTGTCGTCATCCTGTTTAGACGCTATTAA
Source organism: Deltaproteobacteria bacterium (assembly GCA_021831785.1). Taxonomy (GTDB): domain Bacteria; phylum Desulfobacterota; class Binatia; order Binatales; family Binataceae; genus JAJYYI01. The sequence goes on along the minus strand of JAKBMB010000028.1, from coordinate 362,754 downwards.
TGAGATGACTTCTGGGGTTTTCTCCTTCGATCTCCGTGGTCGGCGAGGGTCAGCAAATGAAACGCCGCGACCACTAAAGCGTGGGTGATTCGACCGCTTGCAATTAGCTCGCCGACGCGCTCGAGCGGATATCGGACTACCCGCGTCGCCTCGTCGCTGTCGAGTCTCTTGCGGCCCGTTCTAACCGCGTTCCAAGCCAGAAACGAAAAGCAAAGGTTATCCAGGATGGCCGGATTGGGATGAACCCTGCCCAACTCGATAATCTCGGCCGAGTCGTAGCCGGTCTCTTCGCGCATCTCGCGGCGCGCGGCCTCGAGCGGGCTTAAGTCTTCCCGGTCAACCATCCCGCCCGGAATCTCCAGCGTGACGCCCTCGACCCCGTGCCGGTATTGGCGCACCATGACGACCTCGCCGCGCGGCGTAACCGGTATGATATTGACCCAGGAGGGTGCATTGAGGACGAAGAAGTCGCGCTCGCCGCGCCGCGGATGAACGCTGTGCCGGCGGCGCAACTCGAATATGGATGTTCGGCATAGCAGCTTGGTCCCCAGCGTCTGCCATTTCAGCGCCATGCGATCCCCTTGCGTGCGCTACCCGCATCTGCGCGCGAAAACGCCGGCCGCCTCTTCCCGCGCGAGCGCGCGGCGGCGTTTAGCGCGGAAACCGCTCGCCATTAAACCGGGAGCATAATGAGCAGCATCGCTTGCGTTACACGGCGTCCGCCCGCCGGCCGTCACTTGAAGAGGCGGTCGACGGCGACCGCGACCAGGCGCTCAATCTCGTCGCGGCATTGGGCGAAGTGCTCAGGGCCCTTTTCGTACGGGTCGGCGATGTCGCCGCTTTCGCCGGCGAAGGCGCGCAAGGTAAAGGTCTCTCTCTCGCTCGCGATAGGAAACCCGCGGCGCAACTCGGCCGCCTGCGCCTCGGTCATGGCGAGCGCCAGGTCGGCCCGTTCGAGCAGTTCCGGGTGGCGTTTGAGGTCGGTTGACGCCGCATTTTCCGCCAGTTCGATGCCGATTTCACGCAGTGCCAGGCGGGTATCGAGCGAGACCAGCGCCCCGTCACGGGCGTAGGCGGCGATGCCCGCGGAACGCACGGCGATTTGCCCGTCGAGGCCGCGCCGGCCCAATTCGCGCCGCAGCAAGTGTTCGGCGAGCACGCTGCGCGCCGTGTTGGCCGCGCATATGAACAGAACCGAACGGTAGCGAGGCTCGAGGGGCCGTTCGGCAGTCGGTCGCGGCTGCTCGCGCGCGCCGCTCACCGCACTTCGCCGAGGACCCGGCCCAGCGACTCTTTCTTGGTCAGACCTTTAGCCAGCTCTTCCTTGACTTTGGCGCCGAGCTCGACCGGGTCCCAGAAGCCTTTTTTGCTAATCCGCGCCACCGAGTGCCAGCCCTTCATCAGCCACACCGAGCCCAGGCCCGCGCGGAAGACCTCGCCGTGAACTTCCTTGGCGTCGTCGCTGGCCAACCACGCCACAATCGGCGCGATGTGGGCGGGGCTGTAAGGGTCGAACTCGCCGGGGGCAACCTCGGGCATCGTGGCCGCGGTCTGGGGCGTCGCGTCAACTGTCATGCGGGTGCGAGCCACCGGCGCGACCGCGTTAGCGGTGACGCCGTAGCGCTGCATCTCTTGATCAACGATGATCGCCAGCGCCGCTAGCGCTGCCTTGGCGGCGCCGTAGTTGCCCTGTCCGGCGTTGCCGAGCAGGCCCGAGTCCGAGGTGGTGTTGATGAGGCGCCCGTGCAGCGTGTTGCCGGTCTTGAATTGCTCGCGCCAGTAGGCGCAGGCATGACGCGCGACGTTGAACGAGCCCTTAAGATGCACCGCGATGACGGCGTCGAAATCCTCCTCGGACATGTTGAAGATCATGCGGTCGCGCAAGATGCCGGCGTTGTTGACCACGATGTTAAGCTTGCCGAAGTTGTCGAGCGCGCAATCAATGATGCGCTTGGCGGTCTTGAAGTCGGCCACGCTCTCGTAGTTGGTGACGGCTTCGCCGCCGGCGCTGCGAATCTCCCGGCAGACCTCCTCGGCCGGGGTGCGCGACTGGCCGGTGCCGTCAAAATGGCCGCCCAGGTCGTTGACGACCACCTTGGCCCCATGCTTGGCCAGCAGGAGCGCCTCTTCACGCCCGACCCCGCGTCCGGCGCCGGTAACGATCGCTACCTTTCCTTCGAGTAGTCTTGCCATAGCTGAATATCCCCTTAATTTCCCTACGTGGCTGCTTTGTTAGGCCAGACGCCCTGCGAGCTACACGTTGCGCGCCGCGCGAACTCAACGATTGCCCGCCGGCCGGCGCCGCCTCAAAAACGATCCGCGGTGACGGCTGCTGCCAGTATAACAAAAGTTCGCCCGCGTGAAGGCCTTGTAATCGTTCAGGACGCGGGCCTTGCCCGCGTAGCGAGCACCAGGCCACCCTCACGACTCTGCGCTGTCTCAATATTTTGCAATCCTCAATAGGTTCGCCCGTCACGCTACCTTAACCATAGGGCGCGCCTTGGATTTGGGACGGACGCTGATCCTCACGTCCTGGTCCAGCGCATTTAGGAAACGAACGAGCCGGTCCATCGAGAACCCGTCAAGGCGCCCGTGCAGGAGCGCGGAAATCTTGGGCTGAGTGACCCCAAGTACATCAGCCGCCTGCGTCTGAGTCAGGCCGCGTCTCTCGATGAGCACAGAGATTTGGTGTACAAGATCAGCCTTTGCCTGAAGAATATCGGCATCGGAAAGACCGAGGTCGCGGAACACATTACCGCTGCCTTTGGTCAAGTGAATCATTGTGAAAATCCCCTGATAACATAGTTATACATTTAGATAATTAGCCCTGAAGCGAAAATAAATCTTAGTGGGGCGTGCCACCGTGCCCGCCCGTGCCCAGCGCGGGCAGGGCCGCCCGCGCCACCGACGCCCGCGGACCGGGCAACGTTCAACGCACCAAAAACCCGCAAGCCGGTCCTCTGCCTTTGACGTATGCCGCAGGCATAGGGCACGGACTTCCGAGTCTTCATCGATGAAGTTATTTTCGCTTCAGGGTTAGGGATTATCGTTTCGCAGCTTTGAACGCTTCGTATGCCTCCTTCGCAAATTTGTAGTGCGCCCTCACAAGCTCCAGGTCCCTCTTTGGCGTCTCGGTCCCTTTCTTCGATTTCTTCCGGAATGCATGCAGCACGTAAATGATGCCCTCGAACTCAACCGTGTATGCCGCCCGGTACGTGTCGCCGTCGAAGTCGTCAACAATCTCGAGGACTCCCGCGCCACGGAATCCTTTGATTGGCTTTACGGCTGGGTGCTCCCCGCCCAGTTGCGCCGAGTTCAGCGCGGTTCCCATTACGATCCTGACGTCTTTCGGAAACGCCCGCAGGCCCTCCCTTGAGCTCCGATGAAATTTAAGGGCTTACGTTTAACTGGATCCGCCACACGGGTACTATCCCATATCCGGGATATTCGGAGCAACACCAAAGCTTCAACGATGCGCAACGAGTTCGCGTCGGAAGACCCACCGCGCGACATCCAGATGCCGCCGATGAGAGCCAGCCAAGAATATCGTCGGTGATCGACGTTATCCGTTCGGGCTGCCGGTGCGAACCTGCTCCGCTATCATGAAACAGGTGCCCAGCTTTCGACTCGCAGCCCGTCGATCCTCGCAAACTCGCAGCGGTTGCGTATCGCGAGCTTCACCCGTTCGCGGCAAGCAGCAGGTCCACGTCTTTTGGGGGGGAGGGCTATTGCCCTCCGAATCGTTGAGAAGCCGCGCCGCCCGAAATCGCTCAAACCAGGTCGCCGCGCGCTCGTTCTTTGTGTCGATCGAAAGCGCTATGCCGCCACCTCCAGCGCAAGCGCTATAGCCCTCCGCACCGCTGTGAGCAGAAGACTCTCTCAGTGGCCAGCCCCTGACCGTCAACCCTCTGTCGTCCGCTAAACTGGGGAAGCCCCAGGTTTGCTATCGTCTTCTAAAGACGTTGGATGATTCACTGATATGGCGGCTACTCAAGCAATCGTCTTGAGGACCTTGTCCGTACCGTCGATCAGGTCCACCATCTGCTGGTGAGTCGGCTCCTTTTGCTTATCGTGGGCGCACAGATTGCGGATGTCAGCGAGCATCGAGATGTGCCGCCACTGAGGTACATCGATCGCCGAGTTCTGCTTCAAGAGTTCGTTAAGGTCGCTAATCCCTGGATGCTTCTTTGTCACCTTGATTGAGCGATCGTCACATACTTGGCGCAGATGTTTCTCAAGGACGACACCCGCGACGGCGCCGGCCGCTCGCAGAAATTTGTTGTTCAGCAGCTCCCGCGCAGCGTCGATTTCGCTATCGAATAGGTCAGCCTGTACTAGCTGTCGGATGTCGAACAGCGAGCTTTCGAAGCGTCTCTTGGCGGCCTTCAGTATGCTAAGTTGCCACTGGAACTGCGGCAGAGCGGCACTGCTGTCGTACACGAGCGGTTCGCCCAGTAGCTCGATCCCTTCGCTTGGGCGGGCGATCTGCCGGCCCTGCAAGTAGTCTTGTATGACATAGTTTTCATGGTTGATCGACTTGCGCCCCTTCGGCTTCTCGTAAAGTTCTCGGAAGTTAGTAACCCGGTCCGGAAGGAGCTGTCGAAGCAAGAACAAAGACTCGGAGTACCATGCTTCGTAGCTGTCCCTGAACTTCGGCAGCATCTTGAGGAGCCGCTCAGACTGTTGGCTACCCAGTTGCTTACGACCTTGCTTCTCGAAGTTCTTGTTGTTAACTTCGTTGCCCATCGCCATCAGCAATCGATCGCCCTCGCGGACCAGGCGGTCGAGGTCTTTCCCACAGCGCTCAACGTTCGCTGCCATGATATTTCAGCGTAGATGAGTCACGGCCAAATGGAAGTGCCTACCAAGCGTTAATCGCGATTGCAGATGGCAATTCTCGCCGCGGCGCGTTGCGCTTGATCGCGTGGTCGTGTCGACAGGCGTTCCCAATAACCACCCGACGCCGTTCAAGCGGTCACCTTTAGCTTTTCGAGCTCCTCGCGCAGAACGGAGCGGACCTCCGCTCCTACCTGCTGTGCAAGGCCCGGTCGTTGTAGGTGCTCTCTGAGGGCTTGGTTGATCAACGTCTGATAGTTGCCTCGATGCGCCTTCCGAACTTGGTCTCGGAAATGATTCACGATATCGCGGTCCAGGCGGATGGTGATGCGCACCTTTTCCGGGGGCAACGCAATGACAGGTCCCCGCTTGCCCTTGCTTAGGTCATACTCTCGCTTCATATTCGCTTATCCTCGTACTGAGCCCGCTCGCGCGAGGTCGCTTTGCGCGCGGAGATTATCCGAATCATAGCGCCGCGTGCGGCATAGGAAACCGCCAATATCCGTCCGTGAGCGTCCATGTCGAAGGTCACAAAGCGTTCTTCACCGGGATGCTCGTCTACCAGCGTAATCGCCCGAGCGTCGTCGAACACGATCACCGCGTCAACGAACTCCACGCCGTGCTTGCGGAGATTCTGTTCGGCCTTTTTCGGATCCCACTCGAACTCCAACTCCCGCCCTCATCGCATGTACAGTGTACACGCGACGTAGCGGTCCATCCAATCCATGACTGCTTGCTTTGCGGCGGCAGACACTAACTGAAGCTCCGCCACCCGCTGGTCCCTGTATGTCTGTTGCTCTGCGAGCGGGTGTCCGGCTGGCAGACGAGAGAAGAGGCAGCCTTTCGAAAAAGGCTACCGCATCGGCGGGCTTACTCTTTGGGCAAATTGCCGGGTTGGCGATGCACCACGCGCTCGCGTTCGAGGCGCTCGATGTCGGGCGAGCTATAGCCCAACTCGCCTAGGATCGCGGCGGTATCTGCCCCCAGCACAGGCGCAAGTTGGCGGATGCCGGCGGGGGTGCGGTCGAAGAGCGCTGCCGGGCGCGGCTGCCGAACCTTGCCCAACGCCACGCTCTCGTGCTCTTCGAGGATATGGCTCTCGCGAATCTGCTGGTGGCGCAGAAGTTCGAAGCGGCTCAGGACCGGAGCGGACGGTACGTCGTTGGCGAGCAGCCGCGGCAGAATTTCGCCGCACCGCCACTTCTCCAGCTCGGCGGTCGTGACCTCACGGCGCTCCACTCCATTTGTGGATCGGTCCCGCGCCGTCTTGAAGCGGGGATGCTCGATGAGATCCTCGCGCTTGAGCGCGCGGCACAAGCCGGCCCATTCGTCGTCGGACAACGCCGCCACGGTGATGTAGCGGTCCTGGGTCGCGAACACCAGGTCTGGACCGACCTCGCCGTCGGCGGGGTCGCGTTCATCTCCCACGAAGGTCAGGCTCGGCATGGCCTCCGGCCAGAGATAGGAAATCATCGCGTCCAACATCGCGATCCGTACGTGCTGTCCTTGCCGGGATCGCTCCCTGGCGAACAGCGCCGCGGTGATCGCCTGAGCTGCGGTCAACGCGGTGGTATTGTCGGCGATGATGGCTCGCACCATCCTTGGGCGCCCGGTGTCCCGGTCACGCTGAATTTCTGCCAGCCCGGACAAGGCCTGAATTACCGGATCGTAGGCGCGCTGGCCGGCATACGGACCGTTTTCCCCGAACCCGCTTATCGATACGTATACGATGTCTCGCCGTATATCGCGCACGGCGTCCTCGCCGAGACCGATGCGCGCGGCGGTTCCGGGGCGGAAATTGTGGACCAGAACCGCGGCCGTGGCGATGAGCTTGCGCATGATTTCGAGACCCTTCGCCGATTTTAGATCGACCGCCAACGAGCGCTTGTTCCGGTTGCAGGACAGGAACGTTGCCGGCATCCCGTCGCGGCCGTCATTGAAGTGGCGCATCAGCTCGCCTTTAGGCGGTTCGATCTTGATGACTTCCGCGCCCTGGTCGGCGAGCATCATGGTCGCGACCGGTCCCGCCACCATCGTCGTCAGGTCCAACACTCGAACGCTGTCGAGAGGTCCAGCCATCTCTTTGACTCCCGGCGATCGGCCTCTTGCTACCGGGCGGCGTTTCGTTCGACCGCTGCTTGGTACGCCGGCCGCTGCGCAACCCGTTGCCGGTAGCGCGCGGCCGGCTCCGGCAGAGGGAGTTCGCTCGACGCCGCCCAATCAAGACAGGTCATCAGAAGGATGTCCGCAGTGCTCAGCCGATCGCCAAACAAATGAGGATTCCCTTGTCCGACCCGCGAAGCCATCGCCTCGACGTTGCGGATGAAGTACTTCTTTGCCGCTTCGACCGCGGTTGGCGCCTCCCCATAGATCTGGTTAAGCCCCTCGTGGCGTCGCATAACGTACAACGAAGCCGCATCGAGCTCGGAAATCACGAAGTAACACCATTCGTTCAGCGCCGCCCGGCCCCTGGCGTCGGCCGGCACGTACACCTTGTCCGGACTGGCGAAAGTCTCGCTGAGGTATTGAATAATTGCGCCGCTCTCCGTCAGCACAAACGACCCGTGGCGAAGAACGGGAATCTTGCGCCGCGGGTTCAGCCGGTTGAATTCGGCAGTTTGAGTCTCGGCGGTGCGCGGATGAATCGGATGAAACTCGTAGTCGAGTCCAAGTTCCAGCATCATCCAATGAGCCCGCATCGTGCGGCTGGTGCCGACTCCCCACAGAGTTAGATCGTGCGCCATGTCAGTTACCCCTTTGGTTAGAGCTTCTCTTTGAAGGGTCTAAGATCCGGTTCGCAGCTCCGCGCGCCGTGCCCGCGCTTCAACAGCGGCGGTTTCGCGCTATTGACGGGGATCGTTATCGCTATTGATGGAGATCGTCATGTTTGATACATTAATGGCGAGCGTAATCAAACGTGTCAAGAGCGATCGAAAAATTGGAGAGGGCCGGATGCGGGTTTCCAAGGTACAGGCCGCGCAAAATCGCCACAGGATGCTGACCGCGGCCGCGCGCTTGTTCCGCGAACGGGGCATCGGCGCCACCAGCGTGGACGCGATCACCGAAGATGCCGGCTTGACGCACGGGGCCGTCTACAGCCAGTTCGGATCCAAAGAGGCCGTTGCGGCGGAGGCGATTCGTGATGCTCTTGCGGGTTCAGTGCATCTGTGGCAGCGCCTGATCGAACGCCGGGGGAGCAAGAGCGCGTTTGCCGCCATTGTGGCGGCGTACCTGTCGCGTGAGCATCGCGACTCCGCCGGCAGGTGCTGCCTGGTAGCCGCTCTTGGCAGCGAGATTGGCAGACAACCCGATCGCGTACGCGATGTCTTTACTGAGGAGCTGAAGGGCGCGCTTGAGGTCCTGGCTGGCGCGATGCCACGGGGCGGGTCCTCACGCAGCTACGATGACGCGATCGCAGCGTTTGCTTCCATGGCCGGCGCGCTGATTCTTGCGCGGGCGGTTAGCGACCGGAGCTTGTCGGAACGCATTCTGAAGGCGTCGGCCGCCAGAGTGTCTAAGTTTGCCGGGAGCCGCCGCCGCTGGCGCCAGTCCGCGCCGAGCATCCAGGTCCGGCGGTCCGCATCGGAGGCCATGACAAAGCAGGTTAATCAGCGCCGGGCCCATCCCTGTGGCGCTGGGACGCACGGCGATTAGACTCCAGGAGAAGCGTCATTGGAAAACCAGAACGCTACTGCCGCGGTGATCGGAGCGGGCGATTACATCGGCGCCGCGATCGCCAAACGATTTGCGGCCGAGGGCTTCACCATTTTCGCCGGACGGCGCAATGGAGATAAGCTCGCGCCGTTGGTCGCGGAGATCGAGGCGAACGGCGGCCGGATTGCCGCGCGGTCGCTCGATGCGCGCCGGGCAGGCGAGCTTGCCGCCTTTCTGCGAGAGGCCGACGAGCAGGCGCCGTTGGAGGTGTGCGTCTTCAATATCGGGGCAAACGTCAATTACCCGCTGCTCGACACTACCGAGCGCGTCTTTCGCAAGGTCTGGGAGATGGCGTGCTACGCGGGTTTTTTGGCCGGCCGGGAGGCCGCCCGCCTGATGCTGCCGCGCGAGCGCGGCTGCATTTTCTTCACCGGCGCCACCGCCAGCCTGCGCGGCGGCGCCGGCTACGCCGCGTTCGCCAGCGCGAAATTCGGCCTGCGCGCGGTCGCCCAGAGCGCTGCGCGGGAACTCGGACCGAAGAATATCCACGTCGCTCATCTCGTAATCGATGCGGGGGTGGATACCGCATGGGTGCGTGACCGGATCAGGGAGAAGGAGGGCGACGAAGCGCTGAGGAACCTCGACCTCGGCCGCCTCATGAGGCCCGCGTCGGTGGCGGAGGCTTATTGGCAGCTTTACCGGCAGCCGCGCGACGCGTGGACGTTCGAGCAGGAAATCCGTCCGTTTGGAGAAAGATGGTGAGTCTATGGTCAAGGTAGAGTTTCATTTCGACCTCGGCAGCCCCAACGCGTACCTGAGCCATCTGGTGATCCCGGAGATCGAGAAGCGCACCGGGGTCAACTTCGAGTACGTGCCCGTCCTGTTAGGCGGCGTCTTCAAGCTGACCAACAATCGCTCGCCGGCCGAAACCCTGCGAGGTATCAAGAACAAACCTGAATACGAACGGCTCGAGATGGCCCGCTTCATACGCCGACATGGGATTACGCGATTCAAGCTTAACCCGTTTTTCCCGGTGAACACCTTGACGATCATGCGGGGCGCGATCGCCGCTCAGTCGCTGGGCGTGTTCAAACGCTACGTCGACGAGATGTATCGGCATATGTGGGCCGAGCCCAAGAAGATGGACGACCCGCCGGTGATGCGCGCGGCGCTTGAGGAATCGGGGCTGCCGACCGAGCGCATCTTAGAGCTAATCCAAAGTCCGAAGGTCAAGGACCAACTTCTAGAGAATACGCAGCGGTCGGTCGCGCGCGGCACCTTCGGCGCGCCGACTTTCTACGCCGGAGACGAGATCTTCTTCGGCAAGGATCGGCTGCGCGATGTCGAGGAAATGATCCTACAGTCGCACTAGCCGCGACGTAGTGGATGTGGTGCTGCAACGGCTTTGAGATAGCGCCGACGGTTACACACCCGACGATGCCGAAATCGATCTATTGAGAGAGGCTCAAGCGCGCCTTCATCATTCTGCGCGACGACCGGATCGCCCGGATGCTTGGAATCACGGCGCTAGATGGCGAGTTGTTCGGTCCGCGCGTAGTTGAGCATGTAGAGAGCGCATCCTGTTGTGACCCGCCCCTCGCTCAACTTATCGCTGTCCTAGTTTTCGGGTTTTGAGTCACTAACTGAGGACCCACATTATCCGTGGACCAAAGAACGGGGGCAGGTCACTGCGTGCATCGCTCTCGCGTTAAAGCGGTGGCGTGGCGCAGTGATGAGCGTCGGCCTTTGCGGCGACGCCGCGCAGCCTTGATAGCGCATAATTGCCGCGCAAGCACAGAAGCCTGACTTCGAGCCAATGGTACGGGCGACCGAAAGGCCCCTCGGCGCGCGAGGACCTACGCGCAAAAGGCCCTTTTCAGTTACTAGCGGTCCCGTCTGATACCGTGCCGTTCTGCTCGGCCCAGAGATAGCGGCCTAGCCGAAAAGCAGTTAAGCTTCGCTTTTTCATCGTTAAAAAGGGAGGCACGACATGTCCATGCGAGAGATCGGTCGCAGAGATTAAGCTTCTAAATGCGCTAAATATTATTAATTAATGCTATTTACGATGACTGGGCTATATTGCGCTTCAAGTCCGCAAGCGCTAAAACTTGACCGACCGGCCAAATGCTCTAGAATAATTGCGAAGCATCGCTGTTGCCGGCGGCAGCCTTGCTGAAGAGTTGGTTCATCGTATGAGAAGACAGCAAAGGACCAAGGTAGTCCCGTTGCACGACGGGAAACCCACAAACGGCGACGCGCCGGCTCCCGATGTTTTGCTCGGGGGCAAGCTCGACGCCAAGTGGCCGCGACGATTTCCTGTCGTTTCGACCTTACCGCGGCTTCCGGTGATGATTCCCGATGAGATACTCGATTACTACGGATGGGTCTTCTGCCAAGGCGGGTTTCTCAACATGCAGATGACGTTCGAACAGTTCCTGGCTGTTGTCGCTACGTTGGCTCCGGCGGGTCTATTTCCTGAGTATGAGGGCGACCTGGCAGGTGGCGAAAGCGTCTGACCCAGCAGGCGAAAGGCATTCGGCCCGCGGCGAACCCACGTCTTTCGCGGCAAGCGCCTTGGGCTGGAGTTCCAGGATTCACTGAGAGCCTCGAACGGCACCGGCCCCGTCGGCCTGCTTAAGCAGGCTGTCACGGACCCAAATCGTCTGAAACGGTTTTACTTGCGAAGGTGACGAGAGTCCGTTGTCGCCGGCGATCCGGCGCCAATTTTCCGCATTGCCGGTTGCCCGCTTGGCCAGCGCCTTCAAATCTTCGTCGGGCAACACCGAAAAAATAACGCCGCCACTTTGCGGCTCAGAGAAAGCGGGCGGGAAAGCAGCCGCTAAGTGGTCGAACTTGTTGAACAGGTCCAGGCGCCGGCTCGCTTTGTAGCGTTCAAGCTCGTCGGGCGGCACGTCCTCCGTAAGCAGACTGGCTACGAGGTCGCTCTGCTTCGGTCCTCGCGGCACGACGCGCACGCGGTAGCGGTAGCGCGGCTGGCTACCAATGAGACTCTGGGCGAGGGTGGGCCGGTTGTCGGCGGGCGACCACAGCGTGGTCAGAGAATCGTCGGAATCGGGCGTAAATAAAACCCCCTCGCTGCGTAGGACTCCTTTGACCAGGCTCATCGAGTCTTTCGCGGAAAAGTTGACCTCACGCTGCTCGGTTGCGCCAGGCTGCGGCGTGGAGCCGGCAAAGCAGCCGAAGGTCAGCAACGTCATCGCCGGCAGCATGACAAGCTCGATAAGCTTTCGCCGCATGCCTATGCTTCGCCCCGCATCGCTATTAAGGGAACCAATTCCGGCGCGCAAAAACAAGGTTGGACACACTCGGTCGGGGACTCGGCGACAGGCGAATGTTAGACCTCGCCTTGCCCCATATCGTAAGGGAATCCGCGATATTGTTAGAATAACCTTGGACTGCTGGCCCGGCCGGCGTGGGCTTGACCGCGCGAATCATCTCGGCGGCGCAAAACTGTGGGATAAGCGAACCTCTCTATGAACATCGGCGGGAATTCTACCTCCTCACGTTACGTAGTCGCGGTTGTGGGCGCGGCGGTTGCCGGTTCGGAAGTGGCGCGAATCTTGGCGGAGCGCGGAGCGCTGGTCTTCGTCTTTGAGCAAAATGCGCGCCCCTACGGGAAAATCGAAGACGGGTTGCCGCGCTGGCACGTCGATCAACGGCGCGAGGAGTACGCCAAGATCGACCGGCGGCTGTCACATGCCAATATTTACTACGCACCGCTCACCCGACTGGGGCGCGACCTCCAGTTTGATGAACTAGCGGACGCTTGGGGCCTTAGCGCTGTGATTCTGGCCAACGGCGCATGGCGCGACCGTCCGTTTCCGGTCGAAGGCGCCGACCGCTACGTCGGCCGCGGGCTAGTCTATCAGAATTCTTTTATTTACTGGTTTAACCATTACCCGGAGAAGACCTATAGCGGGCCCCGCTACGAAATCCGGCCAGGAACGATAGTGATCGGCGGTGGCTTGGCCTCGATCGACGTCGTCAAGGTGCTGCAACTCGAAGCGGCGCTGCGCGCGCTTGAGCGCCTGGGGATACGTGAGGATTTGCTGCGATTGGAGCGCGAAGGAATCGACCCGGTGCTCAAGTCGCACGACCTTACCTGGCCGCGCCTCAATCTGAAGCCGTGCAAGCTCTACTACCGCAGAACCGTGCTCGACATGCCACTGGCTGACATTCCTGGCGGTGCCGATGCTAAAAAGGTTGAGGCCATTCGGCGCGCGAAGATCAAGATTCTCGACAAGGCCCAGCGCAAGTATTTGTTCGATTTTCAGGAACTCAGCGTGCCGAGCGGCCTGATTATCGAGGACGAGCGGCTGGCGGGTATCAAAATCGCCCGCACCAAGGTCGAGCAGGGCCGGATACAAGTTGTCCCGGCGAGCGACGTGGAGCATCGCGCCGAGCTCACGATAAGCTCCATCGGCAGCATTCCCGAGGCCATCGCCGGTGTCGCGCAAAACGGCGAGGTCTATCGCTACGTCGACCCGAAGCTGGGACTACTGCGCGACGGCCGCACCGCGGTCTTTGCAACCGGTAATGTGCTCACCGGCAAGGGCAACATCAAGGATTCCTTGGATAGCGCGGCCGAAACCGGTGTTTATGTCGCCGAGCGCTATCTCGGCCTGGAACCTGGAGGATTTGAGGTTGGCGAAAGCGAACGGCGGCTCGCGCGAGAGATGGGTGAGGCGCAGGCGGCGATGCTGGCACAGCGCCGGCCGCTTAACCCCGCGCGCGTGGCCGAGCTATTAGCGCGAGTGCGCGAGCGTCAAGGCGCCGTGGGATACGCCGGGGATTACCGCGCGTGGATAGCTAAAGTATTGCCGCCCGACTTACAATAAGCGCGGCAAGGAGCGTGCGTGAGTGAACGAGTTGAAACGAACCGACCCGGAAATTTACCGGCTGATTCTGGATGAGAGCCGCTATCAGCTCGAATCGGTGCGCCTGATCCCGTCGGAGAACTATTGCTCCAAGGCGGTGCTGGAAGCCAACGGCTCGGTCTTGACCAACAAATACTCGGAAGGCTACCCGGGCCGGCGCTACTACGAAGGGCAACGCTATATCGACCAGATCGAGGCCCTGACGGCCCAGCGGGCTTGCGCTTTGTTCGGCGCCGAGCACGCGAACGTTCAGCCCTATTCCGGCTCGCCGGCCAATCTGGCGGTTTACGTGGCGCTGCTCAAACCAGGCGACGCCATCATGGGCCTCGCGCTGCCCCATGGAGGCCATCTTACCCACGGATGGGACGTAAGCATAACCGGGATGCTCTACCGGCCGGTGCGTTATACGGTGGACCGCGAGAGCGGCCGAATCGATTACAATCTAGTCAGAGAGCTGGCGAAGCGGGAAAAGCCGCGCATCATAGTTGCCGGCGCGACGGCCTATCCGCGCGAGCTCGACTTTAAGGCCTTCGGCGAGATCGCCAAAGAGGTCGATGCCTACTTCTTGGCCGACATCGCCCATATCGCGGGACTTATCGTGGGCGGCGTCCATCCAAGCCCGTTGCCCTTCGCCGACGTGGTTACCACCACGACGCACAAGACGCTGCGCGGACCGCGGGGCGCGATGGTGATGTGTCGCAAGGCGCTCGCGGACCAAGTCGATCGCGCGGTGTTCCCCGGGCTTCAAGGCGGTCCCCATAACCACACCACCGCCGCGATCGGCGTTGCCCTTAAAGAGGCCGGTACGCCGGCCTTCAAGGATTACGCCCGGCAAGTGGTCGTCAACGCCAAGGCGCTCGCCGACAAGCTGCTGGAGCGCGGCTACACCCTGGTCTCGGGCGGCACCGACAACCATCTGGTGCTGGTCGATTTAACCCACAAGAAGGTGACCGGCAAGCAAGCGGCCAAGGCGCTCGACCGCGCCGGTATCGTATGCAACTACAACACCATACCCTACGACCCGCGAAAGCCATTCAATCCCAGCGGAATCAGGCTGGGCAGCCCGGCGGTAACCTCGCGCGGGATGGGCGTGGCCGAGATGGGCCGCATAGGCGCTTGGATGGACGAGGTCATCACCCATCCGGACGACGAGGCTCGCCTCGCGAAAGTGGCGGCCGAGGTGCGTGAATGGTGCCACGGTTTTCCTGCTCCGGGGATTCTGGTGGAAGACGAGGCGAGCTAGCGCCGCGAGGGGTCTGCCGAGATGCTCAAGCGGCCGCCCGCTTCGCTCATCCGCGCGCGGGAGGCACGCCGACAAAGCTTCAGCGCCAGAGGCCCTTGACTATCCTAGCGCGCCGATAGAGCGCGGCGCTGACCGCGAGCGTTGCCAGCCCCAACGCGGGCTGAGTTATCGCCAGGTCCGGCCCCAGCGCGCGGCCGGTCGGAGCGAACATGTTCCAGAGACCCAGCGTTGTCTCAAGCGCGACCACCGCGAGCGAGCTCAGCGTAAGGCTCAGCGCGATCGCGCGGCTGGAACGCATCCGCGAGGCGAGGGAAATCCCGATACCAGCGCACATCATTGCCGCGCTCAGCGCGCTGGCTGACACAGCCAAAATCGCCGCCGGATCGAGCCGCGCGAGCAGCGCCGGATCACGCGCGGCCAGCGTAACTAAAAACAGGCCAAGCGCGATCGCGCCCTGGCCGACACTGAGCAGCACGCTGGGCAAGGCTTTGCCCAAGAACAGCGCCAAGTCGGAAACCGGCGTGACTATCAGCGGCGCAAGCGTGCCCTGCTCGCGTTCGATCGCAAGACCTTGCAGCGCCGTGGTCGAAGCAACGAAAACCTGGAGCAGCGTCGCTTCCAGCGCCCAAGCCGGCATATGGCCTGGCGCCAGACGCTGCGCCGCCGCCAGGTAACCCAGGTAGAGCGGAAGCCCGACCGCCGATCCCACGGCCACTATGATCAGCGCTGCGTCGCCGGTCAGGTCGCCGAGCTCGCGCCTAACGATCACGAGCGTGTCGCGCGCATCCGTGCTCATCGGCGAGGTCCCTTTGGCGCGGCTGTCAAATCGGCCGCGCCGGCCTGCGGCTCGTTGGCTGAGCGGGCGTCGGCGGCGCGCGCGCCCGGATCGCTCTCGGACGAATAAATCTGCTCGACGCTAAGACCGCTTTGCGTCAGCGCGTAAGGTTTAAGCCCCATGCCGAGCAGCGCATCTAGGACCGCGGGATTCGTTGTCAGCGGCGTCGCGGTCGAGAACGAAAGCACAAGCTCGCCTTGGTAAAGGCCTGGTTCAAGACGAAGTTCTTCGAGAGAGTCGAGGTTAGCCAGCTTTGCGACCGCCAATGCGGCGTCGCAGGCGCTCGGCGCCAGGCGAATCTCGAAGCGCGCCGCGGATGGGACGCTTTGCGCGCTGTTGCCCTGGTACAGGCAACGAACGATTCGGCCCCGGCGCAGAATCAGAAGCTGGTCGGCAAGGCTTTGCGCTTCATCGAGGTCATGAGTCGCGATCACGATTGCGCATGCATGCGCCTTGAGCACGGCGATTAGCTGCCTTACGCTGCGCGCCACTTTAGGGTCAAGCGCGGCGGTGGGCTCGTCGAGCAGGAGCAAGCGCGGCTTGTGGACTAAGGCGCGCGCCAGGGCAAGCTTCTGCCGCTCGCCCTTGGAAAGAGTCGCGATCCGGGCCTCTCGGCCTCGGCTAAGTTCCAGCCACTGCAAAAGCTCGGCGACCCGGCCGTCGCGCTCCTGGCGCGGGAGATGATACAGGCGAGCAAAGAATTCCAGGTAACCGCCAACTCGCATTTTGGGATAAAGCCCGGGCTCCTCGGCCGCCAGGCCGGCTAGAGCATTCACCTGGCGGCTGGCGCCCTGCTCAAGGTCGATCCCGAAGACCGAAACTTTTCCGCTGACCGGCTTGAGCAAGCCCGCCAGGACCCTCAGCGTGGTGGTTTTGCCGGCCCCGTTGGGCCCCAAGAGAGCGAGCAGTTGGCCGGGCTTCGCCTCAAAGCTCAGCGGCCCAAGTTGGGCTTCTCCAGCATCCGCCGAGGCGCCGTTGTACCGACATACGAGTTCTTCGACTAAAACACCATCAGCATCGCCGGCTCGCCCGGACGCTCTTGCGCTTAGCGGTTGTAACGCTAAAGGCCTTCGCCAAAGGCTAAGCGCGACGAAACCGGCCGCGGCGGCCGCCGCTAAGCCCGCGAGCTGCGCGCCGAGCACCAGGCCGTGAGTCAAGAGTCTCGCGAGCGCGAGGTTAAGCAGCGCATGGAATAACACAAGCACGGTCAAAAATCCGGCGCGCCCCTGCGCTGCGCCGACACCTGCCAGGGCGGATAAGCTCGCTTCGAAAAACAGCGTTCCGGCCCAGGCCGGAATCGGCCCGGTCGGGCTTATCGGAAGGGCCAACAGGGCGACCCTCAGCCGTGCCGGCCAGCGCCGAGCAAGAAGCGTGGCGCGAAAAAGCTCGGCCGCGCCGAAGCCAACACCGTAAGCTAGGGCGCGCGGCGCGCCGAGACGCGGTCGCTTGTCGCCGGTCAGCGCAACTAAGCCTAGCCAGCGCCCGGCTTCCGCGAAGAACCCGCATAGCAGCGGCGCAAAGAGTCCGCCAAAGCGCCGCTGTCCGACAAGCTCGGGCCATGCCGACAGCGCGCCGTACGCCAAGGGCATCAAGGCCCCCGCCTGCGCCAGGTAGAAGACCGCGCCCAGCACACCCGCAGACCCATAGCGCGCAAGCGCCGTCTTGTTGCTGGCTGTGACCATCGTCCGCCTCATCGCTTAGCGAGGGCGGCGCAGCGCCCGCTCCCAGCCGTTGGGAAAATAGACGCCTCGACGATGTCCGCGGGAACCATCAGTCCTTGAGATTAAAACTAGCGCGGCGCGCCGGTGTTGCGCAAAAAAGGACGGAAGCCTCTCTGGCAGGAAGCGCACCGAACCATTGCTCTGATAACGGCCGTCGGCCTAGCTGTAGATTCGCGCAAACGGATCCCGAAGCGAATCGCGATGCCAATCGTATTCCATAACGACGGCGATTCCCTGCGCCGTCTCGGCACCGTATCGCCGCCCGATCACCGCAAGCGCCATGTCGATGCCGGCCGAGATGCCCGACGACGTGACGAACCTGCCGTCCTCGACCCAGCGCGCCTCGCGCACCCAGTTCACCTCGGGTCCCTGGGAAACAGGCCAGGCGAAAGCCCGCTTGTTGGTCGTCGCGCGCCGTCCATCCAACAGCCCCGCACGGGCCAGCAAGCCTGCCCCCGTACATACCGACATCACCACCTCCGCTTCAACGGCGCGGATGCGGATGAAGTCGATCAGGCGTCGATTTTCGACCTCTCGTCGGGTTCCGATTCCTCCGGGAACCAGAAGCATATGAAGTCGGGGGCAGTCGGCGAGGCCGTAGTCGGCGACCGCCCGGGGTCCTTGCGCGCTTGCGACAGTGCCCGCGCGTTCAGCAAGCGTGATGACGCGGCATTTTCCCGACTCAGCGAGCTTGCCAAAGGCCTCTAGCGGCCCGAACACGTCGAGCAGCTCGAACCCGTCGAAGAGCAGCGCGCCAATGGTCTCCATGTGAAGCCTGCTAAGCTAAAATCCTCGCGTGCGCCGGCGCCTGGCTCGCCGCGGCGCAGCTTCTCTCCGGCGTTCATCAGTATCGCCCAGATGTAGGCGGTGCTGGCCGGCGCGCAAGCCCGCGTTATTTTTTCTGCTCCATGGCGCCGCCGCAGCATTTAAGCGTGCCGTTGCCCGCCTTAGTCACGATTAGCTGCGCGCCGCACTTGGCGCAGACGTAAACTTTGCCAAGCTGATTAGCCATAAGATGAGTCGCTTGAACCTCCTTATACTATCCTACGGTCTAGCACCGATTATTGCCCTTGAAACGGATTTGCGTTTTTCCCGAAGCGTGCGCCTTCGTTGTGGCTTGGCGCACGCCGTTCCTCGTTAACCTCGACCTGCCTTTGCCGCTCTCCGTCGCAGCTCTACGTATGCTCGTAAGCGCTGGCCCCCTTACCCCCCTGAGCCCCCTAGCGTTGCTCTTGATGCAGCAGCGCCGTAAAGCGTCGCTCCCGCAAATCACGCCCATTCTTATGCCCCAGTACAATTAAGCGGCTTGGTTCATCATTGCAAGTTAGCCCTCACCGCTGGTTTCGGCTTCAGCATCGAGCGGCAGCCGTCGGCGAAGATGTGCCACTTAAGCCCATCAAGTCGCAGAGCAGCCGACCGATTAGCGGACGCCCACCTAACGTAACCGGCCGGCATGCAAGACGGGGGCGGCCAGTGTAGGGTTGGGCCGCCCACGGTCTTGCGGAAGGCATCACGGCCTTGCGAAAACAGGTAGATACCCGACGTTCGGTCAGCCGAAGCCCGAGATTCCGGTCGATCCTGCGGCGAATGGTGGCGCGAATTCTATGGCGGCCTTGCCAAGCGACCCAGGGTATCGGCGCTAGCAGTACAAGAAGTGCCCGCCACGCTCCCTGATGTAGCGCCTAAGCCGCGGCGAGATGCCGGTTGCGCCGATCAACCAACTTCCGGCGAAAGTGTTGCAAGCGAAGAAAGCGTCTTTAAACCTGGCAGCGCGCAGGTCGCAGCGGACGAATTGAGCGCCCCGTAGGTCAGCTCCGGAAAAATCACACGCATAGAGCGAAACTTCTTCGAAACGTGCGCCGCGCAGATTCGCGTGGGCGAAATCGATGCGGTTCATCTCGAAGCAGCGGACGCAGAGCCCGGCAAGTTGTTGCTTCTCTCGATAAGTGAAGATCTCTACAAGGGCGGTTCCGAACTCTTGGCCATCTGGCATCAAACTAAGTCCTCCGCCGGAAAATAACGTAGAAATCCGAAATTCTTTGCATTTTAACGTACATTTACGTAAATATACTTTAGATGTCAACGGTTCCTAAAAGCTTGACGCAAGATCCGATCCAGCCGAGTGATCGCTTGATGACGGTCAAAGAGTTGGCCGCGTACTTGAACATCAACGAGCGCACACTGCTCAAGCTCGTTTCGGATGGCGCACTGCCCGGCGTCAAGATTGGTAATCAGTGGCGGTTTCGTAAGGTCATGATCGACGCTTGGCTCGACGACCAAATGCTTGGAGTCGCACCGCGGCAAGTTGAGATTGGCAGCGCGACGCGCGCGCCCCGCCGGATGCTCGAGCTCGCAAACTGTTTCCGGCCAAGCCACATCATCCCGCAACTCGAAGCAAACACCATGATTGGGGTGGTCGAGGAACTTGCGGCTCTGGCCAATGGATTGGGCCTCGTGCGGGATAAGAATTGGTTCGTCGGCGCGCTTATCGAACGCGAAAATATCATCCCTGGCGCGGTCGGGAACGGAGTCGCTTTCCTGCACACCATGTACCGCCATCCGGAGCAGATCGTGCGCCCCTTCATGGTGTTCGGCCGCTCATCGCGGGGCGTCGAGTGTGATGCATTGGACGGCAGGCCGACCCATCTGTTCTTTGTCCTAGGCCTTAAGTTCCAGGAGTTGCAGCTTCCCTGGTTGGCTAAGCTTGCGCAGATGTTCGCGCGGACCGAGGCCACTGGGGCCGTGCTTGAGGCGCCGACCCCCGAAGCCATCTTCGAGGCCCTGTGCACGGCGGAGAAGACGCTGTTTCCCTCACAAAGCCGCGATTGACTTGGGGAAAGAGTGAGAAGCGCAATTCGGCGCGCATCGCGAGACACCTGCGGTAAGCCGAAATGCCGCCTTCGGAGGGCTAAGCGCCCGGGCAATAAATGGCGCCTTCTTTTGGCGCCAGCTACGCTGCTTGGACCTCGGCGATTCCCTGTCGAATAACTGCCTGGCCCTGCGGGTTGCAAGTTTCGTAGAGGTAGGTGCGGCGTGAGCGGCCCGGCGCGCCGGACCAGAGCGTCGTGGTTAGCGTCTGGCCGGGAAAGACTGGACGCGCAAAGCGTGCATATAGGCGCTTTAGCCGCAGCGGGTCGCGCCCGGATACGGCATTGATCACCGCCTTCGAAGCAAACGCCATAGTACACAACCCGTGCACGATTACGCCCGGCAGTCCTGCGGCCTTGGCGAAGTCCTCGTTGAGGTGAATCGGATTGTTGTCGCCCGAAGCCTTGGCGTAACGCACCGTCTGGTCGAGGTCCAGGCGCTGCGTCACCGTTGCCACCGGCTCGCCTTTCGGCGACGGCTCGGCAGCGACCGCCTTGCGCGCGTCGCGCTGCTCGCGCGACAGCGGGTCGCGCGTCTGCGTTTTGTTACGCGCGCGGATGAAGGCGGTAAAGATTATCCGCTGCACCTCGACCCGGTCCTGATTAAAGGCGCGCAGCTCGACAGCGAGCGTTTCGCCGTGGACCATCGCTTGGATGCGCAGTATTTTGGCCACGGTCGTAATCATGTCGGCGGGGCGGATGGGCGCTAGGTATTCCATGTCCTGTTCGCTGTGCAAAAGCCGCACAAGATCGACGCCGAGTTCAGGGTCGCCAGCTACCTGGAGCACTGCCGGGTGAGCCGCCACGGCACCGAATAGCGGCGGTGCGACTATGCCGCCCGTCCAGGTGCCCTCAAGAAAGGCCGGATTGTCCTCGTTGTAAGCCAGGGCATATCCTCTGATCGCGGCTGCGGTAACCTTAAGTGTCGTGGCCGGATAAATCTTGCCGACACAGTCTTTGTTAAGCGCCATCTCGCGCGTGCTGCTCCTTAGCTGGCCCTGCGGCGGTCGAATCATTCGGCTCGAAAAAGCGGTGTGACGTGCGCGAGGCTGGGGTGGCATACGCGAGGCTGCTGTTGGCTCTGCTAGGTTTACCTCCGGTCTTCGCCATGCGATACCTCGTGTTATACCTGTACAAAAGCCTTATCGTCCGGCCCCCGCACGCCTTTAAGCACATCAAACCAAGGCGCGTTGCGCAAATGCTCCCAAGCGCCGGGTCAGCCGACTTCTCGTCCCGCGACGAACACCGTCTTTAGCTTGAGCTCGCGGTCGAGCACGAGCAGGTCTGCGCGGGCGCCCACAGCGATAGTTCCGCGCTGGTCAAGGGCCAAAAGGCGCGCCGGATTGCCCGCCGCCATCGAGACCGCCTGAGCCACGGATGCGCCGGTGGTTTGCACGATCAGGCGAACTGCGTCGAGCAGCGAGGTCAGGCTGCCGGCCAGGGTGCCGTCATCGCGCCGCGCTGCGGCGCCGCGGGCGCTGGCGTCGCGCGCCGCGCCGGCGACGGCCGTAGCGCATTGGCCATCGGTGCTCACCAGCGCGACCCGATCGCTGGTTAGGATAAGGCCTTGCGGCCCGCGGGCGTTGTAGGCCAAGCGCAGCATCGAGGGATGAACGTGCGTGCCGTCGGCAATCAGAGCGGCGAACGCCGGCGAGGGCAGTAAGCCGGCCAGCGCTACGCCGGGAGCGCGATGATGAATCGGGCGCATCGCGTTAAACAGATGCGTGAACATGCGCGCTCCTGCCGACACCGCCTCCATGGCCTGCTCCAGCGTGGCGTCCGAATGGCCAATCGCGCCGACCACGCCGCGCGCCGTAAGCCGGCCGAGCGCATCCAGCGCCCCCGCGAGCTCCGGCGCAAGCGTAATCAGCTTTAGCTGCTCCATTGCCAGCACTCGCTCAAGCGGATCACCCCGCGGCTCCAGATTAAAACGCGGATGTACTCCCAGCCGAACCGGCGAAATAAACGGACCCTCCAGATGGAGCCCGACAATCGCGGCGTAGCCGGGCTGCCCCTCGGCAAACACCGCCGCCTGCCGCACCGCGTCGTGAACACGCTCGAGATGTTCGAGCGGCGCGGTGATCGCCGTCGGCAGAAACGCGGTGACTCCTTCGGCGGGCAGCGCGCGCGCGATCGCAGCCATGTCGGCGGCCGAAGCCCCCATTACATCGTAGCGCCCGAGCCCATTTACCTGCAGGTCGATAAGCCCCGGAACGACATGGTCGTCGCAGCCGGCGCATGCGGATTCGATTGCTTCGACACGCTCCGAGAACGTCACCTTGCCGGCAAAGCTCACGCCATCGGCGCGCGTGAGCAGGCCGCGCAGGGTCCTGGTTGTCGCCATCAGCGCTCTTTTCGCTCGCAGGGCCTAGTTGGCGCCGAAACGCTCCGCCAACAGGCGGGAAAAGCGTGGTATATATATCAGGTCAAAGACCGCTTCTTTGTCCGGAAACATCGCCAGCACCGCGCGCTTGAGCGCCAGCACATGCTGCCACGCCTCATCAAGCGTCAAGGCGGGGTCCTGCGCGATGATGGCCGTTGTCAGGTCGACGAGCAGGTGCA
The DNA here is from genome assembly GCA_021831785.1 of Deltaproteobacteria bacterium. Lineage (GTDB taxonomy): Bacteria > Desulfobacterota > Binatia > Binatales > Binataceae > JAJYYI01. The sequence continues at coordinate 340,138 of JAKBMB010000028.1, read as the reverse complement.
TGCGCCGGATCAGGCGCTCTTCCAAAGCCAACTCCGTTTCGCGGCCGCAGTTGCCCATTGCACTTTCACCTCGCGGTTGCGATTGTTGATGCGAGTTAACTATAGCATCGTTAACACGACGTCGTTTAGCGCTGCGCTATGAGCGAAAAGGCGCCAGTGCAGCGCGCGAAAAAGCGCCTAGGTGCTTAGCGAAAAGACCTTTGGGCCCGACGCGGACAGAGTTCTGCGCCGCGCGCGCTCGGGCTGCTCGATTGCGCCGACGGGACGCAGCTCTATCGTATCCGCGCAGGTCTCGAAAGCCGCGGCGAGTGTGCGCGGCTAAGCCGTAACGGGAGGTTTACAATTGGAATGACGGCGCAGGAGCAGGCACGTCTTAAAAGCAGCTTCATTTACCTCGCCAACGCGGTGCGTGACCTCACCGGCAACTGGCAGACCTTCGCCCTGACACTGGGGCCGCTGGCCTTCGCAGCGGCGCTGTGCCTGATGCCCGACGCGCTCAATCTACAGCATCAATTGATGCTGTTCCTTTCACCCGGCGTGCATAACGTGAGTTTGCGCGCGGCGCAAGCGATAAAGAACGGGCCGCAGGCGAGCTTGCCCTTTTCTCCCTGGCAGACGCGGCTTTTGCACCTGATCATTGTTTTGCTGACGCTGGCGGTGAATCTGGTCGTGCTATGCGCGTTGAGCCGGATACGCGCCGGCGTGCGCGAGAATAGCGCGCTCGACGAAGCGCGGGCGATCTATCGGCGCGCCTGGGCGCTCGTCGGTCCCTTCGCCTGGGTCTTTCTATTGCAGGTGTTCACTACGCTGGTCGGCCTTTTTCTGCTCGTGATACCCGGCGTGTTGGCCTACGTATGGCTGTATTTCGCGCAGTACGCCGTAGTGATGGACAATCAGCGCAGTTGGCCGGCTCTGCTGTTTAGCCGCGAGCTGATGCGCGGGCGATTTTTTGCGGTCGCGGCGCGCATCGTGGTTTTTCTCGCCGTGTGGTCGGGATTCAACTCGTGGACCGGCGGCGCGTTCGTACTGGTGAGCTGGACACTGGGCATAATCGGTGTTGTGACCGGCTTTCTCTGGGCGGGAATGTTTGCGGCCGACCTGCTGGCGACCTGCGTGGGCTACGCAACGATCGCGTTTTTCTTTGCCGCCGGCGCGCGCCTGTACGAAGACTTAAACCATGCCCGCCGCACGCGTCTTGAGACCTCCTCCGCGCCGGCCTTAGCACCCACCGAATCTCTGGGCGCCAGACCTGCTTGACGCGGGCGGGCGCACGGGTTCGCGCCGGCATGCGGAGCGCGAGGAGCGCCAGGCGTGACGCGCCGATGCGCGTATGGTTACCACTGACGGGTTGAAGAACCTTCGAGCGAGTCAAGTCTACCCATTCTGACTTAGATAAGCTTTAGACGCGCGGCTTGACTCCTCGGCGGCTGCCCAGCGCTAAACCCACGCGGCCCTTCCAACCTTCCGCTGCGCTCGGTTAAAGGGCGCTGGTATTAGTTGCCCGTTCTGTGCCATAATGGTTTCCCTGCTTCCAAATCGGCGGACGCCTGGGCGGGACATGAGGACCGGCCCAAGGCGCCGGGCCGAGCCAGCGCGCGGGATTTTATGGCAAGGTGCGATATGTCCCTGAGTTTCAAAAAAGGCGAAAAGGTTGTTTATCCCGCTCACGGTGTGGGCGTAATCGAGGGCGTTCAGACCAGAACCATCTCCGGCACCGAACGCACGTATTATCTGCTGAAAATCCTCGATAACCGAATGACAATAATGGTCCCGACCGAGAACGTAGCGGTGGTCGGTCTGCGCCGCGTGATCGGCAAAGATATGGTGACCAAAATCTATCGCATCCTGCGCGACCGCAAGGTTCACGCGGACGCTCAGACTTGGAACCGGCGCTATCGCGAATATACGGAAAAAATTAAGACCGGCTCGCCGCTCGAGATCGCTCAGGTGCTGCGCGATCTCCTGATGCTCAAGGCGGACAAGGATTTGTCGTTCGGAGAGCGCAAAATCCTTGACACTGCGCGCAATCTTCTGGTCAAGGAACTTTCCATCGCTCAAGACCATCCCGAAGAAAAGATCATCGAAGAGCTCAACGTCCTGTTTGCCAATTAGCGCGCAGCGCGATTGCGTCCGTAACCCGCAATGGTGATGGCCGCAACGAGCGGGAGCGCGCGGCCGCGGACGGCGAAAATGGCCGCAGAGCGAGTTGCCTGTCGTCGCCGGCGGCACGGGCGAGTGCTCCGTGAGCCAACGCAACTTCCGAGTTCGTGATGGCCGCGGCTAAGCACGCGCCTTAAATCGATGTCCGCGGGCGGCCGTTTAGGTAGAGCGTCAGTCATTATTGCGGCCGCAGGTTCGGGTTCGCGGCTGGGCCTCGCGGCGGCCAAGGCGTTCGTCGAGCTTTGTGGGCATCCGATGCTGTACTACTCGCTTGCCGCGGCTGCCCGCGTCGAAGGGGTAATCGAGCTCGTAATCGCCGTACCGCCCGGGATGGAGCGGGCAGCGCGGGCGGCGGTGAGCGAGGCGGGAGTAGCGTTGCCGGTCAAAATTACTCCAGGCGGAGCCGCGCGCCAAGATTCCGTGCGTATCGCTCTCGAGCTCACCAGCGCCGAAAGCGATTTGGTGGCGGTTCACGATGCGGCCCGGCCGCTGGCGCCGGCCGAATTATTTGCCGCTGCTCTTGCCGATGCCTCGCGGTTTGGCGCGGCGATCGCGGCGGTGCCGGTTGCGGACACGCTCAAGCGCGGCCAAGCCGAAGCGATCTCTGCCACGCTTTCACGCGCGGGATTGTTTCAGTCCCAGACGCCGCAGGCGTTTCGCCGCGCGCTGTTGCTCAGCGCCTTTAAGACCGCGCAGGAGCGGGGATGGGAGGCGACCGACGAGGCCGAGCTCGTGGAGCGAATCGGCGGCGAGGTCCGCCTGGTGAAAGGTTCGCCCGAGAACTTCAAGATAACGACGCCCGAGGACCTGGCAATGGCGCAAGCTCTGATCGCCGCACGCGGGCGCGCCCTCGGTTGATCTCAGGACGACGGCTGCGGGGCAAGTCCCTCGTTGAGCGAGCCGGAGCGAAAGCCCTTGAGATCGACCGCGACGAAGCGAAACCCGATGCGCCGAAACTCGCGAAAAATAACTTCGGCCAGTCCAGGTTCGATAATTCGCCCCATCTCTTGCCGCTCGATCTCGAGCCGCGCGACCTCCTGGTGGTAGCGCACGCGAGCCACCTTGAAGCCGAGCTCGCGCAAAAGCTGCTCGCCCTGCTCGACCTTGGTCAGCGCGTCGAGCGTAATCGTGGTTCCGTAAGGGAAGCGCGAGGACAGGCACGGTGAAGCGGGCCGGTCCCAGGTCGGCAGCGCCAGCGCGCGCGAAAGCTCGCGAATCTCGGCCTTGGTCAGACCGGCCTCGACCAGCGGATGACGCACGCGCCGTTGCTGCGCCGCCTTGATGCCGGGTCGGTAGTCGCGCAGATCGTCCAGGTTGAGCCCGTCGACGATATGCTTGATGCCGAGTTCCTGCGCCTTCTCTTCGCACACCGCGAAGAGATTGTTCTTGCACAGATAACATCGGTTGGTCGAGTTCGCCGCGTAGCCCGGAATCAAAAGCTCGTTCGACTCGACCAGCAGATGGCGCGCGCCAATCAGCCCGGCCACCGCGCGCGCGGACTGCAAGTCCTCGCGCGGCATCGTGGGCGACGTGGTGGTCAGCGCCAGAACGCCCTCGCCCAGAGCCTCCTGGGCGACCTTGAGCAAAAAGGCGGAATCGACGCCTCCCGAAAAGGCGACGATCACCGACGCCATCGGTTTAAGCACTCCGCGCAAGCGGTTTAATTTCTTTGCAAGCTCATCCATGATTGCAGCTCTCAAGCCCAGGCTTGTCACATCCGCGGTCAGTTCCGCAAGCCTGTCTTCAGCGCTTCGTCCGGCGCCGGCCGCGCGGCCGATCGGCTGCGCGGCCGCGCGCGAACGACCGGGACCTACAGCGCGCGATGCAACCGGCGGCCTGGCGCCGATTAGCTATGGCGCGCGCGTCTCTATTTTTACGCCCCGGGCTCGCTGGCCGCTGTTGTCAGCCGGCCAGGCGCGGGCTCTTTGCGCCGCCTGGCGCGTTGGCGCGCGTCAGATTCCGTCGAACTGGAACAAGCCGGTGGTCAGATAGCGCTCGCCCGAGTCGCAAAACACCGTGGCGACTACCTTGCCGGGACCAAGCCGGCGCGCGATCTCGAGCGACGCCCAGCAGTTCGCGCCGGCTGAGATGCCGACCAGCAGCCCCTCGGCGCGCGCTAGGCGGCGCGCGCATTCGGCCGCCTCTTCATCGCTGACCGCGATCACCTCGTCGTAGATTCTCGTATCAAGAATTTCCGGCACGAAGCCGGCGCCGATTCCCTGGATCTTGTGAAAGCCGGGCTCACCGCCGGAGAGCACCGGTGAGCTTTTGGGCTCTACGGCGACGATCAGGAGCTGATTTTTAAGCTCGCGGCGAAGGTAATGGCCCACCCCGGTGATCGTCCCGCCGGTACCCACCCCGGCCACAAACGCGTCGATGCGCTCCAATTGATCGAGCAGCTCCGGTCCCGTGGTATCGTGGTGCACTTGCGGATTTGATGGGTTGGCGAACTGCTGGGGCATGAAATAATCCGGGTTCTCGCGCACCAGTTCCTGCGCCTTGGCGATCGCGGCGTGCATCCCGCGGCTGTCCGGCGTGAGCACCAATTGCGCCCCGTAAGCCGCCAGCAGCGAGCGGCGCTCCTCGCTCATCGTGTCGGGCATGGTCAGGATCAGCCGATAGCCCTTGACTGCCGCGATCATCGCCAGGCCGATCCCGGTGTTGCCCGAGGTCGGCTCGACGATCGTTCCGCCGGGCTTAAGCCGCCCCTCGCGCTCGGCGCGTTCGATCATCGCCAAGCAAATTCGGTCCTTGACGCTGCCGCCGGGGTTGAAGGTCTCCAGCTTGGCCCACACCTGCGCGTGGTCGCTCGGCACCAGGCGCCTTACGCGCACGACCGGCGTGCGTCCGATGAAATCGGTCGGCGAGCGCCCCACGTCTACCGGCATAGGCTAGATTAAATCATACCGGCCGCGGCCGCGCGACCGCGCACGGTTGCGTTTCACCGGGCTGCGTGCGGCTGCGTTTTCCGGCGCCGGTCAAAGGCCGGCGAGCCGCTTCAGCAGCGCGCAGTCGATATGCTCGCGCACCACGGCGGCTAGCCGGTCGTACTCGCGCTGCTTACTGAGGGCGCAACTTAGCTGCGGCGCCGATAAGTCCGGCAGTCCCTTGCGCGCGCGCAAGAAGCCGAGCGCCGCGCCGCGCACGGCGTCGTTGTCGAAGATGCCGTGGAGCATCGTGCCGACCACCGCCCCGTTGGCCGCGAGCGCGCCGTCCAAGTCCGAATCGGCGCGGCCATTGCGCGTCAGCACCTCGAAGGGCGCGAGCTGCGCGCCGCTCCTTTCGACCATCCCCATGTGAATCTCGTAAGCGCGGAGTATCTCTTGCGAGCTTAAGCCCTCGGTCAGAAAGCATCGGCCGGCCGCGCGCGCCGTGACCTGAGCGGTGCGCTTGTGCGGCCCAAAGCGCGTGCGCAGCGCGAGCAACCCCAGCCCTTCGGCGTATTTGCGGTCCGACTCGGCGCCGGTCGGGTCTTCGATCGCTTCGCCGAGCATCTGGCATCCCCCGCAGATCCCCAGGACCGGCAGCGCCTGAGACGCGCGGGCGACAAGCGCGCGCGCGATTCCGGTGCGGCGCATCCATTCCAGGTCGGCGATCGTGCTCTTAGAGCCCGGAACGATCGCCAAATCGGCGCCGGCGAGCGCCTCGGGAGCCTCGACGAAGCGCACGCGCACCGCCGCAATTCGCTCCAGCGCAAGTAGGTCGTCATAGTTAGAAAGACGCGGCAGCCGGATCACGGCAACGTCGAGCTCGGCGGCAGCCGACGCCGGCGCCGGTCTGCGCTCTTCTAGCGCCACCGAGTCTTCGTCCGCGATGCGCAGGTTCTCGATATAGGGAACTACGCCGAGCACCGGGCGATCGAGCCGGCGCGCTATGAATTTCAGGCCGGGCTCGAGCAGCGCGCGGTCGCCGCGAAACTTGTTGATCAGCAGCGCCGCGACGCGCGCCCGCTCGTCTTGCTCAAGCAGCTCCATCGTGCCCACGAGATGGGCGAAGACCCCGCCGCGGTCGATGTCGCCGACCAGGATAACCGGCGCGTCGGCCAGCTTGGCCACGTACATATTAACGATATCGCTTTGCTTGAGGTTGATCTCGGCCGGACTGCCGGCGCCCTCGATTACCACCAAGTCATAGCGCTGCACCAGGCGTTCGAGCGAGCTTGCGACCACCTCGCGCAACCGGGGTTTGTACGCCTGGTACTGCGCGGCGCTAAGACGTCCTATCGGCTTGCCCATCACGATTACCTGCGCGCGGCGCTCGGCCTCGGGCTTGAGCAGTACGGGGTTCATCTCAACGCTGGGCGCAATCTCGGCCGCCTCGGCCTGCACGGCTTGGGCGCGGCTTATTTCGCAGCCGTCGGGCGTAACAAATGAGTTAAGCGCCATGTTCTGTGCTTTGAACGGCGCCACGGAAAGGCCGTAGCCGCGCAAGATTCGCAGCAAAGCCGCGACCAAAATGCTCTTGCCGACCGACGACCCGGTCCCCTGCACCATCAAGGTTCGCGCGGCCATGCGCAGTGGTTCTCCGTTGCTACGCTCTGCCCCTTGGTGCCCAGCGCGCACGTGCCGGCAATCCGGCCCGCCTGGTGTGGGCCCGGTAGAGCCTTACCGGCAACGGCCGTGCGCCAAGCAGGAGGCGACGAAGTTTTGCGCCAAGCGCGGGTTTGAAGCCCAATGCGCGTGCACGTAGGAGGCCAGCACGTTGTCTCGCATATACCCTTCGGCGAACGCATCCTTCTTGCGCCGTGTAGCGACGCGGTAGGCGCATCGAGCTTGCCCTGCGGCAGTTAAGCTTGAGTAGCGGAACTGATGACCGCGAAAGCGTTCGCCCGCGGGGCCCAGGAGCGTGGGCTGCGTCGTTTCGACTTCGGCGTAGCCCAGAGCTTGAATGCTCTGGGCCATGACGGCCTCGCCCGGGATCAAGTCAACCATAGGAAAAAAATCGCCGGCCGCGGTCCGGATACCGCCCGAGAGGTACATCAGGCCGCCGCATTCGGCATAGATCGGCCTTCCGCTTAAGGCGAATTCCCGGATTGCTCGGATCATCGAGGTGTTCGCCGAGAGCGCGCCGGCCACCGTCTCGGGATATCCGCCGCCGAAATAAAGCCCGTCCGCGTCCGTCGGCGGTGATGAGCAGCGAAGCGGCGAGAAGCGCTCCAGTTGCGCGCCGTTTTCCTCGAGACGGCGCAGGTTGTCCTCGTAATAGAAATGGAACGCCTCGTCGAAGGCGATTCCGATCCGGCATAGCGGTCCGTTCGGCGCGGCCTGACCCAAGCTTGCCGGCGACGCGAGCGGCGGCGCCGAACGCGCCGCGGCCGATATCGTCTCGAGGTCGAGCCACTGCGCGGCGATTTCCTCCCACGCAGCGAAGAGGCTTTGCGGCACGCTCGCCAGGTTGGCGCTGTAAAGGCCGAGGTGACGCTCGGGGAAGGCGTATTCCGGCCGCTTAGGCATCCCGCCCACGATCGGCAGCGCGCCGGCGCTGGCGCGCAGCAGCTCGAGATGGCCGCGGCTGCCGAGCCGGTTGCAGATCATACCCGCCACGCGCAGCGCCGGGTCGAAAGCGGCGAAGCCCTGAGCCACGGCCGCGACTGTCCGCGCCATCCCGGACGCGTCGATCACGAGCAGCACGGGCGCCTCCAGCCACTTAGCGATCTCGGCGGTCGAGCCCTGTTCGCTGGTGGGGGTGGCGCCGTCGAACAAGCCCATCACGCCCTCGATCAACGCGATATCCGCCCCATCGGCCGCGCGCGCGAAAGTGGCGAGCACCGCTTCGCGGCCCATCATCCATCCATCCAAGTTATGGCAACTCCCGGCGGCGCGAGCATGATAAGTCGGGTCGAGATAGTCGGGCCCGCATTTGAAGACCGCGACCTTCATGCCGCGCGCGCGAAGCGCGCCGATAAGCCCCGCGGTGACCGTGGTTTTGCCCACGCCGCTGGCGAGCCCGGCGATCACCAGCCGTGGCGTCGTGATTTGTGCGCTCGTCATGCCTAAAGGTGCGTTCGGCCGCGGGCCGCAAGACGCCCGGCGTGCCGCTAAATTCTCGGCCAGCGGCGCATGCCCGCCGCCTGCGCGAGCTTACCCGGTCCGCGAGCTTACGATGATAGCGCGCGGCAACGGAGCGTCAAACCCCGACGCGGGCGCCACCCGCTGCCGCATCGGCGCGTGGTCGTGTCGCGTTGCGCTCAGCGCTGCAAGCGGTAACGGCGGGCGGAAAACCATCGGTAGAACTCCTGCGCCACGCACGGATAGCCCGGCACATTCCACAGCAGCGCAAGCCAACTCAGCGGCGGCCTCTGGTAGCGCAGGACTTCGTGGACCGCGCGCGCGCCGCTGAACACGTTGCCGGCGGCGTCGACCACGTGAAGCTCGCCCATCAGGGCGCCGCGGTCGAGATGGGGAAAGAGTTCTCGCGCGCGCTGACTGTGGAGATCGAGCGGCTCGATATCAGCGTGCGCGGGGCGCCGTTTAAGCAGCGCCTTGACCGAGGCAGCGCAGATCGAACAGCGGGCGTCGTAAAGCACCGTGAGCTTGGCGCGCGGCGATTGGTCCGAGGCCATGATTAGGCTTGTGCGCGCCGGTTGCCAGCTTCACGCCGGCGGCGCGAAACAGCGCGGCGAGCTAACGAAGATGGCGGCGCTGTTCGTCGTAGATGCGCCACTCGTAGCCGTCAACCAGCGATTGCCACGCCGCCTCGACCGTATCGGCGGACTTGGCCAGCGTGGCCCACACGCGCTTGCCGTCGCCAAATTTCTTGACCGAGACCATCTCGGCTTCGGTCGAGTCGCCGCTGCCGTGGATATAGGTCTCCACTACGTGAACCGAGTCGAGAAACGGAAAATGCTTGAGCAGCGCCTTGCGCAGCGCGAGGTCGAGCGCGTTGACCACGCCGACGCCGGAGGCGGCCCCGGTTTCTTCCGCCTCGCCGACGCGCACGACGATCATTGCGTCGATCGTCATGCGCCCTTCAAGCAAATCATCGATTACCCGTCGGCGCACGGTTTGAAAAGGCGGTTGGTAGGCACCGCTTTGCCGCAGGTCGGCCAGTTCGCGCGAGGCTTGCGGAGTTGAAGTGTCGTTGAATAGACGCTCGACCATAAGGCGTCCCACTAAATTATGTTGCGCGGCGTACCGCGGTTCGAGCTCATTGGCGCACGGCGCGAGCGCCACCTATAAACCCCCGGGCTGCGAACATGGCCGCTGCTCGGCGTCGAGCGGCCGACAGAACCGGCGCCGTTTGCGGTCTTAAGGATTGCCGCGCAAACTCGCCAGTCTTCCATTGTGGCCTTTTGCGCGGGCGATGAACACTGCCGGATAATCGGCGCCTCGGCGCGCAAGTCCACTTTATCCCGGTCCCCGCCCTCGAGCCCGATTCAACGCTTGCCGGCTCTCCTGCGCCCGCCTGGCTTGCGCGCTCTCGCCGCATCGCGCGGTCACATCGCGATCCCGCCGTCAACCTGGACCACCGCACCGGTAATATACGAAGCGGCATCCGAGAGCAGAAAGGCCGCTGCCGGCGCGACCTCGGAGACCTTGCCGAAGCGCCCCAGCGGGATCATCGCCAGCGCCTGTTCGCGGCTCTGCTCGGGCAGCTTGGCGGTCATGTCGGTCTCGACGAACCCCAGGGCCAAAGCGTTGACCCGAACGCCGGCGCGTCCGAGCTCTTTGGCCAGCGCCTTGGTCATGCCGATAAGGCCTGCTTTCGAGGCCGAGTAATTAACCTGCCCCGCCATGCCGACGATGCCGCTGACCGAGGTTATGTTGAGAATCGCGCCGGACCTGGCCTTCATCATGATGAACGCCGCGGCGCGCGCGAGGTTGAAAGCGCCGGTCAGGTTGGTCCTGATGACCTCGTTCCAGTCCTCTTCGCTCATCATTACCAGGAGCTTATCGCGCGTCACTCCGGCGTTGTTCACCACCGCGTCCAGGCGTCCGAACGTGCCCTTGACCGCGTTGACCATCTCGCGCACGCCCTTTAAGTCCGAGACGTCGAGCCTGAAGGCCAGCGCTTTGACCCCGAACGCCTCTAGTTCTGCGACCAACTCGCTGGCTTGGTGCTCGCTTTTAACGTAGTTGAACGCCACGTTGGCCCCGCGCCGGGCAAGTTCCAGCGCGATCGCGCGCCCGATTCCGCGACTGGCGCCGCTTACGATCGCCGCCTTTGCGTCGAAATCCTTAACCAATTTGCTCCACCGTTTTTTAAGCCTGCTTTGCCGCTGTGCCGCAAGCTGCTTGAGCGCTCTGCCCGGCGGACCTAACCACGGCGGCGACCGGCGCGAGTCAACGCAAATGCAAGCGTCTCTTTTGACGCGCGGCTAACGAGCGCCCCCTTTTGCTGAAGGCGCCGGCGGCTTTGAAGCAACGAGTCGAGGCGCCGCGACGTGCCCGACGATTGAAGCAGCCGTCTAAGCTCGCGGCGCGGTTAGCTGCGCGGCGCGCCATCGCGCTTGAGCCAGGGCGAAAGCGCGCTCGGCCTCGGCATATTGCTCGCTGCCGATTGCGAGCGATTCAAGCTTCTCGCGCAGCTCCTTCATCTCGGTGTCGGCTTGCTCAAGCTCAATCTCCTGGGCCGGGGTCGCCTGCGGCACCAAGATCGTCATGTTGCCGTCCTTGACCTCGGCCAGTCCTGACGGGACGACGTAGTACCGGTAACCTGCGCCGGCGAGCTTGAGTATCAGCGGACAGGCGGTCAGAGCGGTCAGGAAGTCAACGTGCTGAGCGAGAACGCCGAACTCGCCAACCGGGCTGGTAGCAGTGACCTGTTCGACCTGCCCCTCGAAGATAACGCCGTGGGGCGCAATAAGCCGCAGCGGAAAAGAAGCCATCGCCGACTGCGCTCAGCGCTCGCCTTTGGCCAGCCGCTCGGCCTTGGCCCGCGCGTCGTCGATCGTGCCGACGAGATAGAATGCCTGCTCAGGCAGGTCGTCCACTTTGCCGTCGAGGATTTCGCTGAAGCCGCGCACGGTCTCGCTGCGCGGCACGTAAGCTCCGGGGATGCTGGTGAACACCTCGGCGACGTGGAACGCCTGGGAAAAAAAGCGCTCGATCCGCCGCGCCCGCGCCACCACCTGCTTGTCTTCGGGAGAAAGCTCGTCCATGCCCAGGATCGCGATAATGTCCTGCAAATCCTTGTAGCGCTGCAAAACGGCCTGGACCCGGCGCGCAACGGCATAGTGCTCCTCGCCCACCACGCGCGGATCGAGGATGCGCGAGGTCGAGTCCAGCGGGTCCACGGCGGGATAGATGCCCTTTTCGAACAGCTTGCGTTCAAGCACGGTCTTGGCGTCTAGATGGGCAAAAGTGGTCGCCGGCGCCGGGTCAGTCAGGTCGTCAGCCGGCACATAGATCGCTTGTACCGACGTTATGGCGCCCTTTTTCGTGGTCGTGATCCGCTCCTGAAGCTCGCCGACATCGGTGCCGAGCGTGGGCTGATAGCCGACCGCGCTGGGCATCCGCCCCAAAAGCGCGGAGACCTCCGAATTGGCCTGCACGAAGCGAAAGATATTGTCGATGAAGAGCAAAACGTCCTTGCCTTGCTCGTCGCGGAAGTACTCGGCCACAGTTACCCCGGAAAGCGCGACCCGCGCGCGTGCCCCCGGAGGCTCGTTCATCTGGCCGTATACCAGCGCGGTGCGCTCCAGAACCCCGGACTCCTTGAGCTCCAGATACAGGTCGTTTCCCTCGCGCGAGCGCTCGCCCACGCCGGCAAATACCGAGACGCCGCCGTGCTGCTTGGCGACGTTATGGATGAGCTCCATGATCATGACGGTCTTGCCCACGCCGGCGCCGCCGAAAAGACCGATCTTGCCGCCGCGCGAGTAAGGACAGACGAGGTCGATGACCTTAATCCCGGTCTCGAAGACCTCGACTTCGGTGCCTTGCTCGGCGAACGACGGCGGTTCGCGATGAATCGGCATCCAATGTTCGCTCTGGATCGGACCCGCCTCATCGATCGAATCGCCCGTCACGTTCATCAAGCGGCCCAGCGTCGCGGGCCCGACCGGCACTTTGATAGGGCTGCCCGTATCGAAGACCTCCATGCCGCGGACCAAACCGTCGGTGCTGTCCATCGCGATGCAGCGCACGGTGTGTTCGCCCAGATGCTGCGCCACTTCGAGCACGAGATTACCCGGGCGGTTGCCCAAGGCCGGATTAGTCACCTTGAGCGCGTTCAAGATCGACGGCATCGCGCCGTCGCCGAACTCGACGTCCACGACGTTGCCGAGGACCTGGTTGATTTTGCCTGCGACCTGGCCGTTCACGCTGACTGTGCTTGCAGCAGCCACCTGTCTACTCCTAAATTCAAACTACGCTGAGAGCCTATACTTCTTCGCCTTGCCCGACTGCTCGATGCCCGCCCTGGGCGCCAGCGCTGCGCGCACGGAGAGCTTGAAAATTACGCGCTGGGCAGCTTCTTCGGCGCAAGCTACCGGCGGCCCTAAAATTCGCGCAGCGCCTCGGCGCCGCTGACGATATCCATCAGCTCGCGCGTGATCGTGCCCTGGCGCACGCGGTTCATTTCCAGGGTCAACCGTTCGATCATTTCGCCGGCGTTGTTGGTGGCCGCGTCCATCGCCATCATCCGCGCGGCGTGTTCGCCGGTTTCCGCGTCGAGCAGGGCGGCGAAAATCTCGGCCTCGAGATAGAAACGGACCACCACCGGGGCAAGCTCGGGGGGCGCCGGTTCGAGCAGGAAGTACGGTTCGGTCGACCCGCGGGCATCGGCTTGCGCCTGCTCCGGCTGGGGCGCCTCGGCCGGCATCAGCATTCGATATACCGGCTGCTGCGAGAACATCGAGCGGAACACGTTGTAAGCGATCCCCGCTTGTCTGATCTCGCCGCCCTCGTACTGTTTGAGCACGCGTGCTGCCAGTTCGCGCGCAAGTTCGGCCTTGGCCGCGCGCGGCGCCAGGTTTACGCGCTGGTCGACGATCGTCGCGCGCGCGCGACGCAGATGGTCCAGCGCGCGGCGCCCGACCGCGAAAAAGAGCGGTTCAAGACCACGCGCGCGCAGTTCGCGTTCCTTTTCCTCCACCGCGCGCATCAGATTGGCATTATACGCGCCGCATAGGCCGCGGTCCGAGCTGACCACGACGAGCAGCGCTCGCGCCCTGGCCTCGGCGTGCAAGGCGAACGGCTCGAACAACGCCTTAGGCACCGACCCGGCCATTTCGACCGCGGCCGTCACATAAGGCCTCGCCCGCTCCCGCGCCTCCCGAGCGCGGCGCAGCTTGGCCGAGGAGACCAGCTTCATCGCGCGCGTCGTTTTCTGGGTCGAGGCCACCGACGCGATGCGCCGGCGAATCGCCTTTAAGCTCGCCACGCCAACCTTTGCTTGCGCCGATGGCTAAGCCGCGCGCGCCATGCTCTCATCCTTGCTCCGCTTGATGAAGTCCTCGGTCAGCGTCTCGAGCGCCTTGGTTAGGCGCGCGCGCAGATCCTCGCTAAGCTCCCGTTTGGTGCGGATTTCGTCCAGCAGCTCCCGATGCTCGGCCTGGAAGCGAGTGAAAAGCTCGCGCTCGTAGTCTCTAACCTGCTCCACCTCCAAATGGTCGAGGAAACCCTGTGTACCAGCGTATATTATAAGCACTTCCTTCTCGACCGGTAGCGGCGAGTATTGGTCCTGCTTGAGCATCTCAGTCAACCGCACGCCGCGATGCAACAGCCGTTGCGAGGCCGGGTCGAGGTCCGAGCCGAACTGGGCAAAGGCAGCCATCTCGCGATACTGCGCGAGGTCGAGCTTGAGAGTGCCGCCCACCTGCTTCATCGCCTTGATGGTTGCCGAGAAGCCGACGCGCGAGACCGAGAGTCCGGCGTTAACCGCCGGGCGGATACCCGAGTAGAACAAGTCGGTCTCGAGGAAAATCTGCCCGTCGGTGATCGAGATCACGTTGGTTGGTATGTACGCCGAGATGTCGCCGGCTTGGGTTTCAATTATCGGCAAGGCGGTAAGCGAGCCGGCGCCGTACTCCTCGCTAAGCTTGGCCGCGCGCTCAAGTAGGCGCGAATGGAGGTAAAAAACGTCGCCCGGGTAGGCCTCGCGCCCCGGCGGACGGCGCAGCAGCAAGGACATTTGGCGATAAGCCTGCGCGTGCTTGCTCAGGTCGTCATAAACCACAAGGGCGTGCTTGCCGTTATCGCGGTAATGCTCGGCCATCGCGCAGCCGGCGTAAGGCGCCATGAACTGAAGCGGCGCCGGGTCTGCGGCGGTGGCGGCGACAACTGTGGTGTACTCCATCGCGCCGCGCCGCTTGAGCATCTCGACAATCTGCGCCACGGTGGACTGCTTCTGGCCGATCGCTACGTAAAAACAGTGCACGTTTTCGCCGTGCTGATTGATGATCGTGTCGGTCGCGAGCGCGGTTTTTCCGGTTCCTCGGTCGCCGATAATCAACTCGCGCTGGCCTCGTCCGATCGGGATCATCGAGTCTATGGCCTTGATGCCGGTCTGCAGCGGCTCCTTGACCGGCTGGCGATAGATGATACCGGGGGCCTTAAGCTCAATGCGCCGGGTCTCCGTTGTCCGCAGCGGCCCTTGGGCGTCAATGGGCTCGCCGAGCGCGTTGACGACGCGGCCCAAAAGAGCGTCGCCGACGGGAACCTCGGCGATCCGCCCGGTGCGTTTGACCTCGTCGCCTTCTTTGACCGCCCACGGCTCGCCGCATATCGCGGCGCCGACGTGGTCGTCTTCCAGATTGAGCACAAGTCCGAAGATTGCATGAGGGAACTCGATAAGCTCGCCGGCGGCGGCGTTATTGAGTCCATAGATGCGAGCGATGCCGTCGCCGCAGGAAAGCACGCGCCCGGTCTCACGCACCTCCAGCCCGGCCTCAAAGCCTTTGATCTCGGCCTTCAGAATTTCGCTGACTTCCGACGCTCTGACATCCGCCATAACAATCTCCGGATACGCTGCAAGCTCAAGCGCCCAAAAGCTGCTCTGCTTGCTTAAGTTTGTTGGCAAGGCTCAGATCGTAGGTTTTACCCTCAAGCTGCGCAACCAGGCCGCCAAGCAGGGCCGGTTCGACCTTCACGGCGGGCAGGACGGTCTTGCCGCTGAGCCGCTCCAGCACGTTCACGACCTGGTGAATCTCCTGCGCGCTCGGCTCAAGCGCAAAGCTAAGCGCCGCCCGCGCCCGGCCTAAGCGCTCATCGGCAAAGCCCTGGTAGGCATGTGCAATCTCGGGTAAGGCGGCGATCCGGTTGCGCCGCGCCACCACCAAGGCAAAGGAGCGCACCGGAAAGCTCAACCCTAAACGTTCGGCCATTAGGCCCATCGCCTTTATCCGGCTGTGCTGCGGAAGATCAGGTGTGGTCAACGTCGAGCCCGCCGCCACTTCGGTCGTCATGCGCGCCAGCAAGTCGAGCTCGGCGCCCCAGCTCTCCATGCGACCCGACTCGACGGCGACTTCGAGCAGCGCGCGCGCGTATCGCTTCGCCGCCTGCACGGGCATTACCGCGCCTCCGGGCCCGCCATCTGTTGAACGAAATTCTCGACCAGGTGACGTTGGTCGGCAGGTCTAAGATGATCGCGCAGCATCTCCCGCGCCATGTGCGCGGTGCGGCGCGCGATCGTCGCCCTAAACTGCCGCACGGCCTTCTCGCTAACCGAGCGCGCCGCCACCTCTGCGTCGCGGCGAATTTGCGCCGCCAGGCTGCGCGCGCCCTGGCGAATCGCCTCCACTTCCTGCTCGGTCTGTTGGTGGATAAGAGCTTCGATGCGAGCCTTCTCGGAGGCCAGTTGGCCCACACGGGCGGCGGCGCGTGCCGCTTGCGCCCGCGCCTCGCGCAAAGCGCCCTCCAAGTTGGCGAACGCGGAGAATATTGTTCGGGCCCGCAGGGAGAAATAATTTTTTACACTGCCGCCCGCGTACCTGGCTAGCAACAGAACAAAGACAACGAAATTGATCGCGTAAAAGACCAGCGTCATCGGCGAAGCCCCGGATTCGACCGGCTCAGCGGCCAGTGCCGGCCCCGAAAGGCTCAACAGCGCCAGCGCAGTGGCGCTCACGGCAAACCTGTGCTTAGTCCGATAGATCATTGGGCCAGTTCCGAGTCCGGCTCACGCTCGTTGAGCCGACGCCCGAGCAGGCGCTCTGCAAGCTCGAGCGCCAAGCTGCGGGAGAGTTCTTCAACCTGCTGATAAGCAAGCTTCAGCTTCCGGTCGGCCTCAGCTTGGGCCCTTTCGATCGTCTGCCGTGCCGCTTCGCGCGCCTGCTCGACGATGGCGGCGACTTCCTGCTCGGCGGCCCAGCGCGCCTTTTCTCGCGCAGCCGCGCCGGCCTGGCGCGCCTGCGCTATCTCGCGTCTATACTGTTCATCGTCAGCCTTGGCTTCGCCTAGCGCGCGCTGAGCATCTTCCTTGAGCTGGCGCAGGCGATCGTCACGAGCGCTCGCCAAAGCCAGGAACGGCTCAAATAAAACCCGCTTGAGTATAAACCAAAAAACCAGGAAGGAAACAATCAGGACAAAGAACGTCCCCCAGTTCGGCGGAATGTTAAGCATGCTCTGGAATCTCGCAGCAAGCAGTTCAAGGCCGAAACGGGCATCTTCGGCTTGCCGCCCCGTTGGCGCCGAAGGTCCCTAGCCCACCCCGCTTGCTCTCAAGCCGGTTTCGGTTGAGCGCCTACGGCCGGCCGCTCGTCCTTGGGCAGTACAGCCATCTTGCGCTCCTCGCGCATCCCCTCAATCTGCATCGAGCAATGCCCCTTGAACAGCGCCCCTTCATGAATGACCAAGACTGGCGTGGTTAGGTTGCCGACCACACGCGCCGAAGGCCGTATCTCGACCCGCTGGCCAGCGACCACATCACCGGCGACCTTGCCTGCTATCACGACCGTCTCGGCGCGTACCTGGGCGTTGACTACAGCGCTCTCGCCGATCACGATCGTGTCGCTGCCGCTGATTTCGCCCTCAACCTGGCCATCGATTCGCGCCGGCCCCTCGAAGGATACTTTGCCGTTGATCTTGCATCCCTTATCAAGGAAAGCGCGGCCGTCTGCGTTCAACATATTGGCGTTCACGGTCGGCTTGGGCGCCATACCACGGTTATCGGCGGCCGTCGGCGACGAGGTCACGGCCGTGGCTGTTTGCGGCAGCGGCTTTTCCGGAGCCTGCAGCTTAGAGTTTTTCTCGGGCTCCTCGCTCAACGATGCCATTTTTCTATCTTGTCCTCTCCAAAAGAAAGTCCTGGAAGAATTTTTCTCGGGCTCCTTGTTGAACAATGCCATGGCCGTTCACACTCCATCGAGAATGCCATCGTTGCGGCTGCAGAACCCGGGGAAGCGCTCCGCTCGCCCCGGCCTGCCCTATAACGTATCGAGCAGCCGCAGTCAATTTTGCCGTCATCCCCCACCTTCATCGCCGCGATGCTGGCGAGGTCCAGGAAGCTTTCCGAAACCGGACGGGCCATCGCACAAGCTCGATTTCATCAGACTCGGCCCACTAATTCTAGCGCTCGCAAAGCCCGACCACAAAGGGTTTTCAGGTCCTGCAATCCGCCGGAATCAATAGATTAACAGAACGCCTAATAGCCGCGGCGCGCATCATTTAGACGCTCGTCCCTGTCCGGCAAGCTTTCGTTCAGATGCGGGGTTAAACGGGATCTCAGAGATGAATCCGCCGCGGCCCGTCACGCTGGACGTGAAGGGCCGCGGCGGATTACCGGATCGTCAGAACGTCGTCGGCCGCAGTCGGCGCCAGCGCGTCATCAAAAATCGTGACTATCGAAATCCCGATACGGGTTGTCGCCGCTACCGAGGCCTTCGAGGTTCTCTAGGCCAAAACCAAGATTTCCCAGTAAGCCAAAGCCAAGATTTCCAATGCGATTCTCTAGGCCAAAGCCAAGATTTCCAAGCGGCCTTCGCGCGTTCTCGGGACAGAAAACGACATTGAAACCGGTGAGGCCGCCGGTGCATGCGAGGCCGCCCGATGCGTCGTCGTAGCTCCAGCTGTAGGCGCGTGGGCAGGCCCGCTTGAAGATCGCGTAGTAGGGCTCACTGCCGCCGCCGGCCTGTGTCGCCGCGGTGACGAAATCCGCATTGGCGGGTGAGCCCGTGCCGGTGTATAGCGGCGCCTGCGTCGGCGGCGGGGATCCGATGCCGCAGGTCCCGGCTTTGGGCGGGGTTGCGACTTCACAGGTGCCCAGACCCGTGGTCGTCGGAGGGAGGCACGCGTATGTGGTGTTCTCAACGCCTTTGTACTTGTACTTGACCGCCTGGCAGGTATAGCCCAGGGCGTCGCTGAAAAATTCCATGTATCCGCCGCAGGGCTCGCCGACATTGGTCGCGCTGCAAGGGCCGGTGGTCAAGTTCTGAAAGCAGGTGCCGTTGTTCGCCGGACTCCTGGGATTGATGCACACCCCTGCCGCGGGCGCTGCCGGATTCTTGCCGATGCCGTAGCATATGCTGCCGGGAGGACAATCAAGGTTACTGAAACAGGTCGGAGTGCCCTGGTTCCCCGATGCCATCGAGTTACCGTCATGAAAACTCTTCGTGCAATAGAGATCCTCGTACGTAGCCTGTTGGCTGGATTTATCGCACGCCGTGTACGAGCTCCCGATCTCATCCGTGCACTTCAGGCCGGCGGGGGGTGAGCTTTGCTGGCACTGGTCGCATGGCGCGACGCATCCGATGACGCAGGTCGGAGTGCCGGCGTTGCTGACGCACGTACCCTCGGGGCAATACTTGCCGCTCCCGCACGGAATCGCGGTGGGCGCGTCGCCGGCCGGCGTAGTGATCTGCAAATCGGCTGGGCAGGTTCGGTTGAGGTCGCTCACGCATCCGCCCGCAATGCATCCGGTACCCGGATTCGCATCGATCGGCTCGGCGCGCAGCGAGACGTTACCGCCGTCAACCATGCTTACGTCGTAGTTGGCGGTGCCGCCCGTGATGCTGGTGACCTCAAACAGCGTGGAGGGGTTGTCGCCGGTCGCCTTGGCCGCAGTGCAATCAAGCGCGCCATCGCCACTACCTCCGCATTGTCCGGTAGCGCAGTTCAGCGTACTCCCGCTGCCGCTGCATCCGGTGCGCGGCCAGAACCGTCCCGAGGTCCACGCCTGCGGCATGCAGAAGACGTCGGTAGTACTGCACAGGCCGCTGTTGCAGCTAGCGCCCCCGGGGCAGTCGGTACTGCTTGTACAGCTGCACTGCCCGTCGCTACATTGGCTGCCGCTGAGGCAGTCGGCGCTGGTCTGGCAAGAGTTGGCGAGCGCCCAGTTGTCGCCCTGCGGCTGGTGTCCAGAGGTCTCGTTGCCATTGTACTGGGCGATCCAGACCGGGTATGCGCAATCATTGGTGAAGGTGTAGGTGTAATCGGTGGATCCGCACGTTTGGGCATGCGCGGCGTCGGACGCGAAGGCCGCTAGGAATAGCGCTACGACAAGGCCTAATACGATCTTGCTAGTCATGCGGGATGCCCCCCTTTGCCTTGACTATTCAGGCATGTTTGAGTGTTCCCAAGCGTGCTTGAGCACTCGGGTGAGCGACTTTTAGTCAGATGGCGCACTATAAGTCAAGCGACAACGCCGCTAATTCCGGCAGCCGACCCAGGGAAAATTTGCACATTACTTAGGCCGGCGCGAATCGGTCGGGGGCGTCGCCGTGAGCGGCTTGTCTCTTACGAACGCGTCGCGCCATGATTAAATCGCGTAAGTTGAAATTCGACCCTGCATAGGACGCGAGGTGAGATTGAAATGGCAAAGATACCCAGCGAGTTTCTCGACCTTCTGACGCAGAAGAAAGCCTTCGCCGATCTGGCCACGGTGATGCCGGACGGGTCGCCGCAGGTAACCCCGGTATGGGTGGACTACAAGGACGGGAAGGTTCTCGTCAATACCGCGCGCGGCCGCACCAAAGACCGCAATATGAGCGCCGATTCGCGCGTGGCGCTGGCGATTTCAGATCCGGACAATCCGTACCGCCATGTCCAAATCCGCGGCCGCGTGACCAACATCGTCGAAAAGGGAGCGGCGGAGCACATCGACGCCATGGCCAAGAAGTATCTGGGCAAGGATAAGTACCCGTATCATCAGCCCGGCGACGTGCGCGTGATTTTCGAGATCGAGCCGCAGTCCTGCTCCACGATGGGCTGACGGCCCGGCGCCGCCGCGCGCGCCGACGACGCGCGGTTGCCGGCTTTATAGAGGCTTGGTAGCCTCATCAGCAGGGCGTAGGCAAGACCCGCTCGGGTGGTAAGCTTGGGTCGAGATTCTCGCGAGGCGCTGGAGTCATGTCACAGAGAAGCGGTAAATTAAAGAGAAGCGGCGAATAAATGGTTGTGGTAGGCGAGGGTAAACCGCCATGCGAGCGCGCCGCCTGGTGGTAATGCGGGCACCGGCGCACCGCGGTACTTCCCGGCGGTGCGCATTTTGCGCCATTCTCCGCGTCCTCGCGGAGAATCCCGGCGGTACAGGAACAGAGCTCGGGTTTCCACGCGCGCAACGCGCGTGGAATGACAAAAAGCGGGGGTCGCGTGGTTCGACTCACTATTAATGCTCGCTTCTCTGGGACAGGGCGCTGGTCGTGACAGGCAAAAGTTTGCGCGTACTGGATGAAGGACAGGGCGAGTACCTCAGCGTTGATCCCGACCAATTCAGGGAATGGACCGGGCGCAAGGAACGCGCGCTTGTGGCCAAGCTCATGTCGCCGGCCGAGGCGGTATCCCGCTTCGTTGCCGACGGCGATTACGTGGTCTGGGAGACCAACTACCTAAACCGCGGCCCGGCCACGTTGATCCGCGAGGTGATCCGCCAGCGCAAACAGCGGCTGTGGGTGGGCGGCAAGTTTACCTGGGTGATCGTGGCGATGCTGGTCGAGGCCGGATGCTGCGACCGCGCAGATCTCGGATTTTTCGTCGGCGGTCCGGCGGTCACCCGCGCCGTGATCGAGAAAAAGCTTAAGGTATACGAATACAGCAATCTGATCATGACCGCGCGGTTGCGGGCGGGGGCGATGGGCATCAGCTTTATCCCAGTGCGTTCGCTGGGTGGCACCGACAACTTCAAGTACTCGGGTGCCAAGCTGCTTGAAGACCCGTACACCGGCAAGCCCACGGTAGTGGTTCCCGCGCTTAATCCCGACGTGGCGCTGATCCATGTGCATCAAGCCGACCAGTACGGGAACGCGCGCATCTTCGGCACCACCATCACCGACGTCGAATCCGCGCTCGCCTCGCGCAAAGTGATCGTCTCGGCTGAAGAGATCATCAACACCGAAGAGTTCCGCCATAAGCCGGGATTGACCAAGATTCCGTATTACGTGGTGGACGCGGTGGTCCATCAGCCGTTCGGCGCCTATCCGGGCGAATGTCCGGGGCTATACTCTTCGGACAGCAACCACGTGGTGGAAATCCTCGGCGCGATCAACGGCGACCGGGTCAAGCAATATCTCGACAAGTGGATCTACGGCATGGCGTCGGACGAGCAGATGCTGATCGAGCGGGTCGGGACGCCCAAACTTAGGGAACTGCAACGGCGCGCCACAACCGTGGCAGCCGAAGGATACCGAGCGTGATAGGCAAGGGACCCTGGAGTGAGGCGCCCAAGGCGGCGAGCTTCGCCGAGCGGGAGTTTCAGGTGTGCATCGCGGCGCGCCTGGTCGAAGACCGCAAGACGTACTGGGTGGCCGGGGGCGGTGGACCGATGTACGCGGTGCTGCTGGCAAAGCGGCTTTACACGCCCGACGTGATCTACGTCGCCGAAGACGGAGTGATCGGCGCCGAGCCGATGTTGCCGTTCGACCCGGTGATGACGCTGGCGGCGGCGCGGCCGTCATACCGCGCGCTGATGTGGAGCACGATGAACGGGATCGGCGACCATTGCGCCGCCGGTTACCTCGACTACGGCGTACTCAATACGCTGCAGATCGACCCCTACGGCAATCTTAACTCGACCTGGCTCGGCACCTACGGCGTCGAGGGCCGGCGCTTCAACGGTCCCGGCGGCGCCGACACGATCGCCGCGATGTGCCGGCGGGTTGTACTGATGCTCGACCATCAGCGGCGCAAGTTCGTGCCCCGCGTCGACTTCATCTCCTCGCCCGGCTATCTCGACGGTTCTCCAGGAGCTCGCGAGCGCGTGGGATTGCCGGCTAAGACCGGTCCGTGGGCGGTGGTGACCAACTGGGCGTTGTTCGATTTCGACGAGGGCAGCCGCCATCTGCGTCTGCGCGCGATCGCTCCTTTCGTGACTCTTGACCAGGTCTTGGCCGAGATGTCGTTTAAGCCCCTGATGCCGCCGGACGGAAAAGTTCAGACGCTGGAGCCTCCAACCGAACAGGAGCTGACGATTTTCCGCACCGAGATGGACGTGAGCGGGCAGTTTACCGACACCGCCGCGCACTGGATCGTCAAAGAGGGCGAGCGCTGGTCGGTGGTCGCCAAAGAGCAGAGCAAGAAGATATCGCCCTTGTGAGATTGGGCGGTAGCGGCGACTAAATCCGCTCCGCGCGCGCCCCGATTTAGTGAATGGGCACCGGGACTTGAGTTGCCAAGTTTGCGAGTCGCCGGGGGCAAAGGTCTGTACCTGGGAGCTTTTGTGAGGTCGGGCTGTTCGGCCCGCGCGCAACGTGGTGAAGGCGCGCGCATCGGTTAAACCCGCTCTTGGCTAGCTTAATTTGCTTCTTATCGAGTTCTTGCGCTGAAAACCTTGTATTTGTTAATTTATTCGCGCCACGCTTAAAGTCGGCATCGCGCGAGGCAGCACGGTGGCGCAGCGTGGTCTAATTGGGCGCGGCTTACTCTCACACGGGGAGGGATTATGAGACGTACAATTCTAGGTTCCGCACTGTTGTCGCTGCTGGGACTGGCTTTCTTGAGTGCCGCGAGTTGGGCCCAAGACGTGGGCGTCACCGCAACCGAGGTCAAGATTGGCAACGCGGAGCCTTACAGCGGGTCCGCCTCCGCTTACGGCGCGTGCGGCCTCGGGGAGGACGCTTATTTCAAGAAGGTTAACGACCAGGGCGGGATCGGCGGGCGCAAAATCAACTTCATCAGCTACGACTCGGCTTACAGCCCGCCGCGGATGGTCGAGGTGACGCGCAAGTTGGTCGAGCAGGACCACGTGCTGGCGATGGTCGGCTCGATCGGAACTCCGACTAACACCGCGATTTGGAAGTACATGAACACCCAGAAGGTGCCGCAGCTTTTCGTACTGACCGGTGCCACCAAGTGGGGCGACCCGAAAGGCCATCCGTGGACGATCGGCTGGCTGCCCACCTATCAGTCCGAAGGGCGCGTTTACGCGCAGTACGTTCTGGACAACGTGCCCAACGCCAAGATCGGCATCCTTTATCAGAACGACGATTACGGCAAAGACTACGTGGTCGGCTTCAAGGACGCATTGGCAGCGGCCGGCCGCAGCAACCTAATCGTTAAAGAGCAAACCTATGAAACGACGGATCCCACGATCGATTCGCAGGTAATCAATCTCAAGAACAGCGGCGCGAACGTCTTCGTCGACATCACGATTCCCAAGTACGCCTCGCAAGCGATCAAGAAGGCCTATGAGATCGGCTGGCATCCGCTGCACTTCCTCAACAGCGTTTCGAACTCGGTCAACGTGGTTCTCAAACCCGCCGGAATCGAGGCGTCCAAGGGGCTGCTGACCATCGAGTTTGTGATCGACCCATCCGACCCGCGCTACGCCAATGATCCCGGCTTTAAGGAATACGTCGCCGACATCCAAAAATATGAGCCGCGGGCCAACCCGTACGATCAGTTCATCGTTTGGGGATACAGTCTTGCGCAGACCTTCGCCCAGGTGCTCAAGCAAAGCGGCAACGACCTCTCGCGGGAAAACTTGATGAGGCAGGCGGCCAACCTCCATGACCTGCACCAGCCGCTTCTGTTGCCCGGAATCACCATTAATACGAGCCCGACCGACTTTTACCCGATAAAACAAGTTTACCTGGCTAAGTTTGACGGCACGCGCTGGGTGCTTTTCGGCAATCTGTACGACACCAGCAAGATGCATCGCTAGTCACCTGGAGCGACCGGCTCTCGATTCGCGGAAAACGCAAGTCACGCTGCGCGGCGAAAAAATGTAGCGCAGAGCTGCATGCGATAAAGAGCCGGTCGTCCCTACATGCCAACGCTATGGCCCCACAAACCGGCCGCAACCCTGGCAATTCAAGCAGTGGCGACTTTTCAAAGGGGAACTTCGGGCTAGCCAGTGGGACTGCCGAGCCAAGGCTATTTGCAGACGTCGCGGCTCAACCGCCTCTAGCCATGGACTCCGGGCCAGGCGAGCTCCGGTAGGTATCGAGTAGCTTGTCGGGAGCAACGCGTGCCGGAAGGATCACGAGGCTCAAGCCCTTCAACTGAAGCAAAGCCTGTAATTCAAGCGCGATGTGGTGGTGCAGGAAGCGGCTCAAAAAGCCCTCGAGCTCGCGCCCGAAGATGAGCTTGCCGCAAAAAAACACGACCTTCGGATACTGCTCGGCAAGCTCAAGGCACATGCGGTAGAGTTCATCCACGATATCGGCCGCGATCGCCATCCGCGATTCCGTGTAATAGCCCAGGTCCTCCGCGAGCCGGCAGTACGCTTTGAGATCGTTGGCCAACTGTTCTTCCAGGCCTTGGATGTCCTTAGGCCCTTTGAGCGACCGCGAATCGACCTCGGCAACGCCAAGAAAAACCACCTTGGCGTATTGACCCTTGAATAGCTGCGACAGGTTCAAAAGCGTCGCCAAACCCAGGCCGTTGAAGCGATTAACCAGCAGCGCGGCGGTCGGCGCGCCGGCGGCGGGCGCGGGACGCGGATGCTCGACTCTAGCGGCGCGTATCCGGGGCAAGACCTGCGCCTCGAGCTGAGCAACCGCCGCGCCGACGCGATCGTAATGGCGGCGCACCAACTGACACGCCATTACCAACCCGCCAGTCATTACCAGCGTCACCCAGCCGCCCTCGTCGAACTTCACGATTACCGTCGCCAGCAGAATAGCCGACGTCAGCACACAGCCGACCCCGTTGATCGCAAGCTTGCGCGCCCAGCGCCGCTCGCCCAGTCGGCGCACCTGCCACCAGTGCACGCTCATGCCGAGCTGCGAGAGCGTGAAAGTGATGAAAACGTTGATGGCGTACAAGCCGACCAGGGTCGATACGTCGCCTTTGGTGCCGAGCAGCAGCAACCCGCCGGTCAAGCCGATCGCAAACACGCCGTCCTGCGTCACCAGGCGGGCGCTGACATTGGCCAAGCGTGTGGGCAGCCATCGGTCGGCCGCCATCGTGGCCAGCACGCGCGGACCATCGGCGAAACCGGTCTGCGCGGCGACGAATAGCAGGCTAGCCTCAGTGAGCAAGGCGAAAGTGACGATCGCCCATCCGATAGGCAGGCTGCCAAGATGCCAGCCTTCGGCCAGACGCTCGAAAAGCACCGCGTTAAGCGTCTTACCCGGCTCGGGCGCGACGTGGAACACAAGGTAACAAAACAATATGCCGGCCGCGAGAAAGGCGAGCGATATCGCCATGTAAAGCATCGCGCGCTTGGCGGTAACGGTGCGCGGCTCGCGCAAGATTGGCAGGCCGTTGCTCACCGCTTCGATGCCGGTGTACGTGCCGCCGCCCAGGCTGTACGCGCGCAGAAAAATGAACGCTACGGCCAACCCTCCGATAGCGTGAATGTCGTCATGAGCCTGGGCCGCCGCCGCGTGAATCACGCCGGGCAGGTTTGCGGCGTGGATAAGAAGGCCGTAGCTAATCAGACCCAGATGCATAACCACGAAGGCGACGAAAATCGGCAGCATCGCATGCACCGATTCCTTGACGCCCCGTAGATTCATCGCGGCCAGCGCCAGCAGCACTAAGGCAGAAAAGGTCAGCTTGAACGGCTGCCATCCTAGAGGCAAAAGGCTGAACAGGGCGTCGGCGCCGCTCGCGATCGAGACCGTGATGGTCAACACATAGTCCACCACCAGCGCGCATCCTGAGATCAGCCCGACGCGCGGGCCAAGCAAGTCGGTCGCGACTATGTAGCCCCCGCCTCCGGTGGGGAATAAGTCGATGATCTGCGAATACGATGCTGACACGATAAACACGGTCAGCGCGGTGAGTAATCCCAGAAAGATGGCAAGATACTGGTGATGGCCCAGCGCAAGGAAGGCTTCTTCCGGCCCGTAGCACGAAGACGTCATGCCGTCGGCGCCAAGCCCAACCCAGGCCAAAAGAGCGGCGAGCGAAAGCCGATGAAATACCGTAGGGTCGTGAACGTCGCGCGGCGGGCCGACAATGATATCTCGCAGGAAATGCTTAGTTTCCGCCGGTGGTTGCGTATTTTCGGTGTGCTCGGCCATAGCAGCGGAGATTTCTACTGTCCCGAGTTAGTGTCCTAAGTCTGAAGTTTGGTGAAGAACAAATGCCCGCGATTCCTCACATTTCGGCCTAAACACATGCCGCGAATCTCTGACTCAGGACATGAGAAGGTCGGCGAATAATTCCTGCACCCCTGCCCATGCGGCCTGCTGCGCTTTATGATCTGTCACCTATGTGATCGGTCTGAGTGCTACCCATGTCTTCGCTTGAGCAAGTTCCAACTCCTCCCCCCGCAGCGCGGCGAAGTCAAACTTCTCATTCTCCTTACCTCCGCGCGCGGGAGAAGGTCGGGAAGGGGGCTGGCGCTAGAGGACCGAGCTCAGAGCCGGTGAATTTTTGGCAAGCTGCCGCATGTCGCCGTAGGCCGCACCCGATGTGTCTCTAGTGGGGCGGGCCGCCGTGCCCGCCCGGTTGCCGGTGATTCATTGGCCGCGCGGGCGTAGCGCCCGCGCATCATGGCGGGCATTCTTCGGCTTCGCTCAGAACAGGCTCCGGCCCGCCCCGCTACTCAAAACCTCACAAACGCTCAGAGTGCGCCTGTCGCTATCTTCCCCAGTCCTCAGTAAATGCGCTCGAATAGCCGATGGTACAACATCGAGACGATCGCGGCCAAGCCGTCGTGCCACCCTATCTTCTTACCCTCGGCGTAAGTGCGGCCGGTGTAAGAAATTGGCACCTCGTACACCCGCCATCCGGCGCGCGCGGCTTTAATTGTGACTTCGGGCTCGAAGGTAAAGCGATTGGCGCATAGACTCAGCCGCGCGAGCTTGTCGCGCCTAAACGCCTTCATGCCGGTTTCCATGTCGCTGAGGTTTAAGTTGCTCAGCATGTCGCAGAGCAAGGTCAAAAAACGGTTGCCGACAAAATGCCAGAAGAACAGCACACGATGGGGTCCTCCCAAAAAGCGCGAGCCGAACACTATGTCGGCCCGTCCGTCCAGTAGCGGCTCAAGCAGCGCGGCATAGTCCCTGGGGTCATATTCCAAGTCGGCATCCTGTACGACAACAAAGGGACTGGAGACGGCCGCGAATCCCAGTCTAAGCGCGGCACCCTTGCCTCGATTGACCGCCTGACGAAGACTGCACACCCGCGGATGTTTGATCCGCTTGAGATACTCGCTCGTGCCGTCGGTCGAGCCGTCGTCCACGACGATTACTTCAACGTCGAAGCCGGTGGCAAGCACGCGGCGGATGACTTCGCCGATCGTGGAGACCTCGTTGTAAACCGGAATAACGACGGAGAGCCTGGTGGCATGCACGCTGGCAGGCAGCGCCGCGCGCGTCTCAAACCCGTTCGCCGATTCACCGTCGGCCGCGGCCCGCTCAGCGCCCGTTACTGGACCGAGCGGCGCGCCGCCCGAACTCGAAGCCGGCGCCGGCGCAACCGCTGGATCCAAGAACCCGCTGGTCATTTCAATGCTTCCTCGCGACCTTGGGGTGATGCTTGACCGCACTTGTCCGATCGAGATGTCGTTGGAACAAAAACGGTGCCGTTTAACCGGGCCGTCGCCGGCAGGCTATGATTATCTTTCGCCGGTGAAACTTATCGATCTGCATCGTCGGGCGGCGTCGTCCACCGGCCGCGCGATTTGAGCGGCCTATCTCGGGGCAGATTGGGGCACGCGTTCGTACGAATCTGCAGCATTTATGAAACATGGCGAGGATGCGGGGCGCTTACGCGCGAACATCATAGGGAGTTCGGGCGAGGCAAAAGCAATCAGCGTCAGAGAGAGTCAATCGGCCTCGCGCGATGGGAGGGAATCCGATGCAAGACGAGTGGACTTGCTCCAATCATGAAGGGGGTACGGTTGATCCGTGCCGGCTACGGACTGACATCCTTACCGCCGCGGCTTTGCTAGGCGCAAGGGGGCTCGCTCCGAGCGCGCGGCAGGGTAAGCAGCGCTTGACGCGGCTGGGGTGCCGGCGTGCTTTGAGACGCGCATCGGCGTGGCTTGAGTCTGCCGTACCGGCACGCGATTTCGACCTTAGCGGCATACAGCCGAGCTTCGACGCCCTCGGCCGCTGAGAACGGAACGCCGCTCTGAAGGCATCGCTTAGATGGAACCGATGAGTGCGCTGGGACCGGCCTCGATTGCCTTGCTCTTTTCGGTCTGCGCGCTGCTCATCTTGACCAGCGTGATGCTCGCCGGCACCTCGGATTGGGCCGGAGTACCGGTCGTTCTACCGTTTTTGGCGCTTGGCCTGATCGCCGGCGGCACGGGCTTGCGGCCGCTGCTTTATCAGGACTACGAGGTCTGTTTCGACCTCGGCACGCTGACGCTGGTCCTCATTCTATTTGACGGCGGGCTCAACACGCCGTTAGCGCAAGTGCAAATGGCAATCTGGCCGGCAGCAGTGCTAGCGACGGTCGGAGTCGTCGGCACGATGTCGCTGTTCGCGCTGTGCGCGCGGTTATTCCACTCTTCCTGGACACAGGCGTTTTTGCTCGGCGCGATTGTCTCTTCTACCGACGCAGCCGCGGTATTCCCGATTCTACGCGGCAGCGGTCTTCAGTTGCGCAAACGCGTCGTGGCGGTGCTCGAGCTCGAGTCGGGGCTCAACGATCCTATCGCGGTGACACTAACTATCGCCCTGACGGCGTCTCTGTCGGGCCAAGGCCCGCTTACGCTGGCCACTCTCGCGCATATACCGATACAGCTCTTGCTGGGGGCTATCGTCGGTGCAGCGGTCGGCTACGGCGGCCGCTGGCTTATGCTGCGCGCGCGCCCGGTCGCCGGGGGGCTCTATCCTTTGCTGACGCTGGCCTTTGCCCTGCTTGGCTTCGGCCTGCCCGCGCTGGCGCACGGAAGCGGCTTTCTAGGCGCGTACGTGGCCGCAATGGTGCTGGGAAACGGACCGATGCCCTGTCGGGGCGGGATTCTGCGCGTGCATGACTCGCTGGCCTGGCTCGGGCAGGTAGCGATGTATTTACTGCTCGGCCTACTCGCCGCTCCAGTCGAGCTGCTTAAGGTGGCCCCGCAGGGAATCGTGCTGGGGCTCGCGCTGGCCTTGTTCGCCCGTCCGCTCGCGGTGACGCTATGCGTGCTTGCGTTTCGCTATCCGATTAGAGAGGTGGCATACCTGGGATGGGTCGGCCTGCGTGGGGCGGTGCCGATTATCCTGGCGACCTATCCCATTCTCGCTCGAGTCGAGGGCGCAACGATCATCTTTCACGTCGTGTTCTTCGTCGTGTTGGTAAACACCTTCGTGCCCGGCGCAACCGTCCGCTGGCTGACCCGCCGCCTGGGACTTGAGTCGCAGGAACCGCCGGCCGCGCCCGCGCTGCTCGAGGTGATCTCGACGCGCGTACTCAAGGGGGCCGAAATCGTATCCTTCTCCCTGGGGGCGTCGGCGGCAGCGTGCGGAGCAGCGATCAGCGAGCTGCCGTTTCCGCCCGATTCGGCAGTGATTTTGTTGATTCGCGGCGAGGAAGTGATCGCCCCTAAAGGCGCGACCGTCTTGGCCGAGGGCGACCATGTCTACGTGCTATGTCAGCCTACGGATCGGCCGTTTATTCGGCTGATCTTCGGCCGTTCCGAGGCAAGCTGAGCCAGGTGCGGCGAGCCCGGGCAGGACGATTGCCGTACTCCGGCCCGCGACGCCTAAATTGCGCCCGCGCGCGGAACTCGCGCGTTTGGCGGTCGATGCGGTATCATCCGGAGCAGGACTCTACGCGAGCGAGGAACGATGGCGTGAAACCTTCAGCGTTCAGGAGAATCCGGGCGACAGGCCGGTGCCGCCGTCTATGGCTGGCCGCGGCGCTAAGCGCCTTGGGCGCATCGGTCCTTTGCTTGAGCGCCGAAACATGTACCGCTCAAGACACCCGCGAAATTTACCAAGTCTCCTCGCGCGAGGCGATGGCGGCCGGTCGATTCGACGGCGGGCCGACAATTGCCACGCTCAAAAAGCACGGCGATTTCGGGCTCGGCACATTTGACGGATTCGATGGCGAGCTTATCCTGGTCGACGGCAAGGTCTATCAGGCGAAAGTGGATGCGCCGCCGACAATAGCGGGGGATTCCGTTCACACGCCGTTCGCGTTGGTCACTTTCTTTAAGCCCTCCCAAACGATGGGCGTGCACGATAAAACGGACCTCGCGGGGCTCGAACAGCTAATCCTGGCGGCGATGCCGTCGAAAAAGATCTACAGCGCGGTGCGGCTGACCGGTAAGTTCACTTCGATCAAGGCCCGCAGCGTGCCCGCGCAAAGCCGCCCTTATCCGACCCTGGTCCGGGCGCTCGAGCAGGAGCACGTCTTTACGCTGCGTGAGACCGAGGCCACGATGGTCGGTTTCTGGTCACCGCCGGCGATGGCTGAGATGAGCGGCGGCGGCCTGCATTTGCACTTTATCAGCGCTGACGGCAAACATGGCGGTCATGTCTTAAGCTGCGAATTTACGCAACTCAAAGTGGAAATCGAGCCGATCCGGCATATCGAAATCGTCCTGGTCGACCACTAACCAGTTCCGGAAAGCGACCTTGAGGCTTTTCCCGCGCGCGCCGCAAGACATTCTGCCGATGCCCGGACAAGCTTGTGCTCCCGCGCGCGCTCGCCACTCCGGCCCGGACCGCGGCAATGAACCTTAGCGCCTGCGCCGCGCCGGACAGCAAAGGCTCGCTGCCCAAGTCGCCGTTCAGCGAAAAGAGCTTCTATCTTGAGGAGTTCCGTGGCAAAAGCCTGCTTTTCGCGCTGATTTCCCCGGCCGGCCGGCGATTCTCGGAGCTGAGCGCGCTGGTGAAAACCTTACGTGAGCTCAAGCGCAATCAAACGCGCTGCCTCGTCGCGGCGGACCCGGGCGCGACCGCCGCTCTGCTAAGGCGCATTGGACGGCTTCGCCCGCGCATCTCGGCGCAAACCTTCGCGCCTGCACGTCGCACAGGCCGCCGGCCTTTTCCGCCGGACTCGGCACTGGGCGAGCTTTGGCTGGAGCTCAGCGTCAACGCCCTGGTCGTAACCGGCGTCAAGAGCGACGAACCGGCCGACTTCCTCCGTTTTGTGAGCGCGCTGGCAAGCCGCCTGCGCGTTTTTAAAGCCGTGCTGCTCGACCGTGCCGGCGGTCTGCGCGAGGCTCAGGACGCCCGCATCTCGTTCCTCGAGATGGGCCGAATCGGCCGCGTCGCGCGCGCCGAGACCTCGGCCACGCAGCGCCGGCTTCTAAGCGAGGTAAAGCGCATGCTCGACCACGAGGTCGGCTCCGTCAACCTGACCGCTCCGAACGGGGTTTACGCAGAGCTTTTCAGCTATCTCGGCACCGGCACGCTGTTCACCAAAGCGCCGTACGGCACGGCGCGCCCTATCTCGATCGACGAGTTCGACCAGGCGCAAGCGCTGATCGAGCGCGGCCAGAGCGAAGGCGTTCTTCTGGCGCGTACGCGCGAAGAGGTCGCGCGGCTTTTGCCCTCGTGCGTCGGCTACCGGCTGGGCGAGCGCCAGCTCGCCGGCATCTGCTCGCTGCTGACAGAGCCGTATCTGCGCGATCGGGCCGGGGAAATCACCGCCCTCTACACGCTGACTCGCTTTCAGGGCGAAGGCGTGGCCTCGGAGCTGGTCAAGGAGGTGCTCAAGGAGGCCCGCGCGCGCCGGTTGAAATACGTTTTTGCCTGCACCAGCGAACTGCACGCTGCCCGTTTGTTCGAGCGTCTGAGCTTCCGGCGGATCTCGCCGCATGAAGTCGCCGCGGCTAAATGGCACGGCTACGATCGGACGCGGCGCGCAAAACTGCTTGTCTTGCGCCACGACCTCTGACCCACGCCATTGTCCCCGGTTCGCACTTCTGACTTGCTCTCGCGTCTCGATTGAGCCGGCGGCTGGAAGAGTTTCATCGTGTCCGCGCTACGGTGGCGACCTGCATCGGGCCGACTTGGCCTGGATGCGGCACGCCGCGGAAATGGGCCTGCCCGCCGGGGCGAGATTCACCCCGCGCTCTTGCAGGCCCGCGACCTGCCCAAGAAGGGCAGCCGCAAGCGCCAACTCGAATACGCCGAACGCACCGCCGGCAAGGCGCTCCGGCAAGCGGAATAGGAGGGACACCCTGCGGACGTGACGTGAAGTCTGGTACGATTGCAACGAGATAGTTTATCGAGGAACCGGATTGCCATGATGGAACAGAGCGTTATCGAGGTCTCGCCGGAGGTCCTGCATGGAACCCCAGTTTTTTCGGGAACCCGCGTGCCGGTGAAGACTCTGTTTGACTATCTGAAGGGCGGCGACACGCTGGCCGATTTTCTCGACGACTTTCCCACTGTCAGCCGGGAACAGGCGGTGAACGCGCTCGAACTTGCCGGAGAGGACTTGATCGATGCGGCGGTTGCTGGACGAGTCGCTGCCAAGGAAGCTCAAGGCACGCCTCGCGCCTCATGAGGTCCGGACCGTTCCGGAGATGGGCTGGGCGGGCAAGACCAACGGTGAGCTTCTGCGACTTGCCGAACAGGAATTCGAGGTCTTCCTGACCGCCGACCAGAAACTGCCCAACCAACAAAACCTGCCGACGTTTCGGATCGCGGTGGTGGTGTTCGCCGCGGTCAGCAACCGCTTGCGCGACATCGAACCGCTCGTGCCGAAGGCCCTTAACGCCAAAGGCGTGGAAATATTATTGGTGGTCAGTAGGAAACGATAGACTGTAGATAGAGAGACCGGTGCCCGTGTCGTCCCAATTCACGTAAACTCGCGCAGGGTCAGCGCCATGAGCAGGCGCGTGGCCGCGTGGGCGAGATGGTCCCGGCGCTGGTCACCTTCGCGTAGCAGCGCGCGGTACTCTTCGGCGCGGCCGATGTGATACTCGAGCGTGCGCCTGACCCAGTCGTTGTCGGGGTGGCTGGCGGCGCCGTGGCGCATGACGCCGGCGACCGTTTCGAGGGCTTTGGCGAATGACTCCATTTGGCTAATTCCTCTGGCGCGGGCGGCGTGGCGATGGCAGAGGTCACGCCGCGCGGCGGCGAAGCGCGCGGAGCGCGGCCTTAGGCTCATGCGCCAGAATGCGCATGAGCGCGATGGTCGCGGGTTCCATCATCACCCGGTTCTGTTCCCAATTCCGCAGCGTCGCGATGGGGATGCCCAGCGTGGCGGCGAATTGCTGCTGAGACATGCCCAACCGCTTGCGGATATACCAGGGCGAGATGATGTCTTCCTCGCGCAGTTCCGCGTCCGGGTCTTCGCCGTCCTCAATCATCTGCCGGCGAATATCCTCTTCGGTCGTCGCTTTGATCTTGGCACGGTCACGTTTCGATGGGCGCGCCTTAATCTCATCGAGCGTCATTCGCGTGATAGCCATGCCTTGGTTTCCTTTCGATTGGCCCGTCGTACCGAGATGATCCGTACTCTGTCGCCGCGCCACGTGAACACCAGGTGCAGAATGTCGCCTTCGCTTTTTCCTACAGCCCGGAACCGATCCTCACCATAGTTGCGGCGGGTGTCCTGCCAAATTAGAACCGGCCCCGCGAAGATTCGCGCGCCGTCGTCGAAGCCGATGCCGCGTTCGCGCAGGGTCTTGGCGTGCTTGGCCTCCTCCCACTCGAACTCCACTGCAAAATGGTACGCTTAAAGCGTACTAAACGCAAGTCATGGAACCTTGTCCGGGCGCCGTTGGGTACGGAGTTCAAATCCCCACGCGCTCAACTTCGTCGAGCGTCACCTCGTCGGAGCGCCGGTCGTAGAGCTGGGTGGTGCGAGTACTGGAATGGTTGGCCATGGCGGCAGCCTTCTCGAGCGTGCCGCCGCTTTTCAGATAGGCCGTGATGCCGGTGGCGCGAAAACTGTGGTTGCAAACCTTGGCCGCAAGGCCAGCCTGGCGCGCGCGATCATCTGGAGTGCGATGCTCTGAGTGGCGTGTCGGCAATCATGTGAGATTCGCCTTGAGCCAGCGAATTGTTTGCGCAGCGCTTTCGTCCGACGGAAAGACCGGGTAGAAGACATGCTCTATCGCGCCGTCGCGCACGATGAGCGTAAGCCGCTTAATCAGCCGCATTCCTTCTATCTCGAAGGTCGGTAGCCGCAGCGCCTCGCAGAGCTTAAATTGCGCGTCGCTCAGCACTTCGAAGGGTAGATGCAGCCGCTCGGCCATCTCACGCTGGTACTCCGTGGTTTGCGTGCTAAGGCCGAAGACCTCGGCGCCAAGTTCCGCCAATTCGCCGTGATGGTCGCGAAAGGCGCAAGTTTGAGGAGTGCATCCGCGAGCGCCTGGGATCAGGTCCCAGCCTTGGGGCAGCGGCTTTCCCGGCACTCCGGTCATCGGGTAACAATAAATCACCGTTCGCGCCGCGCTGAGCGCCGCAAGGTCAACCATGCGCCCCGCAGTGGACGGAAGAATGATGTGGGGCAGACGCATCCCGGTCAGATGACGGCACGCGCCGTCGTCAACCGGCCGCGGCAGGTCCGCCGGCAATGGAAAGTCGGTCTGTTGCGACATAACCCTCGCTCTCGCGGGCAAATAGCGCCCTACGCGGCGGCACGTTCGGCGATAAGCCGGTCCAACTCCGCCCGCAGACGCGGCAAGACCTCATCGTAGCCGAAGTTTCCCAGTTTGCGGTCTCTGCGCTTGAGGTTAACCGTGGTCGGGCCGCACCACAGTCCCAGGTCGGCATCGTCGGTCTCGCCCGGTCCGTTAACCCGGCATCCCATCACCGCTATTGTCAACCGATGCTGGGCAGCGTAAGCCGTCAGTTCCTTGACCTGCTCGGCAAGCTCGACGAACTTCTCGTTTTCCACCCGCGAGCAAGAAGGGCAGGAGATTATGTTAAGCCCTTTGCCGAAGTCCGGCACCGAGATAAAGCGTCTGGCGGCGACGTCCTCCAAGATTTGGCGGCCAACCAGAACCTCTTGGTGCTTGCGCGCATGGGGCAGCGTAAGCGAGACTCGGATCGTGTCGCCGATCCCCTGCGCGAGCAGTTTCTCGAACGCAAGGCGGGTCTTGATTATGCCGTCCGGCGGCAGACCGGCCTCGGTGACCCCGAGGTGAAGCGGCACGTCGGAGCGCCGGGCGGCAAATCGGCGGTTAACCTCGACCACCTTTGCCGGATCCGAGTCCTTGAGCGAGACGACGAAGCGGCTAAAGCCCAAGTCATCCAGAAGCCGGCAGTGATAGACGGCCGATTCGACCAGGGCCGCGAGCTGGTCGTCCGGATAGCGCCTTAAAAAGTCCGGCGCGATAGAGCCGCAGTTGACGCCGACGCGCATCGCCAAATTATGCTCGCGCGCGACCGAAGCTAGCCAGGAAACCTTGTCCGCGATCGACTTGCGCTTCTCGATATGATGGAGATGGCCCGGGTTGTAGCGGATTTTGTCCACGTACGGCCCGACCTTGTCCGCGATGCGGTAATTTTCCTGCAGATCGACGGACAGCACCACGCCGGGGCTTTGCGCGCGAATCTCCTTGAGCGCCGCGACCTCTTTCTCGTTATCCAGCGCGATGCGGACTATTCCGGCGCCCGCCTGCGCCAATTGGTGGACCTGGCGCACGGTTTCATCGATATTCAGCGTGCGCGTCGCGCACATCGACTGCACCAGCACCGGGGCGCCGCCCCCGATTTGCTTGCCACCAACGTCAACGACGCGCGTCAGGCGCGCTGCGGCTGCTTGCGACATCTCAGCTAATCGTGTCCTTTACCACGCGGTTGCGGCTATTTATGCTCGTGCTCTTCGAAAATGCCGAGCGCGATGCAGCTATGAGCGAACGCACCGCCCGCGCGCATCGCCATCGCCACAAACGCCGCCTCGACCAATTCCGTCTCGTTGGCGCCTTGGTCTTTCGCGCGCCTGGTATGCTCCTCGATACACCACGGACACTGCGTGACATGAGCCGCCACTACCGCCATCAGTTCTTTCATCTTGGCAGGCAGTGCGCCGTCCTTGAAAACTTCCTTGTTCCAATCGACAAAGAGGCGGAAAAGCTCCGGCCGAAGCTGCCTGAGTTTGCGGAGTTGTTTTATGTTGTTCGAGTCGTAGAAATTATTCACAGGCTCCTCCTGGCTCTCGACTTGCCGCCGCTCAAATGAGGGCGTTTAGCAATGAGCCGCCCGCTTAGTCAGTGATCGGGGACCCCCATCGCCGGGCTGCCTCTCCCCGGCAGTCCCTGCGCCATACCTGCTGGCCGTAGCAGCGCCCAAACCAGTAGGCGCGAGGCTACAGCGGCGGCCTCTCAAGATTTCTCTCGCAGCCGATCCTTCCAATAACCTGGACGCCGGTGTAAGTGCATAACTGCGATCACCCACAGGTCCTCCGGACCGGGCTGATACAGAATCGCAAACGGGAAACGCCGGACGAGTCGCCGCCGGATCGTTCCCGAAAAGAAGCTTCCGGCTTCGGGATGAAGAACGATCTGCGCCAACGTGCGCTCCACCCGCCGGATGAAATCTCCACCCAGGCCGCCGGACCTTGCCTCATAAAATCTCGCTGATTCGATGAGTTCACGTTCGGCCAAGGGGTGAAAAACAACCCTGGTCACCGAAGCGCCGCACGTGCCTTCGTGAGCGCCTTCCCGGCGGGTATTCCCTTAGCCCTGCCGCTGGCGATCTCTTGCGCCCGCCGCTCTGCCTCAACGCTCCATAATCTTTCGGCATCCGGGTCTGTGGACTCCTCATCTAAGCTTGCGAGCAATCTTTCGGCGAGCCGCGCCCGCGAACGAGCGGGAAGCCTCATCGCCTCATCTTCAAGCTTCTTGAGCATCGCCCGCATGGTTCACTTCGTCAACCTCACCGTTGGCGCGGACGAAGAGACAGTTCACCCCTGTTCTCTCCTTCGCGAATTTGGGAAGCTGCTTCCACAAGCGGCGAAACTGCACGAGATCAGGGAAAGCCACGCTGTACTTTGCACTCGGATCATTCATTCGCTGAAGCAGCTCGCCCAGTGCAGTAAGGAAGTAGTTCACGCGCATTGCGTCTCGCGAACCACAGCCCTTCACTTCGATAACCCAACGCTTACCCTCGCGGAGTGCCTCGATATCAATGCCGCGCGACTTTCCTTGAGCGATTTTCGGACACCAGCCCTTAGCTTCCAAACACTTGCGCAAGTGTTCCTTGACCTCATCCTCTTGAAGTTCGTTCTCCGCGGACATGGCGAAACAACGCGCCATGATCGGATTTCTCTCCTGAAGTCACCGCCAGTTCGGTATTTTTCCGAGCAGCCGATAAGGTCTTCCTTCTTAGCTGTCTCAGCGGGCGACGGCGCCTTTATGACCGCTTGACGGCTTGCATTATAACAAGAACGCGGCCCGGTTATAAGCTGCGCCATCACGCCCGCGCCGGGGTTGGCTCGGGGCACAGGCAGGCGCAAGCGGCCCTACGGAAGCTTCTGGTTGAGCGCTTCTTCAGCTCGAGCGGCGCGAAAAGCGGCCAGCCGCTCGCGCACTTCGGGATGACGCGACGAAATGATCGCCGCCGCGAAAAGCGCCGCATTTGCCGCCCCGGCTTTGCCGATCGCCATCGTGGCCACCGGCACGCCCTTGGGCATCTGAGCGATAGAGAGCAGCGCGTCAAGACCCCTGAGGTCGGTTGTCGGCACCGGAACGCCAATCACCGGCAAAAGGGTTTTGGCCGCGAGCATACCCGGCAGGTGGGCTGCACCGCCCGCGCCCGCGATTATCGCCTCAAGTCCGCGTTCGATCGCCCGGTTGGCGTACTCAAGCGTCAAATCGGGCGTGCGATGAGCTGAGAGCACCCGGGTTTCGTACGGAATTTGAAACTCGCTCAGAATCTCGCACGCCGGCGACAAATACTCGTAGTCGGTCTTGCTTCCAATCACCACCCCGACCCAGACAGCCGTATGAACAGTCATGCGCAAAAGTCTCCGCTGATGAAAATAAAACTATGTTTGTTGATTTTTCAGGAGCGAATCAACCAACGCGGTAAGGTCGGTGTCGTCGTAATATTCGATTTCGATTCGTCCCGCAGCGCCTCGTTTGCCGGCAACGATTCGTACGCGACGCTTGAGGGCCTCTTGGAGAGCGTCGTTCAGCGCCTGCAGATTCGCCTCAAGCGTTCGCCGTCTGGGAGAGGCGCCCGATGGCCGCATCGCTCGCGCCATCGCCTCGGCGCCCCGGGCGGAGACAGCGCTCGCAACGATCTTCCGGGCTACCTCCAACTGCGACTGCTCTTCGTCGAGCGCGATTAAGGGACGGGCCTGGCCTGCGCTCAGTTCGCCATTTTCGATCATTTCCACAATTGCCGCAGGCAAATCGAGGAGCCGGATAGCGTTGCTCACATAAGGGCGGCTTTTGCCGATTCTCAGCGCTATCTCTTCTTGCGGCAGGCCGAATTCGCGGCTGAGACGAAGCAGCGCGCGGGCTTCGTCGATCGGGCCGAGGTCCTCGCGCGCCAGGTTTTCGACCAAGGACATCTCAAGCGCCCGCCTGTCGTCAAGGCTCCTGACGAGCACCGGCACGACATTGAGTCCGGCTTTGCGTGCCGCGCGCAGCCGCCGCTCGCCGGCAATAAGCTGATATGAGTCACTAGCGTTCGGAGTTGGCCGAACGATGAGCGGCTCGATCAAGCCCTGGCTATTTATCGAGCGCGCCAGCTCATCCAGGCGTTCGCTATCGAACCGGGTGCGAGGTTGGAAAGGCGATGGAGAGATCCGGTCAATAGGAACGTCGAGCACGTTGGCTGCGCTGCTGCCTGGCGGCGGCGTGCGAGGACCTTCGATCAGGGCTTCAAGACCGCGCCCGAGCGGCTTGCGCGCCATCAGCTTTCCTTGCTTGCGGCCTTGCGCAGCGTATCTTGAACCGGCGAGGGGCTAGCCTGGTTCGCCGATGCGTCGAGAACCACGCTATCGCGTTGGTTCAGCTCGGCGGCCAAGGCGCGGTAGCTCTGCGCGCCTGCGGACTTGCTTTCGTAGTCTAGGACCGAGAGGCCGTGGCTAGGACTTTCCGAGATTCTCACGTTGCGCGGGATGACGCTGCGGAAGACCTGATCGCCGAAATGTTGGCGGATTTCCTGGGCCACCTCATGGCTTAGGCGATTACGAGAGTCGAACATTGTGAGCAAGATGCCGCCGATCGTGAGCTTCGGGTTCAAGGTATCACGGACCCGTCGAATAGTCGCCAAAAGGGCGCTTAGTCCTTCGAGCGCATAATATTCGCACTGTATAGGGATAATCACGGAATCCGCCGCGACGAGCGCGTTTAGCGTGAGCAAGCCGAGCGATGGCGGGGTATCGATTAGGATATAGTCGTACTGGCGATGCACTGGGGTCAGCGCCGTCCCAAGCCGCTTTTCGCGCTCGGCGAGACCGACCAGCTCGATCTCGGCCCCGACCAGGTTCGTTCCTGCCGGCGCGAGAAAGAGCGATCGTGAGACGGCTCTGACGATATCGCGCAATTCGATCTGTCCGATCATCGCTTCGTAGGTGGTGACTCCAGCCTCGACCCACGAGGCTCTTACCCTGGCGTCCGGGACAAGACCCGAGGTCGCGTTCGCCTGAGGGTCGAGGTCCACCAGCAAGACCTCGCGCTCGAGTTCCGCGAGGCCCACGCCGAGGTTTACTGCGGTAGTGGTCTTGCCAACTCCGCCTTTTTGATTTGCGATAGTGAGAACCTTCTCCAAGTCTCGGAACTCCGTGGGCCGGCTCGCCTAGGCCAAAACTCCTAGTTCGGGTTCAAGGACTGCGCTTTGTTTCACGTGGAACGATCGCTCGAGTGTCCTAGGGCATCCTGCTGCTGGCGCTGCCACGTATTCGCCGTCGCTTGGCGGCACAAATGCGCGATTGCCCCAACGTCTGCCCGAATCTTACGCCCAACGCGGCCGCTTCTATCGCACCTTCTGCCACGTCACCAGCGCCCGGTCCGGCAAAACGCCCGCCTCATCCGCCGACGACCTCCGGCGTTGCCACGAGGCCGCAAGCGATAGCCGGTAGACCAAAGTCTCGCCGGCGCTAAACCCCGCGGCTTGCGCGCTCCCCGGGGCAACCGTCTGGAATCGCGTCGCGTAGAGTATAGCGACACCACCCTCCAAGAGCACGCTATGCGCAAGACGGTAAAACTTTGCGGGCGCGCCTAGCGCGCGACCCACCGCGACGTCAAAGCGCGCCCGAATCTGCTCGCTTGGGAGGCTCAACGCCGAGACCTCGGCGTTGTCGAGGCCGA
The DNA here is from genome assembly GCA_021831785.1 of Deltaproteobacteria bacterium. Lineage (GTDB taxonomy): Bacteria > Desulfobacterota > Binatia > Binatales > Binataceae > JAJYYI01. Next base: position 299,602 of record JAKBMB010000028.1, on the reverse strand, counting down.
GCTCGGCGATAACGATGCGCAAAAAGGCCGCGCGTTTGCGCCGCGGCTCAAAAAGAACCAAGTGCGCGCCGCATCCGCTGGCCAACACCACGCCCGGAAAGCCGCATCCGCTGCCGATGTCCGCGACCGCTCGACCAGGCTCGAAATACCCGCGCAAAAGCGCAGCCTCATCCTTAAGCGCCAGCACGCTTGCGCAATCTATAATATGGAACGCCAGCGTCGCAGGATCATCCGGCCGCGAGGTCAAGTTAAAGGCCTTGCCCCAGCAAGCGAGCAGTTGCGCAAAACGGTTCATGCGCTCGATGAAACCCGGGGCAAAAATCGCCCTCGGCCATACCTGGGGCAGCCAGTGTTCCAGGATGCGCGCCGTATCCCGCCCGACCGCCGTGGGTAAAGCTTGACGAACGTCTCTGGCGCCCACCAAATCGCCCGTGTCGGCCGTCTTCAAGGTGCGCCTTATCGCCCTTTCAGTCATGCGCCGCTTTTTGGCGAGAAGATGGGCCTCGGATAACGCGATGCCCAAGCGTTTCGCGTTCAGCGGGCCGCTTGGCGTCCCTCAGCGCGCTTTTGTAAAGTTTAATCGTTTTAAAGTTCAGCGGTGCGCTCGAACGCGTGTGCGGTCGGGCGCCGGCTCTTAAGATGTACCGCCAAGATTGAAATCGCTGCCGGCGTAATCCCGGGCATCCGGCTTGCCTGACCCAGTGAGCGCGGTCTCACGCGCAACAGGCGTTCTCGCACTTCGGTCGAAAGGCCTTCGATTCGACCGTAGTCAAGCCCCTCGGGGATCGGCGTCTCTTCGAGCCGACGCAGCCGCGCGATCAACTCCGCCTCGCGCCTGACGTAGCCCTCGTACTTAACCTCGATTTCCAATGCGGCTGCCCCGTCGGCCCCGAGAAGGGGCTGCAAGCCGGCGAGCATAATCGCGCAGGCGTATGAAATCTCCGGCCGACGTAACAACTCGATCGCCCGCACCGGCTCTCTAACCGGCGCCGAATCGAGACTCAACAGCGCTTTGTGGGTCGTCGCGTCGCATTTCACCATAGTATGGTTTAGCCGCTCACGTTCCGCGCTGACCGCCGCATCTTTAGCGCGAACTCGCTCGGCTATCTCGGGGCCAAGTAGACCTAATCGCTCGGCGATCGCTCCCAGTCGGCGATCGGCGTTGTCCTCGCGCAGCAAAAGGCGATACTCGGCGCGCGACGTGAACATCCGATAAGGCTCGCCCCCGATACCCCGCGTGACCAAATCGTCGATCAAGACTCCGATATACGCCTCATCGCGGCGCAAAATAAGCGCGGGCGCGGCCCTGAGCTTTAGGACCGCATTGATCCCGGCGATAAGACCCTGTGCGCCAGCCTCCTCGTAGCCGGTGGTGCCGTTGATCTGGCCGGCGAGGAAAAGACCGGCAACGAGCTTGCTTTCAAGCGATGCTCTTAGCTGCGTCGGGTCGGCGTAGTCGTATTCAATAGCGTAGCCCGGGCGCATCAGCTCGGCCTGCTCCAGACCTGGAATCGAACGTACCATCGCTAGTTGCACGTCAAGCGGAAGGCTGGTCGAAAGGCCATTGGGATAGACCTCGACCGTGTCGCGCCCTTCCGGCTCAAGGAAAATCTGATGGCGCTGCTTGTCGGCAAAACGCGCGACTTTGTCTTCGATCGACGGGCAATAGCGCGGACCTCGGCTCTGGATCACCCCGCAGTACATCGGCGAGCGCTTAAGGTTGGCGCGGATGATCTCATGGGTGCGCTCGGTGGTGTAAGTGAGATGGCACGCGATCTGCTCCCGCGCGATTCGCGTCGTGCGAAAGGAAAACGCCGGCGGCGGCTCGTCGCCGCGCTGCATCTCCAGTGCCGAATAATCAATCGTGCGGTTATCAAGACGCGGGCAGGTGCCGGTCTTAAGCCTGCCGATATGAAGGCCGAGCTCGCGCAGATGCTCGCTCAGTCCCATCGCGGCGAAGTCGCCGGCGCGCCCGGCCGCATAATTCTTGTCCCCGACGTGAACCAGGCCCTTGAGAAATGTTCCCGTAGTCAAGACCACGGCGTCGGCGTAAAAGCACTCGCCAAGCTGGCTCTCCACGCCGATTACCCGGCCGTCATCAATTAACAGCCGCTCTACGCTGCCCTGGCGCACGGTCAAATTCAACCCACGCTCCGCCACGCGCTTCATCCGCGCCCGGTAAGCTGCCTTATCGGCTTGGGCGCGTCGCGCGCGCACGGCGGGACCTTTTCTGGTGTTGAGAAAGCGGAACTGAATCCCGGTCTCGTCAATCGCCAGCCCCATCTCTCCACCCAGCGCGTCGATCTCTCGCACCAGATGACCCTTGCCGATTCCCCCGATCGCGGGATTGCAGGACATCTGACCAATATGGTCGAGATTGAGCGTGAGCATCAGCGTCTTCTCGCCCATCCGAGCCGCTGCCAACGCCGCCTCGATTCCGGCGTGCCCCGCCCCGACTACGATTACTCGGTATTTCACGATACTTTATCTCAGCCGTTGAAAGACTACCTTAGAGAATTTCATCCTGACCAACCATCGCGCTATACAACTGCTCGCCGCTTCAGCCTAGTCGTAATGTCCTAAAAAAGCGGATATTGGTTTAGTCGCAGAACGATGTTATACTTTATTCAGAGCCAGCCCCAATCGTTAGCTGAGAGGCCTGGCGCGGGTCAAAGGAGGTCCGCGTCGTCGGCGTCAGTTGTCGTCGGTATTATTTACCGATGCAGAACTCGCCGAAAATCGCATCGAGCACGTCTTCGGAGGTTACCTCACCGGTAATCCTGGCGAGCGCGTGCGCCACCGCGTTAATATCGAACGCCACGATCTCGGGCGGCATCTTACTTGCCAGCGCGCCGCGCGCGGAATCGAGGGCGGCAAGGGCTTCCGCGAGCGCCACGCGGTGGCGTTCGCGTGAAACCGCGATCGATTCATTGTGAGCCCCGCCGCCCAGACGCTCGAGGATCGTCGTGAGCTCCGCGCGAAGCTGCTCAAGCCCGTCGCCGCGCACCGCCGAGACCGCGACGGCGGCCGCGTCAAGGCCGTATCGGCGCAGATCGTCTCGGCCGATTTGCTGCGGCAGGTCGATCTTGTTTAACAGGGCCACGGTCGGGCGCTTAAGGCATAGCCTTATCACCTCGCCGTCCTCGTCTTCCAGCGGCCGCGACGCGTCGAAGACGACGAGCAGCAAATCGGCCTGAGCGGCGCCGGCCCGCGCCCGCTCGACGCCGATTCGCTCTACGATCTCGCCGGTTTCATGGATGCCGGCGCCGTCCTGCAGTATAAGCGAATAGGGGCCGAGCCTCACCGTGTCCTCAATGAGGTCCCGCGTAGTGCCCGGAATCGGCGTGACGATGGCCCTTTCGACGCCGAGCAGCAAATTGAGCAGGCTTGATTTGCCCACGTTCGGTTTGCCGATAATCGCCGCTTTCGCCCCGGCGCGTGTCAGCCGGCCGCGGGCAAAGCTGTCGTGCAGGCGCTTGAGGTCGGCGAATAGCCGCGCGCATCGCGCCTCGATCTCATCCGCGCCCGGCAGCGCCAGGTCCTCATCGCTGAAGTCGATGTGCGCCTCTAAGTAGGCTCGAATCGCGATCACCTGTTCGCGCAGTAGCCGCACCTTGGACGAGAGCGCGCCGGTCAGTTGGCTGAGCGCCTGGGCCAGGGCGCTTTCGCTTTGCGCCGCGACCAGGTCGGCGACCGCCTCCGCCTCGGCCAGGTCGATACGCCCGTTAAGAAAGGCGCGCCGGCTGAATTCGCCGGGGCTGGCCATCCGCGCCCCGGCGCCCAGCGCGGCAGCCACGATTTGGCGCACGATAAAGACTCCGCCGTGACAGTGGATTTCAGCCACGTCTTCGCCGGTAAAGCTCTTCGGCCCCGGCATTGTCACCGCCAGCGCGCGGTCGATCGGAGCCCCGCTTGCCGGGTCGCACACCTCGCCCAGGGTGAGCTCGCGCGCCTTGAGGCTCGCGCCGCTCAGCGGATGCCATATCCGGCGCAGAATCGAGAAGGCGGATTGGCCGGAAAGCCGCACGATCGCCACCGCGCCTTGGCCCGCGGCGGTCGCCGGCGCTACAATGGTATCGGATGTGTACATTCTCTACGTGGGTCAGGTAACATCAGCTTCGCAATTTTTGAACGCCGCCGTGCCGCGCCGTATCCAGGCTCCGCAGCTACGGAACTCGTCGACATACAAGCTATTCGGCGCGGGCTTTGGGCGCAGCTGCCTTGCCCATTGGCGTCGGGTATGTTTCGATAATGGACCGCGTGTTTGAGGATACGGCGCCGGACGGGCGCGTTGAAACGCCTTCGATCGGGCAGCCGGAGATTGACATCAGGCACGCGCAAAGTCTCTCGCGAAGTCACGGCGATGAAAAGAACTTACCAACCGAGCAATCTGCGACGCAAAAGGACGCACGGCTTTCGGGCGCGCATGGCCACACCCTGGGGACGCAACGTGCTCAAGCGCCGGCGCGCCAAGGGCCGCCATCGCCTGACGGTGGCAATCCCTCCCAAACAGCCCGGCTAACCGCACGGCCCGGCGCCGGTTTTGCGCGGCGCCACCGGTTGCGCCGGCGGGCGGATTTCCTCACCATACAGCGCCAAGGGCGCAAGCGGCGCACGAGCCATTTTTTGCTCCAGATGTTAACCGAGTTCGATTCCGCCGGTCCTAAGCTCGGAATTACGGTGTCCCGCCGGATCGGCACGGCAGCGGTGCGCAACCGGCTCAAACGCCGCGTGCGGGAGTGTTTCCGCCTGAGGCTCAGACCGATCCTACCGCAGACTGCCGCGCTGGTCGTGATCGGCCTTGCGGGCGCGGGCGAGCTTAACTTTGCAGCTATTGATCAACAACTGACCGCCGCCGTCGAGGCGCTCGCGCGAAGGCGTGAAAGCTAAACCGGGAAATCCGCGACCGGGCGCGCAGAGGCTTGCCGACTGGGCCGCGCTGATTGGCGCGCGCGGCGCGCTGTTGGCGCTGGGCATCTATCGTTTCGCGTTTTCGCCGCTGCTGGTGGTCCTGTTCGGCCACGCCTGCCGCTTCACTCCGACGTGCGCGCAATATGCCCATCAGGCGCTGACCAGCCACGGGCTGTGGCGCGGGACCGGCCTTGCCCTGAGGCGCCTGCTGCGATGCCGCCCGGGCGGCGGTTGGGGTTACGACCCGGTCTCGCTCGCGGCTTCATCACCGCGCCGGTCAGAGAGGTAATTACTTGGACAGCCGCGCCTTTATCGCGATCATCATCTCACTGGTGACAATCTTTGCTTACGAAGAGTTCGTGCTGAAGCGGCTTTATCCGCCCGCGGGTCGGCAACCGGCCGCTCAGCCGTCGACTAGCTTAAGGGCCGTGCCGACGCCGGCTCAACCGTCCGTGCAGCCCCCGGCCGCCTTGACCGCAGGTATCGCGGCCGGCGTGCCGGCCGCCGCCCTTCGAGCCGGGATCGGTCCGGGGCGCCAAGTCGAAATTGAGACGCCGCTTTTCCACGCCGTTCTTTCCGGTCTGGGTGCGCGGTTGACGAGTTTTGAGCTGACGCATTATCGAGCGAGCGCCGGTTCCGCGAGCCCCCCGCTTAACCTGGTGCGGCACGGCCGGGGCGAGCCATATCCGCTGGGGTTGGCGCTTAAGCAAGAAGGCGCGGTCAGCGACGATGGGGCGCTTGACTACCACACCGGGGCGCCGCCCAGGACCGTGCTCGAGCCCGGTCAGAGCGCCGTTGTAACCTTCACCGCGACGACCGCCTCCGGTTTTGCGCTGACCAAGACGATGGTGTTTTCCGCCGACAACTACGCCTTCGAACTCAAGGCCCGCGTGGACGGAGACCTGGCCAAGCTCAAGGCCTTCGGCCTCGAGCTTGGCGCGGAGCTTGGAGCGCTTGAAGGCTATCGCAACGTCCTCACACTGGAAGCCGAGGTCAACGGCAAAACGCTCAGCGAGGAGCAAAGCAACCTCGCCGGCGGCGTGGCCCCGGTGTCCGGGACGGTAGCTTATGCCGGTTTCGGCGACCGCTACTTTCTGTCCGCGCTGCTGCCGCGCCGACCGTCGCAAGCAACGCTCGAGATGGGGCTCGACGGCAGCCAGGGCGTAGCGCTGCTCTGGTTCCCGGTTGGCGCCGGAACCCAGGCCGAGGCCGACTTGACTGCTTATCTGGGGCCCAAAAAGCTGGACCACCTAGAGGCGGTCAATCCGCGTCTGCGCGACTCAATAAACTTCGGCTGGGCGGCCATAATCGCCGTGCCCTTCGTGCATGCGCTCAACTTCTTTTACCGTTTTGCGCCCAACTACGGGGTTGATATCATACTGCTGACGATAACTATCCGTTTGCTGCTTCTACCCATTTCATTGCGCAGTCAGCGCTCGATGATAAAGATGCAGCGCCTGGCACCTCAGGTGGAGCGGCTGCGTGAGAAGCACAAAGACGACCAGCAGCGCCTCAACCGCGAGATGATGGACCTTTATCGGCGCAACCACGTTAGCCCGCTGGGCGGGTGCTTGCCCACGCTCGTGCAGTTGCCCATTTTTATCGGGCTTTACGAGGCCTTGCTCAACGCCGTGGAGCTGCGCCACGCGCCTTTCATCTGGTGGATTCATGACTTGTCCGCCCCGGAATGTCTGACTGTTCCCCACATGCCGGAGCTGCCGTTCACTACTTGCGGAGGAATTCCGGTGCTGGTGCTGCTGATGGGCTTAAGCGCCTTCGTGCAGCAAAAGATGTCGCCGCAGCCGGTCGATCCGAGCCAGCAGCGCATGATGACCTGGATGCCGCTGGCCTTCACGCTGCTGTTTCTTAATTTCCCGTCGGGCCTGACGCTGTACTACTTTTTCACCAACCTGCTTGGCGTGATCCAACAGTACGTACTAAATCGCGAATTCAAACAGGCCGCTCCAGTTGCCACATGACGAACGCTGTTAACTCAATCGAAATCACCGCGCGGTCGCTAGACGCCGCCGTGCGCCAAGCGCTTGAACAACTCGGCGCACAGGAAGACGAGGTCATAATCGAGATTCTCGCAAGCTCGCGAGCGGGCCTCTTGGGCTTGGGCGCCCGCCCGGCTCGGGTCAGAGTGACGCGCCGCGGCTATCATGGGGCGGCGGGCGCGGGCCAAAGCGCGCCGAAGCCGGTTTCCACGGCGGCCGGCGAACCATCCGCGGCCCAAGACGAGCCCTTGGCGCGCGCCGAAAAGGCCCCTCGCAGCTCGGACGCATCGCGCACCGCCGTCAGGCCGGCGGGCTCCGCTGTCGCGCATCGCATTTCACCGGGACGTGCTGAGGCCCCTTCGGCGGCCGCTGACGCCGAATCGCCAAGCCTTAGCGCTTCCTCGGCAAGCCCTAACGACCAGGCGCCGAAGCCGAGCATGCCGCTGGACGAGCAGCGGCAGGAGGCTGTCAGCGTGCTGAGCGAACTCTTGGCCCTGATGGGCGAGCAGATGCGGACCGTGGCTGCCGACCTCGACGAGGAAGCCGGCGAGCACGCGGCGATCGAGATCAATCTCGAAGGCCAAAACACGGGCCTGCTGATTGGGCGGCGGGGGCAGACGCTGGAAGCGCTCGAGTACGTCGTCAATCGCATCCTGGCGCGCCGCACCGAGAACCCGGCGCCGGTTTTGCTCGACATCGAGTCCTACTACGCTCGGCACAGCCAGCGCCTGGCCCGAACCGCGCTTGCATTGGGAGAGCAGGTCAAGCGCCAGCGCAAGGCGGTCAGGCTCAAGCCGATGCCGCCGCGCGAGCGGCGCGTGATCCACATGACGCTGAGAGACGATCCGCTGTTGGTGACCGAGTCCAGCGGCTCGGGCTACTTGCGCGCGGTCAAGATTCTCCCTGCCGCCGAACCGAGCCAACCTCCGCCTTCGGCGCGCGGCCGCGCTTGACCAGGCGCCGCTACCAGCGGCGGCGCGCCGGTCCGGATGCTTTTCGGACACGCCGCGCCTATAATTAAAGGGGTATTTGATCGACGCCGTAGGGCAGGCCGCCGGCGGACTGCCAAGCATCGGGGCGAGTGAATAGCCGACGTACCATTGACGTATGTTAATTGCTTGATTGTGCCTTGAGGTTCCGAATTTCCGCGAGGCCATCCGAATGGAAGAAAAACCACGCCAGCAATTTGCGAACTTCTGCTTTTACAAACTTGATCCGCAGTTCCGGCGGCTGGATGAGGAGACCCGGGCGGCGGAAAAGATGCAATTCGTCGCGGTGGTGCGCGAGTATGGCAAGCGCGTGATCGTGCGGTCGTACTCGACCGTCGGCTTGCGCGCGGACTGCGACCTGTTTCTATGGCGCATCGCCTACGATCTGGAGCTGCTTCAGGAGATGCAGGCGCGCTTGCTGGCAACCGGCTTGGGCCGCTACCTCACCGTGGCGCATAGCTTCTTAGCGCTCACCAAGCGGTCGACCTATATCGACCGGCACGAGCACGCCGGCTCCGAAGGCGCCCGGCTTAAGATTGTGCCTGGTGGCGGGAAGTACATCTTTGTTTACCCGTTCGTCAAGACGCGCGACTGGTACATGCTGACCAAGCACGCGCGCCAAGGAATGATGAACGAGCATATCGAGGTGGGTCACCGCTATCCCACGGTTAAGCTCAACACCACGTATTCGTTCGGCCTCGACGACCAAGAGTTTGTCGTAGCCTTCGAGACCGACTCGCCGCAGGATTTTCTAAACTTGGTGATGGAGCTGCGCGAAACCGAGGCCAGCCGCTACACGCTGCGCGACACGCCGGCCTTCACGTGTATCCTGCGTCCGATCGAAGAAGCAGTGGAGCTGATGGCTTGATAAGCGCCGCGTCGGCGCCCGCGCGCAAGCCGGCCCGAAGGCGAATGCGCCGATGATGCGGGCCGCGGAGAATCCGGTTGATGATCCTCAAGGTCGCTCGTCTCGGTAATCCTGTAGTGCGCGGCGTCGCCCGCGAGGTTGCGGCGCAACAGATCGCCGAGGGCGACTTTCAGCGCCTGCTCGACGACATGGTCGAGACCATGCACGAATACGACGGCGTGGGGCTTGCCGCGCCGCAGGTGCATGTGCCGCTGTGCGTGGCGGTGCTGGAGGTGATCCGCCATCCGCGCTACCCCGAGTTGGCGCCGATACCGCTGACTTTTCTGGTCAACCCGGTGGTCAGCGCGGTGGACGAGCATACGGTTGAAGATTGGGAGGGATGCCTGAGCGTTCCCGAGTTGCGCGGCCTGGTGCCGCGCCATAAGGCGGTGCGGGTCTCGGCGCTCGGACGGCGCGGCGAAAGGCTCGACTTTATCGCCGTCGATTTTCACGCCCGCGTGATTCAACATGAGACCGACCACCTGAACGGGATGGTCTACCTCGACCGAATGAAAGAGCTGCGCACGTTGAGCTACCTTTTGGAGTGGCAGCGCTACGCTCTGGGCGAGGCGCCCGCGGCGAAGGCCGGAACCGCCGCAGCAAGGCGCGAATGAGCCACAAGGCGACTTTGGCGGCGCTCGCGCAAGACCGACCTCCGGCGGACTCATGGTGGAGCAGGGCGGTTGCCGGCGACGATGTTTGATTGCTTAATCGCACGGATTTCGTAGTATGCGTTTTTGCCCGCATTGCGGCGCGCCGCTTCTAGCTGGAGCTAAGTTTTGCGTTCAGTGCGGTCAGCGGCTGCCCGCGCGCGGGCAGCCGGCGGGCAAAGCCGACGCTCCGAGGATGGGCGCCGACCTCGGCTTTCTTTCCGTCTTCTCCGGGTTGGTGGTGGCCGGCGCGCTGATCGCGTGGGTTCTGGTCGTGCGCGAACAGCGCTTCGACGCTGCCGCCGGCAATCCTGGCGTGCCCGCCGCGAGCCAGAGCGCCGGGGCTTCGGAGGCCGGTCTGCCGGCGGGCCATCCGAAGATTCAACTGCCCGCGCAGGCCCTTAAGTTTATCGAAGCGCTTAAACGAGAGGCCGAGCAAAAGCCTCATGATCTCGCGCTGTGGAATCAGTTCGGTGACGTTGCCTTTCGCGCTGCGCTTCTCGATCCTGCTTTTTACGAGGCCGCGGCCCGGGCGTACACGCACGTGCTGAAACTCGAGCCCGATAACCTGGGCGCTCTGCGCGGAATCGGCAATGTCAACTACGACCGCCATCATTATGACGAGGCGACGGCGGCCTACGAGCATTACCTCAAGGAGAAGCCCGACGACCCCGCGGTGCGCACCGATCTGGGCACGCTTTATCTCTACACCGGGAACCCGGACCAAGCGGTGGCGCAATACAATGTCGCGCTGCGGGTCAAGCCCGACTTTTTCGAGGCGTACTTTAACCTCGGCGTGGCGTACAACCAGCTCGGCCATCGGGCTCAGGCGATTGCAGCGCTCAACCGGGCGTTGACGCTCGCCCCGGACGACCGCGCGCGCACCCAGGTGCGCCAGTTAATAGCGGAAGCGAACGGCTCGCCGCTACAGCCCGGCGCGGCAGGTCCGGGCCTGGCGATGAACCTCGGCGCCGCGACGGCCCCGCCAGGATCGACCGGCCCGGATGCCGCGTTACAACCCGGCGCCAGGGGGAACCGCCGCGCGTCCGGGGGCTCCCCAGGGTCGGCGCCTTCCGGCAGCTCAGGCGCCGCGCCGGCGCCGCTTAAGCTCGCTGTGGTGAAAGTTCCCAGCGCAGCACTCCCCTCGGCGGCCGCAGCGGCAGCGGGACCCACGGCGCTGAACGGCGCGGCGACGGGCGGCCAGCCTGCTCCCGATACCTCCGCGAGCTTCGGTAAAGCCACGGACTCGGACCGCGCCGCCATCGAAACTCCTGCGGGCAGCGCTGCTGCGGCTGGCGCCCCGGCGAGCGATGCCTCTGCCGGCAACGCCGCGGCCGGCCCGGTCGGCGCGGGCAACCCTGAGGCCGGCAACGTCGCCGTACATGATGTGACGGCGGGCAGCGCGGTGACGGGCGAGCCGGCAGCGGGCGCGGTTGATACCGGCAGCGCGGGGGCGGGCAGCGCGGGCGCGCGTCCCGCGGCGACAAGCGCCGCGGGCGGGCCGGCGTCGTCGGCGCAGAGCTCAGTGGCCTTCCCGAACTCCTTCGCCGGAGCGATCGAGGAGATGGTGCGTGAGCTGCCGGTAGCGGGCGCCCGCGTCAAAGCGGTGCAGTGGCCCTCTCAACTCGAGGCCAAGGTGTTGTTGGACAACTTTCCGATGGACCAGATGCCGCCGTTCGCCAAAGAGAAATTCATCTCCGACATCAAACAGGGAATTGGCCAGGCAAAAAAATCCTGGCGCGTGGACCAGCCGTTTAAGCTCGAGCTTGCCGACGCCGGCAGCGGCCGAGTTATGGAAACGGTAACCCAGTAAGGGCCTGATTCCCCAGTATGTCGTTGTAATCCGGTCGTCCGGACAATTTGCGCCCGAGGTTTGCTCTTCGGCGTGCGCTCCCGGCGGTCCTGGCCCTCGGACGCGGAATTGCTTCGGCTGAGAAAACCAGGCTTCGAGAAAAAATGGCTGCTGAAAATTTGCGCAAGATCAAGCGCTGATGCTTATCCACGCTTCAGGCGCCCCGCTGCTCGATCTGGTGTAGGCCGCTCACCGAAACGCACAGGTTTTGGCTTCGAAGCGGCCACCGGTTTTCGCGCCTCGCGAGTAACTTCGCCGTTCGCGTCGTGGAGGTCCTGCGCCGACTCACTACCGCGGCAAAATTTCGCCGCTGCGTGCCGGTAACTTGTCAAGCACTTGCGCAGGCCCGGAACTGCTGTATTCTCTGCGGGCGCAACGTAATTGCCCATGCCTGACCGCGCTCGCGAGAATTAGCTATAGTTGCGCAACCGATTGCGCTTAACATAAATGCGATTGACGCCCAACTACTTGTTCCACAACATAACCATCTGAGTACTTGCGTTGAAGCCCTTGACGGTTCAGAGCGTCCAACAAACAGGGCACGCTTATTGCAGAAGCTTATTGAAGATCACCGGAAAACCTAGACCTGGAACCATCGAGGCTGTGATTTGCGATGAACACAATGTGCGCGGAAGAAACGATAACCAGGCTCTGTCGGCTAGTTAAACCAATCCGAGACAAAGCAGGTCGGGTCCGCTTTAACGAGATGGCCCGGATCGTTGATGAAGTCGAGAATCTCGGGCGGCGAATGTATTTGGTAAAGTTTCAAGACGGGAGTACGACCTTTCTTTTCCCGGACGAAATCAGATTTGAATAGTGTTTTGAGTTCCAAGTTGAGCGAATGGCTAGAAGGCTCGTTCGCCGCCTTTGATGCCAAAATCAGGCAAAGAATTTACGACGCGGAGCCTTAAAGGCGAGCTTATAAGCGGCGCTTGGTACCGCTCTTGGCGAGTCGCGCCGGGACAGCTAATCAAAGCGAGTGGGATACGCCGCCGCCGGCTCATCTCGGCGCTGGTGATCCCGATTCCTCGCCGTGCGTCAGTGCAAGTGGCATGAAGACCCGTCGCGGCCGGCTTTTTGGCCTACTCAGCGCGAGAGTTAGCCCTGAAGCGAAAATAAATCTTAGTGGGGTGGGCCGCGGTGCCCGCCTGCGCCACCGAGGCCCGCGGACCGGACAACCTCCAACGCACCAAAAACCCGCAAGCCGGTCCTCTGCCTTTCGGCTATGGCACAGGCATAGGGCGCGGACTTCCGAGTCTTCATCGATGAAGTTATTTTCGCTTCAGGGTTGGAACCGCTTAGGTTGGTGCTAGCCATTGGGGGCCGGTTTGCGCAGAAAGTTGCGGCGCCGGCGATGATTCGTCATCCCGGCGTTTCCTCCGGCCCCCTTTTTTTCAGCTTCGGGCGGCCGCGATTATTGGGGTCTGCATATTGCAGCCGGCAGGTAGTCAAGAGTAATTCCCTTGGCGCAGAGCCGCAAGGCCGTGCGGCGGCGGTAGATAACCACCGCGGACCTCGGTGGTGGTCAGGTTTAATTTTTCCTTTGGAGCTGCCAGGGTTGGACTCCCCAGATTCCATCGTCATTTTTGGTGGCCCCAAGGCCAGCTAAGTGCTAGGCTTGCGATGCAGCCTTGAAGCGCTCGCCATGCAGGTAATTGTTCCGATCTATTTCGATTATGCCTCGGCGCTTTGCTACATCGCGTGGCGGATTGTGGGCGAGCTTCAGCACGAGCTTAGTATCGTGCCGCTATGGAAGGGGGTGCCGATCTCGATGCGTGATCGGCGAATTCTGCCCGGGCAGCCGGTGGCTGCGGCGCAGCGGCTTAAGGTTGCAATGGTGGCCGCCGAGACGGGTGTTCGTGCGCCGGTGCCCGTGCGCTGGCTAGATTCCCGGGCCGCGCTCGAGGGTGCCGAGTTGGCGCGCGAGGCTGGCGTGTTCGAGCCCTACCACGCTGCCGTGTTTCGGGCTGCCTTCGAGGCCGAGCAAGATATCGGCCGTCCGGCGGTGCTCGCCTACCTGGCCGCTGGCGTCGGTCTTGAGCCGCGCCGCTTTCTGGCCGACCTGAGCGCGCGCAAAATGGCGGCTCGGCTTGAGGCCCATAAGCGCGAAGCGGATGAATTTTCCGCGCTCGGATATCCGACCTTCATGTTCGGCTGCCATCCCTTCATCGGCATCCAGCATATCGAGACCATGCGCCTTCTTTTCCGGCGCTTTATCGAGCTTCGCGCTGCCGAAGGCTGTGGCCATTAGGCTCGGTTCCGCAAATCCGCGGACCGTGCGCAGGCCGATCGTGCCCGCCGACGCGGGCCGCCGGGTTCAAGCGAGAACCCCATGGCCACGCGCGGCCGCGAGCGCGAAGGCCCGAGGTGCCGGGCCCGCGCTAGGGCGGCGTCGTGCCGCCGCTTAGCCGGCGTTTCTCTTAGCGCGAAAGAATCGGCGGAGAATGTCCGCGCACGCCTCGGCCATGATTCGCGGGTAAATCTCGATTCGATGGTTGAGCCGGCCGTCTCGTCCAACGTCGTACACCGAGCCGGCGGCGCCGGCCTTTTCATCCCATGCGCCGAATTTGAGCGCGGCAAGGCGGGCGTTGACGATCGCGCCCATGCACATCACGCACGGCTCCAGCGTGACGTACAGGCTTGCTCCCTCGAGCCTGTAGCCGTCGCCCGCTCCGGCCGCCTCGCGGATCGCCAGCACTTCGGCGTGCGCGGTCGGGTCGCGCAGTTCGATCGTGCGGTTGCGGCCGCGCCCCAGTACCGTGTCCTCGGCGACCACAATTGCGCCAACGGGAACTTCCCCCGCAGCCATAGCACGCTCGGCTTCGGTCAAAGCCTGAGCCATAAATTCCATGTCACGGCGGTTGACTCCCACTGGTCTTCGAACCTACGGCGAGGATTACGCCGGCTACGCGCGGCGAAAATAAGTTTACGTCAGCCGGGCGTTCAAAAATACCGCCAAGACGCGCGCCGTTGGCCCGCGGTATCGAAGGAAAAGGCGGAAGCGCTATAGTCTCGCCTGTTAAGCTCAGCCGGTCGCAGGCCCGTGCCGCGCGCTTGAGCGAAGGGACCAACGCGAGACCGGTATCAAACGGCGCCCGTTCGTACAGTCGCGCTCGCGCCGGTGTGGACCGCATGAGACACGCGCCGGACGCCTCTTCGGTATGAGGATCAAACTTAAGCTTCAGTACGACGGCGGGAACTACTGCGGCTGGCAGCTTCAGCGCGGACAGGACTCCCTGCAAGGCCGTCTCGAGGCTGCGCTGGAGCGTTTGTACGGGCGCGAAATTCGCGTTCACGCGGCGGGGCGCACTGACGCCGGCGTGCACGCGCTGGGCCAGGTCGCGGCGTTTTCCGCGCCGGCGCGTTTTGGCACCGATGAACTCATGCGCGCGCTCAACGTGCTCACGCCGGCGGACATCGTGGTGGTCGCGGCGAGCGCGGTGAACGACAATTTCGACCCGCGCCGCGACGCGCGCTCGCGCGTCTACGAGTACCGCATCTTGAACCGAACACTGCCTTCGCCGTTCCATCAGCGCTACTGCTGGCATGTAGCGCAGCCGCTGGATCGCGCCGCGATGAGCGCCGCAGCCGAGCGCTTTGTCGGCGAGCATGATTTCGCCGCATTCCGCAGCCTCGGTTCGCCCACGCGGAGCACCGTGCGCCGCATCGACGAAAGCTGGTGGCGGATGACAGGCGACTTCCTGACCTACCGCGTCGAAGGCAGCAGTTTCATGCGCCACATGGTGCGCACGATGGTGGCGGTGATGGTCGAGGTCGGGCGCGGCCGGCTTTCTCAAGCGATCATTACGCAGCTTCTGGCCGGCGCCGACCGCGCGCGGGCCCCCGCGCCAGCGCCGGCGCGCGGCTTGTTTCTGGTCGAGGTTCGCTACCGGGAGCAGTCAGGGTCAGCAAGAGCATAAGGCACGCGCGATACCGTGCGAAAGCTCGCGCGCCGCACTCGGCCGATCATGATTCAGCGAAAGCCTTGGGCAGCAGATAAAAAATCATCACACTGCCGCCAAACCCTTGAAAAACACGCGCTCTTGGTTCACCCTGGTTTGAAAATCCACGCGCACAGCGTTTAGGGAGGATGAGATTATGACCCAGGCTCAGCTTACAGGTTACCTCGCCGAGAAGGTCGGCCTGACCAAAAAGCAGACCAAGACCGCGCTCGACGAGCTAACCGCCGTGGTCGTGCGCCAGCTCAAGAAAGAGGGCACGTTGAAGCTGGCCGGCCTCGGCGTCTTCCGCAAGCGTAAAACCAAGGCGCGCGTGGGGCGCAATCCGTCAACCGGCGAACAGATTAAAATTCCCGCGCGCACGCGGCTGCGCTTCACTCCGGCCAAGAGCCTCAAGGACGCGGTGCTCGGCGCGCGCTGAGGGAAGCGGCCTTCGGCGCGTGCATCGTACTTTTAGCGGCCGCGGCGCCGTAGGGACCGTTTTAGCGGGGCGCGCGCAGGGCGCTGTCGCGACCTAGGTGAGGCTCGGGAGTCGGCCTTGCAGGCGCGACGTAAAAAGCCTGGCGCTCAGGGAGTTTCTTTATCGGGCGGCCGAGGCGTTTCTGTGCTCTGCGCGGCGCGCACCAGCCGCGCGCGTTCCATCAGCAGGCGAATTCGCCTTTCGTAGCCGCGCTTCGAAGGCAGGTAGTAGCGCCGGCCCTTGAGCGGCTCGGGCATGAACTCCTGAGCCGCCAGCGCGTCCGGATAGTCGTGGGGATAGCGATAGTCGCGGCCGTAGCCCAGGGCCTTCATTAGCTGGGTCGGCGCGTTGCGCAGATGCATGGGGACCGGCGCCGAACGAAAGCGGCTGACGTCTTCGCGCGCCTGACCCATCGCGCGATAGCTGGCGTTGGATTTAGGCGCCGTGGCCAGATAGGTCACGCCCTGCGCCAGGGGGATCTCGGCTTCAGGCAGGCCGAGAAAATCCACCGCGTCCTTGACCGCGAGCGCGAGATTGAGCGCGTTGGGGTCGGCGTTGCCGACATCCTCCGCGGCGAAGACCACCATCCGGCGCGCCACGAACAGCGGGTCTTCTCCGGCTTCCAGCATGCGCATCAGCCAGAACAGCGCCGCGTCGGGGTCGCTTCCGCGCATGCTCTTGATGAAGGCCGAGACCACGTTGTAATGCTCTTCGCCGGCGCGGTCGTAGAGCAGCGCCTTGTGCTGGCTTGCCTCGCGCACGTGGGCGGCGTCGATTACGCCGGCCTTGGCCCGCAGCGCCATTTCGGCAGCCAGCTCGAGCGCGTTGAGCAGCTTGCGCGCGTCGCCCGCTGCGCCGTCGATGAGCTCGTCGAGCGCCTGGGGCGAAACGCCGAGCCTCAATTTTCCGAGCCCGTGCTCGGCGTCGCTCAGGGCGCGCTTGACAAGCTCGGCGAGGTCGCTTTGCCCCAGTGGATGGAGCACGAGCACCTGCCCGCGGGACAGCAGAGGCGCCGCCACCTCGAATGACGGATTTTCGGTGGTGGCTCCGATTAGAGTGAGGAGCCCGCTCTCGACGTGCGGCAGCACTCCGTCCTGCTGGGCGCGGTTCCAGCGATGGATTTCGTCGATGAACAACACCGTGCGCCGGCCGGTGAGAGCAAGCTCGCTGCGCGCCGCCTCGACCGCCTCGCGCAGTTCGGCCATGCCCGAGTTGACCGCCGAAAAGGCGCGGAACACCGCGCCGCTTTGCCGCGCGATCAGGCGCGCGAGCGTGGTCTTGCCGCTCCCCGGCGGCCCCCACAAGATAAGTGAGTGAATCACGCCGGCGGCCGCCATCTCATGCAGCAGCCGCCCCGGCTTGAGCAGGTGCTCCTGGCCGAGCACCTCTTCTAAGCGCTGGGGCCGCATTCTGTCGGCCAGCGGCCGATGCTCCGCTCCGGCGGCAAACAGCGTCAGGTTCTCGCTCTTGCGTTTTGCCACGCTTGGCTCCGAGGACCGCTTCCTCGCACTTTGCATCTTATATCATCGTTGCCATGATGATGTTACTGCGCGCTGGTGCTTGCGCGGATGTCCGCGGCCGGCGGTCTGGCTCGCGCAGCGGCTGCATAGAGGTTAGTTTTGCGCTACGAGTTTCAAATTGCCGCGCGTTATCTGCTGACGCGGCACAAGACCAGGTCCGTCTCGGTTACCACTGCCTTTACCGGGCTGGGCGTTGCGATCGGCGTGGCGGCGCTATGCGTCGTAATCTCGGTGATGAACGGGTTCGAAGCCAATCTGCGCGAGCGCGTTTTGCACCTGACCCCGCCGGTCGAGGTCACGAGCATCGCCGGTCCTATCGCCGACTACGAAGTGCTGGCGCAACGCATCAATCGCGTCCCTGGCGTAGCCGGCTCCGTGCCGTTTCTGAATTCTCAGGCCATGCTCAGCGCGCGCCATGGGATCAGCGGCGTGCTTGTGCGCGCAGTCCAGCCCGATAATCCGGTTGCCCTCTCAGAGCTCAAAAAAAGCATGCGCGTGGTCTCGGGCTCGGTCGCAAGCTTGACGCAAAACTATCCCCCCGCCGCCGACGACGGCGGCCGCCCAATGATTGGCGCGCTCTTGATGGGCGGCGCGCTGGCGCTAAGGCTCAAGGTCTCCACGGGCGACCGGCTGCGGGTCATCTCACCGATTCTGTCCGCCGACCGCGAGCAATTGCGAGTGCGGGTAGGCAATGTTATCGTCGGCGCGCTGTTTAGCTCGGGGGTTTCGTTCGTTGACCGGAGTCTTGTCATCATGAACCTGCGCGCGGCGCAGGACTTTTTCGGCCGCGGGCAGAAAGCCGACGGCATTCAGGTCTACCTCGACGATTTGAGCCAGACCTCGCGCGTCACCCGGCGCCTGCAAAATGAGCTGTCGTATCCCTACGTCGTACGCAACTGGACCGAGCTTAACCAGGCCTATGCGGCCGGCTTCGCGATGCTCAAGCTGGTCTACTCGCTGGTGCTGATGGTTCTCATCGGAGTCGCCGCCTTCAACTTGGTTGCCACGCTGATCATGACCGGCATGGAAAAGCGCAAGGACATGGCGATTTTGATGACGATGGGGGCGTCGGCGCGCGCGGTCAGGCTGATTTTCTTTTTCAACGCGGCGCTCTTGGGTGGAATTGGGACGCTGAGCGGGTTGGGTCTGGGGCTGTTCGGCGCCTGGGCCCTGGGAAGATACCATTTCATCCGCATCCCGGAAGAAATCTACGGCACCTCGACCGTGCCGGTCGTGGTCGCGCCGCTTGAGTTTTTGCTGGTCGCCGCCGCGGCGCTGGCGCTGTGCCTGATGGCCAGCGTTTATCCGGCCCGCCGCGCCTCGCGCCGCCTGCCGGTGGAAGTGATGCGCCGCGACTGAGCAGAGACAGCCCAGCGATCCAAACGCGCCGCGAGCGCAGTTATTTTTCTTTCGAGCCGTAGCTCACGGCCAGACCGGCGCGGGCGTCGGACTGAATTCCGTATTGCGAGATGGGGTAGCGCAAGCCGTTGGCGGCGAGCTTTTTCATTCCATCGATCGCCTTGAGCAGGTGATGCGGCTTGAGCGCCATCAGCATCTCGTCGTCCAGTACGCCGCCGTAACGGCGCTCGGCGTAGCAAGGCACCGAGAGGCTCGGCTCGCCGGTCTGCAGCGCCCGTCCCCACGAATCGGCGCACGCCGACTCGCCGACCACGCTCCACTGAAACTTCCGGTAGCCGGACCATTGAAGACCGTTGATGAAGACGATCATCTGGCCCGGCGTGCCGTAGATTAGACAGATGTCCGGGGGACTGAGACGCCCCGACGCAAGCGGCGAGACCGCCATCGCGGTGTATCTGCCATGCGGTACGACATCCATCGCGCGCTGATGAGCGGCCGAATCGGCCAGCGTGGAGAACCATACGCCGGCCATTCCCTTGCCCGACAGCCACGCTTCATCCTGGGGATGCAGTCCAATCACGGCGCCGCACTGAGCGCCGACCAAATCCTGCATCGTGATGCCGACCGTCCATCCCAGCCGCGCCGCCTGCGCGACGATCTGGTCGGTGGTGTGGATGGCCTTGGGGCGCCGAAGCTTGGGAATCACCTCCATCTCTTCGGTGGTGCGGAAAAGCTTCATCCCGATCGGCGTTGTCCTAAGCCGCAACAGCCGGTTTAGATCGTCCACTATGACCGGCCAGTCGTGACCGAGGGATTCGACGCCCGCGTTTTCGTTGCCGCTTTCAAGCTCGCTCATCGCCCGCAGCCTCCTGCGCTGCCTGTGTTTCCACAATAACCGAGCGCAGCCTTAGATGGGAATCCGTTGCCCGTCGCATGACGGCGCCGGCTGCAAGATCACGCTTGCTTGGTCGCCTGTATCGCGATAAATGCCGCACCGAAGGTAGTTATCCGGCGTAGGATTGGGTCGAGCGGCTTCATCGCGCGTGCCGCCAGGGCAAAGTGGGGGTAGTAGACCGCGCCGCAGAGCCGGTCGACGCGTAGGCCGGCGCCGGTCGCCATCGCGCGCAAGTCGCGCGCGGTCGCGAAGCGCGCCTGTCGCCAGAACTCGTTCCCCAACCAAGCGCGGATTCGCCGCGAAGCCGCCCACGTGCTCCATCTACTCAGCGCGCCTATGACGACGCGGCCACCGGGCTTGAGCACCCGCGCCATTTCCCGCACGGCCTGGGATTTTTCCTCAACGAAGCAGAGAACTGTCACCGCACTTGCGAGATCGAAGCTGCGCGCGCGCAACGGCAGATGCTCGGTGCGGCCGAGCAGGTAGCTGATCGCAGGCCGGCCGGCAGTCGCGCGGGCGACAGCCTTTGCGATCATGCGCCGATCCGGATCACATCCGACAACGAGCGATGCGCCTTGGCGCCAAAATTCGCGGGTCAGGGCCCCGTCCCCGCAACCGACCTCCAGCACCGCCTTGCCCGATACAGATCCCGACAGCTCCAATATTAGTTCCTGTTCCAGGACCTCGGTGATCGCGCCGAGAGCAGAGGTGCGCCAGTCAGTATAAGCGTCTGGCCCAACCTCGCCGGCTGTCTTCGTGATGCGCGTGGTAGCCAAGGCGTCTGCTGGCGTGGAAGGGTCAGCTCGGGACCGGGCAGCCGTTGGAAATTGCAATGGTCATCACGACTTCGCTGCTGCTTGCGACTTTAGCGAACGCCTCGGCGAGTGCGGCGAACACGACGCCGCTTTCCCCGGTCACGGTCGTGCTCATCGGGCCGACCTGCGGAGTCAATCGGTGCTTCTCAAGGGCATTGCGTACAGCCTTCACAGCGGGGCCGAGGTGCTCTTGGCGTAGCGGATAGATACTGATCTGGGCGCTGGCCGTCATAGGCTTAAGTCTCCTTTGTCGGATAAACCCTCAACGCCGGCCCGCGCGATAAGGGGCGCAGCCTGGCCGCGATTCTAACGCAAGCTCCGCCTCGCATCCGGTCTTCGCACAAAGAACCCGGCGGACCGTCAGGGTTTGAGCAGGCTAAGGAAGAAAAGGCTGCCGGCGATGGCGACGATGATCGGACCGGACGGACGATGTGCCACGGCGGCGATCCAAGTACCCAAGAGCGTGGAGGCGAGCCCAGCTCCAATTGCAATCGCGAACATACCGTCGATGCTTCTCGCAAGACGCTTCGCAACGGTCGCGGGAATGATGATCATGGAGCCCATGAGCAAGACCCCGAGATAACGCATCCCGAGCGCGACGGTCACCGCGAAAGCGAGCAGAAATGACAACTCCAGACGCGCCACGCCGATATCCGAAGCGATCGCGACCTCCGTCGATACCAGCGATACGAGCAGACGATCTCGCGCCTTGACGATGAAACCGGTCACCGCCAAGGCGGCGAGCAGACCGAATGCTGTTTCCATGGCTGTCATACCGCCCGGCGCTCCGAACAGGGCGTCGATAAGTTCTTCGCCCCGAGCAGTCAGGCTGCCGATCGCAAGCGCGACCGAAAATACGACTCCGGTGATCGCTTCGGTCGATAATTTCGCCTTGCCCTCGATTGCCCAAATCAACATGCCGCCCGCCAGCAGCGCCACCTAGGGAACCCCTGCACAAGTCGATCGATATGGGTAAAATGAAGTTGATCGGTGGATGGGTGCAGAGGTGGAGTGATGGGTGAACAGCGGACGTTCGCATCGATGGCGTGGGCGCACAAGGGCAAGGTGACTCGGCGTGAGCGGTTTTTGGCCGAGATGGACGCAGTGATTCCGTGGGCGCGGCTGCTCGCGCTGATCGAGCCGCATTACCCCAAGGCGGGACAGGGGCGCCAGCCACTGGGGCGGGAGAAGATGCTGCGGATTTACTTCCTGCAGCAGTGGTTCAACCTGTCGGACCCGCAGGCCGAGGACGCGATTTACGACAGCGAGTCGATGCGCCGGTTTGCCCGTGTGGAGCTGGGCGACGACGTGGTGCCGGACGAGAGTACGATTCTGCGCTTTCGCCACCTGCTGGAGCAGCACGGGCTCACCAAGAGCATCTTCGAGGCGATTGCGGGGCTGCTCGAAGAGCGGCGGCTGTTGCTGCGCGCGGGGACCATCGTGGACGCGAGCATCATCGCGGCGCCGAGTTCGACCAAGAACGCGAGCGCGACCGGTGACCCCGAGATGAAGCAGACGCGCAAGGGCCGGAACTGGCACTTCGGCATGAAGCTGCACATCGGGGCGGATAAGCGCGGCATCGTCCACACCGTGACCGCGACCAACGCAGCGGCGGCCGACATCACGCAGTTGCCCGCGCTGCTGCACGGGCAGGAGCGCGAAGTGTTCGGCGACCAGGCGTACTGGAAGGAAGCCGATCGGCAGGCCTATGCGGCGCGCGGGGTGCGCTACCGGATCAATCGGCGGCCCAACTCCAGGGCGCAGCTTTCCGCGCGCTGGAAGAAGATCAACTGCGCCCGCTCGCGGACCCGCGCCCGCGGCGAGCATCCGTTGCGCGTGGTCAAGCATCTGTGGGGCTTCGTCAAAGTGAGGTATCGGGGCTTGGTCAAGAACCTGGCCCGCGCGCATACCATGTTCGCACTGGCCAATCTCTACCAAGTCCGCTACCAACTGTTGCCGAGCGCGGTGAGTTGCGCGTGGTGAGCGAACTCCGGGCAGCCCCCAGCCGCCGCGCCGACCACTGCGACGCCAAACACCACTCGATGTCCCTCCATTCACCCCGATTCCCATGATCACTTCAGTTAACCGTCTCTGCTCGGCGACCTGTGCAGAGCTTCCCTAGCGGCACGGGTCAGAAACATCCGAAAAAATCGTGACCTTTGGCGATGATCAATGGATCGCTTGTCTGGAGCCGGGTTATCGACATTGTCAAAGAAAATCGCCGTGGAGGTGGGCGGTGTGGCTCTCGCGATCGATGCGAAGGACGAGCGGGCGGCGGCTTGGTATGAGCGGTTCGGGGCGTTGCGACTGCTTGACGATCCGCTGAAACTGGCCCTACCGCTGAAGACCATCGCCGATGCGTTGGCACTGGCGACGAGAGGATAATCTGAGGGATGAGGATGGCATGAAGACGTTCGGGCAGGTAATCACGGAAGCGCGCAAGAAGGCGGGACTGACCCAGAAGGAAGTCGGCGAACGTCTTTGCCGAGAAGACGGCCGCAAGGTTCTACCGCCGTACCTCAATGATCTTGAGCATGACCGGCGCTACCCGTCCGAGAACGAGGTGACCGAGCAGCTCGCGAAGATTCTCAACCTTTCGGCGGATGTCCTCTATTTTTACGCCAAACGCGTGCCCGCCGACGTGAGCCGCGACGGCGACGATAGCGAGGTAGGGGCGGCCTATCGCGCCTTTCGGCGCGCATTCGACGAAGCGAGAAAGGACCGATCGCGCTCCAGACGCGAGCGATCCTCGCACGCCTCGGCGGACGTGCAGTACCTCTGGCGGCCGCGTTTTTTGGGGAAAAACCGGACCCCTGACCGGACCCCCCAAGGGGGTTGCGGAAAAAAGGCCCGAATTTCCTAGAGAAACTTGGTGGAGGCGGGGGGAATTGAACCCCCGTCCGAAAACCGTCAGACCACAACCGCTACACGCTTAGTCCGTGTATTTTATCTCGCCGCTTAAGCCGCCCAAGGACAGGCTGCTAAGCGGCCAGCCGATTTTGCTTTCGGCGCCTTGCCCCACCGGCAAACGGCGAGCGCCTAGCCTGCTAATCGACGCCCTACTCCGCCACCGCAGGCCTGCGGCGGGAGGACGCCAGCGGCGCTTAGGCCGCTAGAGCGTAACCGTAATCGTCTGCGGATAAATTTCGCAGTCTGTTTGTTTTACGGGCCAACAGTACCCCGGCGTGCGTCCGTGATCCTCTTGTCCTCGTCGAACCCAGTTTCGCCCCCGTTCCTTATATTTGGGACTTTCTCACTGCTAGTTATGTTACCACAAACCCCAAAAGCGTGCCAGCGCGGCTTTCGCGGTCAGCTTATCATCGCCGTCGGCGCCGGTTAAGCTATGCATGCGATGGCGCAGGACAGGGCGGTGAAGGGCTCGGGCTACGAGCTAGTGGCCGAAAATCGCAAGGCTCGGCATGATTTTTTTGTCGAGGAGGCGATCGAGTGCGGGATCGTGCTGGTCGGCACCGAGGTCAAGGCCTTGCGCGCGCACAAAGTGAACCTGCGCAACAGTTACGCGCGAATCAAGCGCGGGGAGGTCTTTCTTACCAACGTGCATATCGGCGCGTACGCTCCGGCGGGCCGCTTCGGCCACGAGGAGGAGCGCGAGCGCAAGTTGCTGATGCATCGGCGTGAAATCAGCCGGCTGTGGGGGAAGGTGCGCGAACGAGGCTACTCGCTGGTGCCGATGAAAATTTACTTCAAGCATGGGCGGGTGAAGGTCGAGCTGGCGTTGGTCAAGGGCAAGCGCCTGTACGATAAGCGCGCCGTCGCGGCGCAAAAGCAGACCCGCCGCGAGATCGAGCGCGAGCTTAAGCGGCGCAACCCGTGAGGCCATACTCTGGTGTCACGACGGGTGCACGCAAAGGCAAGGGACGCTTGTTTCCGCGGGTATTGAGCGATTAAATTCGGGGTGGCAGCGAAGGCGCCTTAGACCTCGCCGGGGTGGTGGAAGCGGTAGACACAGGGGACTTAAAATCCCCTGGAGCGCAAGCTCCGTGCGGGTTCGAGTCCCGCCCCCGGCACCACAAATTTCTCGTAAAATAGCCACTTTTAGCGGTGGCGGGGTCTGCCCAGGCAGCGCAAGCCCCAGCAGCTTCACAATTGTCACAAATCTGTCGCACCGAAGCGCATGGCAACGATATGCTGGCGGAGCCACGTGTGGCAGGTACAAATAGGCAGGCGAGGGTTCGAGCTGGTCACGGCAAGCTTCGATAGCCGCCCCCAGGCTGAGCGCTGGGCGGCCCAGGTCGAAGGCCGGATGGCCGAGGGGGCGCTTCGTCAACCTGGGCGACGCCGAGCGGACCAGTTTGGACGAAGCGCTGGATCGTTACGTCAAAGAGGTCTCGGCGCGCAGGCGCCGGGGGCAACTCGAAGCCTAAGATGAGATTCTCGTAGGTGTACACGGCGTTCGCGCAATCCATCGCGACGAAACGGAACCGGCGCGAATAGCTCAACGTGTTGACCGCGAACTGGACCTTGTGCGCCCGCCCGCCCAGCACCGTGCCCAGGTCCGCCCAGTCGTTCTGCAGTTGGCGGCCCGGCGCAGTCTCGAACCGCACCGTCGCCCGCGCTGTCCTAGGCGGCCGTTTCGGCCGGATGTAGTCGCGCAGGATGCTGCTCTTGCCCTGGTAGCCAGCGACTTAGATCTCGCGCAGAATCACTTGCGCGTTCCACCCCCCGTCTTTGAGCAGCCGATCTACTATTGGCTTGTAGGAATCAAGCTTGCTCTGGCGCGCCGCCGACCGCCGCCGCGCGCTAAAGCGCGGCTTACCGCATGCGAAGGTAGTGTGGCTGCCGCTTAAGAGGGACATTTAACGTCGGCATCCAGCTAACATTTAGCGCCGGCACTGGCAAGCACATCGAGCACGCGCTCGAGCGCGACCCCGAAGCGCTCGGCTTCGGCACCGGGCTGAGGACTGCGGCGCGGGTGCGCGATCTGATCGAGTACGAGTGCGGCGTGCGATACCACGAGACTCACCTCTGGCGCGTCCTGCATAAGCTTAACCGTACCTGCCGGAGGCCCACCGGGAAGGCGCCGGAGCGCGACGAGGAGGCGGCGCAGCGCTGAGCGCGATGCTGCCGGGCAGCAGATCAAGAAAAGTGCTCTGCGAGGGGCGGACCATCGCCTTCCTCGACGAGAGCGGATTGCGCGAGCGGCTGCATCGCGTGCGCGTCTCGGCGCCGCGCGGACAGACCCCGGCGTTACAGTATCACTTCAACTGGAAAGTGCTTTCGGCGCCACCGGGATCATCTCGTGAAACCCCTACTTCACGCTCAACCCCGCCATTATTCATCCCACCGAGGTCGTCGATTTTCTCGGCCGCCTGCTGCACCACCCTTCGGGTAAGTGACGAACCCGCAGGACCGGCCCTCTACCAGCCTGGTAGGATCCACGGCCTTTTGAGCGCGATACCGAACCGGCAAGTGAGGCCGAATCAAGTATTACCGAGTGCTCCTTAAGCTACGACCCCATCTTTACGTAGCTGTTCAATCTCCTCGTGCGAATAACCAAGCAAGGAGCTTAACACCCATTCCGTATCGGCGCCCAGAAGCGGGGCAGGGCTCCTCACCTCACAGGGCGTCTCGGACATTTTCCATGGAATTCCCGCGTGAACCCGTTCGCTTATCTCCGGGTGGCGTAGCCTGACTAGGAATCCGCGCTCCATGAGGTGCGCATCCGTAGATAGATCCTTGTTGCTCATTGCAGGAAACGCCACAACGCCAACGCTCTGAAGCAAGCAGGCGATCTCCCAACGGTCGCGGCTGCGGGTCCAATTGGTAATCAGCTCATCGAGGGCATCCTCGTTTCTCTTCCGGGCCTCTGCCGTAGCGAACCGTTCGTCCCGCACAAGTCCGGGAAGCCCCATTGCAACGCACAGCGAGCCCCACTCCACATCATTGCTGACCGCTATCGCCACCCACTTATCTGGGTCGCCCTTAGTCTTGTAGCAGCCGTGGGGCGCCATCACCCGATCTCGATTACCATTGCGCACCGGCTCTTGCCCGTTGAGTTGGTAGTCCAGCAGTCCTTCCCCCATCACGCAAACGGCGGTCTCCACCATTGATAGGTCAATGTATTGTCCCTCGCCCGTGGCGTCGCGGTAGGTCAGGGCCGCCAACAGCGCAAACGCGCCGTGCGCGCCCGCATTGGGATCAGGATACGATATGCCGATTTCCTGCTCCTCGCTACCGACGTAGCCGGTTGTCGAAAAAAAACCGGAAAATGCCGAGACGACCGGTCCGTAGCCTATAAAGCGCCTGGCCGGTCCGGTTTGGCCGTAGGCCGATATCGAGATCATTATAATATCCGGCCTACATTCGCGCAGCTTCGGATACCCGATTCCCAGCCTCTCGGAAACGCCGGCACCAAAATTTTCCGCCACGATGTCACAGTGCTTAACCAGCTCATAGATCATTTCGAGCGCCCGCGGACTACGCAGATTAAGCGTAATGCTGCGCTTCCCTTGGTTGTACTGGTTGAAATAGCCAGCCCGATTCGCGCCAACCACGTTATCTGCGAACGGCGGAATTGCGCGTGTGACACACAACCTGTGCATAGTTGTCTCCACGCGGATCACCTCTGCGCCGAGATGCGCAAGTTGCAATGTGGCGAATGGCCCGGCCCACGCCCAGGTAAAATCCAATACCCTGATTCCATCGAGCGGCCGATCTCCCATTCTTGAGTCCTCCGACCGGGTCCGAGTTGTAAGTGGCGAATCCGTTCCTTCGTCTCTCCACAGCCTAAGGACAATGCCTTAGCAATTACACGATCCCGGCCTTCCTCAGCGCATCGAACTGGGTGGTTGAGAGCCCCAGCTCCCTGCATAGCACCTCCTCAGTGTGTTCTCCCAGGTGTGGAGCCGGTCGCTTAAGCGCCCATGCGGCACACCCGTACTGCGATGGGGGACCAGGCAGCTTGATCTGGTTCATTCCGGACTGATGAAACTCGACGAAGTACCCACGCTCGCGAAGTTGTTCGTTCTCCAGGAGCCGGCTCATTGCGTGAACCGGAGCTACAGGTATCCGTCGTCTCTGTGCTTCCTTATATAAATCCATCACCTTCCACTGAGCGAGCCAATCAGTCATCAGTGCCTTAAGCGCGTCTAGGTTCTGCCCGCGAACCACACGATCCCTAAATAGCGGCTCATGCGCCCACTCCGGATTGCCCATGAATTCCACCAGCCGCTGCCACTGGTCTTCTTCGATGCAAACAAGGAAAATCCTTCCGTCAGCACAGTCGCCGATGAACCACGGCCCCAGCGCCCGCTGGCCGAGGCGTGAGGTCTCCCGGCCACCATAGCTATAATGCATCAGATTCATCTCCAGCATTGCTGCAATGCACTCTTGCTCGGAGACGTCAATATGCTGGCCTTTGCCGGTGCTCGCGCGGTAGTGATAAGCTGCGAGCGCGAGGAAGGCGGCATGGACGCCGGCCTGAAAGTCGCACTGATGGCCGAAAGCTTTCAGCGGCGCGAGTTCGGGGTGGGATGACGCACCCGGAGAAAGAAATGCCCAGCCGCCCGCATTCGAGGCAATAAGTTCGGAGCCGCGCCAGTGAGCCCGAGGGCCGCTATCGCCAAACATAGAAATCGAAACAACTATGAGCTGTGGATAAGCGGCCTTGAATGTAGAGGTTAGCAGGCCGTATTGTTCGCGGTCCGGAGGCAATATGTTATGTATCAGAATGTCCGCGCGCTCCAGGAGGCGACCGAGCAGCTTACGCCCCTCTGAGCGCTTCAAGTCCAGGACGACGCCACGCTTATTGGTATTCAAATAAACGAACAGCCCGCTTTTTTCCGGGTTGGGCACGCCATCTGGGAAGGGACCCCATTGACGAGCCGGATCGCCACCGGGCGGCTCCAGCTTGATAACATTGACTCCAAGATCCGCCAACAGCTTAGCTCCGTATGCTGCTGACACGCCCCAGCCACATTCGACCACCTTGATCCGACCGAACGGTCCCTCTGTGTCCTGCGCACCCATCGCTTGAGCGTGCCCGAATCTACCAGGCTGCAACCGCACCAACAACCTTCAAACGGTTGGCGACAAACAAAGACTACACCCGCTCTTCTGGGGCCCGGTCTTGGGTCAACCGGAACCGGATTCTAGTTATGAACGGACGGCATTAGTAGCAAGCCTCACCGGCTTACGTGAGCGTTCACGATCGGCGACTCTTCTCCTCTATCTCACGTAACTCTCGGCGCCTGATTTTGCCTGTTACCGTCACTGGGAATTCGTCAATAAACTCGATTTCTCTCGGGTACTCATGAACGGCCAGGCTTTTCTTCACGTATTTCTGAATCTCTTCAATTAGCTCCTGCGAAGGCCGAAAACCGGGAAGGAGCTTCACGAACGCCTTCACAGCCTGGCCGCGCTGAGGATCCGGAACGCCTATGACGGCACAGGAGGCGACGGCTCGATGCTCCATTATTTTGGCCTCGACCTCGGCCGGTCCGATCCGATAACCGGAGCTCTTAATCACATCATCAGCCCGACCATGAAAATAGACATAACCTCGGTCGTCCATATGCCCAAGATCGCCGGTTAAGCACCAGCCTTTGACGAACTTCTCCCGCATAGCCTCCGGGTTCTTCCAGTATCCTTTCATCACAACCGGGCTCGTGGCTTTGGTGGCTATCTGCCCGGTCTCTCCGGGCTTTCGCGGCACGCCCTCCTCGCTGACGATGGCCACTTCATGTCCCGGGTAAGGCTTGCCCATTGGTTCCAGATCGGGCTTTTCGAGTGCCGAGCAAGTGCCTATAAAGTAATTTGCCTCAGTCTGGCCGAATACCTGGTTGAACTCGGCCCGGAGCACCTCACGTACCCATCGGGCAAGTTCGGGACTCACAGGCTCGGCGCCGCTGGCGATGCAGCGGAGCTTCAGCCCTCGGTATTTTTCCCGCGGGTTTCGAACCTCCCGCATCCTTTTGAGCGCGGTGGGGGGATAAAGCCCGACCGATGCTCCGTATTTCTCAAGGAGCCGAAAGGTAACCTCGGGGTCGAAGCGGTTGTCAGCGCGGTATGCAAGCACCGGGACGCCATACGGCCAGATCCCTAGCAATCCGTCCAACAGACCACCACCCCATGCCCAGTCTGCGGGACTGTAATAGAGATCGCCCTGGCGCAAAAAATTATACGAGTAGTCGATGCCATTGTGGCCGAGTATGCAACGAGCGACGTGAAGCACACCTTTTGGGTCGCCGGTCGTGCCGGAAGTGTACATCAGAAGGATCGGATCCTCGCCGCTCATTCTCCCCATGCTGAAATCCGCGGAAGCTTTTGAGACAAGGTCTTCGAACGTAAGCGTGCCCGGGACCCTAGCTCCTGCCACAATGATGTGCGCAAGGTTCGGCGTGTCCTTGCGAATGCTTTCAACCTTCTCGACGTTGTCGGCCTCCACCAGAATGGCGCGTGCGGAGCTGTCGTTCAGGCGGTAACGTATCGCGTCGTGACCAAAGAGCTTCGATATCGGCAGGCCGATAACGCCCAATCGATAGAACGCGATATGAGCGATCGCTGTCTCCGGCCGCTGCGGCAAGTGCACTCCCACGACGTCACCACTGTCGATCCCCAGCCCGCGAAGCGCATTTGCGAACCGCCGACTCAGCGTCGCAACCTCGCCGAACGTGTAGCGCTCATGGTGTCCGCTCTCATCCTCATAATACAGTGCTACTTGATCGCGTAGGTCGACATGGCGGTCGAGACAGTCAACTGCCACATTGTAGTGTGGGGGAATACTCCATTGATGCCGCTGCTGTGCTTGCTTTAGGCTTTTCGCTTCTTTTACGGTGTGTTGTTTCAATCCGATCATTCCAGAACCTCGCAATTCCCGTGTTTCTGCGATGAACGTGTCAATCGACAGGGCTGCGAGGGCGCATTGCACCGCGTGCCCAGACCAAAACCGTGTCCTTGACCGGGTTCCACGACTGAGCGGGAGGGACCCCCGTTCCGGTTCGGGCGCGTGGGGCTGATGCAGAAGTCTGAGATCCCGCCGCTCGATGTCCAGAACTTCTCGCCGTCTATTATCCGGCCGTCGGAGACTCGCGAGGCCACGGTCTTAACAGAGTTGGCGTCCGGATCAGGGATTGCCGTGCAGC
The DNA here is from genome assembly GCA_021831785.1 of Deltaproteobacteria bacterium. Lineage (GTDB taxonomy): Bacteria > Desulfobacterota > Binatia > Binatales > Binataceae > JAJYYI01. Next base: position 269,185 of record JAKBMB010000028.1, on the reverse strand, counting down.
CGATCACCTCGACCCTAGTCAGGTCTGTGAAGTAGGCCGTCCGCCGCCGCCCGCTACCTTTGAGCGCGATCTGCTTTGCAACGGCGGGACTGAATAAAGGCGATGCCAGCCGGTCGGCGAACGCCCCGGCAAGCTGCCGATAGAACATGCCTTCGAACACCTGCGAAATGCCGCCACCGAGTCCCTGGGGAGACATTCCGCCAAAAAAGCCCGGATCAACCAGCTCGCCGGTCACTTTGTACGCAATAAGCTTCGGCATCGCTGCGTTGCTGTATGCCCGCCTTAGCGGTTTAGCCTTCCCCCCGATGTAGCGCTTGGCGCCGCGGGGAAGAACTTTCGGGTCTTCGGAAAGTTCGAAGTCGGACGAATTCCGTTTGCCGATTCTTCTGCCGGCAAAAACCGCTATCACGCAGGCTGCCCGAGCAGGTTCGGACCAACCCGCCTGCCCGCTCACTCTGGAGGTACTTGCCCCAGGGTTAACGAAAGCTCCGCGTCCCCCTTTCATTGATAAGTTCCGAGATCCGTCAGTCTGCGGGCGACTCTCCAGGCATCCCCATCGGCCCGTCGGCCCAAGGATTCGGGCAGCATCGGCCTCCCGATCGGCCGACGACGTGTTCGGTTGTCCGAGGCCGATCGCTTCGTATCATGGCTATAGACTCGACAGCCAAGCGCAACGTGTGCGGGATTATTAAAAGTCCGACCAGGATCGCCACCAAAGCATCCGGGCGCATCCATCCGGTGACGCAGGCGATCAACCCACCCGCGATCACCGCGACTGAACTCAACAGGTCAACCAGGACTTGCAAATAAGCTCCGCGGACGTTCACGCTCTCCTCGGCTGCCGGCCTCAGCAACATCAGACCGCCTGCGTTGATAGCCAAGCCGACACTTGCGACCAGTATCATGGGGAGGCTCTGGAGCACGATGGGATGAACCAAGCGCCGCATTCCTTCGGCCAAGATGTAGGCAGACGTTGCCAATACCACGGTGCAATTGAGCAATGCCGCGAATGCTCCGACGGAATGGCGACCGGCGGTGAGCGGGCTCTGAGGAGAGGTAGCGAACCAGCAGGCCACCAGAGCTACGGAGAGCCCGAAGACGTCACTCAGCATGTGTAGCGCGTCCGCAAGCAGCGCCAAACTGCCCACCAGCCAACCGCCGATGGCCTCCACAACCATGTAGGTCGCTGTCAATGCCAACACGATTACAAGCCGTCCCGAGTGCGACGCAGCAAACGGTAGCGCCAAGGCGCTCCTAGGTCTTTGCTGAATCCGCTTGCCGGAGGCAAATGCTGTATAGGATGACATCGCAGAATTCATCGGCGATTTCCTCCGGTGTTTTTCTGCCATGGGGTCGAATCCAGAGATACGAGTAGTTGAACATGCCCAGCAGACCCTTTATCAGTAGAGGATCAAGTTCTCGAAACTGTCCTTGAGCATGTCCGGCGTCCAGGATCTCCCGGAAAACAGCTTCAAAGGTCTCGCGCAACTTTAGAACCTCGTTAAGGCGTTGGCGCGACAATCCGTGAAACTCGCGAAAGAAAACGGTCCATTCGGCCAGGTCCTCAGCGATACCTCGCATAAGGTTGCGCCCGAAAAGGCGGAGCTTCTCCTCCGGAGTGGCGTCGAGGGATCGCAGAGCGACGGCCTTATCGGCCAAACGCCTGGCAGGTTCCCAAAGAATGTCCCACAGCAGTCTCTCCTTACCTTTTATGTGGTAGTAGAGCGCTCCGCGGCCGAGGCCGACCGCGGACGATAGCTGGCGAACGCTGGTGGCGTGGTAACCCTTGCGAGCGAAAAGCTCGGCGGCAGCTTTGAGGACGCGTTGCCGCGTATTCAAGCCATTGCCGCCGCCGTTTGCTCGCTTTTTGGGCCGCTTCCGGTAAGCAGCTTTTTTGCTCTGAGGCAGCTTTGATCTTCGCACTGCTGGTGTCCGCACCGCTTTCAGCTCCCCGTGAACACAGGCCGACGCTTGTTGGCGAAGGCTTCAAGCCCCTCGGCCATATCGCGCGAGTGCATGTGTGCCTCACTCGCGAGGAGCTCAAGCCGGACTGCTCCTTCGACGGGTTGGGCCAGACCATCCTCGACGAGTTGTTTCATCCGGCGCAGGCTCAAGGGGCTCTTGCCGGCAAGCATCTCGACCAAACGCCCGACAGCTTCGACGAGTTGCTCATCATCGACCACTTCGTTTACCAGACCCCACTCTTCAAGTTTTTCCGATGGCAGAAAGGCGCCGGTATAGAGAAGGTACCTCGCACGGGTCACGCCGATCTTGCGCGGCAGACGCACGGTGCTTCCGCCACCAGGTATTAAGCCATAGTTTACATGCGCGTCACCCATCTTGGCGCTTTTTGCCGCCAGCACCAAATCACAGCACAAGACCAACTCAATGCCACCCGCAAGCGCATAGCCGTTGACTGCGGCGATCACCGGTTTGGGAAACGTTTCCACGCGCCGGAAGGCGGCAGCGACGCGGTTCAAAAATCTCAGTTGCGGCTGGATCGCGCTGCCGGAGCCGCCAACGAGCTTGAGATCGGCGCCGGCACAAAACGCGCGGCCCGCCCCGGTCACCACGACTGCCCGCACCGCAGCGTCCGCCTGTGCGTTGTCCAGCGCTTGCCCGAGCTCCGTGATCATGTTTAGCGTCAGGGCATTCATCGCTGCAGGCCGGTTGAGCGTTATCCAAGCAGCCGGAGCCCTAACCTCATACAAAACCTCATTCATCGGAAGCTCACCTCGTTCACAGACGTCGCCGGTCCGCGATTGCTGGTTCGTTTTCAAGGTTTCCGTCACGAACTATTTCGACGGTATCGGCGCGCAACCGGCACAGCGTCGCGAAGGCCTTGCTTACTTCGCTCACGATGCTTTCGGCGTTCGCTCCAGGCTGGGGATGCACACGCAGCCGGATCTCGTCCCGATGACCCGCTCGGGTCACCACCACCTGCGCTCCGGCAAGGCCCGGCACGCTTCGTAGCAGCTCTTCGATGTTGCGCGGATAGAGGAAAATCTCTCTCGCCTTGACCGCATCTCCTACTCGGGCGACGAGCGGCGAGAGCCTCTGGCCAAGCCTGCCGCATAGGCAGGGCGGCAGCAGTGAAGCTACATCGCCGGTGCCGAATCGGATGAGCGGATAGGCCTCGTTCAATGCGGTGACCACGACCTCCCCGAGCTCCCCGTCAGCTAGAGGCTGCCCGCTGTAGGGGTCGCAGATTTGAACGATCCTGGTCGGCAGTAGATGGTAGCCAGGCTCGTATCCACACTCCCAACCGATCATGCCAAGGTCTGCGGTCCCGTAAGCAGAAAAGCTTCGCAGGGAGAATCGTTGTTCCAGTTGTCGGCGCTTCGCGTACCAGTCGCCGGGCTCGCCGCCAAGAAAGGCCGCTCTTACTTTCCAGCCGCCAGGGAGGTCGTATCCCATCTCCGCCAGCTTTTCGGTTAGGGTGACGAAAAAGGCCGTGCTGGCGACCACCACCGTGACCCCGAGCTCGACTATCACCCGGGCCTGGAGGTCGGTGTTCCCCACCCCCGCCGGTATCACTGTCGCTCCCGATGCGGTGAGAGCCTCATCGAAGGCGATCCCCGCCGGCACGAGATGGTAGGACCACGTGTTCAGCGCGATGTCTCCAGGTCCGATCCCAGCCGCCTGGAACACTTGCTTGAATCCCATACCTCGGTCGTCGGCGCCCTGCGGGTCGTAGAGAGGGCCGGGCGAGACATATATGCGGCGTATCTTCTCGATCGGCACGCCGCAAAATCCGCCGAAGGGCGGCTCGGCGCGCTGCATCTCGAGGAGTTTCTCCTTTTTGGTGACGGGAAGCCTGGTCAGCTGATGCGGCTCTTTGATGCTTCCGGGTATTATTCCAGCCTCATCGAAGAGTCTCTTTACAGCCGGCGCATTCCTGTAAGCGCGCTCGAGAAATCCGCCAAGATCGACAGCGTTCGTCTTCATCCTCTGGCCTCCGGTTTGCGCCCGTTAATCTCACGTTGACACCGAGTAGCCGCCGTTCACCGGGAAGGTCTGTCCGGTGATCCAAGCGGCGGCGTCAGATGCAAGAAAAAGAACCATATTGGCCGCATCCTCCGGCTCTCCAATCCGCTTGATGTGGTAATGGCGCAGTATCTTCTGGACGGTCGCTTCATCCTGAAGGATATGCTCAGTGGCAGGCGTCCTCATGCTAGCCAGGGCGACACAGTTCACGGTCACGCCGCGTCGGCCGACGGCTTTGGCCAGCGCCCTGCTGAAACCGGCGGCGCCGGCCTTGGCGCCTGAGTACACGATGAGGTTCGGCTCTCCAACTCGGCCCGCGTCCGAGATGACGGTTATAACCCGGCCGTAACCGCGCTTAGCCATACCGCCGATCACGGCGTGCGTGACGTTCAGAACGCCTATGAAGTTTGTGCGAATCCAAGTCGCCCAGTCTGCGGCCGATGTTTCCCAGAACGGGGTGCTATCGCTGATCGAGGTGTCGGGACCCGCGTTGCCGGCGTTGTTGACCAGGATGTCAACCGGACCTAGTGAGTCTTCCCAGTCCTTTACCGCACGATGGACACGGTCGAAGTCCGCTACGTCACAGGCTATCGCGGCCGCGCGCACGCCGACCTTACGCACCGCGTCGGCGACACTCTCACAACGATCGGCGTAGAAGTCATTCACGATCACAGCGCCCGCGTTGTGCTCGGCGAAATGAAGCGCGATGCGCTGTCCCACTCCTTGTCCGGCGCCGGTAACCATAGCCACTCGGCCGTGTAGGTCGAGGAGATCCTTCACGCCGCCCTTCACCATGCTGTCCAACCTCCGTCGACCACGATCGTTTGTCCGGTCTGGAAGCTGGAAGCATCAGAGGCCAGATAGACGACCGCTCCCACGAACTCCCCGGGGGTAGCCCATCGCCGCATCGGGGTGCGAGTCATAACGTACTCGTTCAGCTCGAGGTTGTCCTGGAGCTCGCCCGTGAGTTCAGTCCGGATGTAGCCGGGGGCCACAGCGTTGACTCGGATCCCGTAGCGCGCCCACTCCACCGCCAAGGTGCGGGTAAGCTGCCTGAGCCCGCCCTTGGACGCGCAGTAGACTGACGCCTTGGGCCCGGCAACCTCTCCCATGATCGAGGTGATGTTGATTATGCTGCCGCCGCCGGTGGTTTTCATTTCTCGCGCAACCCGCGTGGTCAGAAAGAACGTCCCCCGCAGGTTGGTCCGCATGACCGCATCCCATTCCTCGGGAGTGACCTCTTCTGCGGGCTTGAATGGGGCGCCAGCCGCTGCGTTATTAACGAGCACGTCGATTCGGCCGTTGGCGGACAAGACCGCGGTGACAATCTTCTCGATCTCCTGAAGGTCCGCCAGATCAGCGCGGACGGCCAGCGCGCGACCGCCCATGGCTGAGACCTTCTCCACGGTAACGTCAAGCGCGGACGGTGTTCGTCCGACCACGGCTACGGCGGCGCCGCTTGCAGCCAGTCCGAGGGCCAAAGCCTGTCCCAGTCCACGCCCTCCGCCTGTTACCACGGCCACCTTGCCCTTCAGGGAGAACCGACAATCGATAGGTTCATCCATTGTGGGCTTTGCTTTCCTTGGTCAGGTCGACGAACTTGGCGAGCTTATGCGGTACCGGCCGCGGAAGCTTATCCTCGGCAACCCATTCAATTTCGGATTCGACTCCCAGGCTCTGGCGGATGTCTTGCTGCAGCCGGTGACGCAACTCCTGCGGGTCGCGTGTGTACCGCTCGTTATAGGCGACCATCAGCCGGAGCACATTCATTTGATCGGCGTACTTGACCATGCAGAAACGGGCGAGCGCGGTTTCTTGATGACGCTGCAAGATCAACTCGACATCCCAGGGAATCAGGGTCTCGTGCCCAACCTTTAAACGCCAACCGGTGCGCCCAACAACACCGCCGAACGGATGTGTGTACCCGGCAGAGCACCCCTCGTCTTGGAGCCAACCCAGGTCCTCGGTGCCAAACCTGATGTACGGCAAACCGTCAACCAACAGGTTCGTCGCGACCATCTCGCCGCGCTCGTCGGGTGCGCAGCGCTGACCGGTATCCGGGTCGATTAGCTCAAGGAATCCGATATCTGTCCACACATGCGCCCCCGGATGATCGCACTCTCCCTCGAACAACCACGCGTAGGATTCGCCCGGCCCGGCACCCTGCTTAATGTTAACTCCGGCCCAGTTACGACGAGCGTTCTCCATGTTCTGCGGTGTGATCGCTTCGCCCATCGGCGTGATTATTTTGAAACAGCTAAGCACGCTTTCCGGCTCGTGGCCTTCTAATCGTAACGCCTCCGGTATCAGGGACATCATCTCTGTAGTCACGCAAGGCATGACCTCGGGCTTGAAGATCCGGATCCATTTGGCCACTCGCGCCGCAAAGGAAGCCGCTCCAAAATCGAAAATCACCGGCTTCAACTTAAGCCGCCGGTACATGCCGAACAGCGGCACGAATACCCAGTGCCAATTGATGTTAAGGGTCAGCGCCATCATGCCCGGCCGATAACCGGCGCTCCAATACGACCGGCACAAGTACTCGGTGGCCACCCTCATATCGTTCAAGGTATAGGCACCCATGGTCGGCATGCCGGTCGTGCCCGATGAGCTCCAAATATGAGCCAACCTGTCGAAAGGAACACAGCGCAGACCGGAGAACGCATCGCCCGTTTCCTGTTGATACTGCCTTAGATCTTCCTTGCGGAAGATCGGTACTTTCTCGCTGAACTCCTCGAGCGACCGGATTCTGTCAACCTTGACGTGAAGCCGATCGTAAAGTTGCCGGTAGAAGGGTGACGAGTGGTAGGCATATTGCAACTGAAATTGGATGCGTTCGAGTTGAAGGCGGCGCAGCTCCCGCTCAGGCATCGCTTGCATTGCCGGGTTCCACATGTTCTGCATCTCTTCAGTTCGCCTCCCCGCAAATGCGTGCATGGGTCCGACCGCAGGGACAAGCGTTGAAATCAAGCTTCACGCTGAGCCGAGTCTGGTACCGCAACAGCCGAGCGGCCCCGGGCGTTAACGAAGTCACGGTTAGGTAGCCTCCTACGGCGCCGTTCTGCCGGCGCCCCGCTTCGTCGGTGCTCTCGACATAGAACAGGTCCTCCCAGACGTGCAGCCCGCGCCCGGCTCCGCAGTCCATCGCCGTAAACAGGGCTCCCGCGCAATCCAGCATGAAGAATACCGGGGTCTCCCAGACACGTCGGAGATCGGCAAGCTCACCCAGTGCGGTAAGGCTCGTTTCACGTATGACAACAAAGTCATAACCGAGGGAGGGCGGGGTCCGTTGCTCTTTAGCTAGAATTTCCTGCATCGCCCGCAGGTGCTCGAGATTGGCGAAGATTCCTTTGGGATGCAGCAGCCGGGCCGTTGCCACGGTACGCCATGCCTCGCCTGGAGCGATCTCCATGCCGACTACGTGAACCCCAAGGTAGTCGGCAACCGAGGGTGCCGCATAGGCACCGGTTCCGCCGAGACCTCCGGCGTAGAGGGCGACCATAGGCTCGTGGCCCCAGGAGAGAACTTGGACTACGTCTGCGCCGTGAACGCCCAACATGCAAAAAAAACGCACCAGCGACTCCACTTGCTCGGCACGGTCGTTGGAATTGAGGAAGCCAAAGACGGGCGGCGCGTCAGTACTTGGAGAAGCCGGAACCAAGATCGTGTCCACCTCTTCGGGATCAACAAGCAGGCGCCCGCCAGCCGGGTCGCCGGCGGCCTCGAACGCCCGGACCAACTCTGCATGTGTCGTGACCGGCAGGCGATCCAGTTCCGCCAAACTCGTCGGCTGCCAACTCTCTAACCCGAAGGCCACTAACTTCTCGGCATAGAACTTTGATCCAGCTCGCACTCTCTGGATCTGGCGTTGCAGCTTCCTCAACTGAAGCACGGCCAAGGCCTCACGGTCGATCGCCTCAATCGCGGGCTGCCAGACGTATCCCTGTACGCTCCTTCGAGCACCGTACGCTAGCATTCGTCCTCCTGTCGCACTGCCCCGGGCTCACTCGTCGGTGAATTGGCCATCAAGCGCGATTCCTTTTCGTATGAGTTCTTCGATCTCCTGGGGCAAGTACCCCGCGTCTTGAAGCACTTCTCTTGAATGCTCTCCGAGTTTGGGAGTCGGCCTGGTCGGGCCAAAAGTCCGCTCGCCGATTACCAACGGTTGGCGCACGTGACTTTCCTCATACCCGCCGTTGCACAGCCTTACGATCATGTCTCGAGCCCGGACCTGAGCATCTGTTGCCACCTGCTTCAGCGCCAAGACCGGAGCGAACGGAACGTCGCCCTTATCTAAAAGGTCCATCCATTCCTTAAGCGGGCGCGTTGCAATAACCGCAGCTAGGCGCTCTCGCAGGGAGCACAGATCACGAACTCTTTCCGGCCCGGTCAATTCCGCGTACTGATCCAATCCGGTGCATCGGCAGAGGTTGCGCCAGAAGTGATCCTCGTGGGCTACACTCAGGCTCAGGCAAGCGCCGTCGGCTGTCCGGTAGATGCCATATCCAGGTTCAGGCGGAACGGCGGTCGAGCCCGCGTTCATCACCGGCACCAACTGCGTCGCCATCATCGTGATCAAACTATCCAGCATGGAGACGTCTATATAGCTGTCTGTACCCCGGTTATCTCGCAGCCAAAGACCCAGCGTCACCGCCAGAGCCGCAAACATCCCGGACGATAGGTCTGCAATCGCCAGGCTGGGCAACTCAACGCGATTGCGATAGCGTGACTCCAGCATTCCGGACAGCGCCTGATAACTGAGGTCGTGGGCCGGCCGGTCGCGGTACGGACCCGTCTGCCCGAAGCCCGAGATAGAGACGTATACGATCTTGTCATTAACCGTTCGCAACTCCTGATAGCCGACGCCGAGCCGCTCCACCGTCCCGGGCCGGAACCCCTCAAGGAAGACATCTGCTCCCCTGGCCATTCGCAGCACGACCTCGACTCCGTCCCGGGTCTTGAGGTCAACTGCAATCGACCTCTTGTTGCGGTTGAGGGCGGCGTAAAAGGCCGGGAACCGCCGCGAAGGATCGCCCCCGGAAGGCCGTTCGATCTGAATCACATCCGCACCCAGATCAGCCAGCAGTAGAGTGGCAAACGGGCCGGGAAACTGTTCCGCCATGCTCAGGACTCTCACGCCCTGGAGCGGTAACGTTTCTACTTTACCTGAATCTGATTTACCTGAACTCGAGCGCATCAAGACATCACCTGCTCAAAATCGTCACGGCGGCAGCAGCCGGATGAGGATGGAGATATCCGCCGGCGTTTTCGGCCAAGGCAATTTGCGCATTTTCAACTTGGCGCCGGCCCGCTTGGTGCCGAAGCTGCTCGACTAACTCGACAATCTGAGCTATGCCGGTTGCACCTATAGGATGGCCTTTACTGAGCAGTCCGCCGCTCGGGTTGACCGGTACTCGCCCTCCTAATGCCGTAGCCCCCGACGCCAGCAGCCTAGGACCTTCGCCCGGCCCGCAGAGCCCCAGCTCCTCATAGATGATCAACTCGGCCGGCGCCGTAGCGTCGTGCAGCTCGATCACATCGATTTCCTCGGGGCCGATCCCGGACTGCTCGTAGGCAACACGAGCCGCCTTCTCGACTGGTGAGGCGTTCGCATCTTCCCGCCCCGTGGCGAGGCCAAAACCCCTTACCTGTACTAGGTCACGGCGGCAGCTCCGAACCGCGGAGCGCGAGCAAACCACGGCCGCTGCGGCCCCATCGCCGATCGGAGCACACATCAGAAGCGTCAGCGGTCCGCTTATCTGACGGCTAGCAAGGACTTCATCGACGCTGACTTCGTGGCGATACTGCGCGTGGGGGTTAAGTGCGCCATTGCAGTGGTTCTTCGCCGAAACCAGGGCGAAGTCGCGCTTCGTGGCCCCCGTCCGCCCCATATAACTGGTGGCCATGGCTGCATAGACGTCCATGAATAGCGAGTGCGCCCGGTCCTCACTTTCGCCGAGGCCGAGCTTGGCGCGAAGCTCATCAATACGTGACACGTCCACGCCGCCCATGAGAGCCTCGAAGGTCCTTTTCTTGTCGACCACGGCAAGCTTCTCGGCTCCCACTGCCAGGGCTATATCGCACTGGCCTGAAGCTACCGCGAGCCAGGCCAGGAAGAGCGCAGACGAACCGGAGGCGCAAGCGTTCTCAACGTTGATCAGGGGGATGCCCTCCAAGCCGGAGCTTCCCAGCATGACCTGCCCGCGGATCATTTCCTGGCCGATCAGCCGTCCGGCGCAGGCGTTGGAAAAGAAAATCATTTGCACCAACGTTGACTCGACGGCAGCATCAGCCAAAGCGCGCGCCGCCGCCGCTCGAGCCAAGGAACCGGCGTCGCGGTCCTTTAATTTCCCGAAGTCGGTCATCCCGACTCCGGCTATAAAAACTTCTCTCAAATTCGACCCTCCTCAGATGGTCCGCGCCGCTTCCCTCAGCCACCCGCCGAGCTCGATCTTAGCGGTCTCGCCCATAGCCCTTGTTCAGGAACTCACGCGCGATAACCAGGGTCTGGATGGTTGGGGGACCTTCCTCCAGCCAATTCAGCCGAGCGTCCCGATAAAGGCGCTCGATTTTGTGCTTGCGCGTGTACCCGATGCCGCCGTGCACTAACAGGGCCCGGTCGGTCACACGTCCCACGGCCTCGAGTCCGAAAAGCTTGCACATCGAGCTCTCCGCCGGGACCCTTCTGCCAGCCTCACACTTAGCAGCCGCGTCAAAGATCATGTGGCGAAGGGCATAGATGTCGACGGCCATCTCGGCCAGGTAGCGTTGGATGGCTTGGCGCTCGGCGATCGGTCGGCCAAAGGTCACCCGCTGCTTAGCAAACTCAAGCGAGAGCTCGAAAGCTCGTTCGGCGGTACCCAGAGAGGTCGCCGCGATAAAGAGCCGGCTGACCTCGAGCGCATGCTCCATTTGTTCCAGGCCGCGACCCTCCTCGCCAAGGACGTTCCGGACCGGGGCGAGCACATCCTTGAACGTAAGTTGCCCGTGCTCGCCGCCCTTGCATCCCATGGTCTCGGGTAACCGCTCGATCGTGAAGCCCGGCGTGTTGCGCTCGACGAGAATCGCGCTTACCGCCTTCTCGCCAGCTAACGGTTGTGTCTTGGCAAACACCATGAAATGGCTGGCTATGTTGGAGTTGGTAATCAGGTGTTTGCGCCCATTGATGCAAAAATGACCGTCGACCTTGAGCGCCGTCGTGCCTACGTCGGCACCGGTGCCATGGTCGGGCTCCGTCAACGCGAACGCTACGGACAGCCTTCCCTCTGCAACTCCCGGCAAGAGGGCAGCACGCTGCTCTTCAGAGGCCAGCTTCGAGATGGCATGGGCCGTCGTGTTATGCACATGGACTAACGCGCGGATGCCACCCTGGATCTTGGCCAGCTCCGCAAGCACGGGCACATACTGCGTAACGCTCAACCCGATCCCGCCATACTTTTCCGGCACCATGAGACCGAACGCCCCCATCTGTTCCAATATCGGCATCAGGCGGTCGAGCGGAAGTCTCTCCGTCGACTCGATCTCTTCCTCAAACTGGTCCAGCTCGCTCCATATCCTTTCGAAGAAGCGCCGCCGAAATATCTCATAAGCCTTGGCTTCCATGACCTTGCTCCTCGCTTTCACCAAACCGCCGCATACATTACTTCTTCGGCCGTTACTTCCCCCTGCGCGAACTCGGCGGCGATGCGCCCCTGTCGGGCGACCAGTATCCGGTCGGACAGCGCCAGCACCTCCGGCAGGTAAGAAGAGATAACTATTACCGCCTTCCCTGACCGCGCCAGGTCCCGAATGATCTGGTGGATCTCGACGATGGTCGCCACGTCGACGCCTCGCGTAGGCTCGTCGAAGATAACCAGCTTGGGTTCCTGCACCAGCGATTTAGCAATAACGACCTTCTGCTGGTTGCCGCCCGACAGCTCGACCACCTTGGCGTTAGCGCCGATAGCCCTTATGTGCAGCTTCTTGATCCAAGTCTCCGCCAGCTTCCGTTTCTGGTGCTTCGAAACCAGCGACCGCCAGCCTTTGCGCTTGGCAAGCCAGCCCAAGTAGATGTTCTCAGCGATGTCCAAGCGTTCGAAGAAGCCGTTTCGCTTGCGGTCCTCGGTTATGTAGGCGACCCCGTCCTTGAGCGACTGCGCTGGCACGCGATAGCGAATCGGCTTGTTGTTGAGCAGAATCGACCCACCGTGAATACGGTTCCGCTTAAGCGCGCCCCATATTATCTTTGCAATTTCTGTTCGCCCGGCGCCGACCAACCCGAAGATACCCAGTACCTCTCCCGCATAGGCGCTAAGCGTCATGTTCTTTACGACAGAGCCCATCGTAACGTTCTCGACCGCCAGCACTTCCCGTAGTCTGGTAGCTGGCTTGTTCTGCTCCGTCTGCGCATCCCGGCTATAAATTGTCTGCGCCACGTCGCGCCCCACCATGTGCCGCACGATAGTCTCGCGAGCCATCCCGCGCGCCGGTTTGGTAACCTGCAAAGCGCCGTCACGCAGCACCGTGATACGGTCGGAGATTTGCAGCGCTTCCTCAAGAGCGTGGGAAACGAAGATCACTCCCACCTCTGCCGCTCGCAGATCCTCAATGGCGTGAAAGAGGTGAAGAATCTCCTCCGGAGTCAGCGCAGCCGTTGGTTCATCGAAAATAACGATCCGCGCCCGCGACCGCAACGCTCGGGCTATTTCGACCATCTGCTTCTTGGCCGCGCCCAGCGTCGACATCTTGGCCGTAGGATCGACGTTGAAGTTCATCGACTGGAGCAGAACCTGGGCCTTGATGTTGAGCGAGCGGTACCGCGTAAGCAGAGGCTCATGACCCAATTCGATGTTTTGCGCAACGGTCATGGTATCGACCAGGCTGGTCTCCTGGTACACCATGGCTATCCCGCGGTCGAGGGCATCGCGTGGCCGTGTGAAGTTGACAGCCTCGTTATCGACCAGCATTTCGCCGCCGTCCAGCCTGACCGCCCCGGAAATGATCTTGCACAACGTCGACTTGCCGGCTCCGTTCTCGCCCACCAGCGCGTGTACCTCGCCCGGGTAGAGCGTGAAATCCACATCCTTGATGGCAGGCACGCCTTGATAGACCTTGGTTGCCCCCCGCAACTCAAGGATCGGTTTGTTCAAGGTTGCGCAACGCTCGCGCTTGAACACTTCAGTTACGGCCATCGCTCTCAACCCTGTACCGCAGCACCTCGTGGTTGCCCTTACAGCAGACGAAGAGATGGCAGCGAAGCTGCCGGGCCGACACGACACCGTGGCGTCTTCCATCAGCACGGCTGTGAAAGCTCTCGACGAATTCTCCCGATTGATCGAGCCGCACGACCAGCCCATAGGACCGTGGCGGAGCCCAGGGCTTCGTCCGCCCGAGCTTTTTGATCGCCCCTCCCTGCAGCGGCTCTAGTCCCGAATTCAGCGTTCGCAGCGCTGGCCGAATCCAATAGAGCGAGTCCATCGTGCGCATCATTTCCTTGCGGAACGCGTGCTGCGTGAGCAAAAACTCGACCAACTGAGTCCGCAGGGCAAACACGGAGAGCCAATATCCGCCGTCGGGGGCAGTGCTGATCCCGCCGGGATAACCCACCAGGTTCTTGTGTACGGTCTCGAATTGTCCCTTGCGCGGTCCTTCGATGTGATAGCGGTTGACCGTGTAGTCCCAGGCCTGGGTGAACAGCAGCGATGCGCCATCAGCCGAAAGGCAAATCCCGGTCGGGAACGGTAGCCCATCCCGTAGTACTTGGGTGCGCGCCGCCGACAGATCGTAGCGGATGAGCCGTCCGCTCCGGTCCCCCTCCATCAGGCTCCACACCCAGTCGTCGGAGCCGTGCCTGATACTGCCCTCGGTTACGTACACCGCTCCATCAGGCGCTGCCGCTAAGCCCGTCGCGCAGCTAAGCCGTTTTCCCAAAATCTCTCCGACGAGTAACTTGCTCTGCCCCGAACCATCCACCTCCATGACGCCGGTCCCGCAGACGCAGACCAGGAGCCTCCCGTCATCGAGAAAAGCCAGGGTCCCGGCGTTGCCGGGAAACCGCGCAACCACAGAGCGGACCCGGTAGCCGTCGCCCCCGCATCGCACGACTGAATTTCCGGTGGATACGTAGAGCTCGTTCGACGCCGAAAGCGCTACGTCGTTGACCTCCGGAAAGGCTCCTATCGACGCGAACTCCTCAAGGCGGTTGTTGGGAGCAAGCGCTCCATCCAGAGGCGGGATTGCGGTGTGCTCTTTTTCGCCGCCTAGGACGAATTCCCTAACAACGCTCAGCCAGTAAGGCAGCTCCACGGCTATCCCTCCAACCGCTCGGGATATACCACCGGTTCAGCAGGCGCCGCAGAGTAACCACGCCCTGCCTCGGCCAGCTCGATGCGTCCAACCCGGTTATTGTTCAGCCCACCGATATAGAGATATCCATCGTGTTCCCTCATCGAAGTGACGGTAGCATGCGAATTGCCGGTTGGATCCCAGTAGGATTCGAGAACGCGACCATTCTCGGCGACCTTGATGATGCATCCGTTATTCATACTCGGGTAAAGCCACTCGTCACGCGGGACGCGCTTCATCATTCGCCGCCGGAATCTAGGGTGTGCATAGGCTAGATCGAATGCCGGCGAGCGGATGCCAACCAGGGCAACCCAGTAGTTGCCGTCGCTCGCGCGGTTAATATTGTCGACGTAGCCTGGAAGGTTATCTACGAAGACCTCGGTCTTGCTCTTCTTGGGTCCTGAAATCCAGTATCGTAAGATTCGACAAAGCCAAGTCTGGCCGATAAGCACCGAATTTCCGTCGTGCGACACGGCTATGCCGTTGGGAAAGACAAGCCGCTTCAGGACCGTACGCGTCGTCTTGGTGGCCGGGTCGTAGCAGATCAGCCGGCCGTTACGTCGGCCTTCGAGACCATCTTCGATCCAATCGTGCGCCTCGAAACGCACCGAAGCCTCGCTGAAGTAAATCTTGCCGTCCGAGGCGATGTCCAAGTCATCCGCCAGCCGTAGGCGCGAGTCGTCTTTAAGCCGATACCAAGTGCGGTTTGTCTCGTCTGTCAATTTGGTGACGCGGCCCTGCGGATCGACGCTGTACAGACCCATGCCGCCCACGCAGATCACCAGATTGCCGTCGTTGTCCCACTGCAAGCCCAGCGGCATGCCGCCGATTTTGGCGAAGATCTCCGCCTTGTCGAAATTTACGCCGGAGAATCGCCAGATCCATCCGCGCCTGTCGCCGGTGTACAGCCTAGCCTGAGAATCAAGTACCACGTCCTCAGGACCTTCAACCACGCCCAGACCGATCGGAAAGGAATTGGAAAGCCGATTGTTAATCGCGAATGGACTTTCAGCATCCGGCGCGATGCCTGGAGCGGGCTCGAAGTAGAGATATGTTGGATTTATGTAGATCTTCTGGATGGCTTTAGCGCGATTCTTGGCCCACTTGATATCGGTGCCCACCACCACCAGTAGGATCACTGCTTGGATGAGCGTGTAGGTCTCGCCACCCACGTTCATCAGTAACAGTCCCTTGGACAGAATGCTGATCGTCGCCGCTCCGATCAGCGCGCGAGGGACCGTGCCGTTGCCGCCGGCCAAGCTGATGCCCCCCAGAACCACCGCGGTGAGGACCGCAAACTCCATGCCCAGGGCTGTGTAAGGGCTCAGGCTGTTGACCCTGGCTGCGTACAGCATGGCCGCCGCTGCGGTCAGAAATCCCGAAAAGACATAGCTCAGCAGCAGCACGCGTTCGACGTCGATTCCGGCATGCCGCGCAGCCTTGCGGCTGGCGCCTACCGCCGTGATATGCCAACCAAGCCTGGAGCGGCTCAGCATCACGTGCCCGATGAGCACGGTCATGACCAGCACGACTATAGCGGTAGGAACGGCGAGGACGTCTCCCGTACCGAACCAAGACCAAAACCGATCCTGAATCGCCCCCTTGGCGGCTATCGACATCGAAAAGTGCTCGTCCAGCAGGTTGGTTATTCCACGGTAGACCAGCAGCGTGACCATCGTCGCGAGGAACGGCTTTGCCTTGAGGTAGGCGACGAGGACGCCATTGGAAGCCCCCATGACGCAACCCAGAAGCAGCACCGCGAGTGTCGTGAGCCACATGGGAAGGCCCACAATCAGGCCGAGAAGCAAGGCGACATAGTTGTTTAAGGCGAACATCGAGCCAACGCTAAGGTCGATGCCGCCCGAGATGACGACGATAGCCATGCCAATCGCGACTAGGGCGAACTCGGACAGCTCGCGTAACGTCGAAATGACGTTGTCGAACGCGCCCATGCCGGGCACCGCCATCATGAAGCAAGTGGTAACCCCAATCAGCACGGCCAACGATATCGCGGGCTCCATCCACTGCTTTTCCAGCAGCTCGCCCAACACCAGTTGGACCGAGGAGCGCCAGCGCAGCTCCTTCCAGCGATCGCGCCTCCTAGAGGCAACCCAAGTTCTGGGCCACCTGGTCGCATCAACAGTCGCCGCCATTGCCTCCATAATCAATTGCGCAGCTCCTTAGCGCGGGGCTCTAACGACCTCGCCTTTGTCGTTGTATTGGACCGTAATGACCCTACCTGTGCCGTCGTAGCACATTCCCGGAAGGTTCCAATTGCTGCGGTTGATTTTCACCACCGGCGCATAGATCACCGTACGGCTGCTGCCGGGCGGCTTGCCGCTCTGAAGTAGATAGGCCGCGAGCGTCATGAGCTGGCGCCCCTGCTCGGGCACGTTGTAACCGTAGGACTGGTAGAACACTCCCTCTCCGATGCCTTGACAGGTAATCGTGCTGGAATCAGCGGTAAAAACCTTGACCTTGCTCTCAAGGCCGGCCGCCTTGACGGCCCTTGCGGCTCCGTAGGCCATCTGGTCCCAATCGCTCCAGATCGCGCAGAGGTTGGGATGCTGCTTCAGAATCGTAGAGGAAATGTCGTAGGCCTTGGACCGCTGCCAGTCTGCAAACTGGTGAGCGACGATCTTGATTTCCGGGTGCTGCTTGAAAACCGGCCCCGCGCCCTCCCAGGCCTGCTGTGTCCAGCCGGAGTTTGGGTCGCCGGCAACGAGCGCGATTTCGTGCGAAGGGGCCGTTCCTGCTCCACACTGAGCAACCATGTCCTGAGCGATCAGCCTTCCGATACCGATAGCGTCGCCGCCGACGAAGGCGTCGCTTTTATAGTTGGACTCCATGTTCACTTGCAGCACGAAGATCCCCTTTTCGTTCGCTTGCTTCAGGAGGTTCGCCACAAGCCCGGTATCCAGGTTGTGCACGATCAAAACGTCGGGTTTCTCGTTGATGAATGCCTGCACCACGGCGACCTGTTTGGTTGGATCCCAGTTCGGGTCGCGCATCTTAAACTTCATGCCGTAGGCATTTGCGTAGTTGCGTATCCAGTAAGTCCATTCCGCCATCAGAGGCGTGCCCATGCCGAGCGGCACCCAAGCGACCGTCTTGCCCCCGACACATTTCTCGAAGCGGTCGCGAAATTGCTCGGTTGTAGCATACGGTTTCGGCACATTCGAGCAACTTCCGCCATCACTGGCGGAATTCGCGGCCCGTGTCATAGAGCTGGCGGCCACTCCGGTTACCAGCGCGAACACTCCTAAGACACCGGCAATCTTGCTGAGTAGATGCATATTGAGTCGCCTCATTAGTTAGTCCCCCTGTTTGACAGTTTCCTCGTCTCTGGGATTAAGCCTCTTGTCCAGCACCAGCGCCGCCAACAGGATAAGCCCTTGTATGATTTGCTGCACAAATACGTCCATGTTCAATAGCGTCATGCCGTTGAGCATTACCCCGATCAGCAAGGTGCCGGCGACCACGCTGAGGACCCCGCCTCGTCCGCCGACGAGACTGATTCCGCCCAGCACTACTACCGTCAGCACGTTGTAGATGAGGGGTGAAGTCATGATCACCTGGGTGTCCATTGCGTTGAGCGTGCCCGCAAGAACCAGGCCGGCAAGATAGCCCAGTAACGCGCAAAATGTGTATTCGATCATCGTCAGCGGCCGTGTCGGAATGCCGGTAAGAGCCGCCGCCTCGGGGTTGTCGCCGTGCGCGTAGATAAAGCGCCCCAGGCAGGCGCGCGTCAACACGAAGTGCATCCCCATACAGGCCGCCGCGAAAATCAGTACCGGAACCGGCACTTCCAGAACGTGGCCGAGTCCCATGGCGCGTATGAAAGCCCCGCGCTCAGGCACCTCCACGATTAGGTTTCCGCCGGAGAGAAAGAAGGTGCGGGCGACACCGAAGACCGCCAGCCCTGTAGCCAGGGTCGTAAACAGAGCGGGAATCTCAACAAAAGCAATTACGAAGCCGTTGAGCAGACCCATCGCGATGCAGACGCCGAGCCCGGTGAGAATCGCCTGCAGTACGCTGGTGCCCGGGTCACCAAGCTCCTGCAACGTCAGCGCCGTAGAGACGCCCATCGTCGCAACCAGGGAGAGGTCTAGGCCGCGCGCGATGACGACCAGGCCCATGGCCAAACTGAGAATTCCAAGGACCGAGACGTTACGTAGCAAGGTCAACAGGTTGCCGAGCGTCAGGAAGCCAGGCAGCATGGCCCCGAACAGAACAACCAGACCGGCCACTACAATCAGAACGACCTGTTCCTGGTTAAGCCGCAACAATCCCCACGTGTGCAATCGCAGCTCGCCATCCCGCGGCTCTCTAGCAGCATACGAAACACCCCGGCTTGACAGAGACGCCCCTTCAGACACCTCTCGGACGACTTCAAGACTTTCTCTCTGCGACTTTTCGGCAGTCACCTGACACCCCAAGCTCCCTTCAGGTTGTGTACCGACCGACCCGTACACGAAATTTTGGTCGTATTGGACCAAGAATGTCAATACCCCGACCGTAGACATAGGGCATGTCCGGGTCATGAGCATCCGGCGATGTCTTCCGGCCGGTATGCTGCGCTACGCGCAGGCACCAACGGACCGCGGCGCCCTTTCGGCCGCGGCTTAAGACCGTGGGCTGCGCGAACCGGGCGTCCGGCGCTGGGACGGTGTCAGCGGGCTCGGCGGCGCATCATCGCCGCTCGCCGGCAGCGCATCACAATTTCGTCGCGCTGGTTTTTGCCGCGATGCTCGAAGATCACGATTCCCCATTCGGGGCGCGAGCGCGATTCGCGCTTATCCGCGACTTCGGTCTCGGCGTAAAGCGTGTCGCCGATGAACACCGGTTTGGGAAACTCGACTTTTTCGAAGCCCAGGTTGCCGACGGTGGTGCCGAGCGTGGTGTCTCCGACCGAGAGCCCAACGACCAGGCCGAGGGTGAAAATACTGTTGACCAGCCGCTGGCCGAATTCGGCTTTTTTCGAGAACTCGGCGTCGAGGTGAAGCGGCTGCGGGTTCATCGTCAGGGCGGTGAAGAGCAAGTTATCGGTCTCGGTAATCGTGCGGCCGGGTTGGTGTTTGAAGATCTCGCCGACCGTCAGTTCCTCATAGTACCTGCCCGCCATCGGCATCTTTGCCTCCAACCTTTTTGGCGAAACCAAGCCGCGCCGTGCGCGCCCTCCGGCGCCGATTTGGTTCGCGGCTTCCCCGGCCAGTCTAGCCGCGTTCCACGGTTTGGAACAGCGGCGCATCCAGAGGCATACGCGCCGCGCGCGCAGCTCGCGTTCGAGCCCTAGCGGGCGAGCGTTGCGCCGTTTGCCGGGTTTCGCGCTAAACTTCTTCGGCAGCGCGAGGCTTAACAGCAACTTGGCGCGAGTTCCGCTTTTTAAAGCGCGGCCGGCAGCGGGCAAGGGGAAAATCTCCGAGGAGAGCAGAGGATGAAAGTAGGGTTGTTCGCGTTGAGCATCGGCACGGGCGCCCGCCCGCTCACCATTCAGCGCACCGCCGAGGCCGCCGAGCGTACGGGCATCTCAACGTTGTGGGTCGGCGAGCACGTGGTGCTGTTCGATCGGCATGCCTCGCGCTACCCGTACTCGCAAAGCGGTCAGTTCGCGGTGCCCAGCGATTCCGATTGGCTCGATCCGTTCGTCACTCTGACCTATGCCGCCGCTTTTACCAGCCGAATCCGCCTGGCGACCGGCATATGCCTTCTGCCCGAACACCATCCGCTCGTGCTGGCCAAGCAGATCGCGAGCCTCGACCGGCTCTCGGGCGGGCGTTTCACTTTCGGCGTCGGCGTCGGATGGTTGGCGGAGGAATTCGCCGCGCTGGGACTTCCCTTCGAACGCCGCGCGCAGCGCGCAGTGGAGTATCTCAACGTGATGCGCAAGCTCTGGACCGAGGAGGTTACGACCTTTGACGGCGAGTTCGTGAAGTTCGAAGGCGCGCGCAGTTTTCCGAAACCCCCGCAGGGCGCGCGGCTGCCGGTCTTTTTCGGCGGCGAGAGCGCTCCGGCGCTCAAGCGCGTGGCCGAGCATGGCAACGGATGGCACGGGTTCAATCTCGATCCCGACGAGGCGCGGGCGAAGATCGCGAAGCTCCACGCGATGCTGCGCGAGAACGGGCGTGACCCGAAGGAGATCGAGGTCGCCATAAGCCCGTACAACAAGCGAATCACGCCGGACGGTCTCAAGCGCTACCGCGACGCGGGCGTGGACGAGGTCGTAATCGTAACCGCGCCGCCGCAGGACGAATCGCAGGTCACGGCATGGGTCGAGAGGCTAGCTGAAAAATGGGTCCAACCGGCGTCCAAACTATGAACCGGGTGGCGCGAGAGCCGTGTGACGGGCGGCTCGCCTGCCAACCGGGCCGGTGTGAAGCGCGACCTCTGCGGAAGCGCGAGGTCTTCCAGCCGTCTCGGCGCGCCGAGACGCGCCGGCAACCGTGCCCGACTCCTTCGCCGTCAGCGTCGGTCTACCGAGCGGGCAATCCAGCTTGAGGGCTGGACGACCAAGCCGTCGCGCAGAAAGCTTTAGCGTGCGGAGGTGTGGCTCTGGGGTGGCGCCGGCGGCCGGCTAAGCTCGGCGCAGATGCGCTGCGCGATAAGCTCGCCGCCGACGCGATGACCCAGTTCGTTCCAGTGGCCCCAGCCGAGCGTGGTGTTCGCGAAGCCGTGAAGGAAAGCATGATGGCTCTCGGCGTAGGCCGCTATCAGCGGCGCCAGATTTAGCTCGGGATAGCCGTCGCGCGCGGCGGCGGCGGCCAACCGCCGCTCGGGCGCGAAAAGATCCGCAACGCCAAGCTCGCGCGCGTAGGCCGCCGGCACGCGCGCGTCGGGATAGACCTGAATGGCGATGGACAGGGTGACCACGAGAACCCGCGCGCCATGGGACCGCGCGTCGCGAGCGATCGCGGCCAACTCGGCCTCGGTGACGCTCCACGCGCGCTGCCAGGTCTGGTCCGCGGGAGGCAGGTAAATCATGTCGTTCAGCCCGGCTTCGTGGCGCCCGCGCGCAAGCCGGGAGCTTGCCGCGGCGGCGGCGCCAGGCGCGCCGGCAAGCCCGGCCGGCTTCCCGCCCTGAGTCGCGGCCGCGGCTGAAGGAGCCGCGAGCGCCACCGCCGGCCGGGGCGCTGCGCTCGCCCGCCCGGAGCGCGCAACGGCGGGCTTGGGGGTCGCGCTTGCGCGCTCGGCCGCGCGCCGGCGCAGCGTCTCGCGCAGCTTGCTCTTGGCCTGGCCCATTAGATTGAGCACCTGCGAATAGCGCGACAAAAAGCGCGCCATGCAAGACAGCCTAAAAGCCGGCGATTCCGTGAACGGACCGACGGGCACCAGCGCGCCGCCGCGCTGGTCGAAAAACGGGCGGCACTTGTCCCCTTCCAGGTCGAGCGAGTTGTTGCGGATATCGTTGCCGGTGAAGACCGCTACGACGACCATGTCGGGCGAAAAGGCAAGCGCTTGCTCGCGCAGGGTCAACAGCTCCTGCGCCGTGCCGTAGCTGTCGACGCCGAAGTTGAGCACCTCTACTTTGCGCCCCGACACCTCTACTTTGCGCCCCGAAAGGACCGGACATCGGCTTAGCTCTCGTTCGATTACCGCGCTGAAGGTCCGGTCGTACGGAAGCTGCTGGGCCTCGGTGAACGAGTCCCCAAGGATCGCAACGCGAAAAACATCTTTGGGCTTTTTGAGCGAGCGCTCGGGGCCGCGAAAACCGTCGCGGTTGATCGCGACGTACGCGCCGCCCTCTTCACGCTGCCATCCCCGCCCGCTCGGCATCAGGGCCCATCCTCTGACGCTGTCGTAGGTGATGAGATGGGGCTCGACAAAGCCGGCGAGCCGCAGCAAGCCTTCGCTCAGAGCAGCGCCCAAAATGACCCCAACGAGGACGAGCACGCTCAGCGACACCAGCCGAGCGAAAAGACCCCGCGAGTTAGGCATATCGTTAGACGGGGGCTTGCGCTTGCGACCCGCGCGCATGGTCTTCAGCGCAAGCCCATCCGGAATTGCAGAATATTGAGACGGCGCGTAGTCGTGGGAGTGGCCTGGTGCGCGCTGCGCGGGCAAGGCCCGCGCCCCCTTCCCGGCCTTCCCCGCTGCGTGGGGGAAGGTGAGGATGGGGGTGGCGGTAGAGGCCCCAGCTCACAATCTGCCTGTCGCTATATTCTGCGGTTCTCAGTAGGGCACTCAGCCGCAGAACCGCAGGGATTCGAGCGGCCGATGATGTAAACGGTCGTCGGCGTAAAGGTCCCTGGCGGCTCAACGCGCCGCTAAAAATGCCGCGCGGATTAATCAGACCGCAAAGTTCGATTGGCTACGGCTTCGTCCACGGCGGCAATGGTCCCAGAGGCCCGACCTCAAGCTTGCGCGGTTTCACCGGAACCGCATAGCCGCTTCAGCCGCCGCTGATCCATCGCCATTCGAATTGACCCTGAGCCGCCCGCCTTTCCATCCAGCTCAGGAGGTTAGCGAGGGAGCGAAGCAGCGAACTGCTTCGAACGGGGGACCAGCGAACGATGCAGCGTTCAGTCATGACCTTTGTTGACTCCCTGACTCGGCGCCTCTGCGCCAGAATCAGGGGCATCCACGTTTAGGTTCTTATATCTGTTCCACAAGACAAAATTAATTACGAACCATCGCTTGAGAGCCGAAGCCCCTTCAAGTTGCGGCAAGACGTACCAGTATTGACCCGCCTCGTCCGAGAGGGCCTTTCTCACTGGCACTTGTTCGATCCTGATCCAACCCGGCGTCCATCCCGCCGACCTAATCACTCGTTCGGCCTCGGCTTTCGAAACCTGTTCATTGGGCTGGAAGTCTACCGTAATGAGGTTGGCACCCAGATCGCATTTGAAGGCTCGGACTCCTTTCTGCTTATCAAGACGAATGAAGACGTTTTGCGCCGCGCGTGGAGACACCAGCCCGCGCACCTGGATACGAACCCTGGTCAGCGTCGGTCCTCCTTGTTCGTGGTTTGAGCGATGTTCTTCAGCCATGCATAGCTTGGCTCCGGAAGATAGGTGCGCAAGGACAAGTAGAACAGCGAGCGCAAGGAGTCTTATCTTTTTCGCTCTCATGATGCCTCTAAGATTACCCCAGGCGGGCGTCTCGTTGAACTTTGTGCTCAAGAGCCTCCGGCGACAGTGCCGATTAAAGCCGATTAAAATTGGGCCCACTCGGGCAGGGATGGCATCATGAAGTAGTACTCGAAGTAGAGAAAAAGCCTAAAGCTGCCATAAAGCCGGCCAGGTCCGTTGAGCTGCTGCACCACTGGAACCTGAACCGCCATTCCCGTGGTCCAAAAAGGCGTGCCATAAAAGATTCCAGGATCAAGATACCAGACGAAGCCGCCGGTGGTGCCGTCGAACGCGCCGCTCACACGGTTTCCGCCATCGCGAATAAGGTTGGTCTCTAGTCCCACCCAAATCTGATTATCGAGCCCCTGGTCGGGTAAAATCCAGGGGACAACGCGTCTGTACCAGGCAAAATCGGTGTGAAAGGAGTTGCCAAGCTGGTAGCCGCTTGAAGCGGCCGGGTTATACCGGTAGGTGATATCCCAGTCGAGCTCGTCGAGTTGCGTTTTCCACATGGTGGTCAAGCCGAAGTAGGGATCGACCGAGCCTGAACCACCTTGCATATCTTGAGGCAAGCGACCGTAAATGTCCGACTTGTTGTACCATCCCGTCGGTATGTAGATTCCTGCCAGCGGGTCGATACGAAGGGTCTTGCCGAGCCAATCTTTGAAGTAGGCGGTGTAGCGCGCGAAAATCAGACTGTCGCCAAGGCCGCCGGCACTCTGGCTAATGCGTCCTTGCGGCGTATTTTCGCCCAAGAAGCTATACTGCGGCGTCAGGCTCGCAAAAATCGCCAAATCAGCGCTGGGGCCCCAAGCGAAGACCGGATTATACAGGAGGTTCCAGAGGTCTCGATTGTCAGAGGTAGGGTCATCACCCTTGTAACCAGGGTCGAAATAGTTGCGCCAAACAAGCTGGTCTTGAGCCACCGGCAGAGCAGTAACGAACGTGATCGGGGCGCCGTGGCTCGGCGGCGCCCAGGCAAGAACGATCGCGCAAGCTGTCAAAACCGCGGCGAGCAGGCGCTGTGCTTTCTCGGAAAGCCGAATAGGTGAAACCGACGAGCCCGCCACGCCTCGGGGCGAAGCTCCGGTTTGGCCAGCCTCGCGGACTGGCGCGAGGCTCCTATTGTCGCGTTGACAATTTTCGCCTTTCACTTTTAGCTCTCCGTGAGCCGAGTGCACACCGTCGCGGTGCCGGCTTGCTTAGCCAAGCAACCGTGCGGACATAGCGTGCCGCGCTGAGTAACGGTAAGCCGAATTATCCGTGGTTCGGCTTTCAGAGTGGAGATATGCGGCCTGCGGTCTAGTGATGGTGATTGCAAGAATTGGGAATTAAAAAGGCGGCGCTCGAGTGAAAGGCGAGGAGTTGCTGTCGCGAGAGAGAAACGGCGCTTCGAAATCCGTTCTGGCGCCCTGCAGGACCACGCGAGGCGCCGCGACGAGCGAGCCGGCAGTGATCAGATGGAGCGCAGGCCAGGAGGAGGGCAACCCGCGGGGATGTGGCCGGAGCTTGGCTGCTGTATCGGGACGCGGTGCCGCGCGCCAGGTTAGGCTGCCTTTGTTCGCGCGAGGTTCCGGTAAGGATGATGAGGATGCGCACCATCGCTCAAGGAGAACGACGGCGAGTGTTATAGCGGCAAGGACGCCTACCGTTCTTTTGAATGTACGGGAAAACCGCATCGCTAGTGAGAGTTAATCAACCGACGCGAGCTTGGTCAACATATCTGACGAGGCCTTAGGCTATGAGGCTTCGGGCCGAGCTAGATGATGCGTACCAACGCGGCATTTCGGACCGCGCCGGCGCTAAGACTTCAAGGCTGAAGCCCGAGAACCATCGCTCGAGGCACAAAACCAGACCGTGCGAAAACTCTCGTTGCCGCAAACAGGCGAGCCCGGCTAGGGAGTAATGTCGGCTGCGCTGGGCGCTGTTCCGCGCGGCGCGACGGATGGCGCCAGGTAGATGTGGTCAAGACGCGCGGGACGAAGGGGATGAAGCCGGATGCCGCGCACCCAAGGCTGGCGAATGACGTAGGCCACCGGATGGTAAAGAAATACCCACGGCGCGTCGCCTACGATAAGTTGCTGGATTTGCTGATAAAGAGCGTAGCGGCGGGCGGGCTCGGCGACCACGCTCGCCTGTGCCAAAAGCTCCTCCACCTTGGGGTCGGAATAGAAGGTGTCGTTGTTCGCGCCCCATTGCGCCTTCGAAAACAGAACCTCGAGGAAATTCTGCGGGTCGGGAAAGTCGGCGCCCCAGCCCAGCAGGAAAAGCTGCACGGCGCGCGGTTCACGCACCGCGTCCAAGAGCGGACCCCACGCCACCGGTTTGAGCAGCAGATCGACCCCCACCAGGGCCAGGTCTTGTTGTATCGATTGTCCCAGGATCATCATTGTGGGATCGGCGGTCAGCCAGACCACGGGCGCAAAGCCCGCCCGTACCCCCGCTTGCTCGAGCAGGCGGCGCGCTTTTGCCGGGTCGTAAGGGTAGCCCCCGATGTCGGGGTCATAGCCAGGCATGCCCGGCGGCAGCACGCCGCGAGCCACGACGCCGCGTCCGTTTAAGATTGCGACCAACTTTTGTTTGTTGACCGCGTAGTTGAAGGCCTGGCGCACGCGAACATCGCTGAACGGCGCCATCCGGCAATTCATCCCGAGGTAGTTGGTGGTGGCGGTCACGTGATGGATGGTCAGTGTCTTAAGCCGCGGGGTCTTCATCACGTAGGTAAACTCGGCCGGGGGAATCGAAGAGACGTCTATCTCGCCGGCCTCGAACTTAAGCCACTGCAATTCCTCGTTGACGCCGATAAGAGCAACGATCGCGTCGAGCTTCGGGCGGCCGGGAATGAAGTAATGGGGATTTTTTATCAGTACCAGTCGCTGGCCGCTCAGCCATTCTTTAAGCATGAAAGGACCGCTGCCCACCGCGTGCCGCGCGAAGTCATCGCCCCAGCGCTCGACTACCTCTTTCGGGACGGCGGCGGCAAAAGGCATCGCGAGCTTATGCAAGAAGATCGGGTCCGGCTTATCGAGGCGAAAGATTATGGTGTACGGATCGGGCGTCTCGATCCCGCGCGCGTGCGCGGCGCGTCCGGCGGCGAAATCCGCGGCGCCGAGCAGAGGTAGGAAATATTGCACGCCCTGAGAGCGCGTTTTGGGATTGAGCACCCGTTCGATCGAGTACCTCAAGTCCGCGCTGGTTACCGGCCGGCCGTTGGTGAAGCGGGCGTCCGCGCGCATATGAAAGACGAAGACCCTGGCGTCGGGCGAAACCTCCCATGACAGCGCGAGGTCAGGCCGAAGCTCGTTGGAGTCCGAGGCGTAGCGCAGCAGGGTATCGAACAGCACCTGCTCGAATTCCCAGGAGGCGGTGTCATAGCCCGCCGCAGGGTCGAGCGTAGGCACGTCGTCGGCCAGGGCGAGACGAAGGACGGCGGCATCGGGCGGAAACAAGCGCGCCGGCTGATGCGCCCGGCATCCCAGGCATACCAGCGCCAGCGCGCTCGCAAGCGCCCCGGCCAACAAGCCATGCGGCGCCATTCTCATCGCGTGTGTCGCCTGCGCAAGAAGCCGTAACCGAGCAGGTTGAAGCCGAGGACCGCGTACAGTATCGCCAATCCGGGAAAAAACGCGAGCCAGGGAGCGGTGCGGAAGTAAATCTGCGATTCTTCAACCATCCGGCCCCAGCTCGGCGTCGGCGGCGGAACGCCCAGGCCGAGAAAGCTGAGGCCGGCATCGAGCAGCAGCGTGCCCGAAGTGCTTAGCGCCGCCATCACGATCACGGTCGGCGCGATGTTGGGCATCACATGGCGAATCATCAAACGCCCGGCCGACGCGCCGAGCGCGCGCGCGGCCAGCACAAAGTCGCGGCTAGCCATCGAGAGCGTCTCGGCGCGCACCACGCGCGCCACCCCGGTCCAGGACACCAGGCTTATGACGAGCAGGATGCTGAGCAGGCTCGGGCGCAAAATGGCGACAAACGCCATCGCCAGCAAAAGCCCGGGCAAGGTCAGCATCACGTCGGTTATCCGCATCAAAACCATCTCGGTCCATCCGCCGAAGAACCCGGCGCATAGCCCGGCCGCGACGCCGACGGTCATCGCCACCGCCATCGCGCTCAGCCCGACGATGAGCGACACGCGCGCGCCGTAGATTAGCCGCGAGAGCACATCGCGGCCGAGCTGGTCAGTCCCGCACGGAAAGGCCAGGCTCGGCGGGCCGGGGTCGCCGAAGGTCTGTGCCACGGCCTGCGTCGGGTCGTGAGGCGCGATCTGGGGAGCGAACAGGGCGAGCACGACCAGGCTCAACGCAATTGCGCCGCCGACCATCTCCAGCCAGTTCGGACCCGCCCTTCTCATCGCCGATTACGCCAGGCGCGTGCGCGGGTCGAGCCACGCATACAGCAGATCGACCACCAGATTCGCCATCACGATGAGGAACGAGGAGAACAGCACAGTGCCCATAATCAGCGGTATGTCGAGATTGAACACCGCCTCGAACGCCAGCCGCCCCAGACCGGGCCAGTTGAACACGGTCTCGGTCAGTACGACGCCCGAAAGCAGCCCGGCGAAATCGAGCCCGGCCAGCGTCACCAATGGTAGAATCGCATTAGCGAGCGCGTGGTGCAGCATCACGCGCGCGGGCGACAAACCCTTGGCGCGCGCCGCCCGGATGTAGTCCTGACCGACGACCTCCGCCAAATTGGCCTGCAAGATGCGCGAGTAGTAGCCGGCGGAGCCGAGCGCCAAGGCGAAACTTGGCAGGATGAGGCTTCGCGCGCCGTCAAATCCGCCGAGCGGAAGCCAACGCACGTAAGCCGCGGCGCCGACCAGAAACATCGTCCCCAGCCAGAAGACCGGAATCGAGACCAGAGTGAGCGAGAGCGTCAACAGGACATTGTCCGGCGCCCGCCCACGATACGCGCCGGCCACGAGCCCGCCCAGCGTGCCGAGAACCAGCGACAGCATCATCGCGCACACCGCGAGCACCGCGGTCGCGGAGAAACGGGCCACGATAAGCCCGCTCACGCTCTGACGGCGCGCGTACGAACGGCCCAGATCGCCGTGAAGCGCGCGCCCCAGATAGCGCACGTACTGCACGTACAACGGTCGATCGAGGCCAAGCTGAGCGCGAATCGTCGCTAGCGTATGCGGGTCCGCTTTAGCCCCGGCGATCGCGACCGCCGGGTCGGCCGGAATAACAAAAGCGATGCAAAACGTGATCAGCGAGGCGCCGAGCAGGACCAGCGCCCCGAAGGCTATCCGCTTTATCAAATAATACAGCACCCGCCTAAGGCTCCCGTCTAATGAGCGGTCGGCGGCCGGACGCGTCGCGCGCGAGGATGAGGGTGAGAATTGTGGCGGATAGCGGGCGGCAGCCGGTTCATTCGATCTCGTAGCTCAGCGAAACCGTTGCCGGCACGCTAATGCGGTTAATGTCTATCGGGGTGGGCAGACCGCCGACGGCCGCGGCGCCCATCCGCGCGCCCATCACCAGTGGCGAGGGGCGCACGCTGCCCTCGACCGAGGTGCTCAAAATCCGCTTTAGCTTGACGCCGAGCGCTCCGGCCAGCGCCTGGGCCTTGCTTTCGGCATCCTTGGCCGCCAGCGAGATCGCCTGGTTGCGCGCCTGCGAATCGTCGCTGACAGTGAAGGCAAGCGAGTTAATCCGGTTGGCCCCGGCGCCGATCGCTTTGTCAATCAGCGAACCGACCCGGTCGAGCGCCGTCGTGCGCACGTTGATGGAGTTTTCAGCCCGATAGCCGACGAGCTTGCTGCCGCCCGCGGCGGGCCGCGGCTCATAGTCGGGGAAAAGCGCGTAGCTGCCGGTCCACACCGACCCGTTCGACCCGAGGTCAGCCTTCAGCGCCGACACCACCTTTTGCGAAAGCTGCGCGTTGCGCCGCGCCGCCTCTTGCGCGGTGGCGCCGTTGGTCTCGATCGCGACGTCCAGCGTGGCGAGGTCCGGCTTGACCTGCGCCTCGCCGTGGCCCACGACGGAAAGCGTACGGGCGGCTGTCGCGCGGCCGGCCTGCGCCGCGGCCGGCGGCGCCGCGGCCATCGTCAAGACCGCCCAGAAGATTGATGCCATGACCGAGGCGTTAGCCCAGTGCTTCATCAGCGCTCCCCTTTTTGTGGCCAATTTTCCGTCGCCCGGCAACTCGCCCGGCGTGCGCTCGCCTTCACCCGAGGCGAAGGCGAGTCTCCTATTCTCCTGTCCGACCGTGCTCGGCTGCGCCTGGTCCTTTGCGATTAGCGCCGCTCCGGTCCGTTGCATTTGGGTCAGTTCCGCTTTCATGTCGGCCTTACCTTGCCGCCGATGCACCGCGCCGCCGGCACGCGAGCGTCGGCGTTAGGGGCAAAAAGTCCGGCGGCACGCTCATCGGCGGCGGCCCGCGGCGCCAAGCTTCACGGTCAATACTTCATGATAAGTCGGGCCCGAGGCCGAAAGCTCGCTTCGGTAAAGGGTCATCGCGTCTACCGGGGAACGCCCGAACTCTCTGGCCTGCGCCTGGACCAGAGCGCCCGCAGTCGGACCGAACCCACGCAGGCTGCGCACGCGGCCGATGGTCAGATGGGGCGCGAAGGCGCGCGCCATAGGCGCGAATCCCGCCGCTACGGCGCATTGTTCGGCCTGCTGCGCTAGTTGAGTCAGCGCTGGGCTCTCGAACTTTACCCATATAACACGCGGGCGGCTAATTTGCGGAAAAGCGCCGACGCCGGCCACGGTGGCGAAAAAAGGCGCACAGCGCGAGGCTGCTTCGGTCAAGGCCTCCGACAGCACCGCAAGCCGAGACGCGTGCACTTGGTCGCCCAAAAAGCGCAAAGTCAGATGGAGGTTAGCGGGTTTAACCCAGCTAACGTCGGCCTTCAGCGGCCACAGCTCTTCGATAAACCCCGCCACCGCCAGCGTCGTCTCCTGGTCGGGGCGCACGGCTATAAAGGCTCTGCTCCTGGCGGGAAACTCCGCGAGCGGCGAAATCATCGAACCAACGATCCGTACCGGGTCTGCAACCGTTGTACGTTGGATGAGCGCGGATTGCCGGCGCTGCGGTCGATTCAAGGCAACGGCGCTCCGGTCAACGCGCCTTGGCTGCTCTGCTGTGCGCGCGCCGGACCGACCGCTACGTCCTCATCTTCGGCGCCCGTCGCTCCGCGACTGCCCGCGACGCGGCGGGGAGCATGCTGACCAACAAACGCCAGGTCGGCCGTTACCGGCCCAATGAACGTCATCGCCTCCGCCCGCAGCGGCAGGTGCTTGCCTTGAGCCGAAATCCACACCGCAACGTTGTGCACCGAGGCGGCCGCCGAACCCTCGCTCGACCGAACAATCCGCGCGTCGGTCAGAAAGGCGTCGATGTTCCCCAGCGCCGAAGCGAGCCGCTCGCGCCTGACCACCGAAAGCTCCACTAGATAATAGCTGGTTCCGGTAAATACCAGCACCGAGCGGCGCTGGCCCACCTCAAGCGGCTGCGACAAAATTTTAAGGCCGGCAGAGATCGGACCGAATGCGTTCTTGAGCTGGAACTGCTGGCGCTGCGCGCCGCGCCGGCTTCGCCGCAGCGTCTCGATACGCCCCGAGGAATCGCTAGAGGAATCGCTAAAGGTAACGGTGTACTGGTTGCGGACGCGGTTTTCGCGCTGCGTGATCTCCATCAGTCGCGGCTCGAACGAAAAGGCGTCAAAATCCTCGCAAAGCCGATCGCGCATCTTGTAAATCGCGTCAGCGGCGCGGTTGGTCTGGACGAGCGCAACTCCTCGCCATAGACTGCTGCGGCTGGCATCGAAGCTAAAGGCCACCCGCGCCGTCCCGACCGGCACCCCCATCCAGGATGCTCGGTAAATCAGCTCCTGACCCGGCTTGACCGGAATCGTCCCCGACGCGTCGTCAATGGACCCAGCCGCCGAGCGTCCGTGAGTAACGGGAATTCCAAGCCCGCAAAGCAGCACCGTGAGGAGCGCGCCGCTTGTCAAAATAATCGTGATCGGCTTTAGGCGGTTCAAACTAGACCTTGACTAATGCTATAAGGAGCAGCAGATAGAAGAAAAGGGGACCAGCGCGCCACGCGGCCTGGCGCAGTGCGCGAGCAGAAGTCGCATTGTGGCGCCTGCACGACGTTCAAATAGGCGAAGCCGAATCGCTTGCTCGGCAGAGAGCAGCGCTGCGAGCATAAGGAGTCGTACGATGTGGTCTTTTGGCGCAAGAACGTTCGTCGGCGGCCTTGTTCTGGCATGCGCATGCGCGCTCTTCGCCCGTCCGGCGCGAGCGCAAATGGGGATGCCGCTGCCGGGACCCCAGATGCAGCAACCGACGGCGCAGCCGGGCGCGTCGCCAAACAACAGCATGCCGGGAATGATGGGGGTGATGAGCTCACTGCCGGCGGGCGGCTCCTTCGGCCAGGACGTCGCCGACAAGGACTCGAAGATCGCCGACGCCCAGACCAGCCAGAAAAGCGAAGACCCGGTGGTGAGAATCGAAGGGATGGATCAAATCGTGCCAATCATGGATCCGCAGGTTGACGACCTCTTGATCAAGGCGATGACGGACTCGGACGTCAGGGTCCAAGTCAAAGCCACCGACATCATGGCCGAGCGCCGGTTGGTGGCCGCCGTGCCGCTGATGAGCCAGTACCTCTTTATGCGTACCACGCCGGAGGCCGAGCGGCTTCACCTCGTCAGCGCGCTGGGACGCATGGGCGACACACGCGGCACCATACCGGTCATTCATTTCCTCGAGAAGGCGCGGGCCGAGGACGCGCGGGGGCTGGCGGCTTTCGCCTTGGGCGAGATCGGCGACCCCCGGGCGCGCGACCTGCTGCTCAAAGTGGCCAGTCAGGACCCCAGCGCCAAGGTTCGCCGTCTGGCTCAAGAGGCGCTGGCGAAAATCGACGGAGAACTGCCGCGCGACAACGCCCCGGTTGCCCAAGCACCCCGCGTCCTGGAGACCACGGACCAGCGTCTGGCTAAGTTTCGCGAGATGGAGGCCAAGATGGAAAAGGAGCATCTTCAGGAGCAGTGAAGCAGCCGGCGTGGCCGCGTTTGCGCAACCGCGTCAGAAGGCCGACACCGCGCCGTTTCTTAGCGGCACCCGCCTAGTCGAGCCCGGTGGGAATAACGCCGCGCCGGCATCAGTCCGCACGCCGGCCGGGCAAATGCGCGCGTTTACCTGCTGAGCTTTGCCGGAAGCGGCGAGCGAATCTCGCCCGCCGATTTATGCGGGCGGGCGCGCTAACGCGATGCGCGTCCCCACGCCTCGATAAGCCGCTCGAAGGTCGCGCGCAACTCAGGGTCTTTCAGCTCCAGCCCGACAATTGCTCGCCTAAGCTCTCGCGGCCGCGGCCGCGGCTTTGACCGCCGGCGGCTAAGCCGCCCCGGCACGAAGCGCAGGTCGCGCACCGAGTCGTCTCCCAGCCTTTCCCTTAGGCGAGTGAGAATCGCATGCTTAATGGCGGTGAGCTCCTGAATCCACATCGTGCTCGAGACTTTGATAATCGCGGTATGGAACTTTAGCGCCTTCACCTCGGTGCGCCGCGCAATCGCCTCTCCCGCGACCTCGGGCCAGACCCTGGCCAGGCGAACTAAGATAAAGCAACCTCCAGGGTCGAGCCGGCGCAGCAGCGCCTCCAGCATATCGCCCACGCGCTCGGGTCGCCTTCGCAGTTCCACAGCCATCGGTAAGAACCATAACCCGAGCCTATGCGATGAAGGAAGCGGTGAGACTTGCGGCTGGGTGCAGCAAATTGATCGCTGCTAGACCGCACCACCCGGTATCGCGGCGGCACGGCGCGACTCACGACACGCGGCCGCCACAGGGGATAAGGGACGCCAACAACGAATATACTTTTCTGCTTCACCCCTCGCAGCATTAAAATAGTGAGACGTCACAGCGGATAAGCGATGCCAACGCCCAATACATCCGGTCTTTGCCCCCATTGCGGGAAAACCGTTGTTTTCACTGCCCGCGGGCCATCAATCCCACAGGGCGTCTGCTTGCTCGGCCCAGATAAAAATCTTCACGGTTTCGTTAAAGCCGCAGCGTGCCCCGGATGCCGCCGGATTACGGCAGACCTTGTCTGGAAGCCGATTACTACAAACCCACCCGGCATGCTGTCAGCGAAGGAGGAGCAAAGAGTTTGTCCGCTCACAGGCACGCGGCCAACTCTCGCTCCGGAAGTCAGCGACGCGGTGACAGACTTGTACCAGGAAGCGGGGCGCGTCGAGGCGCTAAGTGCGAGAGCTGCCGCTGCGTTGGAGCGTGCTTGTCTGGAGGCAGCCCTCACTGACCGTAGCTTCGGCGCAAAGCGCTTAGTTGACCAAATAGAAGCCGCCAAAAAAGACGGCCGGACGCCGTCGACGCTCGCCGAAAAGCTGGACATTGTCAGAACCGTCGGAAATTACGGTGCCCATCCCACGCCCGGCACGAGCGGCGAGTTTCTACAAGTCGAAGCCGGCGAACCGGACGCCCTGTTCGCCGCGTTGACGGGTGTCGGGTAACGGGCTACCCTGCCCCGTCAGGTCTTTTTATCTGACATAAGGCGCTTTACGATACGTGAAAGAGCGCGCCAAACCGGGCCCTTCTAGGGCTTCCGGCGGCGGTGGAAATACTGCGCTGGGCGAAGCACTATAACGCCCTCGATTCGCTTCCCGTGTAGATGATCGAAGTGTCTTGCGTCGCCGGTCAGAAGATAGCCGGCTTTGCCGTGAATCGCGGCGAGCAGGATCGGCTGGTCCTTTGGATCGAGGCGTACGTTCGGCGGCAGCTTGAGGCCTTGCGGCGGATTGACGAGAGTCAGCGCCGCGGTGAACCGTCTCAACCGCGCCAGCGCCGCCGGCCGGTCCACGGCCAGGTTGCGCCGCGCTTCCTCAATCGCGTAGGCCGAGCTCAAGAGCTCGACTCCCTCAAGTGTCCAAAGCCCGCCAAGGCCGCCATCCTCCATGTAGGCGGCCGAATAGAGGACGTTGGCGTCGAGGAAGATGCGATCCACCAAAGGGAAGCCAGCCGCAGATGCCCTGCCTTTCGCTACCCGCGCCGCTTTGAGGGCCGATGGTGCTTGATGCGGTCGGGATCGAGGCCCAGCCGCTTAACTTCGGCACGCGCGCGCTGATAGTCCTCTGCATCGACGGCGTTGCTGAGGAGAAACTCAGCCCGGCGTTCGGGCGTGTAGACCTCGATCGGCAGCACCGCCGCCGGCCTGATCAGGATTCCGTCTTCACGCGCTTCGGCAACGACGAACGAGCCCTCCTCGATGCCCAGGCGGTGGCGCAGCTTGGCCGGCAGCACCACCGTGCCCCGCCGACCGACCTTGCTGGCCAATGTTTCCATCATGTGGCAGAATAGCTGAAAGTCAGAATATCAAGCAAATCGCCAATCCTCTTGGCCGACGCGAAGCGCGCCGCCGGGGCGCGGCGCGCCTGGTAGCTGAGCCGGCCGAAGTCGCGCGGACACAAGGTTCGCGGTTGACTCGGTGCATACGGACGGAATAGGAAAACGCGCAGCACGTTTTCGTGCAGGTTGAGTTGTCGACTCCGAAACAGCCGCGCTTATGCCACAGGTGTTGCTCCTCGACGAACCGTCGGCTGGAGTCAAGCCAGTAACTGGCGGCCAGCGAGAGAACGGCTCGCTTGGCGCCCGCCGCAGCGGTGATTGCTTTACCGACGGGCGTCCTCCCGGGGCTCGGACGAGGATGCTTCTCTCGCGGCAGGGGCCAGCCGGGTTGCAACCCGCAAAAACACCGGGATGGCGGCGATTTCCGCAACCACCGAAAAAACGATAAGCGCCGGCAGGAAAACGTCATACAGAATTCCGATCGCGACGCTCCCGAGAAACCAGAACACACCGTAGCCCGCGGTGAAAATTCCATAGGCGGAGCCCCGCCGTTGCTGCGGAACCATCACGGCGACCGCTGCCGGTATAATCGATTCATGAACCCCCATGCCTAGCCCCCATGCGGCAACGCCGAGAAGGGACAGCCAGAAATTCCCGAGGAAAACTAAGGGAGTGGAGAGCGCCGAGATGATCGTCAACGGAACCAGCACGCTTACACCGAAGCGATCGAACAGCCGGCCGAAAATCAGCGAACCGGCCCCGCTCACTCCCATCGCAACCGAATAAAACACCGGCACCCAAACCTTGGGCACGTTGCCGGCCTTTTCAAAGTGGTACGCGATCAAGGAAAAATCCGCGAACCCCGCCGCAACCAAGGCCGCCCCGGACAAATACACCCAGAAGATCGACGGAAGCCCACCGGCGTGGACATCCGGCGACGGGACAGCCTCCAGATCTTCGGGTCGCGGATAGATTACCCGGGCGACCAGCAGCGCAGCCAGCGCGGCCAGCCCCGGGACCAGGAGCGTCGCGAATGCCCGGGGATAGCTATGTCGGCTGGAAAGCACCGCCGCCACGAGCAGCGGTCCGAGCAGCGCGCCAGACTGATCCAGAGCTTCATGCAACCCGAAACCCCATCCGTAGCCCATTTGTTTGGCAGCATGCGAAAGCATGACATCACGCGGCGGGTTGCGGATCGCCTTGCCGACTCGTTCCAGGATGATCAGCAGGGCTGCGCCGGGCCAGCTCCTCGCGAGCGCCAACGCCGGCACCGCCAGCATCTGGATGACGTACCCGAACAACGTCATCGGCCAGAATTTACCGCTGCGCTCGCTCAAGGGACCGGAGAGGAGCCGCAGGCCATAGCCGAGCAGCTCACCCAATCCCGCGATGATTCCAACCGCGGTTGCGCTCGCGCCCAGTATTGCGAGATAGGGACCCGCGATGCTGCGCGAGCCCTCGTAGGTGAAGTCGGCGAAAAAACTTACAACGCCGATCAGGAGAACGAATTTGAGCGCCGCGTCGCCGCTGATCCGTGACAGTTTCGTGGCTAACTTCGTGATACTCAGTGCCCTTATATCGGAGACATTTCTTGAGCGCGACCGGCTTGCAGAAGCGACGCGCCATGTACTTTATCCGCCATCCGAATAGCCGGGCCGACAGCGAGGACCGGCTCAAGGAACTCTAAGGAGGACTGGCGCCTACGGCTTCTGCTGTAACTCCTTCGATGGCACCGAAGCCGCGTTTCGCGCGCCCTGGGCAGGCAGCGGCACAATCGGGGCGGGGTGGAACCAGGCTGACCTTATCCGGAGCGGTAAGGAGAGAAGTGGCGCGACGCGCTCTATTTAGGCGATGACCCGCCGAAGGCCGCGTCGCGCCGGAATGTAACCGATTCGCTTACGGGGACGGAGACGCGGCAGGGGCGGCGGGAGCCTGCTCGCCGGTCTTCTTCGCCGCTTTGCGAGCCTGCTTGCGGCAGCGATACACGGAGGAGCGCGAGATGTGCAGGTCGGTCGCGACCTGGCGCACCTTTTTCCCCGAGTTCAACTCCTCCATCACCTTGTTGCAGTCCACCTTGCTCGCGGCCAGGCTCTTTACCGGCGCGATGCAAATCAGGCCCAGTAACACAACTGGTGCGACGACCGAGGCAAGTATCGAATGCACCGTCCTTTTCACCTTGTCAACCTCCTGTGCAGCGTTAACCACCGAAAGCAGCCATACCGAATGATCTATCGGTTCGGCCTTGGCGCAACCTCGGGCCCGGCTGCGGCCTGCCTGGCCCCGCTTGGGCCTCAACCACGATCCTTGCCGTCAGCGGCGCTCATACCCACTCGCATGCAGCTAGAGAAGTGACTATCACAAAGCGGCCTGCGAGGAAAGGATTGGCTACACTCTAGAAATCGTTGTCGGCGCCCGCCTAACGAGCCGCGGCTAATCCTTGGGCTTGCGGCCCGAAGCGCTGGGGAACTGCGGCTCGCGTTTTTCCCGCAACGCCTTAATCCCCTCGCTCAGATCATCGCCGAAAAACCCCAACATCTCGAAGGCCAGCGAGGCGTCGAAGGCCGGACCCGCGGCGCGCAGCCAGTTGTTGAGCGCCCGCTTGGTCCATCGCAGGGCCGGCTGCGATCCGCGCGCTAGCCGCCGGCAAACGTCCAGCGCACGCTCCATCAACTCTTCGTGCGGGACGCAAAGGCTCACCAGCCCGATCCGTTCGGCCTCCCTCCCGTCGATAAAGTCGGCCGTCAGCAGATAGTACTTCGCCTTGGCCATCCCGCACAGAAGCGGCCATAGGATCACGGCGTGGTCGCCGGCGGCTACGCCCAGGCGCAGATGGCCGTCCGTGATGCGCATGCGATCGGAGGCGATGCTGATGTCCGCCATCAGCGCGACGGTCAAACCGGCGCCCACCGCGACGCCATTTATCGCCGACACGATCGGCTTGTCGAGATTGAGCATGTTGTAGACCAAATCGCCCGCCTCGCGCCAGGAGGCCGCGACGTTCGCCGGGTTGCCCTTGGTCTGGGCAATCATGTCAAGGTCGCCGCCGGCCGAGAAGGCCTTGCCCGCGCCGGTTACGAGCACGACCCGCGTTTGCTCGTCCTCGTCGATGTCTTTCCAGACCCGACTCAGCTCCCAATGCGTGCGGCTGTCAGTGGCATTTAGGACCTCGGGGCGGTTGATCGTGACGAGTAAGACGCCGTCTTCGGGCCGGTCGAAACGCAGGCCTTTGTATTCGCTATAGTTCATCTTCACCTCGAAAACCGTAGTTCAACGGTTGAGTCAATTGACCGACGACTTGGCTAGCGCGTCAGTTTGAACAGGCAGGTTCGGAATTCAAACTGCCCCACTACTCTCAATCTCCTGACGCCCTTTGCCGGCACGCCGGACTTCTTTCTCAATACTGCGGGCAAATCCCCGATCACCACCTCGCCACTTACGGGTTCGTGCTCCGCCGGAATAGGCCCCGGCACATCGGTACACGGCCCCCGCGCGCCGAACGCACTCGCGAGCACGTTGGCATCGAGAAAGCCTCTCACGACAGCGCGTTGAGCACGTCCTCATCGGTCAGATGGCCGCCGGTTTCGCGAACGGCATGACGCGGCGGCGCAATTACTCGAATTGGAAACCGGGCCGGGCGGCGTCTTGGCGCCTCGCACATCACCTCGCTGCGGGTCTGTCCCGAACGCCGGCACATTTCGTCGACAATCGGCTTGAGGTCGTTATCGAGCCGGACGGTTATCGTTCGGTGTTTCAAGTTACACGACGTAGCACAATGTCGCGGCCTTTTCCAACCTGGATCAGACGCAAATAGTGCTACTCGTCCAGACACCGGCGAGCGCACCGTCCGGGCGATGGTGGAACTCGGAAAGGTAGTCATCCTGAATTCACGCCCGCTTGGCGTCAGACTCGGCCACTGCCTGTTCGAGCATTGCGTCGGCAACCTGGGTCAACGCGCCGGCCGCATCCTTGAGTTCTGCATGCTCCAGGGCCCGCGAAAGCGCTTCCGCCTTGGTGGCTCCGCGCCGCTTGCCCAGGAACGGCTTGACGATCAGGTGCGCTACGTCACGCAGCCGCATGAAGCGCGTGAAGCGGTGCAGGAGCAAGATGCTTCGGAGCGGACGATGCAGCAGCCGGTAGATGAACAACCGGCGCAAGTCCGCGGTGCGTTCGCGGTTGATTACCTCGCCCGACAGGCATGTCGGATCGATCTCGGAACACTTGAAGTACTTGAACCAGTCTTTCGCATCGTCCACCAGGTTGCGCCGGATGTATTCCTGCCACAGGGGCGTGCCACGATAGACGCATAGACGGTTGAAATTGAAGGTGTCGATCTTGAGCCTTGCGGCAAAATCGAAGGTCGCCCTCATGTCGGCCACGGTTTCGTCCGGGTTACCGACCGTAAAGAACCCGTGTACAATCTCGATTCCCGCTTGCTTCGCATGGTTAACCGCGCGCTCGACCTCTTCTAGGGTTTGCTCCTTCTTGAGCCGATCCAGGACCTTTTGACTGCCGCTCTCGATGCCGAACATCAGGGTGCGGCAATGGGCCTTTACCATTGCCGGAAACAAATGTTGCGCGACCGAATCGACCCTGCCCTCGCAGCCCCAGCGTATGTTCAGGCCGCGATCGACGATCCCGTTGCAGATCGCTTCGATGCGCTTGGGCTGCAGCAGGAAATGATCGTCGACGAAGTATACCGCACCGTAGCCCTGGTCCCTCAGGTGCTCGAGTTCCGCGACCACGTGCTGAGGGCTGCGCGCGCGCCATTTGCCCTGGTTGAAGGCCGGGATATCGCAGAAAACGCAGGGCCACGGGCATCCGCGCGAGGTCTGCATCGTGGTGTAGCGGTCTAGTGAAAGCACCGCGGGCACGTCCAGCGGTATCGATTCGATGAAATCGAGCGCCAGTCCTTCGCGGTCCGGGAACGGCCACTGGTCGAGCGCGCGCTCGACCGGGCGATTCGAATTGTTCACGACCTTGCCGTCCCGCGCCCAGGTGACTCCGGCCACTGCACCGGGATCGTCGAGCTGCTCGACCAAGTCGAGGATGAGCTGCTCGCCGTCGCCCCGGCATACGAAGTCCACCTGCGGGCACTGCGCTTTCACCAAGGGCGCGTTCAGGCTGGCGAACACGCCGCCAAAGGCAAGTTTGACTGTTGCGTCGACGGCGCGGATCTGACGGGCGAGAATCTTGGCATAGGGATAACTGGTAGTGCTGAGAAAACTCAATCCGACCAGTTGCGGGCGCCGTCTGCGCACCTGCTCGATGATCGCCGGGTTGGGAGTTTCGGGATTGGCTTGGTCGAACATCACGCACTCATGCCCCGCGCGCTTGAGCACCGCGGACAGCGACATGATCCCGTGCGGCGGGAACCCCATTATGCGGAGATTGCCGTTTTTCGCGCGGGCGGCTGCCGCTACGGCATAAAACTGTGGGTCGCGAACGTGAACTAGGAAGACCAGCATAGCCACCTCCGATAGCTGCTGAAGCGCCGGAAACGGCCCATGCCGCCGACCCCCGCCGTCGCGGCGGTGGTATCCCGGTCAGTGGAGCGGTTCGAGCACGCGACCATGAACGCGACGCTTAAAAGTCCAGGGTCCGAGCTTTCGCCCCTTTGATCCGGAACTTTATTCCACGCTCGACTGTAGCATAACCGGGGCGAGCCACATCCCACCCGACCGCAATCAGGGAGCTAGAAAGCTCAAGAGGCTTGAAGCCCATCAGCAGGCTCCAAGTCCGGAAGTCCGCGCTCCCTGCTTCCCCGCTTGACCGCGGCCGCGCAATCGGGAAAGCGGGACGGACGCCATCGCCGTGCCGCTTGCGGACGATGCCGCACTAGCTGAGCGGCTGCGCTGCGGAGATTCTCGCGCCGCCGCCGTCGAATAATAAGAGTCTTTCTCGGGGGATCTCGATTCGCAATTCCTCTCCGGCGCGCACGCCGTCCCTGCGGCCGATCTTGGCCTTAAAGGTGATCCCGTCGCGTTCAAGCAGCAGCAGCATCCGGCCGCCGACGGTCAGCGACTTGCGCACTACGCGCGCGCTAAAGCCTGCGTTTTGCGCCCCGTCGCACAGCCGCACAGACTCCGGCCTAAAGCCTATCTTGAGCGCCTGAGGCTGCATCTTGTCGGGCAGCGCCAACGGCGCGTCGAGAAACGGGCTTTCGATCCAGGTCCGCTCGTGCCGCGCAATCGGCTTGACTGCAATGAAGTTCATCCCGGGATTGCCGAGGAACCAACCGAC
Organism: Deltaproteobacteria bacterium; assembly: GCA_021831785.1. Classification (GTDB taxonomy): domain Bacteria; phylum Desulfobacterota; class Binatia; order Binatales; family Binataceae; genus JAJYYI01. Next base: position 228,246 of record JAKBMB010000028.1, on the reverse strand, counting down.
GAATTCATTGTCGGGCGAGGCGTAAACCTCGCGCGGAGCGCCGCGTTGGGCAATTCGTCCTTCGTTCATTACGACGATGCAGTCGCTAAGCGTCATCGCCTCGGTCTGGTCGTGCGTCACGTAAACGATGGTCTGACCGGTCTCACGAACCAGCTCCCGAATTGATCGTTCGAATTCCGCGCGTTCATCAAGGCTGATATTAGTCAGCGGTTCATCGAAGATAAGCACTTTGGTGTTTCGCGCGACCTCTCTCGCAACTGCCACCTTCTGATGGTCAGTGGCGCCTAGGGTTTCAACCTTGTCCTTAGCGCGTGAACCCAGTCCGACGATTTCGAGCCCGGCTGACGCTCTTTTTTCGGCTTCCCTGTCACTGCCGCGAAGTGTCTTCAGCGGCAGCAGTACGTTGTCGAGCACGCTCAAGTTGGGATAAACGACGGGGTTTTGGAAGACCATTCCGACATCCCGTCGGCGCGCGGGCAGGTCAGTGACGTCACGGTCGGAAAACCAGACGCGGCCCGCGGTCGGGCGGTCGAGTCCGGCCAAGATGCGCATCAGCGTCGTCTTGCCGCATCCCGAAGGGCCAAGGATACAGGTTATCTGGCGGGCCGGGATTTCGAGCGAAACCTCGTTGACGGCCAAGACCTCGCCGAACCGCCTAGTCAACTTTTCACACCTGACTGTTACCATTTCAAAAGACTCGCGTTCGCACCTTCGCTGCCGCCCGGAACAGTTCGAGAGAAAGCCATCTTGAGCATTCTCCGATCATGAGAAATGCGCGCGCACTCGTGCGCCAATAATTTTCACATTTTTGGGCAGCACGAAAAATGGCCCGGTTGGCGCCCAATAGCCGCGGGCCGCAGCGACCAAGTTGTTGCGTTAATTGCCGGCTACGGCGACTTTATTTCCGGCATTGAGCCGTCTTCACTGCGGCCGACGCATAGCGTGGCAAGCGGTGCGCGTCTATCCCCCGCTTAGAGCGCCGGGCTTTTTTAAGCGTCAAGCGCCGCACGCCGCGGCGCGCTGGCGCCTCTGCCCGTAAAACACCCCACGCTATTGTAGACTAGCACGTCGCTCGGCCTAAGGCGGAAAGTCTCTCGAGTCTTGGGCGGCGCAATTTGGATGTCCAGACCGTGGATCGCCAGCACCTCGCCGGCAGGCGTCGCGAGATGGAGGATGCGCTCGCCACCGATGTCCTCCACGAACCCCACTTCGGCCTGGAAGTCGATTAAGCGCTCGCCGATTTCATTGGGAGGGACCGCGCGCACATCCTCGGGGCGGAAGGTCGCGAAGACTCGGTCCGCGTCGACCGCGGCTGTGCAAGCCTCTTCCATGCATACGGCGAACAGGTCGTTTTCGCAGAGCAAACGGCCGTCGGCGGACGTCAGACGGCTGGCGAGCGAGTTGGTGAGCGGATAGCCAAGGTTAAGCCGCGTCCACAAGGCCTTCGGTGCGCCGCTTAGTTGCTCGGGCGGTCCGGCGTCAACGATGCGGCCGTCGACCAAGACGTGGACGTAGTCGGCTAGAGCCAGCGTTTCGAGCGGGTTGGATGTGGCATAGACGAACAGCGCCTTAAGCCGCTCCTGCAGGTCGCGCAGCTCGTCTAGCAGCGCTTCGCGAATCTTGTAATCAAGCCCGGCCAGGGGATCGTCAAGCAGGTAGATATCGGCCTGACGTACAAGGCCGCGCGCGATAGCCACACGCTGGCGTTGGCCGCCGCTTATCTGGTCCGGGTAATGGCCGAGCACGCTCGAGATTTGAAGGGTCGAGGCAACTCGCGCGACTGCCTGTTTGATTTCGGCGGCTGGTGAGCCGGCTAAGCGCAGGGGATGAGCGATATTTTCGAAGACCTTCAGATGGGGATAAAGAGCGAAGCTCTGCGGGACGTAGGCAAGGCGGCGCGCCTGCGGAGCGGTTGACGTTACATCGCTGCCATGGAGCCACACGGCCCCTTCGTCGGGCCGTTCCAGTCCCGCGATCAAGCGCAAGAGTAGCGATTTGCCGCTGCCCGGGCCGCCGAAGACCACGTTAAACCGCGGCTCGGCGATCGCGAGGTTGACCGCCTCAAGTGCCGCACGGGCGCCAAAACGCCGGGTCAGGCCCTTAAGCTCGAGCATTTTCGGATTCCTCAGGAAGCCCCATGCGACGAAATGCCCCCTAAGGAGCAAAAACGCGCTCGCCGCCGATCACGCCGCAAATTTCGAACTTGGCAAGCTAGCCCTGTCCCAGACTGATCAGCAACGGGGCGGCCGCGATGCCTGCCGCGACCAATATCCCCAGCGTGGCGGTCACGACCGCCGCCATCGCTAAGAGCTGCTTCCACGCCGCTCCCGGCCCGGCGTTGCTGATCACGATCTGCGCTAGGACGACGAGCCAGAGCATCACGAAGCCCAGCCGGTAGAGCGCAAACGACCACTGTTGGCCAATCAGTAGAAGCGTCAGCAGCAGAGCGCCGACCGCCAGCTCCTCGAGACGCAAGCCTAGCAGCCTGCGGTTACTCATGACGTCGTTAAACCTCGCCGCGCACGGTGCCGAAGGTCATCCCCAGCAGCAGGTGGCGTTGAACGAAGAATATCGCGACCATTAGCGGCGCAGTGTAAACCAGAGTGAGCGAGGCAATATACTGCCAATCCGTCCCTTGCGAGGTGTAAAGGCCGGCGGCAAGTGCGACCGGAATCGTCGCCACGCGCTCACCGCCAAGGATGAAGTCGAACAGAAATTCATTCCAGACGAAAATCATGTTGAAAATAAGAGCCGCCACTACACCCGGCTTGACCTGAGGCAGCACGACGCGAAACATTACGTGAAACCGGGAGGCGCCGTCGACCATCGCCGCCTCGTCGAAGCGCCGCGAGACGCCGTCCAAAAAGCCTTTCAGTATCCACAGAGAAAATGGCAGGCTAAACATGGCGTAAAACAGCACAATCGCCCAGCGACTGCCTATCCATCCTAGCGAACGGTACATCATGAATAGCGGCAGCACGACAGCCGCCCCCGGCACCATCCGAATCGACAGCAACAGAAACATCATGAAGTCCGTAGCCGCAGGTTTGAAGCGCGAGAGGCTGAAGGCAGCCAGATAGGCCACAAACACCGCGATCGTCACGGCCAAGGCCGAAATCATCACGCTGTTCAGCAGGTACTGCCAAAAGGCGCCCGCCTGCCGCTCGACCATGAAGCGAAGCCCCTCGAGCGAGGGGTGAAACACCCAGATCGGAGGAATCGTGAGGATTTGCGCCCGCGTCTTAAAGGCGGCGAGGAAAATCCAGAACACCGGCATGAAAAAAGCCGCGCACACGGCCCACAGGCCCAGACTTGCGAGCGCGCTTGCGATTCGGCGCCGACCGATCATCGCTTACTTCCCCTCTCGCAGCACACCATAGTTGAGCACGAAAAGATAAATGCTGGCCAGTGAGACCGCAATAAATAACACCAGCAGCGACAACGCGGACGCCTTGCCGATCGCGAAGTCGTTGAACGCCTCGCGGAAAATGGTCAGCGAAACAAGCTGGGTTTGATTCCCCGGCCCACCGGCGGTCATGGCCGAAACGAGGTCGAAAGTCTTGAAGGCATCGATCGTGCGCAGCACCACTCCAAGCATCAGAACGAACTTCGCGTGAGGCCAGACCACGTAGCGCATCCGCTGCCAGGCTGTGAGGCGGTCCACCTCGGCGCTTTCGAGCAAAGCCTTGGGCACTGCCCCTAGGGCTGCCACCGTCATCATGATAAGAAACGGCGTCCACATCCAGACATCCACGGCCAGCACTGCCGGGAAGGCGAGATTGCCACTGCCCAGCAAGTCGGGCGGCTTGATGCGCAACAGACGAGCGGCGTAATAGGGTAGCACCCCATACATCGGGTCATAGATGATCTTAAAAAAGGTGCCGACCGCAACTGGCGCCAGAACCATCGGCACGAACAGGAGCGTAAGCGCGAGCCGGCGCCCGGGCAGGTCGCGCTTTTTCCAAAAAGCGTAGCCGAGCAAGGCTCCGAGGACCGTTTCAATCCCCACTGCGAGCAACACAAACAGCAGCGTCAGCCCCAAACGGCCCCACAAGAAGCGGTCGTTCATCAAGTCGGTATAGTTCTTGAGCCCCGCAAACTGTGGCGGCGGCCCGAAGGTAAGGTTGTAACGGAAGAAACTAAGCCCCACCAGCCACAGCAGAGGCAGAATGTTGAAGACCGCGAAGAGCGCAAGCGAGGGCGCGATAAGAAGCCAGGTGAACAGCGGCTGCGGCATCGAGCGGCCGCTCCGCGCCGGCGCCCGATGCCGATCGAGCGGGACCGGCGTCTTGCCCGGTTGTGACGCTTGGTGGCGGCGTCGCAGCGAAATCATCGCCCCGGTTTACTCTAGTTACTTTAGCGCAGGCGGACTTCCTCGCAGGAACTGGGCGGCGCCTGACGTGCAAAGCCGGCATCGTAAAGAATCTTCTGCTGGCCGCAGGCGGCATAATCATTGGCCACTTTGGCGCTGTTCACCACGCCGGTAGCATACGCGGTCCACGCCTCCTGTTGGACCTCCAGCAGGGAAGCGTACGTCGGATTGTGCCAAAAGTCGCGTGCCCGCTCAGTCACCAGCATGTAACGATATTCGCGATACCACGGCTGGATTTGCTCAAAACCCGGTCGGTCCAGCACATACTGAGCAACAGGATTTCCGCCCAGCCGCGCAAAGCGCATCTGCGTCTCAGGCAAGTACCACCACTTGAGAAACTCAAGCGCCGCGCGCATATGCTGGCGATCGATGAACTTGTTGACGACCCATGGCTGGCCGCCCACGCAATAGATGCGCACCATCTTACCATTGACTATCCGGCCGGGCGGCGGCACCACGATGATTTTATCCTTCATCTCAGGCGTGAGTATGGCTGGGCCGACCGCCGCCCACGTCAGACCCGAAAACGCCTTGCCTTGGGTTAGCGACTGAATAACGCCGTTGATGTCGAACGTGTTCGCTCCGGGGGGCTGATACTTGAGCAGCGCGATGTAGTATTCGAGCGCGGCGTTGTTCTGCGGGCTATTGAGTATCCCGTAGACCTGGTGCGCGTTAGAGTCCCAAATTTCGCCGCCCCACATCCACATCATCGACATCACGTGGTCGGAGATAAAATCGTAAGTCTTCGAGTACTCGCCGGCAAAGCCGTAAAGGCCCTGATCGGGGCGGTTGAAAAAGCCCATAATCTGCTCGAACTTGGGCCATGTGACCTGCTCCCATTCCTCGAAGCTCGTGGGAAGCTTCCAGCCGTACTTATCCTTGAAAGCAGCCTGGTTTTTGGCGTCCCGCGCAAGATCGTTCCTCACATACAAAGCCAGCACATCGCCCTCTTGGGGCAACCCCCACAGGTTATCGCTGCCGTAAGGATAGGTCTGGTAGGCCCACCGCGTAATCGTGTTAAAGCTGCCCTCCGCCCTTTTGAGCAGCGGTTCGCGCTGGATAATATCGTTGAGCTTCACGATCCATCCCGGAGTGGAAAGGGCCCCCAGCCACTGGCTATCGCTGATGATGATATCGTATTCCTTGGAGTGCGCAGCCAAAGAAGTCGCCGCCTTTTGCTCCAGCGCGGAGAAAGGCGCTCCCTCGAACTTTATGCGAACACTAAGGCCGCCGGTCTGCTTAGCGTAATCCTGAAACTCAGGCGCCATCTTGCCGGCCAGCTCGCTCGGCGTCCAGCCCGAGATTCCCAGGATGGTAAGCGTGACCGGCTGAGCGTTGTTCTGGGCGAAAGCCCGCCTCGCGCCAAGATAGAGCGTGCCCAACGCAGCGAGTGAAGCTAGGACCACAAAGGCGGTGCGATTCAGGGCCGTCGTCGGTCGTCTCATTGCCACCCCTCGAGACATGTCTGGTTACTCCGCTGATAAGCGCCGTCGCGAGCGTCCTTCGACCTGCCCGGCAAGCACAGGCCGGGCCTCATGCTGCGAAAGGCAGCAAACGGCTCGCCCCCAACCTTGAGTGCCCTTTGCCGTCTATCGCGGGCTAAGCGTAGTTTTTGTCACGGCGGTTACGCGCTGTCAATGCTGAGGTGACTTTGAGCCGTAAAGAGGGGCGGCTGCGTTCCGCGTTTCTTTGGCATTCGAGCTTGTATCGTGCAGCCCCCAGCGCCGCGCAAAGCCATGAGCGCGCGCGGTCTCAATGTTTTGCAATCCTCAATAAGCGCGGGCCGATGTCCGGGGCTGAATCAGGACCGGTGGCTCATGTAGATGTCGGCGATCTTCGCCAGCAGCGCGAGCGCTTCTCCACGCGGCCGCTGGAAGGAGTTGCGGCCGATTATGGAACCGAAGCCGCCGCCCTCGGCGATGGCACGCACTTCGTCGAGCAGAGCCGCGTCGCTGTCCTTGGGGCCGCCCGAAAAAATCACGATTCGCCGCCCGTCGAAGGCGCTCTGCACCACGTGGCGTACGCGCGCGGACAGCGGCTCGAGCGGTACGTTCTGCGCCTGATAGACCTTGCGCGCCTCGGGCTGCTCGAGGTGGGAGGTCGGCAGCTTGACCTTGATGATATGCGCGCCGAGTTGCGCCGCTATTTGCGCCGCGTAGGCAATTACGTCGAGCGCGGTCTCGCCCTCTTTGCTCAGCGCCGAACCCCGCGGATAAGACCATACGACGACCGCCAGGCCGTGCTCTTTTGCCTGCTCCGCGATTTCGCGCAGCGCCTGGTACATCTCGCGCCGCATCGCGGAACCCGGAAAGATCGTGAACCCGACCGCCGCGCATCCCAGCCGCAGCGCGTCCTTGACGCTCGCGGTTACGGCCGGAATCGGGTCGCGCTCGTCCATCAACAGGTCGTGATTGTTTAGCTTGAGGATCAGCGGAACTTCGCCCGCGAATCGCGCCGCGCCGGCCTCGAGAAACCCCAGCGGCGCGGCGTAAGCGTTGCATCCGGCGTCAATCGCCAGTCGAAAATGGTAATTCGGGTCGTAGGCCGGCGGATTTGGAGCAAAGCTGCGCGCCGGTCCGTGCTCGAAACCCTGGTCGACCGGAAGTATAAGAAACTTACCTGTTCCCCCGAGCCGGCCGTGATTAAGTATGCGTGCCAGTTGGCTTAGAACGCCGGGATTGGCTCCCTCATACCAACTAAGAATCTCCTTGACCTTGTCCGTCATCTGAGTCCTCTCCAAAGCGCTTTTAAGACCGGACCATGGTTGGGCGGCCGCGCGCCGGCGGCTGCCTTCACTGCGTCAGCACGCGGTCTTGCGTGACGAGACTGCGCAGGTCGTAGTGGTTGAAGATGCCGGCGACCGCCTTCGTGAGGGCCACCGAGAGCACCTCGTTCGGGCTCTCGTAGAGCGCGGTCTCGCTGGCTAGGCCCGGATCGAACGTGTTCGGCGGCGGGTCGTAAAACACGGATATCGACTTCGCCTGCCAAAACGGAACGCGAAAGGGCACTTTGTACAGCGTCGCCTCGAGGTCGAACTCGGCCCAGCTTCGCCAGACGCCCAGGCCGCCATCGCTGACATCGAGCTTTCTCTCCACCCAGCATCGAGTGATGCGGCTGGCCAGGACGTAGGCCGGCGGGCTGGACGTCAACGCGCTCCCGTAACTGGTTTGATTTGACATGACGGTGGTCATTCCTGCTTCCGCAGCCGCCTGCGCCAGCGCCTTTTGTACGAGGTCCACAAACGGTTGGGCGTACAGCCGTTCGATGACCTGTTGTTTAGCGTCCATGATTACGCCGACCGCCGGGTACCCATTCGAAGGTTGATGGTCTTTGCTCCAGCGCTGGGGAAACTCGCGGTCGTCGACCGGCCGCAACACCATTATCGGCCGCAGCGGGTAACTGTCTTCGTAACCCTTGAGAAAGCGCGGGTAGTATTGCACGGTCACGACCGAGCTGGGCGGGAGATTCGCGAGCGACGGAGAAGTCTTGGTGCTCGCGCAGCCGGTCAACGTCAGCCAGACAAGCCATCCGTAATAAAACCGAAAATCACTCTTTAAGGCCACGTGACCGAGGTCACCGTGCCGAACTCTGGACGCGCTCCCGAAACAGAAGCAAGGTGCCTCCAACTTCAACTCTATCACCGCTGCGCAGCAGATGGCGACCGTTAAGCGGTGCGCGGTTGACAATTACCTGAGCGCCGGAGCTCGGCGTCAGGTAGAAGTTGCGCCCTTCGCGCCGGATGACCGCGTGGCGAGGCGCGACGCTCTGGTCGCCAAACAGGCCCACGTCGCACTCTTCAGCGCGGCCGACCGACGTGACCTGCTTGACCAAGGAGTACTCGCGTCCTTCGCGCGCGTTGCGGCTTTTGCTGCGCACGACCATGAACCAGCCCTGCTTGAGGAGCTCGCCCACCAGGCCGATGAAAAAACCGATCAGGGCGCCGAGCACGACAATCGCTATCGCTAACCCGATCATCTGCGCCGCGTTCATCACCTCGCCGCTGCTCAATCCCGCACCCGCCGCGCCCGCGCCGCCGCCGGCCGGCCCGCTGCTCGCAGCGAGTACGAGCGCGAGCGGACGGGCGAGCATCTGGGGTAGCAGCGTCGTCAGCGCCTCGTACAGGAAGCCGCCCAGCGCGCCGCCCAGTATACCGCCGAGCGCACCGTTGCGCAGGCGCGCCTCGGACCGCGACGCCCACCCGGTGCCGAACCCGACCACCACGCCGAGCACTGCCCAGCCGACGACGCGGCCAATCAGGCCCCCTAACAGATCGAAGCCGACCTCGGCCACCAAAAGGCCCAGTGCCCCGCCGAGCGCGCCGATCAAGCCACCGGCGCGCATGCCGCGCAGCGCAAGTCGGCGCTGGCTTACGCTCAACGCCTCGATCGAGGCCAAAAAGGCGCCGATAAAGGCGCCGATAAAGGCGCCGAGAATCAGGGCTCGCACGTACACATTGCGGATGCCCATAAACGGCTCAGCCGCGCCCCACGCGGCCAGCCCGCCGAGCCCCCCCGCCACGCTGTAAAAGATCAGTTTTTCGCGCGAAAGCGTGCTTGCCATTTAGCTGCGGTGCCGGCGGCTGAGTGGGACGCGCGTCGCGGGGGCGGCCTCGGCCGTACGCTCCTGCTCCCGGAGGGTAAGTCCTGGTGGCGTATCCATTCAGTTGATGCTGGCTTTCCAGGTGCCGCTGGCGCCCGACGGCTGCGATTGAAAAACTCCGCTCAAGGTTCCGTTGGACTCCCGGCCTTCGAAGTAGAGAATATTGCTTCCGTAAGCGACCTCAAATTCGATGTGCTCGCCGCGCACAAAGCCGCTGAGCGCAGTTACCCCGTAGCCGGGATAATGGATGACGAGTTCGCCGCGCAGGAAACTGTTCGGTTGAGGCCTGAGGCGGACTTCAATCGGCGCTCCCTGCGCGCCGGCCAGCCCCTCTATCTTGCCGTTAGCGACCAGCGGCGAATCGAGCCGCGGGTTGGCGTTCGCGCCACTCCTGAGGGGCCTCGAACTCGGGCCGCGTACGGCGAAGTTGCCGCGGGGACCGGTGTCGGCGATAACTTGAAACCGCTTCTCGGTCAAGAGCTTCCCGTCCAGGTAGAAATTCACCGTGTAAGTTCCGGGTAAGAAGGCGCCCCCGGCGGCATTGCCAATCCGACCGGTGAACTCCGCGGTTGTAGCGCTGGTCGAGACCAACTTGTAATCGCTGACGCTGCCCAACACGCGGCCATCAGGCCCCACGTACGCGGCATCCACGCGATACTGGCCGACGTCGAGATTGTACAGGCGGTTTTTGAACTTGGCCACCCATGCCACGAACAATACCTTTGAAGCATAAAATGTATTGCTGTAGCCGGAAAGCGGCGTGCCGGTTTTGGTGGTGTTGAGAAAATCGACGCTCTCCAGGGTAAGCGGCTTGCGGCGCGCCTGCTCGACCGCGGCGAGCCGCATCTGCTGCTCTTGCGCCTTCTTCTTTTCGGCCTCAGCCGCGGCGCGCGCTGACGCCTGCTCGGCTTGCGCTTTGGCCTTGGCCTCGAGGTTTTCCTGGACGGAGAAATTCTGCTCACCGAGCACTTGATCGCCTCGGTAAAGCGCCACTCGATACTCTCCGTAAGGCCCGGCCGACAAATCCGGCATCAGCGCGACCCCGCCGAAATCGACCGCGGTCTGGTCCGTGCCGACGAACCGACTGGCGTCGCTCGAAGCCACCTGGACGCCCGTTGGACCGTAAATGCGGGCGCTGACCGTCTGCGAGCCGGCTTCGAGTCCGGCCAAATTGTTCTTCACGCTCGCGGTCCAGCCTAGGTAGCGCGAAGAGGCGAAATCCGTGTTCAAAAACGAAGTCTTCGGCACCGACAACGGGTAGCCTTCCCGCGAAGTCAGCCGTATCGTTAGCCCTTGTAAGCTTAGCGGGTCGGCGCGAGCGCGCGCCAATAACTGGGCGCGCTTCCAAGGCAAGCTGTCAATCAGCGGTTTGATGCCCAACTGCGCCTGGAGCGCCGGGTCGTGATAGACGTAGGTGGCGCCAAAGGCGGCCGCCCCGATGGTCAGGGTCAGGGTCGCCAGCACGGCAACGCGCCGCCATCGGCGCCGCTTTACCGGCTGGCGCTCGGCGGCGGCCCGTCTTTGCACCCTCTTTTTGGTCAGCTCGGCGGTGCCGCTGCGCGGGCTGACCCGCGCCGCCGCCTGTCCCTCCAGGCCGGTGCCGTAGAGCAGCATGTCGCGAAACTCATGCACGGTTTGCGGGCGCGCTTCGACCTTGTACGCCAATGCGCGGTCGATCGCTCCGGCCAATCGGTTCGAGACTTCGGGGCGCAGGTCACGCACCGGAGGAAAGCTAAACGGCGGAAACTTCTCCGGGTCGCGCCCGGTCACGATATAGTGCAGCGTGGCGCCGAGCGAATAGATGTCGGCCCGCGGGTCAACCTCGCCCTTGTACTGCTCGGGCGGCGCAAATCCCAGAGTGCCGATCATCGTGCCCTTGCTGACTCCTTTGAACAACCGCGCGATGCCGAAGTCAATCAGTACGACGCGTCCGCTGGGCGTCATCATGACGTTGGACGGCTTCATGTCGCGGTAGACGATCGGCGAGTTAAAATTGTGCAGGTAGGAAAGCACATCGCAGAGCTGGCGCGCGATGTCGATCACCTTGCTCTCAGCCATCGGCCGGCCGAGCGCGGCGAGTTCGTCCTCGAGGTTGCGCCCCTCGACGTACTCCATCACCAGGTAATGGCGGTTACGGTCGTCGAAGCGATCGAAAATCGAGGGGATCGCTTGATGCTTGAGACGCGCCAGGGTGTCGGCTTCACGGGCGAAATACTCGCTTGCCTGACGACGCTGCTGCGGGTCGATGAAGTGATCGATCATCTCCTTGATTGCGCACGGGCGGTTGGCCAGCCGCTCGTCGCGCGCCAGGTAGACCACTCCCATCCCGCCGCCGCCGAGAAGCCGCTCGATGACGTAGCGGCCCTGCTGCCTGGTGCCGACCGCCAGCGGCCCGGTGCCGGACGAATCGCCTGTCGAAGCCGCGGGCATTACCTTTACTCCGCGAACACCAGGATCACGGAAATATTGTCCGTGCCGCCACCCGCGTTGGCCGCTACTATCAACTCACGCGCGGCCTCGACCGGATCGCTGTGGCGATCGAGAACCTCGCTTATCTGGCCGTCCTCGACGTGCGCGATAAGGCCGTCGCTGCACAGCAACAGCCGGTCGCCGCGCTTGAGCGTTAAATCCACTGCTTCGGCCCCGGCCGGACCGCTCTGGCGCGCGCCGAGAGACCGCAGAATCACGTTCTTGTGCTCGTGATGGCGCGCCTGCTCGGGCGTGATCTGGCCGATGTCGACCAGACGCTGCACTAGGGAATGGTCTTTGGTGATTTGGCGCAGCCCGTTGGCGTCGTGAAGATACCCGCGGCTGTCGCCTACCCAGGCCATCGCCGCTTTCGGCGGCTGCAGCAGGGCGATCACGCCCGTTGCGCCCATGCCGCGCGCCTCGGGACGCGTCTGCTGGTATTCAATGATTTTGCGGTTGGCTTCTTCCAGGGCGCCGATGGAAATCTCGGCTAGGCCCGGCTTTTTCTCCGCGTCCTTGGCCGTGAACTTCTCCACATAATCGCGGATGGTCTCCACCGCTATCGCGCTCGCGACCTCTCCCGCCGCCGCCCCGCCCATGCCGTCGGAAACCACGTAGAGAAACGCCTGTCCAGGCTCAATCAGCGAGTCGCGGAAGTATTCCAACGCCAGGATCGAGTCTTCGTTCATCTCGCGAACCATACCCACGTCGGTGATCGCGGCCGAGCGCAGGCGTATCATCGAATTAAGCTTCACCAGTTCGCTCTTGAATTCATCGATCCCCGAATAGCGGTCCTCGGGCCGAAACGCGAGCGCGCGACGCAGCGCCTTCTCCAGCGCCGGCGTTACCACGTGGGGAGGATAAAAGCGGACCGGCGCGCTTTCCTCCAGCCACGTTTCGCATTCAATCCGCTCCCCCGTCAAACAGGTGTACAACAGGCAGGCGACGGAAAAAATGTCCGCCCGCTTGTCCACCCGCTGGCCGCGGTAGACCTCCGGCGCGGTGTAGCCATCGTTGAGCAGCGGGTCCGCGACGACTTCATTATCATTCGTGATCCAGTCAAGACCGGTGAGCTTGACCCGGCCATCCGGCGCGATGGCAACCGAGTCCGGACAGATATCGTTCATGCGAAAGCCGCGCTTATGGACGACACCTACCGCCTGGCACACCTGAATCGCCAGGCTAAGCGCCCGCGCCTCGCTCATCTTAAGTCCCGGTGCTCGGGCGGAGAGCTTTACTAGCGCTTCGTCGGGGTACGCCAAATAGACCCGTCCGTCGTCGCGAAAGCTATCCACAGCGCGTTGAAACGCGGGATGGCTCAGGGTGCGCGACACGTCGCGCACGCGGTCAAAAAGCTCGCCCAAGTCGTCCACCGGCTGGGCCTCGATGTCAGTGGGCTGCGGGCGCCCGGCGCCGGCGCCTTCGCCGCCTGGCTCGGGTTGCGCTGGTGTCGGCGCGTCAGCCTCTTGCCCGCCGTCTTCCTCGTTCGGGGCGCTCGCCTGGGCTCCTTCGCTGTCGGGCGAGGGCTCGGGCGCCGCGAGCGGCTCGCCCGGGCTTAGCGCGCTTTGGACGTCGGCTAAAGGGGACGCTTCAACGTCACCGCCGGCAGTCTCGGGTGGCGGCTCGGCAGTCTCGCTCGCGACCTTGTTCTCGCTGGCCGGGGCGATTTCAGAGGGCTTGCCGCCGGCGGCGGCGACCGGCGGTAGCTCTTGAGTCGGGGCCTTGGGTCCAGCCGGATCGTCTTCGTTCTTGCCCGCGGGCTGTTCGCTGACGATCTCGTTAAGCAGGATCGAGCTGCTCCGCGGGCTGAGGCGCTCTCTCACCAACATGCGGCGCTCCTGCCCCGGCGCTTCGTTTCGCACGGCGCGATACCAGTTCTCGGCGCCGGTCCGGCTCAACACCTCGACGATTTTGTACCCACGCCCAAGCTCGCGGCCCGCCTCGAGCGCGGGCAACAGCCAACTCGGATCGGATTCGAGCAACTGGCGCCCGCATCGCTCGCAGAAGCGAGTTCCGTCGGGGGCGGTTTGGCCACACTGCGGACACGTAATCATAAGCTTCAGCTTTTTCGAAATTCAAAGGCGGCGTCGGCGAACGCCACCTTGTCGCGGTCGTTAAGCTTGTATAGTTGGTCGCGGCCGAGCCGGCCCTTGCCGACTAGGTAAGTTCCGTTGCGACTGCCAAGATCGCGAATATAATAGTCGCTTCCGTTTTTGATCACCTCGGCGTGGCGCCGCGAGACCAGTTCAGTGCGGCGCCTTAGCCGTGAAAGGTCGATATCCACGTGGTCTGCGGTGCCGCCCTTGCGGCCGATAATTGTGCTGTTGCCCTGGAGGACGAACTCGACGGGCTCGCCGTGGGCGATTAGGCGCGCATAACCGGATGCGGGCGCGGGTCGCACCGGGCCCCAAGGGGCCGGCGTTGCCGGTGATGGCCCCGGGCGAGTCGAGGCGGACCGCGCAGGCGCAGGCCGGCCAACGCCGTCCGGTGTATGAAATGCCGGCGGCGCGGACGCCGCGCGAACTGACGCTCCAACCTGCTTTGGGGGCAGCGGCGGGCGCGCCGGCGGTGCGGCGCGCGCCGAAGTCGGTGGCGAGGATACCGGCGCGCTGTCCAAGCGCGGCAGCTCCTGCGTCTTGGCGCTGGGCGACACGCGCGGCGCGGGCGCGGAGCGCGCCTGCGGAGTGACGAGTCCGGCCGGCGTCCGCGCCCCGGGCGCTGCGCCGCCGGGTGGACCGGTGGCGGCCGGCCCGCTCTCCTTGGTGTTTATCTGGCGGCGCAGCGCATTCTGTGCGACCGGCGAGGCTCCGGGCATCTTGCCTGGCCATTCGCCGGCGACTCCCCTGGCAGCACCCGCGGCGGGCAATCGCGGGTCGGGTAGCGCGGCCAACATCGCCTGCGCCGAAGCCGGGCGCTTGGCGACGTCTTTATCCAGCGCTTGCATGAGCACTCGCTCAGTTTGCGCCGAAACCTCGGGCGCCAGTTGGCGCACGGGCGGGAAGCTAAACGGCGGCTCCATCTGCGGGTCGCGCCCGGTCAGCAGATGATGCATCGTGGCCGCCAGCGCGTAGAGGTCCGAGCGCGGCTCAATCTTACCCACATATTGCTCGGGCGGCGCGTAGCCGACCGAGCCTATCTGGGTGCCTCGACCACCGGGGGGCAAAAAGCGCGCGATGCCGAAGTCAATCAGCATCGCATGCCCGTTTTCGTCGATCATTATGTTGGCCGGCTTAAGGTCGCGATAGATTATCGGAGGGTGCTGAGCGTGCAAAAAGACCAGCACGTCAAGTATCTCGCGCCCCCACTGAAGCACCACCTTCTCCGGCATCCGGCCCTTAGGGCCCAGCTTGTCCAGGCGCGCCTGCAAGTCGCCCCCGGCGATGAATTCCATCACCAGGCAATGTCGGCGCTCGAGCGCGAGGTAGTCGATTATCCCGGGTATGCCCGGATGGGACAGGCGCGATAGGATATCGCGTTCGCGGTTAAAGTCCTCCAGTGCCTTCTGCTCTTGCAGCCCGTCTCCAACATGCATCTCCTTGATCGCTACCGGGCGATCGGAAAGCCGAGTGTCATGGGCGAGATAAACCCGTCCCATGCCTCCTTCGCCGAGGACCTTTTCAATCCGGTAGCGATGATCAAGCAAGTAGCCGGCGCGCAACGGTTCAAACGCCATCGAGGCACCCTAGGATAAAGATTGTACGCAAAGCGCAGGGGCGCCTCAAAGCGACACCGGCGCATCGGCTGGCGTGAGGTACTCGCTGAGGGAACGCGCCTAGCTTGGGGTCTCGATCACGACTTGAAAGAACGTCTTGCCGACTATCACCTCGTCTCCGCCTTTGAGCTCGACCGGTTGTGCGGGCTGGAGCCGCGGCGCGCGGTTCACATAGGTGCCGTTAAGGCTGCCGATGTCTTCGATCGTGACCCTGCCGTTTTCTATCTTGATCAGGGCGTGCTTGCGTGAAATCTTTGCTTCGGGGTCGTCGGCTTCGAGGTCCACTTCGGGGAAGGCTCCGCTTTCCGGGTCGAAGCGTCCGATAACATTGTTGCCCTCTTCGAGCGGGAACTCCTGCCCTTTTCTGCCGCCGCGCACAATCTTGAGCTTGGCCTTGAAACCGGGCGGGAGCGGTGGGGCAGCGCCGACCGGCGGTGCTGCCGGCGCTTCGGCGGCCGGCGTCGGCGCCTCTTGAGCTTCGGCGGCCGGGGGCTCGGCCGCTTGAGCCTCCTCGGCGTGGACCTCAGCGCTAGGCGGTGCAGCCGCAGCCGCTTGTTGGCCGGCCGCGGCGTCGGCAGCCGGCGCGCCGTGGCTCAGCGCGGCGCCGCAACTGTCGCAGTAATCGAGACCCTCGGTATTTTCGTAACCACATTCGCTGCACTTGATCATGGTCTAAGGTTTAAACCCCAACGTAATGTCTCCCCGGTCATCCGGCAAAGCTCTGAGGCGAATAATGAATAACTTCGCCGCCCGCGCATTACTCCAAATCCTTGAGATTCTTAAGCGCCTCGGGGTCAAGCATCTGAGTCTTGCGCACCACGGCCTGAGCTTGCAATAGCGTGGTCTTGGCGGCCTTGCTCTCCAGCGTTTGCGTTTTCTTTATCTGCTCCATGAAACCGGACAGCGCCTGCGTGGCCTTGACGTTGCCCACCTTCTGCGTGCTTGCGATAGCGTTGGTCAGAAGCTTTGTGGCGCGGTCGACGTTGCCCTGCTTGAACTCTTCCTCCGCTTTGGCCTGGAGCTTGGCGATTGCCACCTGGTCCACCAGATTCATCACCCGGCCGTTGGCTTTGCTGGCCTGCGCCCGGTCCAGGGTGTAGTTCACCGTCACGTCGGCGGGGACCTCGCGGTCGCCGAAGCCGGGCATCTCGTAGTGAAAGGCCGCCTGCGCCAGCCGCACCACGCCGGGCTTGCGCGGCGGCAGGACCAGGCTCAGCAGTATCGAGGCCGGCACCCCGCCCTCCAAATCGCCCACAGCGTAGCTTATCTTGCGCTCGGCATCCAACAGCGGCTCGCCCAGCGAGTAAATCTCCGGGCTGGCCCGAAAGGCCTCGCGAATCTGCACTCCCTGAGACAGTGTCAGATCAAAGCGCCCGTTGCGCGCGGTCACCGCCCTCAGACCCTGAAGCTCGTCCTCGAAAATCTGGGGAATTTGCGCGGAATCGCCGATATAATGATATTTTCCGCCGGTGTCCTGCGCGACCTGCATCAGCAGCTTCTCGTTGAACTCCGCGCCTACGCCCATCGCCGAAAACGACATCTGCGCCTTATTGGCGCGGGCCAACTCGAGGCAAGCCATCTCTTCGTAGGTCTGGCCGTCGGTGAGCACCAGCACGCGGTTGAGGCGGCTGGCAGCGAGGTTTTTCTTGACCTCTTCGATGGCCGCCTTCATGCCGAGCGCCATCTGCGTTCCGCCGCCGATCTCGAGCATGTCGATATCGTCGATCGCGCGCTTGACCGCCGCCTTGTTGCGAACCTGGTCGCCCGCGGCAACGATATGGGCCTGGTCCGCGAACGCAACGATAGCGACCCTATCGTCGGGCTCCAGATTGTCGACCAGAAACTTGACCGCCTCAACTACGAACTCAAGCCGCCGCTCGTCGTACATTGAGCCCGAGCGGTCTATGACCACGCCCAGGTTGAGCGGTAGGCGCACGCCGTTGGCGCCGTCTCCTTTCGCCCGCGCGGTAGCTTGGAGCAGCAGATGAAGCACAAAGTTCTCCGCGCTTGACATAACGTTCTCGCGGTTGACGAGCGCTTCGAAAACGACCGAGTCGGCCATCTAAAAATCTCCCTTTTTAGCGATTCTAGACGGAAAATTGCGTTCGGCGCAACCGGGCAAAACGCATGCCCGAGCGGGCAAACCGGCGGCCCCTCCCTTTGGCGCCACCGCGCCGAGGTCTTTTAGCGGCCTCCATCCCCCGCCACCCGCGACTGTCGTTCACCGATAGACTACGAAAGGATTCAACAGCAAAACACCTTTACGCAAGCTCAGCAGCGTCCAAGCAAACGAGGTAGCTCGGGCTATCTGGGGCGGCGGCTGGCCAGCTCCATGCTGCGCGGGATCGCCACGGGATCGCAATGTTGCTGGCGCCAAGCGCATAAGTGGAGCGCAAGACCGACCGGATTTTGACGGCGGTTGGGAGGTGAACTCGTCCAGAAGCATCGGTGGCACCCATGTAATGAACGAGTACCGGCGGTTGACACTGGGGTGTAGGCGTGCTACGGGTCGCGCAGGTTGCAACGTCAACACGGATCTTTCGCTTCGGTTCACTCCGCGCGTGGCCGACCCGCCGTGTGCAGAGACGGCAGGATGAGAAGTCTTCTCTCGCTGGTAGCGCTTGCGGCGGCACTTACCGCCGGCAGTGTACTGATCGCGTGTCGGCGGGCACCTCCTCAGGCGTTCGTCGCCCACGGTCCGCTGCCTCCGCCGCCGCCCGGACCGCTTGAGTACGCGGGCAGAGCCCCCGAGCACCCGTTCCATCGCGAACGCGGCAACGTTTACTTACGCACGGTCTTTACGACCTCCGGCCCGTCAAGCTCCCGGATCGAGATTCGTGACATTTTGGTTCCGCCGCACGCCAAAGGCGAGCTGGATCCGCTTTCCGGTCCCGCCCTGGTGGAGGTGTACCCCGGGGCGGGAAAGATAGGGCTTGGCAAGGCGGGGGAGTTCCTTAGCCCCGGCACGATGAACTCCGTGGCCAAGGGTCAGGTAATTAAGTTCGAGAACCCCGGCGCACGTCCGGTGATTATGCGCCTCTACCTGATCGAGGCTAAATAGATGATGTCCCGCGTGAACCCCTCATTAGGCGCGGTGATTGTGGCGATGGCCCTTGGCGCGTGTACCAACATGACGAGTTGCGTGGGATGCAACCCTCCTGCGCCTCAATGGCTCAATTATCGCGATTATCCTGGGCGTTTCGGCTCACAGCTACTGGGAAGCTCGCTCACCGACCCATCCAAAGTGAAGACCCTCCACGTTGTCCCAGGATGGGCCTTCACTCCGGCGGAAGGAGGAGCCTTTCGCGCCTCGCCGATCGTCTTCAACAAGGCCGTTTTTGTCGGCACCACGAACGGATACTTCTATGCGATCGACGCGGGAAGCGGGCATCAGCTCTGGAAGTTTCCGCCGACAGGCCCGGCCCTTAACGGCACGTGCACACAGGGCGGCAACGGCTCTTGGGGTCAGTACGGCATTCAATCGAGCGCCTCCTATCTCAGCATCGGGGGCCAGGATGCCGTAGTTTTTGGCGCGCCCGACCCTGACCCGGGGACCGACGGAGGCGTCGGCAGCGCCCGGTTGTGGGCGCTCAACGCTTCCTCCGGCGCGCTTATCTGGAAGAGCGACGTAGTGGCGCACGTGAACTGCAGTGCGAGCTCCCAACTCCACGAGCGGATTACCTACTCCTCGCCCCTGGTGGCCTTTGGCAACGTTTATGTGGGAGTTCATGACGCCGGTGACGACCCGGTTCAGAAGGGCAAGGTGATGGCGGTCGATGCGAATAAGGGCCATCTGACTTCTTTTTCTTTCGTAGCGGTTGGCTCTACCAAAGACACTCTCATCGGCGGCGGCGTGTGGAATTCGCCCGCCACGGACGGCCGCGCCGTTCTTTTCACCACCGGCAACATCTGCGAGGTCTACGGCTGCCCCGAACCCGAACCCTCGCCGGACTACTCGCTGAGCCTGGTGAGCGTCGATCCCGCAACGGGCGCATCCAATTGGAGCTTTAGAGCCGTCCCCTTCTCGCTCGACAAGGATCCCGACTGGTCGGCGGGACCCGCGATGATGCTCACTAGTTGCGGCGAGCTGGTCGGCTCGGTAGAGAAAGACGGATGGGTTTACGCGCTGGATTCCAGCAGCGGGAGCTGCAAATGGCAATTCCCGCCAACCGCCGGGCCGGGATGCGTCTTCTCGCCCGGCGATACGCATCGCCACGGTGACGACGACTACAAGCAGCCGGGCGCGTCCTGGGGCGACGAACTGATAATCAAGGCCGGCGGCGAGGCGCTGGTCACCGATGGCGTGGTCGCCGGGTACACGAGGATGCACGCGCTCGATGCGTGTGCGCCCGACGAGGCCCATCGCGTACGCTGGATCGTTGACGTTCCCCATGCCAGCCCCGGCAACGGCTACGCGATCGGCGCACCCACGGTCACCGGCGGGATCGTATACGTAACCACGGACCAGGGCCATGTCGTAGCCTTCGCCGACCCGTCGGTGTTGGGGGCGCCGGCGCCGGGATTCCGGTGCTCCAGTATCGATTTCGGTCCGCCCTCACCCACTTGGGCCTCCGATTGCACGGCCGCCGGCTATGTCATCGTGCAGGCTCCCCAGGTGATCGCCGACGTGGCGCTGCCGGACGGTTCGGATGCGGCCGGGCTGCGCGGTGAGGCGGCGATCGCGCTGGGCGGCTTGTTCGTTGGCACCGCCGCCGGCCACCTCTACAAGCTTGAGCCCTAGTAAGGAACGACTCTCGATGGCGACGGGCCAACAAAAACTCTTTCGCGGCGCGATCGTGGCAGCCTTTTTGACGCTGCCAATCGTCGGCTCCACCTCGCGTCTCATCGCCGCACAGGCGGACCCAATTCCGGCTGCGGAGGTGAAGACAACGACGCGTTTTTCGAACCCGGTAACCTTGCCCACGCCCAAAGGCCCTGTGCCGCTTCACGTCGAGGTCAAAGACTGGTATCTGGCGGGGCATGGACGCGCGGTCGAGATATCGGCGCAGGGTTTCTACATTGCCAACCTCCAGTCAGGAGATGTCGTGACGCAAATCGGCGGCAAGTCCGAACCGCGTCGTCCGGGCGACTTCTGGGCGGTCGATAAAGGCGTTGCGATGATCGTGAAGGTCAACGGAGAGGGCGCAATCCTCGAAACGTTCGCGATAAGCCCTTAGCCGGATTGCCGACAAACTTCTCGCTCGTCTTGCTCGTTGCGTGTCGAAGCAAAGCACGCGAGGAGAGGCCTGCCTGATTCTAAAGGCCGGTCTCGATGATGCCGTTTGAGCAGGATGTGAATACAGTCGAGATGGACGAAGCGGAAGAAGTCACGACCAAGCTATGCGTCCGAACTCGGCCCAAAGGGTGAGAAACCTAAGACACTGACAGCCCATCTTCATGGACGATTTAAACTTCGCCATTTGTCAAGGAGTCCGGCATGGTGGATAAAATGAATTTTCCGAAAGTGCAGCCGATTCTGTGGGGCGATTATTACGCGTCGGACCCGACCATCATCTCATTCATCCGTCAGTTGCTGTCCGACCTCGTCAGCGGGCCTTTCATGAACGGCCTAGCCCAATACGGAATTAAGCGAGGTTCTGTGCTCACGCCGGTCGTCATCAATCTTAAAAATAACCCCGCTCCTTCGTCGAATTGGGATTACGACTTGGAAAAGACACTGCTTTCCTGGTTTCCAAATCAGGGCCCCGCCCCACTTCACGGGCTCTCGGAGATGGGCAATGAAGCGGATTACGATGAGATTTCTCGGCAGCGGCGATGCGTTCGGGAGCGGCGGCCGCTTCCAAACCTGCTTTCTCCTTCAAGGGGAGGAGCATGCACTTCTGATTGATTGTGGCGCGTCGTCGTTGATCGCGATGAAACGCGCGGCTGTGAACCCGTCCGATATCGGCTGGGTGGCGTTGACTCATCTGCATGGAGACCATTTCGCGGGCTTGCCGTTTTTAATTCTCGACGGACAGTTCAGCCGCAGAACTAACCCACTTACAATCGCCGGCCCGTTCGGCGTCCGCGAAAGGCTAGAAGCTGCCATGGAGGTGCTATTTCCCGGCTCGTCGCGCGTCAGCCGACGCTTCGCGACCGGCTTCATCGAATTGCGCGAAGGGACATCATCTCAAATCGGTTCGGCGCGCGTCACGCCGTTTTCTGTGCCGCATCCGAGCGGCGCGGCATCCTACGCCCTGCGAATCGAGTACGGCGGCAAAGTGGTCGCCTACTCCGGTGACACGGAATGGACGGACGCGCTGTTCGAGGCCGCTCACGGAGCTAATCTCTTCATTTGCGAGGCGTATTTCTTTGACCGGAAGATCAAGCACCATCTTGACTATGCAACACTGCGCGCGCATCGTGAGCGCCTGGAATGCGGGAGGCTTATACTGACTCACATGAGCCGCGATATGCTCAGCCGCGAGAAAGACTCGGAGTTCGAATGCGCTCGGGACGGACAGGAAGTGGTCCTGGAGTGACGGCCCGCTCAGCGCTCAGCGGGGCCATCGTTAGAAAGCCGCTGGTGTTCTGAGTCACAAATTCGTGTGCGAAAGGGTCGGCGACGGCTGTTTTCAGGTCACCCTGAGAGTTGGTGAATTTTTGAGTAGTGGGGCGGGCCGCCGTGCCCGCCCCACTATAAACATAGTGGGCGCAGCCTGCGATCGCATGCGGCGGTTTGCCAAAAATTCACAAACTCTGAGCGCAGCGAAGAATCCCGGATGGCCGACAATATTTGTAAAGTTATTAATGGGACGGCACCCTAGATGTATTTGATCGGGAAGCCGCCGGCCGGCTCGACCCGGCCGATTATCGTTGCGCTGACGTTGCCTTGCGCTTGCAAATCCGCAAGCAGCGCGTGAGCGTCATCTTGGGCGAGCGCGATGAGCAGGCCGCCCGAGGTTTGCGGGTCGAACACCAGTTCGAGCATCTCGTCACCGACCTCGTCGCCGACCTGCACCTTGGGGCCGAAGTATTCGCGATTGCGCTGCCCGCCGCCCGGGACCATCCGCGCTCTGCACCAGTCAACCGCGCCGGGCAGCAGCGGCAAATACCACTCCTCGAGCACCAGGCACACGGCGCCGGCCTCGGCCATCTGGCAGGCGTGGCCGGCGAGCCCGAAGCCGGTAATGTCGGTGGCCGCGTGCGCGTTATGCTTGAGCATCGCGCGGGCGCTGGCGGCGTTGAGCGTTGTCATCGCCTCGACGGCTGCGACGTACTGCTCGGGCGTGAGTTGGTCGCGTTTGAAAGCTGTCATCAGGATTCCGGTGCCGAGCGGCTTGGTGAGCAATAGCCGATCGCCCGGGCGGGCGCCGGAGTTGCGCACAATCCGGCGCGGGTCGATAATTCCGGTTATCGCCATCCCGTATTTGACTTCTTCATCGGCGACGGTGTGACCGCCGACCACCGCCACGCCGGCCTCGCGCGCCTTTTCAAGCCCGCCGCGCATGACCTCCGCTAACATCTCGTTGGGGAGCCCGGACTGCGGCCAGCACATGATGTTCATCGCGGTTTTGGGCGTTCCGCCCATCGCGTAAACGTCGGACAGCGCGTTGGCCGCCGCGATCTGGCCGAAGGTGAACGGGTCGTCGACCACCGGCGTGAAGAAGTCCACAGTGTTCACGATCGCGAGTTCGTCATTCAAACGATAGACGCCCGCGTCGTCCGCGGTGGCCGCGCCCACCAGCAGATTCGGGTCGCCGTCCAAGTCGAGCTTTGCCAGAGCTTCCTTTAGGTCCGCCGGACCTAACTTTCCGGCTCAACCCGCGGCCTTGCATCGGGCGGTGAGCCGGATCAACTCCGTGCGTGAGCGATTCTCCGGTTGCATAGCGTCTCAGTTGGTTGGCGTCGCGCGTCGGCCAATTCCTATCCGAAGCGCCCGGGGCGAGTCCGGAGGCGGTCCGGCTGCTCGCCTTACCTCGCGCGCTAACCAATCCCTAGCGGAACGCCGCCTTGCCATCAAGTCAACCGGCGCCGGCGCGCAGGCGGCGCATGTCGCCGACGCGCAGCGTAAATCCGCTGTGGTCGAAGTAATCGAGCAGGGCGATCGCGAATTTGCGCGAGGCCTGGAGCAAGTCGCGAAAGGCCGCGGCGCTGATCTCGCTGTGGGCCTTGAAATATTCGAGCAGCCGCGCTTGGGCCTCCTTCACCGCGCCGGCCGAGAAATAGAGGTCCTTGGCCACCTTGACCACGCGCTGCTCGCGTTCGAGCACGTCGAGGAGCTGGATAACCCGGGCTTCCCGCTGGGCGGTGGCTTTAAGCGCTTCGGCCAGTTGGCGCAGATCGGGTGGTTGGAAGCCGGCGGTCTTAAGCGCCGCCTCGATTGCGCCGGCAAGCTTGCTGTCTTCGCCCGCGAGCTCGACGCGGTGAGAGCGCAGGCGCAAAATGCTCTCGTTGCGCGCGAGCTCGGACTGACCCGCCAGCCGGTCGACCAGCGCGCGGAACAACCGCGGCGCGACCTGATACGGGGAGCGCGCGCGAAGCGCTTCCATCTCCATTCCGGCGGCGAGCGGATACGCCTGATGGAAGGCCGCCACCGCCTCCAGCGCGAAGCGCTTAAAGTCGTTCCACTTGGCGATGGTCGTAAAGCCGACTTCGTCGCCGGCTGAGACCGCACTGAAGACCGGGGCAGTCAGCGCCGCCTGAACCGCGGCGAGCGGAAGGTTCAGGATGTGCGAAATCCGCGCGGGCTCCAGCGCCAGAGCCTCCTGCAGGTCGATCATCGCGGCGATTGCCGCCGTGCCGGAGCTCTGGTTCAGCGCCGCGAGCAGGCGGCGATAGCGCGCCGGCGGGTTGCGCGAGCGTCGGCCGAGCGGATTAATGACCACGCCGCCGCCGATAGTGCGCTGACTGGCGGCGTCGCGCACCACGAAGCGGTCCCCGCGCAGAGCGACCACCGGCGCGCGCAGGACGAACTGAACGAAATCGCTTTGCTTGGGCGCGATCTCGCCGCCTTCGTTGAGCACGATGACCCGCCCGAGCGTCTCGGTGGTGCCGAGAAACAGGTGAACCATATCGTTGGTCTTAAGCGGACGTTTGGCGAACGGACGCACCTCAAAGACGGCGTCAAGACGCGCGGTGGTTAAATCCAGGCGCTCGTCGGCGACCACGTCGCCGCGCTTGACGAGCGCCCGCTCGCCGCCGCTTAGATTGAGCGCGACGCGCTGGCCCGATTCGGCGCGCTCCACCGCGGTCGAATGGACCTGGACCGAGCGGACTCGCACCAATTCCGCCGACGGCAGCAGCCTTAGCTTTTGCCCCACGCCGACCGCGCCGCCCATCGCCGTGCCCGTGACCACCACGCCGTGCCCCTTGATCACAAAGGCGCGGTCTACCGGCAGCCGGAACAGCTCGCCTGTGGGCCTGCCGGCAAAGCCCTCGAGTTGGCGCGCGATCTCGGCCTTGAGTTCGTCCAGGCCGTAGCCGGTGAGACTCGAGACCG
Source organism: Deltaproteobacteria bacterium (assembly GCA_021831785.1). Taxonomy (GTDB): domain Bacteria; phylum Desulfobacterota; class Binatia; order Binatales; family Binataceae; genus JAJYYI01. The sequence continues at coordinate 203,652 of JAKBMB010000028.1, read as the reverse complement.
CGGCCACCGGTGCGCCCTGCAGGCGCGTCCCTTCGGCGAGCAACTCTATTTCCTCTCTCACCTCCGACAGGCGCTTTTCGTCGACCAGGTCGGCCTTGGTGATGACGAAGATTCCCCGCGCCACTCCGAGCAGGTGGAGGATGTCAAGGTGCTCTTCGCTTTGCGGCATCACGCCGTCGTCGGCCGCGACCGCGAACAGCGCGAGGTCGACGCCGTGAGCGCCGGCGAGCATGTTGCGGATAAACCGCTCGTGTCCGGGAACATCGACCACGCCGACCCGCTCGCCGTTGGGCAGCGTGAAGTAGGCGAAGCCGAGGTCGATGGAGATGCCGCGCTCCTTTTCCTCTTTGAGGCGGTCGGTGTCCTGGCCGGTAAGCGCTTTGACCAGAGCGCTCTTGCCGTGATCGATATGGCCGGCGGTGCCAATGATCGAATGCCTAACGCGAACCGTCATCCTAAGCATCAGTGTAGCCCACCACTGCCGGCCAATCATCTTCGTTTGAGGCCCAAGCGCCGGCGCGCATCCGGCTGAGAACATCTCTTCGGTCGCGGGCCGCTGACCGGTAAGATAGAACGGCGTCGGTTGAAACGGCTTTTCGGTATGGCGATCGTCTCAGATGCGGCTACAACCAGCAGCGAAGAACAGCGGCGCGCGGCCGGACCTCAAGTTTGGCCGCCAGGCACGCAACTTGTCGGCGGCAGCGCGAACCTGAAAGGAAGCTCTCTGAGACCGTTTTTCATATACAACTCGCTCTCCCGCTCGGTTGAGGAGTTTATTGCGCTTGACCGCGACCGGGTCACCTATTACTCGTGCGGACCCACGGTCTACCTGCGCCAGCATCTGGGCAACATGCGCAGCTACATTTTTGCCGACACGCTCAAGCGCGCGCTCGAGTTCAACGGTTACGCGGTCCGTCACGTGATGAACATCACCGACGTCGGCCATATGACCTCGGACGAAGACGCGGGCGAAGACAAGGTCGAAAAGACCGCGCGCGCCGAGGGGCGCTCCCCGCAAGAGGTGGCCCATTTTTATCGCGACCTTTTCCTGGCGGACCTTAACGTGTTGAACATCGAGATGCCCGAGGTCATTTGCGCCGCCAGCGATCACATCGCCGACATGATCGCGCTCATCGCCCGCATCCTGGAGCGCGGCTTCGCTTACGTCGCGCACAGCGGGGTCTACTTCGACGTCGAGAAATATCGCGGCGCAAACCGGCGCGGCCGCCTCTCGCGCCAGAGCCTGGATGAGCAGCACGCCGGCCAGCGCCTGGAGCACGCGCCGGACAAAAAGAGCCCGCATGACTTCGCGCTCTGGGTGCTCAATCAGCCGACGCACCTGATGCAATGGGACAGTCCGTGGGGTCGCGGGTATCCCGGATGGCATATCGAGTGCTCGGCCATGGCGATGAAGTATCTGGGCGCGACGATCGATATCCATTCGGGCGGAATCGACCACGTCCCGATCCATCACGAGAACGAGATCGCGCAGTCGGAAAGCGCGACCGGAAGGCCGTTTGTGCGCTACTTTGTCCATCACGCGTTTCTCGTCGGGATGGAAGGCGCCAAAATCAGCAAGAGCGCGGGGAAGTTCCCGGTGCTGGAAGACCTGATCCGGGCGCGCGTGAATCCGCTGGCCTTTCGGCTTTTTTGTCTGAGCGCGAAGTATCGATCCGAGCTGGTTTTCAGCATCGACGCCGTGCGCGCCGCCGAACGCAATCTTTACTACCTTTACGGCTTTGCCGCCAGCGCGCCGGTTGAAGAAGCAGACAGCCCCTGGACGCAAGCTTATCGTGAGCGCTTTCAAGCGGCGCTCAACGACGACTTGAACACGCCGGAAGCGCTCGCTGTGGTGCTCGAGATGGTAAACAAGGCATACCGCGACAACGACCGCCGCATCTGCGGCACGCTCAAGCAGTTCGACAGGGTCCTCGGAATTCGCCTGGCGGAGCAATTCGAATACTTGAAGCGGCTGAAAGTTCCCGCGGACATCCAGGCGCTTATCGACGAGCGCGCGCAGGCGCGGAGCAAGAAGGATTTCGGCCGGTCCGACGAGCTGCGGATGCAGCTACAGGCGCGGGGATGGGAGGCGAAGGACAACCGCGACGGTACGTCCGAGTACATGCCGCGCTGGAACTGACCCCGGTTAGTGGCGCGCCGGCGCTTTAAGCGCGCGCCCCGGCCTTCTTCGGATTCGGCCGGTGCGGCCGCCCTAGTGATAGAAGGAGAGTGATGGCAATCGAGCCAAAACAATTCGACGCTTCGCTTCGCGGAACCCATGAAGGTCACGAGGTGAAGCGGCTTGACCCCGACAATCCGCCCTACTATCTGCCGATAAGCGACGAGGTAGAGATTTTTCGCGCCGCCTATCGCGCGCGGCTGCCGGTGTTGCTCAAGGGTCCGACCGGATGCGGCAAGACGCGGTTTGTCGAGCACATGGCGCACAAACTCGCCGGCGAGCATGACGGGCCAAGCGAACTTATCACCGTGGCCTGTCACGAAGACCTTACCGGCAGCGACTTGGTGGGGCGCTATCTTATTCAGGCGGACCAGACGCTGTGGATCGACGGGCCGCTGACCCAGGCCGCGCGCCGCGGCGCCATCTGTTATCTGGACGAAATCGTCGAAGCGCGCAAAGACACGACCGTCCTCATCCATCCGCTCTCCGACCATCGGCGAATGCTGCCGATCGAAAAGCGCGGTGAGCTTTTGAACGCGCATCCCGCCTTTTTGCTCGTGATCTCGTATAATCCCGGTTACCAGAGCATCCAGAAAAATTTGAAGCACTCGACGCGCCAGCGCTTCATCACCATCGAATTCAACTACCCTCCGCTGGAAAAAGAAACGGAAATCATCGCGCACGAATCCGGCGCCGACCGCGATACGGCCGAGCAACTGGCGCTGCTCGGCGCGAAGATTCGGAATCTCAAGGGCGCCGGACTCGAAGAAGGAGTATCGACGAGGCTTTTGATCTATGCCGGCGAGCTGATCAAAAACGACATCGCGCCGCGCCGCGCGGCCACTGTTGCCGTCACCTGGTCGCTCACCGACGAACCCGAAAGCAAAGCGGCGATCGACGAAGTGGTAAAGGCGATCTTTCCCTGAGTTAGGCCCCGCGGTGGCTCGCGCGACCCTAAGGCGGCATGTTCGAGCTTCGCAAGAGCGGGCGCCGGCCGGCGACAGGCCAAGGTGCTGGTTGAGCGATGGAGATAATCGATCTGCGCAGTGACACAGTGACGCTTCCCACGCCCGAGATGCGCAAGGCGATGGCGCAGGCTGAACTCGGCGACGACGTTTACAGCGAAGACCCGACGGTTAATCGGCTCGAAGAGATGGCGGCGCAGATGATGGGCAAGGAGGCGGCGATCCTGGTGCCCAGCGGCACGATGGCGAATCTGGTCTCGATCCTGGTTCATTGTCCGCGCGGCGCCAGAGTGATCATGGGCGCCAAAGCGCACAGTAATCTCTACGAAGCGGGCGGAGCCTCCGCCGTGGGCGCGGTCGTGATATCTCCGGTGCGCAACACGCCAGAGGGCGAGCTTGACCTCGTGGAGCTGGCCGAACAAGTTGGCGCGCCGCTCAACCCGCACTTTGCCAGGCCGGCGCTCGTGGTGATGGAAAACACGCACAATTTGTGCGGCGGCGCGGCGGTCAGTTTATCCCATATGGCGGAGGTAAGCCGGCTTGCCCACGAACACGGCCTACCGCTTCATCTGGACGGCGCGCGGGTGTTTAATGCCGCGCTCGCGCTGGAGACCACGGCGGACCAGATAGCGCAGTTTGCCGACACCGCCGCGTTCTGTCTTTCCAAGGGTTTGGCCTGTCCGGTGGGGTCGCTCATATGCGGTTCGCGGGCGTTCGTCGGTGAGGCCCGCCGCGCGCGCAAGGTTTTGGGCGGCGGGATGAGGCAGGCCGGCGTTATCGCGGCTGCCGGAATCGTCGCGCTCAAGACCATGATTGAACGGCTCGCCGAGGACCACGAGAACGCGCGGCTTTTGGCGGAGCGCTTAGGTTCCATCCCGGGGCTTGTTGTCGAGCGCCGCCAGCGGCCCACCAACATGGTTTTCTTCAGCGTGGCGGGCGGTGCTCAGGACGCAAGCCGCTTCCACGCCGGACTTAAAGCGCGCGGCGTGCTGATGATACCGCGCGACCCGACGCGCTTTCGCGCCGTCACGCACTACGGGATCACTTCCGCGGATATCGAGCGGGCGGCAAGCGCGGCGGCTGAAGTCGCGCGCCAGGCGCTATCGGGCAATTAGCCCTGAAGCGAAAATAAATCTTAGTGGGGCGGGCCGCCGTGCCTGCCCGTGCCCCGCACGGGCAGGGCCGCCCGCGCCACCGAGACCCGCGGACCGGGCAACGTCCAACGCACTAAAAACCCGCAAGCCGGTCCGCTGTCTTTCGGCTATGGCACAAGGATAGGGCGAGGACTTTCGAGTCTTCATCGATAAACTTATTTTCGCTTCAGGGTTAGCTTTGCGCGGTGCAGCGCGGGCGTTGGTTCGCGGCCGCCGGCTTCGGGCTACGCGGCTTTGAGGCCGAGCGGCTGGGTCTGGGGCAGCGCGCGCAGCCGCGCCATCAACTCGCGTGCTTGCGCCTCGGACAGCGGCCGGTTAGGCGGGAGAATGTTGAGCCACGCGGCGTTCCCGGTAATCGCGCTCATCACCTGCTTGAGCGCGCCCTGCATCGGATAGCTCTCCAGCACCACCCGGACGGCGGTCAGCGCCTGTTGGTGCGCCTCGGTCTCCGCGCCGCTCAAATAGGCGCGATATACCGTCTGCGCCAAGGGCGCGGTGACGTTGACCGTGGCCGAGATGCAGCCCACGCCGCCGGCCCGCAGGTTGGCGAGCAAAAACTTCTCCGAGCCGGAGAACACCTCGAAGCCGGGAAATTCCTTGAGCAGACTGGCGGTGTTCGACCAATCGCCTGAACTGTCCTTAAGCCCGGCCACGATTCCCGGATACGCCGCCATCAACCGCCCGATTAGCTTGGCGGAGATCGGTACGGTAGAAAGCTGCGGAAAGTGATAGAGGTAAAGCCGCAGGCGCGGGCTGCCGACGCGCTCGATGAGCTCGGCGAAGAACGCGAACAGACCGTCTTCGGTGGGATTTTTATAGTAAAACGGCGGTAATAGCAGAACCCCGGCGCATCCCGCAGCGGTCGCGGCGCGCGTGACCTCGACCGCATCAGCCAGCGCGCATGAACCGGCCCCCGCGACCACGCGGCCCATCGGAAGTCCGGCGCCGGCCGCGGCCTCGATCAACGAGAGCCGCTGGCGCACCGACAGCGAGTTGCTCTCGCCGGTTGTGCCCAGGGGCGCGAGACCGTCGCAGCCGTTTTGTAGCAGCCAGCGGCAATGAGCGACGAACAGCCCCGGGTCAACATCCAGCTCGCGGGTCAGGGGGGTCAGAACTGCGGCGTACACGCCGGTGGGTTTATCGGATGCGCTATGGTTCATAACGTCCTGTCTCCCAGTGGTAGCTCAACAGACTTGCCCCAGGTGGTGCGGCTCTTTTACCGCAAACATCCCTGCTTTTAGACTACCAGCTTGCCCGGCCGGCATAAAAGGCGAGGGAGCAGCGGCCAAGGGGACTTTTTGCACAAAGTGGCAAGCAATAACGGCCGGCCGCGACCGTTGAACCGATAAGGTCGTCGCCCCCGACAAGACGCTTCGCCGGAGTTTCAACGCTTAACCGGGTTCACTCAGCGCCGGTGAATTTTTGGCAAGCTGCCGCATGCCGCCGTAGGCTGCGCCCGATATGTTTCTAGTGGGGCGGGCCGGAGCCTGTTCTGAGCGAAGCCGAAGAATGCCCGCCATGAGGCGCGGGCGCCACGCCCGCGCGGCCAATGAATCACCGGCGACCGGGCGGGCCGCCGTGCCCGCCCCACTGCTCAAAAATTCACAAACTCTCGGCCGAGGCAGAGGCTTTGACGACCGGGCTATTATTTTGATAGAAGTGGAACTATGAAAAAGTCAACCGTGATCGCCGCGCTGGGCGCCTTGGCCCAGGGGACGCGGCTCGATATCTTCCGCATCCTGGTTCAGAAGGGGCCGCCGGGAATGCCCGCAGGCGAAATTGGCGAGCGTCTCGGCCAGCCGTCGCCCACGCTGTCATTCCATCTGAACCAACTGCGGTTTGCGAGCCTCGTGACCTCGCGGCGCCAGGGCCGCCTGATCATTTACAGCGCCAATTTCAAGACCATGAATGCTCTGCTCTCGTACCTGACGGAAAACTGCTGCCAAGGCCGTCCCGAGCTTTGCGCACCGGTGCCGGTCGGCGCCACTGCCGCTCCGGCGGCCGGCCGGCAAGCGAGACGCGCATAAGTCGCGTCTTGAGGAGAGAGGTTATGGAGACCAAGGAAGTCGTCAGGGAGCATTACAGGAAACTGGCGCAGCGCGCAGCCGGCAAAGGCGCGTCATGCTGCGGAGGCGGGGAGAACAGCGCGTGCGGCGACCCGATAACGTCGAACCTTTACAGCATCGAGGAAATCGGCGGGCTTCCGCTCGAAGTGCTACAGGCGTCGCTCGGCTGCGGCAATCCGACCGCCGTTGCCGAGCTCAAGCCGGGCGAGGTTGTGCTGGACCTGGGCTCGGGTGGAGGAATCGACGTGCTGCTCTCGGCGCGCCGTGTGGGGCCAACGGGTAAGGCCTACGGTCTCGACATGACCGACGAAATGCTTGCGCTTGCGCGCGAGAACCAGCGCAAAGCGGCCATCGAGAACGTCGAGTTTCTTAAGGGCGAGATCGAACAAATTCCGCTGCCGGACAACTCGGTCGACGTGATCATTTCCAACTGCGTAATCAATCTTTCCGCCAACAAGGACCGTGCGCTTGCCGAAGCGCTCCGCGTGCTTCGCCCGGGTGGCCGACTGGCCGTCGCTGATATCGTCGTGCGGGGCGAGATGCCCACTGAATTGCGCCGCTACGTGGAACTTCTGGTCGGTTGCATCGCTGGCGCGCTGGGGGATGACGAGTATCGGAGGAAGCTTACGGCGGCCGGGTTCGAGGCGGTCGAGATCGAACCGTTTCGGATTTATCGGGCCGAAGACGCAGCAGACCTGCTCGCCCAGGCGGGACTCGACGCCAAGGCGCTCGCGCCTTTGATTGACGGCAGGTTTATGAGCGCCTTCATCCGCGCGCACAAGGCGGCGCACGCCTGCTGCTGAAGCGCGATAAAGGAGCAAGGGTTAGGGAGCCAAGGTCGATATGTTCGAAAAGATTGTCGTGGCCACCGATCTCTCGCCGGCCTCCGATCGACTCATCTCATGCCTTCAGGGTCTCCGCCCGTTCGGCGCGCGAGAAGCAATTTTAGTCCACGCCCTGGGAATCAGGCACCTGGAGGCCATGAAGTATGAACTGGCGCGCCTGGTTGAGCCGCGTCTGATGCAACAGAAGGCAGAACTCGAGGCGCAGGGCTTCAAGACTGACGTGCGGATTCCCAGCGGACCGCCCCCGCTCGAAATAGACCGCGTCGCCAGGACCGAGAAAGTGTCACTGGTAGTGGTCGGCTCGCATGGAGGGACGTTCGCTTTCGAGATGCCTCTGGGAAGCTGTGCGCACGCTCTGATCCACCATGCGACGCTTCCGACGCTCGTTATCAGGATGCGCATGATCGAGGAAGATGTGCCCGGGCGCTGCGATGCGCTCTGTGTAGACCTTAGCAAAGGCTTGCTGTTCCCGACCGACTTCTCCGACAACGCCGAACGGGCCTTCGCTTATGTTAGCAAAATGGCGGAAACAGGCGTGCATCACGTCACGCTCTTGCACGTGCAGGACAAGGACCGGATCGCGCCGCATCTGCAGGATCGGCTGCAAGAGTTCAACGCTATCGATGGCGCCCGCCTGGAAAGACTCGCGACCAGCTTGCGAAGCCGGGCCAGTGTCACGGTCGATGTGGAAATCGCTTACGGCTCTCCGGTTCAGGAGATCGTGCGTCGGGCCAACGAACAGGCGGACACAATGATTGTAATGGGTAGCCAGGGCCGAGGCCGCATACCGGAGACGTTTTTGGGCAGCGTCAGCCACCAGGTCGTTCGGCTGGCGAAGGTCCCCGTTCTGCTCGTGCCGGCGGCCGCGCCCGCGCCCTGAGGACGCCCAAGCGATTAGGCAATTGCAGAGGACAGACCCAATGAACAGTGATTTGCTGGCGCCAAGTGTTGGTCATGTCGAGGCCGCTGCTCAACCGGCGCGCGCGCGCCGTCTTTCATTTCTCGATCGCTTCCTTACGCTGTGGATTTTTCTGGCTATGGCAGCCGGCGTTGCACTCGGCTATTTGGTGCCGGATACCAAGGCCGTAATTGATCGGCTGAGTGTCGATACGACGTCGATTCCGATCGCTGCGGGGCTCATCCTCATGATGTATCCCCCGCTGGCCAAGGTGAGCTACGACGAACTGGGCCAGGTCTTCCTCGACTGGAAAATTCTTGGGCTCTCGCTGGTTCAGAACTGGGTCGTAGGGCCGCTGCTCATGTTTGGCCTCGCCGTGCTTTTCTTGCGCCAGTATCCAGCCTACATGGTCGGCCTGATCATGATCGGGCTTGCGCGCTGCATCGCGATGGTGATCGTGTGGAACGATCTGGGGGAAGGGGATGCCGAGTACTGCGCGGGTCTCGTCGCTTTCAATTCGATCTTTCAGGTTCTCTTTTACTCCGTCTACGCTTTGATTTTCGTGACGCTGGTTCCGCGTTGGCTTGGACTGGCGGGCGGTATTGTACACGTTACGGTTGGGGAGATTGCCGAGAGCGTGGGAATCTATCTGGGCGTGCCCTTTGCCGCCGGACTCATCACGTGGGTCGTGTTGACCAGAGCGCGCGGCAAGCAGTGGTACCGCGAGCGGTTCATCCCGAAGATCAGTCCGATTACGCTCATTGCGCTGCTCTTCACGATCGTGGTGATGTTCTCGCTCAAGGGCGAAGCGATCGTGGAGCTTCCGCTCGATGTCGTGAGGATTGCGATTCCCCTGCTTTGCTACTTCGTTATCATGTTCGCTGTTTCTTTCGTGATGAGCTATCAGGTAGGCGCTAATTACGCGCAGTCAGCCGCGTTGTCTTTCACCGCGGCTTCGAACAACTTCGAGCTTGCGATCGCTGTGGCCGTTGCAACCTTCGGATTGAACAGCGGCGAGGCCTTTGCGGCGGTTATCGGGCCACTGGTCGAAGTGCCGGTGCTCATCACGCTGGTTAACGTAGCGCTGTGGGCGCGCCGCAAATACTTCCCGCAGTCGGCGTCGTCCATCGCGGCGGTCGAATGCTGCGGTGTCGGAGCGGCGCAAAGCCGAGAACCAAGGCGCGCCTAGCCGCGTCGCCGCAAGCGCTGCGTGATGCCTCGACCCTGCCTTATTTGCTCTGCGAGCGGACATTAGGCCCGTGCCGGTCGGGTGGTTGCCAAAGGTCCACCAACTGACCTATTGTTCCCTTAGTCGCCACGGTTGGCGAGTTTGCGTCCCAGGGCGTCGCTACCAGTGCTATCGACCCCGAATTTGCTAACGTTTTTTCGGATCGGCGTTACGCCGCTCCTGATCTACCTGCTGACTTTCGGGTCGCCGGTGCCGTCGGCGTGTGCGGCGCTGCTGTTTTTCTTTGCCACGCTGAGCGACTACCTCGACGGGCATATCGCGCGCAGTTACGGGACGAGCAGCATGCTGGGCAAGTTTCTCGACCCGGTCGCCGACAAGGTGCTGGTGACCGCGGCGCTGATAATGCTCGCGGCGATAGCGCGCCAGCCGCGCGTCCCGGCGTGGATCGTGGTCGTGCTGGTGGTGCGGGAGATCGCGGTGACGGGAGTGCGCGCGATCGCTGCGGTCGAGGGCATCGTGGTCGGCGCCGACGAACTCGGCAAGTACAAGATGGTCCTGCAATCGGCGGCGCTCGAAGGTCTGATGATTCACTATTCGTACCTGCACGTCGATTTTTTTGCTGCCGGACTATTCCTGCTATGGGTCGCCACGGTGCTCAGCGTGTGGTCCGGGGTTCGGTATCATGTGATGGTGATCGGCGCGATCAGGGCGCAGCACGCTGCCCCCAAGCGCGCAGCGGCCGGTTGACAAGCCTCGGCGCTGTGGAATAAACGAATGAATCTGGCCACTTGGTGAGCGGGTGTAGCTCAGTTGGCTAGAGCGTGTGCTTGCCAAGCACAAGGTCGTCGGTTCGAAACCGATCACCCGCTCCAACAATTCCCTGCAAACATCATGGAGGAAACCTCGAGAGCAAGGGAAGAACGAAAGCCGGCGGCGCGCTAGCGGCGGTCGAACGAACGCTATGCAAGGTCATGAAGCTGGCACAGCGCCGCCTCGAAGGCCTGCTCGAGACCGGACGAATCACGCGCAAAAAGGGCTCGATATCGTGACCGCCCGTGACATCCTGCTGCAAAAGGAAATTATACATGTCATTCTCGGAAGACATCCCAAACATGTGGTTTACGCTGAAGAGTCAGCAACACGGCCTGGCGGCGCCAACCGCGTACGGATCCTCGATCCCATCGACGGGACGATCAATTTCGCTTCCGGTTTGCCGTTGTACGCCTGTCTATAGCTTACCAGCGTGAGGGCTTGACGAAAGTCGGCGGAATTGTAGTTCCGGGACTCCGCAAGTATTATTTCGCCCGCCGCGGAGGCGGCGCTTTCTGTAACGGCGCCCGCCTCCAGGTCTCCACACGTCCTGTGGCAGATGCCCTTGTGAGTGTGGTTCTAACGTCTCATTTCAGTAGCGCCGAAACCGATAGGGCAGTCGGTATTCTTTCAGTTCTTGCGCGACGCGCGCGAGGTATTCGAATTATCGTGCCGGAAGCCCTTGAGCTGGGATGGCTCGCCGAGGGAGCATTGGACGCGAACCTTTGCGTGAAGGCCGACGCTTGCGGCGCGGCCGCGGGCGCGCTGCGCGCCACGCCGGGATGACGCGCCGGCTTCGCTCTCGGGCGCCAGGAAGCGATTCATTTTGCGCGCCAACACGGTCTCGCCGTATCTTGCGCGCTGCGCCATCGGCTGGCGGCCCGCTTAAGGTTGCGAGCCGTTCAGTGGGTGGGCTGCGGCGTGTTGGCCCCCGGTCTCGGACCTACCTTGTGCAAGCCGGCGCGCTTTCGGAGACGACCGATCCCTGGGGTTGCCTCTTAGTCAAACCAGGACGCGAAGGACCGGGGCCGAAGAGCGAAAATTGACGCGCCGTTTCTGCGGCTTGCGGCAGGCAAGGACGGCGCTGCTCGTCGGCAAAGCCCCAGCGCAGCTTAAGCGCCCGGAAGGTCTCGCTCATGCGTTGCTCGTAGGCCTTCGGCGCGTATGCGTGAGTGCCGTAAAGGCGCTCGATCTCCTGGCCTAGATGCGGCAACTTGCTGCGCACGAAGGGAACGAAGCGGCGCGCAGCGGCCGGCTTGAGAAAAAGCGAACGCCACCAAATCTGCGCCGCGCCGGCCTGGCGCGCAGCCCTGAGCAAGTTATCGAGCGCGGCCTCATGGTCAGTTAGGCCCGGAATCACCGGCATCACGAGCAAGTTGCAGCAAATTCCCGCGCTGCTTAGCGCGCCCAGGGCGCGCAGCCGCAGGGCCGGACGTGGGGCGCGCGGCTCGAGAATTCGCTGCAAACGACGGTTGAGTGTGATCAGCGAAAAATTGACGCTCAGCCGCGAGCGGCTCGCTATCGAGCGCAACAAGTCTAAGTCGCGAACAATAAGATGGGATTTTGTGGTGATCGAAAGGCTAAGACCGGCGGCGGTGGCGAACACCTCGAGCAATGAGCGGGTGAGCGCAAACTTGCGCTCGGCAGGCTGATAGGGATCAGTGGCGGTGCCGAGCGCGATAGTTCCACGGCTAAGTCGGCCGCGGGAAAGCGCGCCGGTCAACGCCCGCGCGGCGCCGGCTTTAAAAAAGATGCGACGCTCGAAATCCATCGCGTCGCGCAACTCCAAAAACTCGTGCGTGTAGCGCGCATAACAATAGACGCACCCGAACTCACATCCGCGGTAAGGATTTATCGTCCAGTCGAAAGGCAGCCGCTCGTTCGCGCAGCGGTTGACGATCTCCCTGACCGGCATCTCAAGGAAAGTCACGCCGCGCTTGGAGTCTTCGGCAGGAGTGGGGGAGCAATTTTCGATGCGGTCCGCGTGAGCCGGCAAAAAAGCACCTCTCAGAGCACCTTTGCCTTTACTTCGCCATCATGATCGCTATTTGTCAAGCCCGGGTCGGGTCTTCGAGCGCGAGTTTTGGGCTCGTGGAGACCGTTATCTGGGCTTGACGGACGGCGGTGGCGGCCCGCTGTAGGGAGTGCAAAGACGCACGGCCGGGAGCCCGCAGGCGTTCGGACCTAAGCAGCCTAAATGAATCGGCTTTCGAGAAGGAGGGGGCCGGTGCAGCTAAGCCAAGACGACGAGCGAGTACGCGGGCGGGAGACTCGCCGCCATTGGCGCAAAGGTCTCGCCGCGATCTTGCGAGCGCAGGGCAAAGCCGCGGTTGGTGATCGCGAACAGCTCTTGCGGGCGCGCCTGATTTTGCACAATTCCCATGATCATCGCCGGCGTGGGATCCTCCCCCAGCGCGAGCAGCACCGGGTTGAAGGTGCGGCCGTGGTCGACGCTGCGGAAAACTCGCGCCCGCGCCCCGGCGGATCCTCCCCAGGTCTGCGGAGGGCCGAAGCCGGCCGCGGTCAGAACCAGCCCGGCAGGCTCCGGCGCCGCTAAAACCGAAAGCGCGTAAGTGCGGACGCAATCGAGCTGAATCCGGGCCCACGACGCTCCCGCGTTCTCCGAACGATAAAATCCGCCTCCCGTGGCGGCGTAGAGCAACCTCGAATCATAAGGGGAAACAGCGATGCCGTGCACGTCGGGATGAAGGCCGCCGTCTAAAGCCTCGAAGCTTAAGCCTTCGTCGCGAGAGCGCAGTACTCCGCCGCGCTCGACCGCGACGTAGAGCGTTGTGGGTGAGCGCGGGTCAAAAGCGATCGATCTGATGCGGGGGCTGTGTCCGGCGCAACCAGGCTCCCAGCGCGCCCTCGCCCGCGCTTCGCGCAAGCCAAGGCACTCGGCAAAAGTGCGGCCGCCATCGTCGCTGCGCAACATCCGGCCGCGCGAAGTGCCGACGAACAGTTGATCGGGCGTGACCGGCGAGGCGGCGATGGTCCAAGTGTCTTCGTCAGCGGTGCCGCGCGGGGTGATGTCTTCCCAGCTTCTCCCGCCGTCGCACGAGCGCGCGAGCGTGCGCATCCCGCGCGCATTGCCCATCGTGACGCACTCGTTCGAACCGGCATAAATAAACTGTGAGTCCTGGCAATCGGCCGCCAGACACCATACCGGCGCCGGTTCGGCGTGCACCATCAGCGGCGCGCTTCCACGGTCCGGGTCAAGGATGATGATTCCCTTCGAGCTCCCTACGCAAAGGCGCATTCAACCATCCCTTCACGCGGCCCCCGGCTGCGCGGCCGCTTGCCCCCGAGAACCGGCAACGATCTCGTTCGCGCGCTAGAGCGAGAGCGATCTCTCGCAGCGCGCAGGCTAAGCCCATCCGTCCCCCTCTTGTGCCGCCACACCTAAATGAATTGCCCCGGCGGCGAGCGCCAGACCAGCGTATCCTACCAGTTGGCCCGCGCGACGCACAACTGAGGCGAAGCAGCAGCGTGCCTAGTCCAGCCACGGCCGAAACGAGTAGGATAGACGCTCGTTATGCGTCTCAAGACGGAAGTTAACAACGTGGCCGTGGTGATCGATCTGCCCGGTCTGAGCGAAAATATATATGAAGCCACACGGACGCAGATGGCAACGGAACTTGAGCGCTCGGGCACCAAGAATCGCGATGTGATCGCCAATGCATTTTTATTTGCTCTCCGTCGTTCGTCGAAGGCCAATGCCAGCGACATATGGCATCACGTGGTATATCGACTCTATTGCGAGCTGCTGTCGTCTCGAAGGCATCAAGACCCCAAGCAGAGTTGGGTTCGGGCTTCGGGCGATACACTCGAAATAAGTGTTGAATGACTGTATAGGCCAGTGCTTTCGCCCCGTGGCATCAGGATCGCAGCGCTCATCGGTCGGAAAGAGAAACAGGCTGCTCTTGAAGTGATGGGCTTGTCCGAACGGATTGGGGGCTCTAAGCTCGATGTTGGTCTATATCTGGAAGTGGAAAGGGAAAGAAGAGGGATTTTCGGCGGCGTTCACGTGAAAGCCAGTTTAGCTGAGCGCGTGTCCGATGACGTACCAGCCCCTTTGGACGTTGGATGTGAAGTCGTTTCCGCCCCCGCATGGCGCGCCGGTTAATCGAGGGGAGCTTGGGACGCCTGATGCACCAAGCGATAAACGCAGGTACATCGAGCAGCATGGGTCTTTTGACAACTGTTATTCTGCGAATAGCCGAACCGTGCCGAGCCTGGGCGTTACGCCTTCAGGGAAGCGGATTTATACTTTGGACTTGCTGAAACAGCCGGATCACTTCGCACAAGACGTAATCGCTCAGGCGCTATCAGGACGCTCTGGCAGGGCTCGTTGATGTATCGTCTCGCTAAGTTGCAGATGCTCTGCTCTATTTCGAAGCCAAGATAGTGATGCCCAAGCATCAGTGCTGCCCTGCCGGTCGTGCCGCTGCCGATGAACGGATCAAATATGATTCCCCTGCCCGTTACGCCCGCGGCTGCAATGCACTGTATAGGCAAATCGAGCGGAAATGTTGAGCAATGCGGCGTTAAATTCGGCGTCTGAATCAACCTCCAAACTGATCCCACAGGCGGACTCGTGCGAAAAGAATGTCGTTCGGTCTTTGCCAAGATATAGATCGCCTCGTGTCCCCGATGCGGCCGTCGACAGCGGCCTTCAGGCAGCGGACGCGACTTTTCCCAGATGACTTCGCCTCGAAATAAAAAGCCCCTATCGCACAAGGCGAAAACTACCCGATAGGGAAGCCCAAGCAGATTCCCATATTGAAGCCATCGTTCATGCTTGTCGATAAATGCTCGGCGTCGTCCACGTTTCTTTGTGTAGGCGGAATTAGAGGCTGGCAGACCGTTGCTCTGAGGTCCAAGCGAACTGAAGCGGAAATCGCTCTCGTGCCAGTTGATCGGAGTGTTGTAGGCGTCACCGATATTCAACCAAAGCGTTGCGGAAGGTTTGAGACACCGCAGAGTTTCGGCCAAAATTTCTGTCAGATTGCGGACATAGTCCCGAGGATCAGCTTCGCTTCCTACGCCCGAGGATTCGCGTTGGCCCCAATACGGCGGCGATGTAACGACAACATCGAAGCTGTCCGACGGTATTTCTCTGAGCGCGCTTAGGCAATCGACGTTATGAACCGAGTCCAAGGCCCAAGGCCCGAGGCGTTTTTCGCTTGACATGTTTCGAATGATAGGGCTCCAAAAGCTCGTAGACAAGCGTTCCACACGCAACCATCAACGCGCTTGCAGGCCCTTACCCGAGCGCGCGGCCTGAGTCCGAGCTATCCGCTCTTGTCTGATTGGTCATCAGCTATGGGTGGGGTTGTGTCTGTGCGCCGCGCGAAGCAACCATGCGCCCGTGCCGACCACATTGACCCAGCTTGTTTTTTGTCCGCGCCTCGGGTGAGCAGCCGATCTTTCCGGGCGGTGCGATTGCAGCGCTGACACGGGGCTTATCTAATCGTGCTAGGCGCAAGCGCCGCCGATCGCTTCGACGGTTGCGGCGCGCGACTACGTAACGTTGTGGCTCAAAAAGACCAATACGCCGAGCGCCGCGAGCTGCGTTCTCCCCGCCGGCATCCCGGGCGCGCGAGCCCGGTGCAGGCCATTGCTCAACAACTGCGATGAGCAAAACTCCGCGCCAGGACGTTGCCGGCGATGAAACCGTGAACCGGACCGCAAGCCGCGGGCAAAGGACGTTTCTTGGGCGGCAGATTCCCCCGTTCACGCCGCGACAGTGGCGGGTGTTCGCAATCTCGACCACGGCGGGTTTCTTCGATACCTACGACGGCGCTTTGCTAAGCCTTGCGCTGGCTCAGATTCAGCGCGGACTGGGAATAGCCGAGGCCCGTTTGGGCGGGATGCTCGCGACGATCCGATTGGGTTATCTGGCGTCGTTTCTGATCGCGCCGCTGGCGGATGTCTTCGGGCGGCGCCGCCTGCTGCTATATACCATCGTCGGTTACACGGTATTCACCGGGCTGAGCGCGATCGCGCCTCACGAGCGCAGCTTCGTGGCGGCGCAATTTGCGAGCCGCGCTTTTTCCGGCGCGGAGACGACAGTTTCGCTCGTTATCCTGGCTGAAGAAGTAGACGCCGCAGTGCGGGGATGGGCCGTCGGACTGCAAGGCGCGCTGGCCATTAGCGGTTACGGGCTGGCCGCGATGGTGTTTGCGTTGATTGACGTTGTTCCCTACGGATGGCGCGGGCTTTATGCTCTCGCGCTGCTGCCGCTTCCGCTCGTCGTGCCGCTGCGCCGGATTTTGCCCGAGAGCAAACGCTTCGAGGCCGAGAAGCTGGGCGGGATTCGGCCCGCTCGTCTCCTTGAGCCCTTGAGCGCGCTGTTCAGGACCTATCCGGGGCGCCTCCTAACGGTTGTCACTGTTGCGTTCCTCAACGCGATGGGTGCAACCGCGGCGACGTTTTTTTTCCCCAAGTACCTTCAGGAAGCGCATCGCTGGTCCGCTCCGCAGGTCTCATTCCTGATAGTTTTCGGCGGCGCCCTGGGGATTCTGGGCAGCGTCTTCGGAGGACAGGTGAGCGACTACCGAGGCCGGCGCTTAAGCGGAGCGCTTTTCATGTTCCTGGGAGCGCTGCTGACGGTTTGGATTTACCTCACGCGCAGCAACATAGTGGCGGCCGTCTGGATTCTGCGTCTTTTCTTCGACACGGCCTCCGGCACGATAATGAGCGTCTATAGCGCCGAGCTGTTTCCGACTTCGCATCGGTCGGCCGCGGCCAGCGCGCAGATAGTGGCTGGAACGACCGGCGGCGCCCTCGGGCTGCTTCTGGAAGAAGTCCTCTATAGGGTCCTCGGTTCGCACTGGAGCTCGATTTGCGCGCTCACTGGGTTTTGGGCGGCGGCGTCGCTGATGATGTACTTGTGTTATCCCGAGACCGCGGGACGAGAACTCGAGGCTATTGCCCCGCCGGCGCCCTAGCTTTGCTATAGCGCATTTCCATCTCGCCCCGGGTCTATCCCGCCTGCGACGAGCCGCGGCCGCTCGGAACCGTCCCCGAAAGACGCGACCGGTCTTTACTTAGCCGCGCCCTGGCTGCCGCTGAGCTTATCCACTTCGTTGCCGATCGCGTCGGCGCCTTTGTCGACCTCGCCCGATGCCGCGCTGCCCCCGGCCTTGAGCTTCTGTCCCAGAGCGCGCGCTCCGCGCACCACTGTCGCCTCGCCTGCCTCGAACTTGTGGCCGACCCAGTGGGCGCTGCGTTCCACATAGTCGGCCGACGCCGCAAGCCAACCTCCGGTCTTTTTGCCATTGGCTTCACTCAGCGAATCTTTCGCCATTTTCTGGTAATGCCGCGCCAAAGCAAGATCGGCTTTCGCGAAAGACTGCTGAAGCTGCTTCGGCGACTTCACCTTGCCCTGCTTCACCTCGTCCGCAAGCTTGTCCAAGTCATCGGCTGCGCTTTGCAACCCTTCCTTGTTTGCAGCCTCGTGGCGCCCGGCCTCAAGCCTGAGCAGCGCTGCGCCGATGCGGATCTGTTGCGCCGCCTGCTCATTTTTGCCTTTTTGAAAATACTTGAGGGCGTGGCGGAAATGGTGCTCGGGCTCCCCGATTAGCGGGACCACTACATCTTCCTCAACAATCACCACGCCGACCGGGGCGGCCGCCACCTGCGCGGGCTGACCCGGTTGTGCTTGCTCAGCTTCCGGGGCCGGACTAGCGGACGGCTGCGGGCTTTGCGCCCACGCCCCTCTCCATGGAGCAACCGCCAACAACGCTGCCATCGCAGCCATCGCCAAGTAGCGCATACGCATCATTTCACCTCCGCCTTATAACCCGGATTATTCACAAATTCAGCGAAAAAAGCGACCGCGGGTTTCGGCGTGCGCTTCTCACGCCAACGGTTGTGCGCCAGAAGAGGCTATAGCGCGCAGTGGTAGGAGCGGTGGCGTGACCAATTAGCGAGTGTTAACATTAAATAGAGCTATCGATCAGACGCGGCCTGTGACGACGAGCGGCGGCGGGCTTTCAATGCCGCGACGCCGGCGGCTGTGTAGGTAATTTTATCCTCTGTCGCTTCGTCCGCCGCGCCGTGCCGGCCGTGGTCGTGGCTCGCAGCAGGCGGCTTGTTGCATGAGTTCCTTGCCGAAAAGGATGAAGGATTTAGGCGCGAACGGCGACAGGGAGTGCGCTTTGAGCGCGGTCACGCGGTTGCATCAGCCGACCGATGAGCCGCTCTCGGTCAGCGACCAAGAACGCGCCGCGATCCGCGCCGAACTGGACAAGATTCGGCTGATGTTGGAGCCGCTGTTTCCCGGGGTCTACGGCTGCGCGCCGGTTGCACTGCGCGTGCAGCGGCAGGCGGCCGACTTGGTCGATCGCAACTTGGAGGAGATCGCCAAGCAGTGGGCAAATGCGGTCGAGCAGATCAACCGTGTCGAGTGTAACGAGGTTTCGGTCGCCGAGCTGGACGATTTGGAAGTAAGCCTGCGCAACGCGCTGTGTCGCCTTGTCTCACATCTGCGCGACCCGCAGGACATCGAGACCTACGTCTATTTGCGCAAGCATTGTCAGGAGGGAATTTTGTCGCGCGCGAGCCCTTCGGGCTTCAACGCGGTTCATATCGCGCTCAAGCGGGTTTTGCTTGACCACGTTTATGCGCGCGCGCCCGCTCGCATGCAGCGCAAGTTGGTCGACGCGGTGGTGGGAGCGATCGACGAGCGGCGCCTGATGGTGGCGCATTTTTACATCGAGTCGCGCGAGCACGCTTTGCGCGCGTCGGAAGAGAAGTATCGGCGCGCCATCGACCTTGCCCCCGATCCGATTTTCAACGTACACCCCGACAGCGGCATTATTCTTAGCCTCAATTCCGCCGCCGAGCGATTACGCAAGCGGATGATCGACCATGACATATTCGGCAAACCTATCTGGGCCCTGGTCTCCCCGTCAGTCGCTTCGGGCGCCAGGCGCCACCTCGAAGCGGTCAAGGCCCGCGGGTCGGACCAGCTTTATGACTTGCCCATCGCGGGCCACTATTTCGACGTAAACTCGGCGCTGATTTGTTACGGCGACAGCCAGTTCATTCAGATGACCCTGCGCGACGTGACGCAAAGGCGCGAGATGCTGGAGGAATTGCTCAAGTTTGAGCGCCTGGCCGCGGCCGGCACGTTCGCCGCCGGCGTGGCGCATGAAGTCAACAATCCGCTGGCGTCGATTTTTTCCTTGGTGCAGTCGCTGCTGACTAGCGAGCAGGACCCTAATCGGCGCATGACGCTGCACACAATCCTGTCGCAGATCACGCGAATTTCGGGGACGCTGAAGGACCTGGTCAATTTTGCCCGCCCGTCGGTGACGCAGCGCAAAACGATTGACCTCAATGCTTTAGTCAACGAGAGTCTGCGGCTCATCTCCTACAGCAAGCGTCTTCAGGGTCTGCGCCTTGAGGCCGAACTGGCGCCGGACCTAAAGCCGGTATTCGCCGACGACAAGGAA
Source organism: Deltaproteobacteria bacterium (assembly GCA_021831785.1). Taxonomy (GTDB): domain Bacteria; phylum Desulfobacterota; class Binatia; order Binatales; family Binataceae; genus JAJYYI01. Next base: position 184,082 of record JAKBMB010000028.1, on the reverse strand, counting down.
GTGCAGCAGGTGCTGCTCAATTTGCTGTTCAACGCCGCGGACGCGGGGCTCAACGAGAGCGGGGTAATCCGCGTCGTCACGCGCAACGAGCCTGGGGAGGCCGGCGCCGAGCGCGCAAGCCGGGTGATGATGCAGGTGATCGACAACGGAATCGGCATCCCGCGCGAGCATCTGCGCCGCATTTTCGATCCTTTTTTTACTACCAAGCCGGCCGGCTCCGGAGTGGGCTTGGGCTTGTCGGTGTGTCAGCGCATAGTATTGTCCAACCGCGGGACTATCCAGGTTGACAGCGAACTGGGCAAGGGCACCACGGCGACCGTCACATTGCCCGCTTACGAGGCGGGAACTGCCGACCAACTCTCCGGCGCGCAGTGAGCAGTTAAATGAGCGAAGCACAGGCATGGCCCACCTCAGAGCAGGGGGCGGCGCGGCTGCTCGTCGTCGAAGACGAGGAGTTGATGCGGATGATACTGTCCCAACTCCTGCGCGGCGAGGGCTACGAGGTGCTCGAAGCGCACGACGCGGAGGTCGCGCGCAGCGTCTTCGAACGGGAAAAGGTCGATCTGGCGATAATCGACCTTAATCTGGGCGGCGCATCCAACGGCCTCGACTTGCTCGGATGGCTGCGCGACCTTGACCCCGAGGTGATGGGGATAATCCTGACGGCTTACGCCAGCGTGGAATCGGCCGTCGATGCTCTGCACAAGGGCGCCTACGATTACATCACCAAGCCGTTTGCCAACGACCACCTCAAGGCGGTGGTGCGCAACGCGCTGGCGCAAAAGTCGCTATTTCGCGAGAACCGGTTTTTACGCCGCGAGCTGCGCGAGAAGTACCGCTTCGAGAACATCATCGGCAATAGCGACACCATCCAGCAGGTCTTCCGCATGATGGAGAAAGTCGCGCGCTCCGATTCCAGCGTGCTGATTACCGGCGAATCCGGCACCGGCAAAGAGCTGTTCGCACGGGCGATTCACTTCAGCTCCGATCGCGCGCATAACCGCTTCTTACCCATCAACTGCGGCGCGCTGCCCGAATCGCTGCTCGAGAGCGAGCTTTTCGGCTACAAGCGCGGCGCCTTCACCGGCGCCGCGCAGGACAAAATCGGGCTGCTCAAGTCCGCCGACAAGGGCACGCTGTTTTTGGACGAGATCGGAGAGATGCCGGCGCAGCTTCAGGTCAAACTGCTGCGCGCGCTGCAGGAGCGTGAATGCTATCCCGTGGGCGCCAACGAGCCGGTCGCCTTTGACGTGCGCGTCATCTGCGCCACAAATCGCGACCTTGACCAGGAAGTGGAGGCCGGGCGCTTTCGCGAGGAGCTGCTCTATCGTATCAACGTGATCACGCTCGCGCTGCCCCCGCTGCGCGAACGCCGCGACGATGTCCCGCTGCTCGCCGATTATTTTTTGCGCAAGTTCGAGAAGCGGGCAGGGCGCGTGGGCATGCGCTTTTCAAAGGGCGCGATGCGTCTTTTAGTCAATTATCATTGGCCCGGCAACGTGCGCGAGCTCGAAAACACGGTCGAGCGCGCGGTAATCCTCGCCGAGACGGACGTCATTCATACCCACGACCTGCCCGAAAAGCTGTCCAGCTCGCGCGTCGTCGTCGACCAGGCCGGAGGGGTCGAAGTCACGCTCGAGGAGTTGGAACGCGAGCACATCAGACGGATTCTGGACAAGGTCGAGGGCGACAAGGCGAAAGCCGCGCGAGTGCTGGGAATTCACCTGTCGACGCTTTACCGCAAGATACAGCGGCTTAAGCTCGATGAGAGTCCCCAGAGTGGCGCCTCGCTGACGGCGCCGCCGAAGCCTCGCGAACCCCACGCCGAAAAGGGCCTCTGACGCTTTCCCGCACGCGCTGCCTCGGCAGAAGACTCTCAGAGCGATCTATTCAAGGGATCGTTAACGGGGGAGTAGTAGTCTCATGCCCGACGAAGCCGGAGTGATTCGTTTTGAACTAGGCGGCACTTGGAAAGCTGCGGAGCTCGCACAGCTACTGGCTAGCATAGACGGTGCTTACCGCCTCATTTTCGCCGTCGTGGAGGACGGCGTGAGACCGTATCTGCCACTTTTCTACAGCCGTCCCGATCCGTTCTGGGGAACGAACCTAGCTTGGCGATGGCTGGCGCAATCGCCTCCCTGGGTAGGCCCGAGCGACTCTCAAGCGATGCGGATACATCGCGTGCGCCTGTCCTCGCCTGGTCTCGTCGAGTTGGTGGTATCGGGCATGGTAGTAGGAAGATTACTACGCGTTATCGCCGACTTCATTACTAACTGGCGAAGAGAAAACACGTTACGACGCGCTGTCGAGGCAGGCGAAAAGGCGGCAGACAACCGGACTCAAGCCGATCTACTAAACTTGGTTGTCGACGCGAGGCGCGAGCGAGGCAGGGGAGATGAGCTTGACGATACGGAACGGGCAGTCCTCAAGATTGCAGAGGGGCTGCTGATCGAACCGGCGAGGGACGCCCGGGTGACAAAGGTCGAGATGCGGCCGTCCGGTCCATCGGAGACAAAAGGACAGAAGTAAGCGAAACCGGTGCGGGGGCTGGATGAAGTAGGCGGGAATGGCCTGAGCCGGAGCGCGAGGACATCCATCGGGCGTTTGGTTTCGGGACTGCTCTTATGCAAGAGCGCGTCGTTCCGGCAGAGCACTCGTAAAAAATCCTTAGGGCGTCGAGACACGATGGAGGCTCTCTGATGAAGAAGAACAAGAAGCCAGCTCGTGACAGAAGCGTGGGCCGCGAGGACCTTCTTTCGCGCATCACAATCGATCCGAACGTATGCCATGGCAAACCTTGCATTCGCGGCCATCGAATCTGGGTGTCTTTAATCCTCGACTTCCTGGCGGGCGGGATGACCATCGAAGAAATTCTCGACGACTATCCCGGTATCGAAGAGGCTGACATACGCGCTTGTATAGCCTACGGTGCGGAGATGGCGCGCGGGCGCTTTGTTGACATCGTCCTTGGCGACAGCGAGTGAAACTGAAGTTGGACGAAAACCTAGGGAGGCGCGGCGCGGATATGTTGTGCGAAGCGGGCCACGACGTTCGCAGCGTTGCCGAACAAGCTCTCTTATCAGCTTCCGACCACGAAATACTGGATCGCTGTCGAGTTGAAGGCCGGGCTCTCATCAGCCTGGACCGGGGTTTGGCCGATCCTTGCGTGCATAATCCGGCCGATTATCCCGGAATAATAGTTCTTCGGCTGCCCAGAAAACCCAAGCGTGCTCATTTGAATAAAGCACTAAGAGCTCTAATTGCAGGTCTCGGTGGTCATCGGCCGGCCGGCAGTTTGTGGCTGGTTCGGTCGGCGGGGATCCGTATTTTCAGGCAAGGAGGGTCGCATGACTAAGGTCGCGTGCATGGCGTGGCATAAAGCCACCGAAGCCCACCTCGCACCGGTGCCTCGGCTAGCAATGTGGGTCGGGCGGCGTCACGTCAGGCGCTGCCGCCAGTAGGACTGGGGTTCGCCCAGGCGCCGCCGGGAGCGGTTGCCCGGCCAGCATCTCGGCGCGCTGCCCTAGCTGCCAACAACGTTGGTAACGGTTGCAGTTGGTTGTAGCTAGGATTAAGCTTAAGTTTCGGCAGGAGGCGGGAAAAGCCGTCTTGAGGAACGCGCAAATGCGCTTACGCCCGAGTCTGAGCGCCCTGAGAACCGTTCGAAGAGCGGCGTAAAATCGCTTTTCCGCAATCCGTTGGCGCCGCAAAGGCCGCCCCACGGAGGGTGTTTATGGATATTTTCGCTCCGTCCCATTTGCTAATCCTTTTGCTGATCGTGCTGGTCATCTTTGGCCCCAGCAAGCTGGGCGATATCGGTGGCGCGCTGGGCAAGGCGATTCGCGACTTCAAACGCGCGACCAGCGAGCCTGAGCCCGAGCAAAAGAAGAGCGCGGAGACGGGCGACGGCGCCGAACGCAAGGCTGAAAAGGTCGGCTAAGGCCCGCGCGCCTGTTCCATGGGCATCTTGTCCGCCGCGGCAAACCCTCGCGTGGCTTCATCGTGGTTTCGAGCGCTGTTTCGCCTGACCGGCGCGTCCTGGTATGGGCTCGGTGAGGCACAGCGTCTCAGGGCTCGCAGCCGTAGGGCGTGGGTGCCTGTGACCGGCACGCCAGGTCGTCACCGGCAGGCAGGAATATCGCTAGCGACAGAAGACCGGCTTGGCCGGCCCGCCTGAAAGCCCGCTGTACGACGTATCCGCCACGCTAAAGCCTAGCTTTTGTGCCTGCGACAAGAGCGCGCGCGTCACGTCGGCGCCGAGGTCTGCGCTGACGGTAAAAAATTCCTCGTCGGGGGGCTGCACTCCTGCACTACCGGCATCGCATACGCAGGCGGGTCATAGCCTAGTTGGTCTTCGGCAAGGCTCATGATGAAGTGCTCCCTCGCGCGAACCCTCTGCCCGACCACGATACCGGTCTCGGGGTACGATTCGACCGGCACCGCGCCGAAGAACAGATCGCCGATGCGCGCCGCGCCGACCACGGTCTGCAGCCGGTCGCCCGCCCGCAGATACGGCGGCGAGTCAGCGCGCAGCAGCAGGTCGATGCCCGGCTCCCCGTAAGCCGTAAAGCCCAGCCTCAAACGCAGCCGCGCCGGCAGAATCGCTGCCAGCGTTCGAGTCCAGAGGTTCGGCTTTGCCTCGAAATCGAGATTGCGCAGGGCCCGGTTGGTCACCGCTTCATGCAATTCGGTTTGGCTCGCAGCAATCGGCCCGGCCACAGCGTGCGCGCTATCCAATGCGCGCAACGCCAGCCGTGCCACGGTTTGGCCATAGGTGCGGACGGCGGCAAAGTCGTCGCCCGCCGTATCAGCCGCGGTTAGCGGCTCGGTGCGCCCGATTGAGCCCGCCATAACGATCGCGACCGAACCGGGCGCCGCCTGCTCAAGCGCCGCCGCGGCGCCGGGCCAGTCCGGCGCGATCAGCCGGTTGCCTTGTCCGAGCACGTCGGCGTGTGCGCTAAAATTAACCAGGGTAGCGATAACGCCGCTGCACTCATCGCGCGCCGCGAGCACGCGCAGGACCGGATCGATGGGGTAGGCGGGCGGCAGGACGTTTTGCAGCAGATTGTAGGGCGCAGTGTCGATCCGGGCCCAGACCAGACGCGCCGGACGCTCGCTGTCGATGGCCTCCTCGATGGCGGCCACGGTCTGCTCGCTCACGTACTTAAGGTAGCTGACCGGCACTCCGCCCCAGACCCCGGTGTCGTCCGGCGCGCTGTGGTCGTGCGTGGAGGCGGCAACGATGGCGGGCTCGGCCACCGCCCGTTCGGCGGCGACGCGCCTGCGGATGTCGGCAAATCCGTACGGGCCGTTGCGATAGGCAAGGAAATGACCCTGGCTGTCGATCGCGCAGAAGACCAGCGTAGCGCCGCCGCGCGCGACCGCCAGGGCGCGGACGTAGAGCGGGCCGGCTACGCCGGCGGCCGGGCGCATGGGGCCGAAACCGTAGCCGCCGAGGAAGATGCGCTCAAGCGTGCGCGGCGTCAGGTCGCATTTGGCCGCGCCCACGCAGTAGCTCTCGGCGTGCGCGGACGTGGCACATCTCGGGTCGCCCGCAGATGCCAACCGCGCCGGCGCAACAAAAATTAGGTAGCACGCAAGCAGCAGCGTTGTTCGCCGCCTTGCGGCAAGCTTGACAGGCCGGCCGAGAAACGAGCACACGCGCGATGAACCGCCAAAGGCATGCAACGTTTTCGCCGCTGGTAGGACTAGGGCTTCTTCTAACTCTTAGCCTCGCCGGCCGCCCTTTGCAAGCCGGGCCGCAGTCGGCGCGCGAGAGCCAGGCGCACCGCTATCGCGCCGACTCTGCGGCCGAATATGGCGGCGCGGTTTACTCGTCGCGCTACCTGACGATGCGCGACGGGGTCAAGATTGCGGTCGACTTGTATCTGCCCAAGGGTCTTGCGCCGGGAAGAAAAATCCCGGCGATTTTGGAACAGTCGCGCTACGGCCGGCGCATCCGGCTGCGCCGGCCGCTAAGCTGGTTGGCCGATACGTCACCGCCTTACGCGCGCTTCTTCGCCAAACACGGCTACGCCTGGGTGGAGATTGACGTGCGCGGGTCGAGCGCGTCTTTCGGCAGCATCGCCTACCCCTGGTCACCGGACGAGATCGCCGACGCCAACGAGGTCGTTAATTGGATCGTCCGCCAACCCTGGTCTAACGGCAACGTGGGCGCGACGGGTCTGTCATACTCGGGCGAATCCGCCGAGTTTTTGCTCGCCAATCGCAATCCGGCGGTGAAAGCGATCGCGCCATATTTCGCCTTTTGGGACACCTATGAGGACACCGCCTTTCCGGGCGGCGTGTATCTGGCGTGGTTTATTCGCACCTGGAGCAGCTTGATGGCGAAGCTGGACGTCGGCGCGTACTCCAAGTTTCATTGGTACTTGCCCCTGGCGGTGAGCGGAATCCAGCCGGTCGACGAGGACCCGGACGGCTTGATGCTTAAGCAGGCGCTGGCCCAGCATAACAACATCCGCCTGGACACTTACCTCAACGCGATGGTTTATCGGGATGATATTCCGCCCGAGGCCGGCGGCGTCTTGGACGGCTTCAGCCCCGTGGTGCGTCAACATGCCGACCGCGCTTTCAAAGACGGACTGGGTGTCACCGGCGTTTCCAGCCCTGATTTCTATGCCGCGGCCATTGCGGCCTCGGGCGCGGCCGTCTACAGCTTCGACGGGTGGTTTGACGCGGCCTACGCGCGCGGCGCGCTGGCCCGATTGCTCACTCTCGCCAATCCTCAGAAGCTGATTATCGGGCCGTGGATTCACGGCGTTTTCCGCAACGTGAACACGGGCGAGAAGTTCGATCAGGGTGCCGCGCTGCTGCGCTTTTTCGACTGCCACCTTCGCCGTATCCGCAACGGCGCAGCGGACGGGCCGCCGATAACTTATTACACGATGGTGGAGGAGAAGTGGAAGACGGCCAGCCGCTGGCCGCTCCCCAATCAAACCACGGTCAGTTACTATCTTGGTCCGGGTCACGCGCTGACCTTGTCGCGGCCCGCCGCTTCGGAGGGCGCCGATGTTTACACGGTCGATTACCATGCGGGGACCGGCCGGCACTCGCGGTGGGAGCCCCTGATGGGTCCCGAGTTCAGTGGGGGCTCTTCTCGTCTCGACTACGGCGATCGGCGTCAGGCGGATCGTCGGCTCCTGACCTACGACACGCTTGCTTTAGCTGCCGATGTCGAAGTCACCGGCCATCCGATCGTGACGCTCTACGTTAGCTCGACCGCTAGCGACGGCAACTTCTTCGCCTACCTCGAAGACGTCGCCCCGGACGGCAGGGTAGGTTACGTTACCGAGGGCGAGCTGCGGGCGAGCGACCGCAGGCTGGGCGATCCGAGTTCTTCTCCTATACCTGTGCTGCGGTTTCTTCCGTACCATAGTTTTTTGAGCCGCGACCGCGAGATGCTTGTGCCGGGAGCGGCCGCGTCGCTGATTTTCGACCTGCTGCCGGCCTCCTACCTGTTCCGGCGCGGCCACTGGATTAGGCTTGCGCTGGCCGGCACCGACTGCGATCACTTCGCTTCGTTCGGCGGCGACCCGCCGCGGCTTCGCTTTGAGCACAACGCCGGTTATCCGTCGCGACTCGACCTACCGGTGGTTCCGCATGGCTAGCGGGCCGAGCGTTGGCCGCTGGGTCTGGGACGGCGCGGCTTTTTGACCTCCGCATGGTGGTGACGTCAAACAATGCCGACCAGGGCTGAAGCGGGGCCAGGCATGGCAGTTACAGCGCCCAGCGCGGCGGCGTCCGCGTGGCGACCTTCGCGCAGCAAATGGCTGATTGCGTTTTGCGTGATGCTCGCCGCCCTGCTGCCGTTGCTCGACAGCACGATCGTCAACGTTTCGCTGCCCTATATGCAGCGCAGCTTCGGCGTCGACTTGGACCACATCAGTTGGGTCTTGACCTCTTATCTAGTCTCCAGCGGGATCGTAATTCCGCTGACCGGATGGATTTCAGCGCGCATGGGGCGCAAGCGCTACTTCTTAAGCTCGGTAGTGGCCTTCCTGCTGGCCTCGGCGTTGTGCGGCGCCGCGGTTTCGCTTCCGGCGATGGTGGTATTTCGCTTCGTGCAGGGCGCGGCCGGGGCCGCCGTGGTGCCCACCTCGCAGGCCATCCTGATGGAGGTGTTCCCTCCGGCCGAGCACGCTCTGGCGATGGCGGTATGGGGAATGGGCATGATGGTGGCGCCGGTGATGGGGCCCACGCTAGGCGGTTGGATCACGGAGAACTGGAACTGGAGATGGAACTTTTACATCAATTTGCCGGTAGGCGCGCTTGCCTTCCTGCTGGTTTACATGTTTATCGAGGACCCGCCCTATCTGCGCCGCGGCGCGCGGGCGCAAGGCAAGGTAGATTATCCGGCAATCGCGTATCTGGTACTGGGGCTGGGCCTTTTACAGACCGTGCTCGACCGCGGTCAGCGCTCGGGATGGTTCGCGGCGCCGTGGGTGGTCGGCTTTACCGCATGCTCGGCGCTGTTTTTGACCCTGCTCGTGATTCGCGAAGCGCGCGTCGCCAACCCGGTGCTCGACCTTCGCGTCTTTAAGCTGCGCTCGTTCCGGCTGGGTGTCTCGCTGCTGGTGATGACGGTTTTTGTGGTTTTCGGCGTCAACCTGATGAACCCGCTTTTTCTTCAGCAACTGATGGGCTATGGGCCGGCGAAGGCAGGGTATACGGTTGCCGCCCGCGGGCTCGGCGTGATGGCCTCGATGGTTTTGGTCGGGCAGTTTTCGCGGATGGGCTATCGCACCATCCCGTTGGTGGGCGTGGGCTTCGTTACGATCGCGTTCGCGAACCGGCGAATGGCGCACTGGGGTCTGCATACGTCTTCGCACGCGCTGACCTGGCCGATCTTCCTGTCGGGAGTCGGCGCCGGGATGGTATTTCCGAATCTCTCCGCGCTGTCGCTGTCGTTTGTGCAGCGCGAGCGCATGGGTTACGCGACGGGTCTGTTCAATATGATGAGGAACATGGGTTCGGCGTTTGGGGTTTCGGCGGCAACCAACCTGCTGCTGAGCCGCAGACACGCGCACTACCAGTCCTTGCTCGCCGCCGCGGCGCTCTCGCAAGTGGCGCCCGCGCAGCGACCGGCGCTGCTCGCCGGCATCCGGAACCGCGCCGACCTACTCGCGTTTCACAACGTCTACCAGGCCTTAGCGCTGGTTGCGCTGCTGCTGTTTGTCCCCGCCCTTTGGCTAACGCGCGCCGTTGCCGCCGACGGCCGCCGCGCCGCTGCCGCCGAGGGCCGTCAAGCTGGTCTCGCTGACGACCGCGAAAAGCGATGAGAGCGCTATCCAAGCGGCGGCGCGTTCTCCCGCGTCATTGCGCTTCGCGGCTGCTCGCCGAAGCTTGATTGGGCCGCTTCTAGTTTCGCTTTCCCGCCATGCTTCGTTGCGCTCAGAGCCGGTGAATTTTTGGCACGCTACCGCATGCCGCCGTAGGCTGCGCCCGAGATGTGTCTAGTGGGGCGGGCCGCCGTGCCCGCCCGGCCGCCGGTGATTCATTGCTCGCGCGGGCCTGGCGCCCGCGCATCATGGCGGGCATTCTTCGGCTTCGCTCAGAACAGGCTCCGGCCCGCCCCACTACGCAAAAATTCACCAACTCTCAGAACGACATCCAGGCCTTACGGTCATTTATGAGACTACTGCTAGCCTTTGATCACGGCGAAAGGCTTAAGGCGCGCAACTTTGCGGCTCACCGCGGCCGCCTCCATCACCTCGACCACATCAGCCACGTTCTTGTAGGCCATCGGCATCTCCTCGGCGATCGTGGCGCGGCTCGTCGCCCTGATCACCACTCCCGCGCGAGCGAGCTCCGCCACAAGGTCGCGGCCGCGAGCGGCCTTTTTGGCCTGATGCCGGCTTAGAACGCGGCCCGCGCCGTGGCACGTCGAGCCGAACGTTTCGCGCATCGCGTGCTCCAGCCCGATTAGCACAAAGGAGTATCGCCCCATGTCGCCGGGGATGAGAACGGGCTGGCCGAGCGGACGCAGCGACCGCGCCAGCGCGGGATGACCGGGCCCGAAAGCACGCGTCGCTCCCTTGCGATGCACGCAGAGCCGGGTTTGCGCGCCGTCAACCAGATGCTCTTCAAACTTGGCGATGTTGTGGCACACGTCGTAGACCAAGGCGAAGCCGAGCTCGCGCGGGCCGAGATGGAGCGCCTGCATGAAGGCTTGCTCGGCCAGGTGCGTGATCATCTGGCGGTTGCACCAGGCAAAGTTGGCTGCCGCCGCCATCGCGGCCAGGTACGCCTGGCCCTCGGGCGATTGGATCGGCGCCGCGGCGAGCTGGCGGTCGGGCAGTCTGATGCCATAGCGGTCGGCCGCTTTGTCGATCACCTTGAGATAATCGTCGCAGGTCTGATGGCCCAGACCGCGTGAGCCGGTATGGATCAAGACCGTGACCTGGCCGAGCTCCAACCCCAGCGCCCCTGCCTCGTCCGGCCGGTAGATCTGGTCGACCTCGCCGCATTCGAGGAAGTGGTTGCCCGAGCCCAGCGTACCGAGCTGCTTTTGTCCGCGCTGATAAGCTTGGCCGCTCACGGCCTCGGGATCGGCGCTCGCCAGACGGCCTCCCTCCTCGATGCGCTCCACGTCCGCGGGCTGCGCGTAGCCGTTGGCAACGGCCCAGCCGACGCCGTCGCGCACGACTTTCTTCAGTTCGGTGATACCCAGCGACGGTATCGCGCCGTGCGAACCGACGCCCGCGGGAATCGTCTCGAACAACCTGTCCGCCAGCCGCTCGATGTCTTGCTCGATATCCGCGCGCCTAAGTCTGGTTCGCACCAGGCGCACGCCGCAGTTGATGTCGTAGCCCACTCCGCCGGGCGAGATGACGCCGTGTTCGGCGTCGATCGCCGCGACGCCGCCGATAGGGAAGCCGTAGCCCCAGTGAATATCCGGCATCGCCAGCGAATAACCGACAATCCCCGGCAAGCAGGCGACATTCTCGACCTGGTTCAGCGCCGGGTCATTGCGCAGCTCGTCGAGCATCGATTTGCTGGCGTAAATTCGCCCCGGCACGCGCATCGCGCCGTGGCGCGGAATCTCCCACAGATAGTCTCGTATATGCTTTAGCTCCATAACTGATGCTGTCCTCCGACGCCGCGCCGCCGGCCCGCCTTGTGCGCGGACGCCATGGCGGCCGGCACCATCAGCGGCGCCGACGCCCGCGAAGGTCTCGAGCGCGCGGCGACCGTGATGGTCTTGTTCATGGGCTCAGCCTCGATTCGTCGTTTGCCCGCTACACGTCGAAGACTATCTCGGCGCGCCAACCGCCGTGCTCTTGGCCGACGAACAGGCGATGGAAGGTCACGCCCTTGATCTCGCCCAATAGCTCATGGCGGGTCCGATCGTATTGCTCGCCAAACAGGATAATCGCCAGTCCCCGCCCCTTTTCTTCAACCGTGACGCGGCGCCAGATGAAGCCGTCAATCAAGAATAAGTTGAGCGCACGACTCAGTGCGTCATGCATCAGAGTGAAGTCATCGTCGGCGGCACATTCAAGCTCGCGGCGCCCGACCGTCCTGATGCCTCGCTGCGCGACCATCAGCCGCGCCAGCGCCACTAAAGCATGCGCAAACAACTCCGCGCGAGAGCGGGCGTTGACCTCAATCGCCAGGTCACCGACATGGTCCAGCTCGCGAAAAAACCTCGTCACGTGGCGCACTTGCGCCTCTTACCTTAACCTTGAAGCGAAAATAACTTCATCGATGAAAACTCGGAAGTCCTCTTTTTGCTGCGTTGGACGTTGCCCGGTCCGCGGGCCTCAGTGGCGCGGGTGGCCCTGCCCGCGCGGGGCACTGGCGGGCACCGCGGCCCGCCCCACTAAGACTTATTTTCGCTTCAGGGTTAATTTTAAACCCGCGGTTCGAGCTAGAGAACCCATCTCTCCGCTATGCTGCTTCGAATGATTTACCATCGGCAAAAAGCCGCCTCGCTGTTTGGCGCCGATATACAAGCTGGTTGGCGGGCAATATAATTCCGGTCAGAAAGCGTACTTATGCGCACTTTGGCTGAGCATACTCGCGACGGCGAGCCCGCCGGCGCTGAAGGTCTCAGGGTGGTCGCCTTCGAAAGCCGCATGGCGGAGGAGCTGCGCGCGCTGGCCGAGCGCGTAGGCGCGCAGGTCGCGCTCGCGCCGGCGATGCGTCTGGTCGGCGTGGAAGAGAACGGCGCGGCGCCGGTTTTTGCCGAGCTGCTGCTGGCGGACCGGTTCGACGTGGTCATTTTTTTGACCGGCGCCGGCGTCAAGGCGCTGTTAACCCTGCTCGAAGGACGCTACGACCGCGGCGCGCTGATTGCGGCGCTGGGCAGGACCGTGACCGTTGCGCGCGGCCCGAAGGCCGTCTTCGCGTTGCAAGAACTGGGGCTGTCGGCGACGCTCAGCGTGCCGGAGCCCGGTACGTGGCGCGAGCTTCTGCGCATGCTTGACGAGCGCTTGCCGCTGGCCGGCAAGCGCGTTGCGATTCAAGAATACGGCGTCAGCAACCTCGATCTTACCGCCGGTCTTGAGGCGCGCGGCGCCCACGTGAGAACGGTGCCGGTTTACCGTTGGGCGCTGCCCGAGAATCGCGCGCCGCTGCTCAAGGCGCTCGCGGGCCTGCTGGGCGGCGAATTCGACGTGGCGCTCTTCTCGAGCGCTGCGCAGGTAACCCATCTGTTTCAGCTCGCCGGCGCTCAGGGAATCGAGGACCAGCTTCGCCGGGCGCTGGACGCGATCGTCGTCGGCTCTATAGGCCCGGTCTGCGCGGAGGCGGTCCGCCGCTACGGACTAGTGGTGGATATCCAGCCCCTGCGTCCAACGCTCGACCATCTGGTGAAAGACGCGGTCGGCCGCGCGCCCGAGATTCTGCGAGAAAAACATCGCCGCCGCGTCGCGATCGGGCTTGCGCGCCCGCCCGCGCTCAACCGGCCCGAAGGCGCGCGCCAAGCCTCCGAGACAACGCTGGTTGAGCATCCGCTAATGAGAGCTTGTCGGCGCGAGCGGGTGCCGTTCACGCCCATCTGGCTGATGCGCCAAGCCGGGCGCTACCTGCCGGAGTACCGGCGCGTGCGCGAGCGCTGCGGTTTCCTCGATATGTGCCGCACGCCCGAGCTTGCGGCCGAGGTCACGGTTTTAGCCGTCGAGCGGCTGGGGGTGGACGCGGCGATAATTTTTTCCGACATCTTGCTGCCGCTCTTGCCGATGGACGTCGGGCTGCGTTACGAAAAAGGCGACGGCCCGGTGATCGAGCGCCCGGTGCGCGCGTTCGAAGACCTCGATCGCATATTGCGGGTCGATGTCGGCGAGGCGCTGGGCCCCACCGCCGAAGCGATCGCGCTGGCGCGCGCTGCGCTAGGCGGCAAGACCCCGATGATCGGATTTGCCGGCGCCCCGTTTACGCTGGCGTCATACCTGATTGAAGGCGCCGCCTCGCGCCAGTACCTGCGCACCAAGCGTATGATGTATAACGACGAGGCGACCTGGACGCGCCTGATGAAATTCTTGTCGCGGATCAGCGCCGAAAGCTTGAAGCTGCAGATCGCGGCCGGCGCCGACTTGGTGCAGCTTTTCGATAGCTGGGTGGGCAGCCTTGCGCCGGACGATTACCGGCGCTATGTCCTGCCCCACACCGCCGCCGTCATCAGGGCGATTCCCGCCGGCGTGCCGTTGATCCATTTCGGCAGCGACACGGGAAGCCTGCTCGAGTTGATGCGCGAGGCCGGGGGCGACGTAATCGGGCTCGATTGGCGGGTTGACCTCGGGCAAGCATGGGAGCGGCTAGGCGGCGGCGTCGGCGTCCAAGGCAATTTCGACCCGGCGGCGCTATTGGCCGGCATTCCGGAGCTCAGGGAGAAAGCGCGAAAAATTCTCGAGCAAGCCGGCGGCCGGCCCGGCCATATCTTCAATCTGGGGCACGGTGTCCTGCCGGAAACCGCGGTCGATCACGTCGTCGCGCTGGTCGACGCGGTGCACGAGATGAGCGCGCGGTGAACCTCGCCGGTAAAGCGGTGTTGTTGATCGGGTTCGGCGGGCCCACCAGCCCCGACGAGGTGGGCCCGTTTCTACGCGAGGTGACGCGGGGGCGGGGCATACCGGACGCCCGCATCGCGCAAGTCGCCCATCACTACGAGCTGGTCGGCGGCCGCTCGCCTTACAACGAGGTGGCGGCCAGGCAAGCGGCGGCCTTGCGCCAGGCGCTGGCGCGCGATGGTGTGAAGGTGCCGGTGTACGTGGGGATGCGCAACTGGCCGCCCCTGGTGCGCCAGGCGCTAGAGCAAATGGCGCGCGAGGGGGTCAGCCGCGCGGTGGGCTTCGTCCTCGCTCCGCATCGTTCGCCGGCAGGCTGGGACAGCTACCTCGAAAGCGTGAGCGCGGCCCAGGCGGCGCTCGGCGAGCGGACGCCGACGATAGACTATGTTGGGCCCTGGCACAACCATCCGCGGTTTATCGACGCGGTTGCGGCCCAGGTTCGCCGCGCGATGGAGAAGCTCGCCGCCGCGCAGCGCTCAAAGGCCCATCTGCTGTTTACCGCGCACAGCATCCCGCGGGCGATGGCGGCGCGCAGCACGTATGTCGAGGAGTTCGAGGAGTCGGCGTCGATGGTGGCCGCGGCGCTTGAGCACCAAAGCTGGTCGCTGGCTTATCAAAGCAGAAGTGGAGACCCGCGGGAGCCGTGGCTTGAACCCGATGTCGCGCAGGCGCTCTCCTCGCTGGAGGACCGCGCCGCGGTCGTGGTGCCGATCGGCTTTGCTTGCGAGAACGTCGAACTGCTCTATGACCTGGACATCGAAGCCGCCGAGTTGGCGCGCGCGCACCGGGTCACGATGGTGCGGGCGAGCGCGGTGAACGACGATCCGCGCTTTATTGCGATGATGGCTGCGGTAATACGAGCGCGCTTTGACGGCGGCGCGCTGCAAGCCGCATCGTGATTACCGCGCGCTGTGGGGCAAGTGAGCGACGCTGAGCGGTCGGGCGCCGCCGCAGGGATGGCCGGCCCCGGAAAAAGGCGTAAACCGATGGCGCAGAACGTAATGCCCGTTTCCGAAACCCACCAGGACCTCTACCAACACGACTATTACAGTTGGACACTCGACCAGGCGCGCGCGCTGCGCGAGCGCCGAGCGGAGGCGCTTGACTGGGAGAGGTTGGCGGAGGAAGTCGAGGACTTGGGCAAAAGCGAAGCGCGCGCTCTCAAAAGCCAGCTCGCAAGACTTCAGGCGCACCTGTTGAAGTGGCAACTACAAGCCGCGCAGCGAAGGCGCTCTAAACGAACCGCCAATAGTTGGCGCGCTTCGGTGGAAGGCGCGCGCCAAGAGATTAGCGATCTTATTGATGAGAGTCCCGGTTTGCAGCGTCGACTGCCCGAGCTTATGCCAAAAGCGTTCGCGGTTGCAGTGAGTCTCGCCCGCCAAGAAACCGGCTTGGACAAATCAGTCTTTCCGCCGCGATGTCCCTGGACCTTCAAGCAGGTGATGGACGAGGGCTTCTGGCCCGAAGCCTGAGCCTTGCCGTTACCTGTACAATTGAAATCACTTTGCTCAGTTTAGCCCTTGTGGGCAGAATGCACGCCCGCGATGACCGCCGCTTCGCGGAAGTCCGCTCGAATACTTAGTCTGTCCGACACGGCGGGATGGGCAAAGCGCGGAAAACTGCGGCCGCGCGGCGCGCGGGAAGGCCACGCCCAAAGCGCGCTTGACCCCGCCTGCGCTCTCTTGCAAAAAGGCGTGGGTCGTGGAACAAGAGATTAAGGATTAAGACATGCCGCTCAAGGACACCGAGAAAATAGCCGTAGGGATGCTGCGGCAAACCCTTCAGGAATGGCTTGTTCCGCAGTTGTCGGACATGTCCAAGCGGCTGGCGCACATCGAGAGTGACATAGTCAAGATTGATTCGCGTTTCGAGACGATCAACACGCGCATCGACGGCCTCGAGAAGCGCATGGAGGACCGGTTCGAGACGATCAACACGCGCATCGACGGCCTCGAGAAGCGCATGGAGGACCGGTTCGAGACGATCAACTCACGCATCGATGGCGTTGAGAAGCGCATGGAAGACGGGTTCGGAGCGCTCAACAAGCGGATCGACGACGTCAACGCGCGGCTGGATAGCGGACTGGGCGCAATCAATGCGCGGCTGGGCGATCTGCATGACTCGCTCAAAATTCATGAGCGTCTGGCACGCCTGGAAGCTGAGCACGACCTTAAGCGCGAGACCTCGGCCTGATCTTCGGCCCTTGCCCATACTAGCCCTTGTGGGCAGAATGCACGCCCGCGATGACCGCCGCTTCGCGGAAATCCGCTCGAATACTTAGTCTGTCCGACACGGCGGGACGGGTAAAGCGCGGGAAACTGCCGCCGTGCGCCACGCGGGAAGGCCACGCCCAAAGCGCGCTTGACCCTGCCCGCGCTCCCTTGCAAAAAGGCGTGAGTCGTGGGAAAAAAGGCCTATTATTAATTTATCCTTAGCTTGTTATACATATTTGAATGGAGTCCGCGAATCGCCGCCTTTTGACCATCTCGTTGCCCGCCGAGACGGCCCGGCAGCTTGAGATCGCCAGAAAAATCGAGCTTCGCGCTCGCTCGGAATTTGTTTGCGAGGCGTTACGCTACTGCCTTAATCACCCGATGCCCGTCGAAGAGCCGAGCCCAGCCGCGCGCTGTGGGGCAAGTGAGCGGCGCTGAGCGGTCGGGCACGGCCGCAACCAAGCAGGTCGTCATAATCGGCGGCGGCATCAGCGGACTCGCCGCGGCATTTTTCACGCGCGAGCAGGCCGCTCGGCGCGGCTTGCCGGCGCAGGTTGTCCTCCTCGAAGAACAGGCGCGCCTGGGCGGTTTGATCGAGACGGTTTACCGCGACGGTTTTCTGATCGAATGTGGCCCGGACTCGTTTATCACTGACAAGCCGTGGGCGCTTTCGCTCGCGCGTGAGCTCGAGCTTGAACCCGAGATGGTCGGCACGCGAGAGGAAAATCGGCGCGCTTACGTCGTGCGCGGCGGGCGCCTGGTCGAGATTCCGCCGGGCTTTCTTTTACTGGGTCCCGCGCGCCTCGGTCCGTTGTTCACGAGTCCGATTCTGAGCCTTTTCGGCAAGCTTCGCGCCGGATTCGATCTGTTGTTGCCGCGCGCTTTTGCCGGCGCGGACGAGAGCGTGGCCTCGTTCGTCACGCGCCGCTTCGGCCGCGAAGCCTTCGAGCGCCTCGCGCAGCCGCTGACCAGCGCGATTTACGGCGTGGCGCCCGAGCGCTTGAGCCTTAAGGCCACGTTCCCGCGTTTTTTTGAGCTGGAGCAAACCCATCGCAGCGTGATCCTGGGTCTCGGCGCGATCGCGCGTGCGCGCTCGACGAGCGCGAATGATGCCAGCGGCGCGCGCCTGGGGCTCTTTGTCAGCTTCAAGCACGGGATGGCGACGATGGTCGAAGCGCTTGCGCGCGCGCTTGGCGACTGTGCGCGGCTGCGGGCGCGAGCGGTCGCGCTTGAGCGAGAGGGGCCGCGCTGGCGCGTCGAGCTCGGCGCTCCGGCGGCGCCTGGCGCTGGCCAGGCGATCGCGGCTGACGCCGTGGTGATTGCGACGCCGGCGTATGAGACCGCTCGCCTGCTCAAGCCGCACGCCCCGCGGGCCGCAAAATTGCTGGAGGAAATCAGCTACGGGAGCTCGGCGTTGGTGACGCTGGCCTACCGCGCGGCGGATATCCCCGTGGTTTTGCGCGGCTCGGGCTTCGTCGTACCGCGGGTTGAAGGGCGGCGCATCGCCGCATGCACCTTCTCAAGTCTTAAGTTTCCCGCGCGCGCGCCCGCGGACTACGTGCTGACGCGGGTCTTTATGGACCGCGGCGCCGGCGCCGAGCCCCGGACGCTCGACGACGCCGAAATGGGCCATGCGGCGCACGCGGAGCTCGAAGAGCTGCTCGCCGTTCGCGCCACTCCCCGGTTTTGCCATGTCAAGCGCCACGATCGCGCGATGCCTCAGTACGTGGTCGGTCATCTGGAGCGCGTTGACGCGATCGAAGACGAGATTGAAGGGCTTCGCGGCTTGAGGCTAAGCGGCGCGGCTTATCGCGGAGTCGGGATGCCGGATTGCGTGCATAGCGGCGAAGTCGCTGCCCAGGGGGTTCTCGATGATCTCTTTGGGCGCGAACATCCCTCCGGCGGTGGTGCCGCGGTCGGCAGCCGTCCGTTCGGCGGGCGCGACCCTGGCGGCGCGCCTGCCCGCGCGCGCGGTCACCCACTGTGAAAGGGTCACCGGCGCAGCGAACGAGCGGTAAGACTTTGACAGCGGCGCCCGATGGCGCATAATTCTGACGTAAGGCCTATTGCGGGTGCGATCGCGATGACGGCAAAAACTCTGTTTGAGAAAATCTGGGATGAGCACGTGGTTTATCAGCAATCCGGCCAGCCCACGTTGCTCTACGTCGATCTGCATCTGATTCACGAGGTCACCACGCCCCAGGCCTTCGAGGGGCTGCGCGTGGCGAGCCGCAAGGTGCGCGCGCCCGAACGCACGTTCGGCACGCTCGACCACAACGTGCCCACCACGGACCGCACGCGGCCGATTAGCGACCCCGAGTCGGCGACGCAGGTCGAGGCGATGCGGCGCAATTGCGCCGAGTTCGGCATCAAGCTGTTTGCGCTGGGCGCGCGCGAGCAGGGGATCGTTCATGTGATCGGGCCGGAGCTGGGCCTGACCCAGCCCGGGATGACGATCGTGTGCGGCGACAGCCATACCTCGACGCACGGCGCGTTCGGCGCCCTTGCCTTCGGCGTGGGCACCAGCGAGGTCGAGCACGTGTTGGCAACCCAGTGCCTTTGGCAAGTCAAGCCCAAAACGATGGAAATTTGGGTTGGCGGGCGGCTCGGCGCCGGCGTGACGGCAAAAGATCTCATCTTGGGGATCATCGGAAGCATCGGAATCGACGGCGCAACCGGCCATGCGATCGAGTATTGCGGCCCGACGATCGCGGGGCTGTCGATGGAAGAGCGAATGACGGTCTGCAATATGTCGATCGAGGCCGGGGCGCGCGCCGGGATGGTGTCGCCGGATCAAACGACCGTCGAGTATTTGCGCGGCCGGCCCTACGCCCCGCAGGGCGCCGCCTTTGAGCGGGCGGCAGAGCGATGGTTGAGCGTGCG
Source organism: Deltaproteobacteria bacterium (assembly GCA_021831785.1). Taxonomy (GTDB): domain Bacteria; phylum Desulfobacterota; class Binatia; order Binatales; family Binataceae; genus JAJYYI01. The sequence continues at coordinate 164,956 of JAKBMB010000028.1, read as the reverse complement.
CACCGAGGCCGGCGCGCGCTTCGATTCAAGCCACCGCTTTAAGGCTGAAGAATTCGCCCCGCAAGTGACCTGGGGGACCAACCCGGGGATGGTGGTCGAGGTCACGGGCAAAGTGCCGGAGCCGGGCGCGATCGCCGACCCGGCGGCGCGCGCCGCCGCCGCGCGCGCGCTCGAGTATATGGGGCTCGTTGCCGGCACAGCGATTACCGAGATCAAAATTGACCGCGTCTTTATCGGTTCATGTACGAACTCGCGCCTAAGCGACCTCAAGGCGGCTGCCGCGGTGGCCAAGGGGCGTAAGGTGGCGCGCGGCGTTCAGGCGATGGTGGTGCCGGGCTCGCAGCAGATCAAGGCCGAGGCCGAAACGCTGGGTCTTGACCGCATCTTCAAGGAGGCAGGTTTTGAGTGGCGCGAGTCGGGTTGCAGCATGTGCCTGGGAATGAACGCGGATATCCTAAAGCCGCAGGAGCGATGCGCCAGCACCTCGAATCGTAACTTCGAGGGCCGTCAGGGGCCCGGCGGGCGCACTCATCTGGTGAGTCCGGCGATGGCCGCGGCGGCCGCTCTGGAAGGCCATTTCGTGGACCTTCGCGAGTTCCGAATCGAGCCGCTCGGATAAATCGCATAAAGAGGAAGCCGCGTATGCGCGCGTTCAAGAATTTTACCGGCCTGGTCGCGCCGTTAGACAAGAGCAACGTCGACACCGATCAGATCATTCCTAAGCAGTTTCTCAAGTCGGTGGTGCGCAGCGGACTTGGAGCGGGCCTGTTCTATAGCTGGCGATTTACGCCGCAGGGCGCCGAGATTCCGGACTTTGTGCTCAATCAGGAGCGCTATCGCGGCGCCTCGATTCTGGTCGCGGGCGCCAACTTCGGCTGCGGCAGTTCGCGCGAACACGCGGTCTGGGCGCTTGACGACTACGGCTTCAGGGCGATTATCGCTCCATCTTTCGCCGACATATTCCGTAACAACTGCCTAAAGAACGGCCTTTTGCCCGTAGCATTGCAGGCAGGCGCCGTGCGGCGGATAATCGACGCCGCCGGCGCGCGCGCCGGGTATCGGATAGCGATCGATCTTGAGCGCCAGACGATTGCCGACGAGCAAGGCCAGCGCGAGGCCTTCGACATCGAGCCGTTTTACAAGCAGCGCCTGCTGGAGGGCCTCGACGATATAAGTCTGACCCTGGCGCACGGCGAAGAGATCGCAGCCTACGAGCGAAGGCATCTGCCTCCTTACCCGAGATTGTGAATTACGAGCCCTCCAGCTTGTCCGCTCCGCAGGAAGCAGGTTGGCCGCGCGCGTCGGCCGTCGCTCAGGTGATGGCGGTTGACGCGGGTCAGGCAAGGAGCAGGCTGGACGTTTTCCTGGCGGCGCGCCTTGCGCCCGCGAGCACGCGCTCGCAGGTTGCGCGCATGATTCGCGCCGGGCGGGTGACCGTAAACGGGGCGCCGGCGCGGCCCGCGGCCGTAGTGCGCGCAGGTGACCGGGTGGAGATCAGGCCGCCGGCGCTGGGCGACGCGGGACACACCCTCAGGCCGGCGCCGCTCGCCGAGTCCGCACAACTCGAAGAGCTATTCGCCGACGACGAAATAATCGTGGTCAATAAGCCGGCCGGGCTCGCCGTTCATCCCGCGCCGAGCTGGCGCCAGGCCACGATGGTGGACGTGCTTACGGCGCATCATCCGGAACTAGCAGCGATGGTCGAGGCGGACGGCTCGGTGCGGCCCGGAATCGTCCATCGGCTCGACAAGGGCACCTCGGGCGTGATGGTCGTGGCGCGCACGCCGTTTGCTCGCGCCGCGTTATCGCGCCAGTTCAAGGAGCGCACCATCGGCAAAGTGTATCTCGCGCTTGCAGCCGGCCGGCTAGGGGCCGGCGCGCGAACGATCACGCTCCCGATGGGACGCCATCCGATTGACCGCACGCGCATGTCGGTGCGCTCCACGCGCTTGCGCGAAGCGGTGACCGGGGTGAGGGTGCTGGAGTGTTTTGAGGTTGCCGGGCGAGACGGCGCGTTGGTCCATGTCAGCTTGCTGCGCGTGGAGCCAAAAACCGGCAGGACGCATCAGATTCGAGTTCATCTGGCGGCGATCGGCCATCCTTGTCTGGGCGATCCGGTTTACGGCGGGGCGCGCCTGGCAAAGTCGTTCTTACCAACCGCTTTTGCGCGGCAGGCCTTGCACGCTCTGTCGCTATCGTTTGATCACCCGCGCACTTTGGCGCGGCTGTCTTTTGTCGCCCCGCTGCCGAATGATTTCACGCGTTTTTTGGCCGCGCGCGGCGTAACGGTCGACCAGGACTTGCTCCAGCGCTGGGCGGATGCGAGAGCATGAGCCGGGGAGCGATGGGGTGAAGCCGGTGCGCGTGGCTGGCGGTCTAGAGCGAGCCAAGGCTGGCTTTAGACCATGCGCTGCCTGTAGCATTGCAGACTCCGCGCGTGGCGGAACGAGCGGTTCGGGCGCGCGCGCCCGCAGCCCAGCGCTTAAGAAATTGGACAACGCGGCTCGGGCGTGATAATGGAAGTCATGGGGTTGGACTTGACGGCGAACAAGCGCGGCGGTCGTCGGGTGCATGGTATCTCGCGCTTGACTTTGGCGGCCGGCGCAACTAGAGTTATACCAGTTCCGCGCGACGCCAGATGGTAGATGGACCCGACGGGAGCGTCCGATGCGCCCCGGAATCCTCGTAACGTTCCCCCAAGCTTTACTTCGTTTGAGTGACTTTTCCGGTTCGCAGAGTACTGACTAATCAAGCGGCAGGCTTTCGGGACTAGAGGCTTGTCGCTGAGCCCATAACTCTTTTTGTTGAAGCGCACGAGCAGTGTGGAGGTGGCATAGTAAGCAACTTACTATGGGTCAAAGCAATGGCTAGAACAAAAACTGCAGCCAGAGAACGAGAAGAAGGCGTCGAGACTGACAACAACCAGGGTACGCCGACGCGCGAGGCTCATGCGCCGGCGCTGCATGATGCGCCGAGCAAGGGCGGGGCCGAAAACGGCGGCAGTCCGGAAGGTGTGATCGACGTTGGGGTGCTCAACCTGAGCGCGCTCAAGCGGGGCAAGATAACCGATCTGGCGCAGATCGCCCGCGACCTGAACATCGACGGCGCGATCAATATGCGCCGCCAGGAGATGATCTTCGCTATCCTGCAAGCGCAGGCTGCTAAGAAGGGAGCGATTCTGGGCGAGGGGGTGCTTGAGATCCTGCCCGACGGCTTCGGCTTTCTGCGCGCGCCTGATTACAATTACCTGCCCGGTCCGGACGACATCTATATTTCGCCCAGTCAGATAAGAAAGTTCAACCTGCGCACCGGCGATATCGTCTCCGGTCTGATCCGCCCGCCCAAGGAGGGCGAGCGCTACTTTGCCCTGCTCAAGGTTGAGTCGATCAACTATGAGGACCCGGACAAGGCGCGGGACAAGATTCTGTTCGACAATCTGACCCCGCTCTACCCCAGCGAACGGATCAAGCTTGAGTACGACCCCGAGGATTACACCACGCGGATTATCGACCTGATCGCGCCGGTCGGCAAGGGGCAGCGGGGCCTGATCGTGGCCGCTCCGTTCACCGGCAAGACGATGATGTTGCAGGCGCTGGCCAAAGCCATCGCGCACAACCACCCGGAGATAGTTCTTATCGTGCTGCTGGTGGACGAACGTCCCGAAGAAGTGACCGACATGCAGCGCTCGGTCCGCGGCGAGGTGGTGAGCTCGACCTTCGACGAACCGGCTTCGCGCCACGTGCAGGTGGCGGAGATGGTGATTGAGAAGGCGCGCCGGTTGGTTGAACACGGGCGCGACGTGGTGATCTTGCTCGACTCGATTACGCGCCTGGCGCGCGCCTATAATACGGTGGTGCCGCCTTCCGGTAAGATTCTTTCCGGCGGAGTCGATTCCAACGCTCTGCACAAGCCGAAGAAGTTTTTCGGCGCCGCGCGCAACACCGAGGACGGCGGCAGCCTGACCATCATCGCCACCGCTCTGGTTGACACCGGCAGCCGGATGGACGAAGTGATCTTCGAGGAGTTTAAGGGAACCGGCAACCAGCAGATAGCGCTCGATCGCCGACTGCTTGAAAAGCGCGTCTTTCCGACCATTGACATTCAGCGCTCATCGACCCGCAAGGAAGAGCTGCTGCTGCCGCGGACCACGCTTAATCGGGTCTGGATTCTGCGCAAGCTGCTCTCGCAGCTAAACGCTGTCGAGGCGATGGAGTTCCTGCTGGACAAGATGCAGGGGACTAAGACCAACGAGGCGTTTTTGGATTCGATGAATAACTAGGCTGGCGCGCGCTGCCGGTAGGGCGGCGGAGTTGCTTGGGACCTACCCTGCGCTTGGCGCCAGGGTAGCGCGCGGGAGCGAACGGGGATCAGGTTATGACCGAAATCAGCATGAAGCAGCTTTTGGAGGCCGGGGTTCACTTCGGCCATCAGACCAGCCGATGGAATCCGAAGATGAAACCCTACATTTTCGGCGCCCGCAACGGAATCCATATCATCGATCTGCAACAGACCGTCAGGCTGCTTCGCGAGACCTACGGGTTCGTGCGCGAGCTGGCCGCCGACGGCGGCTCATTGCTCATGGTCGGCACCAAGAAGCAGGCCCAGGAGATCATACGCGAGGAAGCGGAACGCAGCGGGGTATTCTACGTCAACAACCGATGGCTGGGGGGGATGCTGACGAACTTTCAGACCGTGCGCGCCTCTATCGAGCGCTTGCGCAAGCTTGAGGAAATCATGAGCGATCCCCAGATGGTCGAGGCGCTCACGAAAAAGGAAATGAATCAGCGCGCGCGCGAGCATCGCAGGCTGATGGCCACGCTCGGCGGCATCAAGACGCTGCGCAAGCTGCCGGACGCGCTTTTTGTGATCGACACCGTGGTTGAGCATATCGCGGTGGCCGAGGCCAATCGGCTCAACATACCGGTGGTCGCCGTGGTTGACACCAACTGCGATCCCGACGTTATCACTTATCGGATTCCCGGCAATGACGACGCGATTCGAGCGATAAAATTGTTCGCCGCGGCGATGGCGGACGCGGTGCTCGAAGGACGCCAGCTCTTGGAGGAACGGCAAAAGGCCGAACAAGAGAGCAGCGCGGAGGTCGCCGGCGCCGGCCACGAGGCGCCACCACCGGTGTGAAGCACCGCTTTACCGAGGCCAGTCTTGGGCGCTATCCTGTGACGCAAATCGCCTTTGAATTAGCGCGGGCTTAGCGTCCGAATTATGGGTGAGGTGAGGCTTGGCGCCGGCCGTCGATTGACGTTTTTGCCCGGTCAACGTTCCCATCTTTTCGGCGCTTTGCGGCCTGCGGCGGGCTTGAGTCCGTCGCGGATTAGGTTCGCGTCTTACGATCGCGGCTGGCGGCGAATTGAGCTGCGACCAAGTTTAGATTAAGGGAGTTCGAATGGCCGAGATCAACGCCGACCTTATAAAAACGCTGCGCGAAAAAACCGGCGCGGGCGTCATGGACTGCAAAAAAGCGCTGGCCGAGGCTGCGGGCAATTTGGACAAGGCGGTGGTATGGCTGCGCGAAAAGGGCATTGCGCAATCCGCAAAGCGGGCCGGCAAACTCGCCTCCGAGGGCATCATTGGGGCCTATATTCACACCGGCGGCAAGCTCGGCGTTTTGGTCGAGATCAACTGCGAGACGGATTTTGTCGCCAACACGCTCGAATTTCAGAGCTTGGTCAAGGAGATCGCGATGCAAGTTGCGGCGGCCAACCCGCGCTGCGTCTCGCGCGGGCAACTACCGGCGCAAGTGCTGGAGCGCGAACGCGAAATTTACGCTGCTCAAGCCGCCGGCAAACCGCCCGCCGTAGTCGAGAAGATTGTCGAGGGGCGCCTGGAGAAGTTTTACCGCGAGGTCTGCCTCATCGAGCAGGGATACATGCGCGACCCTTCGCGCACGGTGGGCGATTTGATCGGCGAGCACGTGGCCAAGCTCGGCGAGAAGATTGAGGTCCGCCGCTTCGTGCGCTTCCAGTTGGGCGAAGACCTTGACGGCGCCGGCAGCCAGAAGGGCTAAGGCAGGGCGTAGGAGCCGCGAGCGATGTGCCGCGGCGCGAAGCACAGCGGCCCAAAGGCGGCAAAAGGCGGTGCTCGCATCACCGCGGGTGCGCCTAATCCAGGCCGACTATGAGCGACAGGAGCGCTTCGGTTTGCCACAGAAAAGGGCCGGTCGGGCGAGGGGCTGATCGGCCGTGCTGATGGATCTGACAGGCCGCTGATCACGGCGCCCGAGCACGGGGCGTCCGGCGCGCCGGCACAGGTCGAATTCAATGGTCGAGAAAGAGGCGATAAAAACCGGCAGGCCGCGCTTTAATCGCATAATGCTCAAGTTGTCGGGGCAAGCGCTAGCTCCGCCAAGCGGCTTCGGTATCGACCACGCCACGCTGCGCACAATTTCGCTCGAGGTCCAAGAGGTCGCCGCTATGGGGGTGCAGACGGCGATCGTGATCGGCGGCGGCAACATCGTCCGCGGCCATGAGTACGAGAGAAACGGTATGGATCGTGCTATGGCCGATCATATGGGGATGCTTGCCACAGTGATCAACGCGCTGGCGCTGCAAGATGCCCTGGAGCGGCTTGGGGTGCAAACCCGCGTGCTGTCGGCGATCCAGATGCAGGCGGTGTGCGAGCCATATATCAGACGGCGCGCCGTACGCCATCTGGAAAAAGGGCGGGTGGTGGTTTTCGGCGCGGGGACGGGCAATCCGTTCTTCACCACCGATACCGCGGCGAGCCTACGGGCTGCGGAAATTGGCGCCGAGGTAATCCTCAAAGCAAGCCATGACGTGGACGGCATCTACGACCGCGATCCGATGCTCGACTCGGGGGCCAAGCGCTTCGACCATCTCACCTATATCGACCTGCTCACTCACAACCTCAAAGTGATGGACGCGGCGGCGATTTCGCTCTGTATGGACTACCGCTTGCCGGTTATAGTATTCAACTTACGGCATAGCGGTAATATCAAGCGGGTGATTATGGGCGAACCTGTCGGAACGCTGGTTGACGACAGACCTTAAAGCCATGGCCACGGGTCTTTCAAAGGACGAAGTGCTCGAACAGTCGCGGCGAGAGATGGAACAGGCCGTTGTGGCGCTGCGCCACGAGCTGTCGCGAGTGAGGACCGGACGGGCCTCCACCGCCCTGCTCGAAGGGCTGATGGTCAATTGCTATGGCACCAAGATGCCGCTCAGGCAGCTAGCAGGCTTGGCGGCCCCCGAGACACGCCTGATGGTGGTGACCCCGTACGACAGGAATCTTCTGGGCGAGATCGAGAAAGCGATTCTTGCCTCTGATCTCGGTTTGACGCCGATCAACGACGGCAAGATTATAAGAGTGCCGATCCCGGAACTGAGCGAAGAACGACGGCGAGAGCTGGTCAAGCACGTGCGCAAAATGGCCGAGGAGTTCCGCGTCTCGGTGCGCAATCATCGACGCGAAGCCAACGAGAAGCTGCGCGAGCTGCACAAGGAAAAGCGATTGGGCGAGGACGAACTGCGAGTTGCAGAGGCCAAAATTCAACAAAGCACAGGCGAGCAAATCACGAAGATTGACCAGGTGCTGGCGGCAAAAGAAGCCGAGATAATGCAGGTCTGACGACGCTCGCACCGGCTCGCCATGCTCCGGCGGAACTGACGACGTGGGTCTCTCATTACCGCTAAAGGACTTCCCGACCCTCGTTCTCGATCCCAAGCGCTTGCCGCGTCACGTGGCGATCGTGATGGACGGAAACGGACGCTGGGCCACGCGTCGAGGATTGTCTCGTCTCGAGGGCCATCGGCGTGGCAAAGACGCCGCGCGCACCGTGATCGAGGTCGCCCGCGAGTTGCAAATTCCTTATCTCACCCTTTTCGCGTTCTCCAACGAGAACTGGCAGCGGCCGCCGACCGAGGTGAGCTTTCTGATGGCGCTCTTGCGCCGCTACTTGATGACCGAGACCAAGCGGCTTTGCAAACGCGGGATCAAGCTCATTATTCTTGGCGACCAGAGCAGATTGCCGGCGGCGGTGCGAATGGTGCTGGATGAAGCAACGCGTTTGACCGCCGACAACCGCGCAATGACGCTGGCCCTGGCGCTCTCGTACGGCGGGCGTCAGGAAATGGTACACGCGGTCAGGGCTATAGCCCGCGCGGCGGCGTGTGGAGAGCTTGACCCCGAGCGCATTGACGAACGGCTTATCGCCAACCGGCTTGATACCGGCGCGCTGCCCGACCCCGACCTTTTGATTCGCACTTCGGGCGAACTCAGGCTTTCTAACTTCCTACTTTACCAACTGGCTTACACTGAGCTGTATTTTACCGAGACCCTATGGCCCGACTTCGGTGAGCGCGAGTTCTTAAGCGCCGTAGTGGCTTACCAAACTCGCGAACGCCGCTTCGGTGCGGTACGCACCTCGGACTGACCGGCGCGTGCTGCGAACCAGAGTCCTAACCGCCCTGGTCGCCCTGCCCGTGGTGGTGGCGGCGATACTGGCGGTGCCGGCAGGTCTGTTTACGGTTTTCGTCGCAGTGTTGACCGCCTGGGGATTGCGCGAGGCGGCCGCGATCGGTGGTCCCGATTCGCTGTTTTTTCGCTTATCGGCAAGCGCCGGCCTCGTGTTGGCGTTCTTCGTATTCCGCTGGAATGGAAATGAGGCCTTGGCGGGCGCGGTGATTTTCGCGATGGTGCTGCTTACGGCGGTAGTTGCGCGTTGGGGTGCCGACTATCAGGCTGCGCCGCTGATCGGCGGTGTGCTGGGGACGGTTTACGTTGGCAGTTTATTTCCGTATTTTGCTTTGCTCAGGAATTGCGCGGGCGGGAAAAGGGCCATTCTACTGGTAATCGCGCTGCTCGTCGTCGGCGACTCCGGCGCCTATTTCATCGGGCGGCGCTTCGGGCGAACCAAGCTGATGCTCAGGGTAAGCCCGAACAAGAGCGTTGAAGGCGCAATCGCCTCGCTTGCTTCAAGCTTGGTGGTGATGGTGGCGTGGTGGCGATGGGTGGGCATCGGGCTGGACCTGAAAGCGTCGCTGGCCTTGGCGCTGGGCATCAATCTCATGGGCCAGGCCGGCGACTTAGCCGAGTCGGCGCTGAAACGGCTGGGCAAGCTTAAGGACTCCGGCTGGATGTTCCCCGGGCACGGCGGGCTTCTGGATCGCACTGACAGCCTAGTTTTCGCTGCGGTCTTTGCTTATTATTGTTTATGCTGAAGTAGGCTTCGTTAGGAACGTGAAGCCACGTTTGGCATTCGATGCTGCTTTCAATCGTCGCCGCGGTTGCCGTTCTTGCTCTTCTCATCATCGTTCATGAGACCGGACATTTTTTGGTAGCCAAGCGCGTGGGCGTGCGCGTACTGCGCTTCTCGTTGGGTTATCCGCCGAAGCTGTTCGGGGTCCGATGGGGGGAGACGGAATACGCCGTGAGCGCGGCGCCTTTCGGCGGCTACGTGCGGATGCTTGGCGATGAAGTCGCCGAGGAGTTGGGGGTCTCCGATGTAAAGGCGTACTTAAGAGAGGTCGGCAGGGATCTTCTGAGCCGAAGCGATCAAAAGACGAGGATAGGCCAATCAGCCTCGGCTTCGCCGGCCGCGGCTGAAGATGAGAGACTGCTCGAGCTGGCGACGCGACTCGCCGCGCTTAGCGCGCAGGGCGGCCGGGCAAGCCGAGTCGAGCAGCAATTAGGCCGCGAACTGCGACCGGAGGAACGGCTTTTGGTCGAGGAGGTGGCGCGGCAAGGGTCCGTGGAAAAGGCGTTTGATGCGCTGAGCGAGGCTCCGCCCGCAAGTCTGGTCAACGCGCTGCGGCGCCAGGCTTTCCCCACCCAGCCGCTGCGCAAGCGCATCGCGATTGTGCTCGCCGGGCCGCTGGCCAACATTGCGTTCGTGCCGATAATTTTGACCGCCGTGTTTGTCTACGGCGTGCCGAGGCTGCTGCCGGTTATCGGGCAGGTCAAGCCCAATCTTCCCGCGCAGCGCGCGGGTCTGCGTGCGGGCGACCGGATCGTGTCAATCGATCGGCGTCCGGTCGCGAGCTGGGATGAGCTATCGACGCTGATCAAAGCGAGCGACGGTCAGGCGCTTAAAATTGAGTTTGAGCGCCAGGAGCAGGGCGCGCGCAGGTCGCTGGCGACTGTGATCCGCGCCCAGCGCGAATCCGAGCGAGCGCCGGCCGGGGGTAACGCCGCGCAGTGGGTAATCGGGGTGCTGCCGCGGGGTGATGTCGCTATCGAACGATTCGGCCCGTTCAGCGCTGCCGTCCAGGCGCTGTCCGAGACGGCAACGATGACTATCGCGCTGGTTGAGGGACTGGCCAGAATCTTCACCGGCGCCACGCCGCTGCGCGAGACCCTGGGCGGGCCGATAATGATCGCGCGGTTGGCGGGTGAGCAAGCGCATCAGGGTGTGGCCAATCTGGGTCTTTTTATGGCGATGCTGAGCCTGGAGCTTGGTATCATAAACCTTTTTCCGGTGCCCATGCTCGACGGGGGGCACTTGCTCTTTTTCGCGATCGAGGGCATGCGCGGCCGTCCGCTGCAAGTACGCCATCGCGAGCTCGCGCAGCAAGCGGGCTTGGTGCTGTTGGTGGCATTAATGGCGTTTGTGATCTTCAATGACATCACGCGGCTTGCACAAGGTTGAGCAATTGCTTGATCAGGCGGGGCCGGCGGGCTTGGTTCTGGGGATAGATACGGCCGGGCCGGCGGTAGTCCTAGGGCTGGTCGGGCAAGAAGTTGTTCTGGCGGCGGCTAAGCAGACTGATCAATCACATGCGGCAAGCCTGCCCTTGATGGTCGAAGGGCTGTTCAAGCAGGCGGGAGCCGAGTTCGCCGATCTGAACGGGATTGCGGTAGGCATCGGTCCCGGTTCTTTCACCGGCGTTAGAGTTGGCCTTAGCTATGGCAAAGGGCTGGCGTTCGCGGCGCGATGCTCTCTGGTCGGCGTCTCCAGCCTTGAGAGCATGGCAGTTTGCGCCTTGGACTGTCCGCGGGCGCGAGCCGGTACTATGGTGTGCGCGGTGATCAACGCCGGCCGGGAGCAGTTCTATAACGCCCTTTATCGGGTCAACGAAGGCGGTCTGGAGCAAGTGTCGGCGGCGGCGCTTGCTGATGCCGCGCGTTTAACGGCTTGCCTGGTGGGGGAGGTCATACTGGTTGGCGACGATCTTGGGCCGCTCGAAGGACGACTGCGCGAGTTGGCCGAGGGCCGGGCGACGATCGCGGCCTTTGCGGTCGCAGAGCGTCGCGCGGCGGCATTGGCTGCGATAGGCGCGGCACGCATCGCCACCGGCCACACCGACTCACTGTCGGCCTTGGAGCCGCTTTACGTGAGAGCTGGACAGGCGTGGTCTTCGCAGACGCCTGCGACATGACCGGAAAGTAAAATGGATGGAGGGATGAGTCTATGGAGTTGAGAGAAGAGCGGCTTATCCAGGAGCATGTCGCGCACGACGAGGAGTTGCGCGCGGCTTACGACGAGCACTTGGAATTCAAACAGAGACTCGATACCCTACGCAAAAAACTGCACTTGACGGCCGAGGAAGAAGTAGAGCAAAAACGCATTCAGAAGCTCAAACTCGCGTCCAAGGACAGGATCATGCAAATCCTGTCTCGCTACCGCCAATCGGCCTGACGCGGACCGGCTTGTTCGGCGGTCAACTGAACACCTCGGGCCGCCGTAAGCGTTTTATTCGATAAAGCCGCACTAAGCAGATGCCGCGCCATACGATCTCAGTTCTGGTCGAGAACCAATTTGGCGTTCTCGCCAGGGTTATCGGGCTGTTCGCCGGCCGGGGATTTAATATCCAGTGCCTGACGGTGAACGAAGAACCGCTCGACTCGACGGTATCGAGGATTGTTCTGGTGACCGCGGGGCCGGACGAAATCCTGGAGCAAATCAATAAGCAGCTAAACAAGCTAATTCCGGTGATCAAAGTATTGGACTTTCAAGGGGTCGAGACGGTCGAGCGTGAGATGATGATGGTTAAGATTGCGGTGGACGAACGCAACCGAGCCGAACTCGACTCCATCGTGACCGCGTTTCGCGGCCACGTGGTGGATATCGGCCCGCGCGCGCTGACCGTGGAAATTACCGGCGATAGCGAAAAGCTCCAGGCATTCGTGACCCTGGTGCGTCCGTTTGGGATTAAGGAGATAGTACGGACAGGCAGCATTGCGATGGCGCGGTCGGTACAGCTCAACGGCAATCAGCGCCAGGCGCGCGAGGAGGGATGAGTGAAAATTTACCACGATAGGGACGCCGACCTTTCGGTGCTGACCACGAAAAAAGTTGCGGTGGTCGGCTTCGGTAGCCAAGGCCACGCGCACGCGCTTAATTTGCGCGACAGCGGGGTCGACGTGCGGGTCGGGCTGCGCCAAAACAGCCCGTCCTGGGCCAAGGCGGCGAATCAAGGGCTGGCGGTAGCCGAAACCACCCAAGCGGCGCGCGAGGCCGACATCATCATGATGCTGACGCCGGACGAGATGATGTCCGATATCTATCAGACCGAAATTGCGCCCGCGCTCAAGCCCGGCAAGTATCTGGCTTTCGGCCACGGCTTCAATATCCACTTCAAATTCATCGTTGCGCCGGCCGACGTCAACGTGTTCATGATCGCGCCCAAGGGTCCCGGACACCTGGTACGGTCGGAATATCTTCAGGGGCGCGGAGTGCCCTGCCTGCTCGCGGTGCACCAGGATCCGTCGCACGACGCGCACGGAATCGGCCTTGCCTACGGCGCGGCGATAGGCGGCGGCCGCGCCGCGATTCTGGAGACCACGTTCAAGGAGGAAACCGAAACCGACCTGTTCGGCGAACAATCGGTTTTGTGCGGCGGCCTGACCGAGCTGATACGGGCTGGCTTTGAAACGTTGGTCGCGGCCGGATACTCGCCGGAGATGGCTTACTTCGAGTGCGTGCATGAGGTCAAGCTGATTGTCGACCTGATCTACGAAGGCGGCATCCGCAATATGCGCTACTCAGTGAGCAATACCGCCGAGTACGGTGATATGACTCGCGGCAAAAAGGTTATCGGCGAACAGTCGCGGGCGGCGATGAGGCAGATTTTGGCCGACATTCAGTCGGGCAAGTTTGCCGAGGAATGGATTGGCGAATATCGCTCCGGCCTTCCGCACTTTCGCGAACTCAGAGCCGAGGCTGAACGCCACCCGATCGAAGCTGTCGGTAGCGAGCTTCGCTCCTTTATGCCGTGGCTTGAAAGCCAGCGCCTAGTCGACCGGACCAGGAATTAGCGCTGTTGGCGACGGCGGATTTTCGGCGCCCGCAGGGGCGCGCGGGATGGCTCGCGCGCGCGGCCGGCGCCTTGGGGATTGCACCTGAGGGTGCCCCGGCGGCTTGTGCCCTGACCGTTCTGGCGGTGTTCAGCGTGCTGTTTAGCTGGCATGCGTTGGCGGTGCTCTTTTTGGCGGGTGCGTTGGGGGTGAGTCTATTTTTTCGAGATCCGCAAAGACAGCCGCCTGCGTCGGCGAAGGCCGTCGTTTCGGCTGCCGACGGGCGCGTGATCGAGATTAGTCAGGCAGCGCTTTTGGCCGCGCAGCAGAGCTTCGTCCGGATCGGGGTCTTCATGTCGCTTTTGGACGTGCACGTTAATCGCGCCCCGGTGGAAGGACAAATAATCGCCACCGAGCATACGCCAGGCACCTTCAAGGCCGCCTTCCGCGACGCGGCAGCCGCGCATAACGAGCGTAACCTCGTCTTGCTGCGCGACCACGCCGGCCGGCGCTACGGTGTCATGCAGATCGCCGGCTACCTGGCGCGCCGCATCGTCTGCACGGTGCGTCCTGAGCAATCGGTAGTCAAGGGTGCGCGGATCGGCCTGATCATGTTCGGCAGCCGCGTGGACCATTACCTGCCGTCGGAATGCCGTGTGCTCGTTCGCGTGGGAGACCGGGTCCGCGCGGGCGAAACAATAATTGGGGAGCTTGAGCAATGAAGGAGCCTACCGACGGCGACGACACTCGCGCCAGGCGCATAAGGAACATTTCCGCCCGCCTAAGAAAACCGCGCCAGCATGTGGCCGCGCCGCTTAAGCGCGGCGTTTACCTGCTACCGTCGGTGATCACGTCGCTGGGGCTGGCGATTGGTTTCTACTCGATGGTCTCGAGCCTCAACGGCCATCTGGAACTGGCGGCGACGTTGATAATGGTTGCCTTTCTGTGCGACGGCTTGGACGGACGGGTCGCTCGAGTATCCCACTCGGCGAGCCAGTTCGGAGTCGAGTACGACAGCCTGGCCGACGTGGTGGCGTTTGGCGCTGCTCCGGCCACGATGCTCTATGTGTGGGCGCTAAGGCCGCTGGGCGCGTGGGGTTGGGTGATTTGCGCCGCTTTTGTGATTTGCGCCGCGCTGCGTCTGGCGCGGTTTAACGTACAGGCTCCGAGCGCCGACAAGCGGCGTTTTGCCGGCTTGCCCGTACCAGGTGCTTCGATGCCGGTGGCCGCCGCAGTGCTGGCCTGCAGTTACTTCGAGCTCGACCTCGGCCGGGGCTTGCCGGTATTGATGGCGCCGCTTTCGCTGGCGTTGTCCTGCCTGATGGTGTCCTCGGTTCCGTACCCCAGCTTTAAAGGTATCAACGTAAGGCGCAAGGTCTCGCTCGAAACGGTGACCGCGGTGATGATCGGCATCGGCGTGGCGATAGTGTTGCCGCAGGTAACGGTGCTGGTGCTTTCCGTGGGCTACATGCTGTCGGGGCCGGTTTTGCTGCTCACCGCTCGCCTAAGGCGAAACCCTCCGCCATCCGAGGCCAACGCTCGCCGGACCTCTCCGTTGCGCACCGGCACGCCGACCCCGCATCGCTCGGGTGGCGCACCGCTGACGCGATGGCTGCATTAACTAGCCCTGAAGCGAAAATAAATCTTAGTGGGGCGGGCCGGAGCCTGTTTTGAGCGAAGCCGAAGAATGCCCGTCCGTGCCCAGCGCGGGCAGGGCCGCCCGCGCCACCGAGACCCGCGGACCGGGCAACGTCCAACGCACCAAAAACCCGCAAGCCGGTCCTCTGTCTTTCGGCTATGGCACAGGGCTAGGTCGCGCCCAACTAGCGGAAAACGCGAAGGGCTGGCGGCGAATCGTCCCCAAAACCTTGTCTCCCGCCGGGTGCGGGCGGCGCAAATTCGAGGAAGCTCATCAGTTTGATCCCGGCGGTGCCTGACTACGCTCCGATTGGGTTTCAGGTAGCACCTTCGCGCCGAAACGCGGCCTTCGGGTTGAGGCGCGCGGCTGCAGCCGGGCACGCGCACTGACTCGCCCGGCTCCGATCTTTTGCGCGCGATTGGGCCGGGTCAGCCTTTTGCGCCGCGCACTTGGGCTGCACGCTGCACGCAGCTACAAAAGATCGCGCGATAATTGGCCACCACGCCGAGCTGCTTCATGATTCCGTCTAAACCGATGAGCGCGCGCAGCATGAACACGCTGTGCGGGGGCGATTGGTAGAGCTTGTGGGCAAAGGCGAGTTCGCTGGCCTCGCGTGCCTTGGCCACCGAGTCGTACTCGTTGGGGTCGTAAGGGCGGTCGACCAAAATAGGCTCGAACAGGATACGGACAACCTCCACCATCGGGGCCCGGTCTTGCCTGGGCTCCAGGTGTCCCAAGCTGACTAGCGCTTGGCCCAACGCGACTTCGTCTCCCTCCACAATCGCCAGAGCAAGCTTCAGTTGCGCGCGGCGTGTCGGCTCGGAAAAGCGGCGAATCGAGCCGAAATCGAGAATCCCGAGCTTCGGCTCCCAGCTTACCAGGTAATTGCCCGGGTGAGGGTCGGTGTGGAGCGCGCCGAATTCGAGTATCTGGCGCCAGACTAGCGCGAAATACTTTTTCGCCAGCCACGTTTTGAGTGCGGGGTCGACGCCGGGCGCGAGCACGTCGGCGAGCGGGTAGCCGTCGAGATAGGTCATCGTGAGTACCCGCCGCGAGCTAAGATTCTTGATCACCCGCGGGATGACAACCTCGGGGTCGTCGGCGAGCAGCCGGCCGAAGTATGCCATATTTTGCGCCTCGATCACGTAGTCGAGTTCCTCTTTGAGCCGCTCCTCGAGTTCGAGGTAAATCTTGCGCATTTCGATTTTCTGGCGCATCACGTCGCGCGCCAGCGCGGCGAACGTTTGCAGCAGGAGCTTTAAGTTGCGCAAGTCCTGTTCGACGGTCTTATCGACGCCGGGGTACTGGACCTTGACCGCGACTTCCTCGCCGCTCTTAAGCCGCGCGCGATGCACCTGGCCCAGCGAGGCCGCGGCAAACGCGACGGGCTCGAAGCTCGCGAACAGCCGCTCGGGCTGCGCGCCCAGCTCGCGCTTGATTTGCTCGCTCATCATCCGGTAGTCCATCGGCGGCACGTTGGACTGGGTGAGCTTCAGGATATCCAGCGCTTCGCCGGGCAGCATGTCGGCGCGCATCGAGAGCATCTGAATCAGCTTCATGAAGGCGCCGCGAAGCTGCTTGGAGCTCTCGACGATGCGGCGGGCATTTTTTATGTGGGCGTCGTACAGAAACTTGCGCCCCCGGTCTTTGCCTTGAAGGAGCTGACGCAGCGAGGCCCAGAGATAACTCGAACCGACCTGCGAGGCGAGCCCGCCGATCTTTATCGCGCGGCGCGTGCGCCCGCTGGTCAAGGTCTTGCGCTCGGCCATCAGCGCTCGTCCGGCCGCCCAAGGCCGGTGCGGTTGATCAGCGTGGCGGCGAAGGCCGCGCCGAAGCCGTTGTCGATATTGACCACGGTTACTCCGCCCGCGCAGCTATTGAGCATCCCGAACAGCGCGGTCAGTCCACCTAGCGCGGCGCCGTAACCGGCGCTGGTCGGCACCGCGATTACCGGCTTGTCCAACAAGCCGGCGACGACCGAGGGCAGCGCGCCTTCCATCCCGGCCACGACGATCAGCACCGCGGCGCTCTTGAGCGCGTCAACGCTCGCGGTCAGGCGATGGAGTCCGGCCACGCCAACGTCGTACAGGCGCTCGACCCGGTTGCCGAACAACTCCGAGCACAACGCGGCTTCCTCGGCCACGCGTAAGTCCGAAGTGCCCGCGCTGATAACCATCACCGTGCCGTGTCCGGAGGACCGCGTCGGCTCGTTCACTATAAAGCCGAGCTCGCCTTGAAGGCGGTAGTTAAATTTGCGCAGCCGGCGCTTGATCGCGCGCGACTTCTCGACCGCCAGGCGGGTCACGATTAGGTTGTAACCGGCCGCGGTCACGCGCCGCCCGATAGCGACGATCTGGTCTGCGCTCTTATACTCGCCGAGCACGACCTCCGGCAGGCCGCGTCTGAGGCGGCGATGATGGTCGAGCTTGGCAAAGCCCAAATCCTCGAAGGGCAGCCGGCGCAAGCGGCGCATCGCGCCGCCCACCGCAAGCCGTCCGCGGGCCACCCGCTCGAGGATCTCCTGCACCGCGCGCTCGGTCATGGACGGCGCGCGTGCTCGGCGCGCAGCGGTTGGGAAAGATTCAATACCAACTCCTGGACGGCCCTGGCATCGCTGAGCGCGACGTTGATGGTCAGGCCCGCAAGCTGGAGCTGTTCGCCCGCCTGCGGAATGCGCCCCAGGCGCTCGATCACCAACCCCGCAATCGTAGTATAGTCATCGCTCTCGGGCAGGCGAAGGCCGAAGCGCTCGTTAAGCTCGCTTATCTGCGCCCGCCCGGCAACCGCAATCTGGCGGGAGTTGAGCACGCGAATATTTTCCTCGCGTACGTCATACTCGTCCTCGATCTCGCCGACGATCTCTTCCAGAAGGTCTTCCATGGTGATAATTCCGCTAGCGCCGCCGTGCTCGTCGACCACCGCGGCCAGGTTGTCGCCCGTGCGCTGCAAGAGGCTCAGTATCTCGCTCAGCGGTGAAGACTCGGAGACGTAGCTCACCGGACGCATCACGGCGCGCACCGGCAAAGATAGGTCAGAGGCCTCGAGCAGGTCGAAGACGTGGATTACGCCGACGAGGTTCACGATTTGGCGCTCGAACACCGCCAGCCGGCTGAAGCCCTCGCGCCGTACGACCTCGATCGCTTCGGCCAAGCTGGTTTCCTGAGATACGGCCTCGACGCGGACCAGCGGCACCATCGCCTGGCGCGCTTCGAGCCGGCTGAAGCGAAACAGGCGTCTTATCATATTGCGCTCAGCCGGCGAAATCGCGTCGCCCGC
The DNA here is from genome assembly GCA_021831785.1 of Deltaproteobacteria bacterium. Lineage (GTDB taxonomy): Bacteria > Desulfobacterota > Binatia > Binatales > Binataceae > JAJYYI01. The sequence continues at coordinate 146,829 of JAKBMB010000028.1, read as the reverse complement.
TGCCTTGCGGGCGTGGCTCTCGCGCTCCAGCAGGCGGGTCAGGTCTTCGCGGCTTAAAAACACGCTGCGGGCCTCAGGTGAGACGCCGGCCAGTCGGCGCAGGGCCCGGCTCAAGCTGGTTTCGAGCCATACCAGAGGCATCAGCGCCAGCAGCAGCGGATGCAGCACAGAGGCGCCGAGCTTGGCGAACTTAAGCGGCCGGCGCAAAGTGAGGTATTTCGGCAGCGCTTCGCCGCACAGCAGCACCAGCGGCGCTAACAGAAACGGAGCCAAAAAAACGCGCCGGCTGTCAACGTAATGCAGATAAGCGGTGGTCAGCGTGGCGGCGGTGATCGTAGCCAGGTTGGCCGCGGTCAGCGTCAGCGCCAGCACCTGGTCGCGGCGCTGGAGCAGCGCGGCCAGACGTTTGGCGCGCTTGTCGCCCCGTTCGCTCTCCGCCTTGACCTTGATTTCGTCGCACGCGACCAGCGCTATCTCACTGGCCGCAAAGAAGGCCTCGCATGCCAGGCAAGCGGTAAGCGCGCCGATAAAAGCAAGCGGGCTCACGGCCGTAACCGAACCAGTTCAACCGCCGCGCCGCGGACCTTTTCCACCACCGCGGCAAGGTCGCCCAGGCGCAGGCGCTCGCCGCGCCGCGGGGAACGCCCCAACTGGCGCACGATCCGATCGCTGAGCGTGGCTTCGCTGCCTTCAACCGGGGTGAGACCGCGGCTTTGCAGGACCTGGTTGAGGCGGTCCAGATCGATCGAGCCGCTAACCAGCATCTCACCGCTCGCAAACGGCACTGTCTCGGGAACCTGCAAGTCAAACTCGTCGCGAATATCGCCGAACAGCTCCTCGAGCAGATCCTCCAAGGTGACCAATCCGAGCAGCTTTCCGTACTCGTCGACCACGAGCACCACCTGAAGCCTATCCCGCCTCATCTCCTCGAAAAGCTCGCCCACGCGTTTGCCCGGCGGAACGAAGCGCGGCCGGCGCAGCAGCCGTTCCAGGCGCGGCGGGGTCGGTTCCAGCCGCCGCATCGCCAGATCCTTGACGTACAGCAGGCCCACCACGTTGCTCGGATCGCCCCGATAGATGGGAATTCGCGAGAAATGTCCGCGCGTGCATTGCGCTAATAGCTGGTCGGGCGGCGTGTCGATGCTCAGCGAAAAGACCGCCTCGCGCGGCGTCATCACTTCGGATACTCGCCGATGGGAGAAGTCGAAAATCCGATGGATCAGCTCGCGCTCGCCGGACTCGACTAGCCCTTGGTCTTCGCTGATGCGCAGCAGGGTCTTGAACTCGGCTTCGGAGACCGCCTCGGCACGCGGCGTCTGCGCGGGCAAAACCAGCGCGCGCGTGAGCGGCGCGATAAAAGCGCTCAGCTCGGCAAGCGGCCGCGAGGTCAGCTTGGCGATCGCGTTCGGATGGCCCAGCGCGTAAGTCTTGGGCGTGATCTCTCCGAACAGCAGCACGATCACGAACATCAGCGGCACCGCCAGATAAACGCCTGGGTGCCCGAACCGAGCAAGCAGATAAGCGGCCGCCAAGCACTCGGCAAATATGTTCGCGGATTCGCTCAGCGTTCCAAGCACGATGAGAAACTCGAGCGGCCGCTCTAGGATCCGCTCAACGGCGCGTTCGCTCTCGCCGCCGAGAGCGGCGCGCGTGCTCTCCATGCGGGCGAGCGAGAACAGCGCGGTTTCGCTGGCCGCCAAAAGGGCGCTGAAGAAAACCAAGCCGACGATTACGAGTGGCACGACCGACATCGAATGCTCTATTAGACGCTTTGTCTCAGGTGATCCCAGCCGCGAAGCCCGCGCAAATCCACCGGCCGCGGAAGGTTTCTAATTCTAAGTCCCGCGCCGGGCTTCACGATACGGCCGATTCGCGTGACGGGTACGCCCAGCCGCCGGGTGAGTTCGCGCTCGGAATAGCGCCCGGGCATACAGAACAGCAGCTCGTAGTCGTCTCCCCCGGACAGCGCCAGCTTGAGGTCATCGCCGGCGACGGCGCGGTAGGCTGGCGACAGCGGAATCAGCCGGGCGTCAACCTCCGCGCCCACGCGGCTTGCCCTAAGCATGTGCCGGAGGTCACCGGCCAGTCCGTCGCTCACGTCTATCGCTGCCGGGACCGGAGTCAACGCCGCAAGCGCGGCCCCGGCGCTAAGCCGCGGGCTCGGGCTGATGTATCGGTTGACCAGAAAACCGCGCGCGACGTCCGGCGCGCTTAACCGGCCGTCGAGGATGCGCCAGCCCAGGGCGGCGTCGCCCAGCGAACCCGTGACGAAGATCTCGTCGGCGCCGCGCGCCCCGTCGCGCCGTAAAATCGCGCGGCGCGCGCGGCCCAGGAGCGCAACGGTAATCATCACCTGGCCCGCGCTGGTGATATTGCCGCCGACGATGTCAACTTTGACCGCGCGCGCGGCGCGCTTGAGGCCAACGTAAAGCCTCTCGGCGAATCTTTTTGCCAGATTGTCGCGCAAAGCGAGATCGATCACGCACGCCGCAGGCTCCCCGCCCATCGCCGCGATGTCGCTTAAGTTGACCGCCAGCGCTCGCGCGCCCAGCTTCTCCGGCGTAAACCATTCGAGCTTGAAGTGAACGCCTTCGACCAGCGAATCTATCGTTATCAGTTGCTTGATGCCGCCGACGGCGAGCACGGCGCAATCGTCGCCGGGCCCCAGCAGGGTGCGCCGGCTGTTGCGAAGTCCGCGGCAAAGCCGGCTGATTAGCTGAAACTCGCCGGAAGGTTCACTCACAATGCGCGGCAAGGCCGGCCGGCAGGCGTCAGAAGTAACACCGGGGCCGCCTGAGAGCGGACCATAAATGAAGCTTGAGAACTGATCGAAACTCGGTAAAAGACTCGTAGAGGAACGTTAGAACATCGGCGTACAACTAGCAATAGTTCCCGCTCGTCAGAATTGTGGGGAATGCTCACGGGGCAAAGGAAACGCATGCACCGGCACGAATTTGCGACCGGGCGCGTCGTTCCGTAGGTGTCCGATCGTGATGGTCTGTCGCCCATCAGCTATTGCGGCCCTTGAGCGAGGTGTGCCGGCGTGCTGGGCTACGCGATCTCCCCGCGTAATAACCTTTGCTGAACCACGGTAATTCCAGCTATGCCGCCGGAAGCAAGCTGACGGAATCCGGATTAACCGGTCTCCGTACGAAAAGCGAACGATGGAGATGATGCAACCGCGCCGGTTTCGTATAACGTCCGCACTGGACTATTTGACGGGCTCAACAGGTTCAAATGGGTTCATGCAACGCACGCCGCTACGTTCGATGTCTTTGAGGTTTCGTGTTGCCAGAGTTAGACCGTGGGCCTCCGCCGTGGCGGCTAAGAGGGAATCGATCATCGGAAAGGTGTCGTGGGCGTTAAGACGTCCCCAGTGCTGCGCAATCGTTTGATCTACCGGCAATACCCGGTCGCCGAACAATTGCAGCAGCTCTTCGAGCCACTGCTCCAATGCATGAGCGCGTCCCGGGCTACGCGAACGCAGACGCTCGATTCCTTGCCGTACTTCGCCGATAACCAGGACACTGAGGAAAAGCTCATCGTCGCGAAGGCCGCGATACCATGCGGCTACACGCGGATCGCAATGTCGGCCCTTGCGAACCTCAGAAATAATGTTGGTATCGATCAGGTACATTCGAAGTCCACAATCCGTCCGGTTTCGCGAGATCGCCCAAGCTCGACGCCTTCCAGCGGCGCGGCGGCTAGCAGCGCCTTGAAACTTTTGCCGCCGGTGCGCAGGCGCCGGTATTCGCCGGCAGAAACAACGACCGCGACAGGTTTGCCATGGCGGGTAACGGTCTGTGGCCCCTCCTTCAAGGCGCGTTCGAGCATCTCGCTGAACCGCGCCTTCGCCTGTTGAATTTGCCAATTCACAGCTCTTAGTCTAGTCAGACTGGTCCGTTTCGCGCAAGTTTGCGGGTTGCTTTTACCGAGTCCCTTCCGCCCATCAAAGCGAAGATAGGCAGAAAGGGCACTAATTGAGTTATCCACAAGCTGTGGATACAATATGTAGTGGTTTCATATTGACATTCGTGCGCCAAGATGGCGTAATGCGCACTACGCGAGCGTGAGCGGCGGAGGGTAGCGGAAGCGCGGTTGGCGGCACGCTTGCCCGCCTGGGAGCTTCGGCTCCCAGGCGGGCGAAAACCGCGCTAGTATTTGGCGCCTACAGGCCAAGTCCGGCCAAGAATTAGGTAGGCGGACAATTCGATGAAATCCCATAAAGGAACCTCATGGGATAGGAGACGCGCCAGCGGCTCGACGTATCGCCGAGGAGGTCGCCCACGACCGGATGGGCGACCGCGACTCCATAGTGCACGTACTCTGTTCCGGCGGTCTCGATCGCGAAGAAGCTCTGGCTTTGACAGCAACACTTGACGCCTCAGTTTTGGCCGAGTTCCGGGTAGCGCTGGAAGGCCGGTTGCGTGCGGAGTTGCAAGGATCGGTTGACGTGTCCTGCGGCAGGTCGGCTTCGCTCCGGGTGTTTGACAAGGACGGGGATGACATTACGAGCTGCTGAACGGAACGGAAGAGACTCGGACTTGAAAGGGGCGGGCGATGGCGCAGACATCAGATAAGCACGCAATGATTGTGGCCGGACCGGGCGCCGAGCAGCGTTCGGGCGCCTTGACGATAAATCGTTTTTTCACCCGCGAGGGCGTCGACCCGATGAGCGAGGTCGAGTGGGAGCGGCGCAGCGCGATAATCAGCGGCGAGAACGGGCGCGTCGTCTTCGAGCAGCGCGAGGTCGAGGTGCCGCGCTTCTGGTCGCAGACCGCGGCCAACGTCGTGGCCTCGAAGTATTTTCGCGGCCAGCTCGGCAGCCCCAAGCGCGAGCATAGCGTGCGCCAGCTTATCGGGCGCGTGGTCGATACTATCGCGGGCTGGGGTGACCTGCCTGCCGCGCCGGACACGGCGCCGGCAGGAAAGCAGGGATACTTCGCCTCGCGCGCGGATCGTGACGCCTTCCATGCCGAGCTGACCCATCTGCTGCTGTTCCAGAAGGCGTCGTTCAACAGCCCGGTCTACTTCAACGTCGGTATCGAGGAGCGGCCCCAGTGCTCGGCCTGCTTCATCCTCAAGGTCGAGGACAACATGGAGTCGATCCTCAACTGGTATCGCAACGAGGGGATGATCTTTAAGGGCGGCTCGGGCTCCGGGGTGAATCTCTCCGCCTTGCGCTCGTGCCGCGAGCCGCTCTCCTCGGGCGGGACCGCGTCGGGGCCGTTGAGCTTCATGAAGGCCGCTGACGCCTCCGCGGGCGTGATCAAATCCGGCGGCAAGACCCGTAGGGCGGCCAAGATGGTGGTGCTCAACGCCGGCCATCCGGACATCGTGGACTTCATCAAGTGCAAGGCCGAGGAGGAGCGCAAGGCGCATGCGCTAATCGCGGCCGGGTACGACTCCTCGCTTGACGGCCCGGCTTACGGTTCGGTCTTCTTCCAGAATGCCAACAATTCGGTGCGCGTGTCGGACGAGTTCATGCACGCGGTGATCAACGACGGCGAATGGACCACGCGCTACGTCAAGAACGGCGAGCTCGCCGGCCGCTACCGCGCGCGCGAGTTGATGCGCATGATCGCCGAGGCGACGCATGCGTGTGGCGACCCGGGAATGCAGTTCGACGGCACGATTAATCTCTGGCACACCTGCCCGGCCAGCGGACGGATCAACGCCTCGAACCCGTGCAGCGAATACATGCATCTGGACAACTCCGCATGCAACCTGGCCTCGCTCAACCTGATGCGGTTTACCGACGAGAACGGCAACTTCGACGCCAAGGCCTTCCGCCACGCCGTGGACGTGATGATCCTCGCGCAGGAAATCATGGTCGATAATGCGTCGTATCCGACGCCGGAGATCACTGAAAACGCGCACGGTTATCGCGAGCTTGGGCTGGGCTACGCCAACTTGGGCGCGCTGCTGATGACCTCGGGGATGCCGTATGATTCGGAGTTGGCGCGCAGCTATGCGGCGGCGCTGACGGCGTTGATGACCGGCGAGGCTTACCTGCAATCGGCGCGCATCGCCCAGGCTAAGGGAGCCTTTGCGGGCTACGCGCCCAACCGCGAGGCGATGCTGAAGGTCATCGAGCGCCATCGCGCGTATGCCTACAAGCTCGAGCCCGCTCACGTGCCGCTGGAACTGCTGCGCGCGGCGCGCGAGACCTGGGATGAGGCGCTGGCCTTGGGCATGCGCTGGGGTTACCGCAACTCCCAGGCCACGGTTATCGCCCCCACCGGCACGATCGCCTTTATGATGGATTGCGACACCACCGGGATCGAGCCTGATATCGCGCTGGTCAAGTACAAGAAGCTGGTCGGCGGCGGGATGCTCAAGATTGTCAACAGTGCTATGGCGCGCGCGCTCAAGCGGCTGGGATACGATGCCAAGCAGGCGCAGGAGATCGTCGAATACCTCGAAGAGCGCGAAACGATCGAGGGCGCGCCCCATCTGCGCGACGCCGACCTCGCGGTCTTTGACTGCGCGTTTCGCCCGCGCGCCGGTTCGCGCTCGATCCATTATTCCGGCCATCTCAAAATGATGGGCGCGGTGCAGCCGTTCGTCTCCGGCGCGATCTCGAAGACGATCAACATGCCGGCGCAGGCCACGGTCGAAGAGGTCGCCGAGTCGTATATCGCGGCCTGGAAGCTCGGACTAAAGGCGGTTGCGATCTATCGCGACGGCTCCAAGCGCACCCAGCCGCTCAACACCGGCAAGCCTGCCCTGAGCAAGGTCGAAGGGGAAGCGGCTGCCGGCACTTCTGCGCCGGCTGTCGGTGCGGCGGGCCTGCCTGCCGCGACGGGAAACGCGGCGCAGGCGAGCCTGCCTGCCGCGGCGCGGGCAGGCGCAGTCGAATTCCGGCCGGTGCGGCGCAAGCTGCCCGACGAGCGCCACTCGTTGACGCACAAGTTCGAGATCGCCGGCTTCGAGGGCTACATTACCGTGGGCAAGTATGACGACGGCTCGCCGGGCGAGATCTTTGTCAACATGTCCAAGCAAGGCTCGACCATCTCGGGCCTGATGGACGCCTTTGCCACAGCGATCTCTTATGCTTTGCAATACGGCGTGCCGCTGCGCTTTTTGGTCGACAAGTTTGCGCACATGCGCTTCGAGCCGTCGGGTTTTACCAAAAACCCGCAGTTGCCCTACGCCAAGTCGATCGTCGATTATCTTTTCCGATGGCTTGCCAGTAAGTTTCTCGACGAGGAGGCCAAGCGCGAAGTCGGCGTGCTAGTTGAGCGCGGCCAGCCCGCGTCCGCGGCCCCGAGTGCGGCTGCGGCTTCGAACGCGGCCGGCGCAGCGAATGGGGCCGCGAGCGCTTTTCCCCAAGGGTCGAACGGGGCGGTCGCTGGAGCAGGAGGTTCGACTTCAAGCCTGCCTGCCGCGGTGCAGGCAGGCGCGGCGCAGGCAGGCGAGCCGTTCCTTAATCAGCAGGACGCGCCGGCGTGCCCCGATTGCGGCTGTCTGATGGTGCGCAACGGAACCTGCTACAAGTGCCTTAACTGCGGCACTACCTCCGGCTGCTCCTAGCCGCCCGGCGCCGGCCGGCCGTCGCCCCCCGCGCGCTGTCCGGCGCCGGTCTTTTGCCTAGGCCCCTATATCTGTGCGCCGGCGCAAGCACAGCTTCATACCCCGGCAGGAGTCGCGATCACGAGAATATCATTGCCTTGAAAAGGTCGTTCCTCTTACGCGGGTGCCTGCGGCTGGGGTGCTTCACCTGCAGGCAAACGAACTTGAGCGGCAGCTGATGGCCACGCCCTACGCTTGCGCTGAACGGTGACCATTGCCGCCGAATGGTGCGGGCGAGGTGACAAACCGCTTAGGGGCGCCTGGACTTGGTTCTTTCCCGCCGTCGAGCGCGATGTTATCTGATAACTGGCGTCAAGGGGGTGCCCCTGGATAAGAGGGCGCGCCAGTGCCAGCAAAGCGCGAACCCTAGTGAGAGGCCTACTCCCAAGGAGGAGCCTCGCCCGTGGCGGCCAGCATCGAGTGGTAACCCGGTTTCATGAATATCTCATGCAACTGGCGTCTGCGCACTCCCTGGTTGCCGCCGTCGTAAAGGGGAAAGACCATGGCGTCGCGCATCAATCGCTCCAGCGGGGTGAATTTCGTGTAGCTCTCGACTCCCACTAGGCGCATCGCATCGTACACCGTTTCGACCGCGAGCTCAGAGCAACGCACTTTCGTCATGATCGCCAACTCGTCGCCGCGACCGCCTGTGCTTTCCAGGTAATGACAGGCCTTCCAGGTCAGGTAGCGCGCTTCCTCGATCCGTATCTTGATGTCGGCTAACATGAACCCCACGTTCTGATGCTCGATGACCGGCACGGCTCCAAGTCGCCTCTCTCGACGCGCGAACTCCAACGCAAACTCGAACGCCGCCCGCATCACTCCCACACAGGCCGCGCCAATCAAGGCGGCCGTCCAGCTAAAAGCGCCGGCGATAACCCTCTTGCCCTCGATCCCTGGACGTCCAATCAGATTATCCACCGGAACCCGAACGTTCTGGAAGTTTACAGCTGGGGTTACGGTGGCGCGATGACCGAGCTTGTCGTACACATCGACGACTTCCACGCCGGGCAGATTCCCAGGCACCGCGATGACGGCCAGCGACTCGTCGGCGGGCTGGTTGCGGTCAGTACGGCAGACGACCGTGTAAAGGTGCGCGCCAGTTTTGTCCCAGCCGGTTCCGTTCGTGGTGTAGTGCTTCTGGCCATTGATGACCCACTGGTCGCCCTCGCGCCGGGCGATGGTTTGAATACCGGTAGACGGTTCGTTCGAGTCGTAGTTTGCTCCTCCACCAACATCCGTAAACGCGAAAGCAGCGAGCAGGTTGCCGTCGTTGTCATTGACGAAGTCCGGCAGGAAGCGCCGTTTTTGTTCTGAGGTACCGCGCTGTATGATCGGTTGGAGTCCAAGGCCGGTGGCGAGCAAGGTTGTGGGCACGTTGACGTCGATGCGAGTCAGTTCTTCAGCGGCAATCGCGATATCGATCATCGAGAATCCCAGGCCGCTAAACTCGGTTGGGATGAAACACTTAGTAAATCCAGCCCGCGCCATCTCTCGATACGCCTCGCGACTGGCTAAAAACGATTCCCACGGGTCCAAAATCCGATCCAGTTTGGAAGCAATTGGGGCAAGCATGCGTTCGGCGAACGCGCGGGCGTTAGATTGAAGGTCGCGTTGAGCGTTGGTGAGAGTAAAATCTATAGCCATGGATAGTCCTCCCGCCGAGTCAAGGAAGCACAAATGATCCTCCCTTGATGATCACCGATTTGGACCTGGGTTTCAAGCGAGACGGTGTCCACCGTATATGGACCCAGCCCGCTGTGCAAAGACGTCTTGGGCGTGATTGCAATGAACCCGGTTGCGGCCGCATATCCAGCCCCGGCAGATGGGGGGTTGGTGATCGCCCAGGACCCTGATGGATCTGCGAACGTCTTCATTACTTTACCGTTTTCACGGCCTTAAACGGCCTGGCGCAGCGTCCCGTTAATTACCGCCTGCTCCTTGGCCGCCGTAATCAGCGCGCTTCTTGCGAGCGCGCGTTTTCCAGGCATGATTGCGCTTGCCGCGGCTCGCGCTGACCAGTTGGCAGTAGTTGCAGAAGAGATTCGGGTGAGGCAGATCGTAGTGACTGACGGTGGAGAACCCGAGCGCTCGATCTAGGAGTGAAACGAGACCAGCGCTTCGCGCGCTTCTATGACCGCAGGGGAAAGGAGCGGTTTGGCCTCGGTATGGCTCCGGACGGAACGCCGGCACTAACTCTTTACAACCCAAACGGACAACGACGGCTTGGTATGAGCGTGCTTGCGAACGGGGCGCCAACGCTGCGTCTCTTGGAGGCGAACGGAAAGCACCGCTTCAACGCGCTTCTCAGCTCAGAGCGGACGGCAGGGTCGGTTCTGTTCGATCCTCATAATGGAAACCTGCTGCTTGGTTTGGCGGTGCCTTTGGGTGGATCGCCAGAGATGGCTCTTTACGATCGCAACGGAAAGGCGATATGGCTGGCGCCGTGACCAATCAATCGTTAAAGGTAACAGGGCGCGGGCGACAGCCGGCGCCAGGTCTCGCGCTTTGCATGGGGTCCGGCAAATTTTACGCACAGAGAGTTGACGTTTGCTCATGGTGACTCAGTTTCACGCGCTGGTTCTGGGGATAGTCCAGGGACTGACCGAGTTCTTACCGGTCTCCAGCTCGGCCCATCTGGCGCTGATCCCCTGGCTTTTCGGCTGGCAGGACCCGGGGCTGGCCTTCGACGTCGCCTTGCATCTGGGCACGCTGGCCGGCTTGCTGGTCTACTACTGGCGTGATTGGGCTGAGATGGCGGCGTCGGTGTTTAACGGCGACCACCAGCGCCGGCGTCTCTTGCTCCTGCTCATCATCGCCTCGATCCCGGGGGCGATTTTCGGCGTGCTATTGGAGAAGCGCGCCGAGACGACCTTCCGCTCGCCGCTTCTGATCGCGTTTGCGCTCGCTGCCCTAGGGGTGGCGCTTTGGCGAGTAGACAAACGTTCGGCGCAATCGCGAGCGATCGGCGAGATCGGCCTTCGCGACGCGATTTTGATCGGGCTTTCCCAGGCCCTGGCGCTTATTCCCGGCGTATCCCGTTCGGGAATTACGATCACGGTGGCGCGGGCGCTCGGAATGCGGCGTCAGGACGCGGCCAATTTCTCCTTTCTGATGGCCACGCCGATTATCGCCGGCGCCGGACTGCTCAAGGCGCGCGAGATGATCCACGCCGCCGGCGCGGGCGCGCTCGCCGCGGGCTTTGTTGCGGCCGCGCTGGCCGGCCTGCTCGCGATCAGCGCGCTCGTCCGCTTCGTTCGCACACGAAGCTACGTGCCGTTTGCCTGGTATCGCATCGCCGTGGCGGCGCTGGTGGCCGTGGTCTTCGCGATGAGCGCCTGACAAAAACGTTCACAGGGCTGACTCGCGCGCCGACGGTTACCGTGAATAATATTTCCGACGTGCGTAACATGTGCGACGTGCGCTTGGCCGGCAGTGGCAGCGGCTTGACTAGGTTGCGCGCTTTCGGCAGCTTAATGATGACGATAGCGGATGTTGCGCGGCCCGAACCAAACGGCTTCGCTAAAGGTGCCGCGTGTGCCAGTGAGGCTGCGCAAGCGTAACCGGCGCTAACCTATCAAATAGCAGGAGTTGCACAATGGCGCGCCTCGTCAAGCATGAACGCAACGGACCCTACGAGATTCCCGAAGGGACCGAGCTGCCGGTCTATATTTGCGGCTGCGGCCTTTCCAAGAACAAGCCCTTTTGTGACGGATCGCATAAAAGGACCCTCGACGAGCAGGCTGGAGAGACCTACGTCTACGACCAAAGCGGCCGGGTGGCGGTGTCTGTCGATTGGTGGAAAAGTAGTTAGCCGCGGGATGCGACGAGCGAGCAGTTGATTACGCAGTTGCTACGCTGCCTCCGCTTGCGAGTTGGTTAGGCGTCGCCAGCCGACCAGGCGGCGCAGCCTCACTTGACCGCTGCGCAAGAGTCCGAAGAGCGCCAACAGCACCGCTTCTTCGTTCGGCAGTGAAGCCTGGGTCTCGGTCCGCCGCCGAAACTCCTCGTTGCTCCGCTCCAGCGCATTGGTGGTGCCCAGGGCCGTCCATTGCGAAATGGGAAGCGTGGTAAAGGTGAAGAGCTTGTCGCCGGCCTCCTCGAAGCTTTTGCTGACCGCCTGGCAGTGCAGCTTCCACTTGCGCACAAAGCCGCGGCGCGCGTGCTCCACCGCCGCGCGGCTTTCGCCGTAGATCATCCGCCGATAATCTTCCGCGAGCTCCTCGCGTAGATGGACCTGCCGGTGCGTGTCCGCACGCAGGCCGGCCCGGGCCTTGGCGAGCAGGTTCCACATCTGGTGATTGGTGCAACGCTGAATCGCGAGCTTTGGCCGCGGCGCCTAAGGCGCCGCGGCCAAAGCCGGATTGCCATCGATCACCGCCAGCAGCGGAGCGCATCTCAGAGCTAATCCAAAGCCCGAGGTCAAAGACCAACTTCTAGAGAATACGCAGCGGCCGGTCGCGCGCGGCACCTTCGGCTCGCCGACTTTTTACGTCGGCGATGAGATCTTCTTTGGCAAGGATCGGCTGCGCGACGTCGAGGACATGATCCTGCAATCGCGGTAACCGCGACCGTTCTCGGGGCGAGCGATCAAGCGTGCGGTTACCTGCCCTTCCATCGCGGAGCGCGCTTCTCGGCGAAGGCCCGCGCGCCCTCGCGCGCGTCCTCGGTGCTTTGCAGCTGGCGATAAAGCTCGCGTTCGAGCCTGAGGCCTTCGGCCAATGGCAGGTCGAGTCCCCGCAACGCCGCCCGCTTGATCCGCGCCACCGCAAGCGGCGCGCTCTTGCAGATTTCGGCGGCGATCTCCTCGCATTGCGCGATAAGCCCGCTCATCGGCACGACGTAATCGACCAGCCCAAGGCGCAGCGCTTGTCCGGCGCCGATGCGCTTGCCGGTGTACAGCATCTCGAGCGCTCGGCCCAACGGGACCAGGCGCGGCAGTCGCTGCGTGCCGCCCCCGCCGGGCAGCCATCCCAGCCGGACCTCTCCCAGACCGAACTGTGCGTGCTCGGCAGCCACCCGGATATCGCAGGCGAGCGCCTGCTCCAGGCCGCCGCCGTTGGCGTGACCGTTGATCGCGGCGATGATCGGCTTGTAGAGGTCGAACATCACCGAGTACGGCGATTTCGGCGGGTCCTGACCGCCCTGCTCGACGTAATTGCTTTTGATATCGCTGCCGGCGCAGAACGCGCGCTCGCCGGCGCCGGTAAAGATCGCGACGCGCAGCGCGGGGTCGTCGCGAAACTCGATCCAGATATCCGCCAACAACCCGTAGGTCTCGAAGTCGCAGGCGTTGAGCCGCTCCGGACGGTTGATCGTGACGTAGGCGAGCGGGCCTTTCTTTTCGAACAGCACTTTCATTGCTGAAGCGTCCTTTTCGCGTACTGATTATCCCGCGGCCTGTTGCGGCAAATCGCGCCGCAAAAACTGATTCGCATGTCCCTGATCGCGCGCGTCTAGTCGTAGTACGGTTCCTTAGTGTACTCGGCCAAAATTTCCGGGTCATGGCCCAGAACAACGTTGGCCTCGCTGCGCGCGGCAAGGTTCTGAATTCTGCGCAAGCTGTCCCACCACGCATGGCGGTCGCGCATCAGCCAGCCTTGGGGCTTTTCTTCGTAGTAATTGGCCTTAAAGAAGAAGGTGTCGGACGTGATGACGAAGGGCGCCGCGTTTTTGAGGTCCACCTTGAGCGCGAGCAAACCCGGCGTGTGGCCTGGGGTGAGCACCACCTTCACGCCGTCGAAGAGCTCCATTTCGCTGCCGTGTATCGCCTTCCAGTTGAAGCGAAGGTCCATGTAATGGCGATGGTAGCCGCCGAGGTCTTCCCGCGTCGCCACCGCGTAATAGGCGTATTTGAGTTCGGCCTCGTGGACGTAGAGCGGCACGCGCAAGCCGCGAAAGAATTCAAGCCCGCCGGCGTGATCCCAATGAAGATGGCTTAGTACGATCGCCTTCACGTCTTTCAGTTCATACCCGAGCTTGTTGAGAACCTTATCGAGCCGGTTGTCATCGGTGTACGAGGTGACCGGAAACGACTCCCGCGCCGCTGGATGCCGCAGTTCGTTAGCGTTCGCGGCCGCTCCCACGTCATAGAGAATTACACCGGCCTTGGGATGCTCAATTATCGCGCCGATCATCGCAAGCTGGCACTTAGGTCCGGGATCGGCACCCTCGAAAAGGTACGCCCTATCGCCGGAGATTGTGCCGAGGTCAACCAAACGAAGCTTCATAATCGTCCTCCCGTTGAACCCGAACTGATGCGCTGTCGCTTAAGCGTCTGACGAAACAAGAAGAGCTTCGCACGTGGTCGACTAAAACCAAAGCCCCCGATGCTGTCGCCCGGATAACTGCTGGAGAGTCCGGCCGTCCGCGAGGCGCGCATAGCGCCTTACCGCGCCGGGAGATTTCGATCACTCGGCGCGGCGCTGGTTTTGCGCCTCGATCAGCGCCGCCGCGGCCCGCAGCCGTTCTACCGTACGCTGGCGGCCGAGTACCGCGATAACTTCGAAAATCCCCGGGCTCACCGTGCCTCCGGTCAACGCGACGCGCACCGGTTGAGCGAGCTGGCCGAGCTTTAGGTTGAAGCGCGCGAGCACTTGGCCGAAGAGCTTTTCCACAATTCGCGAGGTGTGGTGCAGCACGCTAAGGAAATACTCAGGATAAGGATAGCCCAAGTCCGTGAACAAGAGGTCGCCGCTGCCGTGTAACGCAAGGTGCATATGTTCGCAGATAAAGTGCGGTTCGGCGATAGTGACGTCGGACTTCGGCTCATCGACGCTCGGCCCGAAGAGCCGCTTCACTTCCTCGACGGCGCGTAACCAATCGTCGTGCGGATCGCCGTCGCCGGTCCGCTGATCAGGCAGGAACAGCCGATCGAGAAGTCTGAGCGACGGGCTCAAATCAATTTTTTCGGTCAGCGCGCGCAGCGGCTCCAAAACCTGGGATGTGAGGAACTTGTTTGCCGCTTTGGGGTCGATCTCGATCTCTGCGCTGAGGTAAAAGCGCGCGAACTCCACCAACTCGACCAGCGTTTTGGCGCGCTCGCGCAGCGTCGCCGTCATCATCACGAGCCAGCCGTCGTCTATCGGAACGCGGTAGCCGCGCCGCTCGATGAAAGGCTTTAGCTCGTCCACGAGCTTCACGAGCGGGCGCTCCTTCAAGTAGTGAAAGTTGAGCCAGAGCAGCTTTTCGGGGTTGAAGATCCCGGCGGACTTGCCGCAGTTGGTAAAGTCAAACTTTTCGATAAGCTCGCTCTTGGAGAAAATCTCCTGGTCGCCGTGAGACCATCCAAGCCGCGCAAGATAATTAAGCAGTGCCTCGGGAAAGTAGCCGGCGTCGCGGTAGGCGACAACCGAAGTCGCGCCGTGACGCTTGGAGAGCGGCTTGCCGTCCATCCCCAGGACCATCGGCAAGTGGGCAAATTCCGGTGGTTTGGAGCCCAGCGCCTCGAAAATCCTGATCTGGCGCGGGGTGTTGGGCAGATGGTCGTCGCCGCGCACGACGTGGGTGATGCGCATGTCGATGTCATCGACCACGCTGGCCAGGTTGTACGTAGGAAGCCCGTCGGAGCGAAAGATGATGAGGTCGTCGAGCTCCGAGTTGCTGAACGCCGCACGGCCTTTGACGAGGTCTTCCACGACCGTCTCGCCGTGCTGCGGCGTGCGAAAGCGAATCGCGTAGGCGCGCACGCCGGCGCGCTGGGGCAAAAGCAAATCCGGGTCAAACGGCAGCTCGCGGCATTTTCCGTCGTAGACGGGCTTGCGCTTTTCGCGCTCGGCCTGCTTGCGCTTGGCCTCCAGCTCCTCGGGCGTGCAGTAACAGGGATAGGCGAGACCTGCGCTCAGCAGTCCGCGCACCGCGTCTTGGTAGCGCGCCAGGCGCTTGGACTGAAAATAAGCCGGGTCCGGCGGGCCTTCGTCCCATTCAATCCCCAGCCAGCCGAGACTAGCGAGAATTTCGTCGAGCGACTCCTTGCTCGAACGCTGCGGGTCGGTGTCGTCGATGCGCAGGATGAAGACGCCGCCGTGATGGCGCGCAAACAGGTAGGCGAAAAGTCCGGAGCGCACGTTGCCGATATGCAACGAGCCGGTCGGACTGGGGGCGTAGCGCGTGCGGACGATCATTCCCACTCGATCGTCGCCGGCGGCTTGGACGTGATATCGTACACCACGCGGTTGACTCCGGCGACCTCGTTGGTGATCCGGGTCGAGAGCCGCCCGAGCAGACTGGGGTCCAGCCGCGCCCAGTCGGCGGTCATTCCGTCGAGCGAGTGGACCGCGCGAATCGCGATCGCGCTGTCATAGCTGCGCTCGTCGCCCATCACGCCGACCGACTTGAGCGCCAGCAGCACCGCGAAAGCCTGCCATAGGCTGCCGGCCAGCCCGGCCGCGCGAATCTCCTGCATCACGATTTGGTCGGCCGCGCGCAACAGCGCAAGCCGCTCGCGCGTGACCTCGCCGACGATTCGCACCGCCAAGCCTGGTCCGGGGAAGGGCTCGGCGTCGACGATCTCGTCCGGCAGCCCCAACTCGCGGCCCACCTGCCGCGCTTCGTCCTTGAACAGCTCGCGCAGGGGCTCGATCAGCTCAAGCTGCATCCGCTCCGGCAAGCCGCCCACGTTGTGATGGCTCTTGATCGTGGCCGAGGGGCCCTTGGACGGCACCGACTCGATTACGTCGGGATAAAGCGTGCCCTGTCCCAGAAAGCGCACGCCGTCCAAGCGGCTCGCCTCGCGTTCGAACACTTCGATAAAGGCATGGCCTATGATACGGCGCTTTTGCTCGGGATCGGTCACGCTCGCAAGCCGCCGAATAAAAAGCTCGGCCGCGTCGACTACGCCGAGTTCGATTCCGAGGCGCGCAGCGAAGCCCCGTTCGATTCGCTCGCGTTCGCCGGCGCGCAAAAGCCCGGTGTCGACAAAGACGCATCGCAAACGCGGGCCGACCGCGCGGCCGATCAGCGCTGCCGCCACGGCCGAGTCAACGCCGCCCGACAGGCCCATCAGGACGCGGCCGTCATCGCCCACGCGGCGGCGGACTTCGGCGACCTTGCGCTCGATGAAGTTCTTGAGTTTCCAGTCCCCGGTCTCGCCGCAGATGTTGTAAGCGAAATTGCGCAAAATCTTCGCGCCGCCGGCGGTGTGGGCCACCTCGGGATGAAACTGGACGCCCCACCACCGGCCGTCGAGGCTTCGCACCGCGGCGTACGGCGAGTTGTCGGTGTGCGCGATCGCGCGCAGGGCAGGCGGAATCGCTTCGACCCGGTCGCCGTGGCTCATCCACACCGGCTGTTCCCGTCCGTCGAGTCCTTCGAACAGTCCGCTCGCGTCGTCGATCACCAGCGTCGCCGGCCCGTACTCGCGCGCTTTGGAGCGCGCGCTGCTGCCGCCCAGATGATACGCCAGAAGGTACATGCCGTAACAGATGCCCAGCACCGGGTAGCCGGCCGTGAGGACCTCGTCGCGAACATCGGGCGCCTGTTCCTGGTAAATGCTTGCCGGTCCGCCGGAGAGAATGACTCCTTTGGGGGCGAGCTCAAAAATCCGGCCCGGGTCGAAATTGTAGGGATGAATTTCGCTGTAGACTCCGGCCTCGCGCAGCCGGCGCGCGATGAGCTGAGTGTACTGACTGCCGAAATCGAGAATCAGGATCACGTCCGTATAAGCCCTTTGCCCCAATATAGCCGACCGCCTCCAGCCTGGCGACCGGATTGCTCGCGCGCCCGCGGCAAGCCCGCAGCCGAGGCCGGCTTAAGCCTGTTCGCCGCGGGTCCGGCCGCTGAGCTTATCGTTGGGACTCGCCGCGCCTGTCGGGCGTGAACGGGGCTTTGCCGCGCGAGCTGGCGGCCCGGCGCAGTTCGATTCGTAGCGGCGCGCCGACAATTTTCAGCGCGGCGCGAAAACGGCTTTGCAAAAAACGCAAATAGTGCACCGGGACGTCGCGTTCCAGGTTCGAGAAAAACAGAAGGCGCGGCGGCGAGCTGGCGGTTTGGGTGACATACATCAGCTTAAGCCGCCGCCCCTGCACCATCGGTGGTTCGACCTCGGCGGCCGCCTCGCTCAAAATCCGGTTCAATTGCGCGGTCCTGAACACCGCGTGAAAGCTCTCGCCGACCTTAAGCGCGGCCTCGAGAATATCGCCGACGCCGTCGCCGGTAAGCGCGGAGCAAAACACCGCCGGCGCATAGTCTAAAAACGGACATCGCTCCCGCAAATCGCGCCGGAACCGAGCGGTCGTGCGATCCTGCGCGGCAGCCAAATCCCATTTATTTGCGATGAGCATCAGCGCGCGGTCGTGCTTGTCCACCATCGCGGCCAGGCGCGCGTCCTGATCGGTGAAACCCTGCGCGGCGTCGATCACCAGGCCCAAGACCTCCGCGCGCCGGACAGTTGCCAAGGCGCGGGCAACCACGCGCTGCTCAAGCGCGTTGTCGATTCTCGCCGGCCGGCGCACTCCGCCCGTATCGATCAAAAGAATGCTCCGGCCGGAAAGGCTTATTTCGATGTCGACCGGATCACGTGTGGTTCCCGCCGTGGCGTCGACCGCGGACCGCTCGAAACCGGCCAAGCGGTTGACCAGCGAGGATTTGCCGACGTTGGGCCGGCCAATCAGCGCGAAGCGCAGGTCGTTGGCGCCGCGCGCCGCTGCGCCCGCCTCCTCCGGCAGCAGGGCCGCCAGCGCTTCGAGCAGCTCGCCCACACCGCGTCCGTGCGCGGCCGAGACCGGAAAGACCCGTTCCGCGCCCAAGGCGTGAAACTCTCCGGCAAGAAGGTCCATCGCCGGACGGTCAAGCTTGTTCGCCGCGAGCAGAAACGGACGGTTTACGCGGCGCAGCGCCTTAAGCGCTTGGCGGTCTGCGGGGTTCAACCCCTCTCTGCCGTCCACCAGGAAGATTATCGCGTCGGCCGCCCGGGCGGCGTCCATGGTTCGCTGCGCCAACCTTTCGCTCAGCGACTCGCCCGCTCCCGGCCCAAGGCCGCCGCTGTCGACGATCGCGAATTCCCGCTCGCCGGCGCGGGCGCGGGCCAGGTTCAGGTCTCGCGTCGCGCCGGGAACCTCGCTCACGATCGCGCGCTGGGCGCCGACGATGCGGTTGAACAACGTGGACTTGCCGACGTTGGGGCGCCCGCAGATGAGCACTGTCGGCAGCCCTTGCGCGGCCGCCCGAAGCCGCTCTAAGGGAAGCGCGCGCGGCCGCTCGCCCATCGCTTCGTCGCCTGCCTCGCGTGACCGTTCGCCCATGAGAATCATCCGTTTTTCCGCGCTCCTGACTCGGAGCCTTCGGCGTCTTGCGACGCCGGAGGCTTGCGCTCCGCGTTCGCGCAGCTTTGACGCCCGCAGCGATTTCGCCGGCTGCGTACGGCGGCGATTCGCGCGCCACGGTGCACCGGCGCATCGGCTCGGCGCTCCCGCTCGCCATCCGGACAACGGACCGCCGTCGGTCGCGCGCCGCCGGCTTTTGAAACCGGGCTTAAGCCGTGAGCTCCGCGACTTTTCGCGGATCTCTGGTCCAGTTCTTGTCGACCTTGACGAAAAGGGTCATGAATATGCGGCGGCCCAGCAGCGCTTCAAGCTCCTCGCGCGCGCTTTGGCCGATGCGCTTAAGACGCAGGCCGCCGGCGCCAATCAAGATGCCTTTTTGCGAGTCGCGTTCGACGACGATCGTCGCCGCGATGCGCAAGAGCCGGCCTTCGGGCTCCAAGGTAAATTCGTCCAACTTGACCGCGGTAGAGAAAGGCACCTCTTCGCGCGCGGCGAAAAAAATTTTCTCGCGGATGATCTCCTGCGCAATCGTCGATTCGCTCTGGTCAGTATACTTCTGTTCCGGCATCAGCGCGGGCCGCTGAGGAAGGTAGTGCTTGATGACGTCTACCAGGCGGTCGAGGTTCTCCCCGGTGAGCGCGCTTATCGGCACGATTTGCGCGTCCGCGACTTGCTGCGCGCATTGCTGCGCGAGCGGCAGAATGCTCGGGCGCTTTACGCGATCGATTTTATTGATCGCGATGACTTTCGCCATCCGGTATTCGAGCATCTCAGCCAAAAACGCCTTGTCGCCCGCTGCCAGAGCCGGGCCGGCTTCGATCACTCCTACCAGCACATCCGCCTCGGAAAGGCAGCGGCGCGCCAACGCGGTCATCTGTTGATTGAGCAGCCCGCGCGGCAGATGCAGCCCCGGCATGTCGACCAACAGAAGCTGCGCGTCGGCGTCGTGCCGCACGCCGAGGATGCGCCGGCGGGTAGTTTGCGGCCGCGGGCTTACGATTGACACCTTGCGTCCGACCAGCCGGTTCAGCAGGGTTGACTTGCCGACATTGGTGCGGCCGCCGAGGGCGACCAACCCGCATCGGAAGGAATCAGGCGCCGCCGCGCTCATGCTGCTGCCCTGAGATTACTTCGAGCGCGCGCCGCGCGGCGGCCTGCTCGCTCTGTTTTTTACTCGAGCCCTCGCCAATGCCCAACTCATGCTGGCCGATGCGCACGCGGCTTACGAAGCGCTTGGCATGCTCCGGGCCGCTCTCGCCGGCCAACTCGTACACCGGATGCTCGCCGAAGCGTCGATAGCCGGCCTCTTGCAGCTCGGTTTTGTAGTCGCGCTGCGCTCCGGGGGCGCCGATGTCGGGGGTAAGCAACGCTTCCACGGCGCGTTGGGCGGCCTCGAAACCGCTCTCGGTATAGATCGCGCCGATCAACGCCTCGAAGGCGGCGGCCAGAATCGAGACCTTGTCGCGTCCGCCGCTGTTTTCCTCGCCTTTGCCGAGGCGCAAGCTGTCGCCGATTCCCAGCGCGCGCGCTTTGCCGGCCAGCGTGTACGTGTTGACAATCGAGGCTCGAAGTTTCGACAACGTGCCCTCCGTCGCTTCGGGAAACCGGCGCATCAAAAAGTCGGCCACGATCAGGTCGAGCACGGCGTCGCCCAAAAACTCCAAGCGCTCGTAGTCTCCGCGCGCCCCGTCGACGGCGCTGCGATGAGTGAGCGCGAGTAGGAACAGGCCGCGGTCGGCGAAGCGATAATTAAGCGCTTGTTCGAGCTTGGTGTCGGTCGCTCGCAAACTGTCGGTCTGTGCGGGCCGGCGCCCCGGACTTCGCCCAGGGTTGAACCACCGTTCCAGCCAACGCATCGCCGATAACATCGGTCGCTTCAACCTCGACCTCGCAGTTCTTCAGGTGGGCGGGACCGTCGACGAGCACGCGGATGTAATTTCGACTGTAGCCCCGGAGTTTTCCGTTGCGCGGGTCGCAAATGTCTTCTAACAGCACATCGAGGCGGGCGCCTTGGAATCCCCCCAGGAAGTCCCTGCGCTTACGTGCTCCGAGCGAGCGCATCAGCTCCGCGCGACGCTTAATCTCGCCCGGATTGACCTTGCCCGCAAGCTTAGCCGCCGTCGTGCCAGATCTTACCGAATAGGGGAAAACGTGAAAATAGGCGAGCGGCAGAGTGGACAAGAATTCCATGCTCCGCGCGAAATGCTGCGCGCTCTCGCCGGGTAGACCGGCGATAAGATCGACGCCCAGCGCCGCATCGGGCATCAGCTCGAGGATTCTCCACGCCAGCTTGCGGTAGTATCCGGTCGTGTAAGGCCGGCGCATCCGGCTCAGGACCTCATCCGCGCCCGACTGCAACGGGAGATGGAAGTGCGGGCAAAACCGGCGCTCGCTCGCCATCAGCTTGAGGATCGGCTCGCCTAATTCGTCGGGCTCGATCGAGCTCAGCCGCAGGCGCGCGATGCGGCTGCGCTGGGCGATTAACTCGAGCAGTTCGACGAGTGCCAGTGGAGGATCGAGGTCGCGGCCATAGCCGCCGAGCTGGACTCCGCACAGCACGACTTCCTTGATCCCTCTGCTGTCAAGCTCGTCGAGTGCCGCCAGGACCTGGCGCGGGGGCAGGCTGCGCGAACGGCCGCGCGAGAAGGGAACGATGCAAAAGGCGCAAAAGCGGTCGCAGCCTTCCTGCAGCTTAAGAAACGCCCGGGTGCGTCCGGCCAGCGTCACCCCGGCCGAATCAAGTGCAATTTTTTCCTTGCGCAGATTGGAGACCGCCACCTTGGCGCCCCCGGCATCTTCGCCGAGCGCCGCGCGCACGAGATCATCGAGGCGCCCCAGGCCGATCACCCGGTCGACCGCGGCCGAGGGCGCCAAAGCCTGCGGATTCGCCTGCGCCAGGCAGCCGGTCATCAGAACCCGCGCCGCCGGATTGAGCCGGCGGGCGCGGCGCGCGATGCGCAAACTTTCGCTGTCGGCGCGGTCGGTGACGGTGCAGGTGTTGACCACATAAACGTCGGCGGCTTGGCCGAACTCGACTCGTTCCATGCCGGCGGCGGCCAGCCGGCGCTCGATCATCGCGGAATCGTACTGGTTGACCTTGCATCCCATGGTCGCGATCGCAAAGCGCATCCGGTCTACTCCTTAAGCGGCGCTTCGATGATGCCGCCACCGAGCACCTCGTCGCCGACGTAGAAAACGCACGCCTGCCCAGGGGTGACCGCCGGCTGTTGAGCGGCGAAGCGCACGGCGGCCGAGCTGCTGTCCAGCAGCGTGAGCGTGGCCGGGATGAGCGGATGGCGATAGCGTATCTTTACCTCCACGGCCAACGGGCGCGCGGGCGCGCGCGCCGGATCGGTCAAGCTCACGCCGCGCGCCCGCAGTCCGCGATCGCCTAAGTGTTCGCGCGCGCCGACGACGACCTCGGCGCTCTGCGGCCTGATCTCGCGCACGTACAACGGCGCCGCCCCGGACAGGCCGAGACCGCGGCGCTGGCCGATAGTGAAGCGATGGATTCCGCCGTGGACCCCGAGCATCCCGCCGTCGGTGCCGACGATGCGCCCGGGCCTGATCCGCGCCGGATCGGCTCGCCGACCGACGAAATCCCCATAACCGCCGGGCTCCGAGACGAAACAAATCTCCTGGCTTTCCGGCTTGTCGGCGTTCGCCAGGCCCAGCGCCCGCGCCTTGGCCCGAACCTCGCCCTTGGTCATCGCGCCGAGTGGGAACAGCGTGCGCGCAAGTTCTTCCTGCTCGAGCGCGAAGAGGAAGTATGATTGATCCTTCTGCAGGTCAAGCGCCCGCCGCAGACGAAAGCGGCCGTCGCCCGCGCGCTCAATACGCGCGTAGTGGCCGGTGGCGACGTAATCCGCGCCGAGCGCGCGGGCGCGCCGCCGGAGCCGATCGAACTTTATCCACCGGTTGCATGACAGACACGGGTTGGGCGTGCGGCCGGCAAGATATTCGTTGACAAACGGGTCGATAACGCTGCGCGCGAAGTCTTCGCGCAGATCGACGGTATAGAACGGGAAATCCATCTCTTCCGCGACCCGTCGCGCGTCCTCGAAATCTTCATAAGAGCAGCATCGTCGATGCTCGCCGGCGCTCGGTTCCGCGCCGTCGGCGGTCAGCCGCATCGCGATGCCGACCACCTCGTGGCCGCTCTCGTGCAGCAGCGCCGCGGCAACCGAACTGTCGACGCCGCCCGACATTGCGACCACCACCCGCGGCTTCATCGGAGCGCCCGCCTGACGGCCTCCGGCGCGCCGGCCCGTAAAACCCGCAATGCGGCCCGCGGGCGGCTCATCCGCGAGCCTCGCCTTCGGCGGCTTCCACCTCGGCGACCCGCTGCCAGACGCGGGCGAAGATCACCGCCGCGCGCTCAATTTCCTCCAGCGCGAGCTGCGGCCCCAAACTGAGCCTCAGCGAGCTGCGCGCCTCGCTCTCCGAGCGCCCCATGGCCATCAGCACGTGCGAGGGCTCAACCGCTCCCGCGGCGCATGCCGAGCCCATCGAGACGCGAACCCCTTCCAGGTCGAGCGCGATCAACAGGCTCTCGCCGCGCGCTGCGGGAAAGGTCAGGTTGAGCGTGTTGGGGATTCTGCCGAACAATGGCCCGTTGAGCGCGAGTCCCGGGATCGACGCGCACAGCCGTGAACGTAGGCGCTCGGTCAGGACCGACATCAGGTTGATTTCGTGGCTCAACCGCGAGCTAACGGTCTCGGCGGCCGCGCCCATGCTCACGGCGCCCAAAACGTTGGGCGTCCCCGGCCGGACGCCGCGCTCCTGAGGTCCGCCGAACATCAGCGGGCTTACCCGGCGCTCATCACGCGCGTAGAGCGCGCCCACTCCGGCAAGCGCGCCAAGCTTGTGGCCGCTCAAGCTCATGAAGTCGCAGTTGAGACGGCTTGCGCTCAGGCCCATCCTTCCCGCAGCCTGGGCCGCGTCGATATGGAGCAATGCGCCGGCTTGCCGGACCGGCTGCGCAAGCGGCGCCAGGTCCTGAATCGCGCCGGTCTCCGAATTGGCTAGTCCGAGCGTGACTAGCGCGGTATTGTCGTCAAGCTCGGCGAGGACCTGCTCCGCGCTGATGCGTCCTTTGTCGTCGGGCGCAAGCCGGCGCACAAGAAACCCGGCCTGTGCGAGGGCCCGCAGCGGGCCCAGAATCGAGGAATGCTCGATCAGTGAGCTGATAATCTTACGCCGCCCGTTTTGCGTCCTGACCGCGCCGAAGATGGCGAGATTGTTCGCCTCCGTACCGCCGCTGGTGAAGACAAGCCGGCGCGCCGCCGCGTCAATTAGCGCCGCGACCTGCGCGCGGGCCCGCTCAAGCGCGCGCCGCGCCCGTTGGCCGCTGCGATGAACCGAGGCGGGATTCCCCTCCTCAGCGGCCAAAAATTCGGCCAGCGCCTCGCGAGCTTCGGGGCGCAAGGGAGCGCCGGCGTTATAATCCAGATAAATTTCCATTGCCGATTGCTTGAAAGTTACCTTAGCTAGTCCAGCTAGCCCGGCATCTGGCGCTGGCTCCAACTCGCGGCCGCCGCCGCTTCCCGACAGCGTTTTGGCGGCGCGCAGCCGCACGCGCGAGTCGTCCGTCCGCTCCTTGCCGCCTTCACCGCGTTTTGATTTCGCTCGCGGGGCGGTTGGTCCGGCGGTCCGCACGGCGCGCCGGCTTGGAGCAGACGGCCCGAGGCACGTATTTATGACCGCTTCAAAGGCGCTACGCGCATCGGCGTGGCTTTTGCCGCTGCGCGCCGGTCCGGCGCGCCGTTCAAGCGCCGCGCCGCGCTGTCCGGCGTGCGGCCGGCCGACCCGCGAAGCGGTCTGACGTGCCCGACGGACCGTTTTAGGCTGCTGTATGCTTTCGCGCGCGGCGCGCTGCGATGCGCCGGCCGCTCTACTGATGTTTCACCATCGTGGCTAGGTTGGCCGGGTAGCTTTGTTCCATGAGCTTCTCTTCGAGGCAATTTTGCCGCTCTTCGATTTCAGCGAGTTGATTTGCGATGTGCTCCAATTTGCCCGCAAGCTCGCTCAGGGCGCGGGCCACTGGGTCGGGTAGATGGGCGTGATCAAGTTGACCTACCGGGCGCCTGATGTATTCACCCTCGACGATTTTTCCCGGGATGCCGACGATGGTGGAGTCAGCCGGCGCCGAGGATACCACTACCGCGCCGGCCCCGATGCGGCTGCCGCGCCCGATGGTGACCGGCCCGATGACCGCGGCGCCCGCGCTGACCATCACGCCGTCTTCGATCGTCGGGTGGCGCTTGCCCTTGCTGAGGCTGGTGCCGCCGAGCGTCACCCCCTGATAGATGAGCACGTCGTCTCCGATCTCGCAGGTCTCGCCGATCACTACGCCCATCCCGTGGTCGATAAAAAGCCGGCGGCCGATCTTCGCTCCCGGATGGATTTCGATCCCGGTCAGCCAGCGCGCCAGTTCGCTCGCCAATCGGCCCAGCAGCTTTAAGTTGTGTTCCCAAAGCCAATGGGCCAGCCGATAGCACCATACGGCGTGAATGCCCGGGTAAGCGAGCAGTACTTCAAGCGTGCTGCGCGCAGCAGGATCGCGCTCGAAGGCGGCATTAACGTCTTCGCGCAGGCGGCTGAAAAAGCCCATCGTTTACTCCACGCCCTTGCCTCGAAACAGCATAGCAGCGCCGCGCAACGAGGGTAAACCGCAGCCGCGCTTAGCTCTCGTGCGTCGGCCGGATGCGCCCGGCCCCACGCGCCCCGGGAGCCTCCGGCACCGATGCTTCCTAGGATCGAAAAGCGCCGGCTGGGGCGAACAAGATGGCGGGTGAATCGCGCGGTTGTCCTCGAAATCCGATTGCATGCGGTTTGTCCGCAAGAGCCCGGGATTGCCTGCGCCGAGTATCTTCGCCGGCAACATTGCTATAGCTCGCTATAGCTCGGCGCCCACCGCGAGCCGGCCTTTCGGGCTATTCACGACGGCGGGAATCGCGATGTCCTTGTACAGCTTGTATTCGACCGCGTCGACCAGGGCCTGCCAGCTCGCCTCGAGTACGTTACTTGATACGCCCACCGTGCCCCAGCGCAGCTTGCCGTCGGTAGACTCGATCAAGACGCGGACCCGCGCCGCGGTGCCCGCGCCGTTGTCGAGCACGCGGACCTTGTAGTCGGCAAGATGCATTGGCTCAAGCGTCGGATAGTAAGGCAGCAAGGCCTTGCGCAGGGCCGAGTCCAGCGCGTTGACCGGGCCGTTGCCGGAAGCCGAGCTGCGCGAGCGCTGTCCGTCGGGGCCGTCGATCACGACCACCGCCTCGCTGAACGGGGCGTGCTCTTCGTGCCATTTGTCGTCGAACACGCGGAAGCTCACGAACTCGAAGTACGAGCGCTCGAGCATGCCCAGCGCGCGCAACATCACCAACTCGAACGACGCCTCAGCTCCCTCGTAAAGATAGCCTTCGCCTTCGAGCCTTTTCAGTTCCTCCAAGAGCAAGCCAATCTTCTCGTTGTCGGGGTCGAGCGCAAGGCCGAATTCGCGCGCCTTGTAGACGATGTTGGCGCGCCCGGCGAGGTCCGAAAGCAGCACGCGCCGGTTGTTGCCGACGAGTTTCGGCTCCATATGCTCGTAGGTGCGCACGTTGCGCTGGATTGCCGAGACGTGGAGCCCGCCCTTATGCGCGAACGCGCTGCGTCCGACAAACGCCTGGCGCGCAAGCGGCGCCAGATTGGCGAGCTCGTAGACCACCAGCGAAACCTCGCGCAAGAGCTTGAGCTTTTCCGTCCCCACGCATCGGCAGCCCAGCTTAAGCTCGAGGTTGGCGATAATCGAGACCAGGTTGGCGTTGCCGCAGCGTTCGCCGAGCCCGTTGATTGTGCCCTGGACGTGGCGCGCCCCGGCCTTGACCGCGGCCAGGGAGTTGGCTACCGCCAGCTCGCAGTCGTTGTGGCAATGAATCCCGAGCGTGCACGACAGCGCGGCGCGCGCGGCGTTTACGCCGGCGGCGATCTCGTCGGGCAGCCGCCCGCCGTTGGTATCGCACAGGCATATTACGTCGGCGCCCGCCTCGGCGGCGGCCTTTAAGCATTGAAGCGCGAACTCGGGATTATCCGCGAAGCCGTCGAAAAAATGTTCGGCGTCGAAGATTACCTCGTCCACGCGCGCCTTGAGGTAGGCAATCGTGTCGGCGATTACCTCGAGATTAGCCTGGTTGCTTATGCGCAGCGCCTCTTTGACATGCAAATCCCAGGTCTTTCCCACCACCGTTGCCACCGGCGTCTGCGCCGTCAGCAACAGCTCGAGGTTGTGGTCCTGCTCCGCCTTCAGATTGGCGCGCCGAGTCGAACCGAAGGCGGCCACTTTGGCGTGGTGCAACTTGAGCTTTTTCACTTCGGCGAAAAATGCGGCGTCGCGCTCGTTGGAGCCGGGCCAGCCGCCCTCGATGTAGTCGATGCCGAGATCGTCCAGACGCTGGGCGATCCTGAGCTTGTCGGCCACCGTGAGCGAGACCTCTTCGGACTGGCAGCCGTCGCGAAGCGTCGTGTCATACAGGTAAACCCTTTGCTTGCCGCACGTTGCCATCAGCGCTCCTCTTTGTACGAGCCCGCGCCGCAGTTGCCCACAAGGGCGTCGTGAAGCACCCTTACCGCAAGCTCGCCGTATTTAATATTAACCACCGAAGAAATCTTGATTTCGGAAGTGGCTATCATCTCGATATTAATTCCCTCTCGCGCCAGCACTTCGAACATCCGCGCCGCCACCCCGGCGTGACTGCGCATCCCGCATCCCACGACCGAGACCTTTGCCACCTGCTCCTCGTAGCGTACCCCGCCGGCGCCGATCTGCGCGGCGACTTCCTTCACCAGCTCGAGCGCGCGCAGTAAATCTCCGCGGCTGACGGTAAAGGTCAAATCGGTACGTCCCTCGGCGCTCGCGTTCTGAATAATCATGTCGACGACGATTCCGGCCTTGGCGATCGGTCCGAAGATTTTGGCCGCCAGCCCCGGCCGGTCCTCGACGCCGGTAAGCGTGATCTTGCTCTGATTGCGGTCGAGTGTCACGCCTGAGACCAGCACATCTTCCATGGCCTTGTCTTCCTCGCCAACCCATGTTCCCGGGGCGTCGGTGAAGCTTGAGCGAACGACCACGGGTACCTTGAAGCGTTTGGCCAGCTCGACCGAGCGCGCCTGCAGCACCTTGGCCCCCAATCCGGCCAACTCCAGCATCTCGTCGTACGAGATGCGACTGAGCTTGCGCGCCGGCGGGCATATGTTCGGATCGGCGGTAAAGACTCCCTCGACATCGGTGCAGATTTCGCAGCGATGCGCCCGCAGCGCCGCGGCCAGCGCAACCGCCGACAGGTCGGATGCCCCGCGGCCCAGGGTCGTGATATTGCCGAGCGAATCGACTCCTTGATACCCAGCCGCAACTACAATATTGCCGTCCTCTAGCGCCTGCAAGACACGCCTTACGTCGATTGATTTGATCCTTGCGCGCCCATGATTGGAGTCAGTGGTGAGCCTCAACTGCGAAGCGAGAAGGGACACGGCGGGAAGTCCCAGCGCCTGCAGCCGAATTGCCAACAAAGCCGCCGAAACCTGCTCTCCCGTTGAAACCAAAACATCCGTTTCCCGAGGATTCGGGTGGGCCCCGAGTTGTCCGGCCAGAGCGAACAGCCGGTCGGTCTCGCCCGCCATCGCTGAGACCACCACGACGATCCGGTCACCGCCTGCGGCGCTGCGGCGAACCCGATCGGCGACCGCCTTGATTCGCTCAACAGAGCCTACGGAGGTTCCGCCATATTTCTGTACGACTAAAGGCACGTGCCAACCATCCGAGGTCAAGAGCGGCCCCGGCGAGCAAAGCGACGTTTCTCGCTCAACCGATTTTAGCGCAAGAAGACGGGTATGGCGCCTGACTGCCGGATGCAACAAAACATTGTTCCAGTCGCTCGAGAACGGCGACGTAAGGCGCGCCCTTGGCACGAAGCTCGATTCGCCGGCGGTTGGCGCCCTCAAGCACTATCTTTATTTCAAGGCAGTCCAACTCCGCGGCCTCGCGCAGACGCTCAAACCATTCGACCGCCGCGATCGCCGCCGAGAAAAGGTACTCGCGCAGGCCGAGCTCCTCGACTTCCACCGTTTCCAGACGATAGAGGTCGATATGGTAGAGGGGAAGGCGCCCGCGGTGTTCTTGGATAATCGTAAAGGTCGGGCTTAAAATCTCCTCCTCACGCAGGCTTAGACCCTTGGCCACTCCCTTAACGAAGCAGGTTTTGCCCGCCCCGAGGTCGCCGGTCAGCGCCAATAGTTCGCCGCCCTCAAGTAGCGAGCCGAGGCGCCGGCCCCAGGCCTTGGTCTCGCGCGCCGAGTTGCTGTGCAAAATCACGTCCATCAGCTCTATCGTTTAGCCTTAGCATAGACTTGCGGCAAGCGGGGCCCAATCGGGCTATTCTAGTTATTCCTTAGCTGGTTGCTGGAGTTGCGCGCCGGCCTGGTCAACGAGCAGACCGGAGTGTACCACTTCCGGACTCGCCTTAAAGGCCGGTCATGGGGCCGCATGGCGGCCTGCCGATTTCGCCGAGCGTCGCGTCAGCAAGGGCGCGCGGCAATTCCTCGATAACGTCGCCGGCGATAAAGCCTACCGGCGCCAGCCGCCGCGCCACTCGGTCGGCGGCATACCCGTGGACAAACACGCCCAGCGCCATCGCGTCGCGCGCGGCAAGCCCCTGGGCGAGCAGCCCGCCGAGCACTCCCGAGAGCACGTCGCCCATGCCCGGGGTTCCCATGCCCGGGTTGCCGCTCGAGTTCACGTAAACTGCCCCATCCGGACTGGCGATCACTGAGCGCGCGCCCTTGAGCAGGGTAACCGCGCCGGTATGCTCGCATAGCCGGCGCGCCGCGCCGATTCGGTCGGCGTTGACCTCGGCCGTGCCCCGCTTAAGCAAACGGGCCATCTCGCCGGGATGGGGCGTCAGCAGGACCGGGCCCTTAGCTCGAAGCACGATGCGGCAGCCGATTTCCGCCACGGCGTTAAGCCCGTCCGCGTCGAGCACCAGCGGGCGATTGGGCGCAGCGCCCTCGCTGATCAAATACTCGATAAGCTCCTTGGTATCGGCGCTGACACCGATGCCCGGTCCGGCGACCAGCACGTTTTTTCCGCTCAAAACAGCGCCCAGCCGCGACGCTGTTGCGGCGGCGGCGAAATGTCCCTCGCGCTCCGGCATCGGCTCGCTCATCAACTCCGGGCACGCCGTGGTTAGGCCCGGGAGCGCCGTTTCGGGCGCAGCGACGGTGACCAGGCCGGCGCCCACCCTGAGCGCGCCGCGCGCGGCCAGGAGCGCGGCCCCGGACTTCCCGCGGCTTGCCGCGATTATCAAGGGATGGCCGAACATGCCCTTGTGCGAGGCGGCCGCCCGAGTCGGCCACAGGCTGCTCATTTCGGCGAGCTCCAGCCATCGTCCCTTCGGCGCTATTTCTGCCAGCGCCTGTGGAGCGAAGCCGATGTCAACGACTTCGAGCCGTCCGCAGCAGTCGGCTGCGGGGTAGCTGATATGGCCAAATTTAGGCAGTCCGAAGGTAACGGTAAGCGCTGCTCTGACGGCGTTGCCCATGATCGCCCCGGTATCGGCATTGACGCCTGAGGCGATGTCTACCGCCACCACCGGCACGGCGCTTTCGTTGATCAAATCGATCGCCGCCCCTGCCGGTGCGCTGACCGGAGCGTTAAGGCCGGTGCCGAAGATCGCGTCGATAATCAATCCCGCGCCGCTCGCGGTCTGGAGCGGCCGGCCCGTGCCGGCGATCTCCTCGGTCTCTCCGCCGGCCTGCTTCCATTCGGCCAACGCCCGGGCAGCATCGCCCTTAAGCTCGGCCGCGCGGGCCAACAGCGCCACCGTCACCCGTGCGCCGTCCTGCTTGAGGCGGCGGGCGGCGACCATTCCGTCGCCGCCGTTATTGCCTTTGCCCGCGACTACCAAAAGGGGCCGAAGAAAGGCGCCGAAAAATTCGCGCACGCAGGAGCGCGCCACCGCCTCGCCCGCAGAGGTCATGAGCCGATATGACGGGATACCGTACTTATCTCGGCTAAGCCGGTCCAGCTCGCGGCTTTCCTGCACGTTTAGCAGCTTCACGCAAATCGGCCTATCATTATACCGGATACCGGCTAGCTTGCCCTCGTTTGAGGCGTGCGAAGCCTTTCTCTGTCCTTGCGCGCCCACGCTCTTCGGCCAGCGCGGACGACTCGAAGCAAATTTCCAAGCTCGCTTTCTCCGCCTCGTTCGGAGTGGCAGCAAAAGACAGCGTGAAAACCCAAACTGACCACGACGCCAAATCAGTGCCTACTGAGGTGCCGAGCTTCGAGCTCGAAAGCTAGTGCGTTACGTGCTTGAGCTGGGAGCGGGTCGCGAAGCGCTGGATTAGCATCTTCATTTCGCGCACCGCGCGCGCGATGCCGACCAAGGTGGCGCGCGCGACGATTGAATGGCCGATATGCAGCCAGCTAAGCCCCGCGATCGCCGCCACTGGTCCGACGTTGTGATAGTTAAGCCCGTGTCCGGCGTTGACCTTAAGCCCAAGCGAGCGCGCAAGCCGCGTCGCGGCGATTAGTTTGTCGAGCTCGGTTCGGGTCAGGACGCTAAACTTGATTCTCAGATCCTTGGCTTTGGCGCCCAGCGTGTCTTGGTCGGCCAGGTTGGAATAGGCGCCGGTATGGACTTCAACCGAGTCGACGCCGAGTTTGGCGGCCGCTTCGATCTGCTCAGCTTGCGGTTCGATGAACAAACTGACCTTGATCCTGCTCCGCTTAAGCCGCTCGACCATAGGTTCGAGCCGCGCGCTCCAGCGCTCCACGTCTAAACCGCCCTCGGTAGTCAGCTCTTCGCGCCGTTCGGGGACGAAACAGACCTCGTTGGGGCGGATTCGCGCGGCGATTTCCACCATCTCCGCGACCGGCGCCAGCTCCTGATTGAGATGGGTCTTGAGCGCGTTGCGCAGGCGGACGAGGTCGTCATCCTGGATATGCCGGCGGTCCTCGCGCAGATGCACCGTGATGGCGTCGGCGCCCGCCCCCACGGCGGCGAGGGCGGCCTGGACCGGGTCGGGATAAGCGGTGCGGCGTATCTGGCGCAGGGTGGCGAAGTGGTCCACGTTAACGCCGAGTTTCACCATGGGCTTCGGCCTCGCATGCCTTCAGGCGGGCGAATTCGCGCCCAAGCGCTGCTCGATCTCGGCGCTGAGCTCGTCGACGACAAGCTTTATCTCGTCCGGGTCTTCGCCCTCAGCCATCACCCTGGCTACCATCTCGGTGCCCGAGTAACGAACGAGCAGCCGTCCCGAAGTGCCCAGTTTGGCCTCGGCGGCAGCGATCTTGCGCTTCAGTTCGGGGATTTCGTCGAAGCCGACTTTGCGCCGCACGGGAACGCTGCGCGTCACCTGCGGCGCTTTGCGCATCGCGCGAAGCGCGCTCAGCGGCTTGTTGGTTTCGATCATGTAGGCCAGGACCATTATCGCCGTCATCAGGCCGTCGCCGGTGGTCGAATGATCCATGAAGATAATGTGTCCCGACTGCTCGCCGCCCAGATTATAGGAATTCACCAGCATCTCGCGCACCACTGCCGGGTCGCCGACCTCGGTGCGAACCAGGCCCACGCCTACTTCCGCCAGCGAGCGTTCGAGCCCGAGGTTGCTCATCGTGGTGGCGACCACCCGATTGCCGGCGAGCAGGCCTTGACGCGCCAGCTTGCGTCCCATCATGGCCAGCACGTCGTCTCCGTCGAATAGGGCGCCGCTTGAATCTACTAGAATAGCGCGATCGCCGTCGCCGTCCAGGGCTATGCCGACGTCGGCGCCCGTGCTCCTGACGGTTTCCCGCAGGGCCAGGGGGTAGAGCGCGCCGCACTCGGCGTTGATGTTCCTGCCGTC
This sequence comes from Deltaproteobacteria bacterium, assembly GCA_021831785.1. Taxonomy (GTDB): domain Bacteria; phylum Desulfobacterota; class Binatia; order Binatales; family Binataceae; genus JAJYYI01. Next base: position 114,112 of record JAKBMB010000028.1, on the reverse strand, counting down.
GGGCAGCACGCCGATCGCGGTCACCTCGGCGCCCAACTCTTCAAACACCTCGGGCCCCGCGCGATAGGCGGCGCCGTTGGCGCAGTCAACGACCACTTTGAGGCCGTCGAAGTTCAGCGTACGCGGCAGACATGCCTTGAGAAACACCTGGTAGCGTCCGAGGGCGTCGTCGATTCGAGAAGCCTTGCCGATTCCTTCGGCAGAAGGGCGCGCGCGCGCGAGCTCGCGTTCGTCAAACACCAGAGTTTCGATCCGCCGCTCGATCTCATCGTCAAGCTTGAAGCCCTGGCCGGAGAAAAACTTGATCCCGTTGTCGTAAAACGGGTTGTGGGAGGCCGAGATGACGACCCCCGCATCCGCCCTCATACTGCGCGTCAAAAAGGCGATTGCGGGAGTCGGCATCGGACCCACCAGCATCACGTCCACACCCATCGAGCAGATTCCCGAAGCCAGCGCCGTCTCCAGCATGTAGCCGGAAAGGCGCGTGTCTTTGCCGATCAGCACGCGATGGCGCCGCTTGGAGGCGCTCTTGAACACGTAGGCCAGGGCGCGGCCGAGCTTGAGCGTAGTCTGCGGGGTAATCGGTTCGACGTTGGCGACCCCGCGCACGCCGTCAGTGCCGAATAGCCTCGGCGCCGGAGCGTATGCGCGGTCCGCATCCATCATGGCGTCCGGCTGTCGCGGCGCGGTGGCGTCGATTTGCCGCGCCGCCATCTCGTCGTTAGGCTTGTTCATGGCTCCGCCGATTCTCGCGCTCTCGATCGATACATTCGAAACCGCACGTTGTCGGGCTTTTCGTCGACCAGTTCGAACCCCTCGGGCAGGTCAATCATGACCGGCAAATTGTAGACCCCGGGAAGCGTCGTGCTGGCGGCATCGACGTAAGCCGAGCCCGAGAGGTCGAGCGCGGCAAGTCCGCGCGCCGGACCGCGCACCTTGGCGTCAACTTTGCGCGGCTGCAATGAGAAACGGTAACGCGCGTCTCGCACCTTTACCGGCAGGCCACGGAACTCGCGGTCGGCTACTATTTCATGGACGGTAACTGTGGCCAAGACCTCGTCGGTCGAGACCTTGAGCAGCCCGCCTGGATTGAACAGCCTGATCGTTTGCGTCACCTCTTTGGTCGCGCCCTTGACCACAAAGGGCTCGGTCGCGATGCTCTTGAGCGCGCTTACATCGTGGCTCGGACCGGTGACCGTCACCGAAGGCGGCGAGAGCGCGATTGAGCCGATGCCATAGCCCGCTGCCACCTCGCCGTCGATCATCAACTGGACCGGCAGTTGGCGGCTTACGACTTGGTCGATGTTCAAATTGATCTCGGAGGGCGAGATGCGGGAGATCGCCGTCTGACGCGGAAGCGAAAACTCGGCCGGCGTGATGTCGAAATGAGCCTGCCCGGGGCCGATTCCGCGCAAGTCGAGCCTGAGCGTTAAGCGCTCTGGGTTAAGCAGCGAGAGCAGCGTGCGCGGACCGCTAATTTGCAGCTCAAGCGAGTCGGGATGAAAATTCGTGATCATCAGCCCAGGCTGAAGGCCAACGTACTGGACCGGGATCTTTAGGGAGCTTTCCGCCTGCGGGTTGCCCGCATTGACAAACAGCCAAAGAATCGTGGCCAGCAACAACGCGACCGCCCGCAGGCCAAGATTTCGCGTCAGCGCCGATCTTAGTTCAGCGAGCCGCATTCCGTCCCAGTCTTGCGAACCATGGTCTGCCGGCGGGGAGCGAAAATCCGGGCAACGTCAAGAGCATCGCGCGCAGAGCGGCCGGCTCGAGCGGACTGGTCAAACGGCCGGCGCGCGCCACGGAGATCCGTCCGGTCTCTTCGGAGACCACGATTACGAAGGCGTCGGTGTGCTCGCTCAACCCGAGCGCGGCGCGGTGGCGGGTGCCGAGCGAGGAACTAACGTCAGGCCGGCTCGAGAGCGGCAGCACGCATGCCGCGGCCACTACCTCGTCATTCCTGACCACCACTGCGCCGTCGTGCAGCGGAGAACCCGGCATGAAGATCGTCTCGAGTAATTCGGCCGAGATGCGCCCGCGAATCGCGCGCCCCTTCTGCGCATACTCGGTCAGCCGGATATCCTGCTCGATCGCCACTAAGCCGCCTATTCGGCGCGCCGAAAGCCAAGCCGCAGCCTGCGTCAATGCTTCCGTTGCCCCAGAAGTACTCGCGTGAAAGCCGAAAAAGGGACCGGCACCAACCTGCGTCAAGGCGAGCCGAATGTCGTCTTGAAACAACACCACCAAAATAACGATTAATGAGCCAAAGAAATTGCCCAAAAGCCAGTTGAGCGTAAACAAACCGAGCCCTTGCGAGGCCACATAAGCCACTGCTAAGAGCGCGAACCCGAACGCCATCTGCATCGCCCGCGTCCCGCGCATCAACAGGGCGATGCGATAGATAAGGTAGGCAACGATAAGAATGTCGAGCAGGTCTTGCCACCTAAGTTCCAGTATGAGCCCCAGATCCTTTTGCATCTACCTGCGAGCGCGACCGTCGGCCAATGCCGCGGCCATCTTTACCACCGGCACCATCGCGCCGACGTCGTGCACGCGAACGATCGCGGCCCGATTGAAGACCGCCACGGCAACCGCTGCGGCGGTCCCGAGAACAAGTTCCTCGTCTTGTCCCCCGCTGATCGCGCGCACGAAGCTCTTGCGCGAAACTCCCACCATCACCGGATAACCCAATTCGGCGAGCATCGCCAATGCCGCCAGTAGCCTAATATTATGGCTGGGTTTCTTAGCAAAACCGATACCGGGATCGATGATGATTCGCGACCGCGCTACCCCCGCGTCAAGCGCCAGCGCAGCCTGCCTGCTGAGACTCGACTTTACCTCGGTGACAACATCGCGGTAGCGCGCCATTCGCGCCATTGTCGCCGGCGTCCCGCGCATGTGCATGATGACCAGCCCGGCCTTGAAGCGGGCAACCGTCGCCGCCATCGCAGGGTCGAACTGAAGGCCGCTCACATCGTTGATCAGCGACGCGCCTTCGCCGAGGGCGGCTTCGGCCACTGAGGCCTTGCGCGTGTCTACGGAAAGCGGACACTTAAGTCTGGCGCGTAGCGCCTTGAGCACCGGCAGAACGCGGCGCAGCTCCTCCTGCGCGGCCACCTCGAGCGCGCCCGGCCTGGTCGATTCTCCGCCGATGTCGATTAGCGTGGCACCCGCCTCGGCCATTTCTATCGCGTGCTCGGCGGCGCGCGCCGGCTCCAGATAGCATCCTCCGTCGGCGAACGAGTCCGGCGTCACGTTCAGTATCCCCATGATCGCCGGAAGGCGGACAATATGGTTGCCGGCCAGGCGCAGCGCGCGCCGGTAAGGGATTTCGTTCTGACCACCCGACGGCGCTGGCCGCGGGCGAGTTGACGGGTCCGATTGGCCTGGGAGGCGCAGCCTGCGTCTCATCTCTTCAAAGCGCGGCGAACAAGCGCTTCTTCATTATAGCGCCCAGCCGGTTGGGCCCAAGGAAAATATCGGTGCCACGGCGCGCGCCCCGCAAATTCGCGCCCGGTTGTGTATCTCACCGAGAGCGGCGAACCGAGCGCTCCAAGAAGCGTGCGATAGCCGGATGACCGGCGCCGAGAACGGTTTCGAAAAGATAAAGGTAAGGCCGGAGCGCGAACCGGCGGCTGGAAGACATCTCGCGCGCAATTTAATTCGGCGAAGCACGCCCGCTGAGCAGACCCCCAGCAGGCTTTCGCGCAGCGAGCCTTGGGGCGAGAGTCCCGCGGTCGCGGTCAGTCCTATGGTTGGGTCACAGGCGAAATCCTGTGGTGCGAGGGGCGGGACTTGAACCCGCACGGTATTTCTACCACGAGCCCCTCAAACTCGCGTGTCTGCCAGTTCCACCACCCTCGCACAGCGCTCGATTAAACCCGACCTAGCGCGTTTCCCAAACTAGGCTGCCGTTCCCGGTGCGCCAAACACCGCGACGCGGGGTCAGGAGTAGCTCGCCTCGCAGAGTCACTTCTTGGCCGGCGGAGCTGCCGGCTGCGTATGCGCCGCGGCGCCCGCGGACTTTGATGGCCCGCGAGCGGCGCCGGGCGTCGTCGGCGCCGGCGACACGCCCCGTAGCGGACGATCAAAGATGCTCGAAGTCACGCGAGCATTGGAAAAATAGGCCAGATAGAGCGAGGTGGTGAAGAAGATGAGCGCCAGAATCCCGGTCAGCTTGGTGAGCAGGTTTCCCGCTCCGCTGGCGCCAAACAGCGTCTGGCTCGAGCCACCAAAAACGGCCCCGATATCGGCCCCTTTGCCCTGCTGAAGAAGGACGACGACGGCGAGAACAACGCATACCACAATGTGCAGTCCAATAATGATTGAAACCATCGCCGCGGCCTCTAATCGAGCCTCGCCTTGACTATCTTGCTAAACGAATCGGCCTTCAAGCTTGCCCCGCCGACGAGTGCTCCGTCAATATCAGGTTTGGCCAAAAGCGCTTCGATGTTGCCGGGGCTGACGCTCCCGCCGTACAAAATCCGCGTCGCGCCGGCTGTGTCTTTGCCGTAGCGGCTCTCCAGCGTGTAGCGGATCGAGCCGTGAACCTCCTGCGCTTGCTCGGGAGTAGCGTTGACGCCGGTCCCGATCGCCCAGACCGGTTCGTAGGCGACCGTAATCGCCGCCATCTGCGCCGACTCAATTCCCTCCAGCGCCCCTTCGAGCTGACCCAAGATGACCTCGAGCGTGCGCCCCGCGTGCCGTTCCTGTTCGCTTTCGCCCACGCACACTATCGGATTAAGCCGATGCCTGAGCGCAGCTTCGACCTTCTTGTTGATGAACTCGTCGCTCTCGCCGAACAGCTTGCGCCGCTCGGAGTGGCCGAGGATAACGTAGCGCACTCCGAACGGCTTTAGCATCAAAGGCGAGACCTCCCCGGTGTAGGCGCCGCGGTCTTCGTAATGCATATTTTGGGCGCCGAGCAGGATATCGGAGCCGGCCAGCGCCTGCGCCGCGGCGTAGAGCAGCGCCAACGGCGGCGCCACTATCACCTCGCGGCTGGCGGCGAGTGCCCGGGCGCTGCCGTCAAGGGCCGCGCGAATCTCCCGGATCAGCGCGCGCGCCCCAAGGTGGTCCAGATGCATCTTCCAGTTGCCGGCAAAAAGCCTCTTACGCATTGCTGGTCATCGCTCAAAAACTAGATCGTGCAGCGCCGTACGCTCCTGCACGCAAGGCGCAAATCCGTAAACTCTAAGGTGCGGCGAGCGAGCCTTCAGAAGTCCGCGCAACAGGGCCGAGCCGAACCGCGGACGCAAACCCATCCGCGCCTTGGCCGACCCGTCATTTAGGACCTCCCGCCCGGGAACAGTCCAAGAACCCTCGCCGCGCATACAGTTAGAGCTTGCTTGCGACCAGCGCCGTGACATCGGCGAGCCGGTTGGAGTAGCCCCATTCATTATCGTACCACGAGAAGACCTTAACCAGGCGCCGGTCCATTACCTTGGTCAGCGGGGCGTCGAAGATCGACGAATGCGGGTTGCCGTTAAAGTCGATCGACACCAACGGCTCGTCGCGATACTCCAGTACCCCGCGCAACTCGCCTTCGGCGGCCCGCTTCATGGTGGCGTTAACGGCTTTCGCGTCGGCCTCGCGCTCGAGGGTCGCGGTCAGGTCCACGATCGACACGTTGGCGACCGGCACGCGCACCGCGATTCCGTCGAGCTTGCCGTTGAGCGCGGGCAAAACCAAGCCGATGGCGCGCGCCGCCCCGGTCGAAGTCGGAACCATCGAAAGCCCCGCCGCCCGCGCGCGGCGCAGGTCGCTATGCGGCGCGTCTTGGAGTCTTTGGTCCGCGGTGTAGGCGTGCACCGTAGTCATCAAGCCGTGCGCGATGCCGAAGCTTTCATGCACCACTTTGGCTAACGGCGCCAAGCAATTCGTCGTGCACGAGGCGTTGGAGATAACGTCATGCTCCCGCGGGCGGTAGGAGTCGTGATTCACGCCCATGCAGAGCGTGACGTCCGCGCCCTCGGCGGGCGCGCTGATCACGACTTTTTTCGCCCCGGCGCTGAGATGCGCGGCGGCGCGCTCGCGCTTGGTGAATAAGCCGGTTGACTCGACCACTACCTGCACGCCCAGCTTGGCCCACGGCAATTTGGCCGGCTCGCGCTCGCTCAAGACCTCAATCTCGCGCCCTCCTACGGTTATCCGGTGGTCTTTCGCGTCGACGTGATCTTTAAGCGCTCCGTGTACCGAGTCATACTTGAGCAAATGAGCCAGCGTGCGCGCGTCAGTGATGTCGTTCACGGCGACCACTTCAAGCTCGGGTTTATTGAGCAGCGCGCGAAAAAGTATTCGACCGATGCGCCCGAACCCATTAATTGCGATCTTTGTAGCCATGCCTGTTGGATACCTCCTTACCGTAAGCGTCGCCGCCGCGACCCCGATTCAGCGCCCTGGACTCTACGCGCTCAAATTTATCACATAATTTTTGCGGCAAGCTAAATCGCGTCGGGTCTCGTGGCAATATCTGCATGCCCATGTTGCGGCCGCAAGCGGCCTTTAGCTACATCTGGGCAAACTCCAGCTAAGGCCGGGCCGCGGGGCCTTCGGTTGGCGCGGCTTTTGCTGTGCTGCTCATAGCTTGCCTATAATTTGGCCTGTAATAAGGTCGTCTATAATAGGGACGTTAGCTACCATGAGCGATACCGTACAAGGTGGCGCCGCGTGGCGCGGTATGAGTATTCGCGCTGCGTGGCGATAAAAGGCGTGTAATTTTTTATGTTCGAGAGCGGGGTAAGCGTCACCAACGTCCTACAGCTTTTGCTCGATACCGGGCCGACGGTCCAGGCGGTGCTGCTCTTGCTGATCGCATTTTCGGTCGGAAGTTGGGGAATAATCCTATTCAAGCTGCGGCAGATTTCGCGTGCGCGCAAGGAGTCGGATCGTTTTACCGCAATCTTCTGGGAGTCGCGCAATTTATCCGCGATCCATGGCGCCAGCGTCGGCCTGCGTCAAAGCCCGGTGGCGCAAGTCTTTCGCGCGGGCTATCAAGAGCTTTTGCGCCTGACGCGGGCTAAGCGTCAAGTTGTCAACGCCGAGAGCGGTTTTTCCACCGAGTTGGGCGGAGTTGACAACGTTTTGCGCGCGATGCGCCGCGCGGCCAACGTGGAGTTGACCAAGCTCGAGAACGGAATCACCTTTCTCGCCACCACCGGATCAACCTGTCCGTTCATCGGCCTGTTCGGCACCGTGTGGGGTATAATGACCGCTTTTCTCGGCCTTTCAGCGGCCCATTCGTCGAACATCCAGGCGGTCGCCCCGGGAATCGCCGAGGCGCTGATCACCACCGCGGTCGGACTGGTCGCCGCGATCCCGGCGCAGATGTTCTACAATTATTTCATTGCCCGCGTGCGCGTGCTGGCGACGGAGATGGACAATTTCACCTCCGAATTCGTCAACATCGCGGAGCGCCACTTTCTCAACTAGCTTAAGGCCGCAACGATTATGGCAGGGGAACCCGCACAACGCGGCGCGCTGGTCTCGCAGATAAACGTCACGCCCTTGGTGGACGTAATGCTGGTGCTGCTCATCATCTTTATGGTGACGGCGCCCATTCTGCAGCAAGGAGTCCAGGTCAACCTGCCGCGCGTACACGCGGCCGCCTTGCCGGGAACCGAAGAGCAGTTCGTGGTCTCGATCACGCGCCGGCAGGACGTTTATTTGAACGACGCCAAGATGGATTTGCACCAGCTAACCCGCAAGCTTCAGGCGATCGCTCTGCAGCGCCCCGACCGTCAGGTCTTTGTTCGGGCTGACGAAGCCGTACCTTACGGGCAGGTGATGCAAACCATGGCCGCGATCAAGGCCGCCGGGATCGAGAACGTGAGCATGGTTACCGAGGTTCCCGCCGCCACCCAACAGCCGGCACCGAACGAGCGTGAGCGTGGTGCCCCCTGAAGCCGAGACCGCGACACACAGCGACGCCCACGGCTTTGCCGGCGCGATTGCCCTCTCGGCCCTAGCGCATGCCCTGCTGGCGTATCTTGTGCTGGTTCTGTTGCCGCGTTATTTCGAACCACGGCGGATCACGCCCCCGGCTTACACGGTAAAGATGGTCGACAGTCTTCCGGCCGGCGAGCTTGCGGCCCGGCTGCCGCCACTGGCGCCCTCGGCCCGGCCCACGATGGCTAAGCTTAAGGTTGCGCATAAGCCTAAGCCAAGTTTCTCGGCTGCTCCCACCCCGCCAGCCGCGCGCGAAAAGAGCGCTGTCGCGTTGGCCCTTCACCAGACCCCTACGCCGGCGCCCAGCAGGGCGCCTAGCACAAGCCTAAGCGCCACGCCCGCCAAACCGGCGACACCTACGCCCCCGCCTAGCAAAGCCGCCACCCCGCCGCCGACTCCGCCGCCGACTCCCACACCGGAGCCGAGCAAAGCGGCCGTCACGCCCACGCCGCAACCCGTAAAACTTGCGCTGGCCAGCGTTAAGCCTACAACTCGGGCAACCCCGGCCTCGACGCCAACGCCGACGCCAACGCCGACACCAACGCCGACACCAACGCCGACACCAACCTCCACGCCGACCCCGAAGCGATCGGCGACGCCCAGCCGCGCGAGCCTGCGACATTCGCCGATGCCCAAGCCTGCCGCCACGCCCGCCGTGCGGGCTAAGGCTGTCGGCGGCGGGCGAACGGCCGGCTCCGCGCATAGCAAACCCGCCGCCCAACCCAGTGCTCGCGCCGCTGCGACGGGGGGCGCTAAGGCCGCGCGTCGGCCGCCTGAAAACCGTTCTCGCGCCTCCTCTGCGGCCGCCGCCAACACGCCTAGCGCCGAGCCGCAGCCGACGCCCGACGTCCGCGAGCGTTTGGAAGCCTTGCGCCGCCGGCTGCTGGCCGAACACCTGGCGATGGCGGAAAAACGCCGAAGCGAGGAAGCGGCGTCAGCTACAGCTCATGGCGAAGGCATCGGCGAAGGTTCAGGGAGCAGTGGAATTCAAACTGACCCGGCGTTCCTTTACTATTACCAGGCGATCAGAGAAAGAATTAAACGGCAATGGACTTTCTACGGCGGAAATAGTGAACTTACGACCGTTGTGACATTTTCAATTAACGCTGACGGCAACGTGACATCGACTAGAATCGTCAGGAGCTCGAATGACCGCGCCTTCGACAATTCCGTGGTGCGCGCGATCCGCTCCGCGGCGCCCTTCCCAGCGCCGCCCCAGAAGTATCGCGAGCAGTTCCAGCAAGGCATCGAGGCGGTGTTCAAGCTCGGCGAGTTGAGCTCGCAAGGCTAGGCCCGGTGTAATCAGCCGTGGTGAGAGCTCATTGAGCGGTTAGAGTTCATTGAACGCTCCGGACGAAGAGTATGCAGATAGAGCGCACCGCTTTTGCGCCTGCCGATTCGGCCGAGGCCCGCGGTTGTCGTTCGGAGCGAAGCGAAAAATCGTCGCGCGATCGAGACCGGAGTGTCCGTCACGCCACGGCGCTTGGGTGCCGCTCGCCGGCCCTAAAACGGCGCGCGGAGGAGTGGTTATTGGACCGGCGTTGGCGCGCCGGGCGCGAAATCGGATGGGCGATTTTCATAAAAGAGGCGGCCGATGGCCTGGTTTATTTGCCGAGCTTCGAACTCACGGCGGCAGGCTTTGGCCGTCAACCGCGCTTGGTGGGGTGAGAAAAGGCCGATGAACGCGAGGTTTTCGGCGAGACGAGCGCTGCGCGGCTTAGTGGTGGGGATGCTTTTGGCCTCCTGGGCGACGCTGTTCGCGGGGTTTGCCTGCGCGGTTTGCGCGCAAATCAAGATGGAGATCGTCGGGCCCGGCTCCAAGCGGTTCCCGATCGCGGTCTCGGCGCTGAAAAATCTCCGCGGCGATGACGATCACGCAATCTCCGGCGAGTTTGACGAGGTCGTTTTGCGCGACTTGCAGCTCTCGGGCTTCTTTAAAGTCATACCCACGCAGGCCTATATCGAGGACGCGCAGCAGTCCGGATATCGCCTGGGCGAGTTCAATTTCGGTGATTGGAGCTCGATCAACGCGCAGTTCTTGGTCAAAGGCGCGATGAGCCGCGATCAAAGCGGTAAGCTGGTGGTCGAAGCCTTCCTGTACGACGTGACCCAACAACGCCAGGCGCTGGGCAAGCGCTACACGGGAGCCAGGACCAACGTGGCCGAGATGGCGCGCCGCTTTGTGGACGCCGTCTTGCAGGTGACGACCGGCGAGCGCGGGCCGTTCGACACCAAGCTTGCGATGGTCTCGACCGGCGGCGGCCAGTTCAAGGAAATCTTCATGATGTCGGTGGACGGGCGCGATATTTATCGGGTCACGAACAACAATACGATCAATCTGTTCCCCAGTTTTGGGCGCGGGGCCAACGAGCTTTTGTACACGTCGTACAAGAGCGGCGCGCCGGCGCTCTATCTAGCCGACCTGAGCCAGCGCAGCGAGATACGGATTCGCAGCCAGGGCGGCCATATAATCGACGGCGCTTTGTCGCCCGACGGCCGCACCATCGTTGCCGCGATCGAGCGCGCCGGAGCCACCAATTTGTATCTCCTCGACCGCTCGGGCGGATTGGTCCGCGTGCTCACCCAGACCAACTCGATCAACGTGGGGGCCGCGTTTTCTCGTGACGGCCGGATGCTGGCTTTTACCTCGGACCGCGCCGGCTCCCCGCAGATCTACGTCATGAGCGTGGACGGCGGCGCCGTGCGCCGGGTGACCTACCAGGGCAATTACAACACTACTCCGGCGTTCGCGCCCAAGGGCGATCGCATCGCTTACCAGGGCCGCAACGGCGGCAAGTTCGACATCTATGTGGTCAGTCTCAATGGCGGCGACCCGGCGCGTCTGACCAACGACGACGCGTCCGATCAGCAGCCTTGCTGGTCGCCGGACGGGCGCTACCTGGTCTACGCCGCCGCGCGCGGCGGCCACTCGCGCCTCTATCTGATGCAGGTCGATGGGGGAAGGGCTATTTCGGCTTTGACGGAGGGAAACAGTGATGACAGCGATCCCACGTGGTCGTGGTGGTTGGCCGAGTAAGCGACGAGCCGCCCTCGCCGCAGCCGCGCTGCTCGCAGCGGTCGGGTTGTTGGCGGGATGCTCATCGAAGAAAACCGCGCCCGCCGGCGCCGGCGGCTCAGCGGCGGGGCTGAACGAACAAGGCGTCGGCGCAGCCGGCAGCTCTTCCTCGTTGGCGCAATTCCAGCGAGGAAAGCTGGGCGCCGGCGGGACCGCGGGTCCGCTCACCGACATCCATTTCGATTTCGACGACTATGCTGTGCGGCCGCAAGATTCGGCGATCCTGCGGCGCAACGCGCAATGGGTCACGAGCCATGGCGGCCCGCCGGTGCAGATCGAGGGCCATTGCGACCAACGCGGCTCCGAAGAGTACAATATCGCTCTGGGCGCCAAGCGCGCTCAAGCAACCAAAGACTACCTCGCTACCCTGGGGGTACCGGCTGACCGGCTGTCAACCATCAGCTACGGTAAGGAACTGCCGTTGTGCACCGAGCAAACCGACGACTGCTACGCGCAAAACCGCCGTGCACACTTCGTAGTGCTCCAGAAGTGAGGGGAGGAGGCCTAGCTTGACCGCACGCAATTTGGCGCGAAGTTTTTTTGTGCCTGCCGCGGCCCTGGTTTTTGCCGGCTGCGCCTCGCAGGCCGATCTGGAGCAGATTCAGCGCAACGAGCTCCAACTGCGCAGCATGATCGCCGAGGACCGCCAGCAGATGCAGCAGCTCCAAGACCGCATGAGCCAGACGGAGAACCTGGTCAAGGAGATGGGTCAGGGCGGCCCGCCGACCCGCATGCCGGGGCGGCTGGCAAATCGGCGGCTTAACAGCCTCGAGCAAAGATTGAGCCGGCTCGAAGCAACGGTAAACCGGACCTCGCCGGAAGGCGCGCTGCCGCCGGTTACCGGCGGGCCCGGCGAAGGGGCCTTCGCGCCGCCGGCCGCTCCCTCGACGGCCCGACCGCTGGCCGCGCCGGTGCCGGCGCCCGTTGAGGCCGCGCCGGCGGTCGCGGCGGCGGCCGCCCCCGACCTCAACGCCTTGCTCAACCAGGAGCTGAGCCGGGCCAGAGGTGCGGCCGGCGCGGATGGGAGGCTCTACGCCGCGGGCTTGGAGGGGATGAAACAGCATAAATACACGCCGGCAATATCGCAGTTCGCCCTGCTCAAAAAGCGATTCCCCAAATCCACCCTCAATGAGCCGGCGCAGTATTTCTCGGCCGTCGCCCTCTATCAGCAGGGAAAATTCGACGAGTCGATACTCCAGTTTAACGACCTAGGGATGCGCTATCCTAAGGGGCGCTTTGCCGTTCCGGCACTGCTCTACGAGGCGCGGGCGTTCTTGAAAATTAACGACAAGATTGACGCGCGTCTGACCCTGCAAAAGTTAATCGCCGATCACGGCGATTCGCCTCAGGCCTCGGCCGCCCGCGAGCTGATGAAGTCCTTGGAAAGCGACTAGCCCGAAGCACCCGGGCGGGAGTCGCAGCCGAAAGGAGCGAAGTTGCGGGAGGTGGCGGTAAAAAGCGTTTTTCGCGACCCAAGCGAATTGCCGGCCGGACCTTATCCGGTGGTTGCGCTGGGCAACTTTGACGGCGTTCACCTGGGCCATCAGGCGATACTCAACACCGCGCGCAAGCACGCCCATGAGGCCGGCGGCCGCGCGTTCGCTCTGACCTTCGACCCTCCTCCGGCCAAGGTGCTGTTCCCGGCACAGGCGCCGCCCTTGATTACGACTCCCGAGGATAAGCTCGATCTGCTCACCCGGATCGGTCTCGACGGGGTGTTGGTGATGAACTTCACGCGCGAGCTGAGCATGCTTGCGCCGCGTGAGTTTGTGCGCCAATACCTGGCCGGCGCGATCGGCGCGCACGCGGTCGTGGTCGGGCGCACCGTTACCTTCGGCCATGATCGCGGGGGCGACGCCGCGGCGATGGTCGAGTTCGGCCGTGAGTTCGGTTTCACGACGACCGTGGTGGAACCAGTGGCGGCCGACCGGATTGAAGTGAGTTCGAGCAGAATTCGCGAGCTGATCGCTGCCGGGGAAGTGAAGCGCGCCGCGCTGATGCTCGGCCGTCCGCACTTTCTGAGCGGCGTTGTCGTCAAGGGACGCGGGCGCGGGCGCAAAATCGGTTTTCCTACGGCCAATCTCGCTGCCGCAACCGAATGCGTCCCTCCTGACGGCGTCTACGCCGCGCGTGTCGTGGTCTTTGGGTCCGCTTATCCGGCGATCGTCAATATCGGGACTCGCCCGACTTTCGATGAAACGGAACGCGTAATCGAGGCTTATATTTTTGATTTCGCGGGCGACCTTTACGGCCTGCGCGTTCGGCTTGAGCTTGTCGAGCGCGTGCGTGGGGAAAAAAAATTCGACTCGGCGGGGCACTTGGCGCGCCAGATCGCCGGCGACATCGAGCACGCCAAAAAGATTCTTGCTCAGGTCTAGTACCGCCGCCGGCCGGCCTCGGCGCCTAAGTAGGGAAAGAAGATTTTGCTTCGCCTGTTGTTCGCCAGAGACTTGCGTTTGGCGCTTATGTTAGGTGGAATAGCTTCATCAGGCTTGAGCTAGGGCCGGTCGTCCGCGCGTCAGTATTCCGAGCCCGCGAGGTTGCAGCCGTGAAACTGCGAATCGAAGACATCACCAGCCAGGTGAAGCATATTGCCTTTAGCGAGCCTGAGGGCGAGATTAACCGCCTGCTCGCGCAGGGCCCGGCTCAGGATTATCGGCTCGAGGGAGCGGTCGCGGTCGAGCTTTCGCACTATCGGTCCGGCGCGGACCTAATTTTCGAAGGTGTGCTCAGCACGCCGGCGATCGGCGTGTGCGGCAGATGTGCCGAGCCGTTCCATGCCGTGAGCCGGCGCCACTTCCGCTTTGTGGCCGCGCCCGCGACGGCCGGCGGGGGTGGAAGGCGCGAAGCGCGCATCGAAGACGTGGAATTTTCGTACTACAGCGGCGACCAGATAGACTTATCGCCACTGCTTAACGAGCAGGTTATACTTTCTTTGCCAATCCGTCCGCTCTGTGCGGAGAGCTGTCGTGGTCTTTGTGCGGGCTGCGGCGTCAATCTGAATCGCGACAGTTGCCGATGCGAGACGCGGCCAACCGGCGCCAGACCGACAGCCGTGCGAAGCCTTAACGCGTCTCGCGTTTTGCACTAACCGAATCCGTAAAGGGGCTCAATCACGATGCCTGTACCCAAACGCCGAACGTCGAAATCCAAGCGCAACAAGCGGCGCGCGCACGACGCGCTGAGCGCGCCCCAGCCGGTCGCCTGTCCGCAATGCGGAGAGCCCTCCCTACCGCATCGCGTATGCCGGCGGTGCGGCTCCTATCGCGGCCGCCAACTGGCCGGGATTGCGGGCTAGGCTGAAGGCGAGAGAGCACAGTGAGAATAGCGCTTGATGCCATGGGCGGGGACTTTGCCCCCCGCGCCACCGTTGAAGGCGCGGTGCTCGCCGCCCGCGAGCTCGGCCTTGAAGTGATGCTCGTCGGCGACAAGGAGAAGGTCGAGCGGGAGCTCGGCGAACATGCCACCGCGGGGCTTAAGCTTACGATCGTCCACGCGGCCGAAGCGGTGGCGATGGACGATTCGCCCATCGAGTCGCTGTTGTACAAGCCTGATTCCTCGATTCATCGCTGCTTTGAACTCTATAAGCAAGGCGAGGTTGACGCGCTGGTAAGCGCGGGGAATTCCGGCGCGGTGATGGCGGCCGGGATGGCTATTCTGGGCACTTTGCCCGGGGTTGAACGTCCCGCGATTGCCTCGACCGTGCCGAGCGGCGACGGTTTTGCGTTGTTGCTCGACGCGGGCGCCAACGTGGAGGTCAAGCCCTATCACCTCGCGCAATTCGCCGCCATGGGAACCGTTTATTGGCGCCACGTGGCCAACGTCGCCAATCCGCGGGTCGGCATTCTTGCCAACGGCGAGGAGGAATCCAAGGGCACGGAATTGACTCGCGGCGCAGCGGCGCTCTTGCGCCAGATGGGTGAGCGCATGAATTATATCGGATACGTCGAGGGGCGCGATATCAACAATCACAAGGCCGACGTGATCGTAACCGACGGCTTTACCGGCAACGTCGCGCTAAAAACCATGGAAGGCTTCGCCGAATTCGTGGTCGGCCACGTGCGCGGCCTCTTCGGGACGAATATGCGCGGGCGCCTCGCCTACCTGTTGATCAGCCGGCAGTTTGCCGCGATGCGCCGCGCGCTGGACAAGTCCGAATACGGCGGCGCGCCGCTGCTCGGCCTCAGCGGCGTCGCCTTTGTCGCGCACGGCTCATCCAGCGCGCGCGCGATTCGCAACGCGCTGCGCGTGGCGGCCGACGAAGCGGTAGTGAAGCAGGTCAACCGGGAGCTGGTCGAGCTTATCCGCGAGATTCCCGCCGAGGCTCGGGTCAAGGCTTCGGGCAAGGGCTTCCGCTCCCTGTTCAGCCGGATGCGTGAGCGGCTCCATCGCCAACCCAGGCTCGACGGCGTAAAAAGCGGCGACCTCGCGGCCTCGGTCGACCACGATCGCGCGGCCGGCGGTCATGAGGCGCCCGGAGCCACGCCGGGTGAAGCATTGTCCGCGCAGGCGAGCAGCGTGGGGTCCGCCGATGGCCGTACCGCCAACCATCGCTCGGGCCCGCAGCGGGGCGCCGGCGCCGAGAGCGGCGCGAAGTGGCGCGCCGAACGGGCAAACCCGCAGGGCCAAGACACGGCGCAGCGCGAAAACACCGAGCCAGAGCGCTCTTGAGAGAATCCCACTGCAATCGGAGACCCGGTGCCCGCGTGTCCGTGCGGCCCTGGTCGCGCTTTTGCCATAGCGCCGTGCGGTGCCGAAGCGACCTATCCGTCGGCGACGCTGGGCGGCGGAGCTCAGCGGCGATCGCTTGGTCCGGCACAGGCACCGGCGCGAGGCTCTATTGAGATGAACGCGCAGGCTTCAAAGCGACCGCGCCTTGCCTTTCTGTTTCCGGGTCAAGGCTCCCAACGCGTCGGAATGGGTCAAGAGTTCGCGCGCAACTTCGCGCCGGCGCGCGAGGTGTATGCGCAGGCTGACCAGACGCTCGGCTTTGCCCTCTCGCGGCTTTGCTTCGACGGGCCCGAGCAGGAGCTGCGGTTGACCGTCAACACCCAGCCGGCGCTGCTGGCGACCTCGATTGCGGCTTTGCGCGTGCTCGAAGACGAGTTGGGAATGAAGCCCGAGCTGGCCGCCGGCCACAGCCTCGGCGAATACGGCGCTCTGGTGGCCGCGGGTGCGCTCGACTTCGCGGACGCCTTGCGCGCCGTGCGCGCGCGCGGCTATCACATGCAGCAGGCGGTGCCGCCCGGCTATGGGACGATGGCCGCGATCGTTGGCCTCGAGCTCGAGCAGGTAGCCGAGATTTGCCGCGGGGCATCTACCGCCGAGGAGTTGGCGGCGCCCGCCAACCTCAACGCGCCGGGCCAGGCGGCGATCGCCGGACATACCGCGGCGGTGCGCCGGGCGGTAGCCGAGGCCAAGACGCGGGGCGCCAAGATGGCGCTCGAGCTCAACGTCAGCGCGCCTTTCCATTGTTCGCTGCTCGAACCGGCGCGCGTAGCGATGGCGCAGGTGTTGGAAAAGCTTGAAGTGAAGCCGCTTGCCGTCGGCGTGATCGCCAATGTCAACGCGCAGATAGTTCGCGACCCGGCGCAGGTCATCCCGCTGCTGATCGAGCAGATCACCGCGCCCGTGCGATGGGCGGAGTCGATGCGCGTGCTGGCCGACAGCGGCATCGACCTTGCCGTCGAACTTGGCGTGGGAAAAGTGCTGACCGGGATGATGCGCCGGATTGACAAACGGATTAGGGCGATGCCATGCGAAGACCTTGAATCGCTCAAGGCGCTTAGGCAGGCTGTTGGTCTGGACTGACGTAAAAGGGCCGGCGCGCGAGCCGTTCACGCTCGCCCCGGCGCCCTGGTTGCGTTCGGCAACAGACTTAGGTTAGCTCATGAAGGTGAAAGGAACGGGGGCAAG
Organism: Deltaproteobacteria bacterium; assembly: GCA_021831785.1. Lineage (GTDB taxonomy): Bacteria > Desulfobacterota > Binatia > Binatales > Binataceae > JAJYYI01. Next base: position 97,173 of record JAKBMB010000028.1, on the reverse strand, counting down.
ATGGCTGGAGACGTAGGCAGCAGGGTTCAAGAGATAATCAGCGAGCAACTTGGCGTAGCGGCGGATCAGGTCACGCCGGAGGCGTCGTTTATCGAGGATCTGGGCGCCGACTCGCTCGACATCGTCGAGCTGGTGATGGCTCTGGAGGAAGAATACGGGATGGAGATCTCGGACGAGGACGCCGAGAAAATCCGCACCGTCAAAGACGTTGTCGACTATATAGAGGCTCATAAGAGCTAGGCCGGAATGCAAGCCCCGGTTGAAATCCGCGGCGGGAAGTCGGACCTTGTCATACCGCGCGGATCTTGCCGTGCGCCGGTGCCGCGAAACAACGCCGCTCACCTTTACAGCCGGCTTACGAATCGGAGGTCTTTTTTTTTGACCGGCCGGTGCCGGTGTGCTCGACTCCTGCCTGTGCGACACTTCTTGACGGCCGCATGCGCGATCCCCGGCGTGAAACCCGCCGGCGCCGAGCCCGTCCCCCACTTCTAGAACCTTGCGCGGACACGAGGCGATTCGGTTCACCGCCCAAGGCCGATGATGGGGCGGGCGAACGATTAGCGCGTGCGGCTATAATTTGCGATACTCGTTGCCGAGCCTGTGATGCGTTGCCCTTTCTGCCGCCATAACGCGAACCGGGTAGTGGATTCGCGGGTTGCCGCGGACGCCTTCGCGATTCGCCGCCGGCGCGTCTGCAGCGGTTGCGGGCGGCGCTTCACCACCTACGAGCGGGTCGAAGAGGCCGCGCCGATGGTGGTGAAAAAAGACGGCCGGCGCGAGCCGTACGACCGGAGCAAAATCGTTGCCGGCCTGAGAAAGGCGTGTGAGAAGCGGCCGATATCGATGGAGACAATCGAGCGAATCGCCGACCGCGTGGAGCGCGCGCTTTTTGAGCAAGGCGGCCGGGAGGCGGCGAGCTCGTTCATCGGCGGCGCGGTGATGGAGGCGTTGCGCGAGACCGACCAGGTCGCCTATGTGCGCTTCGCTTCGGTCTATCGCTCGTTCAAGGACCTTGATGAGTTCATGCGCGAGGTCGAGGAACTGATACGCCGGCGCAAGCAGACAGCGGTCCCGGGTGAAGGCGCGCCTGCCGGAAAGAAGAACGGCGCGATAGCTTGAGGCCCCGATCATTGGGCCACGCGCTTGACGTCGACCAAGGCTTCATGCGCCGCGCCCTCGAACTGGCGCGAATGAATCTGGGCCGCACGCGCCCGAATCCCACCGTCGGATGCGTTATTGTCAATGGCGGCTGCGTCGTTGGCGAGGGGGTCACCAGCGCCGGCGGCAGGCCCCACGCCGAGACGCTGGCCCTGGCCGGCGCGGGAGAACGCGCCCGCCGGGCCACGGCCTATGTTTCCTTTGAGCCTTGCGCCCATTTCGGCCGCACGCCGCCGTGCGTCCAGGCGCTGGTGCAGGCCGGCGTCAAGCGGGTGGTGATCGGCTGCCGCGACCCTTACCCGCCGGTGCGCGGACGCGGCGTGGCGCATCTTCGGCGCGCGGGGATCGAGGTTGCGGTCGGCGTTCTCGAGGACGAGTGCAAGCGGCTGAACGAGGGCTTTATCACCCGGGTGACCAAAGGGCGTCCTTTTGTCATCCTAAAGCTCGCGCTGACGCTTGACGGCCGGATCGCCTCGGCGCGCGGCGATTCGCGCTGGATAAGCTCGCCCCAGTCACGCCAACTGGTTCATCGTTGGCGTGGCGAATGCGACGCGGTGATGGTGGGCGCGAACACGGTTATCGCCGACGATCCGCGGCTCACCTGCCGCGTGCGGCCGGGTCGCGACCCGGTGCGTGTCGTGCTCGACGGAGCGCTGCGCACGAGCGCCGCCGCGAGGGTCTTTCGCCAGTCTTCGACGGCGCCGGCGCTGCTGTTTACGGCGCCTCACAATCTGGAGCGAGCGCGCCGGCGCCACGCCGGCGACCGCGTCGATGTTCTCAGCGCGCCGGTGCGTGATGGCGGGCTGGCGCCGGAAGCCGTGATGCGGGAGCTTGCGCGCCGCGGCTTTTGCACGGTGCTGCTCGAAGGCGGCGCCCATCTGGGGGGCTCGGCGTTGGCGGCCAAGGTCGTCGATCGGGTGGCGTTTTTCGTCGCGCCGAAGATTCTCGGCGGCGGGCTGGCGGCGGTAGAGGGACTCGACTTCAGCGTGGGCGAGTCGATACGGCTCAATGACCTGCGCGCGCGCGCTGTGGGCGCCGACTGGCTCATCGAAGGACGAGTGGCCCCGAGCGGGCGCCGGCGTATCGTACGCCGCCGCGGTTTGCGGCTTAACGCCGCCCGTCCGCCGTTCTGAGGCGGCCCGAGCGCAGGCGCGCCCGCGCGCATACGCCCGACCGGCGCCGGCGTCGCTGGGAAGCCGAACCGCAGTGAACGCTTGGCCGCGCGCAAAAGCAGGCATAAGATGAGTTGGGGATAGCGGGGGCGATGGCCTCGTGGGCGCCGAAGGCGAGCGCGCTAAGACGAGCCTTTTGCCGTCTTTTCCCCCTTTGGGACGGGTCCGATGAGGAGTTGCCGCGTACCTTTTGTAGAGACGCTCGCGCGGATACGCGCCGGACAGATGGCGGTCGTCGCCCTGGGCGGCGCGCAGCCCCATGGCGAGGGCGAGCTAGTCATGGCGGCGGAGAAGGTAGGCCCGGAGCACGTGACGTTCATGGTGCGATGGGCGCGCGGCATCGTCTCGGTGGCCCTGGCCGAACAACGCATGCGCGAACTCGCCATCCCGCTGCTGCCGGCCAAAGGCAGCGACCCCTACGCCGACGTGGTCGGCGCCTCGGTGGAAGCGCGCCATGGCGTGACCACCGGAATCTCGGCTGCCGACCGCGCGCGAACGATTCAGACCTTGGCCGCCGAGGGCTCCGGGCCGCAGGACTTGACGATGCCGGGTCACGTGCCGCCGCTGTTGGCGCTGCCGGGTGGCGTGATGGCCAAGGGCGGGCGCGCCGAGGCCGCGATAGACTTGGTGAGGCTGGCCGGGATGCGTCCATGCGCCGCGCTGTGCGCAATTCTGGGCGCCGACGGGGAAGCCGCGCGCGGTCAAGAGCTGGAGGCCTTTGCCGAAAGCCACGGCCTGCCTCTGGTGAGCGCGTCTGAAATTATCGCGTATCGTCTGACCCATGAGATGCTGGTTCAGCGCGCCAAGCAAGCCCCGTTTCCGACCCCGGCCGGCGAGTTGCGCGCGATCGTCTATCGCAACATAGTCGACGGCCGCGAGCATCTGACGCTAATCCACGGCGAGGTCGGCGGGGGTCGTCCGGCCTTGGTGCGGCTCCATTCCGAATGTCTGACCGGCGACGTGTTCGGCTCGCTGCGCTGCGATTGCGGAGCGCAGTTGGAGCAGGCGCTGGCGGCTATCCTCAGGTCGCAGGCTGGCGTGATCATCTATCTGCATCAGGAGGGCCGCGGCATCGGCCTTGGCAACAAGCTGCGCGCCTACGCGCTGCAGGAGCGCGGGCTTGACACCGTGCAGGCCAACCTGGAGCTGGGCTTCGCCGAGGACCTGCGCGACTATGGAATCGGCGCGCAGATTCTGCGCGACCTCGAGGTCGGACAAGTCAGACTTTTGACCAACAACCCGCGCAAGATCGGCGGGTTGCGCTCGTACGGGATTAACGTGGCGCGCGTGCCGCTGGAGGCCGAGCCGCGGCCGCACAATATCAAATACCTGCGAGCCAAAAAGGAGAAACTCGGCCATCTTTTGTCGCGGCTTGAGCCGTTCGATTCCCGCTAAGAGATTCTCGCCGCTCGTGATAGGCTGAGTCGCGGGCCGCGCGACTGCCGGCAGGCTTGGTCCGAGGCTAGAGGGTTCATGGGGCAAAGACATCTGGGCCGCGAGCTCGCGCTCAAGGCGCTTTACCAGCTCGACCTGTGCGGAGACCCCGATCTGGGCCGGTCGCTGTCGCTGTTCTTCGACAATTTTCCGGCCCACGACAAGGCGCGCGAGTTCGCGCGCGTGCTAGTGCGGGGTACGCTGGCCGAGAAAGACGTTCTCGACCGGCATCTTACGGGCGTCCTCGAGCACTGGTCGATCGGCCGCCTGTCGCGCATCGATCACAACATCCTGCGCCTTGCGCTGTTCGAGTTGACCCGCCTAAGCGACGTGCCGGCGCGGGTGACGATGGACGAGGCGATCGAGCTGGCCAAGCGTTACGGCGACCGCGACTCCGGGCAATTCGTCAACGGCGTGCTCGACCGGCTGGCCGAGCAATTGGGGCTCAAGGGTAAGGGTGATGAGACCATCGCGCTCGAGGATCAGGCCGTTGCGGTCAAATCAGATTAGGCTTGCGCGCGTCTTAACGGCGCTCCTCGCCCTGGCGGGAACCGGCTGCGGCTACCATTTCGCCGCTTCGGGTACGGCGCTGCCCCCTTCGGCGCAGACCGTCTACGTGACCCCGTTCGGCAATCACTCGCGCACTCCGGGAGCCTCCGAGCTGCTCACCGTCTACATGAAGGACGAGATCGCCAAGCACAAGCGGCTAACCATCGTCAAGAATCCGGCTGACGCGGATTTGGTCCTTTCCGGCACGATCAGCGATATCGAAGAGATGCCGGCCGGCTTCAACGGAGCGCTCGAGCCGACCACCTGGAATTACTCGGTCTCGGTCAACGCCTCACTTGTCGACAACCGCGACAAAAAGGTGCTGTGGACCAGTTCGGGCCTGAGTACTCAAGGCCAGGTCGGCGGCGTAGCTCAGGCGGTCGCCGCCAGCTCGCCGCAGTTTTTGCTGCAGAACTTGCGGGCGCGGGACCTGCAGAAAATGACCGACTATCAGGTCTACTACGCGGAGTCGTATTACGGGGAGCAGCAGTCGCTGCAAGCGGCGGCAAGCGAGATCTACGACCAGATGTCCGAAGGTTTCTGACCGCGCGGTGTGGGATGAAACCGCCTCGTTTGGCGTGCAAGGCTAAGCGGTGAAGGCGATTATGTGGGCGCGCGTTAACGCGGCGCGCTCCGTCCGGCACCGCCGGCGGTCTACAACGTCTACGTCTACGGCGATGGCGGAGCGGGCAGCGTGGCCCACACGATCTGACGAATGACTCTGAGTTTGTGGCCCCTGAGGCCGAGCCTCCCTCGTTGGTGCTCTGACCCACGTCCCCGTGTATCGGCGCCGGTAGGAGCGTATCGGGCGTTGGCCGCGGCGTAAAAGCTCCCGACCTCGGCGCGGTCGAGTTTAAGCTTGCGCCGCGGCCGGCAGTTCGAGCGCAAAGCAGTTACCCGCCTCAGCGGTGCTCTCGACGAATAGTCGGCCGCCGTGGGCTTCGATTATTTCTTTGACGATCGCCAGGCCAAGACCGGCGGCCGATTGCTGTCCGTTGACGGCGGACGGGGCAAACTCATCCGCAATGAATCGGCGCAGCTTGGGATCGATCTCCGGCCCCGAGTCGGCGACTTCAAGGCGCACGTGCTCGCCCCGCCGGCAGGCGCGAATCTCTATTGTGCCGCCTCGGGGCGTGCGGCGCAGCGCGTTGCCGACGAGGTTAGCTACCACCCATGAAAGCTTGAGCGGGTCGCCCCTGACGCGCAATGCACCGTCGGCCGAGGCCGGCCGCGAGGTCTTGCTTTTAAGGGTCAGCTCTTTTTCCGCGACCTGGGTGGCGAAGCGGTCTGTCGTTTCGGCGACTATGCGCTCTACGTTGAGCAATTCGCGTCGCAGGCCGATCGCGGCGGCCTCGCCGTGCGCTAGGTTGAACAGGTTATCGGCCAGTTGGGTGATCCGCCGGCACTGCTCCAGTATTGTCTGGAGCAGCTCTTGTTGGCGCGGGCCGAGGCCCGCCTTGTCGGAGCTAAGAAGTTCGGCCGCTTGACTGAGCGAGCACAGCGGGGTTCCGAGCTCGTGGGAGAGATCGGCAACGAGATTGGTGCGCGCGCGGTGCTGGTCTCTCACAAAGGTCACGTCCTGCAATATCAGAATCGTCCCCAACGATTCTCCTTCGGTATGGCGCAGCGGGACTGATCTCAGGATGTAGCTGTGGTCGCGCCCGCGCACGTGAAGCTGCACTTCCACGCGCTGGCCCTCGGGCTGCGGTGTCTTGTTGAGCGAGCGCAGCGCGGCCTGAACCTTGAGGTAATGCGGATGATTGCTGCTGAGATCGTCGAAGGGGTCGCCCAAAGCTTCCTTCGGCTCGAGGCCTAAGATAATGGCCGCGCTCTCGTTGATATAGGTCACGCGGCCGTCCGGGTCGATCAGGACTACGCCGTCCTCCAGGCTTTCGATGATGGCCTCGGTCTTGGCTTTCTCGTGGAGCAGCCGCCCGACTTTAAGCTCCTCGAACTCTTCCAGGCGCTCCATCATGGCGTTGAACTCGCGGGCAACCGCGTCGAGCTCGGCCAGCTTCTGCGGCCCCAAGCGTACATAGCCTTTGCGTTGGCTGACGCCGCGCAAGCGCTCTGCGACCTCGGTCAAGGGCTTGGCTAGGGCCCAGCCTAACCCCCATGACAGCGCGACGCCGGCGACCAGCAAGAGACCCAAGCCGAGGGCGAACTCGTAGCTAAGGCGAACGCTCAACCGCGCCGCGCGGCTGTCGGCGCGGAACATCGCCGCCTCGTTGGTCCTAACCAGCGTATCGAGCCGTTCGCGTAACAGGGCGAACTCGGGGTCGACTTCGCCCGCCGGCCGGCCCGCCGCGAGGTCGGCAAAAAGCTGTCCCGCCTGCCGGCCGATCTCGGCCGCGAGCTGCGACTCGCCCGGCTCGGTGAGGTTAGCTTCTTCCAGCTTCAGCCAGCGCGTGAAGCGGTCGCGTTCTTTGCCGAGTACCGTAGCAAGCGCGCCGTCGCGCTCGGCCAACTGCAATTGCCACGCCACCAGGTCCATGTGCCGAGCGGCGGCGATGCTGCGGTAGTTATTGTACAGGGTCTCGCGGATCGCCTGGCCGAGCCAGTACACGCGGGGCAGCACCGCGAGCCCCAGCAGCACCGCCAGCGCAAGCAGGGCGAGGGCGCCGTTGCGGATGCGCGTGCGCAGCGACGGCGCGTTCATGTTTCCTCCTCGTCGTCGGTGTCAATGACCTCGACGTCGATACCGCGCGCGCCGGCCACCAGGCGCATCGGTATGGAGCCGCGAAGCCAGCGCTTCCAGAGCGGCTCTCGAGTGCGGCCGATGATGATCTTCGTCACTCCGTTGTCGCGGGCGTAGTCGAGCAGCGCCTGAACCACGTTGTCGGACTTGAGCCACACCGTATCGCCGCCCAGGCGCTGAACCAGCTCGATATTGTCGAGCAAGGCGCGGAAGTCTCGCGTGCTGATCTTTTTCACCGACTCGGCGGGCGTCTCCACATACACCGCCTCCCAGTCCGCTTCGACCTGGTTTGCCAGACGGGCGCTCTTGTGCAGGAGCTTTTTGCTGTTGGGCGGATTCGAGGACAGGCACACCATGATGCGCTCGGCGACCGGTGTCGGCACCCCGTCGCCGCCAAGCCGCACCTGGTCGCGGCGCTTGCGGTTGATGACCCGGGCCACCTCGTGCAGCGCGAGTTCGCGCAGCGCGGCAAGATTACGCGGCCGGAAGAAGCTCTTGAGCGCCTGCTCGATCTGGGCCGGCGGATAAATCTTGCCGTCGCGTAGCCTCGCGCGCAGCTCTTCCGCCGAAAGGTCCACGGTGACGATCTCGTTGGCGCGGGCGAGAAAGCTGTCGGGCACGGTCTCCCGCACCTCGACCCCGGTGATATCGCGGATCAGCGAGTTGAGGCTTTCAATGTGCTGAACGTTTACCGCGGTGATTACGTTAATCCCGCCGGCAACCAGCTCCTCGACGTCCTGGTAACGCTTAGGATGGCGCGACCCGGGGGCGTTGGAATGGGCCAGTTCGTCAACGATCGCCGTCTCCGGCTTGCGCGCCAGCAGCGCGTCGAGGTCCATCTCCTTGAGCGTGATGCCGCGGTACGCCACCTCGCGCAAAGGGATGACTTCGAGGCCGTCGATCAGCGCCGCGGTATCGGCGCGTCCGTGAGTCTCGATCACGCCCAGCACCAGATCGACGCCCCGCTGCTTGAGCTGGTGGGCTTCTTCGAGCATCTGATGGGTCTTACCCACGCCGGCGGCAGCGCCGATGTAGACCTTGAGCCGGCCCTTTTGGCGGCTTGGAACCAGGTCGAGAAAGCTCTCCGGTTCAGGCCGCTCTTCGTCGCCCATCATGCTACGCGCGCTGAGGCCGTGGCCGCCGCGCGCCCGCGCCGCCGGCGCGAGAGATTAATTTCGTCGGGCCGCTGCCGCCGGCGCTGCATAAGCTGGCCAATCTTGGCCTCTGTTGGGCCCTGTACGGCCCTTCGCTGCTAAAACCATTTATAAAACGGCCGCTATCGAGTAAACAGCCGCTTTTGAAATTATAGCTTACGCTTTTGCCCTGCCGGCGGGTCGGCCCACGGCGGGCGCCATTGCGCCTATTCACCCCGCACGGGCGCTGCGGTGCCGGCCTGATCAAGCGCCAGATTGAGCATCAGCACGTTTACGCCCGGCTCGCCAAGGATGCCGGCCCATCGCGCCCGGGTGTTGCGCCGCACCAGCTCGCGCACCTGCTGCACGCTGAGGTGACGCGCGGTGGCTACGCGCGTCACCTGGAGCTCTGCTGCGGCGGGGCTGATCTCGGGGTCGAGTCCGCTGCCCGAGGCGGTCACCAGATCGACCGGAATCTGGCCGGCGCGCGCACCAGGGTTCTGCGCGAGCACGGCTTTGGCCCGCTGCGCGACGGCGTTGATCAGGGCGCGATTGGTCGGCCCGAGGTTCGAGCCGCCCGAGGCGGCCGCGTCGTAACCTTTGTCGCCGGCGGCCGACGGCCGGCCATGAAAGTAGCGGGGGGAGGAGAAGTTCTGGCCGATTAGCCGTGATCCGACTACACGGCCGGCGCGCGAGGTTAGGCTGCCTAGCGCCTGCGCCGGGAAAAAGAGGTTCGCAAGCCCGTACATCGCCAGCGGATAGGCGAGCCCGGTGAGGAGGGTCAGAACGATAGTCAGCTTAACCGCGGTGAAGATGAAACGCATCGGCCGTCCCCTTTTAACGCCCCCGACCGGAAGTCCGCGCAACGGCTTGCGCAAACCAATCCGCGAATAACTTAAGCGCGTCTATCGGTCGGACCTCGCGCCAAGCGGCGCGCCTGGCTGCGCAAGGCGAACGCTCAATGCCCTGCGGGCCTGCCCAAGGAATTGCCGGCAGATGGTCGGAAAAGTGCGTGTTCTCGTTCACTCGCGCTCGGCGCCTCTCGCTAGGCCCAATGCAAGGCTTCGATCAGCAAGTCGATCGCCTTAATCCCAACGAACGGGACGACCACGCCGCCGCCGCCGTAAATCAACAGGTTGCGCAGCAGAAGCGGCGCCGCTCCGATCGGGCGGTACGTTACGCCCCGAAGCGCCAGCGGGATGAGCGCGACGATTATGAGAGCGTTGAAGATCACCGCGGACAGGATAGCGCTTTGCGGCGTAGCCAGACGCATAACGTTGAGCGCGTCCAACTCCGGATAGGTGACCATGAAGAGCGCCGGAATGATAGCGAAGTACTTGGCGACATCGTTGGCAATCGAGAAGGTGGTCAGCGCGCCGCGCGTCATCAGTAGCTGTTTGCCGATCTCGACCACCTCAATAATCTTGGTCGGGTTGGAGTCGAGGTCCACCATATTGCCGGCCTCGCGCGCCGCCTGGGTGCCCGCGTTCATCGCGATTCCGACATCGGCCTGGGCCAGGGCCGGCGCGTCGTTGGTGCCGTCTCCGATCATCGCCACCAGCCGCCCGCGCGCCTGCTCCTCGCGGATCAGGCGCAGCTTGGTCTCCGGCGTGGCTTCGGCGACGAAGTCATCAACGCCCGACTCCTGCGCGATGGCGTGGGCGGTGAGCGGATTGTCGCCGGTGATCATCACCGTGCGCAAGCCCATCGCGCGCAAGCGCTCGAAGCGATGACGGATCCCTTCCTTGACTATGTCCTTGAGGTGGATCACGCCGAGAGCGCGGGCGCCGTCGGCGACCACCAAAGGCGTGCCGCCGTCGCGCGCGATGCGCTCGACGATGGAGTCGAGCTCCGCCGGTATCGGCCCCTGCCGTTCGCGGACGAACTTGATTATCTCGTCGGCCGCGCCTTTGCGGATGCTGCGCCCGTTCAAATCCACGCCGCTCATGCGAGTATGCGCCGAAAAGGGGATAAACTTGGCTTCGCGCTCCGAAAACTCGCGTCCGCGCAAATTGTACTCGCGCTTGGCCAGCACGGTTATTGAGCGCCCTTCCGGGGTTTCGTCGGCGAGCGAGGCCAACTGCGCCGCGTCGGCGAGTTCGGCGGCGTGGATGTCGTTGACCGGGATAAATTCGGTCGCCATCCGATTGCCCAGCGTGATCGTGCCGGTCTTGTCAAGCAAAAGAGTATCGACATCGCCCGCCGCTTCGACCGCACGGCCGGAGAGCGCCAGCACGTTGTGCTGCACCAACCGGTCCATGCCCGCGATGCCGATAGCGGAGAGCAACCCGCCGATGGTCGTCGGCGCCAGACACACCAGCAGCGCGACCAGCACCGGGAGGTCGAGCCTGGTCGTGCTGTAGAGCGCGAACGGATAGAGCGTGACCACCACCAGCATAAAGGTGATGGTCAACCCGGTGAGCAGGATCGTGAGCGCGATTTCGTTGGGCGTCTTGCGCCGCTCCGCGCCTTCCACGAGCGCGATCATGCGGTCGAGAAAGGTCTCGCCCGGGTTGGCCGTGACGCGCACTTTGATCCAATCCGAGATTACGGTCGTGCCGCCGGTCACCGCGCTGCGGTCGCCGCCGCTCTCGCGAATGACGGGCGCCGATTCGCCGGTCACGGCCGCTTCGTTCACCGCTGCCACGCCCTCAATCACCTCGCCGTCGGCAGGAATGATGTCGCCCGCCTGGACCAGTACCACGTCTTCGCGCCTGAGCGAGGTCGCGTTGACGACTTTGGTCTCGCCCGTCTCGTCGATCAGCTTGGCTTGGGTCTGGGTGCGCGCCTGGCGCAGGGTTGCGGCCTGCGCTTTGCCGCGCCCCTCAGCCATCGCTTCGGCGAAATTGGCGAACAGGACCGTGAACCAAAGCCATAGCGCGACCTGAAGTTCGAAGCCGATCAGCCCGTGTCTACCCTCCACGATGTCGCGGACCAAGACCACGGTGGTAAGCGCGCTGGTGACCTCAACCACGAACATCACCGGGTTGAGGACCAGCGTGCGCGGGTCGAGCTTGCGCAGCGACTCGACAACCGCCCGCCCGGCGATCTCGCGGCTCCATAACGCGGGTGCTTTCTGTCGCGCCATCGTGGACTTTCCCCTGCTCCTCAGAAGAGCCTTCCGCTGGTCATCGCGAAATGCTCGACGATCGGGCCCAGAGCGTCCCCGGCAAAGAAAATCAGCGCCCCGACGATCAAGATTACGGCGCCGAGCAGAACGACGAAGGTGACGCCGGTGGTAGGGAAGGTGCCCGCGCTCGACGCCACCGCCTTCTTCTCCGCCATCGAGCCCGCTATCGCGAGCGCCGGGATTGCCATCATGAAGCGCCCGGCCAGAATCACAAAGCCGATCAGCAGATTATAAAAGGGCGTGTTGGCGTTGAGCCCGGCGAAAGCGGAACCGTTGTTGGCGGCGGCTTCGGTGAAGGCGTATAGAATCTCGGAAAAGCCGTGCGGCCCCGGGTTGGCGATCCCCGACAAACCGGCGCGGGTGACGCTGGCCGCGGCGGCCGGCAGCAGAATCAGCGCGGGAAAGATCAATACGTAGAGCATCACCAGCTTCATCTCTCGCGCCTCGATTTTCTTGCCCAGGTACTCGGGCGTGCGTCCGACCATCAGCCCGGCGACGAACACCGCCATGACCGCCATTACGATCATTCCGTAGAGCCCCGAGCCGACGCCGCCGAAGATTACCTCGCCGAGCTGCATGTTGAACATCGGAATCAGGCCGCCCAGCGGCGTATAGCTGTCGAGCATCGAGTTGACGGCCCCGCACGAAGTGTCAGTGGTTGCGGCGGCAAAAAGCGTGGAGTCGATAGTCCCGAAGCGGACTTCCTTGCCCTCCATGTTGCCTCCGCCCTGCCCGGCAACCGCGCGCTGCTCGATGCCCATCGCGGGAAACTTCGGATTGCCGGCCTGCTCGGCCCAAAGCGCCAGCGCGTATGCGGCGAGAAAAAACAGCGACATGGCGGCGAAAAGCGTCCACCCTTGGCGCCGGTCACCACAGAGCTTGCCGAAGGTGTGAGTCAGCGCGGCCGCGATCAGCATGATCGACAACACTTCAAGCAAGTTGGTGAGCGGGGTTGGGTTTTCGTAAGGATGCGCCGAATTGGCATTGAAAAAGCCGCCGCCGTTGGTGCCGAGCTCCTTGATCGCCTCCTGCGAGGCGACCGGGCCTTGGGCGATAATTTGCGTTGTCCCTTCCAGGGTTTTGGCCTCAGTGTACGCGTTCAGGTTGTCCGGCACTCCTTGCCAGACATAAACCGGGGTCAGCGCCACGCACAGCGGCATCAGCACCCACAGCGCCGCCCGCGTCAGGTCTACCCAGAAATTGCCCAGGGTTTTGACGCTGTGGCGAACAAAGCCGCGGATTACGGCGATGGAGATGGCGATACCTGTCGCAGCGGAGAGAAAATTTTGCGACGTCAGCCCGAGCATCTGGCTCATGTAGCTCATCGTCGACTCGCCGCCGTAGGCCTGCCAGTTGGTGTTGGTGGTGAAGCTCGCCGCGGTGTTGAACGCGAGCAAAGGTTCGACGGCTCCCAAGCGCTGGGGATTAAACGGCATCAGGTACTGCGCGCGTTGTATTAGATAGAGCAGCAACCAGCTTGCCGCGCCAAAAAGCAGCGCCGCGCCGGCGTATTCCGCCCAGGTCATCTCCTGGCTGCGTTGAACCCCGCACACACGGTAAATTGACCGCTCGACCGGTCCCAACAGGAAGTCCAGAAAGGTTCTCTGCTCGCTGAAGACTCGGGCCATGTAAAGACCGAGCGGAACGCTCAACGCGATCAACACGGCGTAAAACAGTCCAATGCGCAGAAGCGAATTCAAAAGCACGGATGAGACTCTCGGGAAAGCTCAGAACTTCTCGGCGCGCAGCATGGCGTAAATGAGATAGGCCGTCAGGGCGACGGCGACGATGCTGCCGAGGATGACGTCCCAGGGGGTCATAGCCGCTTGCATCCCTCAACGTATGCGAAGCAAACCAAGAAAAAAGCCGCTACGGCCAATATGATAAGTACGTCCGCCATACGGCGCTCGGTCAGGGGCTTTACGCCCTAACCTGCCTCACGACCAGGAATCTCGACGGTCCCCGCAGCGTGCCACCCGTTTGCTGAGCGGAGTAGTTCGAGTTCTCATCCCGTAAAAGCAGCGAACGTCGCGGAGCGCGCTGGCGGATACGAGCAAACACTGCCGGCTGCTCACGAAATACAGCACGCCCGGGCGTTGGAGAAGCGGCCCTCAAGAGGCTATCGTTGGGTTCAACGGAGCCTGCGCGCCAACTGGCGCTCCTGCGCGGCGCTCGCGTCGCCCAGGTGGTTAGTGTCATGATGGCAACATGTGCGACTTCATCAAAAAAGCCCCTTCAGCGCAAGACGCCAGGATTGGGGCTTCGTCGCGGTTCGAGGCGCCGGCATCAGTGCGTACACGCCTTAAGGATAGCCTTTCTTTCTCACTGTTTTCTATTTCTTCCAGGATAATCGAAAGTTACCGCCTACTTCGGTTCGGATCGAGGCGGTTGCGGGCGATTTACACCTCACCCATAGCGCGATAGTATCGGCCACCGAGGCGGCGAGTAACTTCAGTTCCGCAGATGCTGGCGGTTGGGCTCGACCATGGGGCCGGCAACCGCTCGCGCAAGTCCGTAGCGACAGGTTTTTTCGGTTAGTCTTTTGGCGACAAGTCATCCGAGCGAAGCTCAGGCAAACCTGAGCCGCGTAAACAGCGGAAATAATGGAGCGTTCTGCGCGCTATCATCATGAGCACTTTGGGCGACAACATGCAGGTGGTTTCTTCCGGTCATGGCTTGAGCCGCGCCTTGCCCGCGGAACTGGAGGGGCTGGCCGAACTTGCGCTGGACCTACGGTGGAGCCATGACCGAAACAGTGAGGCGATCTGGGAGGCGCTTGCTCCCGAGCGATGGCGCGCAACGCACAGTCCGTGGCAGGCGCTGACCGCGGCTCGCGCGGAGAAGATCGAGGCGCTCATACGCGAGCCCGACTTTGTTGAGCAGGCGCAGCGCCAACTTCGCGCGCGTCAGGAGTACTTGAGCCGACCGAAATGGTTCGAGCGTACGTACCAGACACGCGCGCTGCGAGTGAGCTATTTCAGCATGGAGTTCGGCTTGAGCGCCGGGTTTCCGGTTTACGCGGGCGGCCTTGGCGTGCTCGCCGGCGACCATCTCAAGTCGGCCAGCGATCTGGGCGTGCCTCTGACCGGCGTTACGCTGTTTTGTCGGTCGGGCTACTTTCGCCAGGCGCTCAACGCCGAAGGAGAGCAACAGGAGGTCTACCCGAGCTACGACCCGTCCGAGCTCCCGATTCGCCCGGTGCGTGACCCCGGCGGGGAATGGCTGCGGGTGGGCGTGGAAATGCCCGGGCGAGTGGTGTACCTGCGGGCCTGGCAGCTTCAAGCGGGGTGCGCGACGCTCTTTCTGCTGGACAGCAATGACACGCTTAATTCAGCCGACGACCGCGAGATTACCGGCAGGCTCTACGGCGGCGACACGGACCTCCGTATCAAGCAAGAAATCGTACTCGGCATCGGAGGATGGCGGCTGTTGGAGGCGTTGGATCTGCGCCCCAACGTGTGCCATTTCAACGAGGGGCACACCGCGTTTGCGATGCTCGAGCGCGCCCGCAGCTTTATGGCGCGCAGCGGCAAACCATTTGCCACTGCGCTGCGCTGCACCCGGGCGGGCAACATCTTCACCACGCATACGGCGGTGCCTGAAGGACTCGACAACTTCTTGCCCGAGCTTTTCGGCTGGTACTTTCACGACTATGCGGCCAAGCTGGGGCTGTCCTTCGAGGAGCTGATAGCTCTGGGTCGGGCGGACGCGGCCAACAGCCAAGAGCCCTTCAAGATGGCGTACTTGGCGCTGCGTGCCTGCGCCTATTCGAACGCCGTGAGCCGACTGCACGGCAAGGTCAGCCGGCGTCTGTTCCATCCCGCTTTCCCGCATTGGCCCGAGCGCGAGGTGCCGGTCGACTATCTGACCAACGGCGTGCACGTTCCTTCATGGGTTTCGGCGCAGACCGGTTCGTTGTGGCAGGAGGCCGGCGCTCGCGACCACGGCCCCGGACATCCGCCGACGCTGGTCTTCAGCCTGGAGCACGTGAGTGACGAGGCGCTGTGGGAACTGCGCAACAATGCCCGCAAGTCGCTGGTCGATTTTTTGCGCCGGCGACAGGCGCAGCCGCGGGGCTTTGCTGCCGGCGCGCAGCTAAGCGCGGTTAAGCAGCCGTTCGGCTTCGATTCTCAAACCCTCACTTTAGGCTTTGCGCGGCGCTTCGTCGCTTACAAGCGCCCCGACCTTTTGCTCTACGACCCCGCGCGGCTGACCCGAATCCTTACCAACCGCGAACGTCCGGTGCAGTTGGTGATCGCCGGCAAGGCCCATCCGGGCGACCACGTGGGCAAGGGCGCGGTGCGCCGCTGGCTGGATTATCTCCGCCGGCCCGAGGTAAACGGGCGTGTAATCTTCGTCGAAGACTACGATCTTGCGGACGGCGCCGCGCTGGTGCGTGGCGTCGATGTGTGGATTAACAATCCGCGCCGGCCATGGGAAGCATGCGGCACGAGCGGGATGAAAGTGGTGCTGAACGGCGGGCTTAATTTGTCCACCCTCGACGGATGGTGGGACGAGGCGTACTCCCCCGAGGTGGGATGGGCGCTGGGGGACCGCGCCGAACATGCGGACATCGCGCAGCGCGACCGGGCGGATGCGGAAACCCTGTATTGGCTGCTCGAACACGAAGTGATCCCAACGTTTTACAACCGCGACGCGCAGGGACTGGCGACCGAGTGGGTCGCGAGAATCAGAGAGAGCATGATGCGGCTCGCGCCGTGGGTCTCGAGCTGGCGAATGATGCGGGAGTACGTAGAGCGCTACTACTTGCCGGCCGAGGCGGCGTTCGAGCGCCGCGCCGCGCAAGACGGCGCACTGGCGGCCGCGCTGGAAAACTGGAGCGTTTCGCTCAAGGCCCACTGGGGCGAACTCTCCTTCGGCAGGCTAAATATCAAGGGTGGCGACACCCACTATGTGATGGAAGTCGAGGTGCATCTGGGCGCGATCGACCCTGATGGCGTGCGCGTCGAGCTATGCACGGAGACGGTCGAAGAAGAAATACCGGTGCGGGTGCCGATGGAGCGCGCAGAGAAACTGCTAGGCACGGCCAACCGCTATTTGTACCGCGCCGTAATTCCCTCCACACAGCCGGTGGGTAGCTACGTGCCGCGCATCGTTCCTTACCATCCGGAGCTGGTGAGTTCCATCGAGGCGCCGCAGATCTTCTGGGCGCCCTGGGCGCCCTGACCGAGCGCTAAGCGGCGGCGCTCGGATGTCGGTTGCGCCGCCGGGCGGCCCGGCATGCGCCCGTACACGTACACCCGCCGGCGGCGCGCGCTTAAGGAGAGGCGGGAGTTTCCGAGATGGGGCGTCGGCGGAAGGTTCAGGAATGCTTGAGTTTCTTTATTTCCTCGACCATCTCCGGCACGGCTTTGAAAAGGTCGGCGACCAGCCCGTAGTCGGCAACGTTGAAAATCGGTGCCTCTTCGTCCTTGTTGACGGCGACGATCACCTTGGAGTCTTTCATGCCGGCCAGATGCTGAATCGCGCCCGAGATGCCGACCGCGAGGTAAAGCTGCGGAGCTACCACCTTGCCGGTTTGACCCACCTGAAGGTCGTTGGGCACGAAGCCGGCATCGACCGCGGCGCGGCTCGCGCCCATCGCGGCGCCGAGCGCATCGGCTAGCGGCTCGAGTACGGTCTTAAAGTTCTCGCCCGCTTTCAGGCCGCGGCCGCCCGAAACGACGATCCGCGCCTCGGAGAGCTGGGGACGTTCGCTTTTGGTTTCCTCGAAGGAGACTAGTTCCGTCTTAAGCGCGCTGGGGTCGATGGCTGCGGCGACCTTGCGCACCGGCGCCGCGCTCTGACCGCGGGCCGCGACTTCGAACGCCGTGGCGCGCACGGTAATGACCCTCAGCGGCCCGCTGAGCTCCACGGTGGCGAGAACGTTGCCGGCGTACATCGGGCGGACCAGCGTGCCGTCCTCGCCGAAGGCGATAACCTCCGAAGCCATCGGCGCCCCAAGCCGCGCCGCGAGCCGCGGCATCAGGTCTTTGCCCACCGCGGTGGCGCTGGCGAGCACGGCTTGCACGCCCAGCTCTTTAGCTAGCGCCGCCAGTGCTTGAGCATGGGCGTCGGCCACGTAATTCTTCAGCGCCGGATGCTCAAGCGCGATCACCTCCGCCACTCCGTAACCGGCGAGATGCGCCGCGAGCTCTTCGGTCCCTTCCCCCGCGGCGACTACGACGCATTTGCCCGCCTGCTTGGCGGCCAACTCAAGGCCGGCGCCGAGCGCGACCAGCGTGGTTTTGGGCAAATGCCCATTTTTGTGTTCGGCGAATACCAAAACGTCGCTCATTGTTTTTTTGCTCCGTCAATCTTCGCGCGCAATGTGGTTCGATCCTCGACGCCGCCGATAAACGGCTGATAGGCCGGCGACGATGCTGGCGTCAGATTAGCTTGGCTTCACTATGCAGTAGATTCACCAGCTCGGCGACCGAGGATACTTTACGTCCCGCTTGACGCTTGGACGGCGGCCTAAGCGCGCGCACCTTTAGCCGCGGGGTAAGTTCTACTCCCAGGCTTTCGGCCGGCACCTCTTTGAGCTCTTTTTTGCGTGCTTTCATGATCCCGGGCAAGGAGGCGTAGCGCGGCTCGTTGAGGCGCAAATCGGTCGTGATCACGGCGGGCAGGGCGAAGGCGAGCGTTTCCAGGCCGCCGTCAACCTCGCGCACGACCGTGCAGCGGCGCTCCTTGATCTCCACTTTGGAGGCAAACGTCGCCTGCGGCCATCCCAGCATTTCGGCCAGCATCTGCCCGATCTGGTTCGAATCATCGTCGATAGCCTGTTTGCCCATAATAATTAGCTCGGGCTTCTCGTCAGCGACGATCTTTGCCAGCAGGCTCGCGACGGCGATGCTGTCCAGCGCCTTCTCGTTGAGCACCAAAATGGCCCGATCGGCGCCCATCGCAAGACCGGTGCGCAACTGCTCCTGCCAGCTCTTCTGTCCGACGGCGGCCAGGACGACCTCGCCAGTTCCCAATCGTTCCTTGATTCGCAGCGCCTCTTCGATGGCTATCTCGTCGAACGGATTGATCACCCACTTGACGTTCTCGGTGGCGATTCCCAACCCGTCAGGGAGAACCTGGATATTGGTGGCGGGGTCGGGTACGCGCTTAGTCGGAACTAGGATCTTCATGATACGGTTCCTTTCCAGCCGTAAAGGCGTTGGTTGGGGCTTAGGTTTTAGGGTAGCAGCCTGCTTCAGGTTAGGGGTAGTAGCCCAGTTTTTCGGAAAGCTCGCGTCCCGCTTCCACGACCAGCGGCGCCAGTTCCGCTTTGATGCGCTCGGACGAGATGCGATAGGCGGGCCCGGCCACCGCCAGCGAAGCGACCACCGAGCGGGTGTAATCGCGAATCGGCGTCGCGATGGAGGCTACGTCTTCCAAGAATTCGCCCGCGTCAATCGCATAGCCGGCGTGCGCCGCCGCGCGAAGCTGCTCGATGAGCGCCGAGCGGCTCACGATCGTGCGCTCCGTGTAGCGCTGCAAGTCCTGAGCGAGTTCGGCGTTTAACTGCTCTTCAGCCTCGAAAGCCAGGTGCGCCTTGCCGGCTGCCGTGCAGTGAAGCGGCAGCAATTCGCCCACCGGCGACGTGATCCTAACCACGCGGTCCTTGGGCTCCGCAGCTTCAAGCGCTACGACGCCTTCGCGTCGCGCGACGGCGACGAAGGAGCTTTCGCGGCACTTGCGCGCGAGCTCGACTAGGATCGGGCGGGCCTGCCTCACAAGACCCATCTGCTTGACGTAGCCGCATCCCAGGTGTAAGCACCGTATCCCGAGACGGTAGTTCTCGTTTGTTTTGTTTTGTTCGATGTATCCCCGCGCTTCCAAGGTCGCCAGCAAGCGAAAAACGTTGTTCTTGTGGAGCTTCAGACGCTTTGAAAGCTCGGTCACGCCGAGTTCGTCCTGTTCGCCGAAAAATTGTTCCAAGACATCGAGGGCGTGTGCCACGGACTGGATTAGGTAGTTGGCCTTTTCTCGCCTCACCATAGTTTTCTTCCTTGACCTGCCGGCACGTGCTTCGGTCTCTTTCTCTCGGCCGGCAGCTAAACCGTCGCACGCCGTGAAAAACTGTTTTAATCTAATCGTCCCAGGTTCAAGGTGTCAACCCGCCGGTTCTGGTTCTTAAACGGCCACAGATCGCCCGCCCGTAGAGCAACAATGATGTGTCAACTCGATCAAACGTAAGTTCGAAGGAGTCGCTAACGGCTGCCATAGCCGGATCTCTGGTGAGGGCTTAGCGCGATCCTTAAGAAAGCGTGATTTGTCGGCGCTGTGCGATATGATGGATGATGGCCGGCGGTTTCTGAGGCGATCGGTGATTGGTAGCGCGCGGCTTCGGCCTACGCGCGCGGCGACGAGCGACAGCTAACCCTCAACCGGCCTTTTGGCCAGGGAGAAAAGCCACGTGATAAAAGGCCGCGCTTTGGCTCAAGCCGCCGCTGATTACGCGCGGCGCTTTTCGGCGCTGCCCAATCACTTCCGCCCGCTCTTGGATATCCCGGCGTCTTCGATCGGTCTTGGAACTTACCTCGGCAGCGACGACGAGCGCGACGATGAGGCTTACGCGCAGGCGCTCAAGGCCGCGCTGCTCGGTGGAATTAATCTGGTTGACAGCGCGATCAACTATCGGTTGCAGCGCAGCGAGCGCGTAATTGGCAAGGTGCTCGCGCAGCTTGTGGCCGGCGCAAGCCTGGCGCGCGAGCAAGTGATAATTGCCACCAAGGGCGGCTTTGTCCCGTTTGACGGGAATCCTTCGCGCGAGATCGAAGAGCGCTTTATCCGCACCGGTCTGATCCGGCCGGACGAATGGGTGGAGTCCTGCCATTGTATCGCGCCCGGATATCTCGACGCGATGCTCGAGATGAGCCGCCGGAACTTGGGCCTGGAGACGATCGACATCTATTATCTGCACAATCCCGAGACGCAGCTCGCGGCGGTTGACCGGCAGGAATTCTTGCGCCGGATGCGCGCGGCCTTTGAGTTGCTTGAGCGCAAGGTGGCCGAACGGAAGATCGGCGTTTACGGCGCCGCCACCTGGAGCGGCTATCGCGCCGCGCCCGACGCCCGAGACTACCTATCGCTTGAAGAGATGGTCCAACTAGCGCGCGAAGTGGGCGGCCCGCGCCATCATTTCGCAGTGATTCAACTGCCCTACAACCTGGCAATGCCGGAGGCGCTCGCGCACGCTAATCAGCAGGTGGGCGGGCGCTCGCGCACGCTATTCCAAGCAGCGCAAGAGCTGGAGGTGGGGGTATGCGTCAGCGCGGCGCTTTTTCAGGGACGCCTGACGCGCGGGCTTCCGGAGCGCTTGAGGGCGGCCTTTGGCGAACTGCGCACCGACGCACAGCGCGCGATCCAGTTCGTGCGCTCCAGCCCTGGCGTGGGCGTGGCGCTCGTCGGCATGAGATCGCCGGCTCACGTGCGCGAAAACCTCGAAACCGCGGGGCGTCCGCCCTTGTCGCCGGAAGAGTTCGCGGCGCTCTTTACCGAGTGATTTAACGGTGAGAGCGCCCCGAGTTTTCCCCGTCGCGACCGGGCCTTGACCCGGATGCGCCGCCGCCGGCGCCGCGCTGTGCGGCGCCGGCCCGCAGACCTTATGACCGAGAGCTTTTTGACCCGGGCGCACCGGCGCCGGGCCGAACGGTTTAGAAGTGAGACGCGTCGTGGCTGCTAGGATGCCTGACGCGCGAGGGTTTAGGCTTTCTATACTGGAAGGTAATGTTACAGTCGTGACAGACACCCTGCGGCTCGCTGCCGGCGCGCCGGACGAGCCTGGTGTAATGAACGGTGCCGTCGCTGCAAATGTGCGCAGCGACCGGGAAGTCGTAGACGGTGCGAAGCACGGTTCCGTTGTGCGTCATCTAATCCTAAAGCTCCCTCATGCAGAAAATACCCTTGGTGATTAAAGTGCCCTTGATACGCCCACCCTCGGCCGGTTGAAGACCAGGGTGGAGAAACTCCTCAGCGTCTCAAGATAGTCAATTTGAAATCTCGATCAATGCTTTTTCGACGGTAGAGTAAAAAAATTTATTCGCGCCAAAGGTATCCATGTGTAGGCGCAGCGCAAGGCGCAAGCCTGAGACCCAGCGCGGGCGCCATTAGCGGCCGCGAGGCGTTTGTCAAACACTTGGAAGCTTGGGCGGGCAGCTTGTCCGGCGCTCCGGCGCGCGGCATGGCGGTGCGCGAGCCCATGAGACGTATCAGGCGGCTTCTGATTGCAAATCGCGGTGAGATCGCTCTGCGCATCATTCGCAGCGCCCAGGCGATGGGTCTTAAGACCGTTGCGGTTTACTCCCAGGCTGACGCCGGTGCGGCCCATGTCGCTGCTGCCGACGACGCCCTTCCCATCGGTCCGGCTGAAGCGGCGCGAAGCTATCTCAGCATCGAGTCCATTTTGGCAGCGGCGCTCAAATCCGGCGCCGACGCGATTCATCCGGGCTACGGCTTTCTTTCCGAGCAGGCGCCGTTCGCGCGCGCCGTGGCCGAAGCTGGGTTAATCTTCGTCGGCCCGCCGGCGCCGGTCTTGGCTGCGGTAGGCGACAAGCTGGCGGCGCGAAAGATGGCGCTTGAGCTGGGAGTTCCACTCGTGCCGGGGGCCGCGCCTGATAGCCTAAGCGCGGCGCGCGCGCTCGCCGCCGATATCGGTTATCCGGTGCTAGTCAAAGCGGCAGCCGGCGGCGGCGGCCGCGGCATGCGCGTGGCGCGCAGCGAGTCGGAGCTTGAGCAGGCGCTGGAGGCGGGCGCGCGCGAGGCCACGGCCGCGTTCGGCGACGGCCGCGTATATCTGGAAAAATACCTCGCCCGTCCGCGCCATCTCGAGGTGCAAATTCTCGCCGACCAGCACGGCCGCGTGGTCGCTCTGGGGGAGCGCGAATGTTCGGTTCAGCGGCGCCATCAGAAACTCATCGAAGAGGCGCCATCTCCGGCGCTCGACGACGGCTTAAGATCGCAGATCGCCGAGGCGGCTATCAAGCTTGCCGCTCGCGCTAACTATGTCAACGCGGGAACCATCGAGTTCCTGCTCGACGGCCGCGAGTTTTACTTCCTGGAAGTGAACGCTCGTCTTCAAGTGGAGCATCCGGTAAGCGAGTTGCGCTTCGGCTGCGACCTGGTGGCTGAACAGTTAAAGCTTGCGATGGGCGAGCGGGTCGAGCAGCGCCGGCGGCCGCGCGGCCACGCGATGGAATGTCGCGTGTACGCCGAAGACGCCGAGGCCGACTTCCGCCCCGCCGCCGGCAAAGTACTCTACTTCCAGCAGCCGGCAGGGCCGGGCGTACGCGTCGATACATGGCTGGCCAGCGGAGTTGAGGTCACCAGTTTTTACGACGGACTGCTGGCCAAAGTGATCACCTGGGGCGAGGAGCGCGAGCAGGCGCGCCGGCGAATGGCGCGCGCGCTGGAGGAGTTTGTGCTCGCCGGCGTGACGCATACGGCCGGGTTTCTGCGCGACGTCGTGCGCAGCGCGCCTTTCGCCGCCGGCGAGCTTTCGACGCGCCTTATCGCGGAGCATTTTGCCGCGTGGCGTCCGGCGCAAGAGCAGGTCGAAATAGCTCTGGTGGCGGCCGCTCTGGCGCGTCAAACGGCGTCCTCGGACGGCCGCGGCGTGCGCCAAGACGCGCGCACGCAGCCCGAGCGCTCGCCCTGGCGCGAGCTTGCCCGCTTTTCGCCGTGGAGCAGGTGAGCGGCGGCTGCGCGCCGTAAGACGAGCGGGCGCTGAGCGGGCGTGCTTCAGGCGTACTTAAAGTGAGCGCCACGATGAAGCTAAGGCAGCGCGGGAAAAACGAAGACCTGGAAATAGAAGTCGAACGCGTCGGCGAGACGAGGGCGCACGCTCGTATAGGAGCGAAAACGCTTGAAGTCGAGCTTACGCGCCTAGCTGACGGCACGCTCCTTCTAAGCGGCGGCGAGCAGCGCCATCATGTTTTTGCGCAGCAAGTTGGCGATGTCATATTAGTCGCCGTCGGGCCGCATAGTTTTGTGTTCACGGCGAGCGAAGCTGATGCAGTCAGGCGGCGCGTTTCTGACGCCTCGGAGCCGGAGGTTGTGGCGCCGATGCCGGGACGGGTCGTAAAAATCCTCGTTGACCAGGGCGCGACAGTCCAAAGCGGTCAGCCGCTGGTGGTGCTTGAGGCAATGAAGATGGAGACCGTGCTCAGCGCGGAGTTTCCGGCCACGGTCGTCAGCGTGCGGGCTGTCGTCGGCGCGCAGGTCGAAGCCGGCAGCGTGCTGATCGAACTCAGCCCGCTGCCGCCACCTCCGACAGCCGAGAGCGCAACCAGTTAAGCCATTGATCGAAGTCCGCCTGCGCGTCCACCACGATCTCGTAAGTCCCGTTGGCGAGCTTGCGGACGCTGCCGGGATGTCGCGGGCGCAGCGGAATTACCAAGGCCTCGCGCGAGAGGCCCAAAGCGTCGGTGATCTCGAAAATTCTTTCAATCTCTCTAAGCGTCACGCGCGTCATCAGCTTGCCTCAGCGTGCGCGCCGGCGCATGTTCTCGGACTATGCGGCGGCGAGTTTTCGCCGCGCGCGCAAGACTCGTCCGTTCGCTTGGCGCATCGGCGACACGGCGGTGGCGATTGAAGCCGATCCGCAAAACTCAACAACCCGGGGGTAGCGCCGCTCGATCCTCGCGAGTGCTCGTGTCCAGTAATCTTCCAAGCGGCTGACTTGAAGGCAAGAGCATCGCTCTGGGATACTTAAGGACTGTCGTCGCGGTCCGGACCGCAACGGCGCGGACGCTGCGGAGACAACGATGTATGGTACGGTAAAGAAAATCGTCAAGGATAAAGGCTTTGGCTTTATAACCCCTGACGACGGTGGCGACGAGGTCTTCTTCCATCGCTCGCGGCTTTCACCCAAGCTCTACTTCGAGGACCTGCGCGAGGGAAGCGAGGTCCAGTTCGACGTAAAGGCCGGCGAAAAAGGGCGCCAGGCATTCAACCTCCGGCTGCGCTAAACTCGCCGCCGCAAGCTCGCGCGATAGGCCGGGGCAGGTATTCGCGGGCTCGGCCGCCCGCGCGGTTTTTCTGTACGCCAAGACTTCTGCGCCATGCCGACTCCCGAACATCATCATCTTTCCGCCAAGCGCGGGCTTAGGCTCGGTGTGATCACGGCCAGTGACACGCGAACGCCGGAGTCGGACGAAAGCGGCAAACTTATCATCGAGCTGCTCCTCAACGCGGGACATCAGGCCGCGCACTACGAGATGCTACCGGATGACCCGCAGCAAATCGCCAGCGCGGTCCAGCGGCGCTTGCCGGCGCTCGACGGTGTCATCATCAGCGGCGGCACCGGTATCGCCGCGCGCGACACCACGTTTGAAGCTATTCGCCGGCTGCTCGACAAGGAGCTGGAGGGGTTTGGCGAGTTGTTTCGGATGTTGTCCTATAAGGAAATCGGGCCCGCGGCCTTCCTCAGCCGCGCGACGGCCGGGATTAGCGCCGGCAAGCTCGTGGTGTCATTGCCCGGCTCGCCTAAAGCTTGCCGCTTGGCGATGGAAAAGCTGCTCTTGCCCGAGTTGGGCCATATCGCGTACCTTTTGAACCTATGATGCGGGTGACGGTGAAGCTGTTCGCCGTGCTGCGCGAGCGCGCCAAAGCCGGCGAGCTGGAGCGCGAGTTTCCCGACGGCGCTACGATCGGCCAGATCTGGCGCCGGCTCGGCGAAGAGTTTCCGGCTCTAATGCAGGCGCGCGATGCGGTCTCGTGCGCGGTCAATTATGAATACGTCACGCCTGAGTTTAAGCCGCGCGACGGCGACGAAGTGGCCTTCATTCCGCCGGTAAGCGGCGGTGTCGAGGGCGGCGAGCCATGGGTGGGTACAGTGGCGATCGGCAGTGAACCGATTGACGTTGGCGCGCTCGAATGCGAAGTGGCCTGCCGCGCGGCCGGCGCCGTGGTGACGTTTGTCGGCAGTACGCGCGAAGAAAATGCCGGCCGGCGCGTAGTGCGGCTGGAGTACGACGCGTACTTGCCGATGGCGCTGCGCGAGATGCGCAAGATCGCGGTCGATGCCGGCCGGCGGTTCCGCATTCTCAGGATTGCGATGCGCCACCGTGTCGGCGTGGTGGAGCTCGGCGAGGCTTCGGTGGCGATCGCCGTCTGCGCGGCGCATCGCGCGCCGGCCTTCGACGCGTGCCGGTTTGCCATCGACCGCGTCAAGGAAGCCGCGCCGATTTGGAAAAAAGAGCATTTCGAAGGCGGCGAGCTTTGGGTCGGATGCCAGACTTCTCATCCGCCGCGCTTAAGCCGCGCCGTTGGCAACTAGGGCGCGGCCGCAGCCGAACCCGGCTGGTCTGACCGGGGGGGCGAGTCGAGAGAATCTTTAGCTTGTGGTGAACGACAGCCGATCCGGCTTGCGGCGCTTAACGTGAACGAAATCAACGCGGGCGAAAGAATATTGTCAACCAAACGAACAAATCCGAGTTCTGAAGCGTCGAGTGTTTTTGCCGGCCATACGGTCGAAAAGATCTTGCTTGCGCAACCGCGCGGCTTTTGCGCCGGGGTGGAGCGCGCGGTGCAAGCCGTGCGCTCGGCGCTCGGCGTCTACGGGCGGCCGCTTTATGTGAGGCATCAGATTGTTCACAACCGCTTCGTGCTCGAAGCGCTGGAAGCCGAAGGCGCGGTGTTCGTCGAGAACCTTGACGAAGTGCCGAGCGGCCAGCGCGTGATCTTCAGCGCGCATGGCGTCGCGCCCAGCGAGTGGGAGCGTGCCAAAGAGCGCGCGCTCAAGGTAATCGACGCCACCTGCCCGCTGGTGACCAAGGTGCATCTGGAAGTCGAGCGATACGCGCGCGAGGGCCGAACCGTGATTCTGGTGGGACATGCCGGCCATGAGGAAGTGAAGGGAACCTTGGGCGTCGCGCCGGGTCAGGTGTTGTTGGTGGGCAACGAGCAAGAGGCGTTGGCCTTACAGGTGCCGGATGCGGCTCGCGTTGCCGCGGTGACGCAAACCACATTGAGTATCGATGACACCCGGCACATCATCGAAGCGCTCAAGCGTCGCTTTCCCGAACTGATTACGCCTAAAAGCGACGATATTTGCTACGCGACTCAAAACCGCCAAAATGCGGTCAAGGAACTCGCGCAGCTCGCCGACGCGATTCTGGTCGTCGGCTCGCCGCAAAGCTCGAACGCCAGCCGTTTGGTGGAAGTGGCGCGGGCGCACGGGACGTCCTCTTACCTGGTCGATTCAATCCGCGATCTAAGGCCTGAAATGCTCAGCGGTGTCCGCACGCTGGGACTGACGGCCAGCGCCTCATCGCCCGAATGGCTGGTCGAAGAGATAATCGACGCCTTTGAACGGAGCGGCGCGAAGGTCGAGCTCTTAAGCGTTGCCACGGAGCGAATCCATTTCCCACTGCCGCTCTCCGAAGGCGAGCGGCTCGGCACGAGCGAAGTCTAGGCGGCTTTTTCCGCAACCTGCTAACCCTGAAGCGAAAATAACTTCATCGATGAAGACTCGGAAGTCCGCGCCCTATGCCGGTGCCATACCCGAAAGGCAGAGGACCGGCCTGCGGGTTTTTGGTGCGTTGGAGGTTGCCCGGTCCGCGGGCCTCGGTGGCGCGGGCGGCCCTGCCCGCGCTGGGCACGGGCGGGCATTCTTCGGCTTCGCTCAGAGCAGGCTCCGGCCCGCCCCACTAAGATTTATTTTCGCTTCAGGGCTAAATATGGAAATCCCTGGTTCAGTGACAGGGAAAGGGTGGTGCGATGATTATCGAGCACCGGGGCGTGGTTCCTCGTATTCACCGCACGGCATGGATTGCTCCCAATGCCGTGATCTCGGGAGACGTGGAGGTTGGCGAGGAGACCCGCGTCCTCTACGGGGCCGTTCTCACATCCGAGGGCGCTCCGGTGAAGGTAGGCGCCCGCTGCGTAATCATGGAGCATGCCGTAATCCGGGGGGCAGGGAGCCGGAGCTCCCGGTTTCCCGCGGAGATTGGTGATCACGTTTTAGTTGGCCCGCATGCGCATCTCTCCGGCTGTTCCATCGGCGCCAACTCCTTCATCGCCACCGGCTGCATCGTCTTCAACGGTGCGCGGATTGGGGCCGGCTCCGTTGTGGCCTTGAACGGGATCGTGCACACGGACACGCTGCTCCCCGAGGGCTCGGTAGTGCCGATCCAGCACGTGGCTGTGGGCAATCCGGGGCGCATCTACAATCCCAGCCAGTGGGATGAAATTCGAAACGGTCTGGACGACATGAAGCTTTTCCGCCGCAAGGTCTTCGGCATCGAGACCGGAGACCGTACGTTCGCCGACACTTATCACGAGATGCTCGAACGCTACACGCGGGGACTTGCCATCCATCGTCAGGACCGGGTCGTTCCGGAATGAGCAGAGATCTGGCCGGAAGTTGTGGAGCTGACGCGGCATGAAAAAGGCGGTTTAGCGCCTTGCGCTGCTGCGACAGTAAGGGCCATTCGTGAACGGCCCTTACTGTCGCTAGTTCTGTCATTCCTCGGGCTCGGCGCACCCAATATCGCCGCGCGCGTGAACCCCGTTGCATGAGGGCCGGCGCTGCGGCGTTTAGCTGTGCCGAGAACGGTCCTGCCACGCCCGTTCGGCCTTGCGCCCCGCCGGCACGGCGCGCAGCAGATCCGGCAACAACGGCAGCATCGCGCGGATGGCCGCACCCGAGGCATCCAGCAGCAACTGTCTTACCGGGCTCCAGCGAAGGCCGAAACCCGCGCGCAGCTCGGGCGGCAAAAGCCCCACGGTAACAAAATTCAGCATCTGGAACGCCCAAGCATAGACCGCCGGAACAGTGGGGTTTAGAATGCTTCTGGCAAGCTTGCGGGCCGTAGCGCTGACGACGACCGGGCCGTGCGCGATCATCTCATGCATGTAGGCGCGAAAGCACTCCGCGTCTTTGGGCACAAGCGAATCCGGGATGCCGAACAGCGATGCGCGCGCCTTGCTCTCCTGATAGTATTGTTCGCACTCGTCCGCCGACAATTCCCGCACGTAGCGCCGATAAACCACCATCGCCGTGTCCATCAGCGTCGCGTACACCCAGAACAAAAGCTGCGGGTCGCGGGCGTCGTACGTCGTGCCGGCAGGAAAGCCGGAGCAAGGCCGGGAGAGCCTTCCGCGTATGCTCGCGTGCACCGAGTTGATTCGCTCGCAGGCCGCGCCGGCTTCTTCGCGGCTGCCGAAGGTCAGGCTGAACATCGTGTCCAGCGTGCGCCGCAGTCGCCCAAGTGGGTCGTTCTTGAAATCACTATGGTCCGCTACGCCGGCTGCTACCAGCGGATGCGCGATCTGCATCAATAGCGCGCGGCCGCCGCCAAGCAGCAGCGCCGCTTCCCGGTTCACGCGCCATGACATGCTGTTAGGCCCCGGCCGGACGCCGAGCGCGTCTAACTGCTCGCGTGTGCCGACTCCTCGCGCTGTTCGTTTGATCCCGGCTCGGTTGTGATGGGCGCCTTTTCGGCTCATGTGGCGCCGCTCGCTGCTTCACGATAGGCCACCAGTTCATCCAAGGCCGGCTTGATTTGGGTCATGAACGTGTAAAGAGCGGCGATCACTGCCTCTTTGGGCATTTGCGCGTAATGGTAGATCAGTGTCAGGTACTCGGCCGGGAACTGCTTCCATTCTTCGACCAGATGGCGGCGCACTTCTTCGGCGGTGCCAATCGTCCAGAGGCCATATCTGGTCACCGCTTTGACCACGTCACGCGGTTCGACGCGATGCCGGCCCATCGCGGCGTAAAAGTTGCGGAAGATGTCCGAGTCGTACTTCATCACCGACTCCTCGGCGGCGGCCCGCGACGGCGCGATATGGGGGATGCGCACCATCGCCTGGTTTTGCCCCAGCGCAAGCTCGCGTCCGGCCTCGGCGCTGGCCTCGACGTAGATGCGCCCGAGCTTAAGCGCGGTGGGCAGCGCAGTGAAGTAAAGGGGTATAAAACCGCGCCTGGCGACGTACTCCACGCTTTGCGGTGAGCCGCTGGTAGCCACGAAGACCGGCGGATGCGGTCGCGTGTAAGGCGCGGGCACCACGCTGATCCGCCGCACGTTACCTTGCTCGTCAACCTCGCCCGGGGCCCCGAAGCGCCCGGTCACGCCGAACTTGGCCAGCGGCCAGTCTTCTACCCCGGTGGCGTGGGGATACGGAATCTGCCATACAGGCCCGTTGTGCTCGATGCTGTCTTCGGTCCACGCTTTGATGACGATATCGACCTCCTCCTCGAACAGGCGGCGATTGATCTCATCGTCGGTGAAGTCCTTCGGCTTCACGTGCTTGCCGAATAGATGGGTAGGATCGAGGCTGGCGGCCGCGGGCGAGGTCGTGGCGCGGGTCCCGAGATGCTGGCCGAGCACGTCGGTCCATCGCGACTGGTAGCCGCGCGCGAAGCCGACAAAACATCGCCCGCGCGTCAAATGGTCGAGGATGGCCGTCTCTTCGGCGACGCGAATCGGGTTCTGCGTGCTCATCACGTAGCCGAGCTGTCCGACGCGGACGTTTTTTGTGAGCGCGGCCCAGTAGGCGTTGAGCACGCCCGGGCTCGGGCCGCATTCGTAGCCCTCGGACCAGAAATGGTGCTCGATCGTCGCTACGCCCCACAGGCCCATTTCGTCGGCGGCTTTGATGATCTCGTGCCAACCGGTGAGCGTCTCCTGATAGCGCTCGCGGTTGCGCCCGATCGGTCTTAGCGCCGCGCGCTCGTGTTCGCCGGCGGCGGAAATCATCGGATAGAGCTGGAGAATCACTTTGATCATGGCGCGAACGTCCCCGGCGCTGGGGACCGACGAATTACGTCCCGCGTCCGGGCGCTTACTCCTGCTGGCGCTGGCCGCGGTCCGGCGCGCCGGCTACGGCGAGTTCCTTCGCGGTCACGCGCAGCATCACCTTTTGGATCTTCCCGCTTGGAGTTTTGGGCAGGTTTGGAAGCACCTCAAGCCGCTCCGGCAGGTAGTTGCGCGCAAGCTTGCGTCGCTCGAGAAAATCGATCAGCTCCCGCAGCGTCAGCGCCGCGCCCTCGCGCAGTGTCACGAAGGCGCACGCCCGCTCGCCCAGGCGCGGGTCGGGCATCGCGACCACCGCGACCTCGAGTATCGCGGGATGCTGGTAGATCAACTGCTCGACCTCGACCACCGGAATATTCTCGCCGCCGCGGATGATGATGTCCTTGGTGCGGCCGGTGATGCGGACGTAGCCGTCGGCGTCGATTCGCGCCAGGTCGCCGGTGTCGAACCATTCACCGGCGTCGGTGCCGTACCACTCGGGATGCTTGAGGTAACCCACGAAGTTGGAGCTCCCGCGAACCTGCAGCCGCCCCTCGCGGTCAGGCGGCAGAGGCCGTCCGTTTTCGTCTACCGCGCGCAACTCCATCCCGGCGATGGGGCAGCCGTCGGTCTCGAAAGTCTTTTGCGGGGGATCGCCCGGCCGCGTCGTCGTCACGGCGCCGTTTTCGGTCATGCCCCAGGCGGAGATGATGTGCGCGTCCAGCGCGGCGTTGGCTCGCCTAACCAGCGCGCGCGGGATGGGCGCTCCGGCCGAGACGAAGACGCGCAGGCTTTGCGGCTGCGCCCCTCGGCGCTCCGCTTCGTCGGTCAAATCGGAGAGAAACGGCGTCGCGCCCATGGTAAACGTCACCTGTTCGGCGGCGATCAGGTCGAACGCTTGCTTTGGGTCCCAGAGGTCTTGAAAGACCGCTTTGCAGCCCAAATGGATCGGCATCATCATGCCGTAAATAAAGCCCGTCTGATGCGCGATCGGCGAGGCCATCAGCACCGCGTCCGACGAGCCGAGAGCGAAGCGCTCGACCATCGGCATGAAAGCGCTGAACAGGGTGTTCGACGTGTGCATCACGCCCTTGGGCTCGCCGGTCGTCCCCGACGTATAGAGAAGCTGGATCACATCGTCAGGCGTTGGCCGCCGTTCGGCAAACAGCGCCTGCGCTTGCTCCCCACGCGTGTCTACCGAGCCGTCCAGCAGGTTCTCGAACGCCGCCTCGCCCTCGCCGCCGACCACCAGAACATGCTCGAGCATCGGGAGCGCCGCGCGCAACGCCTCGGCCATCGCATAGTGATCGAAACCGCGGAAGCGGCGCGGCACCACCAGGAGCCGCGATTCGGCCTGGCGCAGCATGAAGCTTAGCTCGCGCTCGCGGAAAATGGGCATCAGGGGATTGCTGATCGCGCCCACGCGCAGAGCGGCCAGATGCAGCGCCACGAACTGCCACCAATTCGGCGACTGGTATGAGATGACGTCGCCGCGCCTGATGCCCAGTTGCGCGAGGCCAATCGCCAGCTTATCGGCGCGTTGGCCGAGCTCGGCGTAACTGAGCACGGTGCGCTCGCCGGTCTGGCTATTATGGTCGACGGCCGCGATGCGCTCCGGCACGCGCGCGACCCAGCGGTCGAGGTCTTCCAGCAGCAGCTGGTCGCGCCACAAGCCCGCGCTCTTCATGGCAAGCAATCGCGATTGCGGCAAGACGGGGTCAACCTTCATCACTAACGATTC
The DNA here is from genome assembly GCA_021831785.1 of Deltaproteobacteria bacterium. Lineage (GTDB taxonomy): Bacteria > Desulfobacterota > Binatia > Binatales > Binataceae > JAJYYI01. The sequence continues at coordinate 65,424 of JAKBMB010000028.1, read as the reverse complement.
CCCCCTTAAAGCTACATGGCGTTGGTGCGCGGGCGCATCCGATGGCGCTGGCCGACATCAAGGCCGCGGCGCGCCCGTCCGTCAGCGTTCGCTCCCCAAGCGCGAACGAATCGCTCGCCTACTTATCCTAATTATGCGCCGGCGTGAGCAAAGAACCCACCAGCGCGGCCCTCTAAAGCCACCCTCGCCGCGCCGCATGCGAGACCGCCAATTGTTGGCGGAGAGGGGGGGATTTGAACCCCCGAAACCCTTTCGAGTTTACACGCTCTCCAGGCGTGCGCCTTAAACCGGGCTCGGCCACCTCTCCGCGCTAAACTCAATCAGAACAATTTTGCCCTCCTTCGGGCAAGCTGCAAGACAAGCAATCCGGTCTCTTGGCGCGTCCCGCGGCGTGCCGAAACGGGACAGCGCCGCCGGATACCCGTCGGCGGCGAAGCCCTGCCAGGCCCGCGCAATGTTTTTCGCGGCGACCCAAGTGCGCGAACTTTCGCGGCTAGCCGCTAGCGCAAGCGTCTCACCCGTGCCTGGCGGATCTGCGCCGCAATCTGTTCCGGGCCGCGAATGTCTTTAAGTTTGATCGCGAAATCAGTGCTCGCGGCGGATGAGACCGTAACGTCTCCTAGACCGGCGAGCCGCTGAAAAAGACTACGATAAACTTCGACGGAGCGGATGTCCGTTAATTCGAGCTCGCGGCGATGAATGCTCAGCACGCCGCGCCGCTCTATCAGACGCTCCGAGGTGAGCCGCCACAGCATATAGCGCCGCGCCAGCAACGCGCCTAGAAAGATTAGCCCGCTGAGGAACACCAGGATGACCGGCGCCGTCGCCGGACGCGGGCGCGGCCGCGCGAGCACGCTTGCGAACGCGAGGGCCAAGCAGAGAAATCCCAAAAACAGCGTGCCGCGAAAGTGCCACCAGGAAACCAGAAACCGGGCCACCGCATACTCGCGCCCCGCCGGCGGCGCTTGGGCGTGCAATGCAAGACCGCATCGCGCACAGAATCCCGCGTCCGGCGGAGCCTCGAAACCGCATCGCGAGCATTTCATCGCAATCCGACTTGCTGCGCTACGCTCTCCTGGACCGCACGGGAGTTCCAAAACCGGGCTGAACCTGCCCGTAGCCGGCAGACGCCGCGTCTATGTCGCGGCTTGGCCTGCGAAGATTGCGTTCTCGGCGGTCCAAAGCGCGGCAAGCGCAGCCAGACGCAGATTGTCGAACACGCACCATAAAAGGCGTGCCGATTTTTCTTCGGCCACGCTGACCACGATCGCTTCCTGGTTAACGGCATCGATAAGCCCCGCCGGCTCGCCTTTCTCGAATAGAACGCCAGGCGCGCTACGCAATCTTTCGCGCCAGTCCGCCGCGCCCTGGGCTTGCGGTACACATAGGGAAAGCGCCGCGCCATGGAGTACCGGCACCTGAACGGATTGAAGCGCCAACTCGGGCGCTCGACCGACAAGTCCCGCAACCTGGCGCGAGACAGTGCGCGCCAAACGATCGCGGTCGGGGCTTAAGCATAGGTTGAAGGCCAGTTGCGTTTCGCCGTCAGCGAGGTCGAGCTCGCCGTTTAGCGCCGCCGCGGACTGGATGATGGCCTGACGCGCGCGGTGCTTGCCGAGCGAGCTCGCGCCGAGCATCGCAACCGCGCTAACCAATCCGCTCTCGACCCCGAGGGCGCGCAAAATCGTTGCCGTCACCAACGCAACCGGATGGGGAGTGACAAAGACGGCCCCCCTTGCCTGCAACTCAAGCAGGCGCTGGCGCGGCGTGAAGCCCGGGGCGACGAGGGCGGCCCCAGGGTGATCTTCACAAGCGCCGCTTATGTCGATAAGCATCGAGCCCAGGCGCGCGGCGGCAATCTCCAAGGCAACTTGTGCGGGCACGGCCAGGAAAGCAAGATCGAACTCGGCCAGCGCTTGGAAATCTTCCAAGTGCTCTACGCGCTGCTCTTGGCCCGCGCTTTCGACGTTTGGCGCGTCGTTGGCCGACGAAGCGAACAATCCGAGCGAGCCAAAGTTTAGGCCGCGCTCGAAAATAAGCTCGACCAGCTGGCTTCCGACGGCGCCGCTTGCGCCGACCACGGCCACCCGCGGACCTTGCGGCCGATTAGTCGCCATCAGGCCTGCCGCCCTGCGCTCGGCTTGTGGCCCGGCGCGCCGTCGCGCGATTCGTCAGCGGCGCTGCCTGTCGTCGTCAAGGCTGCTGCCTCGCTGCTTATTTCCGGCGGACGCGGGTTTAGCGAGCGGCGAGCGCGGTGACGCATGTTTAACTGTCCCGCTCCATGCTCTCCAGCCGCTCGCGCACCAGGCGGCCCATCGCCTTGCATCCGGCCATTTTGGTCCCGGGCGCGGCGAGGTCCGGGGTGCGGTAGCCCTCGCGCAACACGGCCGCGACCGCGTCGTTTATCCAGTCGGCCTCGGCGCGCATGCCGAATGAAAGGTCCAGCATCATTGCCGCGGACAGGATCGCCGCGATTGGATTTGCGCGGTCGCGTCCAACGATGTCCGGCGCGGTGCCATGAATCGGCTCGTACAGGCCGATGTGGCCGCCAACGCTGTTCATTTCGCTGCCCACCGACGCCGACGGCAGCAGACCCATCGAGCCCGCCAGCATCGAGGCCTCGTCAGTCAGGATGTCGCCGAACATGTTTTCGGTGACGATTACGTCGAAGTCCCTGGGCCGGCGCAAAAGATACATCGCCATGGCGTCGACCAGAACGGCTTGGAAGGCCACGTCCTTGTTCTCTGCGGCGATCTCGGTTGCAACCTCGCGCCAGAGACGCGATGTGGAGAGCACGTTGGCCTTGTCCACCAGCGTCAGGTGCTTGCGTCGCCTGCGCGCGAGCTCGAAGCCGAAGCGCACCGCGCGGGCGACCTCGGCTTCGGTATAGAAGCACGTGTCCACCGCCTCGCGTCCCTCGCGCCCCTGGCGTTTTTCGCTTGGCTGGCCGTAGTAAAGCCCGCCGGTGAGTTCGCGCAACACGACCAGGTCAACCCCTGAGACTATTTCGGGGCGCAAGGGAGAGGTGTTGAGCAACTCCTTCACGGTTTTGACCGGCCGGAGATTGGCGTAAAGACCCAGTTCCTTGCGCAGCGTCAGCAGCGCCTGCTCCGGTCTATGGCTGGCATTCGGGTTGTCCCACTTCGGGCCGCCGACGGCGCCGAACAGGACCGCATCGCATTCGCTCGCCAGTTTGAGCGTCTCGGCGCGCATCGGAACACCGTAGGCATCGATCGCTGCACCGCCCACCACTGCCTCTTCAAAGGCGAAGTCAACCGCCGCTCGCCGCGCGACTACCTTGAGCACCTGCACGGCCTCGCCTATAACCTCGGGCCCGATTCCGTCACCCTTAAGAACCAGAACTTTGTAGGTCATCTCTTTGCGCTAACCGCCCGCGCCCCTTGCGGACATAATGAAATTCGCCCCGCTTTGCGACCGACTCGGCTTTGCGCGGCGCGCGCCGCGCCTCGATGGTCCGATAAGCCCTAACATTGTTGCTGATGCTGCCGCGAACGGACTCCGTGCCCATCGCGCTAGCGGGTGGGCCGGACGCGCCCGGGTCCTGACGGCCGCCTCGTGGAACCGAAAAGCGATGCTATTGCGTTACCAAAAACGCCAACGAAATTAGGCACTTTTGCACCGAAATGGCCGGCGTTCACTTTCGTCGCGTAGCACTAGCACTTAGGCCGGCCGTCGTGCAACACCAAATGGCATTGAGAGCAGGCTTAAACCCCTCAGTAGAGCCCGATCGGTTGTGCCGCGCCGAGGTCGAATTCAGCGCGACGGCCTTTGAGCAAACGCGCGTGATGCTTTACGGCCGAGCAAACGACCGCGATACGTTACGGCCCGCCGGTGGGCCGTTGACCGGTGGCGTGCCGGCGCAATTCTAAGCGGTTCAGCGCGTTGACAAAGGCCAGCGCGCTTGCCATCACGATATCGCTATGGGCGCCCTGTCCGGCGACCGTCATCCCGTCGTTGACGACCAGGCAGTTGACCTCACCGAGGGCGTCAGTGCCGCGGGTGATCGACTTAACCGTGTAACGATTTAGCGTCACGTTGGCGGCGGCTGCCTTGCAAATCGCCTTATAGCACGCATCCACCATGCCGTCGCCAGTGGAGCTCGCCGTGCGCTCCTGTCCGCCGACATTAAGCGTTACGGTGGCGGCGGGAGTGGACTTGCTGGACGAGGCTACCTCGAGCGCCGCCAGCGCGTAATGTTCGCCCGCGTGCCTGGCCTCTTCGGTAACCAGGGCAAGCAGGTCATCGTCATAGACGACCTTTTTCTTGTCGCACAGCGCCTTGAACTCGGCGAACACGCTATTGAGGTCCAGGTGGGTCGGCTCCACGCCCAACTCCTTCAGGCGTTCGACCAATGCGTGGCGGCCCGAATGTTTGCCGAGCACGAGCTTGTTGGACGGGATGCCGATGTCTTCGGGCTTCATTATTTCGTAGGTGAGCTTGTGTTTGAGGACGCCGTCCTGATGGATGCCGGCTTCGTGGGCAAAGGCGTTGTCGCCAACGATCGGCTTGTTCGCCGGCACGGCTTGGCCGATTATCTGCGAGAGCAAGCGCGAGGCAGCGTAAATTTGCCGGGTGTTAACCCTAGATTCGACGCCGAAGAGGTCCTTGCGCGTCTTCAGCGCCATCACCACCTCCTCCATCGAAGTGTTGCCGGCGCGTTCGCCGATGCCGTTGACCGTGCATTCGACCTGGCGCGCTCCATTGCGAATCGCCGCCAGCGAATTGGCCACGGCAAGCCCGAGGTCGTTATGGCAATGTGCGCTCCACACCACCCCGCTTGCGCCTCCCGCCCGCTCGCGCAGGTAGGCAAACAGCCGCCCGTACTCTTCGGGGACCGCATGACCGGTGGTGTCGGGAATGTTAATCACGCTGGCGCCGCTGCGGATCGCCTCTTCGCATACCGTTGCCAGATAAGCCCAATCGCTGCGCGACGCGTCTTCGCACGAAAATTCGATGTGGTCGAGGTGGCGCTTGGCAAACGAGACCGCGCGCGTAACCGCAGCCAGCACCTCTTCGCGGTTCATCTGCAGCTTGTACTTCAGATGGATGTCCGAGGTGGCGATGAAGATGTGAATCCCTGGCCGCGCCGCCTGTTCCACGGCCTTCAGCGCGCGCTCAACGTCGCCCTGATTGGTGCGCGCCAGGCTCAACACCACGGGTTTGGCAACCGCTTGAGCGACCCGCCGTACGCCTTCGAAATCGCCCTCCGAAGAGATGGCGAACCCGGCCTCGATTACGTCCACGTTGAGCAGCTCGAGCTGGCGCGCGATCGCAACCTTTTCCTCGACGTTCATGGTCGCTCCCGGCGACTGCTCACCGTCGCGCAGAGTGGTGTCGAAGATTCGCACGTAATCGTCATGGCCGTTGATTTCAGGATTTGAAACCGTCATCTTTTGGCTCCTCCACTTTGTCCTTCGTCACGTCGAACCGGCGCGCCGGCGGCCCAAAAAGAAAGCGCCCCGGACAGTCTTATTCCGCTGTCCGGGGCGCTCGTCTTGAAACCTAATGCCGCTTAAGCGTGCACGGCGAACCCCCCGGCGCGGGAGTCGGGTAGCAATAGGCCAGCTAGTAGTGCGGTCGCCGGGTTCAACATCGCCGTCGTTCTCACGCTAACGCTGGTTTATAGCGGCTTGCGGCGCGCGCGTCAAGAGCCTCGCTGGAGGCTCGGACACGCCGGGAAAGGATTCCCATGCCATCACATGATTGACTAGAGGCGCGCGCACTGTTACGAGGACTGACGTGGCAAACGACGGCGCTAAGCAACTCGAACTGCGGAAACTGGAACTCCAATATCAGCTTCGGTTCCGCATGGTTGATGCCGTCTCGAAAGCCATCGACCGACTCGTTCCGGGTGTCGTTGGCGTGCTAATCGCTTATTTTGGCATCTATAGGACCGTTCACGACCTTGCTGGCAAACAGTCACTAGCAGGCTTCACCTTGAGATTCTTTGCAGATGTTCGGCCAAATGAGATAATAGCTTGGGCGCTTGCTTTACTGGGATGGGTTTTCGGGATTGAGGCGCAACGTCTTCGAAGAAACGTCACCGAAAGACTGACGTTTCGGATTCAGGAGCTTGAACAGCGACTCGACCCGGGCCGAACGACAAGTGGATTGACGCCGCGAGGACAAACGCCGCCGGAGGTTTAAGTGATGGAGATTCTAGCAGCAGTGCGGTTAGTACGCCTGTCCTTCGGTCTACTCCTCCTCTGGGGATTTTTTTACTTTAGCATCCGTGCCTATTTGCTCGACGATCTGCGACAGAACCTTTTTCGTATCCGGGACGATTTGTTCGATTTCGCCGCAGACGGAGGAATACCCTTCGACGATCCCAGTTATCGCGAGCTGCGAGATGATCTTAACAGCCTGATTCTGTTTGCCGAGAAATTATCTTTCTTCCGCGGGCTCTCAGCATATTGGGTAACGCCGAGGAGAAGCGAGCCGCAATGGCTCCGCCGGCTGGATCAACTTGAGCCATTGGTTGGGCGCCGGCTGCGCGAGACGCACATGCGCGCGCTGGACGCGGTAGTGCACTACGTGACTGACAGGTCCTTGATGCTTTTGCTGCTTCTGTGGATTTTGAGAATCGTAGCACTGTGGGTCAACGCTGCGCGGGCGTTTTACCAGAGGCTTCCTGCTTTCGCTGAGCCCCTCGAAGCTCAGGCACGCGACGAATACCGGTTCGCGGCCTAGCCTCGAGGTTCGCTGAGTTTGCCGCCCCGGGACAGGCGCAGTCTAGACGGCCTGCATCTGAGGGGGGGGCGAGACGTTCTTGGCAGCGCTCTCGTGCGTAAGATGGTGAAGGCACCGCCGGAACGGGGCTACGAACCCTAAGTAGGACCTTCCGTCACGCCCTTGCCGTTGGGAGCGTAACGAAGCCCACGGACGGTGCATCCTTGCGTGTCACCCGCGTCAGGTCTCGGCGTCGCCGGCGAATTCGCGCAGGATTTGCTCCAGCTCGACTGCCGCAAAGCCGTCGCAGACCAGGTGCGCATCCGCAAGGTCGGCGCGGCTCGCGGTATGGGTGAGCGCCAACACCTTCATTCCTGCCGTTCGCGCTGCGACGACGCCGGCCACGGAGTCTTCTATCGCGAGGCATTGTCCGGCAGCGATCGCGGGCTCGCTTGCGCTGGGGAGCCTAAGCTCGGCGGCGAGTCGGGATGCGGCGGGTGGGCGGGCGCGCAACGCTGCGTTAAGACGCTCAAGCGCAGCGACAAACGGCGCGGCTGACGGCTTGCCGCTTAAAACGTGTTCGGCCGCGACGATTGCGACAAAAGATTCACGCAGGCCGGTTCGGGCCAAGATAAACTCGGCTTCACGAGCGAGTGTTCCGGTGGCTAGCGCTAACGGAAACCGCGCGGCGCATCGGCGAACGAACTCGAACGCGCCGGGATAGAGCAGTTCGCCGCCCTCGATTATCTGTTGATAGACCTCTGATTTGCGCCGAATCAGCTCCTTGATTTCGCCCGCGCTTGGCCTGCCGCGCCGTTCCGTCAGCACGATCTCGAAGCATCCGCGGTCGTCATAGCCGATCAGCCGCGCATAGTAGTCCGCGCGTGAAATCACGATGCCGAGCGGCGCCAAGGCCCGATTGAAGGCCGCAAAATGCAGCGGCTCGGTGTCAACCAGCGTGCCGTCAAGGTCGAAGATCATGGCGCGAATCATGGCTTGGTTCTCGATTTGGAGCGGCCGCGGTTTTAGCGCCGGCGCGCCGCAACTCGCGTATTATTCGTGGCCGCCGTCGCGCCGGCCGCCGAGCGCGCGGCTCAAGGCCGCGCGCCGCCGCGCGATCTCGTACAGCGCCACGGCGCCGGCGACGGCGACGTTAAGCGAGGCGACCTTGCCGTACATAGGGATGGCGACCAGGAAGTCGCAACGGCGCGCCACCAGCGGGCGCAGACCATGCTGTTCGCCGCCCACCACCAGCGCCAGCCGGCGGCTGACGTCCAGTGCGTAGAGGCTGCACTCGCCGTGGGGCGCGAGCCCGCCGACCCAGTAGCCGCGCTGTTTGAGCATTTCCAAAGCGCCGGCGACGTTGCCGCAGCGGGCGATCATCAGATGCGCTCGCGCGCCGGCGGAGGTCTTTATCGCCGTCGCCGAGACCTCGGCGGTGCGGTCGCGGGCCAAGATCATGGCGCGCACACCGGCGCCTTCGGCGCTGCGCATTATTGCTCCAAGATTGCGCGGATCGGTGACCCCGTCGACTAACAGCAGCGGGTCCACGCCCAACGCGGCAACGTCGTCGAGGTTCGCATAGTCGAACTCGCGGCAAACCGCGGCGAGACCCTGGTGATGCGCCTCGGGCCCGCAAAGCCGCCGCATTATTTTATCGTCCACGACCGCGACCTTGCCGCCGGCCTCGCGCACGCGGCGCATCTCCGCTGCGAAACGCCCCTGGACCCTTTCGCTCACGTACAAGGCGTCCACTGACTGGCCGGCTGCAAGGAGCTCGCGCACCGGCTCGACGCCGAACGCGAGCTGGCGCCGCGCAGCCGAGTAGTCGCGCGCGGTTTCTTCGCCGAGCGGCCGCCGGGCGGCGAGGGTGAGGCGTGGTGCCGTTATCTCCGCCGTCGTTTTTTTCCGCCGCTTCATTTACACGGAATCGGCTACGGGATTAGACTCTTGTCTTGAAGAAACTGCCGAATTCGACACTTCCACACGTGTCGCGCTCGCTTTTGCCCAGGCTAAAGACATTAGACCGTTACATCATGCGCGAAGTCGCGCTGCCCTCGCTCGGTGGTCTTTTGCTGCTGACCCTGACGCTGGTGGTCGGGCGCGCTTTAAAGCTGATCGACCTGATGGTCAATCGCGGCGTTTCGCCGGGCGAGATTCTCGACATACTTGGTTATATCATGCCAGGCTTTCTGGAGCTGACCTTTCCGATGGCGCTGCTTATGGGTGTGCTGCTCGGCTTCGGCAGGATGGCCAGCGACCAGGAGATCACCGCTGCCCGCAGCAGCGGAATCGGCCTTCACCGGCTGGCCGTGCCGGTGCTGATGCTGGCGCTGGCCGCCTACGCGGTGGCCTCTTGGCTTGCCCTGGTCGCGCGGCCCTGGGCCAACGCCAGGCTGCAAGACCAGCTCTATCAGATGACGCGCGCGCAGGCCATCGCCGGGATCAAGGAAAAAGTCTTTAACAACAACCTTCCCGGCCTCGTCGTCTATACCGAGCGGATTGACCCGGCGCATTCGCGATTGTTCGGAGTGGTGCTGTCCGACGACCGCGATCCGCGCGAGTCGTCCACGGTAATCGCGGGCTCCGGCGTGCTGATTCCGGACCTGGCGCACAGCTCCGTGGTGCTGCGGCTTTTCGACGGCTCGGTGTTCGGCTCGGAGCCGGAACAAAACTCCTCGCGCATTACCACGTTTCGCACCTACGACCTGACGATCCGGCCGCCGGATTCGATGGGTGCGATCCGCCGCGACCCGGAGGAGCTGTCTACCGGCAGGCTGCGCCGACTGATTGCAGCCGCGCAGCGAGCGCAGAAGCGGAATCTAGCCGCCGAGGCCGAGTTGTGGCATCGCTATACCGTTCCGGTGGCGACGATCCTGTTCGCGGTGGTCGCCATGACGCTGGGACTCAAGCCGGTGCGAGGCGGCCAGTCCGAACGGATCGGCGTCTCCCTGGTGATTTTTTTTAGCTACTACATTCTAATGCGGTGGGGGCAGGGATTGGCTACGGCCGGCAAGCTTAACGTCGTGGTGGCGATGAGCCTGCCCGATATCGCCTTCGCCGGCCTGGCGGCGTGGATGTTCTATCGCGCCGCCAATGACTTGACGAACTTCGGCCGCGGCCCGCTGGAGCTGGTCTGGGACTTGATGGAGCGCTTCGGACAGCGGCGGGAGGCGAGCGCATGAAGCACTGGTTTCGCGTCTCACCGACCATTGTTCGGTTCTTGGTGGCGCGTTTCAGCGAGCCGTTTTTTCTCGCGCTTGCCGGGTTTGCCGGTGTTTACCTTTTGGCCGACTTCTTCGACCGGTTTGACGACCTGATGCGCCATCATGGATTCGGCTGGCTCGCCGTCGAGTACTTCGCGCTCAAGCTGCCGCTAATCACGGCGCAGATGATGCCGGTGGCGTGTCTGGCCGCCGGCCTTTTGAGCTTCTCGATGCTTAATCGCACCGGCGAGGTGCTGGCGTTCCAGGCCTTGGGAGTGAGCCGGCTGGCGATGGCCGCGCCGCTGCTGGCGCTCGGGATGCTGATCTCACTGGCGGATTTCGGCCTCTCCGAAACGATTGTGCCGCAAGCCGCGCGGCGCGCTCATTACGTGTACATGGTCCGGATCAAGAAATGGCACCTGGTCGGCGTGTTTGCCAATCGCAAGTTGTGGATTCGAACGCTCAAGGGCTTTCTCAGCGCCGACCATTATGACGAATCGAGTAAGGTGTTGGAGGGCGTCACGCTTTATCACATCGATCCGGCTTTTAAGCTCAAAGACGTACAGCTCGTGAAGCGAGCCCTGTGGACCGGCCGCGACTGGCGGCTCGAAAACGTCACCGAGATGCGCCTGAAGGCCGACGGCAGCGCCGCTTACAGCGCGGTTCGCGAACCATCCACCGACGTGTCGATCGGCGCCAGACCCTCCGATCTGAGTCTTTTGCGCCGCGACCCGGAAGAGTTCAGCCTGAGCGAGATCAATCGCTATATTCATGACCTCAAGCGCAAGGGAATCGATCCGGGCAGCTACCTGGTCGACCGCGACCTGAAGTTCGCGATGCCCGTGGCGTGCGTCATCATGGTCGCGCTCGCCTTGGCCTTGAGCCTTGACCCGGCGCCGCGCAACGTCAGTTTAGGGCGCAGCTTCGTGCTCGGGGTCGGCATCGGGTTCAGCTACTGGCTGGTGCTCGGCTTTACCGCGTCTTTTGCTCGCGGCGGCATCGTCGCTGCCTGGCTGGGAGCGTGGACGCCAAACTTAATCTTCATCGCGATCGCGTTCTCGCTTTTCCTGTTTGGGGAAGAACGATGAACGCCCGCCGGCGGCAAATGCAACCGACGCGGATAGAGCCCGCATGGGGCGCGCCGCTAAGACTTTATCGCGCAGTATCTGCCGGAGCGCCGGCGGGTCTTTGACGTGCCGGCAAATCGGCCTTGCTCCGCTATGAGCCCGGAAGCTTCATCCTGGCTCGACGTTCTCTCGCAGCCGCGCTTGGCGCCGGTCTTGATCATAGGCGTCGGGCTGCTGCTCTTTTTCGTCCGTCTAGGCCATCCGCTGTATACCAAGGGCGAGCCGCGCGAAGGCGTGCAAGTGGAGGATATCGTCGAAGGACATGGCGCTATTCTGCCGCGGGCGCCGACGGTGGAGATGCCGTTTAAGCCGCCCATGATGCGCTGGCTGGCGTCGCTAGTTTCGCTGGCGGTCGGGCGAGTTGACGAGTGGACCATGCGCGCGCCGTCGGCCGCGCTGGCCGTGGGCGCAATGTTGCTGTGCTACGGCTACGTGCGCGTGTTGTTCGACCCGCCGGCCGGTTTGATTGCCGCACTGGTGTTAGGCACGAACCTTCAGTACTTGCAGGCCGGCACCGGCGCGCGGGTTGATATGACGCTCACTTTTTTCCTGTCGCTGGCGCTGCTGGAGTTCCTGATGATGGCGCAGGGGCTCAGCCGTCGCTGGCTAGTGTTTTACCTCAGCGTCGCCGCTGCCGTTCTGAGCAAAGGACCTGTGGGTCTGGTCCTGCCGGCGGCGGTGGCGATTCTGTGGAGTCTGTGCGAGCGGCGGCGGTTCAGCCCAAGCGAGCTTCGCTTGGGCGCGGGCTTGGGCGTGATAGCGGCCGTGGCCGGCGGATGGTATGCGTGGGCGAGCATGATAGGTGGTCCGAGTTTTCTGCGCAGACAGATCATCGGCGAGAACTTTTATGCGTTCTTTTCCGATCCGGTGCTGAGCGGCGGCCATGACCATCCGTTTTATTGGCTCGATGCGGCGTTGCTAATCGGCTTTCTCCCTTGGAGCTGCTTTTTACCCTGGCTGTGCGCTGATCTTTTGCGGCGCTTGAGAAACCCCCGGATTGTCTATTTGCTGATTTGGGTGGCCACAGTTCTGGTCTTTTACAATCTCGCGCGTCAAAAGCGCGGCGTCTACTTGCTGGCGCTCTATCCCGCGCTGGCGAGTCTGCTCGGCGTGTTCTTGGCTGACCTCATGCGCAGTTGCGGCCGGCAGGTGCCGCGCTGGGTGGCCGCCCTTTCCACAGGTCTGGCAGTAGCGGCGCTCGGCGCCTGCGCCGGGCTGCTTATAGTGCTCGCGCTGGCGGCGTTCGCCCCCGCTGCCTTGGCCAAAGTGTTCGTCGCCGCCGGCCTTAAGGCCGGCGGGCTGGCGCTCAATCTGAGGCTCGCCGTTTGGCGCTATCCGCCGGCGGCCCTGGCGCTGGCCGCCGCGCTGGCGGTCACGGGCGCGGTCTTGCTCGCGCGGGCGGCCTCGCCGGCGCGCCTTTTCGGACTGACGACGGCGGCGATGCTCGGGTTTGCGCTAGTTGCCGAACTGTTCTTTGTTCCCGCGATCGCCGACACGCTGACCCTTAAGACCGCTGCGCTGCAGGTGTCCAAGTTAACCGACGGATGCCCGGTTGCCTACCTCGGTGGCCTGAGCTACAGCGTCGCCTTTTATTACCGGCGCAAGATTCCGATGCTCGCGCCCGACGCGCGCGACCGGCCGCCATACCTGCTGGCGTGGCGCAAAGTCTACGACGGCGCCGCGCCAAGATGGCGCGACGATTACACGGTGCTGATGCAAAGCGGGCCGACCGAGCTCGACGGCAGCGGCGGCATCCTGCTGCTGAAACGCCGCAACCTCTCCGGCGCCGCATGCGCGGGCTAAGAGAGTGCGAGGGAATCGAAGTTGCGAAGAAGACTCGATCAAACGTCGTCGTTGCTCTCTTCCCGCTCGGCTCTTCGCGCGGCTTTGCTTGCAGGCGCGCAGCGCGGCGGCCGAATGGGGCCGCGGCGGAATTTAACCCGCGCCGCGGCTCCGGTCCTCCGGCGCAACCCGGGACGCGCCGGGGTTTACGCCGCGTTGACCTGCGCTCTGCTTGACGGGCAGTCCCCATTTCAATGTGCGGCATAGTCGGCGTACTCACTGAGCGCGGGGATATATCGCGTCCGACCCTCGAATCGATGGTCGCGACGTTGTCCCATCGCGGACCCGATAGCCGCGGCGTCTGGACCGACGCCGGGGCGGGCTGCGCCCTGGGCAACACGCGCCTGTCGATTCTCGACCTCTCGCCCGACGGCTATCAGCCGATGACCTCGGCCAGCGGGCGCTACGTCATCACGTTTAACGGCGAAATCTACAATTTCGTCGAGTTGCGCCGCGAGCTTGAGGCGCTCGGCGATTCGTTTCGCGGCGGCTCCGACACCGAAGTGGTGCTGGCGGCCGCCGAGTGCTGGGGCGTTGAGCCGGCGGTGCGCCGCTTCAACGGAATGTTCGCCTTCGCGTTGTGGGACCGCTTCGAGCGGACGCTCTACGTCGCACGAGACCGACTCGGCGAAAAGCCGCTGTACTACGCCGTGGCCAACGGGGTTTTCTTGTGCGCTTCCGAGCTCAAGACGCTGCGCAAGCATCCGGCCTTCAGAGCCGAACTTGATCGCGACGCGCTGGCGCTCTTTATGCGCTACAGCTACATCGTCGAGCCCTACACGATCTACCGCGAGGTCTACAAGCTGCCGGCGGGGGTGATCGTCTCGGTCCGGCTGGAGAGCGGCGCAGAGCCGCGGCTGTCGGCGCCGCGCCGGTATTGGTCGGCGCAGGAGGCCGCGGAAAAGGGCGTCGCCGAGCCTTTTGTGGGCGGCGAGGCGCAGGCGCTTGAGCAACTCGAAGCGCTCCTGCGCGACGCGGTCCGCCTGAGAATGCTGGCCGATGTCCCGCTGGGAGTGCTGTTCTCCGGCGGGATCGACTCCTCGCTCATTGTCGCCCTGATGCAGGCGCAGGGCGCGCGCGCGGTAAAGACCTTCTCGCTCGGCTTTTCCGATCTCGGTTACAACGAGGCGCCCCAGGCTAAGCTGGTCGCTCAGCATCTGGGGACCGAGCACACCGAGCTTTACGTCTCAGGGCAGGATGCGGCGGAGGCGACGGCGCGGATGCCGGAGCTATTCGACGAACCCTTCGCCGACTACTCCCAGGTGCCCACGTATCTGGTCGCCAAGCTGGCGCGGCGGGAGGTTACCGTGACTCTGACCGGCGAGGGCGGCGATGAGCTGTTCGGCGGATACGACCGCTATCTCGCGGCCGACACGCTATGGCAGGTGCTGGGATGGATGCCTGGGCGGCTTCGGCGCGCGTTGGCGGCGCTGCTGACTTCCGCCGCGCCGGAAAGCTGGGACCGCGCGCTGGCCGCGCCGTTGAACCGTCTGCTTCCCAGCCGGCGCCAGCAGGTTCGCCTCGGCGAGAAGCTGCATAAGCTTGCCGAGGTGCTGGAGGCGCCCACGCGCGATACGCTTTACGCCGGCCTGCTCTCCCATTGGCAGGACCCGGGCTTGGTCGTCGCCAGCGGGCGCGAGCCGCCTTCGGTGCTCAACGACGGCGCGCAGGCCCCGCGGCTCGCCGATTGGCTGGCGCTCAAGATGTACCTCGATCTGGTCAGCTACCTGCCCGGCGACATCCTGGCCAAGGTCGACCGCGCGACGATGGGCGTCAGCTTGGAGGGCCGGATGCCGTTCTTGGACCATCGCGTGGTTGAATTCGCCTGGCGCTTGCCGCGGGCGATGAAGATACGCGCCGGTGTCAGCAAGTACCTTCTGCGCCGGCTGCTGTACAAGTACGTGCCGGCAAAGCTGGTCGAGCGGCCCAAGATGGGCTTCGGCGCGCCCGTCGGGGCGTGGCTCAAAGGGCCAATGCGCGAATGGGCCGAGGCGCTGCTGCAGGAATCGCGCTTGCGCGCCGACGGGTTCCTCAACCCGGCGCCGATCCGCGAGAAATGGCGCGAGCATCTGGTGGGCAAGCGCAACTGGCAGTATCAACTCTGGACGGTGCTGATGTTCCAGGCGTGGCGCGAGCGCTGGCTGTAACCGTTAGACCGCCTGCGCGCCGGCGCCTCCCTCCGGAGAATCGCAGAATATCGCGACAGCGGAGGGTCAGCGTGAGCATCCCTCCAACGTCTGCGCCGGGAAAGCGGGCGCCCCCTTTCCGACCTTCCCCCGCGTTGCGGGGAAAGGAGTTAAGAGGCGCTGCGGGGGGAAGGAGTCAGAGGGCCGCGACTCTTTTCTGCACCCTCGCCATCCGGCATAGGGTTGGGGTGAGAGTGCTGGGGGCATCTGCACCCTGATCCCGACCTTCCGCGCTTGTTTGAACTTGGGAGATGGGTAACGGAAGGTAAGGATGCGGATGGCGGTAGAGAACCAAGCCGAGAGTGTGTCCGTCACTATATTCTGCCCTCTTCAGCGGCGTCCCGGCTTAGGCGCGGCCGTTAGGCCGCTGCTCACGCGCAATCAGAGCGCGCAATTGATCATGGAGCAGCCCGTTTGAGGCGATAAGACCCGCAATCTTGACCTCGGGGCGGTTGAAGCGAAGCGGCTGCCCGTCAAGAGCGCTAAGGCAGCCGCCGGCGGCTTCGATCAATGCCGCCCCGCCGGCGATATCCCATTCATTTTTCGGCCGGCAGGTGAAAGTCGCATCGGCAAACCCGCCGGCCACACGCGCCAGCTTGTAGGCCACGCTGCCGACCGGACTTGAACGGAACTGCCCTCCGAACTTGAGCCACTCGCCGCGCTTGGTCTCGCTGCGGCTGGCCAGCACGGTGGCGCGCCGCAAACTAGCGGTTCGGCTCACGCTGACCCGCCGCCGGCCCAAAAAGCAGCCCACCGCGCGCAGCGCCCAGTAAAGCTCGCGGCGAATGGGATGATAGATCACGCCGAGCACCGGCGCGCCGTCTTCGGCCAGCGCGATCGAGACGCAGAAGTCCGCCACTCTATGAATAAACTCCTCGGTGCCGTCGAGCGGGTCGACGATCCACACGCGGCTGCGTCCAAGACGCTCGCGGTTGTCGGCCGTCTCCTCGGAAAGCCATCCGTAGTCCGGAGAGGCTGCGCGCAGCACGGCGGCGATCGCGCGGTTGGCCTCGAGGTCGGCCGAGGTGACCGGGCTGCCTCCGTCCTTGGAGGCAACGGTAAAGGAGCGTTGATGCCAGTGGCGACTGAGCACCGCGCCGCCGGCCAGCGCGGCGCGGCGCGCGGCGCTTAGCTCCGCGCTTAAGGCGCTCACTTGTCGGTCGGCTCCCCGGCTCGGGCGCGCGCCGCTTGGTACGCGCGCTTAAGCTGCGCCATCGCCTCCTCTCGCCGCTCATAAAGCCGGCGCGGCGGGCGCGCCCGCCGGCGCGAGACCGCGTAGGCGGTGATCAGCGGCAGCGCGACGGTCGCATCCAGATAACACACGACCGAATCCGGCAGCCGCGCCGGATCAATCTTGCCCCAGCTCACCGCCTCCGAGGGCGTCGCGCCCGACAGCCCGCCCGTATCAGGCCGCGCGTCGGTCACCTGCAAGAAGTAGTCGTGACCGCTTTCGCTAATCCCCATCACTTCTTGAATTTGGGGCTCGGTCTGAAGCGCAAAGTTTTTCGGCGAGCCTCCGCCCACGACAAAAACCGCGCTTTTCTTGCCGGTCTTTTTGGCCCAGTAGACCAGGGCTGCGGTCTCGTTGACGTCCGCCAGCGGATCGAGCCTGAGCGCTCGGCCTTCGAGCTCGAGCAGCGCCAAGTTCATCCCGATCGACGAGTCGCCGGGCGAGGAGGTGTAAACCGGCACCGCGAATTCATAGGCCGCAGCGGTAAGCGAGCAGCCCTTGAGCCCCAGCGCCCGTTGGCGTTCGGCAACGTAGCGGCCGAGCCTGTAGTGGAACTCCGCCGAGCTCATCGGATGCTGAAACTCCGGTTGCGCCGCCACCTCGCGAATAAACTGGTCGGTCGAAAGCAGGACATTGTAGGCGAAGAAGATATCATAAATTCGTACGATTCCGGCTTCGCGCAACACCGTGTCGTCGGCTTGGGGCGAACCCTGGCGCATCTCCAGGCCGAGCGCGAAGTGCGTATCGTGGTAAAGATTGGCGCCGGTCGAAACTATCCAGTCCACAAACCCGCGCTCGACCAGCGGAACCAAACACGACATCCCCAGTCCCGCCGGTGTCAGCGCGCCGGTCAAGGTCATTCCCACCACCGTGTCCGCGTCCAGCATTTTCTCCGCGAACAACCTGCACGCCTCGCCCAAACGACGGCCGTTGTACGCCACGAAGGTGCTGTCGATTAGATCGGCGGCGCTGATGTCGGCGTGAACCGGAGCCGGTCCGATTCGCCGTCCGGTAAGCTCCTTGTCGGTCCTTTCGCTGGCCATCGCACAGAGACTCCTCACCGTTAGCTCGGGGTCGGGCAAATTGTCGGAGGCCGGCCCGAGCTTTGCGTCCCGAGGCGCGGGCAAGCCGGCCGGAGCGGCCCGCTTGCAGCCCAAGAAAGCGCCGCCTCCGGCAAAGTGCTTACGAGCCGCCCTCGCTCCCGCTCGTGCGTCGGCGCAAAGCTTGAAAGCCGCGCAGTCCTGGCGTGCTTTCCCCGAGCTTCATAGAATCCACCGCGCATGCGGAACCAAACAGCTTGTGGCAAACGAAATCATACCGAGAAAGACCCTCTTCCGGCAAAGCCGCACAGCGCGCCGGCGGTCGCGGTTCTCAGCCGCGCTCGCAACCGCAGGGAGTACGTGTCCAATGGCGATAAGCCGTGTTGACCAAAGCGCCGGCAAAAAACTCCCTGAACAACCTTGCCGTTGAAAACCGTGGGCGCGACTTGCGGTTTTGTCGGGCGCCCGCGATTGCTCGGGTGTCTCAACGCCATTAGACTCAATCGGGGAAGATTTTCGCAGTGGGGGCGCCATAAGCCATGGCCGTCATTGCTATCAATCAACAGGTCGGCAGCCGCGGGCGCGAGCTCGGGCGATTGCTTGCCGAACACTTGGGGTACCGCTATTTGGTCGGGGAAGACATAATCGCGCGGACCGCCAGCCGCTACGGGGTGCCGGCGCGCGAGTTGCGCATAATCGACGAGCGCTACCTGCGCTTTTGGGAGCGGCTAAAGACTGATATGGAGCGGCTGTTTGCCTACATGCGCGCGATGGCGCTTTTGGAGATGGCGCGAGACCGCGTCGTGATGGTAGGCAAGTCGTTTTCGCTGCTGGTTCCCATGCAAGCGCAAAACGCCCTTCGCGTGCGCGCGATAGCGCCGCTGACGCAGCGCGTGGCGCAGGTCGCAGCGGAGGAAAACCTGGAGCCCATCGCGGCCGAGCACCGGGTGTATAACTCGGACCGCGAGGAACGCGCGCGCATCCATGCGCTATTGGGCGAAGACCCGGATGACCCGAGTCTCTACCATCTGGTGATAAACACCGCGGCACTGCCGTTTGCTCGCCTGGTCACGATGCTTGCGGGATGCGTCGAAACCTGCGAGCGCGCCGCCGACCCGGCCTCGCGCGAATTGCTCTGCGACAACGCGATCGGCGCGCTGGTGCGGGCCGCTCTTTTGTCCCATCCGAGATTCGGCAATGCGCCGATCAGCGTCAGCGCCCGCCAAGGCGCCGTGACTTTGAGCGGCGAGTGCCTGACGCCGCCGTGGGACGAATTGGCGATCCAGGTGGCCGGCGAAATCGAGGGCGTCAGAACGGTCGACCTGACGGTGCTCTCGCCGACGCCGCCGGAACGGCCGGTGTGAGCACGCTCAACTCGGTCACGGCCGTTTGCCGGCCTCCGAAGGCCAGGCAGGATGAGCCGCGAGCCGTCGAGCACGAGCCGCCGCGTGGAGATAAGCGAGGGCGATGATTCAGCGCGCCGCAGTGATCTCGACCGGAGACGAACTGACCACCGGCAGAATCGTTGACACCAACGCCAACTATCTTGCCGACCAATTAACGCAAATCGGGATAGAGCTCGCGGCCGTGCTCACGGTCGGCGACGTGCCGGAGCGCCTGGAATGGGCCTGGCGCAGCGCGGCAGCGATTAGCGACGTGGTGATTTCGACCGGCGGCCTGGGCCCGACCGCGGACGACCTGACGACTGCAACCATCGCGCGGCTGGCCGGCCGGAAACTGGTGCTTTCACAGCAGGTAGTCGACCATATTAGAGCGTTTTTTAGCGGCCGCGGCCGCCCGATGCCCGAGAACAACCTCAAACAAGCGCTGTTTCCCGAGGGCGCGGAAATCGTTCCTAACCCGGTCGGGACCGCGCCGGGCTTTCGCCTGCCGCTAACGCATAACGGACGTGCCGTGCAGCTCATCGTTCTGCCCGGGGTGCCGCGCGAGATGAAACCGATGATGCAGGCGAGCGTACTGCCGTGGCTTAAGGCGAACCGCGCCGGCCGCGCCGTCTATCTGACGCACACCTTCCAGACCTTCGGCATCACCGAGTCGGCGCTCGACGAGGCCGTGGGAGAGGTAATAAGCGCCGATGAGGCGCGCATTTCCTTTCGCGCAAGCTTTCCGGAAATCTCGGTGCGCCTCACCGTGCAGGCCGACCCCGAAAGCGCCCGCGCCCAACTTGAGGCGCTGGCTGTGCGCGTGCGCGTACGGCTCGGCGAGTATATCTATGGCGAGGGCGAAACCTCGATGGAAGCTGTGGTGGGGAAGCTTTTGACCCGCCGCGAGCTCACCCTGGCGATAGCGGAGTCGTGCACGGGCGGACTAATCGGCCACCGCGTGACCAACATCGCCGGCAGCTCGCGCTATTTGAAGGCCGACTTCGTGGTCTATTCCAACGAGGCGAAAATGCGAACTCTGGGCGTAGCGCAAAGCACGCTCGACCGGCATGGGGCGGTTAGCGAGGCGTGCGTCAAAGAGATGGCCGCGGGAGCGCGCAAGCTCGCCGGCGCCGACCTAGCCCTAGCGACCTCGGGCATTGCCGGCCCCGACGGCGGCACGCCCGACAAGCCGGTCGGCACGGTCTGGATCGCCCTGGTAGCGCGAGATTTGAACATTGCCCGACGCTACCAGATGGGCGGAGATCGCCAGTGGATCAAGCTGCTCGCCTCCCAGGCGGGACTTGACTGGATACGACGCTACGCGCTCGGCCTTGAGCTCGGCAAATCGCTCCCGTTTCGCCGCTGAGGGCAAAAGCGCCGCCAACCGCTCCAATCGAATTATGTCGAGGCGGGCCGCCGGCGCGCATCCTTTGAGGCCGCAGCAAGGAGCGGCCTGGCTGGCGCGTTATGCGCCAGCGGTCCGTTTGCTTGACAGGCTTTCGCGGTGGCGAGTATTGTTGCAAAACGGATGTCCGAGCCGGTGGTTTGGCCGTGGAACCAGCCGCGCGCCGAAGATCAAACCAGGTGGAAGTTTATCAGCTCTGGCGTTCAGAAGCCGGTTGTGAATCAGTTCTGGCCCTTCTCAAATATTCTAAGGTCGGCCCCCTTGCGGGAACGCCTCATCGTCTCGCTTGAAGCCGCCTCGCCGCACGAAGCTCTCGAGCTTGCCGAGCGTCTGAGCGGACGGGTTGGGATGTTCGCCGTCGGCAAACACTTGTTTCTCAAAGGCGGACCGGAGTTAATTCGAGAGCTGCGGCATCGGGGCAATGAGATCTTTCTTGACCTTAAGTTTCACGATGAGCCGCGGGCGATTTACAAGACTGCCGTCGAGGCCACGCGCCTGGGGGTTAAGATGTTCGATCTTCATCCACATTGCGGCAGCGAAGTGATGGAGAAAGTGCGCGGCGAAGTGACCCGGGTATGCCGCAATGAGGGCTTGCGCCGGCCCTATATACTGGCGGTGGCGATAATGACGGTGCTCAGCCGCGCCGACCAGGCGCGCGCTGAAGGAAACGGCCCGCTGCACGACCAGGTCTGCCGGCGCGCGCGCCAAGCCGCAGACGCCTCGCTCGATGGGGTGCTCACCTCGCTTGCGCAGACCGCGGCGGTGCGCGCGACTTGCGGGCGCCGCTTTACCATCGTGACCTCCGGTATCAGCCTGGCCCCCGGGGGAGTGCTGGATCCGAGCGTGCCAGGCCCGGCCCAGGCGGTTCGCGCCGGCGCGGATTACTTAATTGTCGGCGGCGCGCTGTGGGAGGCGCCGGATCCCGGCCGCACGCTGAGTTTTTTGGCTGAAGAAATGGAACGCGGTTTGCGTTCAAGTCCGCGCAATCCGCTTGAGTTCTTTTCGGACCGGCCGCATTGGTCTTAGCTCGGAACTCAGGCCAAGGCATCACAGCCAGCCGCGAGATTTCTTTTTCTGATGCCGGAGCGCGCAAACGGCAGCCAAAAAAGCCGCTCCTGACAAAGCGCGTTTGCCCTGAGGGTTTGTGAATTTCTGAGTAGTGTGCGGGCGCCACGCCCGCGCGACCAATGAATCACGGCGACCGGGCGGGCACGGCGGCTCGCCACACTAGAGACATAATTTGGCGCAGCCTGCGGCGACATGCGGCAGCTTGCCAAAAATTCACCGGCTCTGAGGAAGTTGCTTTGAGCGGCTCGGTCGGAGATGGTCACGCCGCTCAGACTTGAGCCGGTGTTGCCTTTGGTTCAGGCGCCCGGCAAATCACGGATGCCTCCAAGCGAGCCACTGCACGCTCGTTCAGCCTTGCCCACTGTCTTTCGGTTCGTCGCCTGAGCGCAGCAGAATTATCACATGTATCCGGTTGTTTTTGCAAAGAGCTGCGGTTCGATTTAGCGAAAGTTCAAGCCCCGGTTCTACTGTTCACGCTCGGAGGACTTGGTTCGCTGTTCGCACCAACGGTCGATCGTCGCGCGGTTGAACCGCCAATCCGTGCCGATCTTGAACGCAGGTAGCTCCTTACGCCGCAAAAGCTTATAAATCGTTGAAGGGTGAACTCGGAGATACTGTGAAAGCTCCCCAACGGTCATGACATGGGGGTACGTGTCCTTCAAGTCCGGCCCAGCCATCAGCCTAACCTCTTTCTAAGAAACGTTGTATCGCCTACTCATTGTAAACGATAACAGCTACGTAAGCTCGCTCACGTAGCCCTGTGACGAGCTTTGACCTACGATGATTTGCTACGAATAACAACTGAGTCAAGAGTTTTCCAGCATTTAGCTCAAAAATGTCGGGTTTTGTTTGTATCGCTACAGCTTCACGATACGCGCCAGAGGGCTTTTCGGCTTCTTAACTCGGTGTGCCGCCCTTAAGGCACATTGGAAGGGTCACGTGATGAAAGAGCGACGCGCTAGGGCGTGGGCCTCAGTTTTGGTCGTAACCGCAGCTTTTTTCGCCTTTAACCCCAACCAAGCGCTGACCCAAGAGGGCTTCACCCTGTCCAGCGCGGCCTTTGCGCCAGGCGCCAAAATCCCCACCGCGAATACGTGCTCAGGTCGAGACCAGTCGCCGGCCCTAACCTGGACAAGCGCGCCAAAATCCGCGCAGAGTCTGGCTCTGATCGTTAGCGACCCCGACGCACCTATGGGCATCTTCATACACTGGATAATTTACGACATCCCCGCCAAGCTCAACGGGCTTCCCGAATCCATCCAAAACGTCGGCACGGTGGCGGGCGTGGGCACCCAGGGAGTTAACAGCGCCGGACAGCTCGGTTACAAGGGACCCTGTCCGCCTTCGGGCAAGCCCCACCATTACCACTTCAGGCTTTACGCGCTGGACTTTGTCACTCGAGCCAGGCCAGGCCTCTCGGCAGCCGCGCTTGAACGTCTTATTCAAGGCCGGGTGCTGGCTTCGACCGAAATCGTGGGCATTTTCGAGCGTTGAGGCTTCGCCAACAGCGCCCTTTGCCGCTTTATCAGCCTAGCGGCCGCAAGCGGCGTGTCAGCCGTTCGCTGACCGGCGCCGGGGCGAGAGCGCTCTACCTCGCTCAACCGATGTGACGCCTCACGCAACATGGGGCCGCCCGCCGCGATAGCGGAACAGCGGTGTCGGCGACAGCCGCCGCGCCGGCATCCAATGCCTATACCGAGCTCGATCGCGACACGGCTGAAGCGCCAGAGCGCCATGGGATTGGAGAAATCTTATAGCAAGCGCGCCAATCAGGGTCGAGATTCTTGCGCGCTTTGAGTGTGGAGGGCTTCCGCGCTCCAGCTAAAATACTACGCTATTGAGTCGCTTTGTTTCAGAGTCCTAAGGCCGGTAGGTTTCGACGGCAGCGGAGTATGCGAGCCAGGGCTTGTGCTTGGAGGAATCCGGGGCTTCTCTACCCGGCCTTACCTTTGCTTTAAGGATGACGTGCACCGCGCTGCATGGGAACCTCGTCGCCGACCACACAAGAGGAGCGCACATGGTACGCAGCATGATAAAGTTACTCATTCTATCCGTGAGCATCCTGGGATTCGCCGGTTGCGCGGCGCTTCCGTTTCTGGGCACCTCGACAGGCGGTGCGTCCAACGGCGGGGCGTCCTCGGGCGCCGCCAACATCGGCACCCTTGCCTCCAGCGTCCCCAACCCCTCGGTCTTTGACTACGCCGGCCGCGATATCAAAGTTCCTTACGTTTCCCCCGCGGCCCTACTCGACGACAGCCTAACCTTGGAAGCCGGCATCTTGCAGCAGCAATGTCGGTTTCAGACCCCCGATCCCTTATTTCTAGTGCCGGTTTCGAGCACCGCTTTCATGTTCGACGGTCGGCTAAACGAAGACCGGAGCTTCCAGGTGCTCTCTTATCGGAGCATGCTTATGCTCGGCTTAGGAAGGGGCACGCAGCAGCTTAGCCGCTGGCCGGTCAAATTGGCCGCTTTGGGCGATATGCCGAAGTTGTTTCTTGAGGAACGATTGGACCTTCCCGCGAATGCGAAACTCGCGCCGGCCCAGCAGCAGGCGCTGGCTCAGGAGTTCATCGACGATTCTAAAAAAATACAGACAACCGTGGAGCGCCTCGAAAAAACCTTCGACCCGGACCGCGAATGCCCACCGCGGTACCGATAGCACTGAACCGGTCGGCGGCGGCGGCTTAAGTCGCGTCTCGCGACGCCGGCGAGAGAATGCAGGTCCGCGCCGGTGCGCAGCCGAAAGCGGCGTGGACCTTCGCCGCGCAGACCCAAAGAGGTCCTGAGTCCTTGCGCGGAGGTCACGCAATGAAGGCGACGTTTCCGCCGCGGTCCGGTCGCCGATGAGCCGCGTGATCCGGCGCTCGGCGACCGTGCGGGGGCGATTCCTCAGGTCCGTCGGTTCTCTGAGCGACCGGCCGCGTTGGAACCTACACGAAATTGCCATCCTCGGGCGCTCCAACGCGGGCAAAAGCTCGCTCCTCAACGCGCTTCTCGGCGCTCGGGGGTTGGCTAGGACAAGCAAGACCCCGGGGCGCACGCGCGCGCTCAATTTCTTTGCCTTCGGCGACGAACTCGCGCTGGTCGACCTTCCGGGCTACGGCTACGCCCAGCTATCGAAGGCCTCCGCGCAAGCCCTGTCTAAACTGCTTTACGGGTATCTGCGCACCGAGCAGAATTTGATTGGTGCCTTGATGGTGACCGATGCTCGTCGCGGCCCCGAAGCGGAAGAAATCGAGCTTGCCGAGTTGATACGCGGGCGCGAGCTAGGGTTAATTCTGGCGGTAAGCAAATGTGATAAACTTGCGCGTCATGAACGCTCGGCCGCGCTCGAACGATACGCCGCGTTGGCCGCCCGTCCGGTTCTATGCTCGGCGCTTGAGGGAGAAGGCATCGAGGAGTTGCGCCGGCGGCTTGGCGAGCTGCTGCGGATAGCTCGAGAGAACCTGAGGCGCAATTGCTGACCCCCGCGAACTACCATCGCCGGCGCGCGCCATTTGTGCGCGCAAAGCAGGGTCATGACACGCCCCGGCCGCCGGAGCGGACGCGGAGCCGCAGGGGGCGGCACGGGCTCGCGCAGGCTTCGTGATGAAGCCGCAGGTCAGCGTAATTATTCCGAGCTTTAACCGGCGCCTGATGCTGATCGAGGCTATCGGCTCGGTGCTGTCGCAGCGCGAGGTGAGGTTCGAGTTGATCGTCGTTGACGATGGCTCGACGGACGCAACCTCGGCCGCGGTCGGCGTTGTGCTTGCGCGGGGATTGGCGGCCCGGGGCACCGGTCGGCAACCGGCCGGCGGCGGGGGCCTGTGCAGCGCTCGCCTCGAGAAGATGCCGCATTACGGAGTTGGCGCGGCAAGAAACCGCGGCGCCGTCGTCGCGCGCGCCGAGTTTCTCGCCTTTCTCGACTCGGACGATCTCTGGGCGCCGTCCAAGCTCAGCCGCCAGCTCGACTTCATGCGCTCGTCTGCGCGCTACCTGCTGACCCAGACCGAGGAGCTATGGATGCGCAAGGGCCGGCGCGTCAACCCGGGTCGGCGCCATCGCAAGCGCGCCGGCGATATTTTCGTCGACTCGCTGCGCACGTGCTTGATAAGTCCGTCCGCGGTGATGATCAGGCGCGAGCTGTTTTTCGCCTTTGGCGGCTTTGACCGGCGCCTGAGCGCGTGTGAGGATTACGACCTTTGGCTTCGGATTCTCTCCCGCCACGAAGTGGGACTGCTCGACCAGACGCTCGTGACGCGGCGCGCCGGGCACGCCGGCCAGCTCTCGGCGACGGTTCCCGCGCCGGACCGCTTTCGGATCATAACGCTGCTTAAGCTGCTCGCTGACGCGCGGCTCGGACGGCAAAGACACGAAGTGGTAGCCGAGGTGCTAGCGCAAAAATGCCGCATCCTGGCCGCCGGCCTGGCGCGCCGCGGTAAGGTTTGGCCAGCCGAGATCTACGCGCGCGCCGGCGCTCTGGCCGAAAAAAATTGGCGTTTTGGAGATTTGGGCGAGCTCTCCCGGCTCGCTCGCGCGCTCGCCGACTGCGGGCTTGCGGCGGATAATTTCAGCGACTGTCCTGACCGCGCGCCGGCTGCCCGGCGCTGCGGCGATACCCCGACCCTCAAGGCTCCTCAACCTAGCGCGTCCGACGTTGCCCGAGATGAGCCGGCCTGTGGCTTTAGCACCGGTGGTCGGGACTACCCAATCGGTACGCCGCGCCACGCTTCGGTTCAGGCACGGGTGTGAGCAAAGGTGGAAGCAGACACGCGAACCAAAGGGGATGAAACGTCTGGAGGGACGGCCGACAACGCCGTTGAAGCAGCGCAGCGGGCGCCACTCGACGGACCTTCGGGCGCGCGCGTACAGGCGGCCGCCGAGCAAGCGGCAATTCGCCGATTCGGCCAAAAACGCCATCTGCCGCAGCGCAGCGTCGAGGCCTGGCTCGCGCTCGGCGCGGACGCAGGCCGGATGCTGCTGGGGTTGTCCGCGGCGCTGAATCTGAGGACCGGCCAGCTTGCCGCGGTGCTCGACATGTTGCCCGAGGTCGCTCTGCGCGAGGGCGTTAGCCCGGCGGCGGTGCTGGCGCGGCCCGAAATCAAGCGCATAGCAGCCGCGCCGGGCTCCGCGCCCGAACGGGCGAGCAAGCTGCTCGCCGCCTTGCGCGTCCTGCGCTACCCGCGGCTCAGCCGCGCGTTGGCGAAGCTTCAAGGCCAGATCGAAGCCTTGCGCATGCCGGCGGGTGCGGCGGTGATGCTGCCCAGGGAGTTAAGCTCGGGCCAGCTTGTGATAGAGCTTCGCGTAGGGTCCACGACCGAGCTTGACGGCGCGCTGGACGCGCTGCGTCAGCGGCGCATCCAACTGGCTCTTATCTTCGAATTGCTGGGCGGCGCGAATGAATTTTAAGCTCGAAGCGCTCTTTGTCGAGGAAGCCGCGCGCTCGAGCGAGCTGGCGCGGCGGATTCTTGCGCGAATCGACCGCAGCCTGCCGGTCTCCTATATTGCCGACGGACGCCAGGCAATCCGCCCGACGCCGGGGCTCGATCCGTTTGCCTGCGGTAAGCGGCGGTTGGTGATAATGAATCGCCGCTCGCGTTTCCTTGGCGCCTGTCCCGCCGGCTCCGCGCAGTTCGCATGCTGCGGCTACCTGGTCTTGGTGTTGGCGTCGAACTGCCCCATGGATTGCAGCTACTGCTTTTTGCAGGAGTATCTGGCGGACAACCCCGGTTTCCAGATTTACGCCAACTACACGCGGGCGTTCGAGGAGCTCGAGCGCTTATCGAGGTCCAATCCGACGCGTCATTTTCGCGTCGGCACAGGCGAGCTGGCCGACTCGCTCGCGTTTGATCGGCTGACCGGAATGAGCGTCGATATGGTTGAATTCTTCGCCCGGCATGAGAGGTTGACGCTGGAGTTTAAGACCAAGACCGACGAGATAGACAATCTGCTGCGCTTGGACCCAAAAGGACGCGTGCTGGTTTCCTGGACGCTCTCGACCAAGCGCGTCTACGAGAGCTCGGAGCACGGCGCAGCCGCGCCCGAGGCCCGAATCAATGCCGCGCGCCGCCTGCGCGAGGCCGGCTATCGCGTCGCCTTCCATCTCGACCCTATCATCGCTTATCCCCAGGCCGCGGCCGAGTACGGCGAGCTGCTGGGCGCGCTGTTCGAGGTGCTCGACCCGACGGAAATTTCGTTCGTCAGTCTGGGCGGGTTGCGGATGACGCCCGGGCTGCGAGCGATCGCGCGCCGCCGCTTTCCGGACGACTCGATGCTCGCGGGCGAAGAAGTCTTATCGGACGACGGCCGCTACCGTGCATTCCATCCGTTGCGGGTTAAACTGTACCGAGGGCTGTCGGCGCGGATCAAAGCGGCGGCGCCCAACCTGATGCACTATTTGTGCATGGAGACGGCGGCGGTCGCGGCGCGCGCGCTCGGTGCGCCGCCGTCTTCCCCAGCGGCTTTGAGCGAATGGCTCGCCACCAAGTAGCGGGCCGCGCGACGCGCCGAGGTATGCCGAGGTATAGTGATGCGAACGAGGTCCGTTTCCGCCAATCACCGCCGCCAACCCACGGGTCGCGGGCCCGCGGTAGCCGTAGACAGCCGGGTGCGGCCAATCGGAGTGTTCGACTCCGGAATCGGCGGGCTTACGGTGCTCAAGGCGCTGACCGAGATTCTACCGGGGGAAAACTTCATCTACCTGGGCGACACGGCGCGCACCCCGTATGGCAACAAATCGAGCGAGGTAATCACGCGCTACTCGCGCGAGAACGCCGAATTTCTGCTCGCCAAGGGAATCAAGCTTTTGGTGGTTGCGTGCAACACCTCAAGCGCCGTAGCCCTGGAGGCGATCGCACGCGACACTGCCGTGCCCGTGATCGGCGTGATCGAACCCGGCGCGCAGGCCGCGGCTGAGGCGTCGGTCAAGGGTAAAATCGGCGTCATCGGAACCGAAGCGACGATCGCCTCGGGAATATACACCCGGCTGCTCAAGCGCTTACGGCCCGAAGCCGAGATTTACACCCGGGCCTGCCCGCTACTGGTGCCGTTGGTCGAAGAAGGCTGGACCGACAACGAGATCGCCTGTCGCACGGTTGAGCACTATCTGGCCGGTCTCAAAGACAGCGGGATCGATACGCTGCTCCTTGGCTGTACGCACTACCCGATGCTGCGCGGCCTGATTCGACAGGTGATAGGGCCTGGGGTGCGCGTCGTC
Source organism: Deltaproteobacteria bacterium (assembly GCA_021831785.1). Taxonomy (GTDB): domain Bacteria; phylum Desulfobacterota; class Binatia; order Binatales; family Binataceae; genus JAJYYI01. The sequence goes on along the minus strand of JAKBMB010000028.1, from coordinate 37,049 downwards.
GACTCGGCGGGCGCTACGGCTCGCGCGGTGCACAGCACGCTCGCGCGGTTTAAGCTTCTGCGCTCCGCGCGCAACGGCGAGCAAGTTTTTTTCGTCACCGAGATGCCGGAGCGTTTCACCCGCGTCGGGCGCCGTTTCTTCGGACCTCAGGTGGAGTCCGCGGTGCGCATCGAGCGTTAGCGCGAGGTTTTGAAAACCGTGATCGCCATGGCTTGGCCGGACCGGCGGCGCGCGTGTCGCCCCGGGTCGAGCGCGTGAACCCGACATTTGCCGCCCCACGCAGCCGGCTCTCTAGCCGGGGCCGCGGTCGGTGTCTCGGCGCATGTCGGGCTGCGCGCGGCGCCCCGCACGGTGATTTCTTGCCGGGCCCCTTCGCCGCGCTTGGAGCGCCCCTCGCGATGGGTCCGTATATGGCAGTCAGCGAGCCTGCTTAGGCGGTGTGGCGAAAATCGACCAGAATGATAGGCTTAAGCGCCGCGTGGGCTCGATCGCGCGGCTCGCCTTTACCAACGTGCTTAAGCAAGTAAATTATTGATAACACATGGCATTCTCAATTGCCGGCCGCTTGGCGCGCAAGGTCTTCGGTTCCAAGAACGACCGCGACCTTAAGCGTCTCAGGCCCTTTGTAGAAGAAATAAACGCGCTCGAGTCTCGGTTCGAGGCCGAAAACCCCGAGCAACTGTGCGCGCGGCTCGCACAATGGCGCGAAAAGCTGAGCGCGCTTGCGGATCAAGAAGAGCGCGACGAGGCGATGCTGGACGCGCTGCCGGAGGTCTTCGCCGTCGTGCGCGAGGCCGCCAAGCGAACCCTTGGCCAGCGCCACTTCGACATGCAACTCTTGGGCGGCATCGTCCTTCACCAGGGCAAAATAGCGGAGATGAAGACCGGCGAGGGAAAAACCCTGGTCGCCACCTTGCCCGCGGTGCTCAATGCGCTCAGCGGACGCGGCGTCCACGTGGTGACGGTCAACGACTACCTGGCCCGGCGCGACGCCGACTGGATGGGGCGCATCTACCGCTTTCTCGGCCTAAGCGTCGGCGTTATCGTGCATGGAATTAGCGACGCCGAACGCAAGCAGGCCTACCAATGCGACATCACGTATGGGCAGAACAACGAGTTCGGCTTCGACTACCTGCGCGACAACATGAAGTTTAGCCTTGACGACTACGTGCAGCGCGAATTTAACTACGCGATCGTCGACGAGGTCGATTCGATTCTTATCGACGAAGCTCGCACGCCGCTGATTATTTCAGGCCCCTCCGAGGAATCCACCGATACTTACTACACCGTCGATCGCATCATCCCTTCACTGCGCCGCGAAGACGACTATACGATCGACGAAAAGCTGCGCACGGTCGTGCTGACCGAGGAGGGCGTGACGCGGGTCGAACGCATGCTCGGCGTGGACAACCTCTACGATCCGCGCAATATCAATTTTCTTCACCACGTGAATCAGGGGCTCAAGGCGCACGCGCTCTTCAAGCGCGACGTCGATTACGTGGTGAAGGACGGCGAAGTGATCATCGTCGATGAGTTCACGGGCCGCCTGATGCCGGGCCGGCGCTGGAGCGACGGGCTGCATCAGGCTATCGAGGCCAAGGAAGGCGTCAAGATCGAGTCCGAGAACCAGACGCTGGCCACCATCACCTTCCAGAACTACTTTCGCATGTACCGCAAGCTCGCCGGAATGACCGGCACCGCCGACACCGAAGCCGCCGAGTTCCAGCAGATCTACAGGCTCGCGGTGATGGTCATCCCGACCAACATGCCGATGATCCGCGTCGACCATCAGGACGTCGTCTACAAAACCGAAAAGGAGAAGTTCGAGGCCGTCATCGAGGAGATAAGCGAATGCCATGAGCGCGGGCAGCCGGTGCTGGTCGGTACGGTTTCGATCGAGAAGTCGGAGCGGCTTTCGACCCTGCTCAAGCGGACCGGCATCAAGCATTCCGTCCTCAACGCGAAAAATCACGAGCGCGAGGCCGAGATCGTGGCCCAGGCCGGGCGCTACAAAGGCGTGACGATATCGACCAACATGGCCGGGCGCGGCACGGATATAGTCTTGGGCGGAAATCCCGAGTTCCTGGCCGCCGCCGAGGCTAAAACGCGAGAGCCGGCCGACTCCAAGTATCGGGAGGCGCTGGAGAAACATCGCCAGTCGTGCGCAAAAGAGCGCGAGCTGGTGCTCCAGGCGGGCGGACTGCACATCGTGGGCACGGAGCGGCACGAATCCCGCCGCATCGACAACCAACTGCGCGGGCGCTCGGGCCGCCAGGGCGATCCCGGCTCCTCGCGCTTCTTCCTCTCTCTGGAGGACGACCTGCTGCGCATCTTCGGCGCCGACCGCCTAAAGGGCCTCATGAGCAGGATCGGGATGGAAGACGGCGTGCCCATCGAGCATCGCTGGATCACCCGCGCAATCGAGAACGCGCAAAAGAAAGTCGAGGGACACAACTTCGACATCCGCAAGCACCTGCTCGAGTACGACGACGTGATGAACAAACAGCGCGAGGTCGTCTACCATCGCCGCAAGGAGCTGCTCGGCCCTCAGCCGCTCAAGGACGACATCCTCGACATGGCCGAGGAATTGATCGACGAGATCATCGCGGCCCACGTTGACCCCGAGGCCAGCCCGGAAGAATGGGAATGGAAGGCGCTTGAAGACGCCGTCTTCCGGCAATTCAAGTTCCGGCCCGAGTTTCGCGCCGACAGCCGCGTCCCGCAAAACCCGCAGGAGCTGGCGACGATGGCCAAGGAGCGCGTGGTCGCCGTCTACGAGGAGCGCGAACGGGCCTTCGGCGGGCCGATCATGGAGCAAATCGAGAAAATCGTGATGCTGCAGACGCTGGACTCGCTGTGGAAGGACCATCTGCTTTCGATGGACCATTTGCGCGAAGGTATCGGCCTTCGCGGCTACGGCCAGCTCAACCCGCTCGTCGAATACCAGAAAGAAGCATTTGCGATGTTTGAGGCGCTGATGAGGGTAATGCAGCGCGATGTGGTCGAGAAAATGTTTTCCGTGCAGCTTACCACCGAGCAGGAGGTGGCCCAGATGCAGGCGCAGCAGGCGCAGCAGGCCCAACAGGCGCAGCGCCCGCATAGTGTCGTGATGAGCCATGGCGAGCAGGCCGAGAGCGCCGAGTCTACCCTCAAGCGCGAGGCCCCAAAGGTCGGGCGCAACGACCCGTGTCCCTGCGGCTCGGGCAAGAAGTATAAGCGCTGCCACGGAAGGTAGCGCCACGCAGTGAATCGGCCCCGTGCCCATGCCGGTCAAAACCGAAACTTGCCGCGTCGCGGGCTTTCGCTTCGCCGGCGTCAGTGCCGGGCTTAAGCAAGCGGCCGGGGCAAAAGACCTCGGGCTTATCGTGGCCGAGCGCCCGGTCGCGGCGGCAGGCGCGTTCACCACGAACCTTATCAAGGCCGCGCCGGTACGGCTCGCCAGCAAGCGGATCGAGGCGGGGCGGGTCCAGGCGGTGCTGGTCAATTCCGGCTCGGCCAACTGCTTCACCGGCAAAGCGGGCGACCGCCTAGCCAGCACTTCGTGCGCCGCGCTGGCGCGCGAGATCGGATGCGCCGCCGACCTGGTCGTGCCCTGCTCGACCGGCGTGATCGGTCATCTGTACAGCCTCGAACGCTTGCGCGTCGGGGTCAAGGCGGCATGCGGCGAGCTGCGCTGCGAGGGCGCCGATGATTTCGCCCGCGCCATAATGACCACCGATACGCGCCCCAAAACCGCGTGCGCGGGCCTTAAGCTCGACGGCCGCTCAATCACGCTCTTGGGTATCGCAAAGGGCGCGGGAATGATCGCCCCGGCGATGGCTACGATGCTCGCCTTTATTGTGACTGACGCCCGGGCCGCGCCGGGCGTGCTGCGCCGGGCGCTGGGGCGGGCGCTCAAGGCCAGCCTGAACGCGATCACAATCGACGGCGACATGTCCACCAACGACACCGTGCTCCTCTTGGCCAGCGGCGCCGCCGCGGGCCAAGAGCTTGCCGGCAGCGCGTTGGCCAAGTTCGAGGCCGCGCTCAGCGCGGTCGCGCAAAGCCTCGCCCGCCAGATCGTCTACGACGGCGAAGGCGCCACCAAGTTGGCGGCGGTGGAGGTAAGCGGTGCCCGCTCCCGGGCGGACGCCGAAAAGGTCGCCCGCCGGATCGCGAACTCGCCGCTGGTCAAGACGGCGCTTTTCGGACGCGATCCCAATGTGGGCCGAATTCTGGCCGCTGCGGGTGCGAGCGGGGTGCGATTGGACCCCGACCGGCTTGTGTTGCGCGTCGGAAACGTCACGCTCGCCGCGCGGGGTAAAATCATCGTAAGCGGGCTCGACAAGGCCAAGCGTGTCATGAATCAACGGCAGCTCGAGCTTAAGCTCGACCTTAAGCTTGGCCGCGCGAAAGCCTCGATTCTGACTTCGGACTTAAGCAACGAGTACGTCAGAATTAATGCGGAGTACAGGAGCTGAGCTTTGCTCGAAGGCTAAACCAGACGCGCGTGACCTCGGCAAGCTCGCCGCCTGCGGGTCCGCCGCGCGGGCAGGGTATTGACAGGCAGTGCCGGGGCGGTTAGCTAGGACTGTAACCCTAATGAAGCCGTCAGAGAAAAGGCTTTGCGTTTTGTGGCTATGGCGAGGGCCGGCACGCGCCCGCGCCTTGGTCTGCTAGGCTTGGCCGAAACCGGACTTGGAAGGGCCGCGGGAATTGGTTTCCGGCGGCCTTTTTAATTTTTGCGCATAGCCGCAGCGCCGCTTAAATTTACTGCCGCGACGGGAGGTTCATCGAAAATGCTAGAGCCAAGCGAAAAAGAGTTCGAGGCTTTAGCCGCGGCCGGCTTTAACCTGATCCCGCTCTCGCGCGAGATCGCCGCCGACCTCGAAACCCCGGTTTCGGCGTTTCTCAAAGTCGCCGGCGAGACCTATGCCTTTCTGCTCGAGAGCGTTCAGGGCGGCGAAAAATGGGGGCGCTATAGCTTTCTCGGCTCGGATCCCGCCCTGGTGCTGAGAGCCAAAGACTCGCGCATGGAGGTGATGCGGCCCGGCCGCTCGGTCGAGGTGCGCGACATCTCGGACCCATTGACCGCCTTGCGCGCCGAGCTTGTCCGCTATCGCGCGCCCAAGCCCGAGGGCTTACCGCCGTTTTTCGGCGGAGCGGTAGGCTTTCTGGCCTATGATATCGTGCGCCATTTCGAGCGCCTGCCGGCGCCGCCGCCGGACGAGTTGGGTGTGCCGGATTTTTGCCTGATGTTCACCGACACGATGTTGGTATTCGACAATCTGCGGCAAACTCTGCGCATTGTCGCCAACGCGGCCTTGGACGAGTTCGATTCAGCCCACACCGCCTATCAAAACGCGGCGGTCAAGATCGATCGGCTCATCGCCAAGCTGGCACAACCGCCGGTGCTGCCACGCCTCGCGCCGGATCAGGCGAGGACCGATCGTGAAGCCGCCGTCGTTTCGAACTACACACGCGAGTCTTACATGCAGACAGTGCTGCGGGCCAAGGAGTATATCGCCGCCGGCGATGTGATACAGGTTGTCCCCTCGCAGCGTTTCCAGGCGCCGCTGACGGTCCATCCCTTCAACCTGTACCGCAGCCTCAGGACGATTAATCCGTCTCCGTACATGTTCTATCTGCGCATGGACGACCTCACCTTGGCCGGCGCGTCACCGGAGGTGATGGTACGGCTGGCCGGGCGCGAAGTCACTGTGCGGCCGATCGCCGGCACGCGAAGACGCGGCGCCACGCCAGAGGAGGACGCGGCGCTGGAGCGCGAGCTTTTGAGCGATCCCAAGGAGCGCGCCGAGCACGTGATGCTGGTCGACCTGGGGCGCAACGACGTGGGGCGGGTAGCCAAAATAGGGTCGGTCAAGGTCACGGAGTTTCTGCTCGTGGAGCGTTACTCCCACGTCATGCATATCGTATCAAACGTCCAAGGCGAACTGCGCGAGGGATGCGACGCCTTTGACGCCTTTCGCGCCACTTTCCCTCAAGGTACGGTGTCCGGGGCGCCCAAAATTCGCGCCATGGAAATTATTGACGAGCTGGAGCCCACGCGGCGCGGCGTGTACGCCGGGGCGGTCGGCTACTTCAGCTATACCGGCAACATGGACACGGCGATCACGCTTAGAACTTTGCTGGTAAAAAATGGCCAGGTGTACATCCAGGCCGGCGGGGGAGTGGTCGCTGACTCGGAGCCGGACGCGGAGTATGAAGAAACGGTGAACAAGGCCAAAGCGATGCTGCGCGCGCTCGTGCTCGCGCGCGAGCTCGAAGCGCAAAGCGCCGCGGCGCATCAAGGTGCATCGGAGACAACGCCCGACCCGCACGGTCGAAAACGGTAGCGGCTGCCGGTTATGTTCCGAATAATGATGATCGACAATTATGACTCGTTCACCTACAACCTGGTGCAGTACCTGGGCGAGCTGGGCACTGAGGTGACCGTCGTCCGCAACGACGCGACCGATGTCAGGGCGATCGAAGCTTTAAATCCTCGCGCCATAGTCATATCGCCGGGGCCGTGCACGCCGCGCCAGGCCGGAATTTCGGTTGCGGTGATACGCGAGCTGGCCGGCAAAATTCCGATCCTCGGCGTCTGTTTGGGTCATCAATGCGTCGGCGAAGCGTTCGGCGGCACGGTAGTCAGGGCGCCGCGCCTAATGCACGGCAAAACCTCGCCGATCGTTCACGATGGCCGGACGATCTTTCGGGGTTTGCCCAACCCGTTCGAGGCTACCCGCTATCATTCGCTGGTCGTGGAACGAGCCTCGCTGCCCGACTGTCTGGAGGTCAGCGCCTGGACGGCAGAAGGCGAGGTGATGGGGCTGCGCCATCATGATTATCTGGTCGAGGGCACTCAATTCCATCCGGAGTCCATCCTGACCCCGCACGGCAAGGCGCTATTAGCCAATTTCCTGACCGAGGCGGGCAAGTGAGTGAAAAACTCCGGCAGGCCTTTCAGGACCTGCTGGCCCGGCGCAGTCTTGGCGAAGAGCAGATGAGCGGGGCGTTGCGCGAGGTCTTCGAGAACGCGCCGCCGGCCGCGCTTATTGCGGGTTTTCTGGTTGCCTTGCGTCTTCAGGGCGAAACCGGCCCGGAGCTCACCGGCGCAGCGCGCGCGATGCTTGCCGTCGCGCGGCCGCTTAAGCTCGGCATGGAGCCGCTGCTCGACACCGCGGGCACCGGCGGCGACGGTTTGGGCACGGTGAACATTTCGACCGCGGCGGCGCTGGTCGCGGCCGCGGCCGGTGCCCGCGTCGCAAAGCACGGCAATCGCGCGGTAAGCGGCCGCTGCGGCGGCGCCGACGTTCTCGAGCGTCTGGGCGTCAAGCTCGACCCCGGGCCCGCGGTTTTGCGCGCGTGCGTGCGCAGCGCGGGAATCTGCTTCGTCTTCGCTCCGGCATACCATCCGCTGATGGCCCGTCTGGCGTCCCTGCGCCGGGAGCTCGCCGTGCGCACGTTGTTTAACCTTCTCGGTCCGCTGGCCAACCCGGCGCGCCCGCGCCGCCAACTGGCAGGCGTTGCCGAAAGGGCTTTGCTGGCGCCGATGGCGCAGGCGCTCGCCGCGCTCGGCGTTGAGCATGCGCTCGTGGTTAACAGCGACGACGGCCTCGACGAGGTCTCGGCGCAGGCGCCGACGCGGGCAATTGAAGTCCGCGCCGGCCAGCCGCCACGCGAGTTCAAGATTTATCCGGCCGAGCTGGTCGAGGGCTACCCGGCCGAGAACGGCCTGATGGGCGCCGCCGGCCCTGACGCAGCGGCCGAGTTGCTCAAGCGGACGCTGGCCGGCCAGCCGGACTCGCCGCGCGCGGTCGTCGCGTTGAACGCCGGCGCGGCAATCTACGTCGCCGGTCAGAGCAACTCGCTTGCCGAGGGCGTGACCAAGGCCAACGAGGTGCTGAGACTCGGGCAGGCGCTCGACGTGCTCGAAGCGCTGCGCCGCGCGAGCCAGGAAACCGCACCAGCCGATGAACTCGATTCTTGAGCAAATCTTTGCCGCAAAAAGGAGCGCTCTTGCCGCGCTCCAGCGGGAAAGGCCCCTGGCTCAAGTCCAGGCTAAGGCGGCTGATGCCGCGCCGGCGCGCGATTTCATCGGCGCCCTCAGGCAGCGCCGGCCGGCGATTATCGCCGAGATAAAGCGCGCCTCGCCGAGCAAGGGCGACATACTGCCCGCGCTCGACCCGGCCAAGCTGGCTGCCGAGTATGCGGCCGGCGGCGCGGCCGCTATTTCGGTGCTCACGGATCCCCATTTCAAGGGCTCGCTTGACGACTTGCGCGCGGTGAAAGCCGCGGTCTCGCTTCCGGTTTTGCGCAAAGATTTTATCTTTGACATTTACCAAATTTACGAGGCGCGGGCGGCCGGCGCTGACGCTATACTGTTGATCGCGGCGATGCTTGGAGATGGTGAGCTGAACCTTTTGGCCGGCGGGGCGGCCGAACTCGGGATGGCGGCGCTAATTGAAGCGCACAGCACGCAGGAATTCGATCGGGCGGAGAACATGAGCAGCCCGTTGATCGGGATCAACAATCGCGATCTGCATACTTTTGCCACTGATATTGCCGTCACCGAGAAGCTCCTCGCCGCTCGCCGCCCCCGGGCGTTAGTCGTCTCGGAAAGCGGAATTGAGACTGCGGCCGATGTGCGGCGAGTGTGGCGCGCGGGCGCCCGCGCCGCGCTGATCGGCGAGAGCCTGCTCAAGAACGGGCGGCCGCGAGAGCGCCTGCGCGCGTTGATTGAGGCTTTTGAAAGCGGGAGCTGAGGCGGCCAGGATGGCAGTGAGGGTTAAAATCTGCGGTGTGACCCGGGTCGAGGACGCCGTGGCGGCGTGCGAGTTCGGCGCTGATCTCATCGGGCTTAACTTCTTCCGCCCAAGCCCGCGTTCGGTAGAGCTTAAAACGGCCCGAGTCATCGCCCAGGCTGTGGCCGCGCGAGGAGCGGCGTTGGTCGGGGTTTTCGTCGATGCCCCGAGGCCGAAGATCGAGCAAATTCGCCAAGCCCTTAAGCTCGATCTGCTCCAGTTTCACGGCAACGAGGACGAGCCGGCGTTGAGCGGATGGCCGCTGCCGGTGATTCGCGCTTGGCGCGTGCCCGCCGGCGCGGTGCTCGACTGGAGCGAGCGGCCCAAAGCCGACTACGTGCTGTTGGACCATTACGACCGGAAGCTGTTCGGCGGCACCGGCCACGCGTTGCCGAACTTGATGCTGTTGGGATTCGACCTCGGCACGACGATCATTTCCGGCGGTTTGCGGCCGCACAGCGTACGCGCCGCCGCGGCCCTCAAGCCGTGGGCGGTGGACGTCGCCAGCGGCGTCGAGAGCGCGCCGGGGGTGAAGGATCACGATAAATTGAAGGAATTCATCGCCAATGCAAAGTCTGCCTGACAGCCGCGGCCATTTTGGCGCTTACGGCGGGCGCTACGTCGCGGAGACCCTGATGCCGGCGCTGCTGGAGCTGGAGCGGGCGTACCGCCAGGCGCGGCGCGACCCCGGCTTTCGCGCCGAGCTTGACTACTATTCACGCCAGTTCGTCGGGCGTCCCACGCCGCTCTATTTCGCCGCCAATCTGACTGCGCGGCTGGGCGGCGCGAAGATATACCTAAAGCGCGAGGATTTGTGCCATACCGGCGCGCATAAGGTTAACAATACGCTCGGCCAGGCGCTGCTGGCGATACGGATGAACAAACGGCGCATCACCGCCGAAACCGGCGCCGGACAGCACGGAGTCGCGACCGCGACCATGGCGGCGCGCTTTGGGCGCGAGTGCGAGGTCTTCATGGGCGCGCTCGACGTTGAACGCCAGGCGCTCAACGTCTTCCGAATGAAGCTCCTAGGGGCCAAGGTGAGCACGGTTCATTCGGGCAGCAAAAGCCTCAAAGACGCGCTCAACGAGGCGCTGCGCGACTGGATTGCAACCGTGGGTCATACATACTACCTAATCGGCACCGCCGCCGGTCCGCATCCCTACCCGCTTATCGTGCGCGATTTTCAGTCGGTTATCGGGCGCGAAGTTCGCCGCCAAATCCTCAAGCAGGAAGGGCGGCTGCCCGACTTGCTTATCGCGTGCGTCAACGGCGGCTCGAACGCGATCGGATTGTTTTACCCGTTTATCAAGGAGCCCGCGGTGCGCATGCTCGGCGTGGAAGCGGCGGGGCGCGGCTTGAACACCCCGGCGCATTCGGCCACGCTCAACGCGGGAGAGGTCGGCGTACTCCACGGCAACCGCACCTACCTCTTGCAGGACGAGCTCGGCCAGATTCGCGAGACCCATTCGATCGCGCCCGGGCTCGATTACCCGGGCGTGGGTCCCGAGCATAGCTATCTCAAAGATACCGGGCGCGCGCAGTATATCACGGCCACGGACGAGCAGGCGCTCGAGGCGCTGGAGCTTTTGGCTCGCGTCGAGGGCATCATTCCGGCGCTCGAGAGCGCGCACGCGGTTGCCGGCGCAACGCAGGTCGCGCCCACCATGGAACGCAGCCAAATAATTATCGTGAATCTCTCCGGGCGCGGCGACAAGGACATGGAAACCGTAGCGCGCGCCAGAGATGGGGTGGTTTGAGCGATGGCGCCGAAGACCAGAATCAGCCGTAAATTCGCCGAGCTTCGCGCTCGCAACGAGAGCGCGCTGATTCCTTTTATCGTCTGCGGAGACCCTAGTTTGGATGATACCGCAGCCCTGGTGGAGACGTTTGAGGCGGCGGGGGCCGACTTGTTGGAATTGGGCGTGCCGTTCTCGGACCCGATGGCGGACGGACCCGCGAACCAGCGGGCGCTCGCCCGCGGCCTGGCTGCCGGCGTGTCGCTCGCCTCGATAATCGGATTGGTGCGAGAGCTGCGGCGCACAACCGAGATACCGCTTATCCTTTTCGGCTATTACAACCCGTTCTTTCATTACGGCTGCGAGCGCTTATGCCGCGATGCCGCGAGCGCGGGAGTGGACGGCTTGTTGGTCGTGGATTTGCCGCCCGAGGAAAGCGCCGAGCTCGCGCGCCCGGCGCGCGCGAATAACCTGGACCTGATTAGGCTGCTCGCCCCGACCACGCCGCTTGAGCGCTGCCGCGAGGTTGCGCGCGCGGCCAGCGGCTTTCTCTACTACGTATCGGTGACCGGGGTGACCGGCGCGCGTGCGGAATTGCCCGCCGATCTGGAGACGCGGCTGCGGGAGCTGCGCAGTATCACCTCGCTGCCGCTCGGGGTAGGGTTTGGCATCTCCACGCCGCAGCAGGCCTCCGAGGTCGCTGTATTCGCTGACGCAGTCGTGGTCGGCAGCGCGCTTTCACTGGTGCTGGAGCAACACGGGCACGGCGTAGCTGCCTGGTCAGCGGCGGGCGAGCTGGTTGGCGCTATGAAGCGCGCGATGAAGACGGCGCGCGCCGCCGCCGCGTCTGTGGCATAAGCAAAGTGCCAAGCGCGGGAAGTGAACGTTGATGGCGGGCGGAGTCGAACGAGCGGGCGGGCCGGCCGCGGAACTGTGGGTCAAGTGCTCGGGGTGCGCGACGGTCGCCTTTCGCAAGCAGGTCGAGCGCAATCTCAACGTCTGCCTCAAATGCGGCCTTCACTTCCCGTTGACAGTTGAGCAGCGCCTCGTAATCGTCGCCGACCGCGGTTCCTGGCGCCAACTCGACGCCGATTTAGCCGGCGTGGACCCGCTAGGGTTTGTCGACTGGAAACCCTACACGCAGCGGCTGGCCCAGGCCCGCGCCGCCGCCGGACGTTATGACGCGGTGGCGACCGGCGTATGCGAGATCGAGCACCGGCGAGTCGCCATCGGAATCATGGATTTTCAGTTCATGGGCGGCAGCATGGGGGTGGTTGTTGGCGAAAAGCTCGCGCGACTGTTCGCTTACGCCGGTCGGAGCCGTCTTCCGGCCGTAATCTTCTGCGCCTCGGGCGGGGCGCGGATGCAAGAGGGAATTCTCTCCTTGATGCAGATGGCGAAGGTGGTCTCGGCGCTGGCGCGCTATCGAGAGCTTCACTTGCCGTACCTCAGCATACTGTGCCATCCGACTACCGGCGGTGTGGCGGCGTCGTTCGCGATGCTGGGGGATCTTAATCTAGCCGAGCCCGGAGCGATAATTGGCTTCGCCGGCCGGCGCGTTATCCAGCAAACCACGCCGCAGGCGCTGCCCGCGGATTTCCAGCGCGCGGAATCTTTGCTCGCGCACGGTATGGTTGACGCTATTGTGACGCGGCGCAAGCTGCGGCCGGCGCTGGCGACTCTGCTTGCTCTTTTGGGGCACTGCGACAAAGGCCGCGCGCGCCATCGACCCCAGAGCTGACGGCCTAGCGGCCGCTCGCGCGCGTGGATGACCGCGCATCGCCAAGGCGGCTTCGACGAAGTCCAGCGCTCGCGAGCCGCTTTATGCGACAACAATGGCCGCAAAAGAGCGATTAAAGCAGGTGCCATCGGGAACCCGAGCGGCGCTCCGCTGTAATTTGCCCTAACGCCAATCGGGGGCAAAAGACGAGGCGGGCGCCGACGCGGCCGCGCAGTCGTCATATGACCCCCCGGCCTGTCGTGGCAGGCGACTAACAGCCGCCGTCCAACCGCATTGGGGCCGCGTGGGGCGAGGCCTGGCATCTTGTGGCCATCTTGATTGATTGCGCGCGCCGAATAAGCAAACGTCAACCAAATAGCTTGGGCGGCGTGTGTATCTAAGGGCGCGACTTGCGCCGTAGGCGGTACGGGTTTAGCGCGACGCGGGCGGGCGGGTTGCCGGTTGCGTAACAATGCTCGTTGCCTTTCGCCGGCACGCGCGCTCGACTCGCTTCGCCGCGCCTTTCATAGTTTTATTCGTAGAAGGCCGGCGGCGGCCAAGGCCGGGGTGCGATGAGGCAAGACGCGCATCAGAACTTGCAGTGGCTCTACTCGCTGGAGGGCCGCGGGATTGTTTACAAGCTTGAGCGGATGGAGCGCGCGCTTAAGCTTATCGACGGCCCTCATCTGAAACTCAAGGTCGTGCATATCGCCGGCACCAAGGGCAAGGGCTCGGTCGCCGCGATGCTGGAGAGCTGTTTGCGCGCGGCCGGCTACCGATGCGGCCTCTACACCAAGCCTCACCTGGTCAGCTTGAGCGAGCGCTTCAGAATCGGTGCGGCGCAGATGCCGGCGGCAACGATGGTTGAGTATGTCGAGCGGCTGCGCAAGCTGTACGAAGCTCAAGACGTTAAGCTTACGTTCTTCGAGTTCACGGTCGCGATGATGTTTCTCTACTTTGCCGAGCAGAACGTGGACGTAGCGGTTGTCGAGACCGGGCTGGGCGGAAGGCTTGACTCGACCAACGTGGTGCGTCCGCTGCTGAGCGTTATCACGCCGCTGGGCTTCGACCACGTTGAATATCTGGGCTCGACGATCGAAGCGATCGCCCGTGAAAAAGGCGGCATCATCAAACCTCGCACGCCGGTGGTGATAGGAGCGCGCCAACAGGCAGCACGGACGGTGCTCGGCGCGATTGCCCGGCGAAATTGCAGTCCGGCGCTGATGTTGGGCCGCGACTTTTCATTCCGCCCTCGACCGGACAAGCGCTGCTTTGATTATCGCGGGCTTAAGACGCATCTGACCGAAGTGACGCTGGGCTTGCTCGGCCCTTTCCAATACGAGAATGCGGCGCTGGTTATCGCCTCGCTCGAGCAGATGCGCGCGATGGGCTGGCGGGTGAGCGACGAGGCTGTGCGCGCCGGCCTCAAAGCGGTGACTTGGCCTGGACGCTTCGACATTGTTTGCCGGCGTCCTCTAGTCATTTTCGACTGCGCGCATAACGAACTGAGCATTCGGGCGCTGCTCAAGGCGTTGCGAGTCGAGCTTGGCCAGCAAACCAGGCCGCGTCTAGTTTTCGGCTGCCAAGCCGACAAGGATTGGAGCAGGATGGCGCAACTGCTGCGCCGCCATATCACCGACGCTACGCTGACCCGAGCAGCGCCGAAACAGCCGCTCGCGCCGGAGAGCCTGTATCAAAGTTTCGCCTGCGCGGTGCCGACCCGCATAGTTCGCGACCCCGCGCGTGCCTTCGAGCAGGTGCTTGCGCAAAGCGCTGACGACGATGTCATCCTGGTTACCGGTTCTATATACCTCGTCGGAGAGGTTTACTCCCATTTCCTTGCTCGACATGGCCGCCGGGGATTGTTTCCTGAAGCTGTGGCGTAAGCGCTCAACCCTGGCAGTGTTGCTGGTGGCGCTTGCAGTGGGCTGGACCAGCCCGACGCCGGCGTTCGCCCAATTGCGCAGCGAACTCGAAAGCATGGGCAGCGAGCCGATTCCGACCAATCTCGGCGGCGAAAGCTTCATCTACGACTCCAAGACCGACACCTTTATTGCCCGCGGGAACGCGCGCTTGCGCCGCGGCCCAACTCTGCTGACCGCAAAAGAGTTGCGCTTTAAGCGCGACAGCCGCGATGCCGCCGCTTCCGGCGACGTGCACCTGGTCGATCCGGAGCTGAAAATTCGCGCCTCCAGCGCCCACCTCAATTTGGACACGGAGACCGGCGAGCTGGAAAACGCGGTGATCACGCCGCGCGTCGGAGCCTACACCATCGCCGGGCGCATCATCGATAAACTTTCCGGGGCCCGCTTACACGTCCTCGACGGGTTTTTTACCACCTGCGGATGCGAGCCCGGCACGCCGTCGTGGAGCGTCAGTGGCACGACCATTGACTGCCGCCTCGGCGGCAAAGCCGAGGTCACAAATGCGACCGTCCAGGTGCTGGGCTATCCGCTGATTACCATTCCTTACGCCACGTTCCCGGCCAACTCGAAGCGCCAGACCGGGTTCGTCAATTCCTACAACAGCGAATCGACGCTGCGCGGATTTCAGTTGATGGAGCCGTATTTTATCGACCTGGGCAAGAGCCAGGACGCCACCATTGCGCCCGACATCGAAACGGCACAGCGCGTCGGCCTGCTGGGCGAGTACCGCCGCCAGGATTCGACCGACGACTACCTGCAAATCACGGCGAGCAGCTATCAGGAGATCATTTCCGAAGCTCAACGCCTCGCGCCCGAAGCCGACCGTCAGATTGCCGATCCTTTCGTTCCAAGTTTTCGCTATGGACTAATCGGCATCGTGCGCGAGCATCTTACGCCGACGATCACCGTCTATGGCGACACACAGACGGTCAGCGACAGCTACTTTTTGCGCGACATGGACGTCCCGGTGCTTTCCCCCGGCTACGGCTTTAACTTCACCTTCAACCGCATCGCGCCTTCGGACTTCGGCGTATTGGACGATTTTCAGGACTCTTTTTTGCAGTTTCAGGGCAGCTATTTTCAGGATTTGATTCAGCAGCAGCAGTTCGCCCTTCAGCAATTACCCCAAATCTGGTACCAAGGCCACAGCGATATCCTGGATGGGCTTGCATATGCCGACTACCAAGCCTCCGGCGTCGAATACTGGCGCCAACAAGGGACTGCGGGCCAGCGGCTGGACGCCACGCCCACCGTTACGGTGCCGTTTCTGTGGGGAAATTACTTGAACGCCTACGCCTCGGCGACCGCGGAATCAACCGCGTATAATTATTCCGGCAACAACGTAGACGTCATCCCGGTCGGCACCGAAGGGCGGCTGTATAACAACGCGCTGGAACTCGGAGGACCGGCCAACACCGGCCAGTACTTTCGCGAAATCCCGTACGGCCAGGCGGGCGTTTCATCCGTGCTCGAGCGAATTTACGATGTCGAGTGGAAGGATATCGAAAAGCTCAAGCATACCATCCAGCCCATCGCCAATTACTACTATGTGCCGGATATGAACCAGAGCCAGCTACCGCTCTGGGACCAGATTGATCGGATCGACCCGCGCAGCATGTTTTATATGGGCGTCGTCTCCAGACTGTTCGTCAAGTACCGGGCCGCGCCGGCTTCTTCGACCACCGCCCAGGGTCAAAGCCAATCCGGCACCCAGAGCCCGACCCAGCCTGCTGCCGGCGCGGAGCAAACGCAAACCGGCGCGGCCGCGGTCCAGGCGCCGGCGGGGCTACCCCCGAATCGAGTGCAAGAGGTTTTGGAGTTCAACATAACCCAGATTTACGACAATCTTTACGCCATCGGCAGCAATGGATCGCATTTTTCGGACACGGACATTTTGATCAACCTCTTTCCCACGAATTTAGTGATCGCCAGCGCCGAGACCGGCATCAATCCTATAACGCACCATCTTGACTACTCCTACGATTACCTGACTCTGCGTCCGCCGGAGAGCTGGTATCAATACCAGGCGCGACTGGGTAAGGCGGCGATCGGCGGGACCTTTCTTCAACTCGGCTACAACTACATCGCGCCGAGCACTACGGCCTCGCTCAATAAGGCCGTCACCATCGATAACGAGACCAACCAGGTGTCGGCCAACATTTACTACGAAACGACCCGCTGGGGAGCCTACTTAGGGCCCAGCTACGACGTTGCGAATGACAGTCTTTTGTCGGCCGAGTATGGCGGCCGGATCAAGTCGGTCTGCAACTGCTGGATCCTCGACTTCGGGGTCGTGCAATCGGTAAACCCCTTGGAGTACCGCTTCCAGGTCATGTTGACCCTCGGCGGGATTGGGTCGGTGGGCAGCAGCCCGATACCGAACAATCCTTTTGCAGTATATAACCCGAGGCTTTTCGCCCAGCCGCCGCCGCCTCCGCTTTCGCCTACGACGGGGCAGTAGCGCGGCGCAAACCCTCCGGCCCATGCTATAGTTTGACCGCAACGGGCATATTGCCGATAGAATGGCGTGCGGCGACAAAACGAGATGAAAGCACTTGCTCTTTTTGGACTCGGGTTGCTGGGTCTGCTCCTGGCGCTCTTGTGGACGCTGATATTGCTGGCCGTATTTATGGTGGCGGCAGCGCTGTCGGCGAGCGTCTTGAGCTGGCTTGGCAGCCTTAGCGCCCGACGGCGCGAAGCGCGCCCCACGCCGGCGCCGGCGCTCAACCGAGCCGCGAGCCATGTCGCAAATCCACGGTGAACGATACCCGTCTGGGCGATGCCACACGGGAGAACGCCGCCGACGGGCCCTTTCGCCTGCGCGTCGCTTCCGCTCCGCAGCGGGCGAGCTTTATCAGCGCCGGCGAAGCCCCGGCCTCAGCTTAGCGCGAGCCCCCGGCGCGCCACGCTGACGGCGAGCATCAGCATCAGCGCCGCAAAGCCGATTGTTACGGCAACCGCAAGTCCGGTTTGGCCGGCACTCGCGCCAAACTCAAAGTTCCGCAAGTACAGACTCCCCCGCAATAGCGCCATCGCATAGGTGAGCGGATTGACGCTCATGATGCTTTGCAGCCAGCGTGGCGCCCCCGCGCGCGGAAAAAAGGCGCCCGAGAGCAGCCAGATTGGAATCAGGATCAGGTTCATGATCGCGTGAAAGCCCTGGGTCGATTCCATCCGCCACGCCAGCGCAAGTCCTAGCCCGGCTAGACCGAACGCGATGACCGCCATCGTTGCAACCGTCGCCAAGACCCCGGCTAGGCTTAAACTGATGCCGGCAAGCGGCGCCAAGACCAAGAACACCAACCCCTCGCCAAGTGCTAATGTTGTGCTGCCGAGCGCCTGGCCGACCACGATTGCCGCGGGCGAGATAGGCGCCACTACAACCCCTTGCAAAAAGCCCTCCCTGCGATCCTCGATAGTCGAGATGGTGGAAAAGATCGCCGTGAACAAGAGCACCAGCACAATCACGCCGGGATAAAAGTACTCCATGTAGGTCGTCGCCGGCGGCGCGCCCGGCGGGCGAAACGCGCCGTTAAGCCCGGCGCCGAGCAAGAACCAGAAGACCACCGGCTGAAGCACCGCTCCAATCAAACGGCTGCGTTGGCGGCTAAAGCGTCTCATCTCGCGCTGCCACAGCGACCAGATTTGCAGGCCGAGGCCGATCATGTCCGGTCGCTCTGCGCGTCCGCACTCTCGGCGTCCGCAAAGGGAAAAAAACGCTGGCCTGTCAGTTGAATGAACACGTCCTCGAGCGTCGGTTTGCCAAAGCTGATCGACTCGACTTCTTCGCCGAAGGCCTCGACGACTTGCGCCACCAATAAGTATCCGCGCGGCGATTCCAGCCGCAGCATGCCGTCAACCAAGGTGACCGGGTATCCGAACCGCTGCTTAAGCCTTTGTTGCAACAGTTCCGGGCGCGCGGCGTGCACCACGACCACGTCGCCGCCGATGCGCCGTTTGAGCTCGCCGGCCGGTGCAAGCGCCACCAACTGGCCGCGATGGAGCACTGCTACGCGGTCGCATCGTTCGGCCTCGTCCATATGATGAGTCGTTAGAACTACCGTGACTGCGCGGCTTGCCCGCAGCTTGAGCAGATAATTGAAGAACTCGCGCCGCGCGCCGGGGTCGAGGCCGCTGCTGGGCTCGTCCAGCACCAAAATTTCCGGCTCGTGCAGCAGCGCCTTGGCCAACTCCACGCGGCGCCGAAAGCCGCTGGACAGGGTCTGCACTTTTGCCGCCGCAAAGTCCTTTAGCTCGAGCAACTCAAGCATCGCCTCCTTGCGCTCCTTAAGTTTGGCGCCGCGCAGGCCGTAAAGGTAGCCGTGATAGCGCAAATTTTCCGACACCGTCAGTTTGGCGTCCACCGCGGGGTTCTGGAATACGACGCCGAGCGAGCGGCGCAGCGTCCGTGAAGCTTCGCGCAGGTCTTGCCCAAGCATGCTTACGGTTCCGCGCGCCGGCATCGCCAGAGTTGAAAGCACCCTGAACAGCGTCGTTTTGCCACTGCCGTTGGGCCCGAGAAAGCCGAATACTTCGCCCCTTGAAACGGTAAAGCTGACGCCGCGCAACACTTCCCGCGCGCCGTAACTGAAACCTACGCCGCGGGCCACGATGGCCTCGGCAGCGGTCGCGCGCTCGGCCACTGCTAAAGTGGATAACTGAGGAAATGAAGCCTCGTTCATAGGCCGTCGACGGCAAGCATACAAGTGCGATTACTTTCAGTAGAATAAGTCATGGGGCCGGCAAACCCAATCGCTTGTTTCCAGGCGCTATCCGGGGTGGACCTGCCGCTTGTATCAAAAGTCGTGCCGCGAGAGCTTGCCGGAAGGATTGCAGCGAAGAGGTCGTCGCGCAAGGCGCTTTGGGACGCGCCGAGAATGGACCGTGCTGTTGTGCGAAGAGTATAAAAACCCGAGGGAAGGTAACCGGGGCGTTGGCTTATATTTCGCAAGTAGGACTTGAACCCGAGGTCTCGGAGTTTGAACCTGCGCGCGCACGCGAGGTGAATTGGCCGCTTGTTAGTTTGACATGGGCGCATTTCCTTAACGACGGGGCGGCGAACTTTCTTCCGGGCGTGTTGCCGGCGATTCTCGTTGCCTTGCATATCAAGCTGAAGTGGGTCGGCACGGTGATGGCCGCGCTGTTGGTCTGTCAGGCCTTGCAGCCGGCCTTTGGATGGCTCGCCGACTGTTTGGGCGGGCGCGCGTTCATTATCCTCGGCGTTGGCGCGGGCGCCGTCGCCGGGGCGTTGGTAGGCTTGGCGCCGAATTACTGGACGCTGGTAATCGTCCTACTGTTTCTCGGCGTAGCCAACGCGATGTTTCATCCGCAGGCAATGGCCGGCGTGCGCCAGGTCACGCAGCGGGGATTTGCATTCTCGATGTCCGTTTTCCTGGTGGGCGGCGAGCTCGGCCGGGCGATCTGGCCGCTGCTTGCCGGTCTGGTCGTGACCCGCTTTGGCATCGCGGCACTATGGCTGTTGGCAGTACCAACGGTTCTCACTCTGCCGCTAATCATTAAGGACACGCCGCAGGTGAAATGCCACCCTTCGTTGGCGCAGCGATGCGTGACAGGAGCGGGATGCGACAAAGCGGCGCTGTTCGCTCTGGTCGCCTACTGCACGCTCCATGCGATGCTGCTCTACAGCCTAAGCACCTTTTTGCCGCTGCTTTGGATAGCTCAAGGCGGCTCGTTGGTCGGCGGCGCGACGACCGTCGCGGTTGTCTTAGCGGTCGGCAACCTGGGCAACTTAGCGGGCGGCTACTTGGCCGATCGCCTGGGCCGCCGCCGTCTTGTCAGCGCCGCCGCCGCCCTGTCCGCTCTGCTCCTCGGCGGGTTTCTACTGGCGAGCCATCTGGAGCGTTGGCTTTTTCTCGGCGCGCTGGGCTTGGCAGCGTTTTCCACCATGCCGGCGCGTATACTGATTGCCCAAGACATCCTGCCCGACAACCACTGCCTGGGCTCAGCGCTCGCGCTGGGCTTTTCCAACGCGCTCGGCGCGCTTGCAGTGGTGGTCTTGGGTCCGATGGCCGCGCGATGGGGAATTGATTCGGTGCTTTGGCTGAACGTTGCGCTGAGCGCGATTTCAATCGCGGCGGTTCCCTTTCTGCCCGAGGAAAGCTTCGAGGACGCGATTTAGCCCGACCGCAATTAATCAGGTCAAGCGCAATGAGCAGTAGAGGCAAAGAAGCCACGTCCCCGGTCGAGGACATTTCGGCAGCGTCCGAGTTATGGCCGCCGCGTTGGGATAATTGAGACGGTTCACAGACATCGCAAGCCCAGTTCTGCCGGATAGAGTTCGAGCTGGCGATGCGCAGAAAAACCCGGGCTGCCCCCCGAGCCAAGGCGCGCAAAGCGGCCGTCGGGCGCCGCGCTAACCGTGTCCAACCGGCTCCCGTAAAAGCAAGACGGAATAAAGCCTCGCCAGGTAGCCGCGTTCTTGGATCACCTGACGCTGTTTGGCCTGTTTGCAGTAACGGCCATGCTTGTGTGCTACGCGTTAGAACGCCGTAGCCCGTGGTTTCTTCTGGGGTTTGCCGTATCCTGTGCGCTTGGTTGCGCGTATGGATTTCTCCAAGGCGCGTGGCCCTTCGGATTGATTGAAGCCGTCTGGTCTCTTGTCGCGTTACAGCGTTGGCGGCGATCCCGCCGATATGTGGCCGCTGACCGAGCACCGTAGTGCCTTGAAATTGAGGTGCTGGCCCTCGAATCAGGGCTGAGCCGATGTTTCTCCTGGTGCAGCCTGAGCTCGGAATGATAGCCAGGCGACACCATGACTCGCTATCATTGCCCTTACGCTTCGCAACTCCATACGAGGGTCCGGGCGGGAGACGGACGGCGCGGAATTCCGCACCTGCTGTTCGGGCCCGTTGCGCGTCGTTGCTAGAGCCGAGACGAACTGCGCGAAGCGGCGAGCGGGCACTCCCAGCTCTCGCGGGCGCAGCGCAGAGCGCGCCGTAGTCTCCAGCCGAAAAGCGCCGGAGCGGAGATTAGCGGGCCGTTAAGCACGTGATAAAGGTGAACTAAAAAGGGGCGCGCCGACGACTTGTTTCACGCTTCGCCACAAACCACCCAGCCAGCGGCTGCATGCCTGGAGCGCCCGCACCCGGGTCGCGTAAACTGGCGCCTTCTCAGTCTTGCGTGGGCCCATTTCCTTAATGACGGGGCGGCAAACTTTCTCCCCGGCGTGCTGCCGGCGATCCTCGTTGCGCTGAATATCGAGCTTAAGCTCGTCGGCACGGTGATGGCGGCGCTTTTGGTCTGCCAGGCTTTGCAGCCGGCCTGCGGATGGCTTGCTGATCGCTTCGGTGGGCGGATGTTCGTCATCATAGGCGTAGCCGGGAGCGCGTTTGCCGGCGCTTTGGTGGGCTTGGCGCCCGGCTACTACAGCCTGCTCGTTATCTTGCTCATAGTCGGCACGGCCAACTCGTTGTTTCACCCGCAGGCGATGGCCTGCGTGCGCCAGGTTACAGAGCGGCGGTTTGCGCTTTCGATGTCGGTTTTTCTGGTTGGCGGAGAGCTCGGCCGCGCATTTTGGCCGTTGGTCGCCAGCATTGTCGCTTCGCGTTTCGGACTGCGCGCGTTGTGGGTACTGGCTTTGCCCACGATCGCGACGCTGCCGCTTATCGCCCAGGAGCTGCCGCGGCTGAAGGGCCGGAGCGCGTCTCGTATGTCGCGTCAAGGGCAGCCCAAGTGGAATTCTCCGGCGCTGCTAGCTTTGGTGATTTATTGCTCGCTTCATGCCACGCTGCTTTATAGTCTTACGACGTTTTTGCCGCTGCTCTATAAGCTTCAGGGCAGCTCATTGGTTGGCGCTGCTACGACCGTGACGGTCCTGCTGGCGGCGGGCAACCTGGGCAACGTGGGTGGCGGCTATCTGGCCGACCGCTTCGGACGGCGCAATCTGTTGGCTGCGGCGAGCGTGTTCTCGGCGCTGCTGCTCGTCGTGTTTATGCTTGAGACCGGGCTTTTGCGCTGGGTTTTTTTAGGTGCTCTAGGCTTGGTCGCATTCTCCACGATGCCCATCCGCATCCTGATCGCCCAGGATATCCTGCCGGACAATCACTCGCTTGGCTCGGGACTTGCCTTGGGCTTTTCCAACGCGCTGGGCGCGGTGGCGATAGCCGGTTTGGGGCCGGTAGCCGCCCGATGGGGAATTAACGCCGCGCTGTGGCTCAGCGTCGGTACAGCCGCGCTGGCGCTGGCCGCGGTCCCTTTCCTGCCCGAAGACGCCTTGCGCGAGGTTGCCTAGAAGCCGTCGCGTCGCGGACCTCGGGGCGCGCGCTGCGCCGCGGGGATTACGCGCCGTGACCGTGAGAAAGCTCGCGCATGATCGAGCCGACGAAGGCCTTCGCGTCTCCGAACAGCATCAGGGTTTTGTCGAGGTAGTAAAGGTCGTTATCGACTCCGGCGAAACCCGGACTCAGGCTGCGTTTGATCACCATCACCGTGCGCGCCTTATCGACTTCGAGGATGGGCATGCCATAGATGGGACTACCGCGATCGGTGCGCGCGGCGGGATTGGTGACGTCGTTGGCGCCGATCACCAGCGCCACGTCGGTCTGGGGAAACTCGGGATTGGCCTCTTCCATGTCGAGCAGCTTGTCGTAGGGAATGTCCGCCTCGGCCAGAAGCACGTTCATGTGCCCAGGCATCCGGCCCGCCACCGGATGGATGGCGAAGCGGACGTTGACGCCGCGCTTGGTGAGGACGTCGTAGAGTTCGCGCACGCGATGCTGCGCCTGCGCCACAGCCATGCCGTAGCCCGGCACGATAATAACCGAACCCGCGGAATCGAGGATTGACGCCGCGTCCTCGGCGCTTGCGCTGCGCGTGATCCGCTCCTCGGTGCGGGCCTGCGGCGGCTGCACCTGGCCGAAGGCGCCGAATAGCACGTTGGTGAACGAGCGGTTCATCGCGCGGCACATGATCACCGAGAGGATAAAGCCCGAGGAACCGTCCAAGGCGCCGGCGACGATGAGCAGCTTATTGTCGAGCACAAAACCCATCATGGCGGCGGAAAGTCCGGCGTAAGAGTTGAGCAGCGAGATCACGGTGGGCATGTCGGCGCCGCCGATGGGGATGACCATCAGGACGCCGAAGACCAATGGAATCAAAATGATTATCGGGAACAGATAGCTCGACCCGGGATGAAAGATGAGGTAGGCGCCGACGGCGACCGCCACGCCCAGCAGAGATAGGTTCACCACGTTCTGTCCCTTGTACGTGATGGGGCGCTGGGGCAGCACTTCCTGCAACTTGCCCGCCGCCATCAGGCTGCCGGTAAAGGTCAGCCCGCCGAGGATTACCTCCATCGTCAACGCGAGCATCATGAAGCGGGAGATGTCGGGCGTGTCCAAATAGAATTCCGCGGTGCCGACCAGCGTGACCGCAAACGCGCCGAAGGCGTGGCTAAGCGCTGTCCGTTGCGGCACGGCCGTCATCTGCACCAGGCCGAGAGGCACGCCGATCGCGGCGCCGACGGCGAAAGCGATGAAAATCCAGTGATAGGCGACGATCTGGTGGTTGAAGAGGGTCGCCGCGATGGCGAGCAACATCCCGGCCTCGCCCGCCAGCACCCCGCGCCGCGCCGTGCTGGGCGCGCTCAGCCAGCGCAGCGACAGGATGAAGAGCGCGGCGGCCACGATGTAGACGAGTTGGATTAGCTGTTCGGTCATGGCTTTTTCGGCTCGCGTTTTTTGAACATCCGCAGCATCCGGTCGGTGATGAGAAAGCCGCCCACCGCGTTGCTCATCGAGGCGACGATGGCCAGCGTGCCCAGCACGGTGCCCAGCGCGCCGCGCTGCTGGCCGGCGATAACGATCGCGCCGACGACAGCGATGGCGTCGAGCGCGTTGGTTAGCGACATCAGCGGCGTGTGCAAAAGCGGCGAGACGCGCCGAATTACCTCGAAGCCGATAAAGCCGGCCAGGACGAAGACATACAAGCTCGCGATCATGTCGGAAGTCACGATGTTCACTCCGAGTTCAGGCGCCGTGCTCGACGCCGGTTTGGGGAGGCGGCGATGAAAGCATCTCGCGCACCCGTGGATGGACCACTTCGCCCCCGCGCGTGACGAGAGTTTCACGAGTAATCTCGTCCTCCATGTCCAGCGCGATTTTGCCATCCTTGAGCAGGTGGAGAAAAAACGCGGTGAGGTTGCGCGCGTACATCAAACTTGCATGGTTGGGCGTGCTGCTCGCCAGATTGAAGTAGCCGATGATGGTTACGCCGTGCTCGACGAGCACCTGATTGGGGCGCGTCGCCGCGCAGTTGCCTCCGCGCTCGGCCGCTAGGTCGACGATCACCGAACCCGGCGCCATGCGGGCCACCATGTCGCGCGTGATCAGCACCGGCGCTCGCTTGCCCGGCACCACCGCGGCGGCGATAACCACGTCGCTTTCGGCCACCACGCGCGCCAGCAATTCGCGCTGGCGGCGGTAAAAACTCTCGTCCTGGGCGCGCGCGTATCCTCGCGCGTCCTGCGCGTCCTGGGCTTCGAGTTCCAGCTCGACAAAGCGGCCACCGACGCTTTGCACCTGCTCCTTGGCCGCCGGCCGCACGTCATACGCGGAGACCACCGCGCCGAGCCGACGCGCGGTAGCGATGGCCTGCAGTCCAGCCACTCCTGCGCCGACGATGAGCACGCGCGCGGGCGAGATCGTGCCGGCCGCCGTGACCATCATCGGGAACATGCGCGGCAGGGTGTCGGCGGCCAGCAAAACCGCCTTGTAGCCGCACACCGTCGCCATCGAGGACAGCGCGTCCATCGGCTGGGCCCGAGTGATACGCGGCATTAGCTCGATCGCGAAAGCGATGGCACCCGTGGCAGCGATCTCCTGCACCGTCTGGGGAGAGCCTAACGGCCGCAAAAAACCGGCCAGAACCTGGTCGCGCCGCAAAAGCTTGAGGTCATCGTGTCCGGTCCTGTCGTTCGCGCCGTGACAGAGGACTTGCAACACTGCATCAGCGCGCTTGAAGAGCTCGTCCCGGCTTGACAATATCTTGGCGCCCTTTTCGGCGTACGCGGCGTCGGCCCATCCCGCCGCCGCTCCGGCCTCCGCTTCCACCATCACCTCACAGCCGGCTTTGAGTAAAGCCGGAAGAACCGTGGGCACCAGAGCCACGCGGCGCTCGCCGGGAAAACTTTCTTTGGGGACACCGATGATCATGGCATGGTCTCCTAGGGATGGTCAGAAGCCGGCGCCAACGGCGTGGCGGCTGGCCAGGTTTGGCGCGCCAAACCCGCGGCGCGCCCGCCCCAAAAGGAGCGCTTGCCTTCCGGCCGAATGCGACGCCGCAGGACGCCGAACGCGAAGCGGCGGACCGAGCGGGTGCGCGCGCGAAGCTTGACGCATAACATTTTTCCGGCGCACTAAAGCTCTGAGTCAGCCCTTGGCCAAGTGCGCATGGCCGCATGAAGGGGCCGCAGATTTACGCGCCGCGGTCCTTGCGGCGAGGCTCCGACGCACCGGCTTGGCGCACGCCTGGGCCCCGAGCCCAGTGCGGCGCAAGTACGACGCGATACGGCGCATCGGGTTGTGGTAAGCGCCCTTGCTAGGCGCGTCCTTCGCCAAGTTTCGCCCTAAACGTCGGCCCGACCTTCATCGAATTTAAATTCATGGTATGCGTCGGCGCCGAACGAGGTCAACAAACGTCATCGCGGCGACCCCCAAATGAAGAACCTTGCGTCAAGCGGTTCAAGGCGCAACGTGCTTTCCCGTTCGCTGGCCACGCGTTACAAATCTGGTTGTTCGCGCGACGGCAGCTCCGCGTGCGGTATTCTGGTGGCTCAGAGTAGTGAGACCCGCCCCGGCAAAGTTTTTGCTTGTTCAGTAGATCGACACGTTGAGCTGCGAAACCGGACCGGGCTGCAGATGAGGCTAGCGCGGCGTACCCGCAGCCTGAGCTCGTTGCGCTCTAGCCCGAGGTGGCCGGAAACTGGTTTGCCGCGGCCGGCGAGCTTGGCGATATTGCATAACCCATTGCAAAATATTAGTTTAGTCGCACTAATGAAGCGCCTGGGCCAGTGCGACATCTTTTCCAGGTCGAAGACGCTTCGAAGGCGGCAACGCGAATATGGAGAGTACGGATCAGGGATCAACCAGGCACAAGGCTGAATCGAAGCCCGCAGAGCGCCGGGCGCCGGTGCATGCTGAACCGCTGGGAGTGGAAGCCGACATTTTGCTTCCGAGTCAGTTTTATGCGCTTCGAGGCGGGCGCAGCCTAAGCGGCGAGCAGCGTCTGATGCTGGCGATTCTGGCCGACGCGATCAACATTTTTCAGGGTTGCCAGGCCACCGGCGAGGTGCCCCGGGGACGGCTCTTTCGCGAAGCTGAAGAATGGATATTCAGCTCCGACGAACGCTGGCCGTTTTCCTTTGTGACGGTGTGCGATGCCTTGGGCATCGAGCCCCAAGCCCTGCGCCGACATTTGCGGAGCCTAGAGCGTGAAATCCGCGCCGGCACCCGAAGCGCGGATTCGTTTCGGCTGCGCCTTAAGGAATCTAATCGCGCCCAGCATATGACAGTCAACCGCGAACGGGCGCATCGCCGACGCGCTCACTCACTGGCTAACTAGCGCGGTGGACCCAGCCTAAGCCCGCGCGGCCTATTGACCGTGTGAGCGGCACGGCCAATGCGCCACGGAAAGGCGCCTAGCCTAATTTGATGGAGTGGGCGGCGTTTGGCCAGTAGCGGCCTTGAAAGGCTTGAGCTTGTCAGCGCGTTCTTTTGATTGCTCGCGGCGCGTATACACGAAGATTCCGGCGAATGCTGTCAGATCAACCAGGATGACGCCAAAACCAGAAAGAGGTTTATCATGGGCAGCGAGATAGATTCCTCCGAGGATTGCGATCCCACTTAAGACGGCTCCGATAATCTGGCCAGTCCGTTCATTTCGACAATTCGATTCAACGACCTTGCTCTCTAGCCCTTGCCGGTGCTTTAGTTGGCTTTCGGCCATCGCGACGATGCGTTCTGCTGCACCTTGGAACGCTTCGTTGTACCCAATAAGAACCTCAGGCGGAGGGAGAGGGCCAGAAAAAAACTTTGAAACCCGCGTGATTACCTGACGGGTAACCTCGGCGGTTATTTTCGTTATTTCCGGTCCGCTAGCGTCGGATGGCTCCGATGATTCGAGCTTTGGCGGTTCGTCGTTGATCGTGCTCATCGTGGCTTTGCCATGAGCCCTCGGCAAAGAGCTGGCCCTGCCTAGCAGCTATTTCTTCTCCACAACGGTTGCAGGCACGTCGCAGCTCTTGCCCCACAGCCCGCCAGTCAGCATATAGAGCGAGCGCGTCGGCGGTTTCGCCAGTTGGCGAAATGTTGTAGCCATCAAACCGCCCTGACAAATCAAGCCAACGCCCTAAACCGGACCAAAAAGAAGGTTGCGCAAACAGGAAATCGCTTTGGGTCTCCTGCGGTACTCCCTGGACTTCCTTTTCTTCATCACCCATGCCTGTATTTTATAGGACAAAGTCTTTCGAATCAGCAAGCAGAAGAAATCTCCTCGATGGCCGCCTCCAGCAAGGTTTCAATAGACCATAGCCGATCCGCTACGCCAGGCGCCATCGCTGGCGCACAGCGCAACGTCCCAAGCAAGCGCGGATTTATTAGCCGACCGGCGGCTAATTTTCGCTTTCGTTATGTCTTGAGCGGCGGCTAGCCGGGGCAGGCGTCTTTACTAAAGCAACTCCGTACTAAGGCAACTCCGTTCAGTGAGAAATTATTTTCGGGCACGCGGCGGACGCACGCCAAATAAAATTTCCGCAAAAGAGCGACCGCGCTGCCAAGCAAGTACGTTGACTCGTCTCGGGCCGGCTCCTTATGCTAATAGCCGGGCGAGGAAGAGGCAGCCATGAGAATGCTTTTGCCGCAAGTAGCTCTACGCAGAGAAATCGACCGCAATTTAGTGCTTTTCTTTCGTGAGCACCAACTTAGCGCCTTTAACCGGGCCATTTCCCGGCTTTGCCGCTTTTATCATGTAAGGCGGCCGAGAATCGAATGGCACGCGTCTATTGATTGGGGCAAAACGGCGGGAAAAACCTACGAAAATGGCAAGATCTATCTGTTGCATCCGCTCCATTGGAAACGCGGCCGGATCTATAACCGGGAGCGGATGTGGATTCAAACCGTTTACCATGAGCTGGGTCACTACTTGCTGTGGACGGACCCGGAGCACAAGGCCGACACCTTCAGTCGCCGGATGGTGCGCGGATTGCGTCGCGTCGCCACCCGCAGCGTGGCGGAGTCGGCGCGACGAAGCAGGTCCCTTTCCGCGCTAGGCCTGCGCGCCAAGAGCGGCAAAAGCGGACGTCAGCTTAAAATTGGACGCCGCAACAAACAGGCTCGGGCATAGCTTCGCCGGCGCGCCCCGTCCAAGTGAACGCAAAACCGAGCATCGATAATCGCTGGTGGGTCGAAACCGGCATTAAGCGGCCGAAATCCAGTCCGCCGCAAGAGCCCGATGCCGCGCTGCCGGTTGGCGCAAAGTTCTACGTGGTGGCCAGCGGTTATAACCAGGAAGAGGCCAAGGAGCATCTGACGGACAATAATCTGCGTTTGGCGCGCCAGGTAGACCCGCCCTTCGGGGAATGGGCTTATGTGGCCATGACGGAGGAGCGTTGTCCGGAACGCATACCGAGACGCGTAAGACACGAATTCACGATGCCTGAGCAAGCCCGCGGAATTATCGTTGACCACGGCCGCCTAGTGCGTTTACTGATATGCGGGCCGCAGCTTGAAGATTGGATGATCGACGTGCGCCTCGCGGCGGAAACTTCAGTCGACGTTTACGTCTGGGGCACGTTATTTCGCGAACGGCTGTTTAGACGTTCGCGCGACGCCTTAAGACAGGCCCAGCAATGGGCACACAGTTTGATCAGCTATCCGCCGCCGCGCCACGACGTCATGCGTGGAGCTTTGCTTTAGGCCGCCGGTCAAGCGGCGCCGCTGTACCTGACGTTCCCGCGACAATCGCCGCCGGGCCTAAGGCCCCACGCTGCGACCCGCTTGCCTTAGAGCGGCCCGCTCGGCTTTGCCGCGTAGGGCACTAAAGACGGGCCTCGCTCATTCGTCTAGGCGGATGATTACGCCTGGCTGACGCCCTGCCTGTGGGTTCATTCTTTTGCCGCACGGGTCTTTCGGGGGCAAATTCCTCCGGCGGCTTGACCTCGTCGGATTCTTCAGCGGTTTCTTGCTGGTGCGCTAACTCGACGAGCTTGCGCTCCTTCCACCTGCGCAGTCCACGACGCATGTACTCGGGGTTGATGTCCAACATCTCACACACGTTGTCGAACGAGAAGACCCAGCGCTTATCTTCGAGATTAATCCATTCTTCGGCGTCGCGGAAAAGCTTTTGGCCCTTGCTGGTGGCTGAAGTCAGGCACTTCATATAGCACTCTACCGCGTCTTCTAGCACGCTTAAGACAAGTCGCTTCTCACCCTCAAGCAGATGCTTGCGCCGCATCGCCTCAAAATATTGGATGGGTAGGAGGGTGTCCGGCTCAAATAGGCCGGGCAAGCGTTCGTCCAAAGCTTCCTTTTCCTGCATAGTGGCCTCATCCTTTAACGGTCTAGCATTCTTCTTCGCGCTGAGGCGGAAGGTTTGCCGATTTATTATGACGACGGAGTTACCGGTTGTATTCAACGTCCGACGTTCGCGGGCGCACCGCGGGGGGCCATACGAGCGTTTGCGGCGAGTTGCAGCCCCGATTATGGCTCGGCCGCTGACCAGAATTGACCGTATCCCTTGGATTCGTCCTTGCCGAGACGTCGGCAGCGGCATCACAGGGTTACTCTTCTTCCTGGTCCTGGTACAGCTCGTGCCAAGCCATCTGAATTGCCTCGAGCAGCGATTCGTTCGACTCGCCCGGGTCATCGTCGAACTCATCCAAGTCAATCACCCACTGTCTTAGGTCGATAAAGCGCACCTCAAGAGGGTTTAGCCCGGGATGGTTTTCCGCCAACAACTCGGCGATTTCTTGCGCCTCATCCCATTTAAGCCCCATAGTCCCGCCTCCGCAGCGTCTGAGAGTTTTAGTCGAGTCGCGCCTTTGATTCAAGCCGTGGTTTGATTCAACCCGCAGTTGGCCGGCGCCGGGCTGCCGGCGAATCCCCTAATCGGCGATTTCGTCAACCGATTTTTGCTGCAACGCTTGCTTGATTGCCTGCTCCATTATTCGTTGGGCGAAGGGCGTGGTAAGTTCGTTGAGTTCCTCGGTCAAGCGCGTGATCGACTCGCGGTCTTGGCCCGAGAGCACGGCGCTGAGCCGCTGCGCTGCGGCCTCCGAGCGCGTCCGCTCTTTGGGCTCGATAAGCTCCGGATATTCGTTCGACTGCTTGGAGAAGGCGCTGAGAATCTGCTCCGCGTCGTTACGGGCGGCAATCAGCAGCCGTTGCTCGAGGTCTTGCTCGCCGTGGTCAATAGCCTCTTCGAGTAGGCGTTCAATTTCTTCCTCGGTCAGTCCGTAGCTTGGCTTTACGTCCACGGAATGTTCGAGACCGGTGCGTTCGTCGCGCGCCGCGACATTGAGTATCCCGTTGGCGTCGATCATGAACGTCACTTCGATACGCGGAACGCCGGCGGGCTGCGGCTGAATCGGTCCGAGCTTAAAGCGCGCCAAGCTGCGGCAGTCGCCCGCCAATTCGCGCTCGCCTTGCACGACATGGACATCAACGTAGGTCTGCTTGTCCACCGCCGTGGTAAATTTCTCCTTGACGCTGGTGGGAATGGTGGTGTTGCGATGGATCAGCCGCTCCATGACGCCGCCCATGGTCTCGATTCCCAAAGACAGCGGGACGACATCGAGCAGCAGCATATCACCCTGCTTTCCCATCAAGACGCTGGCCTGTACCGCCGCCCCCATCGCCACGACCAGATCGGGGTCGAGCGAGCACAGGGGCTGACGGCCAAAAAGCTCGGCGACCCGCCGGCTGACCAACGGCACGCGCGTAGCGCCGCCTACCAAAACCACCGCGTCGACGTCTTGCGTGCGCAGTCCCGCGTCCTTGAGCGCCATGCGGCAGCGCTCCATCGTGCGCGCGACGAGGCGGTCGATCATTTTTTCGAACTCCTCGCGGCTAAGCGTCAGGTCAATTTGGTGTCCGGCAAGCTCGAGCTTGATTCGCGCGCTCGGCGCATCGCTCAGTTGGCACTTGGCGCTTTCGGCAGCGGTGCGAGCCTTGGTCCATACGCCGCGCTCATGACGGAGCTCCTCGGGCAAGGCGCGCATAATTAAGTCGACCAGCGCCTGGTCCATGTCATCGCCGCCCAGATGAGTGTCGCCGTTAGTTGCGAGCACCTCGAAGATGCCTTCTTTAATGCTCAGGATAGAGATGTCGAAGGTGCCGCCGCCCAGGTCATAAACCGCGACCTTCCCGCTGGTCATGTTGCCCAGCCCGTAAGCCAGCGAGGCCGCGGTCGGCTCGTTGACCAGGCGCACGACTTCAAGCCCGGCCAGCCGGCCGGCATCCTTAGTGGCCTGGCGTTGTCCGTCATTGAAGTAGGCGGGGACCGTGATCACCACCTTCTCGACCGCTTCGCCGCACGCCGCTTCGGCCCGGGCCTTGAGCGCGCGTAGAATCTCGCCGGAAATCTGCGGCGGATTATATACGCGTTCCCTGATTCGAAAGCGAACCAGCGGACCGGAGAGCTCGGCAAAGGGATAGCGACGGCGCTCTTCCGGCGCCAAATCGTCCCCTCCCAGTCCCATGTAGCGCTTGATCGAACGAATGACGCAAACCTCCGTGGACGGCGAATCGGACGCAAGCGGCTGATTCCCGTCCGTCAACTCACCCTCCAATTCAACTGCTCGGGCGCCAACCGCAAGCACCCCGTTCGGGCCCAGCGCGACCACCGAAGGCAGAAGAGCGGCGCCGGTATGCGGGTCGCGGATAATCCGCGGCGTGTCTCCGTCCATCATCGCAATCAGGCTGTTTGTCGTGCCAAGGTCAATTCCGAAAATACGGCTCATAAAGACTCCCGTCCGGCGCTTTACCGGCAAAGCGCGGGGCGTCACCGGGCGCTCTTAGGTGCGTGTTTTCAGCCGCTCAAGACCGGCGGCTCAAGCTCGCGGTCGATGTCCCGCAGCAAGGTGCGCAAATAAGCGATTTTGGCCAGCGTCGCCTTTAGATTGGGCAGCAGGTTTGCGGCCTCGGCGCGTCCTTCGTCCCAGCTTGCGAAGTTTGCGCCGAGCTCCTCGCGCGCCTGCTCCATCGCCGCTTGAACTTCAGCGCGCCAGGCTCGGATCGCCTCTGCTAGCGGTTCGCTAGCCGATCGATCCTGTGCTTCGCGCAGCTCCGCTAGTTGCTCCTGAACTTCGAAAACCAGCGCGGCCAACTCGGCAGGCACCTGCTTATTGTTGTCGGCCAGCTTTTCGCCGTGAAGCTCAAGCCAATAGAGGCCGCGGCTCATCGGGTCGCGTAAGACGCGGTATGCGCGGGTCAGCAGCGCGGTGCCCTGGAGGCTCGCCTCCTTGACCGCGGCGGAACTAGAGGCGAAACGATCGGGATGAATTCGCCGGCCCAAATCGTGATAGCGCCGCTCCAGCTCCGTCGGCTCCACCACCAGTCGGCGCGCCAGGCCCAGCGCCGCGAAAAGGTCCAACTCAGGCGCTAACGGACCGCCGCACCGCGCGCACATCAGGCCGGCCGGTTGCGCGCTTGCGCAGGACGGGCATCGTATCGTCGCCACAGTCAAAGCTCAGCCCGCCGCTGTGCTTCATACGGTGAATGACTCACCGCAGCCACAGGTGCGCTTGACGTTGGGGTTAACCAGCCTGAAGCCGGCCGACATCAGCTCCTCGCCATAGTCAAGCTCGGAGCCGTTGAGGTAAAGGAAGCTCTTTTTATCGACAATTAGCCGCGCCCCTTCAAGCTCGAAGACCCGGTCGCGCTCCTTGGCCTCGTCTATTTCCATTCGATATTGTAGACCCGAGCAGCCGCCGCCGACGACTTTGACCCGCAAACCTACACTCGGGGGCTTGTCTGCGGTAAGCGCCTTTATCTTCTGCGCCGCATTCTCCGACAGCGAAATCATAATCGCTCACTACCGCCCGCTCGCAAAACCAAGGCGCTCAAGGCCTCAAGCCGCTTGCTCCTTTTTGTCCGCGCTCTTCTCGCCCTTGCGCTTTTGCCAGTCGGCAATCGCGGCCTTGATAGCATCCTCGGCCAGCACTGAGCAGTGAATCTTGACCGGCGGCAGGCTTAGCTCCTGCACGATGAGGCTATTCTTGATCGCCAGCGCCTCTTCGATCTTCTTGCCCTTTACGAGCTCGGTTACGTAGCTCGAGCTTGCGATCGCGCTGCCGCAGCCGAAGGTCTTGAACCGGGCATCCTCAATCACCCCGTCGTCCCGAATCTTAAGCTGAAGCTTCATAACGTCCCCGCATTCGGGCGCGCCGACGATTCCGGTGCCGACGCCGGCCTCGTCCTTGGCAAAGCTGCCGACGTTGCGGGGATTGGTGTAATGACTCAGAACCTTGCTCGAATATGCCATGCCTGTTCCACCTCAGAAACTTTGCTGATGTGCTTTTTCCTTCCCCTAAACCGCCGCGACAAAGGCTCGCTTTGGTCTCTCGCTGTCTTAATGAGCCGCCTCGTATAGCGCGCCAGGGCAGCCCCCTCCGAACCTTGCCGGAGACCTTATTCCCGGCGCCACTCCACGCTCTTGAGGTCGATTCCCTCTTTGGCCATTTCGTACAGCGGCGACATCTCGCGCAGCCGGCTGACCTCCTTAGCCACCCGCCCGGCCACGTAGTCCACCTCTTCCTCGGTGTTAAATCGGCCAAGGCCGAAGCGGATCGAGCTGTGCGCCAGCTCCTCGTCGGTACCCAGCGCGCGAATCACGTAAGAGGGCTCCAGCGTGGCCGAAGTGCAGGCCGAGCCCGAGCTGACCGCGATGTCGCTGATTCCCATCAGCAGTGATTCGCCTTCTACGTACGCGAAGCTTAGGTTCAGATTGCCGGGCAGCCGTTCGGTAGGATGGCCGTTGAGAATCACATCGTCGAGGCGCTCGAACATCTCCGCTTGCAGCCGGTGGCGCAGGTCGGTCAGCCGGCGCATCTCGTCCGGCATTTCTCGGCCCGCCAGCTCGCACGCCGCGCCTAAGCCGACGATTCCCGGCACGTTGAGCGTTCCCGAGCGCATTCCGCGCTCATGTCCTCCGCCGTCGATAACCGGCGTCAGCCGCACCCGCGGCGCCCGCGAGCGCACATAGAGCGCACCGGCGCCTTTCGGCCCGTAAAGCTTGTGCGCGGTGAGCGACAGCAGGTCAATCGCGCCACGCTCGACATCCACCGGCACATGGCCGACGGCCTGGGTCGCATCGCAATGGAAAATTACGCCCTTTTCCTTGGCGATTTTGCCGATCTCGGCCACCGGATGAATCGTGCCGACCTCGTTATTGGCGAACATAATCGTGATCAGCACGGTCTTGTCGGTGATCGCCTTGCGCACGTCGTCCGGCTCGACCATCCCGTACTTGTCCACCGGCAAGTAGGTCACTACCGCCTTGCCCGCCCGCTCAAGCGCCTTGCAACTGTCGATTACCGCCTTATGCTCGGTGA
The DNA here is from genome assembly GCA_021831785.1 of Deltaproteobacteria bacterium. Lineage (GTDB taxonomy): Bacteria > Desulfobacterota > Binatia > Binatales > Binataceae > JAJYYI01. Next base: position 2,310 of record JAKBMB010000028.1, on the reverse strand, counting down.
CGCAGGTGATGACGTGGTTGCCCTTTTCCTTGTAGAACTCCAGCACGCCCTTGATCGCCAGATTGTCGGACTCGGTCGAGCCGCTGGTAAAGATGATTTCCTTGGGCTTGGCGTTGATCAGGGCAGCAATTTGCCCGCGCGCCTTGTCCACCCCCTCTTCGGCTTCCCAGCCGAAACTATGGTTGCGGCTGGCCGCATTGCCGAACTTGGTCGTCAAATACGGCATCATCGCGTCCAGCACCCGCGGGTCCAGAGGCGTGGTGGCGTGATTGTCCATGTAAATCGGCAGCTTAACCATGCTTACCCCTCAGCCAAGGCAAAACCATCAGGAGCGCTCGCAGCCATTTACGGACGCTAGTATGAGAGCGCTCGCAAATTACTCGACTAGAATGGTATAGTATTAACTCTCTATACCGTTTGTCAAGGCTTGAAATGCCTCCGGGCGCTCGATGTTGTGCGGCGGAGCGCCCTTATACAAGCGGGCAGGCCGGTTACTCCTTTCTTAGCAAGCCCGTCACCGCGCCGGCAAAGAGCGCAGTCAGCACCCAACCCGAGAGCCCCTCGAAGATGTACCACAGCTCGAAGACATAGAAGGCGCAGTCCCACTGCCGTCGCGCTTCGAGCACCCAAGCCTTTTTCTGACTCAGGTCCGGCGCGGGCAGGAAGACGTCGAGCAAATAGAAGAAGGGATGGAACTGCGGTGGTGACTTGCGCGAAGGAAGGGCGAGCGCAGCTTCGGCGCGCAACGGCACGAGGACACCTGAACTTCTGGCGCATCCGAAGGCCAGCCACCCGGCAAATACGATGGCCGCTGCCCACAGAAGGGCCCGCCGTGGCCTATAGCCGTAGCCGAGGGTCCAAGATAAGGAGAAATTTCCCAACCGCCCGCCCCATTCCAGTTTGCCCCTTTTGCGTAGCGCTTTGTTTTTTGCTATGAGGACCTTGCGCGCGCCGGCCTCGTCGCCCCAGCGGCGCATCACCGCCGCGAGCTGTTCGTAGGGCTGAAACGAAAAATCTTCGTCGGGTTGCAGCCCAATCCACTTGAGCCGCGACTTGACGTCCTTCGGGGGGTCTTCGGCGATCGCGTCATAGCGAAAGCCGTCGAGCAGAAGCTTGCCCGGCTCGGGCCAGCTTTTCTCGTCATCGACGAGGACACCCCCCTCGGCGTGGGATAGGTTAACCGTCCCTCTGGGCTTGGCTGACAGACCGTCGAGGAACAACAGACCATTGATTGTCGCGCTCTGGATCGTGAGGGCGTCTCCGGCAGGATTGCCACCTTTGTCGACCTTGCCGCTGTCGAACGTGCTGCCACTGCAGCCAAGCTGGCCATCGATTTTTGCACCCAGCAGCCTCACCTCGCCCTTGGCGCTGAAGCCTTGGCCAAGGAACACGCCGCCGTGGGCCGTTAGGTCGTCGGCCAGCATGCCGTCGTGAAGATAGCTGCCGGTCAAGGCGATAACGGGGGCTGAAGCGGGCTGGAGGACAACCTCTTGTTCGAAGCAGCAGTTCAACAGGACGAGCTGAAATTTGATCTGCGCCGCAAAAAAAATCGAGCGGGTCGATGATCCTTGCGCCTTTTACCCAAATCCCGCTGGCGCAGACCGGCCACGCCGGATTCGAGGCCGTGGCAAGGGCGTAGATTACTTCGGCATGGATCGCGCGCTCAGCGCCCCGTTCGGCGTCCTTAGCCGGGCCGTCCGCTTCGGCGTTGCCGGCGGCATAGTCCGCGGCCTCGCCTTTGCGCGCTGCATCGACCAACTTCTGCTCGGCCGCCGTCAATTCCAGGGCTCATCGCTCCTTCCCGTCCCGCTGCTTGAGGCGGGCGTTCGGGCACTGGCATGTTGACTCCACGGCCGGCGAGCGCACCAAGCCCCACTTCACGTCATCCTGAGAGTTTGTGAATTTTTGAGTAGTGGGGTGGGCACGGCGGCCCGCCCCACTGAAATAAGCGCGCCCATGTCATCTCCTTCCCCGGTCGCGCGGAGGAGGGTAAGGAAGGGAGCAGCTTCCATTGCGGGCTGGTGTGCGACAGAGGTTCGGGCCTGCGGCGCAGCTTTTCTGCTCCCTCGCCCTTTGGGAGAGGGTGGGGGTGAGGGTGCTGTTTCGGGCGGCGCGGCACAACAGAGGTTCGGGCCTGCGGCCCGAAAGGCGGGCACGGCGGCCCGCCCCACTGAATAAAGAGAAGCAAGGCGGGCACGGCGGCCCGCCCCACTGAATAAAGAGAAGCAAGGCGGGCACGGCGGCCCGCCCCACTGAATAAAGAGAAGCAAGGCGGGCACGGCGGCCCGCCCCACTGAATAAAGAGGAGAA
>JAKBMB010000031.1 GCA_021831785.1 Deltaproteobacteria bacterium | reverse complement strand
CCCGGTCGGTGGGCGGTCATTGGCCGCGCGGGCGTGGCGCCCGCGCATCATGGCGGGCACGGCGGCCCGCCCTACTAGAGACATATCGGGCGCAGTCTGCGGCGGCATGCGGCAGCTTGCCAAAAATTCACAAGCTCTAAGCGCAGCGAAAAATCCCGGTCTCTGTGGGTCGTTCGTCAAGTTATTTGCGGGACATCACACTAGAAGACGATGGTACACTGGTCCCTAGCAACGCGCTTCCGCTGTCGGTTTTATTCTTTGAAAGGCTCGAGGATCTCATGAGACGATCTGATTTGCCGGCCTGGTGGCCGCGATGCGCAGCAACATGTCTCTGTTTACTCTTCTTGGCTGTCCCAGACACCGCTCACAGCGAGTCCGCCACAAAGAAAAATCCGTACGCGGGCTCTCCGGCCGCAATCGAGGAGGGCAAGGGGCTATTTCGTCAATTGGCATGTCCAGCATGTCATGGTGAGAACGGCGAGGGAGCCGTGGGGCCAAGTCTTAACGATGACCAGTGGCGCTACGTACCAACGGATCAAACGCTTTTCGACACCATCAGCAACGGCCGTCGGGGAACCCTGATGCCTCCCTGGAAGGATAAGCTGAGCCCTGAGCAGATCTGGAAAATCGTCGCATACATCAGGTCCATCTACCGGGGCGACCCTAGCAAGATCGTTTGGTAGTTCGGTTCTCGTCGCGTCGAAATCAAGAAGGCTCGGGAATTCTCTTGCCGGCTCATTTGCCAAGCCGACGGACGCTTCCTTGGGATTTGAGAAACCCCAGGCCTTTTTCTGGCAGCGCAGCGGGGATGAAAGCGCTGAAAAGCTTGCGCCGGGAGCGACTGCGACGTCCGGCCAGCGCGTCAGTTTTAGCGCCGAACTACCTCAATCAAGTGGTTCTCCGGACGCTAGCTACTTTCGCAGCCAACGCTGATTTCACGCGCTCTTGGGTCAGAGGTCCGGTTCGTATTCTCGCGCCGGTCGCGTTAAAAACCGCATTGGAGAGCGCCGCTGATACTCCGGCGATCGCGGGTTCGCCCGCCCCGACGGCCGGCTCGTGCGGGTGGTTGAGCAGAACTATCTCGACCTCAGGGACCTCGGGAAAGGTAATGATCGGGTAGCTCATCCAGTCGAGCGACGTTATCCCCATACTGTTGAACTTGAGCTCTTCCTTGAGCGTCCTGCTGATACCCTGAAGCACTGCGCCTTCGATCTGATTCTTGAGCCCGTTGGGATTTATGACTAAACCGCAGTCGTGAGCAACCACCACCCGCTTGACGCGCACGGTGCCGGTTTTGGGTTCGACTTCCACTTCCGCGACCGTTGCCACATAAGTGTTCTGGTTTTCGTAACGCAGATAAGAGATGCCGCGCCCGGTGTGGACGCCGTCGGCAGTCAACTTTGGCGCCGACCAGCTCCGGCGCTTCCATCGTGCCTGTTTCGCGGCCGCGTTAATCACATTGATTGCGCGCGGATCGGACAAATAGGCAAGCCGGAACTGTACCGGATCCTGACCCGCTGCTGCCGCCAGTTCGTCAACGAACGATTCGTTGGCAAAGATATTAGCGAACGAGCCCAGGCCGCGCAGCGCCGAGGGGCGCAGAATCGCGTCATCGGTATGAATCCAATGGGTCACGCATCGTTTGTTCGGGAAGGAATATGGTGTCGCCGCATTCCGATCGCCGCCGAGCATCGGGCCGGTTGGCGTCATGCGACTTGCGAGTTGGCTCGCGAGAAGGTTGCGAGCCTGACCGATCGCGCCCGGACGCGTCACATGGGTCGCGGTCCATACTTGATACTCCCATGCGACCACTTTTCCTTTCTCGTCGAGCCCGCCCTTGACCCGCATCAGCATTGCCGGCCCCTTGGGGTTCCATCCGTGTTCGTCCGCGCGCGTCCATTGCACGCGTACCGGGCTTCTGACCGCCTGCGAGAGCAAGGCCGCGTCACCGGCGACGTCGTCCGCGCCGTTATGGCCGTAACAGCCGGAGCCCTCGACAAAAATCACATGGACCCGCTCGGGCCTCAACCCGAGGAGATCGGCCAGCGCTCCGCGCAATTGATACACCCCTTGGGAGGCCGTCCATAACGTCGCGCGGCCGTCGCGCACGTCCGCAACGGCGCACGAAGGTCCAATCGAGGTATGAATCTGAAACGGCCATCTGTACTCGGCGGCCAAAGACTTGGCAGCCTGAGGAAGGGCCGTCGCAAAGTTGCCCTCGTTAGTCACAACCTTCTCGTCCGAGGGCGACTTTGCCAGCGCCTCGTAAAGCTCGTCCTGATCGGGAAGACTCGGTTTGCTGTTCCATCTGACCGTAAGCTTGCGCGATGCTTCGATCGCTGCCCATTCGGTCTCGGCTACAACACCGACAAAGCTTCCTTCGCGTACCACCCTGACGAAACCCGGGATACCGTTGACCGAACTCTCGTCGATACTTTCAACCGTCGCGTCGATCTTGACCGCTCCGGTGTCCGGAGGACGCACCACGCGGCCGTGAAGCATTCCGGGTACGCGGACGTCCTGCACGTATGTAAACTTTCCGACTGCAATTTGGGGCATCTCAACCCGGGGCAGCGGTTTGCCGACGATCTGGTAGTCGTCAGGATTTTTAAGCGCGGCATGCGCGTCAACTTTGCGGGAAAAGTGTCGGCCGCCGATCAACTCTCCGAACGTCGCTTGCTTGGAGCGGCGCCCTTTAACGCGGATAACGCCGCGGTCCGAAACGAGTTGCGCGGGAGAGACCGAGAACTGCTTTGCGGCGATTTCGATCAGGGCCTGATGAGCCGTTGCCGCGGCCTTGCGTAGCTGCGCGCCACCGAACTGAATCGTTTTGCTGCCCGCGGTATAACCCTGGTTTGGCGTACGCTCGGTATCGCCCTGGATTATCTCGACGTTTGCCATGGGAAGGTTAAGCTCGTCTGCCACGATCTGGGAAAGCGCGGTTTTCACCCCGGTTCCCAGTTCGACCTTGCCGGAATAAACCCTCGCTCGATTATCCCGAGTAATGGCCAGCCACGAATCGAGCTCACCGGCAGACGGCTGTCCGAGATCGACGAGCGTTTCGGATGCGGCAAGCAAATCACCAACCGGCGCGGCGAGCGAGAAGCCGACGACGAGCACGCCGGCGCGCGTTAGAAATTGCCGGCGCGAAGGTAACGACGGGGCGCTCGCGTTCATGCCATTTCCTTTGCTGCGCGTTTCACTGCCCGAAGGATGCGTAGGTGGGTTCCACAGCCGCATAGGTTCTTGGCCAAGGCTTGTCTTATCTCCTCGTCCGTCGGGTGTGGATTCTCATCCAGAAAAGCCTTCGCTGTCATAATCATACCGTTGGTGCAGTACCCGCATTGAGCGGCCTGTTCATCGATGAAGCCCTTCTGAATCGCATGCGGATGCTCGAGGGTGCCGAGACCCTCGAGCGTGACGATAGAACGGCCGACGCCGGCCGAAACCGGTATGACGCACGAGCGCGCGGCCGCCCCGTCCATCAGGACCGTGCACGCCCCACATTGTCCGAGTCCGCATCCGAAACGCGGGCCATGCAGGGCCAAGTCGTTGCGCAGCACATAAAGGAGCATGCTTCGAGGCTCGGCGGTAACGGCGCGCTTTCTCCCGTTTACGTTGAGTTCAAGACGTACCATTATTATTCATCCGCTTTCAGAGCCGAGGAAAATGTGGCTTTCCTGTTTGCTTGTCCAACATTGCCATTATGACGTTTCCATCCGAAGCGCACATCCCGCAAATTCGTCCCGTAGCCAAAGCGGCGGCACTATTTCTGTTCGCCGAGGCGCGGCCGGTTCAGGAAAGCCTGAAGTCGATCGTTTCGGAGGAGGCGAGACGCCATAACAATTCCTTAATTCTTAAGCCGAGTCCCGACCCGGGCGGCTGTGTTCTGCCGCTGAGTTGCCGATGGGAGCGAATTTTGTCGACGGTGGGGTGCCCCTGCCGCTGTGTTGGTCCGCCGCGCTTTCCCGGCTTTGCCGGCTTGCCTGGCTTTGCCATAATCGGCGTTGACCGGGCAAAGAGATACGCGGCGATGCAGCAACGGACGAACCGACCCGAAGCAGCGCTTGGGCGCGGGTCGGTCTTGGGGCGTCGGTTCCGGAGCAACGCAGCTTCTGCAATGGCGGCGCGCCGGCGATCTGGGCGCCGCTTCGAAGAGCTGCCAAGCGATGCTGGTCTGGGGGGCCGTGTCGTAACCGCGGGAAACCCAAATTCCGGCGCGCGCATTCGACATCGGATGCGCGCACTTAGCTAAGGAGCGATGGCCGATGAAATTTCATTGGTTTCACCTGATGCCTTACCGGTTCTTACCTGACGACTTCAAACAGAAGTATCGCAGCGTCTGGGTCGATATTCCGCGCAGCCTCTATGACCCGAAGATCGGCCATCGGCTCTACAACGAATACCTTGACCAGCTTGAGTTCGCCGACCGGATGGGCTTCGACGGGATTTGCGTCAACGAGCATCATCAGAACGCTTACGGGCTGATGCCGTCGCCGAATATCATGGCGGGCGTGCTCGCGCGGCGCACGCAGAACGCCAACCTGGTCGTGCTGGGTAATTCGATAGCGCTCTACAACCCGCCTATTCGTGTGGCCGAAGAATTCGCGATGCTCGACGTGCTGAGCGGCGGGCGGCTGGTGGCCGGCTTTCCGGTCGGCACTTCGATGGACACGACCTTTTGCTACGGCGAAGTTCCGGCCACCTTGCGCGAAAAATACCTCGAGGCTCACGACCTCATTATTCGCGCCTGGACCGAGCCCGAGTGCTTCGCCTTCAACGGCAAGTACGCCAAGCTGCGTTACGTAAACCTCTGGCCCCGTCCCTTGCAGCAGCCGCATCCCCCGGTCTGGGTTCCGGGCGGCGGCTCGGTCGAGACCTGGGACTTCTGCGCGGATCATGACTACCAGTACTCGTTCCTTTCCTACTTCGGGTACAAACAAGCCAAGAAGGTCGCCGACGGATACTGGGAGGTGATGGCGCGCAAGGGCAAGGAGCTCAACCCCTACAGCCTGGGCTTTGCGCAGGTAGTCGCAGTCGCTAACACCGACCAGGAAGCCGAGCGCGACTATGCGCCGCACATGGACTATTTTTACAACCGCTGCCTGCACGTCTACATCGGCTTCGTTGACGCGCCCGGCTATCGCAGCGCAAATTCAATCCGCGCGGGCCTGGCCGGCCAGGTTACCAAGTCCGGGAGCTGGAAGCGCGAGGGGCTTGCTTGGCGCGACTTCGTTGAGCAAGGCTATATCGTCGCCGGTTCGCCGCGCACCGTGGTTGAAGGACTGCGCGACGCGATAAAGAGCTTGCGCTGCGGCCATCTGATGATGCTCTTCCAGATCGGCTCGATGCCGCCTGAACTGGTGCGCAAGAGCACCGAGCTGTTCGCGCGCGAGGTAATGCCGCACCTGCGCGATCTATGGCCCGGGCATCGAGACCGCTGGTCGCCTAAGCGCCTGCCCCTCGAGGAGACCGCCGTTGCCGCTCCGCTCGACCTTCAAGTAACGCGCGCCGGCAATAAGTCTGGGCCGCGCTCGTCGGCCGGCCGAATCGGCGAGGTGGTAAAATGAAATCCCTGCGCCGGTTGAATTCCGCAAGACATGAGGTCGAAGTGCACGAGTTCGGCCGCGGCGAGCCGCTTTTGTTTCTCCACGGCGCCGGGGGGCTGCTAGGCGTTGAATCATTCCTCGAACAACTGGGACGTGAGTTCAAGGTGGTCGCGCCCCATCTGCCCGGCTACGGCGAATCAACCGGAGGCGAGCTCATCGAGGACGTTTTCGACGCCGTGCTTTTTTATCACGAGCTGATGGACGAGCTCGGGATCCCTGCGGCCCACGTGGTGGGGCACTCGATGGGCGGGATGCTCGCGGCCGAACTAGCCGCGTTCGACATTCATCGAGTCAAGCGCCTGGTGCTGGTCTCGCCGGCCGGCTTCTGGCTCGACCGGCATCCGATTCCGGACTTTTTTGCCGCCGATTTCAAGGAGTTGCCGGCGCTGCTTTTCCACGACCCGGGATCCGCGGTGGCCAAGCTGCTGATGATGACGCCGGATGACCCGCAGGCGCTGACCACGATGTACGTCGAGCGCGCCAAGCGCCTGGCCATGGCGACCAAGCTTTTATGGCCGATCCCGGAGCGGGGGCTCAAAAAGCGCGCTTACCGGATTGCCGCGCCGACTCTGCTGCTGTGGGGCGAGTCCGACCGGCTGATTCCGAAAGCTTACGCCGGCGAATTTCAAAGACACATCCGCGACTGCCGCTATGAGGCTATTGAAGGCGCGGCACACATGGTGATGTACGAGAAGCCCGAGGAATTCTGCCGCCGCGTGCTCGCCTTCCTGAAGCAATAGCTCTCCGCCGCCTGGCCATCAGGCACTGCGCACCAGCGATGCGCTGGAGCGGATTAGCGAGGAGCGTTCACTGCTGGAGAGCATCAGCAATCACGCCTCTTCCCGCTCCGCCTCGGCAGAACACCGCCAAGCGGATATGTTCAAGGTGGTTTCCTAACGAGAGCGAGGCCAAGTGCCCGAGATTCTAACAAGCGTAGTAATTGCGCCCTTGAGCGCCGTGGTTGGCAGCTATTTCGGCTATCGCTTCATCCTTCGGGCGCAGAAGATCGAGGATGAAGCACGCAGCAAGAATGCGAGCCGCGCCGCTCTTGCCGAGATGATTCGCATCACTAGCCGCACCCTTAGCGCGGTATCTACCACTTTGCGATACGAGGTCGCCGATTCGGTGTGGCGTGAGTAACTCGCTTGGGTGGCGGACCTTTTTTCCGGAGAGGGGGGAAAGCTCATCCAGCTCGTCACAGCCTACGACTCCGGTTCGCGGCTGACCAGTCACAGCGGCGAGTGGAATGCTTTCGAGATGAACAAGACTCTCAGGATGGAGGCAAAGGACATACTTTTGAGCCACGCGGAAAAAGATTGGTGCAAAGCAATTGAAATCGCGGCAGCAAAAGTGGTGCTCAACAGCAATGAACGGGTGAAGCTCGACGGCGAAATGGCAAAGCTTAAAAAAAGGCCATGGAATCACGCCAGCTCCTCGAACTGGATCGGAAAAGAGCCGGGTAACCGTGAGGAGACATTCGGCGAGCAGCGGCGGCTCCTCGCCGCTGAAAGAGGAAAGCTCATGCTTCTGAAGCAGGGTGTTGTGGACATGGACCTTCAGTATTACGACGGAGTCCGTCAGACGATCGGTAACCTCGACAGTCTGGTCGTAGAGATCCTTGCAAAGGGCGCAACTCTCGTAATTGCGATCTTGGTAACCCCTTTTTCGCTAGTTCATTTAACCGGTGGCGCCAGCGGCTCACCGATCCCGATGAGAGTCTTTTGGGTAAGCTTGGCTGCAATACCCGCAACGGCTTATGTCATTTTCGCTGTCTCTCTGTATTCCGATCTTTTGAAGCGCGCGGTGCATCTTGGGACTCAATTGGACCGAGACCTTTTCGAAAAGCCGTAGGGACGGGGGCTCACAACCGCTTTGGATAGAAACCCGCTTGCTGCAGCAGGCCGGTTGGGACGCCTCCTATACGTTGGCTTTGCCGTTGCGCTGTATATCGCTGCGGCTGTTACGTCAGTCGTTTACCTGTGGCTGGCCGGAGGTACAACATACTCCCGCGTGATCGCTAGCACCATCTATTTGCTGATCCTCATCGTCGTCGTGTCATTCGTCACATTGTCATGGAGATCGTAGCGATGAACCGACAAGCCTCAGCGGAAATGAGCCAAAAACTGTTTCGAGCGAAACTCCTTACGCCTGAAGGCACCGGGCGGCCGGCTCCGGGGAGTGGTTTCTGGCGGTTGTACGACGACGGTGCCTTAGTAATCGATACGAACGGCAGAATTGTCAGCGTCGGCGACTATGCTGATCTAGCTCGCGAGCATTCAGAAGCAGAGAAAATCGATCTATCCGATAAATTTATCGTACCAGGCTTTATAGATGCGCACGTTCATTTGCCCCAGTACCCGGCAATCGGCTTATACGGTAGGGAACTTCTAGACTGGCTGAATGCATATATCTTTCCTGCCGAAAAGGAGTTTACGCCTAAGGTTGCGGACTCCCTCTCTCCAATCTTCTTCGATCGCCTGCTTGCTTACGGCGTTACTACGGCGGCGATCTACACATCAGTGCGAGCGGACAGCACGTGGAAGGTCTTTGAATGGGCAGAGAGGAAGGGCATACGGGCGATCATTGGCAAGGTCATGATGGACCGCAACGTGCCCGACTACTTGCGCGAAGATACGCGCACTTCGATCGCTGAAAGCGACCAGTTGTGTAAGGCGTGGCACGGCCAGGACGACGACAGGTTGCTGTACGCTTTCACGCCCCGCTTTGCACCGTCATGCAGCCAGGAGCTCTTGGATAAAGTGGGTGCTCTCGCACGCGAGCGAGGAGCGTACGTACAGACTCATCTAAGCGAGAACTCGGGCGAGATAAAGTGGGTGAAGCAGCTTTTCCCGGAGTCCCGCAACTATACGGACGTTTACGCGAGAGCGGGGCTGTTAGGCCCGAAGACGTTGCTCGCGCATGCTATACATATTGACCAGGACGAGCAGAGGGCGCTCTTGGCCGCTGAAGCGTGCCTCGTGCACTGCCCGACCTCGAATCTCTTTCTGAAGAGCGGCCTGATGCATCTGGCGGAGCTGCTACAAATGCGTCATAGGGTCGGTCTCGGCTCGGACGTCGCCGGCGGTCCGACGCTAAGCCCTTTCTCACTAATGCAAGCAGCGATTTATGTTCACAACGCGCGGTGTCTGCCGCTGGCTAATAGTGGTTTCGACGTTACGCCTGGGCTGGTCCTCTACTTGGCTACCTTGGGAGGAGCGAGAGCGCTGGGGCTTGGGAGGACTACCGGGAGTCTGGAACCCGGCAAGGACGCCGATTTTGTTGTTTTAGATCTTTCGTCGTTCGATCAATCGTTGGCGAACCGAGGAGAAGGAGAGGTAGATAAACTCCTTTCGCGGCTCGTGTTTCTGTCAGATGACAGGAATGTCGAGCAGACGTATGTTCGAGGCCGGCTCTGTTACGAGCGGCAGCAACGCAACTCTGCTAAGCGATGAGGCGTATGACTGCTTCAATGGGACCGCGTTCTGACGAGCGCGGAAATAGGTCGCCTGCAAGTCCCTGATTTTCAAAGAGCAATGAGCCGCTTTGCGAGCGGGATCCGCCGCTGGTCGAAAATCTGATAACCGAACGGCTCGCGCGGCACCCTCGCTACGCTTGGGCCGACGCGGAATGGTACTGGGGATGGCCCGTGATTGCGTGAACTCCTTGTCATTCCGAGCGTAGCGAGGAGTCCCGGCATAACGGCTGTTGCGGCGGGCCAACTTATGAGCCGTATCCGGGAGTTCTCGCTCGGGCGCGTTTGCCGGCAATGAACGCGCTGCTGATACTTGGCGGACACGACCCCCGAGCGTCATTGGCGGACGAGCTGGGAACGACCCTTATTTGATTGCCTGGGGATTGATCGGCGAGGCGACCCCGCCGGTTATCGGCAGCGGCGGCGCGACGAACATGAACTCGTAGCATCCGTCGCGCGCGCAGTCGCGCGCCAGCTCATCCAGGTCGAAAATCTCACCGATCAGCAAGCCCATGTGAACCAGACCGATGATGTGGAGCGGCAGAAAAATCTGCGCGCCTTCGCTCGGCAGCACCTCGGTGCTCCAGGTATCGGTCGCCATCGCGGCCACCTGCTTCGCGAAAATCCAGCGCGCGGCGGTCACGCTTAGCCCGGGGGCGCTTCCACCGGCATAGTCATCCCAGCTTTGGCGCTCCTTGACCTGCGTCATTTGGCCCGTGCGTACCAGCACGGCGTCGCCGGCGCCGATCGTGACGTTCTCTTGGGCGGCGCATCCGTCGAGATCCTCAGGATAAATCGCCTCGCCGGGCGCGAGCCACTTTTTCCCTTTGTAGCGCGCTATATCCAGCAGCACGCCGCGCGTCACGACCTTGTCCTTTAGATTGGTGATGCTGTTCTTCTTGGCGCCGAAGCCGCTGACCAAGCGCTCGTCGTAGCCGTTGTACATCTTGCCTTCGAAGAACACGTGAGCCAGCGAGTCCCACTGCGTCGCCGCTTGGGTAGGCATTATGATGACGTCATCGGCGGTATGAAGCCGCCGATGGGCTTGGGCGCCGACGTGCGAGTCCGCCCCGCTGCGGCTCATCAAATGAATCGGGTTGAAACGTTGATGCGCGCTAAACGGCAGGCTCGTTCTGCCCTGTGGGCCGTCGCCGTCAAACGGAATGGCGAGCGAAATTACTTTGCCTTGGCGAACCAGCGTAGCGGCCTCGCGGATCTTCTCGGGCGTGATGTAGTTGACGGTTCCGAGCTCGTCCTCGGCGCCCCATCTGCCCCAGTTGCAGCATTCGCGGGCCAGTTCGCGCACCATTTCCGCCGTGAATTCTTGTGTCATGTTGTCTCCCCGCGCGATCGCGCTGTGTAGGCCGCCGAAGAAGCGGCTTACGAATTTTTTATGCGCTCAACTCGCCGCTGGTCAAGCTCTACCCCGCGCGCGCCGCAGGCCGCTTCGAGCTATCCGGACCGTGCTCAACTGCTTGGCTTAGGTCCGGCCGTTCGACTTGGCTCTCGACTATTTAACCCGGATTTCCATTTTCTCAGTGAAGCACCAATCTGGTAAAACGCGCGAAAAGGCCTGACAGAATTGGGTTTGGATGCGATCGGGGTGGTGCGGAGGGAAGCGGCGGTGGGTGAGAGGCAACAAGGGCTCTTTCGGTTCTCGTTCAACAGTTCCCTGCGAGTCGAAGTCCAGGGCGCACGAGTGACCCTTCGAGAAGCCCTCAGGGCAAGCTTCCGACGGTGGTCTGATTCTGGTGCGCGAGCTGGACGAACGTCTCGGCTTGAGCGAACTCGTGGACCGGCACTTGAACGATTCCCGCCGGGGCAAGAATATCCAATTGCCGCTGGCCGACCTGCTGGGCAGTCGATCTATAGCCGCTTGGGAGGTTACGAAGACGTTAACGACGCCGAACGCCTCTCTCAGGATCCGACTTTCCGGCTCATCGGCGCGCGTAAGATTTGGGAGCGCGGCGCGGCTTTGATCTCGCGCTTGCAGTCGTTCGAGACGGAGCCGCTGACGCGAGACGGAGCCGCCGACGCGAGAGGGAAACCTCGCCGGTCTGGCCGCGCTCAATCGAGAGTTAGTCGCCCGGGCCGAAGCTATCGATTCGCCTCGGCGCATCGTGCTGGATATGGACAGTACTGAAGTCCCGGTCTATGGCCAGCAGGAGCAGAGTGCCTACAAGGGCCACTTCGAGTCCACCTGCTACTATCCGCTGCTGCTGTTTAATGGCGCGGGCGACTGCCTGGCGGTGAAGCTGCGGCCCGGCAACGTCCACAGCGCCGAGGGTTGGGCGCAACTGCTGTTGCCGGAGATCGACCGGCAACCGGCACAAGGCAAGGAAGTGGCCTTTCGCGGCGACGCGGCCTTCGCGCGGCCGGAGATCTATGGGTCGCTCGAAGAGCGGGAGATGCGGTACGCCACCCGCCTTCCAGACAATCGTAACTTGGAGCGCAAGATTGCGGAGTTGCTGAAGCGGGCGCGGCGAGTGGTGGCGAAGAGCCTGCCCTGAGCGCAGTCGAAGGGTTGGGTTCCACTTCGGGGAGCTGTTCTCGCGCGTGGGCTTCATCGTGACCAACCTGGCGGCTGAAAGCCGGGCAGTGGTGCGGTTCTACAACAAGCGCGGCACAGCCGAGCAGTGGATCAAAGAGGGCAAGCAGGCGGTCGCGCTGGCGCGGCTTAGCGGCCACCGCTTCCAGGCCAACCGGGTGCGGCTGTGGCTGAGCGTGCTCGCCTATAACTTCGGCAACCTGTGGCGGCGGCTGGCGCTGCCGGCATGGGTCGGCAACTGGTCGCCGGCCAGTCTGCCACAGCGCTTGGTGAAGGCCGGCAGACGGCTCATCAAATATGCGCGTTACTACTGGTTGCTGTTGGCCGAGGAGCATCTGACGCGGCGGGGCTGTTTGGCGGCATGCTGCGGAAGATCGCGCTGCTACCGGTGCCGGCGGGATAGCCACTCGCGGTGACAGCTCCCAGACCGAGCGCGAGCAGAGAGGGGATGGAGAGGTGCCTTCACCAATCGGCTCAGATTGGCTCGCATCTGGGTTTCGGCCCGCCGAAATGATGGAACAGGCCGCTTCACCGGCCGACCGGAGCCTCGGCGACGACAAAAGTTTCCAAAACTTGCCCTACGGCACGGCTTTGTTGTACACGTGCGCTATTGGAGGGGGGGCCATGTACGGAAATTCCGGCCGAAAGGTAATCATGATTCGAAGATTGAGTGTATCTTTGCTTACAATCGTCGCGATGGTGTCGGGCGTGAATATCGTTTGTCAGGCGCAGGAACAGTCCCTGTTGACGCGTCATGTGCGTGAAGTGACTCTCAATGGGCAGGCGCAGTACGTCGGACAGCTCCCCGCAGCACAGTCCATGAGCCTCGACATTGTTCTAACGCTGCGCAATCAGGCAGAGTTGGAAACTTTCTTGCAAGAGCTCTACGATCCTTCAAGCCCTTCCTACCGGCGCTTCCTTACGGTGCAAGAGTTTACCGCCAGGTTTGGTCCCAGCCAGGAGGATTATGACGCCGTGGTTGGTTTTGCGAAAGCGAACGGCTTCACGGTGGTGGGCGGCTCCCGCGATGGTATGGACGTGCGGCTCGAGGGCTCGGTGGCGACCATCGAGACAGCCTTTCATGTGACCATGGGCGTCTACCAGGACCCCACGGAAAACCGCACATTCTATGCTCCGGACCGGGAGCCCACGGTGGACCTGCCGTTCCAGCTGTGGCACATCTCGGGGTTAGACAACTATTCGATCCCGCATCCTGCCATCCTGCATAGAAATCTAAGTGTGAAGTCCAATGCCGTTAAGGGCTCCTGTCCTTCGAGCTCTTATTGCGGCAGCGACATGAGGGCGGCCTACTACGGAGGAACGGCTCTCACCGGCTCCGGCCAGACGCTCGGGTTGCTGGAGTTCTACGGATACGACGTAGCCGACGTGAACACTTACTTCACAAACGCTAGGCAAACGAACAGGGTCCCTATCGATGGCATTTCCACGGATGGAACCAGCTTGACCTGCCTCTATGCGGATGGCTGTGATGATACTGAACAGACCATTGACATCACTCAGGCGGTCTCCATGGCCCCGGGCATGACAGCGCTGCATGTGTACGTGGGGTCCACCGATACCGCCATTTTAAGTTCCATGTCCACGCATTCTCCACCGGATGCGCAATTGAGCTCTTCGTGGACCTGGAGGCCGCCGGACCCTAGCACTGACGACCCCTACTTCGAAAAGTTTGCGGCGCAGGGTCAAAGTTTTTTTCAAGCGGCCGGCGACAGTGGCAAGTATACGTCGTCTTCCGAGTATGTTTACCCGGCGGATGATGCGTATGTCACGGTGGTCGGCGGCACGGACTTACAGACAAGTAGCGCGGGCGGCTCTTGGGGTTCGGAAACCGCTTGGGCCGAGGGTGGTGGCGGTTATTATACGCCGGGCGCCATTCCGATTCCCTCCTGGCAGCAGTTCACGGGCGTGATCACTCCGACCAACAAGGGATCCACGACTTTGCGGAACTCCCCGGACGTCGCCGCAGAAGCCAATTTTGACTTTTACGTCTGTGCCGACCAAACCACCTGCACCGCAAACGAATACGGCGGGACCAGTTTTGCGGCGCCTATGTGGGCCGGCTACCTGGCTCTGGTCAATCAACAGGCGGTTGCCAACGGTAATTCGACGCTTGGCTTCATTAATCCGACCATTTATCCGCTTGGTCTGGGGTCAGGCTATGACACCGGTTTCCACGACATCACTAGCGGCAGTAACGGCTATCCGGCAGTAACCGGTTACGATTTGGCGACCGGCTGGGGCAGCCCGAACGGGACCGGCCTGATCAACGAACTTGCCACTATTCCTGCGACTACACCTACGCCGAAGCGGACACCTACGCCGAAGCGGACACCTACGCCGAAGCGGACACCTACGCCGAAGCGGACACCTACGCCGAAGCGGACACCCTAGGGGCGAAAGCCAGTAGCGGTCTGCCGGGAAAAGCTATCGTTCCGCTGGCGCGCCATTAGCTAGCAACTCTCGCGCGGCTCTTTTTTACTCAGCCTCCCCTCTGCCGCCCCCGGGGTCTCGATTCGTGGCAGTCTTACAGCCGTTCGCGCCGCCTGTTGGCTCAAGGGCTTCCGTCCATAACGCAAACAAAATTGCCTGCAGCCGATTCTGTTGCGTTCCGGGTCCCTGCGAAGCCCCTTGATCCGCGTCGTGCCCGTCTGTCCTTGCCGCCATCGAGGCTCCCCTGTAGCGGCCTCGCTCAACGGAAAGGAACTCAACATGAAAATTTAGATTTGAGCTGCTTGCGGGCGCCTCGCACTGCTTTTGACCGCACCGTTTCGCATTCGCTTGCGCGCCGCGTTATGTGCTTGAGCGCGTGAGAGACTATAATATAGACGGTCACTTGAGCGGGGGAGGGTCTAGCCAAAGGTGATGCCTCTCGAGCCAATTCGCCGATAACGCACGTCATGCAGACCGGCTTATTCATTTCCGGACGTTACATGGATTGCGCGCGCGGCGAGCGCTTCGCTGATGTCGAACCCGCCACCGGCGGCGAGCTTGCGCAAATAGCCAGCGCGGGCGAAGAGGATATGGCAAGGGCCGTAGTGGCGGCGCGCCAGGCGGCTGACTACGGACCGTGGCCGCGGATGAGCGCCGCGGAACGCTCGCGCGTGCTGGCGCGAATGGCGGACGGAATCCAGCGCCGCGCGCGAGAGCTGGGAATGCTCGAGGCGCGCGATGTCGGCAAGCCGCTCTCCGAGTGCGTCAACCATGACGTCGCGCGGGCGGCAAAGAACCTGAGTTTTTTCGCCGCCGCCGCTGAAACCTGGACGCAAGAGGCCTGTTTCGGCGACGCGAAGTTTCTCGGCGCCGAACTGCGGCTGGTGAACCTGACCGCGCGCTCCCCGCTCGGCGTCGGCGCGATTATCATACCCTGGAACTCGCCCCTGATGCTCGCCACGTGGAACCTTGGGCCGTGCCTGGCAACGGGAAACGCTTGCGTGCTCAAGCCGTCCGAGCTTGCGCCGCTCACCTGCATCGCGCTGGGCGAGATCGCCGGTGAGGCGGGCCTGCCCGACGGCGTGCTCAACATCGTGCCGGGATTGCCCGCCGCCGCCGCAGCGCTGGTCGCCGATCCGGGGGTCGACGCGGTCGCCTTCACCGGCGGCGTTGCGACCGGGCGCAAAGTTATGACCGGCGCTTCGGCCACCGTCAAGCGCGTCTCGCTCGAGTTGGGCGGCAAGTCGCCCAATCTGGTTTTCACCGACGCGGATCTTCGGCGCGCGGCGGCCGGCGTGGCGCGTTCGATTTTTCGCAGTCAGGGGCAGTCATGCGTGGCCGGCTCGCGCCTGTTGCTAGAGCGCCGGGTCGCGGGCGAGTTCCTTGATCTGCTGCTGGCCGAGACGCGTAAGCTAAAAATCGGCGACCCGCTCAAAGACGAAACCGACTTCGGTCCGCTCATCTCCGCGGCCCATCGCGAGCGCGTCGACGCTTTTGTCAAAGAAGCGGTCGCCGAGGGCGCCGAGGTTCTGACCGGCGGCCGCGCTCCGCAACATCCGGCACATGGCTTCTATTACCTGCCTACCGTGCTGGACCGGGTCAAAAATTCCTCGAGGGTCCGTTGCGAGGAAATCTTTGGTCCGGTGTTGACCGTCGAGCGCTTCGAAGACGAGGATCAGGCGGTTGCGGCAGCCAACATCGGGCGTTACGGGCTGGCGGCTTATCTCTGGACCTCTAAGCTTGATCGGGCGCTGCGGGTCGCTGCCAAGCTCAAGAGCGGGATGGTATGGATCAACAGTTTTTTCCTGCGTGATCTGCGCACGCCGTTCGGCGGGGCGCGCGAAAGCGGTCTCGGCCGCCAGGGCGGGCGTTACAGCCTGGAATTCTGGACCGAGCCGAAGCTGGTTTGCATGACGTACGAGGAGCAGGCCGGGGGCTAAGCCGCGGAGGAGTTCCAAGATGGGGGAGATCGTCGCTGCCGTATTCACCACCCACGTGCCGCGCCTGATGATCACCGATCCGCAGGCGCGGCGCGCCTACATGGGCAAGAATGTCACGACCTTTTACGATGCCATGGAGCAGGTCGAGCGCGAGCGTCTCAGCCGGCTCGACTTCGAGACCTACGCGCTGATCGACACCCATTGGTTTACGACCCTCGAATACGTCTTGAACGCGAACGAGCGGCTCAAAGGCGTCTACACATCCGATGAGATTCCCCAGATGATTCACGAGCTTCCCTACGATTATCCGGGCGACGCCGAGTTGGCCGCGGCGGTTGAGACGCTCGCCCATGAGCGAGGGGTGAGGGTAAGCGCCGCGGCCTATCCTCATCTGCCGGTTCACTACCCGACACTCAACGTGATGCATTATTTTAACCCTGGCGCGCGCCGGCGGGTGCTCTCGCTCAGCGTCTGCCAGACCGCTTCGGTTCAGAACGATCTCGCCTTCGGCGAGCTGCTGGGCGAGGCGATCCGCGCCGGCGAGCGGCGCGTTGTGCTGGTCGCAGCCGGCGGCCTGTCGCATCGCTTCTGGGACTATGACCGGGTGTTGCAGCGCGCCTCGGCGTCGCCCGAAGACATCAGCGCGCTCGGCAACCGCATTTACGACGAAAAGATCATGGAGTGGTTTTGCGCCGGCGAGCACAATCAGGTGCTGGACGCGGCTGCGGACTATCGCGCAAAATGCTCTCCGGAGGGACGTTTCTCGCATTATCTTGTCATGGCCGGCGCGATGGGCGGGCGGCAATGGCGCTGGCGCGGCGAACAGTTCGGCCGCTACGAAGCGGCAATCGGCACGGGACAGGCGATTTTTTTCTTCGGGCCGCAGCGGCAGAGCGCGGACTCGGCTGCGGCGTCGGTAGGCGCGTCATGAAGCTGGCCAACGGTATCATCGCGATGCTGGTGACGCCGTTCACCGCCGACTACCAACTCAACGAAGCGGCGCTGCGCCAGGAAGTGCGCTGGGCGCTTGAGAACGGCGCGCAGGGAATCGTCGCGACGCCCAGCATCGGTGAATTCCTGCACCTGAGCGAAGCCGAGCGTGTGCGCGCGATGGAAATAACTCTGGAGGAGACGCGCGCCCGCGCCGAGATATCGGCGGTGGCTATGACCTCGGGCGCGACCACGCTCGAGACCTTGCACTACGCGCGGATCGCGGGCCGCTTGGGTTACGACGCGCAGCAGGTTATCCCGCCGTATTACTGGCGCTGCGGCGAGGCCGAGGTCGAGCGCCATTTTCGTATGGTGGCCGAGGCCGGCGACGCGCCGGTGGTTATCTATCATAACCCGGCGCTTAGCAAGTTCATGATCACGCCCAAGTTCGCGGGCAAGCTTGCTTCGATTCCGAACGTGATCGCGATGAAGGAGGTGCTGACCGACCTGCAGCATCTGGAGGCCCTTTACGACGAGATCGACGATCGCCTCGCCGTTTACAACACCTTCCGCGCGCTGCTGACCGGCCTGATGTTGGGCGCCGCAGGCGGCTTTATCAACATATTTGCCGTGCCTGCTTGCGTTGCGCTGATGAAGGCTTACCGCGCCGGCGACGTAGCTCGCGCCGAAGAGATTCAGCGCCGGCTCAACCGCTGCTTCCCGCGCGGCGGCGAGGAAACGCTGGGCCATCTCGGCACCACCAAAGTCACCGCCAGCGTCGCGACCGGAATCGACATGGGGCCGGCGCGGCCGCCCTACATGGCGCCCGAGGGCGCGGCGGAGCTAATCCGGCGGCGACTCCCCATGCTCAAGGAGGTACTCTGATGGGCGCGCGGTCGGGCGGCGACTACCTCAAGGCGATTAGGGGCCTCGGCGCCGAAGTGTGGCTCGGTGGCGAGCGGATCGAGGACGTTGCCGCGCATCCCGCCTTTGCGGCGTGCGCGCGCTCGGTCGCCGCGCTCTACGACATGCAACTGGCGCACGCCGACGAGATGACTTATCGCGCCGAAGACGGCGAGCAGGCCGGGCTTTCGTTCATCCAGCCGGCCAGCGCCGAAGATGTGGTCAAGCGGGGCCGCATGATGCGGCGCTGGGCCGAGTATAGCTGCGGGATGATGGGACGCGCGCCCGACTATCTCAACAGCACGCTGGCGGCGATGGCGGCGGCGTACAAGTTTTTCGCCGCGAGCGAGCCGCGCTTTGGCGACAATATCGTCAATTACTACCGCCAGGCGCGCCGCAGCGATTGGTGCGCCACACACACGCTGGTGAATCCGCGCAAAAGCCGCGCCGCCGGCTGGGTGGGGCATGCCGACAGCGAAATCGCCCTGCGCTTGGTCGACCGCACGCGCGAAGGAATCGTGGTCAAGGGATGCCGCGTATTGGCAACGCTGGCGCCGTTGGCCGAAGAGCTGCAAGTCTTTCCCTCGACGGTGCTCAAGAACGAGCCCGCGGCCAAGCCTTTCGCGCTGGCTTTCGCAACTTCCTGCGCCGCGCCGGGTTTGCGTTTTCTGTGTCGCGAGCCGTTCGACTCGCTGCACTCGCGCTTCGACCATCCGTTTGCCGCGCGCTTCGAAGAGATGGACTGCGTGGTGGTGTTCGACGACGTGCTGGTGCCTTGGGAGCGGGTTTTCGTGTGCGGCGACGTGGAGCGGTGCAATGGCCTCTATGGCGAAACCGAAGCCGTGATTCACATGATGCATCAGGTCGCGGTTAAAAACGTGGTCAAGAGCGAATTTCTGCTCGGCCTGGGCGTCCGCATCGCGCGGGCCAGCGACGCCATGAGCTTGCCGCACGTGCGCGAGCGGTTGGCCGAAATGATAATGACCACCGAAGTAATGCGCGCCTGTCTGCGCGCCGCGGAGGCCGATGCCGCTCTCAACAAATGGGGCATCTTTGTGCCTGCGCGCCCGCCGATCGACGTCGGGCGCAATCTTTTCCCGCGCCTTTATCCGCGCCTGGTCGAGATAATCCAGCTCAATAGCTCGAGCAGCCTGATGGCTACGCCCGCCGAGCGCGATTTTCACAGCGCAATCGCGCCGGATATCGAGCGCTACCTGGCCGGCGCCGATGTTAACGCCCGCGCCCGCGTCGCGCTATATCGGCTGGCCTGGGACGTTGCCGGCAGCTCGTTCGCCGGCCGTCAATTGCTCTACGAGCGCTTTTTCTTCGGCGACCCGGTGCGAATGGCGAGCGCGCTGGTTGACAACACCGGTCTTGAACAGTGCGTGCGTATGGTTGACGACTTCTTGGCCCGCTCCGACTGAGTTCTGCCGAGCGGCGATCCGAGGCTTAGAGCACGATGCTAACTGCTGCCAAAACTCGCGCATCCGCCGGTAACGGCGCTTCGCCTGATAGGTCGGATCGGTCCGCGCCGGCGCGGCGCGCCGCGCGCAGGGTCTTGGCGCCGGCCGGCCTCTTGCGAGCCGCCGCGTGTTGGGCGGTTTTGCTGCTGTCCGTCGCCACCTTGTCGCAGGCCGACCCCGGTGTGACGGCAACCGAGATTAAGATTGGCAATACCGTCCCCCTCAGCGGCCCAGCTTCGGCCACGGGTGCCATCGCCACAGGCTTCGCCGTGTATTTCAAGAAGATAAACGACGCCGGCGGCGTCAACGGCCGCACCATCGACTTCATGAGCTACGACGACGGCTACAGTCCGCCCAGGACCTACGAACTTGCCCGTCGCCTGATCGAACAAGACCATGTCCTCGCGCTGGTCGGGACTGCCGGCACTCCGACCAACACCGCCATCTGGCGCTACATGAACGAGAAGCGAGTGCCGCAGCTCTTCATCATGAGCGGCGCCAGCAAGTTTAACGATCCCAAGGGCCATCCGTGGACGATGCCCTGGTTGCCGAGTTACGAGGCGGAGGCCGCGGTCTATGCGCGCTATATAGTTGAGCGCTTGCCGAAGGCAAGGATCGGCATTCTCTACCAGAACGACGACTTCGGCAAGGAATATCTGCGGGGTTTCTACAAGGGGCTGGGTCCCAGCGGGCGCAAGCTGGTGGTACTAGAGCAGAGCTACGAAACCACCGATCCCACCGTCGATTCCCAGGTCGTCAATCTGAAGAACAGCGGAGCCGACGTCTTTCTTGACGTGACGGTGCCCAAGTTCGCCGCTCAGGCGATAAAGAAGGCCTACGCGCTGGGCTGGCGTCCGCTCCATTTTCTGAGTTTCATTTCGGCCTCGATCGGGTCGGTGCTCAAGCCGGCGGGGCTCGATGTGTCCAAGGATATCGTGACGGTCCAGTTTCTCAAGGATCCGGCCGACCCCCGCTACGAGAACGATGCCGACGAGGGTGAGTACCTTGCGGCGATGAGACGCTACGCCCCGCGCCACAACCCGTACGACCCCTTCGTTCTGTGGGGCTATTCGGCCGCGGCCGCCTTTACCGACGCGCTGCGACGGTGCGGCGCCGACGTCTCGCGCGGGAGTCTGATGCGCAAGGCGGCGAGCCTGCACAACGTCAGGGTCCCGATGCTGTTGCCGGGAATCGTGGTCGACACCAGTGCTCAAGACTTCCAGCCCATACGCCGGCTTCATCTGGCGCGCTTCGATGGCGCGCGCTGGGTCTTATTCGGCGAGCTGTACGACACCGCGGGACCTCGGGGCGCGCTGAAGCCGAATCGGTAGTCTGTCCGCGGCGGGCGGTTTGATGGCGCGTCTTTATCGTCGCAGCCGGAGCAGGTTTCGCGCGATTACCCAGCGGTGAATCTCAGACGGCCCTTCGTATATGCGCATGGTGCGGACTTTTGCAGCCATCAGTTGCAGCGGCATCTCCTTGGTCATCCCCATAGCGCCGAAAGTCTGCATCGCCTGGTCGATGATTTCCCAGGCCATCTCCGTTCCGAAGACCTTGATCATGGATGCCTCGGTTCGCACGTCGCGCTCCCGATCGATCTTCCACGCCGCTTCATAGGTCATCAGACGGCAAGCGTGAATCCGGGTCGCGGCGTCGGCGACCCACCACTGAATCGCCTGGCGCTCCGAGAGGGGAGCGCCGAAGGTCGTGCGCTGCGGCGCGTAATCGCAGATCATGTCCAGGGCGCGGCGCGCGAGACCGACGCACCAAGCTCCCATTTGAACCCGCCGCGTGGTGAGTCTGAGCTGCATCGGCGCGAAGCCCCGGCCTTCCTTGCCGAGCAGCTTGGAGGCCGGCAATCGACAGTCCTCGAGCGCTATTTCATAGGTACAGGCGCCGCCGATCATCGGGATTTGGCGGACGACGTTAAAGCCCGGCGTTCCCTTGTCGACGAGAAACGCGGAGATCCCTCCCCGCGCTCCGGCCGGCTTGTCGGTGACCGCCATCAAGATGGTGAAGTCGGCCTCCGCGGCCCGGCTCACCCAGATTTTGCGGCCGTTGATTACCCACTGATCTCCTTCCCGCACCGCCCGGGTCTTCATCGCGGCCGGATCGGCGCCGGCGCCGGGTTCGGAAATTCCGATCGCTGAAGTGAGCTCTCCGCGCACGTACGGCTTGAGGTATTGTTCTCTCTGCTCCTCGGTGACGGTTGCCAAGAGCATGCGGAGGTTCGGCGAGTCGGGCGCGAGCGTGTAGGGCGTGATCGTGGCGCCCATTTCTTCGTAGACCCCGATCAAGGCGACGGTGGGGAGATCCGCGCCGCCGACCTCCTTAGGGGCGTCGAGCCCCCACAGGCCCAACTCGCGGGACTTCTTGTCGAGCGCGGCGCGCTCTTGCGCCGCCAGCACCGCGCCCTGCCCGGACGCCTCGCGTTCGAGCACGGCTTTCTCCAGCGGCATCAGCTCGTTCTGCACGAAGCGATGAACCAGGTCTTTGAGCATTTGATGCTCTTCGCTGAGCGCAAATTCCATTTTTCTCGACGGACGAGCCGGTGTGCGAAAGCTCGGTGCGCATGTCGGCGCCGGTGCTGCGGCTCAGAAGACCTTGCGTAACATACATCTTCCGGCAAGAGAAGGAGTGCGCCGAAGCCGTGTCATAAACATAGGAGATGTCCGGGGCATAAACATTTAAGGATGTCCGCCTTGGGGGGGTTGAGCCGAGCGATGCAGAACATCGAGCGGCGCGTGTGGCGAGAGGCGCGGGCGATGACGTGGCGAGAAGTGATCACCAAGACGATCGCCGGCCGGATATGGCTTGAAGGGATGGACGGCAGCGAGTTGGGAGCGCTCACGCCAGTCGAATTCGCACAGCTAAGAACGGAGAAGGTGATACCGCTCCCTGCGGGGGAAAACAACCAGAGACTCTACCTATGATCTGACGGGCATTGGGAGGCAGACCAGTCAGCCTCATCTGCTCACCGTGCTCTTCAGTCGCAGTAGCTTGCGAGCCTGTCCTGTGGCGCAGGAATTGCTCACGCTCAGAACTGGGCGAACACGAATTTCACACCGCGTGCTCGGTCGCTCGACAGCGAGGCGTGGGCACGGAAGGCAGCATCTATCTACCAGCGCGGCGGGAACGGGACGAGCGGTACGCTGATTTGGTTCGCGGCAAGCGCAACGGGCAGATCGCCGCCGCCGGACCGATGGCCATCACGTTGATGCTGAGCTGTGGGATGGTCTGGGTCAGCACGCGAAGCAAGTTCGTTCCTTACGCGTCGTGGCGGTGTACAAGCTGGGCTATGCGCCTGCGTCACGCACCGAGAGCAGCGCTGCGCCGACTAAACCCATACCGCCCGCGCACGCGGTCCGCAGCACGGCGCGGCGCGTGACGCCGGTTGGCCGGGTTTTGCTGTTCATGCCGGCTTCTCTCGCGCCCCAGAGGACGCATCGGCGGCCGGAAGCGCTGCTACGGCGCCCCGAAGGTCAGAATCCTTGTCGGTCTCACGCGGTAGAGGGCGCGTACTTCGCCCTTCGGATCGCGAAAAGGATAGGGCCTTTTGCCAAGATACTTCTGCGCAAGGTCGTCGATGTTTTCGGTCGCGAGGTGACCACGGCTTTTATCGTCCTCATATACGCATTCGCTCACCGTACCGTAGATGGTCATCCAGTGATACGGATTCTTCGGGTTGAGCAGCATGAGCGCGACCTGAGGCCGAGCGCGCAGATTTCTGTCCTTGACTCGCCCCTTTACGGAATTCAGATTTATGAAGTTGGCGTCATGATTGACCCAAACGGGCGTGAGCTGAGGAACCTTGTTGTCGCCGACCGTCGCCAGCGTTGCCGTGACCGGCTCGGTCAACAGCATTCGATAGTCGGCGGCCAGTTCGTCAAGCGTCTGCGCCCCTTTCCTCTCTCCGACCGTAAAGGCCTTCTCATTGCCCGGTAATATGATTGAGCAGATCTCTATTGCCATATCTCCCCCTTCCCGCTCGCGCGTAGACCGATCCTGGTATCGCCTGCCCGTCCCTTCGGGCGCCCCGCATGCGTTTAAGAAAAGGCGCGGCAGCAGTTGTCCGGCTCGCCCGAGCGGTCTTCCGAACCGGCACACGTGTTGCCTCGGCCACCTAGAGCGCCGGCGACGAAAACTCCGGGCGATGGTCGCTCGCGCGCCTGCACTCAGCGCGCGCCTTGAGCGGCTGCGACTAAGCGTGAGGTCGATCGGATTCTCTGCCCGCGCTTGCCGGTTACCGTATGCTAATCGCCGGTCGCCGGGCCGTCAATGGTTCCTTAATCGCGTGAGCATTGCTGACGAGATCCACTGACGGGGCTCCGCCGACGGACTCCAGCGCAGCGGAAAAGAAGGTCTCGCACTTCTTGCAGTTAGCCGCGAGCCGCTTCCGCCAGCCCTGCTGCGTTCAGGCGGTCTGCCGCCCGGCGAGTCGCGCCCCGACGGCGCGGGGAGGTTCGCGTTCGTCGCCATCACTCAGGAGCCCGCTGATGTCTCGGCATGAAAGATTTGTCGATCTCGTCGAAGAGAATCGGCGGCTTCGCGCTCACTCGAAC
Organism: Deltaproteobacteria bacterium; assembly: GCA_021831785.1. Classification (GTDB taxonomy): domain Bacteria; phylum Desulfobacterota; class Binatia; order Binatales; family Binataceae; genus JAJYYI01. The sequence goes on along the minus strand of JAKBMB010000031.1, from coordinate 25,786 downwards.
ATGACACAACCGGCGCTTTTTTCGCGACGACCTCTAAAAGCTGGGTGTTGGATCGGCCCTTTGTTGTGTTCATACGAGACAGTGATGTCGCATTCCTGCAATCCGCACTCGAGCAATGAGTTGAATATTAATGCGTATCAAGCCAGTACGAATTGCTTGGGGCCGATTGGGCTAATGATTTTTCCAACCTAAGTATACTGGCATGACGCTTGCTCACCGGAGTGGCGACGAAGTTGATTCGAGCTGTAAACCTCGAGGTTGTCAAGAGAATAAAATGGCCGGCCAAGCAGATGCGTGTCGCCGCTGCCTTCGAACTGGCAGGTTCATTGAGTAGCGAAAACAATCCAACGATATTCTAACTGAGCGTAATAGGGAAAGCACGACGCGAGTTAAGTGGGCGGTTCACGTCGGGGTAGCTTTATGGATGGCCGCTTTCGCGGCGGGATGCGCGACACTTTTTGCCAGTGGTCCACAAGAAGTCACTTTGAACTCCAACCCTGCGGGAGCAACGTATCGGTACGGCCCGTTTTCAGGGAAGACTCCGGCAACCATCGAGGTGCCTAGAAAGGCGCTGGCGAGCTTCGCTACTTTCTCGCTCCAAGGTTACGAGACCACTACGGTGCCGGTTGTAACCGGAATCCAGGGCTCGACTTGGTGGGACATTTTGTTCCCAATAGGCTTTGTGGTCGATTTCGTTACCGGAAACGCAAACAAGGTTGAGATCCCGACGATAACGGCCGATCTTACCGCGAAGGCCGGAACGCCGACCGCGGCAAGCTCCGCCTCTAATGCCGCGGTGCCCTCCCAAAATTTGAATGCTTCCCCGGCAAACGGTAAGTAGTGCCGCGGCCCATCAAGGCCGCGGATCTTTTGGCGCCCCTTAGGGTTTATTCTTGGCGTGTGTAGGACTAGCGCCAGGCAAACGCTCTCAGCCGAATCTGAGTAAGAGAGCCCCGGCGAGCGCGGCGGTAAACCCTTTCATTGACGATCGCCCGATGGGGAATACCGCCTAGTGGTGGGTCTGGTTGATTCTGCTGGCGCCTCACTGCACGTTCGATTACCGCAGGCCGGAGGCGGCTGAGAGCTTCGTCACGAGGGTCGGGGGTGGTCGAAGGCCGGCCGGATGCTTAGGGGGCAGCGTGTCCGGCGCTCTGCTCTATACTGAGCAGTAGCGTTCCTGGACCTCTTTGTTCGCGCGCAGGCTTTGGGCGCTCGCGTGATGCACGATGGTTCCGTGGTCCATGATGTACGCGCGGTCCGCGATGTCGAGCGCGAGGTCGACGTTCTGCTCGACGAGCAGGAGCGCTGTGCCCTGCCGCTTCAGTTCGACGAACAGACTGAGCATCTCGTCGACCAACACCGGCATGACGCCCTCGGTTGGCTCGTCGAGCATGATCATCTTGGGGTCCGAGACCATCGCTCGCGCGATCGCGAGCATCTGTTGCTCGCCTCCGGACATCGTGTCGCCGAACTGATCGAGGCGTTCCTTGAGCCGGGGAAAGGTGGCCGCGATGTGGTCGATAACCAAGGTTTCCCGCGCGCGGTTGGGCGAGGCGAGCAAGCCCAGACGCAGGTTCTCGCGCACCGTGAGGCCTGGAACAATGCGACGCTCCTCGGGAACGTACCCCAACCCGAGCGCAAAGCGCAGGTGGGTCGGTTCGGCGAGAATTTCGCGCCCCTGGAACACGACGCTGCCGGCGCGGCAATCGACCAATCCCATGACGGATTTCAACGTCGTTGTCTTACCGGCGCCATTGCGGCCCATAATCGCGACGATCTCACCCTGTCCGATCTCGAGGGTGACGCCCTGGAGCACGTGGCTCAACCCATACCAGGCGTTAAGGTCCGCGACCGTTAGCACTTAGAATTTTCGACCGCCCAAGTAGATCCGCCGCACCGTGTCATTGCCGCGAATCTCGTCGGGCGTTCCCTCAGCGACGATCTCGCCGTGATGCAGCACGACCAGCCGCTGGCTGATCCCCATCACTAGCTTCATCTTGTGTTCGACAAGAATAACCGTGCGTTTTGCCGCCAGACCCGCGATTAGGTCCATCATAGTCCGCGTCTCCACCGGGCTCATGCCGGCAGTCGGCTCGTCAAGCAAGAGCAGGCGCGGCTCGCTCGCCAGCGCCATGGCGATCTCCAGCGCGCGCTGCTCCCCGTGCGCCAGCGCGCGGGCCGGCAGATCGCCGCGGTGGGCGATACCCACGACTTCAAGCAGGGCCTGCGCTTTGTCGATCAACTCGATGTAACGGGCGCGCGGGGTCCAAAAATTATAGCGCACGCGCCGCGCTTGCGCCGCGATCCGCACGTTTTCAACCGTGGAGAGTTCCGGAAAGACGCTCGTTATCTGGGAAGATTTGGCGATGCCGAGGTGAGCGAAAGTATGCTGGGGCAAAGCGGCGATGTCCCGCCCTTCGAAGAAGATTTTGCCCGTGGTGGGGGAAAGTGCTCCCGAAAGTAGGTTGAAGTAGGTGCTCTTTCCCGCTCCGTTTGGTCCGATGATTGAGGTCAGCGAGCCGCGATTAAACGCAACGGTAACGTCCCGGAGGGCGAAAAAGCGCCCGAACCTCTTGGTGACGCCGATCGTGCTCAAGATCACGTCGCCGCTCATCGGACGGCGTTGCCTTTTACGAGTCGCTCTCGGCGGTCATCGGTAGAGCCATTCGAGCACCGAACCCCAGATGCCCCTGGGAAAAAAGAGGACGAAAATCATGTACACCGCGCCGGCGATTAGCTGCCAGTGCTCGGTCCAGAGCGCGGTAAGGTCCTGAATGAGCAGAAAGGCCGCGGCGCCGACGAACGGCCCGAAGAAGGTGCCTGTCCCGCCCAGAAGGCTCATGATCACCGCCAGTCCCGACGTTTCGTAAACCAGGGACTCGATAGGCACCGTCGAAAGATGTATCGCGTTAAGCGCGCCGGCGAGCCCGCACAACGCGCCCGAGACGACAAAGGTGATGAGCTTGAACGCAGCAACGTTGTAGCCGCAGGCTCGCGCCCGCGCCTCGCGTTCTCGGATTGCCTCAATCACGGCCCCGAACGGCGAGGCGAGAATCCGTGATACAATCCAAAGCGCAACGACGACGAAAAATAGGATAAAATAGTACTTTGTCGTGGGACGAAGCAGGTTCAGCGAGACACCCGGCAGACTGATCGACCGTACGTTAACTCCACGCAGTCCGTTCTCGCCGCCGGTCAGCGATTCCGCCTGGAAGAAGACGTAGTAGACGCACTGGGCCAGCGCGAGGGTTACCATCGCGAAGTAGATGCCACGCGTGCGAATTGCGAGATAGCCGATCGCCAAGGCGACGACCGCCGCGCTAAATACCCCGGCCGGGATGGCGAGGAACCACGGCTTGCCCCAGCGCGCGACGACGATGCCGCATCCGTAGGCGCCCGTGCCGAAGAACGCCGCGTGGCCGAATGACAGCATGCCGAGGTAGCCGTACAGTAAATTGAAGCCGACGGCGTACAGTCCGTAGATAAGGACGTTGATCGCCAGCGCCTTGTATGGCATCAGCCACGGAAACACGCCCAGGAACAGAGCCGCGATCAAAACACGCCGGCGAGTGAGTGCGTCGGTTCCGTCTCTCGCGCGCTGTGCGGTCAAAGCGAGGCTCAGCGGGCGCATGCTGGCGGCGTCAGCTCAACAATCCCGCGCGGCCGAACATGCCCTGCGGACGCACAAGCAACACCAACGCCATCAGCGCGAAGACGCACACGCGCGCCATCTCCGGAGCGAACAGCGAGGTCATGCTGATGGTCACACCGACCAGCAGCCCGGCAACGACCGCCCCTAGCAGCGATCCCATGCCCCCGATCACGGTTACGACGAAGGCCTCGGCCAGTACCGTATCGCCCATCTCCGGCGCGACCCCCTGAAGCGGCGCGGCGAGAACGCCGGCGAAGCCGGCCAGAGCCGCGCCGATCCCGAAAATCGCAAGCCAGACTCTGGCGATGTCGATGCCGAGGATGCGCACGATGACCGGGTCGCGAGCGCCGGCGCGGATGATCAGACCGTAGGAGGTCTTATCGATGAACAACCACACAGCCAGCGTGGCCGCTGCGGCCGCCCCGATGACGAAGAGACGGTAGAGGGGAAAGTAGCCGACCCAAACATCGACTGCGCCGCTGAGCGCTTCGGGCGTGTCGAAAGGCAGTCCCTGCTTGCCGAACAGAATGCGAACGATCTCGACCAAAACGTAGGCGAGGCCAAACGTGAGCAGAAGCGGATAGTCGAGGCCGCGCCCATAGAGCGGCCGCACTAAAAATCGCTCGACGACGAGACCCACTGCACCCACCGCCAGCGGCGCGCCAACCAGGCTCGCCCAAAAGCTGCCGGTAAGCCCGTAAAGAAAGAAGCCCACGTACGCGCCGACCATGAAAAAGGCGCCGTGCGCAAAGTTCACCACGGTCAGCATGCCGAAGATGAGCGAGAGGCCGATCGCCAGTAGCGCGTACAGGGCCCCCAGTGCCAAACCGGTCAGAAGCTGGAGGGCCAAAACGTCGGGCGCGAGGGTCATGGCGCGGGGTGCTGCTCTGCCGGTGAGGCGTCGCGCGCGCTCAGGCGGTGTGGCCAAGCTCCTGGCAAGAGCGCAGATGCGTCTGCGCGGGTTGCTCTACGTGGAGGATATTGAAGACGTCGGCCGGCGACTCCATGTCCTTGGACTTCGACTCTATGATGACGACTGATTGAACCGCCTGATGGTCGCAGGCCCGGTAGTACTCTGGTCCCTTGTAGAAGTCGTACTTAAGACCAAGCATCGCTTCGACCACCCGCGCCACGTCGGTCGTACCGGCGCGGCGCATGGCTTCGAGCACCGTGCGCACGCCGGCGTAGCCGAGCGAACCGTAGTCGGACGGCACCGCGCCGCCGTACGCCTTTCTGAATCTGTCATTGAAGGTCTTGGCCGACGGTATGGTGTCTTCAAGCCGCCAATAGTACGAGGTTCCGCCAATCACGCCCTCGTAGGCTTTCGGCCCGGCGGCGACGCGCGCGGTGTAGAGCAGGATGGGAACGACGATCCTTGCGTTGCGCTTCAAGCCGAAATCTGTCGCTTGCTTGATGGAGAGCTGTTGGTCGCGGCCGAAGTTGCAGATGCATACAAGGTCGGGCTTGAGCGCCTGAATGCGCGGAAAAAACGTCGAGTAGTCGGTCGCGCCGAGAGGATGAAGGATTTGCGCGAGGACCTGGATGTTGAACTGCCGGCCGACGCTCAAAAAGCCGCGGACCATCTCGTGCCCATAAGCGTAGTCCGGCGCCAGAAACACCACCCGCTTGCCAAACCGTGGGAAAACGTAGCGCCCCACCGCTCCGGTCGTCATATGAGGGTTGAGCGCTTCATGGAAGGTGTAAATGCTGAAGTCCTGTGCCTCGTTGATAACGTCCGACTGGCTGATCGAATTGAACAGGACCTTGCGCTCCTTCGTGACGTTGTTGATCGAAAGCTGCACGGACGCCGACAACCCTCCGACGATCGAGTCCACTTTGTAGCTCTCGATCAGTTCGAGCGTGCGCGTTACCGCCTCGCCGGGGTTCAACTTGTCGTCGCGCACGAGCAGTTCGGCTTTGCGCCCCTTAAGTCCGCCGCTCTCGTTGAACTCCGCGATAGCCAACTGAGCGGCGCGCACCTGGTCCTTCGCCTCCGCTCCGTACGGGCCCGTCAGCGGGACCGGAAAGCCGACCCGAATCGGCACTTGCTGCGCGCGCAGAGCAGCGAAGCCCGACGGCACTAACGCGACGGCGACACCGGCCGACGCGGCCATCAAGACCTGACGGCGGCTCAAGTTTTTGCGCGGCGGTGGCGAATCGCGACGGATGCGGCAACTCAACGGTTTCCCCCCCGATGAGATATGCGTAGCTTTAAAAATACTGCATCTTCGGATAATCGATGTCAAATTCCTGGGTCTATCGAGTCCAGGTCTGCATCATAGAGCGCCGCGGCCTACGGCAAATACCTGCCAGAATCTTGGCGTCGCGCTCGTCGCGAGTCCTTGTCTTGGAAGGGGTGCGGGAAAATCGAACGAACCGGCTCTTCCCCGTGAAGGATGCACCCGCATGCCACCGCTGAACCGAGCGGGGCTGCCCTTGACCAGACGCGCCCGGTGCCCCATAAACGGCTCAGCGCCGAGAGTGCCACCCATGTACTGAACGAGCACGGCGTCTGGATGATAACGCTTGAGGTGCGCTATGATCATGCAGCGTGGCGTGCTCGGGATGGGTTTTGCTTGGGCGGCAGCGCCAGCTATGGTGCGCGGTCCCAGCGGCGCCTTGCCGGTTCAGGACGCAACTCGGCCCGTTAGCCGTGCGGCCTCCTCGTCGTTTGCAACGGCCGGGCCAAGGGCGCGCCGCCATGGCAGGCACCGCTCGCTGTTTGCCGTTGCCGAGGGGCGCAAATTGTCGATGCGCAAATATATCCCGGAGAATTTTAATATGCCGATTCAGCGTCTCGATCACTATTCGATCCGGACCTCCAAGCTCGAAGAGTGCCGGAAGTTTTATGTCGACGTGTTAGGCTTTGAAGTTGGTGAAAGGCCGCCTTTCAAGTTTCCGGGCCTCTGGCTCTACAACCACGGGCGCGCCGTAGTGCATATCATCGGGTTCGACGAGAGCGACCCGAAGAGTGTGGTGGAGTACCTCGGCGACAAGCGACCCCAGCAGATAAACGGAACCGGGACGATCGACCACGTCGCTTTTGCCGCCGCCGGACTGGCCGAGATGCGTGCCTGCCTGGGACGACACGGTATCCCATATCAGGAACGCACGGTGCCGAATCTAATGCTGCACCAACTGTTCGTCAAGGACCCAAACGGCGTGATGCTCGAGCTTAACTACGCCGCCTCCGAAGCTTGACGGATGGCGAAATCCGGGGCGAAGCCAGGTGCGCTTCGCTGTCGCTGTTCGAAAGGCTGACGCGAATCAGCGCATGATAGACGCCTCAAAACCGGCGCGAGGGCGAGTGATCATAATCGGCGGCTCGCTGGGCACGCAGCCGAGCGCGCCGGCAGCCCGCACGAAAAACAGGGAGACAAACGTAGTGGCAGCCGCCAACCCGGCCTGCCGTCAGACGCACCCCCTCCTGATCTCTTTCCTCGGCCAGCCGGACTAGAGCCCGCTCTTTAGCCGCGCCCCCAGCTCAAGCGGATGGTCAAAGAGCCGCGGCTATCGGGGCTCTTAACCGCCGATTACCGTGATCTCGTCACGCGGGAAGGAATCGACGTACTCAGCGCCCCTGTCGGTCACAATCACCATGTCCTCCAATCGCACGCCGCTTACCTGATGTTCGCCTTCACAAGATTCCACCGCTATCACCATTCCGGGCTCGAACTCCTGGGGATGATCGAGCGACCACAAGCGGTTGATTGCCGGCCAATTGTAGTGCACGGTACCCGGCGCGATTTGCACCATCCCGACTCCGTGGCCCCATTCAATCGTCAAAACCTCGGCCTCATCTTTGTAGCCCCATTTGCTGGCAGGGGGGAAATGTCTGGCGGCATCCGCGGTGGTCTTGCCCGGCCGGATCTCGTCGATCACCCGCTCCATGCGATCGCGCATCTCTTTGTACCAGTCCGCTTCCCGGCTGCTGGGTTTACGACCCACAACGAAACTGCGGTAAAGGCAGCAAGTATAGCCCAGAAAGGAAGTCCCGCACTCAGGGATATAGACCAAGTCACCCCATTCGATGCGGCGGTTGACCCATGAAAGGTTGCGCTCAAAGGCCATCGGGCCGCTAACCACCGAGGCGAAGGGAGTCTCAGCGCCGGCCTCATAGAGTGCCTGCTGAATCTGCCGCGCTGCGTCCGAAGCCAAAACTCCGGGCCTTACGACCTCCAGCGCCTTTTGCCATCCGGCGGTGCAAATCGCTGCTACCACGCGCAGGCAATTGATCTCGTCCTTGGTCTTGATTTTTGCAGCTTCCAGTAAGACCGGGCCGCCGGCGGCCACGTTGATATGTTGCTCGCGCAGCGCCTGTTCAGCGAAGCTGTCGTAACCCACCACGCCGAGCGGTTCACCGGCCATTTTTCGCGTCTCCAGTTCTTCGCGAATCTCCTTGGCCCACAGAGCAGCATCCTGCTTGGTCGCAGCCTCGCCCGCGATGCCGTCCATCCAGGCCCGCGCGATTCGCCAGTGCTTGATCCAGGGCATCAAGTCAGGCATCTGCTGGTACGCGCCGGCGTGAGCGAACAGCACCGTATCGTGCTCGGCAAAAAACAGACAGTAATTAAGCCGGGGTTGAAATTCCCACCAGTCGAGCTCCGTAAGGAAGCGGACATTGGGCGCGTTGGTCACGAGCAGAGCGGGAATATTGCGTTTTTTCATAACCTCGCGCACGCGGGCGGCTCGCTCCTCACGCATCCGCTTCACGTCGATGCCCTCACGACCGACAAACGCAAGTTTCGGCGCCATCTTAACCATCGCCTGAACCCCTCCTCGTCGAGCTTGTGAACGAAATCTACTCCCCGCTGGAAAGGTGCACAAGGTTTGGGGGGCAAGCTAGGTGTAGAGTGGGCTGCGGCACGCGCGCCGGCGATGAGCGCCGCTCACGCGTGCTTGACGCAGCTCGCGGCACGCGCGCCGGCGAGCCGCCGGCGATGCGCCGACAGCTGCGTTTCGGATGTCGCGCCGGCGCATGCGATAGCTTTCCGCGCGGCTATCGATGGTCCATAATCAACAGTTAAGGGCGAGCGGCAGCGGGTTTGCCGTTCTGGGTCATTTGCGTCGAAGGACCATCGCTCAGGAAGAAGTCTATGGCACCCACGATCCGCGTCAGCAGGGCGGCCGCGGCTTTTGTGCTTGCCGCCGCGGCGGTTGCGCTGGGCGCAACCTTGAGCTGGGGCAGGCAAGGCGCGCGGGAGACGATTTTCCTCGTGGCGAGGCCCGAGCTGCGCGACCCCTTATTTCAGGAGGCGGTTATCTTGATGCTGCCTCCGGACCGCCTTCCGCTAGTGGTAGGGCTTATCGTCAACAAGCCGGTCAAGGTGCGCCTGCACGAGCTTTTCCCGCAAAACGCCGTGCTCAAAAACCGCGCCGACACCGCGTACTTTGGCGGCCCGGTCGATGTTGACGCGCCTTCTCTGGTGTTCCGCGAGGCGAGCGCGCCCGTCAAGGCGACGCCGCTGTTCGACAACGTCTACGTCAGCCTCGATCCGAAGCTGGTAGCCGGTATGCTGAAAGGCAAGCAGCTCGCTTCGGACCTACGTCTTTACCTGGGGCGCGCTCAGTGGAGCCTCAACCAGCTTTACGGCGAGATGCTCGAAGGGTCGTGGTATATCGTGCCGGCGGAGCCCGCCTTTGTGTTCAGCGCAGACCCGCAGACCGTATGGCCCGCGCTGGTTAAGCGCGCGCAGATGCATACCGCAAGCTCAACGTCCGAGATGGCGCCGTATCGCTTGCCGGTCCTGTTTTTTCCCGCGATAGCGTCGCCCGCGGAGGCGAACCACGCTCGATTTCCCGGCAATTTTTCGCCCGCCGACGGCCTCTGACCAGCCGCGGAGGCCAGGTTTTTTGCGCGGCTGCCGTGGGCGCACGCGCCGCGGGCGCCGCGGGCGCGCCCAACCCTAGCTGGTCTTTCGCCGCGTCCCTTCCTTGACCGCCGCTCTCATCGAGCCGGCGATTTGCCCCACCCGCCGGCCTTAAGGCGGCGCGGCGCGCCCTCACCGCTGCGGCGGCAGCAACAGGTGGTCCGGAAAATTTCCGTGCAGAGGTTCGCCGGGTGCGCCGTTCGTCACTGCTTCCACCAGATACTTCCCGCCGACGAAGCAGCCTTTCCACGATTGGCCGAGTCCGCCGAAGCTTTCCTCGCGGTCGCCCCGCGAACGCATCTCGTTGACGCCCACCTTGTAGGCGCGAATCTCGTGGGCCACGCGCGCGGCGAGCTTCAGGTCGTCACAGGCGATCGAGCCGACGAGCGCGCCGTTGGAGACGTTCATTTCGGCGATCAGCTCCTCCAGCCGGTCGACCAGCACGATCATGTCCACCGGACCAAACGGCTCATTGTAATAAAGATGAGAGTTGCGCGGCACGTTCATCAGCGCGACCGGAGCGAAATAAGCCGAGGTGTCCTGGTCAGGCAAAAAGGCGGAGCCGTCAAGCTCGCCTTCGTAGAGGCTCACCGCGCCCTTGGCGATCGCCTCCGTGACGTGGACGCGCAGTTCCTCGGCCTTGTCGCGATTGATCAACGGCCCGTAATCATAAGCCGGAAGCTCTTCCTTGTCGCCGGTCACCATCACCGGATGACCGAAGCGAATCGATTTGAGCACCGGCAGGTAGACGTCCAGGAAGCGCGGAAACAGGCTTCGCTGTACCACCAGGCGCACATACGCGGTGCATCGCTGCTTGCCGTACTGGAAGCCCTTGCGGATTTGCTTGGCCAGCGCGTGCCATCCCGAGAACTCCCAGATGCCGTAGGCGTTGACGCCCTCCATCTCCAGCATGTACCGGCGCGACTGGTCGTAGAGGTAGGACGCCACCGAACCGCCGCTGGTCTTGCCGCCGACAAACGACAGGCAGGCGACGTCATGATGGCGCACCAGCGGTTCGCTCAACTGGCCGCCCGAGCCGCTGACCAGCGAAACCGGAAGCCCGAGCCGACGCGCGATGGCCATCGTGACGGTGAGCGCGTAGAGTCCCCCGTCGGTCGGTGTCTTAATGATCGCCGTGTTCCCGCACAAAAGTTGTACCAGCACCGCGTGCACGATCACCGACAGCGGATAATTCCACGACGAAATATTCGACACCAGCCCCAGCGGCTGCCGGCGCCCGAGCATGCTCTCGATATTCTCGACGTACCATTCCACGCCCGAGATGCAGCGGTCGACGTCCGACTGCGCAAGCTCCCGAGGCTTGCCGATCTCCCACATCAGAAGATAGGCGATAAGGTCGCGGTTTTCGCGCAGGCCCGCTAGGCACTCGCTCACCCGCCGCCGGCGCTCGTCAAGGCCGGTCTTCGACCAGGCCGCCGACTCGCGCGCGGCGAACTCCACGGCGCGCCGCGCCGCCTCGGCGTCGAGCATCGGCAAGGCGCCGAGCAGCATGCCGTCGTTGGCGGAATGGTACGGGCGCGCATGACCCGGTTCTTTCCATTCGCCCTCGATAAGATTCAGCACGTGGCCGTCTGCGGTGAAGGCTTCAGGGGCGGCCCGCCTCATCCAGGCAGCCAAATTGTTCCATTCCGCCGCCGGATAGATATGCGGCTGAGTCGGAGCCGAGGCTCCCTGTATGCGCCCGTTGGGCTTATCCATTGTCTCCTCCCAAGCGAAAGAGCTCTGGTGAAACTTTCTCGCTGTCTTCGGGTTAGGCCGAACAGGTCACGCCGAACCGAACGTGGGCTCAAGTCGGGCTGCGCCGCTCGGCCGAAGACTGCCGATGCAGGACAGTTCAAACCCGCCGCGGCAAGGCGAGAGTTACCTATAAAAACGCATCCTTGAGGCTATCGCAAGCGGGCTTGACCGGCAAAGTCCGCGGTTTCTCCCGGCGCCGCTTGGTAAACCGGACGCCGCGCTCGGTGTGCCCAAAAACCGATGGACCGGGGTACGCGCTCCGTAACGACCGCCAAATTCTGAAGCGAAAATAACTTCATCGATGAAGACTCGGAAGTCCGCGCCCTATGCCGGTGCCATAGCCGAAAGGCAGAGGACCGGCTTGCGGGTTTTTGGTGCGTTGGAGGTTGCCCGGTCCGCGGGCCTCGGTGGCGCGGGCGGCCCTACCGGTGCTGGGCACGGGCGGGCATTCTTCGGCTTCGCTCAGAACAGGCTCCGGCCCGCCCCACTAAGATTCATTTTCGTTTCAGGGCTAATTCACGTCATTTGACACTACTTCGCGCAAAGGCGAAAATTTGTCCAAGCCGCAAACCGGTGTCCGGTTCGTTCTGCTTCGCGGCCCAACTCGACCCGGGGGACGATGATGCTTTCTTTTTCTGAGCTTTTCTTGGGGGCCACCGGCCACCCGCCGTTCCCGTGGCAGGAGGCCCTGTTCGCCGAGTTTCAGCAGAAACAATTCCGGGCGACCTGCGATGTTCCAACTGGCCTGGGGAAGACTTCGGTCATCACGATTTGGCTACTGGCGCTGGCGCATCATATCCGCGCGGAAACCCTGGACGATTTTCCGCGCCGCCTCATCTACGTTGTCAATCGGCGGACCGTCGTTGACCAGGCCACGCGTGAAGCGGAGCATCTGCGGCAAGCTCTCGGCAAATCTGAACTTGAACCGGTGACCGCAGCTTTGCGGTCGCTCGCGTCGCAACAGTCTGACGCTGCGCTAGCGATCAGCACTCTTCGCGGCCAGTTTGCGGACAACGCTGAATGGCGCAATGACCCCGCCCGACCCGCCGTAATTGTCGGCACCGTGGACATGATTGGTAGCCGCTTGCTTTTCGCAGGTTACGGTTGTGGATTCAAGTCACGCCCGCTGCACGCGGGGTTTCTCGGCCAGGACGCGCTGCTGGTTCATGACGAGGCCCACCTCGAACCCGCATTTCAGGAGCTTGTGACCGCCATCGAATCGGAGCAGCGGCGAAGTTCCGACTTCCGCCGCTTCCGAGTGATGGCGCTGACCGCCACGTCGCGTTCCGGTAGCAACTGCGAGGCGCCTATTTTCACCAACAAGGATGGCAAGCATCCGGAAGTAAGTAAGCGGTTCAACGCGAAAAAACGGCTTGCGCTCCACCCCGTCGAGGACGAGAGAGGTATCCCGGATAAGGTCGTTCAACTCGCACTGGAATACAAGGACGGCGGCCAGGCGATCCTGATCTTCGTTCGCAAGCTCGATCACGTGCAGAAGGTTACAGAACAACTCCACAGAGCGAAGCTACCCGTGCAGACGCTTACCGGTACGATGCGTGGAATCGAGCGTGACTCGATGGCCAGGGAAGATCCTATCTTCGCTCGCTTCATGCCCGACCCCGCGACGACGCCCCAGCAGGGCCCGGTCTATCTGGTATGCACCTGTGCGGGCGAAGTCGGCGTCGATATTTCCGCCGATCACCTCGTTTGCGATCTGACTCCCTTCGACAGCATGGCGCAACGCCTCGGTCGCGTGAACCGTTTCGGCAACGGCGATGCGCGGATTGACGTAGCTTACGTGACCGCTGCGAAGGCCGGACAAACAGCGGACGAGGACAGAGCGAACAACGAAGGAAGCAAATCCAAGTCGAAGAAGAAAACCGAGCAGCAATTGCAGTTCGATGAAGCCTGCAAGCGGACTCTCGCGCTGTTGCAGCGGCTTCCGAAACGCGACGACCAGCGCTACGATGCTAGCCCGGCAGCACTGAACGGCCTCCTGCTCATTGATCGACAGGACGCCTTCACTGCGCCGCCCGCCATTCTTCCTACAACGGACGTTCTATTCGACACCTGGGCGCTCACCTCAGTCCGCGAAAAGCTGCCGGGCCGCCCGCCCGTCGCCGAGTGGCTGCACGGCGTCACCGAGGGAGAGCCGCCCGAGACTTATGTTGCGTGGCGCGAGGAAGTCGAGGTGTTAACTGAAGAGCTGCGCGAAAGGTACGAGCCCGACGATCTGCTCGACGACTATCCGCTCAAACCGCACGAGTTGCTACGAGACCGCACCGACCGGGTTTTCAAACACCTCAAGAGTCTGGCATCCGCGTACCCGGCAGCTCCCGTCTGGGCTGTCACGGACAACGCCCCGGTAACCGTGACCACGCTGGAGAAACTCACCGAAGAGGGGAACCAGGCTCTGAACGACCGGACCGTGCTTCTGCCCCCGACAGCCGGGGGACTACAGTTCGACAAAGGCGGTCGCCCGACCGGCACGCTCGACGGCGAAGCCCGCTTCGACGAATCACACCGTGCCTCCTACGACGTTGCGGACCAATGGGTGGACGAAAAGAACAATCCTCGCCGCAGTCGACTATGGGACGATGAAAACCCGCCCGAGGGCATGCGGCTGGTGCGGACCATAGATATTCGGCCTGACGCCGAGGATGAAACGGATGAGGACGAGCAGAGTCTCCGCCCCCGCCGTTATTGGAAGTGGCACGTTCGGCCTCGCTCTGCCGACGACGACGGATCGCGAAATGCCCGTCAGCCCCAAGAGCTAGAACCACACCTCGAATCGGCAAAGCAATTTGCGCAAGTACTTGTCGACAAGCTTGGTCTGCACGACCCGGAAGCCTCCGCGCTCAACCTGGCGGCACGCTGGCACGATCTCGGAAAGCACCGCAAAGTCTGGCAGAGGTCGATCGGCAACAGCGCTTACCCACAGCGAGTGCTGGCCAAATCTGGCGGCAAGATGCGGCCCATCGACCTGGGTAACTTCCGCCACGAGTTTGGATCGCTGATCGATGTATCACGATGCCGCGAGTTCCTCGATTCTGACCGCAATGTGCGGGATGTGGTTCTGCACTTGATCGCGGCGCACCACGGGCGCGCCCGTCCGCATTTTCCCGCGGACGAAGCGTTCGATCCCGAGCATACGGAAAAGGACGCGGCCGAGATTGCGCGCAGGGTTACTCGCCGTTTTGCGCGTCTACAGCGCAAGTACGGACGCTGGGGCCTCGCATATTTGGAATCATTGCTACGCGCTGCCGATGCGCTCGCATCGCAAGCCAACGACCCGCGCGAAGCCGAACCGGCCGCAGTGGACGGTACACAATAAGAGCGCGACACTTGATGAAAAGGACTCCAGAACCCGCCATTAGCGTCCGCGTCGACCCGACTAATCCGGGGCAGTTTTTCGCCTGCTGCGGCCTGCTGGAGCTCGCCGATCGGCTGTGGGGTGGCGCCGAAGGCTGGTTCGAGCAGGGCGCGTTTTTCGCTCGGCCAATCGATTGCGATGATCAAACCGAACGAAGCCTTGGCAGCCTTTTGCGCGCAGTTGCTGGAGCGTTTGTGCGACCCGCTGACCCGGAGGACGAAGCTTCATCTCCGATTGAAATTCCAAGTCCGTTTGACTTGCGACTCGACTGGTGGAAGGACGATCGTGGGGGAGGCAAACAGCTAAAGGTATGGGCCGGCAGTATGCGCAATGTTCGTATCGCGCACGCGATGCAAAGCGTGCTGCATTGGGAAGAGTCGCAGACCGGCGCGCTGTTTGATTACGCGACGGTTGTATACGACCCGGCCGAGCCGGATAACAAGGTCGAACCCTTCTACTTCGATGCTCGCCGAGGGTCGAGCGCTCAGCCGATTGATATCGGCTTTTCGCCTGATAGCCTTCACATGACCAACTTGGCCTATCCGGCGGTTGAGTTCTTGTGTCTGGTGGGGCTCCAGCGCTTCCGCCCCATGCCAACCGAGACCCCACGCGTCTTCGATTACTATACCTGGACAATTCCGCTGGCGACGAGTATCGCATCGCTTGCTGCCTGCGGATTACTGGCACATGCCGGAGCCCGCGGCTTCCGTTTCCGGAGCGCCTTTCGTACAGACCAGAGGAAGCACAAGGCATTCACCACAGCCACAGCATTTGCGAGGAGCCCACGATGAATGATCTGTTGAACAAATTTGACCCCTGGTTAGAGGACACAGGACCAGCCGCCTTGGTCGTGCGTGAGCACCTGATCTCTGTCGAAGGACCGGATGGGGTGATCTTTCCGCCAACGTTCGCCGCCAGCCAAGACGGCACCTTCGAGGGTGGCTACAACGTTGATGACTTGCCGGACGGCAGCAACGTCTGTCTGATCGATAGCGTCGGCTCTCAGGCGAACCGGATCGAACCGTCGTTTGCAAAGGCAGAATATGCAGCGCTTGTACCGCAGATCGTCGTAAAAGCCGGAGAAAAAAGCGTGAACCTGCTTGAGGCGGGTCATCGCGCCGGCGACGCCATTGTCCGCTGCTCGGCGTTGCAGGAGGATCTGCAGAAGGCGTTCAAGGCGGTGCTAAATGGCGACGCTGGACCACTGGCAAAGATTGCGCCTACTTCGCTCGTTTTTGGGGCGTGGGATTCCCGCGACACCCAAGCCAAGTTGCCACGGCTGATCGCTTCGGCGATCCGAGCGTTCAATGTTCGCAAGCTGACACGCTCGGCTCAATATGTGCCGGCGGCAGAGTACATGAACCTTCAACTGCTGGACGAACCGCCTGACAAGAAGACGAAGGATGCTTACGCCGAACGAGGCTTTGTGCACGTCCCGGCTTCCGGCACTCCCGGCGGCGTCATCGTCACCGGTGGAATCCGGCGGGATGCGTCGCTCCACCTCGCTGCACTGCATCTGCTTACGGCAGGCGAGGACGAGAGTAAGACGCTGGCCCTTCGTCGCTACATTCTGGGTCTCGCCCTGACCGCGTTCACTCACTTACCGTCTGGCTATCTCCGGCAGGGATGCAACCTCGTGCTGGATCCGGACAAGCCACATGAGTTCGTCGAAGTGTACGGCGACGGGCGCCGCGCTCCTGCTAAGACAACGCACGACGAAGCTCTCAAATATGCTCGTGCCGCCGCGAATCACTTCGGCGTCGGTGAAAATCGCACCGTCGAGTTCGACAAGGAGCGAGCTAAGAGAGATGTCGCGGGCGAGACCGGCAATGGCGAGAGGAAGGCAAGAAAGTCCCGAAGCAAACCCGCCGAGTAGCGCGACATGACCATGGACTTTTACCTGTGCTTTTCATTCCGCCTTCTCGCCCCCGCGTTCCACGGTCGTGGGGATGGGGACAGGCCCGAGTGGCCTCCCTCACCGATGCGTGTATTTCAATCGTTGGTAGCAGCCGCGGCGGCGCGTTCGCGCCCGGGGTCACTCGCTTCACGCGTTCGATCTGCCTTGGAGTGGC
The DNA here is from genome assembly GCA_021831785.1 of Deltaproteobacteria bacterium. GTDB lineage: Bacteria > Desulfobacterota > Binatia > Binatales > Binataceae > JAJYYI01. The sequence goes on along the minus strand of JAKBMB010000031.1, from coordinate 9,061 downwards.
TGGAGAGGCAAGCAGCGCCGGTTCTGATCACTCCTGCTTGGGCTAGCGCGACGAGCTACCGCCTCTCGGTCCCAAACAATGCCATGGACATTGTCGCCAGGGCGTGGAGCCGAGGAAATTATTCAAACTCCGGCGATGCCAATCCCGCTACGCACCGCACGATGAAGACGGTTCACCCGACGTTGCTGCTCGACGATGAGGTTGTGAACTATCTGTGGCCCTTGCCTGATCCAAACAGCGCGGAGGTCAGCGCCCATGTTGAAACGCTGAAAGAGATCGCTCGCAGCGTGGTTGCGCTCGGCTGGGGTATCGACATGGCAATAGGACACGGAGCAGTTCTTTCCGCTGATCATACCCACGAATTGCCCGGCGAGCGGTGGCTGCCTTACGAGACGTTAGTGGGCGACGGCCTGCGCGTCCCGGCGTGCGGCACGCTCGACGATCTGATTCGTCGCCACAAGCAGTTCCTTGCCCGCCTCGGCGGCGGCTCTATGAATGCTCCTCCGCCGGTTTCCGTATACCGCATCGTTCGCTACCGCCGCGCAATCGATCCCCCACGCCGACCCGTAGCGGCCTTTAGCCTGCTCAGGCTCGACGCGAGCGGGTTCCGCGCGTTCGACACCGCCCGCTCCAGCCTAACCGTCGCGGGCATGATGCGGCACGCGGCCAAAGCCGCGGCCACCCGCGCCGGGTGGTCCGAACCGGACATCAACGTCTTCATCCTGGGCCATGGTGAATCGCGGAACGGTGCCGGCCACATTCCAGTCGGTCCGCGACGCTTCGCCTATCTGCCCCTGCCCAGCATCGAGGCAAGGGCCACCCCCGACGCCCGCGTCGTCGGCAGCATTCGTCGCATTCTGCTTACGTCCTTCGCACAAGACCTTGAAGCTCAAGTCGCATGGGCGCGGCGGAGTCTGCCCGGCCAGGAGCTCATCGACGAGGAGCAGACGCAGCCTGTCGCTCTCCTCTCATTGTTGCCGGCGTCCGACTCCATGATCCGGCGCTATGTTCAGCCCGCGGCTTCATGGGCCACCGTTACGCCAGTAGTTCTTCCGGGTTACGACGACCCCGAGCATTATCGTCGGCGCTTAAAAACGGATGTCAGCGCCGCTGAACAAAAAACGCTGCTGAGCCGTCTCGCCGATCGGATCGACAGTCTGCTCCGCAAGGCGATCATGCAGGCTGGTTTCTCACAAACCTTGGCGGATTATGCAGAACTCGAATGGCGCTCCGTCGGCTTCTGGCCCGGCACTGATTTGGCCAGTCGCTACGGAGCGCCGGAGCATCTGAAACGCTTTCCTCGCCTCCATGTCAGGGTTCACTGGCGAGATGCTAGCAAGCGGTTGGTACAGATTCCCGGTCCCATTTGCCTCGGTGGCGGACGCTTTTATGGTTTAGGGCTGTTCGCGGCTCTGTGAGAAACGTGCGATGCGGAACACGTACCTGGTGTGCTACGACATTCGTGAGGACAAGCGGCTGCGCGCCGTCTACAAGACCATGCGCGGCTTCGGCGGCCATCTGCGATATGCTAAATGCGAGTGTTGGTGCAGCCCGTGATCGATTGGAGGAAATACCTGATCTCGCGGCGTGATGTTGTGGGCGGCCGGTTGTGCGCGAAGGGGACGCGTGTGCCCGTGGCTGTAATTCTGGATTCGCTGGCCGAAGGCGCGGCGAGCGACGAGATAATTACGTCCTATCCCTCGCTCAAGACCGCTCACATCCGTGCCGCGATTGCCTATGCGGCCGCTCTGGCCCGCGAAGAGGAACTGACACCCTTATCGGCGGATGCGCATAAAACTCGACGAGAACCTGCCCGCCGAACTGGCTGACGATCTTCGCCGTCTCGGGCACCTCGTGGACACGGTTGCGGACGAAGGACTGGAGGGACAGCCCGATCCGCTCGTGGCCGACGCCGCGCGCCGTGCCCGGCGATGCCTGTTCTCTCTGGATAAGGGGCTCGGTGATCTCCGGCGATACCCTCCCAAAGCCTACCACGGCATCGTGTTGTTTCGGTTCAGACGAGTTGGGAGAATCGCCGTGCGCCGCGGCGTGCTGGAATTGCTTTCGGAAGTTGAGAGGCGGCAACCGTTAAGGGGGCTGCTGCTGGTCGCTAGCGATTCCGGAGTCCGCGTCAGGAGATAAGCGCGATGCGGAATACGTATCTCGTGTGCTACGACATTCGCGAGGACAAGCGGCTGCGCGCCGTCTACAAGACCATGCGCGACTTCGGCGACCATCTCCAGTACTCGATCTTCGAGTGCCAGTTCACGCGGACCGACCTCGTGCGCTGCCGCCACGCGCTGAGCGAGATCATCGACCATCGCGACGACCAGGTGCTGTTCGTCGATCTCGGCCCGGTCGAGGGACGCGGCGAGCGGGTGATCACCGCGCTGGGCCAGGCGTACTCGCCCATCGACAGCCCCTGTATCGTCGTTGACGGCGAGCCTGATTCGCCGTCCAAGCAGGACCGCGTGTAGCTCCGAGAGCGCTCATTGCGATGTCGGATCCGACCACTTTCCAACCTATCGCGACCGAGCTAGGCGGGGCAGCGGAGAGGATCGGCCCTGGGCCGCACACCCGAGTACAAGTCAATCTTCCGGACTACCTGCCCGCGCGGATGCTCAACGAATTCGTCTATTGCCCGCGCCTTTTCTTCTATGAATGGGTCGAAGCAATCTTCGCCCATAGCGCGGACACGGTCGAAGGCGCGTTGCGCCACGAGAAGCTCGAAACCAAGTCCGACCCGTTGCCGCCGCCCGACGAGGAGGCGCAGATCCATTCCCGCTCGGTCACGCTCAGCAGCGAGACCCATCGGCTGATCGCCAAGATGGACCTGGTTGAAGGCGAGGGCGGCGCCGTAGCGCCGGTGGACTACAAGAAGGGCGGTCCGCGCGAGAGCGAGGACGGCCCCCAGGCGTGGCCGGCCGACCGCGCGCAGCTCTGCGCGCAAGCGCTCATCCTGCGCGACAACGGCTACCGCTGCGAGGAGGCGGTCGCCTATTACCATGCCACACGCCAGCGCGTGCGCGTGGCGATCGACGACGCCCTGGCCGGCGAAACGCTCGCCGCATTGGAGCAGGCAAGAGCGCTGGCCCAACGCGGCGAGATTCCGCCGCCGTTGGTGGACAGCCCCAAATGCCCGCGATGCTCGCTGGTCGGCATCTGCCTGCCGGACGAAACCGCGCTCTGCGACTCGTTGGAGCCGGCCATTCCCAGCATCCAGCTTTCGCTGTTTGAAGAGTACCAGGACGGCCCGCTGCGCGCCCCGCGCGGCGCCGACGAGCCTTTACGCCGCTTGCTTCCCGCGCGCGACGACCTGCGCCCGCTTTACGTCACCGGCCACGGCCTGGTCGTCGGCAAGCGCGGCGAGGTATTGCAGATCAGGGCGCGCGACAAGCCGGTCCAGGACGTGCGCGTTGGCGAACTCTCCCAAGTCAACGTGTTCGGCAATGTGCAGTTCACCGCCGCCGCGCTGCAGGGCCTTTGCTGGTCGGAAAAGCCGATCGCGCATTTCTCCTACGGGGGTTGGTTTTACGGCCTGACCCAAGGGCTGGGGTTGAAGAACGTGTTCCTGCGCAAGCAGCAATTTGCGCTGGCGGAGCGGCCCCTGTTTTGCCTCGGCGTTGCCCGCGAATTCGTCGCTTCGAAGATCCGCAATCAGCGCACGATGCTGCGCCGCAACCATATCGAGCCGCCGCCCGCCGCGCTCATCCAGCTCAAGCGCTACGCGCAGGCGGCGCTGGAGGCCGAAGCGCTCGAAGAGCTTTTGGGGATCGAAGGCAACGCCGCGCGCATCTATTTCGCTAACTTTGCCGGGATGCTGAAGATCGTCGATGATCCCGGTCGCGCGGGGCCCTTCGAGTTCGACTTCACCTATCGCAATCGACGCCCGCCGGTCGATCCCGTCAACGCCTTGCTGTCGTTCGCTTACAGCCTCTTGACTAAAGACTTGACGATCACCTGTCACGTCGTCGGCTTCGACCCCTTCATCGGCTTCTTTCACCAGCCCCGCTTTGGCCGGCCGGCACTGGCGCTCGACCTAATCGAAGGCTTCCGGCCGCTGATCGCCGATTCCGCGGTGATCGGCGCGATCAATACCGGTATGGTCAAGCTTGAAGATTTCATCAGCGTCGGTCCGGCCGTCGCGCTGACGCCCGCCGGCAGAAAAGGGTTTCTGCGCGCCTACGAGCAGCGGATGGATACCTTGGTGACTCATCCGTTGTTCGGTTACCGCGTCAACTACCGGCGCGTGCTCGAAATTCAGGCCCGTCTGTTGGCGCGGGTGTTGAGCGGCGAGCTTAACCGGTATGTGGGATTCGAGACGCGCTGAGCGGCGCGAGCGGCGCGGTGACGGCAAAAAGCCAGCCCCCGCTCGCGGCGCGAAAAGCCTTGTCTTTGCGGGGGTTTTTCGCTATGAGAAGAAGAACAGGCCGTTTTTTGCGGCCGGCAGCGGGAGTCGCTCGAAAAGCGTCCCATTGCTCTTTGAAAATCAAGGACTTGCAGGCGACTGATTTCCGCGCTCGAATGAGCGCGGCCCCATTGAAGCTTTCCCGGCGGCCAGGGCTGCCGCTTTGATCTGACGATTTCCGCGCTCGAATGAGCGCGGCCCCATTGAAGCGGCAGTTCCAAATGCCTGCTCGAAGGGCTGCTTAAGCGATTTCCGCGCTCGAATGAGCGCGGCCCCATTGAAGCTCCTCTCTGTGGCGCGGTCCACGGCTATCGTAGCGATTTCCGCGCTCGAATGAGCGCGGCCCCATTGAAGCACTCCCGCCACTGCCTTGGCAACCGGAGATGTGATCCATATTTCCGCGCTCGAATGAGCGCGGCCCCATTGAAGCGATCAGCCGCGCACCCGCAGTGCCGAGGAACCGGTCATTTCCGCGCTCGAATGAGCGCGGCCCCATTGAAGCTCAGGTAAGTCGCGTAGGTGCCCGCGCTAATTCCGCATTTCCGCGCTCGAATGAGCGCGGCCCCATTGAAGCTATCTGTCGCGCAGCGGCGAGGCGGTGAGCGAGGAGGATTTCCGCGCTCGAATGAGCGCGGCCCCATTGAAGCGAGTATTCGAGGGCGGGTCCGTCCTCGCGGTGGCGCATTTCCGCGCTCGAATGAGCGCGGCCCCATTGAAGCACGTTAGGCAGTCTTTTATTGCCGTGCGGCGAACTTATTTCCGCGCTCGAATGAGCGCGGCCCCATTGAAGCTCGCACCCAAAGTTGGGCCCACCCGGCCAGTCATAAATTTCCGCGCTCGAATGAGCGCGGCCCCATTGAAGCAGCCCAACGATCAAAGCTGCCCCCGCTCAATGGACAGATTTCCGCGCTCGAATGAGCGCGGCCCCATTGAAGCAGGGAGCTAGTTGTGCAGACCCAGGAATAACAGAACACATTTCCGCGCTCGAATGAGCGCGGCCCCATTGAAGCTGCGCCGGCAGCCGGCAGTGAACCCCGCTGATATCCCATTTCCGCGCTCGAATGAGCGCGGCCCCATTGAAGCCCCATGTACTTAGTTACATAAAACAGCGCGCCTTTGGCGGATTTCCGCGCTCGAATGAGCGCGGCCCCATTGAAGCCCCATTCAGAAAGAGGATCGCATCCTCACTACTTTGACATTTCCGCGCTCGAATGAGCGCGGCCCCATTGAAGCCAGTATGGTTACGTTGCCCTCGTGGACAACGCCTTATTTCCGCGCTCGAATGAGCGCGGCCCCATTGAAGCGAACACTTGCTGGCCGGGATGACGCTTGCTCGAGGAAGGATTTCCGCGCTCGAATGAGCGCGGCCCCATTGAAGCCACCACGAACTGTTGCAGACCCACTGACCACACCCGATTTCCGCGCTCGAATGAGCGCGGCCCCATTGAAGCCGCGGGCGGCTGCGACGGCGTCGCTATGCGCGAGCCATTTCCGCGCTCGAATGAGCGCGGCCCCATTGAAGCGTAACGTACTTCGTCGAGATCAGCGGCATCAAGCAGCATTTCCGCGCTCGAATGAGCGCGGCCCCATTGAAGCGGCTGCGACCGAGCCGGCAGGCGCGTAGACCAGCGCATTTCCGCGCTCGAATGAGCGCGGCCCCATTGAAGCGGCGCTTGTCTCGGGTCGCCAATACCCGCGAGCCAATTTCCGCGCTCGAATGAGCGCGGCCCCATTGAAGCAGCGTCTACACGCCACTCCTCGTCCCAGGAAGCGCATTTCCGCGCTCGAATGAGCGCGGCCCCATTGAAGCAGGCGGCTTTAAATGGGGAGGCCGGACGGCGATTGGATCTATTTCCGCGCTCGAATGAGCGCGGCCCCATTGAAGCTTGCTCGACGTGTTGACCCGCGTGGTCGAAGAGAAAATTTCCGCGCTCGAATGAGCGCGGCCCCATTGAAGCTCCTCATTAACTTCCGCTGAAACGGTAACGACGAAAATTTCCGCGCTCGAATGAGCGCGGCCCCATTGAAGCCCTTACCACACTCCTCTATATGCGGACCCTGTCGCATTTCCGCGCTCGAATGAGCGCGGCCCCATTGAAGCAGCAGCAGACGGACGTCTCGAACATCGCCGCGCTGCAGGATTTCCGCGCTCGAATGAGCGCGGCCCCATTGAAGCCACCGTCGTCCAGACAGCAGCTCCTAGATCCCGAGGCGCATTTCCGCGCTCGAATGAGCGCGGCCCCATTGAAGCAAGACAGGCGTCGTCTCGGCGGCCGACATCGTGGGCATTTCCGCGCTCGAATGAGCGCGGCCCCATTGAAGCGGCAGTTATGTGAGTTGTCCGGGGGGCGGCGGCGGCATTTCCGCGCTCGAATGAGCGCGGCCCCATTGAAGCAGGAACTGGTCGCCGAGCGCCCAGCGCACCACCGGGAATTTCCGCGCTCGAATGAGCGCGGCCCCATTGAAGCATAGAGAGCAAGGGCGCGCAAGGGCAGTGTACAGTATTTCCGCGCTCGAATGAGCGCGGCCCCATTGAAGCCCTGAAGCCAACAAGACTAATTGTGCGCATGACTCTCATTTCCGCGCTCGAATGAGCGCGGCCCCATTGAAGCGTTTGAACATTGACTCGGACCGCGGCGGGAGCGCCCATTTCCGCGCTCGAATGAGCGCGGCCCCATTGAAGCCCGCTTCGCGGCGTCGCACCCGAGACCCGCGCCGCATTTCCGCGCTCGAATGAGCGCGGCCCCATTGAAGCGATGGAGATGTGCGGATCATCGTCCGCCGCGGCGTCGATTTCCGCGCTCGAATGAGCGCGGCCCCATTGAAGCTGGACCGGGCAAATCAGGAGGCTCTCGTTCAGCGCATTTCCGCGCTCGAATGAGCGCGACCCCATTGAAGCATGGACAACCGCTAAAAGACTGTCAATATCAATGTCCTATTTCCGCGCTCGAATGAGCGCAGCCCCATTGAAGCATGGACAACCGCTAAAAGACTGTCAATATCAATGTCCTATTTCCGCGCTCGAATGAGCGCGGCCCCATTGAAGCTGTAGCAGGGGCAGACGTGGATGGAGCGCCGGATAGCAGTATTTCCGCGCTCGAATGAGCGCGGCCCCATTGAAGCGTGGCCCGCAGTTTTTAGGTCGTATAGGACGTTGGCCAATTTCCGCGCTCGAATGAGCGCGGCCCCATTGAAGCGCGTCGATGTTGCTCGGAGAGCGTGGGCGCGGCGGTGGATTTCCGCGCTCGAATGAGCGCGGCCCCATTGAAGCCCGGCAGCATCGCCAGCCAGGTGCTGACACTGGGATGGAATTTCCGCGCTCGAATGAGCGCGGCCCCATTGAAGCTTCGCCAGACTTACGAGCGCCGTTGCTTCGGCCATATTTCCGCGCTCGAATGAGCGCGGCCCCATTGAAGCTCAGGCGCTGATAAACGAACACGCGATGCACACCCAAATTTCCGCGCTCGAATGAGCGCGGCCCCATTGAAGCTCCTCGAGCGCGTCGCGCGCGGCGCGCCATTTTGCGTATTTCCGCGCTCGAATGAGCGCGGCCCCATTGAAGCCAATTTTTTCAATACGGAGCATTTCCTCTTAAGTACAATTTCCGCGCTCGAATGAGCGCGGCCCCATTGAAGCTGCATCAACGCGTGAGACCTTACTGCTGTCAAATGCGATTTCCGCGCTCGAATGAGCGCGGCCCCATTGAAGCTCGACAAATAATCAATATTAATCTCACATAAGGTATTATTTCCGCGCTCGAATGAGCGCGGCCCCATTGAAGCCATCATCATTATTTCCTTACCAGACATTGGTAAATTATTTCCGCGCTCGAATGAGCGCGGCCCCATTGAAGCACGTCTTGCACTCGCTTCGAGACCAGCACCGAGTGCATTTCCGCGCTCGAATGAGCGCGGCCCCATTGAAGCAGCGACGACTCGATCATCGCTTGCGCCTTGAAGTCGAATTTCCGCGCTCGAATGAGCGCGGTCCCATTGAAGCAACGAAGCGCTGGAGCTCGTAGTGGAGCTCGAAGGCGGATTTCCGCGCTCGAATGAGCGCGGCCCCATTGAAGCCTAGTTCGTCTTCGTCCACTTCGTCCACTTCGTCATAATTTCCGCGCTCGAATGAGCGCGGCCCCATTGAAGCCCCGGTCGAGCACGCGCACCTCGTCCCAGTACCAGCATTTCCGCGCTCGAATGAGCGCGGCCCCATTGAAGCATTTGGCGCTATAGCGCGGCCGCCAACACGCCAGACATTTCCGCGCTCGAATGAGCGCGGCCCCATTGAAGCCTGACCGAAGTGTCGGGCGTGTATACATCAAGGCGAGAAAACGCATGGAGACGATGAAGGTTCTCCTATTATGGCGTCCCGCAAATGGATTGAATAACCTGCGCACATCCTCACGCCGCTTGCGCGGATGTCATCCTTGTATGTTGATTCAGGTAAAGGAGAGGAAAGCGAGGCGGGAGACCGTTGTCATTCGGGGTTGAACAAGACCGGCGCTCAGCAAGGCTCCCCGCTTCGCTAGAGAAGGGGCGAAATAACCCGAACAGTCGCCAGGGCGAGCAGAGCCCGCATCGTGGGCAAGAATGGGTGAAGCCCCGCGGAGGAGGAAGATGGAAGCGGTTTACGTTGGCGTCGATGTATCGAAGG
>JAKBMB010000009.1 GCA_021831785.1 Deltaproteobacteria bacterium | reverse complement strand
CTACCCCTGGCCGGGCAACGTGCGCGAACTCGCCCACGCCCTCGAGCACGCCGTCCTGTTCGCCCCCCAAGAGCGCATCGACCTCCCCCACCTGCCCACTCACCTGAGCCAACCCGCGCCCGCGGCGGCGGCCATGCCCGACAAACCGCTCGCCCCGAGTCCGGCGGAGGGCGCGGCAGCGGCGAGCGGGCTTTCTCTTCACGAGGTGATGAAGGATACGCTGTTGCGCTCGCTCAAAAAGACCGGCGGCAATCGCCGGCGCGCCGCGAGCCTGCTCGGCGTTTCGCGCTCCACGCTTTATCGCATGCTGGATCGCTACGGGATCGGCACTGTGGGGCGCGGCCCCGAAGGGACGTTCGAGAGCCACGAAAAGGCTCAGATGTCCGCCCCCAAAGCGTAGCGCTGCTCTCGGGCCGGCGCTTTAACGGCCATATCGAGCCGCGCCGACTTGAACAACATCAACCCCCGGCCTTGCGTGGGCTCAAACGCCGCGCGTGTGCGGGGACCAGACATACTTGTGAAGCTGGAGCTGGAACCGCGCCGGCAGCCGGTCTTCGAGCATCCATTGCGCGAGCTTAAGCGGCTCAAGCCGCCCGAAGGCGCAGCTCAGCAGCACCGCGTTAACTCGCTCCGACAGAGCGTGCTCGTACATCACGTTGCGCGCCCATTCGTAATCGGCGCGACCGCTGAGCACGAACTTGACCTCATCGCGCGGCGTAAGCCACGCCAGGTTCTGCCACAGGTTGCGATGGGCCTCGCCGCTGCCCGGACATTTTAGGTCCATTATCTTGACCACGCGCGGGTCGAGCCGGCTTAAGTCCGCCGCGCCCGAGGTTTCAACCATCACCGTAAGCCCCGCGCCGAGCAGCGCCCCGATAAGTTCATAGACGTTTGCCTGCAACAGGGGCTCGCCGCCGGTGACTTCCGCAAGGCCGCAGCCGTGAGCGAGCACCTGTTGCACGATCTCGCCGATAGGGATCGTCCGGCCTTCGTAAAAGCTATATTCGGTGTCGCAGTAGCTGCAGCGCAGATCGCAGCCGGTAAGGCGCACGAACACGCATGGCCGGCCGGCGTGCGTCGACTCGCCCTGGATGCTGTAGAAGATTTCGTTGACCAGCAGGGAGCCCGGTTTCACCGCTTTATCCCAGTTGCCGGCGCGCCGCTGTCCGCGCCTCTTCCATCACGACTTGCAGCGGCACTGCGTGCCTTATCGCCGCCGCGCGGCAATCCTCGTACTCGGGCGCGAACCGCGGCGTCTGGCCGGCGAACCCGGACACTTTGACCTGGATCGACCCGAAGCGCGTCTCAACTTTTCGGCTCTCCCGCGGCGCCAGCGCACGCTCGATCTCGTGCCAGCGCACGCCCAATGTGCCGGTCTCGGCAAAAAGCTCGCGTACGATCGCCTCGCGCAGCCCCGGTTCAACCAACACTGATACGATTACACCCGGGCGCCCCTTTTTCATGATCGTAGGGGTAATCGTCACGTCGCGCGCGCCGGCGGCGAAAAGCCGTTCGCACAGATGACCGTAGATCTGCGGGTTCAGATCGTCGATATTGGTTTCGACCGCGAGTAAGCGGTCATCGCCCACCGGGCCGACCTCGCGGCCAAGGATAAGCCGCAATAGGTTCGGCCGGTCGGCGTAATCCCGGCTCCCGGCGCCGTAACCGACGCGCTGGATTTCAAACCCGAGCGGCAGCGGCGCCGGTTGCGCCAGCGCCTTGATCAGCGCCGCGGCGGTCGGCGTGACCATCTCGCCCTCCCCATCGTGTAGGCGCACCGGAAAGCCCGCAAGCAGTTCCACTGTGGCGGGCGCCGGAACCGGCAGCGGGCCATGACGCGCGGCGATCAGGCCGCGCCCCATCGGCAGGGGCGATACCAAAAGGCGATTTACGCGCAGGGCCTCGAAGGCCCAGACCGCACCCACGACATCGATAATCGAGTCAACCGCGCCAACTTCGTGGAAATGGACCTGGTCGGTAGCGATGCGATGCACCTTGGCCTCGGCCTCGGCCAACGCCTCGAAGACTCGCATTACATTGTGCTTAAGCTCATCGGCGAGCGCGCCGGCGCCGATTATGGCGCGGATGTCATCGAGCCTTCGCTCGGGCTGCGGCGCCAAGACCTCGACCACGAACCGTCGCGCGGCGATTCCGCTGACCGTTTTCGATTCGAGCCGCAGTTCATAACCGGCCAGCGGCAGCGCGGCGAGCGCGCGCTTGAGTGCCTCAAAGTCGGCACCCGCGTCAATAGCCGCGGCGACCAACATGTCGCCGGCCGCGCCCGAAAAGGCGTCCAAATAAGCCGTCAGCATCAGCCTCAACTTTACTTAGCAGCAAGCGCCCACTACGATCAAAGGTCTCACCCGTCAGGCGCTGCGAGCGGCGCACCCAAAGGGCTTAAGGAGTCAGCCGCGCGCGGCCGCGTCTGCGGGTTCGCGCGGCCAATGGCGCCAGGAGCACCAGATGAAAGTCCGTAAAGCGGTCATCTTAGCTGCCGGGTTGGGAACTCGGATGCTGCCGGTGACCAAGGTGGTGCCCAAGGAATTGCTGCCGGTAGTGGATACGCCGGCGATCCAGCTCGTAGCCGAGGAGGCGGCGCGCTCGGGAATCGAGGAGATCATTTTCGTCATCAGCCCGGGCAAGACCTCGCTCATCGAGCACTTCGCGCCGGCGCCCGAGCTGGAACGCGCGCTGGAGGAACGCGAGAAACTCGAATTGCTCGATTTAGTGCAGTCGGTAGGCAAGCTGGCGCGCATCACGGCCGTCGAGCAGCATCAGCCGTTGGGTCTCGGCCACGCGGTTTTGCAGGCCAAAAGCGCGGTTGGCGGGGAACCGTTCGCCGTGATGCTGCCCGATGACATCTTCGACTGCCAACCGCCGCTGTTGAGGCAGTTGCTGGACGTGGCTGAGGGCCAAACCGCGCCGGCAGTCGCGCTGCTGGAGGTTCCACGCAGCGAGGTGTCCAAGTACGGCATCGTTGAGGGCAGCAAAACCGGCGAGCACATTTACCGTATCAGCGGAATGGTCGAAAAACCTTCGCCGGAGCGTGCCCCGAGTCAACTTGCGATCATGGGCCGGTACGTCCTGCCGCCGGAAATTTTTGGCCTGCTGGAACACGCCGAGCCGGGTGTCGGCGGCGAAATTCAGCTCACTGACGCGCTCTTGGCTCTGGCCGAGCATCGCGCGCTTTATGGATACCAGTTTACAGGCGCGCGCTACGACCTCGGCGACCGCGTCGGCTTCGTCCTGGCTCAGGTGGCCTACGCCTTGAAAAGGCCGGATCTGGCTGCTAGTTTACGGCCACGCCTGCGCGAGCTTCTCTTGTCGTAACAGCCCAACGGTTGGGGCAGTAGCTCAGCTGGGAGAGCACTACGTTCGCAACGTAGGGGTCGAGGGTTCAAATCCCTTCTGCTCCACCATCAGCCTCGTGCAGATCGCGATGGGGTCTTCCAGCGGTTGTCCCCTGGCAAACGGCCCCTCACCGCGCTCCCACCCGGCCTTGATTAAGATGATGGGTCGTGATTTCGACGGGAAAACTTGCGACGAAGTCGGGAGTCGTAGATTATTAGCCCTGAAGCGAAAAAAAATTTTAGTGGGGCGGGCCGCCGTGCCCGCCCGTGCCCAGCGCGGGCAGGGCCGCCCGCGCCACCGAGACCCGCGGACCGGGCAACCTCCGACGCACCAAAAACCCGCAAGCCGGTCCTCTGTCTTTCGGCTATGGCACCGGCATAGGGCGCGGACTTCCGAGTCTTCATCGATAAACTTATTTTCGCTTCAGAGCTAGGGGAAACCAAGCCGACGGAATGGAGAGGCGGGTAAGAAATGAACCCCGAACAGGGTGCGGTTCATGTCGAAAGAATGATCAGCGACTATCTACGCTCTGGGGACAGCCAACCGCTGTTCCTAATCGGCGACTCGCTGCAGGTCCTCGCGTCCTTTCCGCGTGAATTCATTGACTGCTGCATGACCTCGCCTCCGTATTGGGGCCAGCGTGCGTACTCCGGCGGAGGCATCGGTCTTGAGGAGACCTATGTAGAGTATCTCGAAGACCTTTTAGCGATCGTCGCGGAGGTAAGGGGGGTCCTTAAGCCGACTGGTTCCCTCTGGCTGAACATTGGCGACGTCTACCAACACAAGAGCTTGCTGGGTATCCCTTGGCGGGTAACGCTGGCTATGACCGACCGTCAGGGATGGATTCTGCGGAACAATGTCATCTGGAACAAGGTTAAAGGTGGTCCGGACAATACCAAGGACAAGCTCCGTAACGTCCATGAGCACGTGTTCCATTTTGTGAAGTCCGAGCGCTACTTTTACGATGCCGACGCGATTCGGCACAAACCCGGCCAGGCGAAAATAATTAACGGTGCTGTGGTTTCTGCGACTGGGGTCTCCGGCGTCAGGTACCGCCGACAAATCGAGCTGTCGACGGCTCTCAGCCAGGCTGAAAAGCGAGAAGCGTTCGCGGCACTCGATGCTCTGCTCGGCGAGCTGCGTCTCGGAAACCTCGCTGATTTTCGAATGATCATTCGAGGACAGCAGCGCGCGACGCACTCAGACTCTGAACAGGTGTCAGGCCGTGCCCGCGAACTGGCCGAGCGCGGCTTTTACTTTTTGAAGTACCATCCGGAAGGCGCCAAGCCTAGCGATGTGTGGGATATCATTCCCGAAGATACGCAGAGGCGCGAACTGCACTTCGCATCTTACCCCGAGGATCTGTGCCGCATCCCAATACTTGCAACCTGCCCCGTGGGCGGCGTTGTGCTGGATCCTTTCGCGGGCACCGGAACAACGAACTTGGTTGCCTTCCAGTTAGGCAGGAAGTCAATCGGCGTCGACATCGCATCGGAGTACGTCCACTTCGCCCAGGATAGATGCAGGCTACTCCTGTGACGACGAGCGCGGCGGGGACAAAGGTTGCGGAACTCTACGGACTGCCCGCCTTTCAGCCAGCGGACTGGAAGGCCATTGCGCTCGCGCAGCGGTGCCCCTTCCTCAGTCGCAAATGTCTCAAGAACCGCAAGAGTCAGCCCGAAATCACCATCGGCACGTGCACAATGACCTATGGCCGCCAGGCGCAGCCAGTAATGATCTGCCCGTTTCGGTTTCTGGAGCGGAGCCAGGTCTTCACTGACTGCGTTCATTTGCTCAAACTGCACGAGCCCGGAAATGAACTGCGCATTGTTGCTCAGCTTGCGGTCCCTGGCGGAAGCATCGATTATTGCCTGGTTTCGGTCCGCAACGGTAAAGCGCGCGACTTCGTCGGTATCGAGTTACAAACGCTAGATACCACCGGCACAGTCTGGCCTGAACGGCAGCGATTTCTCAGGCGGCATGGGGTCCGCGTGAAGCGAGAAGAGGCAGAATCCGGCAGGCCGTTCGGCATGAACTGGAAGATGACCGCGAAAACTATCTTAGTGCAACTGAACCACAAGATCGGGACGTTCTAGCATCTATCCAAGCGCCTTGTCCTCGTATTGCAGGATTCTCTTCTCGCATACGTTAGGCGTAAGTTTGCCTTCGCACACGTTATCGGTGTTCGGGACGGCGACCCGATGCAACTTCACGCCTACGAGGTTTCCAAGAAAGCTGCGGGATACATCCTGGAGCTTAAGGAGCGCATCGGCACCGACAGCGCCGGAATCGCTATGTGCCTTGGTCTACAGGCGGAGGGGAAGGTCGAGCTGAAGGCCATACTGGACCCAGATTGACGCCAAGCTACCGGACAGCACGCTGCTCACGGTTGGTGGTGGACTGATCCCGGTCCTGGAGACTGCCGGGAACAAGGCGGATGAAGAGAGTTGAACCGAACCGCCGCACTAGTCTTCGCTGGGCGGACCCCGAATCGCGATTTGATGACACCGTGCGGCGGCGCAGATGAAAGTCGCCGCCCCCGGGGTCTGCTGGCCACTACGCAGACGGGCCAACTAGCGTCGGAGACGATCATGTGGCGCCGTTACGCTTGACCTCGGTGGCGAGCTCGCGATCGAGTTCCTCCGTGCTCATGCGAACGGCCGGTACATCGTAACGTCCCATCAGTTCGAGAAGCTCCCAGCGCGCCAGTCCCAGAATGGCCGCAGCTTGCGCCTCCGACAGCCTGTCGAGGCGTAACAGATCCATTACGAGCGCCTCGCGTACGCGGCTGGGCACTTCCGATTCGCTCCAGCCAAAGCCGCCGACCACCTCTTGGGGCAGGCTTACGTGAAAATCCTTCTCAGCCACGGAACTTACCTCGTTTGGTCCATCTGACCGAGCGCAGGGCCCAGAGAAATATTATACGTATCATACGCTCGCGGATGGCACCGTGACCACGGCTCAAAGCGGAGGTGGCAGAGCCTTATCGAGTTTGCCCCATGTGGGGCAAACTGTACCGAAACGGCCACTTTGAGGCACATTTCGGGCCGAAAAACCTAAGGTTTTCTGGGCTTTCTTGGGGGTTCAAATCCCTGCTGCTCCATCATATTCTCCTTGGGAATCAAGAAGAACGTTGCCGCACTGGGTTTGCCGGAACCCCGAAGGAGCGCGAAACCCTACTTTGTAGGCTCGCGACAGGCGTCAATGCGCCGCCCTTTCGTATAAAATAGCGTTGCTTGGCTCTCAGCGGAGCGCGGGTGTGACCCGGGATGGTGATAATGCAACGGCGTCCGGCGCCCAGGTACTCGCGCCGCAATTCTTCGTCGGAACCGCGTCCTGGACCGACCCGAGCCTCGTCAAGTCCGATAGCTTTTATCCCCCAGGCACCAAAACCGCCGAAGACCGCTTACGCTTCTATGCCGCACACTTCAACACAGTGGAAGTGGACTCCACTTATTACACGCTGGTCAACCAGCGCGTGGCGCAATTATGGGCCGAGCGCACTCCACCTAACTTTGTCTTCAACATTAAGGCTTTCGGCCTGTTGACCCAGCATCCGGTCGAAACCAATCGCCTGCCGAAGACGATCGTCGCGATGCTCACCGGTCAGGAACGCGCGCGCCCGCGCCTGACCGCGGTTTCGCCCGCGGTCCGGGAGTTGGCCTTCCAGATGTTCCGCAGCGCGCTCGAACCGCTGGTGCTCTCCGGCAAGCTCGGCGCGCTGCTGTTTCAATTTCCGCCCTATTTCACGCGCCGCAGCGCAAATCTCGATTACGTCGCCGCGCTTAGGGACCGCTTGCCGGGCTCGGATATCGCGGTCGAATTTCGCCATCCGAGTTGGGTCACTCCCGACTCGAATCGCGCCGAGACGATGAGCTTTCTGCGCCATCACAGGCTTTACTACGTGTCCGTCGACGAGCCCGACTTGCCCTCGACCGTGCCCTCTTTCCTTGCCGTGACCGGCGACTGCGCCTACATGCGCTTTCACGGGCGCAACCGCGCTAACTGGTTTGAGAAAGGGCTGACAACGGCCGAGCGATACATGTATCTATACTCGGAGACGGAACTCCAGCGCTGGGCCGTCCAACTCAAGAGGCGTACCGGGATTAAACGGGCCTTTGTTATCTTCAACAACTGCTACCGCAACTTCGGCGTGATGAACGCGACTACGATGGCGCAGATGCTCGCCCATTGAACCCGTGTGATGGTACTTTCTCATGACACTTAAGCTGATTTCGCTGAGCACGGACTCGGCCTGCGCCATGATAGGCAAGATTTTGGACTTCAAGGGGCTCGACTACGAGGTCGTCGACGCCGAGGAAGACCAACCGGAGGAAATCGCGCATTCCTCCGATAACCTCAAGGCGAGAGCCGAGGAGCCGGCCGCCAAGCGTGAGACCGGCAAGCGCCTCTCTCGAGATAATCCGGCAAATCCGGCCCGCAAGCCGGACCAAATCACCCAGCACCTGCCGGCGCTTACTTTCCCCAACGGTGAAACGACCGTAGGCGCGTGGGAAATTATCGCCCGGCTCGAAACCGAACACCCCGAGCCGACGCTGCTGCCCGCCTCCTACGCCGGTTTGCATCAGGTCCTGGCGCGCTATTTCGAGGGCGAACTTGGAGCGACAGTTCTGCGCGCCGCGATGCCCGAGTTGCTCGATTACTATCGCGCGCGCGGACCTCGGCCGTTGTCGCGATACGTCAGATGGGTCGAGCAGCGGATGGCCGCGGGTTTTTGCGCGCGCGCCCGACAGCAGGCCGAGGCTAACCGCTCGCTGATGCGCCAGCTACTCGCGCCGCTGGAAGATGAGCTTCGCCGCCGCGCCTTTCTTCTGGGTCGAATCGGGCTCGCCGACTTCGCGCTTTACGGACAACTCCGGTGTTTTGCCTGCGCCGGCAAGCTCAAGCTGCCCGAGGACTTCACCGCTTTGCGGGAGCATTTTATGCGCATCGACCGAATCACGGCCCGCTTGGAAGCGGAGTAACGCCGTCCCAGGCCCCCTTAGCTAGGCGCAGCAGATGGCCCGCCAAAGCGCCGCTGAAGTCAATCCCCACGTCATACGGCGAGGGTGTGCGGCCGGGCACAAATACCTGATGCGTTTCGTCCAGCACCGCGTACAGCGCGCAGAGCACCAGCGCAGTCGCCGGAGAATGCCGTAGCGGCCCTCGCGCGAGCAGCCAGAACAGTACCGCGTACTCGCTCAGATGGGCGCTCTTGCGGATCATGTGGTGCAAAAAGTGAATCGTTGGCGGCGCGCACCAGGGCAACAGCCATCTCAGTATCGGCTCGATGACGCTCGCGGTCTGGCTTGCAGTGAAAAATGACGTGGAAAACAGCCAAATGCACGTGGCCCATAACACCGGCGGCAGCCAGGTTCTCATCATGTCACTTCGCCGTTAGGTGCGCAGCGGACACGCCTTCACCCCGCACCAACGATGCGCTCGGCGCAATGAGGCAGCGCAGCGAGTGAGCCGGCAAGAAAGTGCATTTCCATTCAAAGCGAGGCTTAAGGCGGGTCAATCGCAAGCAGCGCAGACCCTCGTTAAGCATAGAACAGATGGGAAGTCTGACGCAAAGGCTTGACGCCTGGGCTGGAGGGCGCGACGCCGGGCCTGAATCACTGTGGCACGAAACCTGCTTATGCAGTCAGTCCGCATCCCTGGGTCGCGTTTTTCGGGGGGCAGTTGCGTCGAGCATCGCCGCCAACGTGCGCGCACGCAGCCGGCCTCGATGCAGGCGAATATCCAGCACGTCGCCGGCCTTAACCCGTGAGGCATCCACGATGGCGCGGCCGCTGCGCTGCTCGATAGCGATGGCGTAGCCTCGCTCCAGCACGCGCAATGGCGAGAGCGAGTCGAGGCGCGAACCGAGCTCGATCATTCTACGCCGCTTAAGCTCGAAAGATTTGACGAACGCGGTCTGGACGCGCCGCGCCATAGCACGCGGTTGTTCGCGATATTGCGCTGCGCACCGGCCGACCGCCTGGCACAGTCCGCCGTGGAGCCGCTCGACACCCATCCGCTGCCCTTGAACCAACGGAGCGAGACCGGTCCGCAGCGCCAGCGTAATACGGCTGACCTTAAGCCGAGCCTCGCGCAGCAAGGCGCGCGGCGGCTTAAGTCTTTGCGCCAGTTCGGTTGCGCGACGGCGCCATTGCAGCAAGCCACGCCGCGCGCCCTCAAGCAGAGCCCGGACGTCCTCATCGGTACGCTGGCGCGCCTGGCGCAGCAGCGAGCGCGGATCCGGAAGGCCACGAGCCAGCCTGGAAACGTGTTCGCTGCGGCTTGCCAGAGCCTTTGTCATCACGCGGCACAGCGCGGCACAACGCTGCGCGATTTGCTGCTTGAGCTCCGACCTAACCGGCGTCACCATCTGGGCCGCGGCAGAGGGCGTGGGCGCGCGCGCGTCGGCTACCAGATCGGCGATTGTGTAATCGATTTCGTGGCCCACGGCGGAGATTACCGGAATGCGCGAGCCGTAGATCGCGCGCGCCACTACCTCTTCGTTGAAGGTCCACAAGTCCTCCAGCGAACCGCCGCCGCGGCCGACGATAATTACCTCGGCGCGCCCGTCCAGATTGAGCGCCTCCAGCGCCGCCGCGACCTCACCCGCGGCGTCCTCGCCCTGGACCTTGGCCGGACTGATGATCACGTGAACGTTCGGATTGCGCGACAGCATAATCTTGAGCATATCGTGCAGCGCCGCGCTGCCCGCGCCGCCTAGCGGCCCTCCGAGCGCGGTCACCAGACCGATGACGCGCGGAAAAAACGGCAGGGCGCGTTTGCGTTCGGCGCTGAACAGTCCCTGCGCAGCGAGCCGCCGCTTAAGCTGCTCCAGAGCTATCTGAAGCGCGCCTGCCCCCCGCGGCTCAAGCTCTTCGGCGTAAAATTGAAGCGCGCCGCGCAATTCGTAGAGGCTTACGCGCCCGCATACCAGCACCTCGATCCCGTCTTCCAGCTTAAATCGCAGCCGCTGGACAGCGCTGCGGAACATCACCACGCTAAGCGCGCTCTGCGCGTCTTTGAGCGTGAAATACAGATGACCCGACGAGGCCTGGCGCGCGTTCGACACCTCCCCGGCAACCCAACATAGGGCGAAGTTTTTCTCCAGGGACTCACGCACCCGGCGCACGAGCTGCGTTACAGTGAGCGCCCGCCCGGGACGCGGAACTAGCGAGAGCTCCGGCTGTTCTCCCATCACCTCGCAAGCTACCTGAAGCGTTGGGCTAAACCTAGGGCCGCGCCGCCTCATCAGGGCATAGAGGCGCAAGCCGGCAGTACCACATTCGCGCTCGCCCGCCGCTTACCTCTTTTGCCCCGGGTACGGCAAAAAGCCGCCGCGCTGCCGCTTGCGGCCATAGGCAGACAGACGAGGCGAAAGATGAAGGGCGATCGGGCGCTCCATTCAACGCTTGTCATCAGCTCGTCGCGATCAGGCAAGAAATTACGCGCTCGGCCCGGCGACCGGTCCCGGCGTCATACCCTTACCGGGCCAACCGGCGAGTCGCTCGGCGGGCGCCCGGCCGTTCAGCTTATCGCAGTAGGACCTCTACGCTACCGCTCGGCTTGAGCTTGCCCGGGAGCAGGTCCGGCCTTGGCCAATATCGGCTTACCCTCAGTGTTCCAATGGTCGAGAATCGCGATCGCGCGCTCCATCTGCACGTCGTGGTCTTTGCGCGCCTGCGGCGCCTGACCGGGGACGCCCTGCGGCACCGCGCCGCGGTTTTGGAGGGTCGCGCCCGGGCCCGGGTTAGCGCCGGGCTGTTTCGGCTGAACCGGTGGGTTATGGCTCTCCCCATTGTCGGCGGCGCCGTTGGAGAAGTGGCGCGGCAGGTCTTTCTCACGGATAATCGGGCGTCCCTCGACTGCGCCGGGTAGGTTTGCCATCGCCACTGTCGGCTGCGGTTCTTCCACAATCACGTCAGGCGTAATGCCGACGGCCTGAATCGAACGGCCGTTGGGCGTAAAGTAGCGGGCTGTGGTAAGCCGAAGCGCGGAGCGATCGTCCAGCGGCAAAATGGTCTGGACGGAGCCTTTGCCGAAGGTCTGAGTGCCCACGACCACGGCCCGCCGATGGTCCTGCAGGGCGCCGGCGACGATCTCGCTGGCGCTGGCGCTGCCGCTGTTGACCAGCACCACCATCGGGTAGGCAGCGAACTTGCTATGCGTCTGGGCGAAGTATTTCTGCTGCTGGCTGTCGGTGCGCCCTTCGGTGTACACCACCATCCCGCCGTTGAGGAAGTCGCTGGCGACGCGCACCGCCTGGTTCAAAAGCCCGCCTGGGTTATCGCGCAGATCGAGCACCAAACCCTTGATTTTGCCGCTGTCGCCTTTGGTCAATTTGGCTAAAATGCGGCGCACGTTTTCGTCGGTGTTTTCTTGAAAGGAGGTGATGCGCAAGTCGCCGATCCCGTTCTGCAGGGTCTTGAACTTAACCGACTGAATGCGGATCACGTCCCTGGTCAAGGTGACGGTGAATAGTTGCGGGACGCCCTCGCGATGCAGCGTCAACTTGACCGCCGTGCCCTTGGGGCCGCGCATCTGCTTGACCGCCTCAGTCAGCGTCATGTCCTTGGTAAAATTGTTGTCGATCTTGATGATCTGGTCGCCGGGCTTGAGTCCGGCGCGATAGGCCGGGGTGTCCTCGATCGGCGAGACCACCGTCAGCACCCCATCTTTGATCGTGATCTCCAGACCCAAGCCGCCGAAGCTGCCGCGCGTCTCAACCTGCAAGTCCTTGTAGAGTTCGGGGGTCAGGTAGGCGCTATGCGGGTCTAAGGACGCCAGCATGCCGGAAATCGCGCCTTGAACGAGCTGCTTGGTGGTCACCGGCTCGACGTAATTTTTTTGCACGATCGCGAGCACGTTGGCGAAGGTCTGTAGCTCTTCGTAGGTGTCGTCCGGCAGGGCCTGCGCGCGCCGGCCGCCACGTTCCTCCAGCACCAACAACGCGACCGCAGCGACCATCACCAACGCCAGCCACCGCCAATTGACTTTATACTGATTAAGCTTAAACACGGACTTTCGACTCCCGTACGGCTGTGTCAACGGTCATCATCATAGCTAAAATGCTTGATAAGACAAATCGTGGCTTAACCGGCTTTGGCGTCAAGCAGTTCTCGCAGCGCCTCGCGGACGTCCTGGCGCGCCCAGTCAAAGGCGCCTAAGTGATGCGCTACAATTCGTCCGTCGCGATCGATAATAAAGGTCTCGGGCACGCCGGTGATATCGTAGGACTCCGCGACCTTGCTCTGCGGGTCTAACAAAACTTCAAAGTGATAACCGTGCTTGCGCACGTAGGGTAGTACGACCGCCGCCCCTTTGGCGTCTTGGCTCACCGCCAGCATCGCGAAATCACTCCTCTCGGCAAAGGCGTCGTAGAGCTTCTCCATCGAGGGCATCTCCGTCAAACATGGCGCGCACCAGGTCGCCCAAAAGTTCAAAAACACCACTTTGCCGCGCAGCGAAGCCAGCGATACGCTGCGCCCCTCGATATCGGTGAGCTTGAAATCGCCCGCTAGCTTTCCCGTCGCCACGGTGTCCGCCACGGACACCGGTTGGCGCCTTTGGCGCTCGCGCATCAGCACCAGCACGAACACCGCCGCCAAGACCAACGCGGCGCCGAGCAGCGAAACCCGCAAGCGCCGGTTCATGACTGTGTCAGGCTTGCTCTCTGACTGAGCGCGGCTTTGGCGGGCGTCATGCAGGAGAGCGTATAGCCAACGATTCCGACCGCCATCATCACCAGGGCGATGAGCTGCGCCTCGCTCAACCCGAACATAACCCGCGGGTTGATGCGCACGAACTCGACCAAGAAGCGGCCCGCGCCGGCCAGCACCAGGTACAGATAAAAGAGCTGGCCGTCCTTGTCCAAGCGCTTGCGCATCGACCACAAGACGACAAACCCCATCAGATATAAGATGCTTTCGTAAACTGGCGCCGGATGCACGCGCACGCCTGGAAAGTAGCCGGACACCAAGTGGCCGGAGCGGTCCAGCGTCAGCACCGTCTGCGAATTCCACCCCACGATCGCGTTAGGATACGCCATCGCCCAAGGCAGCGTGGAGGGCAGACCCCAGTCGCCGTCGCCCGAAAGCTGACACCCCTCCCGCCCTATCGCGTGGCCCAAAAGCAGCGCGGGCGCGGCCATGTCCGCCAAACGGAGCCACGGGATGCGATAATGGCGCGCGAAAACGGCGCTGGCCAGAATTCCGCCGATAAGACCGCCGAAAAAGACGAAACCGGAGCCGGAAAAGATCATCAGCTTCGGGTCGGCTAGATAAGTCGGCAGGTTCTCCAAAATATCGTAGATGCGCGAGCCCACCAAACCGGCTGCCAGCGACCACAGAATCAACCGCGATGCCAACTCGACTCCGTAGCCGCGGCGTACGAACTCGCGCCGCAGGATGATGTCTGCCGCCAGAAAGCCGAGCGCTATCATCAAGCCGTAGCTATAGACGGTAAGCGGCCCGATGCGAAAAAGAATCGGAATCATGGCGCCACCAAGTATACTATTAAACTAAGATGCGCTCGGGAAGTGGCCCCAAGCCGCTTAGGGGCAGCACACGCGATGTAGACGCCGGGCGGCACCGGCGTTCTTCGGCCGCAACTTCGCGCAATCGCTTTTGCGACAAGGCCCGCGGAGAGGCTCGGTCGTCAGCTCGCCGAACCGCAGACCCGCGCTGGCGGCGAGCGCGCCCGCACGGCGGCAGGCCGCACAGCTCCAGGGCAGCCGCACAGATGGCGGTAAGCCGAACAAGGCAAGGCGGGCAAGGAAGGTAGGCGGACGGTGCGCGCGGTGATTCAACGCGTCAGCGAAGCGCAAGTCATAGTGGACAGCCGCACAGTGGGAAAAATCGGCCGCGGACTGCTGGTCCTGCTCGGCGTCGAGCAAGGCGACAGCGCGCGCGACAGCGCGCTTGCGGCCGGCCGAATTATGGGGCTTAGGATTTTCGCCGACGCAGCCGGCAAGATGAATCTCAACCTGAAAGACGCGGGCGGCCAACTACTCGTCGTCTCGCAGTTCACGCTGTTCGCGGACTTAAGCCGCGGGCGCCGCCCGTCGTTCGCCAAAGCCGCCGCGCCCGAGCAAGCCCGCCGCTTGTACGAAGATTTCATCGGCCGGTGCTGCGCGGCGGGCGCCACGGTCGAGCACGGCGAGTTCGGCGCTTTGATGCAGGTCAGGCTGACCGGCGACGGACCGGTTACGATCATATTTGATAGCCGAAGCGGGTGAGGCGCCGGCGCAAGGCGACGTCCACCACAAAAGCCGAGATGAGGTGAAGCGATGGCGCGGGCCGGTTTTTACGCCGTCGAGTCGGGGCAGATTTCGTTTCGCCGCGACGGCAATTGGTACGTCGATGGTGAACGAATCGACAATCCCAGAATCGTTACGCTGTTCAGCAGGCACATCCGCGCCGACGCGGACGGCGGTTACTTTCTGCAGATCGCGGACGAACGCGCCCCGGTAACGGTTGAAGATACGCCCTACGTCGTGCGCACGGTGGAAGGCGATTGCCGGCGCGGTTTCACCTTGGTGCTAAACGACGACGAGCGCGAGCCGCTGGACCCGGCTTCACTCACCGTCGGCGCCAACGACGTGCTTTACTGCGCGGTGAAGAAGCAGCGATTTCGCGCACGCTTTTTGCGCCCCGCTTACTACCATCTGAGCACCTGCTTGGAGGAAGACGCCGGCGGCAATATCTATTTCGTAGTCAAACGGCAGCGCTATCTCCTGCTGCGCGCGCAGGAAAACTTGGACGCCCAAAAGGCGGGTAAATAAGCTCGGCCGTGGCGCCTGCGCTGCTCAATGTAGTCCTGGTCCGGCCGCAGATACCGCAAAATACGGGCTCTATCGCCCGCCTCACCGCGGCCGTCCAGGCCCGGCTTCATCTGGTGGGCCCGCTGGGCTTCTCGCTCGAAGACCGCTACCTCAAGCGGGCCGGTCTCGATTATTGGCCGCTGGTCGATCTCTGCACCTACGGCGCCTGGGAAGAATTGACGCGCCGGTTCGGCGAAAGCCGGATGAAGTTTTTCTCCGCCCGCAGCAAGAACAGCTATCTCCATGCGCGCTTCGAGACCGGCGACTTTCTCGTCTTCGGCAGTGAAACCGGCGGCCTTGGCGCTCCGTTCCTCGCGGCGCGAGCGGCCCAGACCTACGCTGTCCCCATTTTCACGCCTGCAGTGCGAAGCCTCAACCTTGCCAACGCGGTCGCGGTCGTGGTTTACGAGGCGCTGCGCCAACTGGGCCGGCTAGAGCCCTAATTCCGGGAGAAGCCGCGCAGCGACGGCGTTTTCTCGCGCCGCGCGCTGCGCGGTCTCGCTCGTGGCGCGCCGCGCGCCGCTCGACCGCTAAGCCTGTATCGCGCGCTTGGTCCGGGTTGCGGCGCCGGCGCGCGCGTGACGTTCGGCGCCTTTTTCCTCGCGCACTACAAAGCGCCGGTCCAATTGACCCATTTTCTCGACCACGCCGCCGTATTCCAGCTCCGCAAACGGAAGCATCGCCGGCCCCGAAAAACCTTGCATCCGAATCTCGGCCGCTTTTTGCGCCACGTTGTTGCGCACCCAATCCCAGAAGGGATGGTCGAAGACGTCTACGGCTTCGGTAAACTTGCCGCCGTGCACGCAAAGCGCAGCGCCGGTCACGATCGGCGGTCCGTCGAAGAACGAAATCGCGCCGTTTTGCTTGACCGGCATCAACGGCCCGTTATGGCTGCCGCGCATCGTGCCGGCCACGTAATGGCCGATACGATACGGCGAGAGCACCTCGCCGGTCGCCGGAAAGGCGCCCTGGGTACGCACCAGCGCCACCGGATCGTCCTTGCCGGTGTAAGTGCCGGCAATGTTATGCAGGCGCGAGGTAGAGACCACCGCTCCGATCTCTCCGGTACCGCGACTGCGAATCGACTCAATCACGAAGCGTTCGTTGTCGCGCAAAAGACAGGCGATATCGTAGAGCTCTTCGGGCGCATTGAGCTCGATCACGCGGTCGCCCTCGGTATGATTCACGTCCATAATCGTGAACGTGAAGCCCTTGGCCATCTTCGGTGAAAGCAGAAATCCGGCGCAGTACATCGGATCGGCGAAAGCCAAATAGAGCGGCAGATTAAACGCCCCGGGATTAGTTTTGTCCGCGGCAAACAGCAAAAAGGGCTCATTCGGACGCTCCTCGAATTCCATCTCGCACGAACCTGGCCCGAGTCCCTTGACGTTGCCCGAAAAGGAGTCTTTCAGAAGGTCCTGCCCCGCGCCGTAAAGTCCCTGCTCTTTGGCCACTCGGGTGCCTTCCAAAAAGGCGTCCCACGCCAGTTGATGAATCTCACGATCGTCGATGCCGCGTTCGTGCGCCATCAGTATTGCAACGTCATCGCCTGCCGTGCTGATACGATAGCTGAGCAGGAGCTTTTTGGCTTTCTCCTTGACGAACTGCTCGACCGTCTCCGTCAGCCTCACGCTCGGCTTGATGTGGCCGCCTATCGCGCCCACATCGGCCTTGATGCAAGAAAGCGTAATTCTCATAAATCATTCCCTCCCAAGTAGTCTCCCGAAACTCGTATGTTGCGTATACGGCCTTTAACAGGAGTATATCACGCCGGCCCGCTTGCTGCCTTTAGCCCGTCGAAAGCTTGCTCACGCGAGCGCTCAAGGCTCGCTGGTAATCAAAAGCTTTCGCGGTCCGGCTCGCCTTTCGACACCCGACCAGGGCCGATTCCGGATCGCTCGCGACCATAAGTTAACCCCGTGTCGTCTCACGTCTGGTCTCTGGAGTGCAAAGCTCGGCGAATAATCGTTGCGCTCTCAGCCGCCTGCAGGCGCGGATTAGTGGCGGTCTTAACGCATCTCTCCGTCGGCAGGGGCCGCGCCGCGCGAAAGCGCGACGCGGGTGAGCGACCAATAAAAAACAACAATTGCTGCGCCCTGCGCCCGCCAGCACCCTCATCCCAACCCCTCCCACTTCGCGGGCGAGGGGGCAGAAAAGAGCGCAGCGAGCCTGACGAAAGGCGACTTCAACTCCGCGGCCACCGCCCTATCTTGGCTTCGCCCGCAGATTTAGTTACAAGCTAACCGTCCAACTAACGCTGCGGGCGGACTCCCAAAGGAGGACGAACTAATGGCCATTATCTGTCCTAAGTGCGCAAGCGCGAATATCGAGGGTGCTAGCTATTGCCAGGCCTGTCAAGCGCCGCTTAAGCCGGCCTCGCCGCTTAAGCCGCTGGCAGCTTTCGCTTATCTGCTCGGCTTCGTCTCGGCCGCGATTCTGCTCAACCTCGAGCCATACAACCAAGACCCGGCTTTGAAATTCCACGCCCGCCAGTCGATAGCGTTCTCTGTCGGCTGGCTTGGGCTCAACATCGTCCTGCTCGTGTTCATCGCGTTCACCCCGGCATTCCTTAGCGATCTTCTGGAGTACGCGCGCGGCATCGCCAATCTCGCCCTGGCGGTAGTGTGGGTTTATTTGATGTATCAAGCACTAACCGGCACCCAATATCGACTACCGCTGCTGGCCGACTGGGCCGACTCTCTTGGCGCCTGACCCCGCTACCTGCGGCGGCTTTTTCCGAACGCTTCTCGCCGACGAGCGCTCGAATCGTCGGAAAAAGCCTTGGATAAACGCAAGTTGACGCGCAGGAGCGCTAAACAGGATCACTTAGGCGGATAAGGAAGCGGCAGAGTCTTGGGCAGCTTGCCGGTCACCTTTGCTTGCTCGAGCTCTTTGAGCAGCACCTGATTCTCGCTTGCCAAGCGATTTTCCTCTTGCTCTACCTTGTTGAGCGCCGTCTTGTTGGCCTCGTTCTCGGTTTGGAGCTGATGGAGCTGCTTAGTCAGCTCGTCAACCCGAGTCTGTTGTTCGGCTTCGAAAGCGAGTTGACGCTGGTACCAATAGGAGAATGCGCCGGCGGCAATCGCGGCTAGCACCAGGAAGGCGATAAGGCCTCTTAACATCTAACACCGTCCGCTGAGCTAAGTTGGTAAAATAGCGCTTCTATCGCCTGCAACCAAATCCGGTTGTTCGCCCACATCAAGCCGGCCCTGGGCGCGGCCATCCCGCCGGCCGGCATCAACCACCGCGGCATCGCAATGATTCATAGAACGGCGACCAAACGAGCGACGCGGGCAGCGTCGTCAAGTCGCGGATTCAAGTGCGCCCCCGATGCTGCCCCCGCCACGCCCACCAGCCAAAACGCGGCCCCGCTCTAAGCCGGAATCCGCGCCTTGGACAGGGCTGGGCACGTTGATATCATAACGAGTGTCTCAACGGGCGCCAGCTTAACCTGCACAATCCGCACATGGAGCAAAAGTGCGGGCGCGTCGCGCGCGGGAATGGACGCCGAAGACTTCACGGCAAGCGAATTCTCTACGCTCCGGCGCAGCCCCCGTGCGAGAATGGGCGCGGGCGCCCGCGAGCTTCGCGTCTTAGACAGCGAGCGCCCGGGGCTAAAGGTGCCGCCGCCCGGCAGCGGGGATTGACCGTCAGACGGCAGGCGTCCGAGATGCCTTGCACACGAACCAAAGCAGGTCATAAGGTTCTAGCGGCCCGTGCTATCGCATCGGCGCTGGTCGCCGGCGCCGTCCTGGCAGGCGCCGGCGGGTGGGCGGACCCGCTAATCAAGAGCCAGAGCGAGCCGGCTCAAACGCAGGAAATTCCGCAGGTCCGCCGGCAGACAAAGCACCGTTCCTCCCACGGCAAAACTATGCGCTCGCAGGTGGTTGAGATTCCGCAGCGTTTTCTTGGCTGCTGGTCCGGCGCCGTCAGCGAAGCGCAGCTCACCAAATTGGAGCTGCTTTCGCCGCCGCGAATCGACGTGTGGCTGACCAAGAACTACCGCGTATGCTTCGTGCGCCAGGGCGCCGAGCTTAAGGTAACGATCGCCGACAGCGGCGTAGACCACCACGGACAGGTGCTCCGCGCGACCTCGAGCCTGGAGCCGACCCGCGCCGGCGGCAACCAGGTCGAGCTCGGCGGCTGGCTTACGCTCATCGAGCGCACCTCAGACACGTTCGGCGTTTCGGCCGGGCCGCCCGCGGTGGTCGTCGAACAGGTAAAACTCCAGGGCGAGCTGCGCGAGGATAACGCGATGACGGTACGCGGGGAGGTTATGGGCTACTACAACGGCCGCCCGTGGTGGGTAGGCCAATGGAACTGCAACTTCGAGCGCCAGCACTGAAACCAAATACGGGGTAAATCGAAATGGCGGCGGTAGGACTCGAACCTACGACGGCGCGGATCTGAGCCGCGCCGAACCTCCCGGCACCGGCAAGGAAAATCTCGTAGATACGCGACTTTTCGCCCGTTGGAGTACGTCACAGTACGTGGGAAACCGGCACCCAACCGGCACCTAAACCGACACCAGGTCCGCTTACGGATTTCCGCCACCGGCAACGGCCTTCGCCGCCCACGGCTTCGGCCCCGGCGCGTCCAGCGTCTCGACCGCCGCGCGCCGTTTGCAGCGGCGTCCGTGATAGTAGATGCGGGCCCGCCGGATGTTCGAGCCTTTCGGATCCTCGACAATTCCCCATCCGTGCCTGGCGTCTTTGCGCGACATCTCATTTTGCCTTGCTAACGAGCATCCCGATTCCGAGCAGCACCGCGATGCTCACCAGCGTCCAGAAGCCCTCGACCATCAGATCGGCGAGCGCCGCGTGAAGGCCGCGCACGTAAACTCTGACGTGGCTCGGATGGAACAGCCGCGGCACCATCACCAGCTCGGCGCCGCAGCGCCGGCAGGTACGGCGGAAGCCGAAGCGCATCGGCTCGCCGCACTCCGGGCAGGAAAGCGCCATGCGCGCCATCGCGACGTGCGAGTATCTCGCCGGCGCCGGACGCTGCCAGCGCGCAACGTCAGATTCCCCATCGGTAAGCGCCGCGCCGCAATGCGCGCAGAACCGCGCGCCCGGCAGATGCGCTTGAGCGCCGCAGCGCGGGCATCGCGCCGACCACGCCACCGTCTTGGTCCGCTCCATGCTCGCCTCGCCGTCATTGCGGCAGGCGGCGCCGGCTCATCACCCGCCCCTGACCTCAAGCGCCGTAAGCCGGCTTTCTACTGCCGCCATCCGCTCTTGCACGCGCAGCGCTTCACGCAGGACCAGGTCGATGCTCTCGAGCCGGCCTTCGATGTGGGCCAGCCGTTCGCCCTGTTGCTGAAGGGCTGCGAGCATCTGAGCTAGGGCGTTCGACTGCTGGCGTGAGATTTCGGCTTGTTGCTGGAGCAACCGCGTATGCTCCCGAAGCTCCGGCAGCAAGGCGTTCTTGAGCCCTTCGGCCAGACGCGGCAGCCAGCTCGGAACCTTGGTGTTGCTCGCGCGAGCCATCCTTAGTCGCCCTCTTTCTTGCGGCCGCGCGATGCGCGCTTCTTGCGCCAGCGGGCGAGCGCCGCCTTGCGCGCCATCTTCGAGCGTTGCTCAGGGCTGAGCTTCGCCGCCGTCGCCTTGCCGCCGCGCCGGCCCATCTCCTCTGCGGTGAGGCTCATACCCCCTGTTTATGCGCAGCGCTGCGCAGTGTCAAGCGCGCCCGATTGGCTGGGGCGGTCGGCTACTCTCCCGAGGCGGTCGCGCAACTGTGCGCAACTCGGCGCCGTAGCCCCGGCAGACATACCAGAAGCCGAAGCGCATTGGCTCCCCGCATTCCGTGCAGGAAAGCGCCATGCGCGCCATCGCGACGTGCGAGTATCTCGCCGGCGCCGGACGCTGCCAGCGCGGAACGTCGGATTCCCCATCGGTAAGCGCCGCGCCGCAATGCGCGCACAACCGCGCGCCCGGCAGATGCGCTTGAGCGCCGCAGCGCGGGCAGACCGGAACCGATGCAGTCAGCTTGCTTCGCGCCATCTTTACTACATCCAGGCTTCGACGTTGTTTATGTTTGCGCCGCCTGTTCCAGCGCGCCCGAGCGGCTTTCCGGGCTTTCTCCGGGCGCTGCTCGGGCGTTAGCTTCACCGCGCTTGCTTCGCCACCGCGCCGCATTATAGCTGGCGGATTAGGCAAAAGGTTAGGTGACCGTACGTCACGCCGGCGCGGCGGCAACGCTGGCAGTCGAGAGAGCTCTGTCTCCGTGGGCGAATCCGGATTGGCGGCGGTAGGACTCGAACCTACGACGGCGCGGATATGAGCCGCGTGCTCTGGCCATCTGAGCTACGCCGCCTTCAGCCGGTTAAGCTTAGCGGCAACCGAGGCCGCAAGAAAGAGCCTCAGCCGGCCGCCAAGCGGCCAACCTTGACCTCGCGGCTTCCGCGCGCAATCTGGTAGAGCAGTCCCTCGGCCAACTCGATGCAGCTTAGCTTGCCGCCGTATACCAACCCGGTGTCGAGTCCGATCTTATGCGGCAGATCGACCATCACGGCCTTCATCGGCGTGTGGCCGAAGATCACCGTGCAACCGAGGTCGTGGGGCTCCAGGATGAACTCCTGGCGTATCCACAGCATGTCCTCCTCGTCCTGCTGCTCCCAGGTGCGCGAGGGCCTGATCCCGGCGTGAACGAAAAGGTATGGCGGACGAAGCTCATAGGGCCTGAGCGCGCGGATGAATTCGAGATGGGCGGCCGGGATGCGCTCGGCCGCTTGCCGAACATCATGGCTGTCGTAGCTCTGCAGCGTGTTGAAACCTCCGTTGAGCAGAAAGCAGTCGCCGTAACGCCCCGGAAAGCCCAGGAACGACAGCATCATGTCCTCGTGATTTCCCTTGAGGAAGACTTTCTCACCCGGGGCGTCCTTAAACTCGATTAATTGCTGCAGCACGTCGCGCGCGCTGGGGCCGCGGTCGACGTAGTCGCCGACGAACACCACTATATCCTGCGCGACGGGCTGGATTGCCTTTAGCATCGCCTCCATCTCCACCGCGCACCCGTGTATATCGCCGATTACGAACAGGCGCCCGTTCTGGAGCAGGTTCCCTTTCAGCGCCTTAGCCCCCGGCTTCATCGGCCACTCCTTTTTCGCGCGACTCGGCCAACAGCACCTCGGCAATCGCCTCCAGGCTGCCGGTTATCCAGCGCGCCGCATAATAGGGATTCAGCTCGCCCTGCGCAACCCGGGAAACCAGCGGCGCCGCCGCGCCCCGGGCCAGGCCGCGCAAGGCCTGGTCTTCGAGCTCGGCGGTCAAAATCTCGCGAAACTCACGCAGCCGCCGCTCGCGCTCCAGGACCGGATCGCGATGGTCAAGAAGGAAGGCGCGATGCTTGGAGACGGACTCGGCCACGGCCTCTATGCCCACGCCGTTCGCCGCCTGCGCAAGCAGCACCGGCGGACGCCATCCGCCGTCGGCTTTCAGTCTGACGCTCAGCTCCAACTCGGTCCGCAGGCGCTCGGCCCCCGGTCGGTCCGCCTTGTTAACCACAAAGAGGTCCGCAATTTCGTTGAGCCCCGCCTTCATCACCTGTACCGCGTCGCCGCTCTCCGGCACGGTCACCACGACCGTCGTATGCACCAGGTCCATCACCGCCAGCTCGGTCTGACCCACCCCTGCGGTCTCGATCAAAATCGGGTCGTAGCCGAAGGCGTCGAGCACTCGCGTCGTCTCGCGCGCGGCGCGCGAAAGCCCGCCGCGGCTGCCACGCGTCGAGAGGCTGCGAATAAACACACCGGCGTCGCGGAAATGCTCTACCATCCGGATCCGATCGCCCAAAACGGCGCCGCCGGAAAACGGGCTTGACGGATCGATCGCCAACACCGCAACCTCGCGGCCGAGCTCCCGGTACTTGTATACCAGCCGGTTCACCAAGGTCGATTTTCCCGCCCCCGGAGGCCCGGTGAAGCCAACCACATGAGCCTTTCCGGTCTTGGCGTACAACCGGTCCATCAAAACCGCCACGTCCTCAGCTCGGTTCTCAACCAGCGTTATAAGTCGCGCCAACGCGCTCCTATCGCGCGCCTCGAAGCGCTCTAACAGTTGAGTCAACCTGGGGCTAAGTTCTTGCGGCAATTCGGCTGCCCTCGAAAGCAGGAAGCGCCGCATCACGCGGCGCCCGTCACGGCTTCTTCTGCCATGATAGCTGGGTGACCGGTTCGCGGCAATCAAGTTCCCAGTTCGCATCGGTTCCAACTATCACAGATGTCGCCGCGGTTTCTGAACGAGATCGTCGAGGAATAATCGCCCATTGCCCCTGAGACCGCGGCCCAGACGCGGAACTCCGGTCAAAGACGCGGCGCGGCAAGTTTGCACGCATGAATTGTTTTTGATGGAGCCAGGGCTTATTTTAAGGGCGGTGAAGTTGCGCGACGTTTACACCGACTGGCGCCTGGCGGCCGGCGTAGTCTTAATTATCACGGGCGCCGGCAATTGGGGCGTCGGCTTTATCGGCACCGAGCAGTATCGGCAGCCGCCTAGCGTCGCTTCCGACACTCGGATGGAAGACGTCTCCGGAGGCTTCGAAGGGCTCGACGACAGCTCCAACCGAGCCGTGCTGACACCGCTTACCGATAGGCAGCGCAAAGTCTCGATCAATTCGGCTCAGATGGATTTCTTCCATGCAATGTTCGTGGTAGGGGAAGCCATCTTCGTTGCCGGCCTGGTGATCACTCTCGCGGCCCTATTCGCCGCCATCCGTCGCGACGCAAAAAACGCGACGAGCCGCGCCCTGCGCGCCCATTTGCCGAGCGCTCTAAATTCCTACCGGCGCCGAGACGACGACCGCCAGCCAGGGTCTGAGCGAGCCTGAGCCAGGCACGGGAGGCCGCGACAACGCGGGCGTTGAGCGCACACGGCCCGCAACCGTCCGGCAACCCCCGGCCAGCAGCGATGAACACGGCCATCAGCGGGCTTGCACCAGCCAAGATAAATCTTTTTTTGCGGGTGACCGGCAAGAGGCCGAATGGCTACCATGAACTTGATTCGCTATTTATGCCGGTCGCGCTCTATGACCGAGTGACGATCAACCTTCGGGCCGGCTCGCGCTTTTCGGCAACCGTGCGCGCCGACCGGCCCGAATTGCCGACCGACGAGCGCAATCTCGCCCTGAAAGCCGCGCTGCGCATGTTTGAGCGCTACCGTATCCAATGCGAAGTGAGCATCGACTTGCACAAGCACATCCCGCTGGGCGCCGGCCTGGGCGGCGGCTCGAGCGACGCCGGCACGGTAATCCGTATGCTCGCCGGCGCGTGGGGAATAGCCGACCGGGAGGGGCTCGCCGCGGTCGCGCTTTCAGTGGGCGCCGACGTGCCTTTTTTCCTGGACCCTCGACCGGCGCGCGTCGGCGGCATCGGCGAAAAAATCACGCCTTTGCCCACGGCGCCCACGCTGGAGCTCGTGCTGGCCGCGCCGCCGATCGAGGTTTCAACCGCGCGCGTTTACGCCCGGCTCAAGCCCACGCAATGGAGCGGACCGGCGGCCGACGCGGACCTAGAGCGCTTTTGCGCCGGCGATCTGCCACCCGCCATCCTGGTCAACGATCTCGCGCAGCCGGCGCTCGAACTCTACCCACCTATCGAGCGTCTTTGGCACCTGGTCGAAGTCTCCCTGCCCAAAGCGTGCGGCATGTCCGGCAGCGGCGGCACCATCTTCGCCATCTACCCGCACGCGCAGGCCGCAAAGCAGGCGCGCGACCGCCTTCGGCGGCTCGATCCCACGCTGGCAACGATCGCCTTAAGAACCATCCCCGCCCTAGCCGATTGAGAATTGCAAAACATTGAGACCGTGCGAAGTCGGTGGCAGCCGACACCCCCTTCTCCACCTTCCCCGCGCGGCGGGGGAAGGAGTAGGGAAAAGCAGCGCGGCGGAGCAAGGAGTTAAGAGGCCGCGGCCCTTTTCTGCTCCCTCGCCCTTTGAGAGAGGGCTGGGGTGAGGGTGCTGGCGGGCGCGAAGGCACCCCCCATCCTCACCTTCCTCCGCGCTGCGGGGGAAGGAAGAAACAGGCTGCTTCCCTCGTTTAGGGGGAAGGCGAGGATGCGGGTGTTCAAGTTTCCAGCCTGCGATGACAGTGGCTCGGGCTTTTAGCCCGAGCTGACAGGCTAAAAGCCTGTCCCACGGCAGAGGGCCAAGCTCAGAGCCTGTGAATTTTTGGCAAGCTGCCGCAGGCTACGCCTGATATGTCTCTAGTGGGGGCGGGCCGCCGCGCCCGCCCTGTCGCCGATGATTCATTGGTCGCGCGGGCGTGGCGCCCGCGCATCGTGGCGGGCACGGCGGCCCGCCCTACTACTCAAAAATTCACAAACGCTCAGAGCGAGCCTGTCACTGTATTGTGCAGCGCTCACTAGGCGAAAAACTCGGCCAGGATCGCTGCGGCGCGTCGTTGGGCACGCTCAATAACCTTTGCCTGCTCGGGGTCAACAGGCAAGGGAGCCGCCAGAAAGGCGCGCAGCTCGCGACGATGCTGGCGCAGCGCGCGTCCCGCCGCCTCCTCATCAGGGGGCTTGTTCGCCTGAAGCTTGCGCGGTCCTTCATGACCGCCCTCGGGAAAATACCAGTCTTTGAACTGGCCGCGGATATCAGCCGCGAACAGCATCTCGCCTAGGCGGGTTGCGAGCGGAGGAACACCCAAGAGCAGCTCGGCGAAGGTCTCTTCCTGGCCTTCGCTTTCGTAGTCGACCATCAGATGGCCCCCGGGCGGAGTCAATCCGGCCAACAGCTCGATCACGCTTTTTTCCAATCCAAGCGAGCGCGCGTCAACCTTCTTCTCGTTGGCGAACTTGACCTCCGGATAGATGCGGACCTCGAACCATGGCTTTACTCCTCGCCCGCCGGCGCTGGCGATACCGGCGATCAGGGCGCTCACCGAGAACTCTTCGCCGCGCCCGACCAGCATCGCGCTAAAATGCACCCAGCCGCTGCGCGTACGACTGCGCCGAGCCTCGAGCGCGAGCTTAAAGCCGGCGCACTCCCATTCGTCAAGCGGGGCCACCAGCGCGCCCGCCGCGCCGAGCGCCGCGGCCGAGGGGCCTATGCCGGCCTCAGCGTACGCCCCCGGCGCAGCGCGCCCGCCGCGCGCGCCCACCGTGGCACTGGTCTCAGCCGCGCCGCCCGTGCCAGACACAGCGCGCGTGCCGGGAGCGTCGCTCGCGACATTGCGCCGCGCCTCCTCAATCATGGGAACACGATCGTCTTGTTGCCGTGCGTGAGGACGCGCTTGAGCAGGTGGGCGCGCACGGCTTGCGCCAACACGATAACCTCCACGTCCTTGCCCTTGCGCGCCAGGTCCTTCACCGTATCGCGATGAGATACCGCGGTGGTGCCCTGCGTGATAATCGGCCCGGCGTCCAGCTCTTCGGTGACGTAATGAGCCGTGGCGCCGACCAGCTTGACGCCGCGTTCGTAAGCCTGCTTGTATGGTTGCGCGCCGACAAAAGCCGGCAGAAAGCTGTGATGAATATTGACGATCGGCTTACCCCACGCGCGCAGGAAATCCCCGGAAAGAACCTGCATATAGCGCGCCAAGACGACCAGGGTGCATCGTAGCTCCTCCAGCTTCTTGAGCGATTGCGCCTCTGCCTCGTGCTTGCGCCCCTTTTCTACCGGGATGGTCACGAACGGCACTTGAAAAGGGCGAACCAGCGGCTCCAGGTCAGGATGATTGCTAACCACGCCAACCACGTCACCGCCAAGCTCCCCCAGATGGTGGCGATTCAAGAGATCGCTCATGCAGTGGGGAAGCTTCGACACCATTATGACAATACGCTCGCGCTGCGTGCTGTCGAAAAGTTGCCATCGCAGCGACAGCGAGGACAGCGCCTTGGGCAGTTCGGCGGCCAAAACCGAGCGCATCTGCTCCATCGCGCGCGACCTGCTGGCGAAGTAGATTCGCCAAAAGAAATGGCCGTCGTCACGGTCCGTATGCTGGTCGGAGTCGATGATGTTACAGCCGTTGTCGTAGAGCAAATTCGAGACGCCCGCGATAATACCGGGACGATCCAGACATGAGATCAACAAGGTGCCGGTCTGGGCTTCCATCTGCCGCGCGCCTCCCATTGAAAAATTCTTTTTCTGACCGATCTAACCAGATCGCTCCGGCCTTGCACAGGGCGTCAAGCGTTGCCGGAAGCGCGAACGTCGCTTTGGCGCGCTAAAATGGTCTGTCGGCCGCATTCTCGAATGCGCCGCTGCGGAGAATGGCGATGAAAGACGAAGCTGGCGCGCGCCGCGGCATTCTGTTCGTGGTCGCGACGCCGATCGGCAATCTCGAAGACATCACCTTGCGCGCGCTTAAGATTCTGGCTGCGGTGGACCTGATCGCGTGCGAGGACACGCGGCGCACCGCGCTTTTGCTCAGGACGTATAAAATAGCCAAGCCACTCGTAAGCTATTTCGAGCACAACGAAGAGCGGCGCGCGCGCGAATTGCTGGAGCGGCTGAGCGCCGGAGCGAAAGTCGCCTTGGTAACCGACGCCGGCACGCCGGGCATTTCCGACCCCGGCTACCGCTTAGTGCGCGGCGCCCATGCGGCCGGCTGTCCAGTCGTACCCGTGCCGGGGCCGTCCGCCGTAACGGCTGCGCTTTCGGCGGCGGGTCTTGGCGCCTCGAGCTTTTGCTTCGTCGGGTTCTTGCCCGCTCGGCCTACCGAGCGGCGCACCGCGCTAATCGCGCTCAAGCGGGAGCCGCGCACGATCGTCTTTTTCGAGGCCGCGCGGCGGCTCCCGCAAGGCTTAGCGTCGATGGTTACCGTGTTTGGCGCCGATCGCCAAGCGGTTGCAGCGCGCGAATTGACCAAAGTCTTCGAAGAGATCATGGTCGGCACGCTGAGCGAGCTTGCCGCGCGATGCGCGGCAGCCAAGCCGCGCGGCGAGGTCACGCTGCTGGTCGCCGGGGCACCCAGACCCGAGGCCGCGAGCGCGAGCGATTCCCCCGGCTCGTCGTCATTCGCAAGCGGCGGACAGCTCGTTGTCAAAGAACCTCCAACGATCGAAATGCTGCGTGAAGAGGGCTTAAGCCTCAAGCAAGCCAGCAACGTGATCGCCCGCGTCTACGGCCTAAGCCGTCGGCAGGCCTATCAGCTCGGGGTGCGCCCGGGACACCCGCCCCGCCCGCCGGCCGAGCCGGCGAAACCAGCGCCCTAACCACATCCTGAGCAGCGCGCAGCGACCGAACCGCATCGGCGGTGGCCGGGAGCCAGGGCGCAGGTCGTAAAGGCGCGGCCTCGCAGCCAAAGGCAACGCGAGCTCGCGCCCCGAAGCCGGCTAGGCCAGCTTCATCTCGGACAGCGGTACGACGCGCACGCCGGCGGCCTCGAGCCCCTCGCGCACGGCCCTCGCAACGGCGTAGGCGTTCGGCTCATCGCCATGCACGCACAAGCTGTCCGGGCAAAGCGCGACACGCTTGCCGCTGCGTGAAATAATCTCGCCGTCCAGCACCATCTTAAGCGCGTTTTCCTTGGCGGCTTGCGGGTCGGCGATGACCGCGCCGGCTATCTTGCGCGGCGTCAGATTACCGTCGTCCTCGTAACTGCGGTCGCAGAACCCTTCGCGCGCCAGCGGCAGGCCGAGCTTGCGCGCCGCCGCCTCCAACTGCGTACCGGCAACCGCAAGGCATATCAGGCCGCGGTCGACGGTCTTGACCGCCCTTGCGACGGCCAGAGCAATCTCGATATCCTCCGCGGCCATATTGCTGAGCGCGCCGTGCGCCTTGACATGCGTTACCCTGAGACTGGCGTATTGCGCCATCGCCTGGAGCGCCCCGATCTGGTAGGCCACCATGTATTCGAGATCGCGCAGGCCGGTGTCGATGCGCCGGCGCCCGAAGCCCCACAAATCGTTGAATCCCGGATGGGCGCCGATACTCACGCCCTCGTCCCTCGCGCGCATCACCAATTCGTGCATCACGGTCGGGTCGCCGGCGTGAAAGCCGCAGGCGATGCTGGCGGAGCGGACGACTTTCAAGAGCAGCTCGTCCTGGCCCATCTTGTAGGCGCCGTAGCTCTCGCCCATATCTGCGTTCAGGTTGACTTGCCTGGTCATCGCCGCAAACCGCGCTGCGAAAATCACCGGCCGCGCGCCGGCGTCCTTGGGCAACAGCGCTTGCCCGCGCCGCGTCCGTGATGTTGTCTTGCCCCAATTCGCATGTTACCAAGGAGTAGCGGGCGCGCGATAGCTCCAAAAAGGCGGCTTCGCGATCAGAGCGTTGAGCGCGCAAGAGCATATTTAGTCCTGCCTAGTAGGGAGTTCCAACCCGCGCAAGCATGGAGCGGAGCGATGAGCGTCCGATTTCTTCCCAGCGGCGACACCGCTCTGGTCGTCGAGTTCGGAGACCGGGTGGACCGCGAGCTGAACGCCCGCGTCCTGCGCCTGGACGCGGCGCTGCGCGAGCACGCCATATCCGGCGTGGTCGAGACAGTACCGACGTTTCGCTCCCTGTGCATCCACTACGATCCGCTGCAGACCGGGGCAGCCGAGCTTATTGGCGCAGTCCAATCGCTCCTCGGCCAAGAAAGCCGCGTCCGGCGCGAGGCCACGCTGTGGCGCGTGCCGGTGTGCTACGAGAACCAATACGCTCCCGACATGGCCTACGTCGCCGAGCGCACCGGACTCAGCGCGGACCGCGTGATCGCTCTGCACTGTGGGACGCGCTACCACGTGTATATGATCGGCTTTTTGCCGGGCTTTCCGTACCTGGGAGATTTGCCCGCCGAGCTTGAGCTTGCGCGGCGCACCGACCCGCGCCTCAAGGTGCCGGGGGGATCGGTCGCAATTGCCACATCCTTGACCGGCATATATCCGGTGGAGAGCCCGGGCGGGTGGCATTTGATCGGCGCCACCCCGATCCGTCTTTTCGACGCGAAGCAGAAAACGCCGTCGCTCTTCGCGCCCGGCGACCAGGTGATTTTTTGCCCCATAAGCCGCGATGACTTCAACCGCGTCCGATCCGCGGTCACGGCGGGCGGCTACCGGCCGCAACATGGAAAGCTGGTTTTATGAGCGCCGCCCTTGAGGTCATCGCTCCAGGTCTCCATACGTCCGTGCAGGACCTCGGCCGATTCGGCTCACAAAGGATGGGAGTACCGGTGTCAGGCGCGCTGGACACGGTGAGCTTGCGCTTGGCCAACCTTTTGGTCGGCAATCCGCCCGGCGCCGGCGCTCTGGAAATTCTCCATCACGGACCGACGCTTAACGTCCGCGCCGAGTCGGTGAGAATCGCGCTGGCGAGCGGCGGCGAGGTGGAAGTGCCGGGGGATTACAGGCGGTCTATTCCGGCGTGCCGCAGCGCGCGTATCCGGCGCGGCGAAATCTTTCAGGTCGGCGCGCTGAGCCGGGCCGCGTGCTGTTACCTGGCCGTCGAGGGCGGCTTTGCTATCGCTCCATGCCTTGGCAGCCTGTCTACATACGCGCGCGGGTCGCTCGGCGGCTTCGAAGGCCGCGCGCTGCGCGAAGGCGACCTCGTGCCGCTTGCGCTGAGCGAAGCCGGCGCGCGCGCCGAGCTCGAGCTGCCAAGACCGCCTACGGGCGGACGCGATCAGACGATACGTGTCGTTCTCGGCCCTCAGCATGACCACTTCACGCGCCGGTCAGTGGCGGCCTTTCTCGCCGCGGATTACACCGTTAGCGCGAGCGCCGACCGCATGGGCATCCGCCTCGACGGACCCTCGCTGCGACATAATCACAAGGGCTACGACATCATCTCCGACGCCGTCGCCACCGGCGCGATTCAAGTACCCGGCACGGGGCAGCCGATTATTCTTCTCGCCGACCATCAGACCACCGGCGGCTATCCCAAGATCGCGACCATCAT
Organism: Deltaproteobacteria bacterium; assembly: GCA_021831785.1. Lineage (GTDB taxonomy): Bacteria > Desulfobacterota > Binatia > Binatales > Binataceae > JAJYYI01. Next base: position 121,720 of record JAKBMB010000009.1, on the reverse strand, counting down.
TTCGGCAGACCTCCCCATCGTCGGCCGCCGCGTGCCCGGCGACCCGATCCGCTTCACCGCCGTGAATCAACAGCAAGCGGAGCAAATCCGCCGCGCTCAAGAGGCCGAGTTGCAGGAGCTGATTCGGGCGGTCAGACCGGTGCCCGCGGGTAAGGACCTCGATCTTGACTCGCTCTACCACGGGAACCTAATCAGCGGGGTCGTAAGCGGCGATGACTGAGGCGGCCGCAGAATATCCATGACTAAAATTTTCGGCCGGCCCGGGCGTCACGGAAACCACGGCGATACGCGATGACATTGCGGGTTGCAGGTCTACAACACCGCTGCGCGCGGCTCGCGCCGCGGCTCTTCCTGAGAACTGCAGAATATAGTGACAGGCAGACTCTGAGCTGGGGCCTCTACGGCCACCCCACGACTCTGCGCTGTCTCAATATTTTGCAATCCTCAATAGGTTTACGCTAATTTCCTACGAGGTGGCTGCCATGGAAGAAGTCGCTTCGATCAAACCCTCGGCGGCGCGCGAGCGCTTTCGCGCCGGGCTTAAGACGCCGACCACCGGATGGTGCAAAGGCTTCACGCAGGCCAATCTTTTGATTGTTCCGCAAGCACTTGCCTACGACGTGCTGCTGTTTGCGCAGCGCAATCCCGGACCGTGTCCGGTGTTGGAGGTTACCGAGGCCGGCAGCGCGACCCCTTCGCTGCTCGCTCCACAAACCGATCTGCGCACCGACCTGCCCGCTTATCGCGTCTATGAAAACGGGGAGTTGGTTGCCGAAACACAGCAGATCGCGGACTTATGGCGCGACGACTTGGTCGCATTTTTGACCGGATGCAGCCTGACCTTCGAATGGGCGCTGCTGGCCGCTGGAATTGCGGTGAGACATATCGAGCAGGGCGTGAACGTCCCCATGTTCAAAACCACTATACCCTGCCGCCCGGCAGGGTCGCTGAGCGGTCCGATGGTGGTGACGATGCGCCCGATACCGGCGCGCCTAATCTCGCGGGCGGTTCAGGTGACGACACGTTTTCCGCTGTCGCACGGCGCGCCTATCCAGATCGGCAATCCGCGCGCGATCGGAATCAACGATATCGGCGCTCCGGACTTTGGCGATCCGGTGATGATTAATTCCGACGAGGTGCCCGTCTTCTGGGCCTGCGGCGTAACGTTTCAGACCGTGCTGATGGCCTCGCGCCCGCGCTTTGCGATCACGCACTCGCCAGGGCATACGTTCATTTCGGACATCGAGGACGCCGCGCTCGCCGCATTCTGAGGGCGATGGGATACGCTTAGTAAGGCGAATCTATATCCCGTCCCGCAAATAAGTTGCTTAACTTCGGGGGGGCTGGCTGCGGTGGTGGCAGCCGCAGCGCAGAGCCCGCCCTGCGGCTGCCGAAGGAACGGCCGCGACACTTTTCCTCTCATCCTGAACGCCCCTCCCCTGTCATGCTGAACGAAGTGAAGCATGACATCCATGCCCTACGGTCATTTATGAGACTACTTCTGGTAAAACCTGATTCAGGCAATTGACCTAAGGGGCATAGTCTTTGAGTATCTGATCCAGTCGCCCCAGTTGCCTCAATACCTCGACGAGCTGTTCGTAGATCGGCGCGCCGGCGCCTTGGCCGGGCAACTTGCCGGCACGCCCGGCGGCTTGCGCGAGTTTAACTAGTACGTCCGGGATCGCTGGTTGTGGGTTCGTCGGACATATCAGTTGAGCCTCCCCTTGTTAAGTCGCCTTGCCTTTGGCCTCGCTTTCGTCATTGGGCAATTAGCAACCTGCGGAACCCGCCGCGGCTTTCGGCATGAAGGCGAGCTTATGCGGCCGGCGCGTGGCGGTTACGTCGCGGCTGGGCGGCGGCGCGGGCCGCTGGCGCCGTACGGCCTAATCCATCCCAGGCCCTGCATAGTGCCGGCCCGCGGCCGGTACTCGCATCCGATCCACCCGTCGTAACCGGCGGCGTCGATCGCCCGGAAGAGGAAGGGGTAGTTAATTTCCTGCTCGGCGTCGGGCTCACATCGACCGGGAACGCCGGCGATCTGGATATGGCGGATGAGGGCGCGGTTGGCGCGGAACGTCTCGGCGAGAAAGCCTTCCGAGATCTGCGCATGGTAGATGTCGTACTGCAGGAATAGGTTGTCCTCGCCGACGAGTTCGATTATCCGCCGCGCTTGATCAGTGCGATTGAGAAAGTAGCCGGGCATGTCTCGCGCGTTGATCGGCTCGATTAGTATCTCGACGCCTGCGGCGCGCGCGGCGCGCGCGGCAAAGCGTAGGTTCTCTACGTAGCTCGCCTCGCAGACCGCCGGGTCAACGCTCGCCGGGACGATTCCCGCCATCGCGTGCACGCGCGGGCATTCGAGCGCTTCGGCGTACTCCAGCGCCTTGGCCACGCCTTCGCGAAACTCGGCTTGGCGGCCGGGCAGCGCCGCGGTTCCGCGCTCGCCGGCGCCCCAGTCGCCGGGCGGCAAATTAAACAGCGCCTGCGCCAGACCCGTTTCGCGCAAGCGCGCGCGCACCTCGGCCTTGGCATAGGCGTACGGAAAGAGGAACTCCACCGCGGTGAAGCCGGCGTCAGCGGCGGCGGCGAAGCGGCTTAAGAAGTCAATCTCATTGAACATCATAGTGAGGTTCGCGGCAAATCTCGGCATTCGTCGCCTCGCCGTTCGGCCGGCCGCAACTCAAGCCTCGGGGTAGCGCCGGCGCAGCTCTTCGACCTGCTCGGCGGTAAGCTGCCGGACTTTTTCTTTGCGCAGCATGAGAAAAAGCCGCGCCGTCTCTTCCAGCTCCTCGATTGCATACACGGCCGCCTCCAGGGACCCCGCAGCCACCACCGGGCCGTGATTCGCGAGCAGCATCGCGCCGTGGTCTGCCGCCAGCGCCCGCACCGCTTGCGCTAGCGCCAGATCGCCGGGCGGATAGTACGGTATCAACGGCAGCCGCCTGACCCGCACCACGTAGTAAGCCGTGAGCGGCGGAATAACATCGCGCGGATCGACGTCCGCCAGGCATGAAACCGCCACCGCGTGCGTGCAATGCAGATGAACCACGGCCGCCGCCGAAGGCCGCTCATCGTAAAGCGCAAGATGAAGAAAGACCTCCCTGGTCGGCGGGTCGCCCGACAGCGGCCGGCCTTGGCGGTCCACGAGCGACAAGCGATCCTCTTCGAGCGCGCCCAAGCAGGAGTTCGTCGGGGTCATTAGGTAGCGCTCGCCCCAGCGCGCGCTCAAATTTCCCGAGATGCCGGAAGTCAACCCCCGCTCGAACAGCGAGCGGCCGAAACGAACGATCTGCTCTCTCAGGTCTGCCTCGTTCATTGCAACATCCGGAAGGCCTTGACAAAAAAATCGACCGAACCGAAGTTCCCCGACTTGAGCGCCAGGAAAACCGCGGGCTCGCCGAGGCTCTTGGTCCAGGGAACGCCGGGGTCGATCGAGGCCCCGATGCGCAGCGCGCGCACGCCCAGCGCCTGGACCACGGCGCCGGCCGTCTCGCCGCCCGCGACCAGCATCCGGCGCACCCCAGCCTCGACCAGCCGGCGCGCGATCTGCGCCATCACCTGCTCGATCATATACCCGGCGCGCTCGCGGCCCAGCCTCTCTTGCACGCGCGCAACCTGAGCGGCGCCGGCGCTGGCGTAAATCATCACCGGCGCTTCGCTAAGCCTCGGCAGCGCCCAGCCCAGCGCGGCTTCGGCGACGTCCTCGCGCAGGATGCGCAGCGGATCGATCGCGAAACCCGCAGCGCCCGTCTCTTGCATATAGCTTACCTGCTGAAGCGTCGCGCTCGAACAGCTGCCGGCTAAAACGGCGGCGAATCCGCCGGCGCGCCCCAGCGAAGGCGCCTGCGCGCCTGTGCTCAACAGCCCCCGCGCGCGAAAATTGTCCGGCAGCCCCATCGCCACGCCCGAGCCGCCGGTCACCAAGCGCAGGTCCGCGCAAGCGGCGCCGATCGCGAGCAGATGCCGGTCACAAAGCGCGTCCACGATCGCATAGCGGACGCGCTCGTCACGCAGCGCGGCGAAGCGCCAGCTTATCGCTTCACTGCCCCGCTCGACCGTCTCATACGGCACCAGGTCCACGGCCTCTTTGACTTGGCGTCCCAGCACGCGAACCAAATTCGAATCCGTCATCGGATTTAACGGATGGCGTTCCATGCCCGACTCGGACAATAGCGCGTCGCCCACGAAAAGATGGCCGCGGTAGACGGTGCGGCCGTTGGCCGGGAACGCGGGACAGGCGATCGTGAAGCTCTCGCCTATCCGTTCGAGCAGGGCGCACGCCACCGGTCCGATATTGCCCTGGTCCGTCGAGTCGAACGTAGAACAGTATTTGAAGAAAATCTGCCGCGCGCCGGCGCCTAGCAGCCATTCCAGCGCCCGACACGATTGCTCCACCGCCCACGCAGCGGGTGCCGCGCGAGACTTAAGCGCGACGACAGCCGCGTCCACGTCGCGCAGCCGCTGCCCGCCCTCGGGCAGGCCGATAAGCTGAATCGTGCGCATCCCGCGGTCGGCCAGCATACTCGCCAGGTCGGTCGCTCCGGTAAAGTCATCAGCGATACAGCCGAGCAGGATCGGTTCGGCCTCGCCTCTTGAGCCAAGCGTCTCAGTCACACAGTTCCCGTGCAGGCCGGTTGCCCGGCTAAATAATCCTCGACATAGCCCTGTACGATCTCGTCGATCCCGCGGTCGGCGATAAACCCCATCCCGCGCTCCCGCACGGTGTCGAACCGCGCCGGCCATGTGCAAACGATTCGCTCGATCGCGAGGTCGCGTTCGAAACGAACCAGAGCCGGGTTGCCGCCCGCGCGCTCCAGTGCCCGAAGCATTTCTTCGACGGTGGCCGTGATCCCCGGCAGGTTTGCGATGCGCGAGTTTCCCCACTGTTCGGCCGCGGTCTCATGCGCGTGAATCAAGCCCGCGACGGCGGCGCGCGGCGAAGCGATCCATAGCGCGGTGTCGCGAGCGATGGGACATACCGCCTCGCGGCCCGACAGCGGCTCGCGCAGTATTGAGCTGGCGAACGACGATGCCGCCTTGTTCGGCTTGCCCGGACGCACGACGATAGTGGGCAGGCGAATCACGCGGCCGTCGATCAAGCCTTTGCGGCTGGCGTCGTTGATCAGGAGCTCCGCCATCGCCTTTTGCGTTCCATAAGACGAGAGGGGCAGCGCGGCGGTCGCGCCGGTGACAACCGCAGGGAGCTCCGCGCCGAAGACCGCGAGCGAGCTGGGGAAGATAAGGCGCGGGCTCCTGCCGCAGGTGCGAAGCCGCTCGACCAGCGCGCGGCCGGCGTCGAAGTTGACTCGCATCCCCAGGTCAAAGTCGGCCTCGGCCGCGGCGCTCACCACCGCCGCGAGATGAAACACGCTGTCCGTGTCGGGCGTGACGGCGGCGGCCAAAAGCCCGGGATCGAGCAGGTCGCCGGCGAGGTATTTCACGCCGCTCACGCTTTGAGCCGCGAACCCGACATCAACCAGGACCAGCTCGTGAATTTCCTCCTGCGCGCCGGAGCGGCCCCGCAAAAAGCCGCGCTGCGCCAGGGCCTGAGCCAGCCGCAAGCCTAAAAATCCGTTGCCCCCGGTAATGAGGACGCGCATATTCGTCCGCGGCCGCCTCGTCGGCCTGCTCGTTCGGCGCCTAGCTATAGCCCGCGCGCGGCATGCCGGGCGCGCAATCCCTGCGGCCGCCCCCACGCCGCCGGCTCAGAGACGGCGCGCGCGCGCCGCGCCCTTACCTTGGTTAACGCAGATCGGCGCGCCCGGTCAAGGCGCCGGCGCGCTCACTCGCGCCTCCAACGCGCGGCGTGATAGCGGCGGCGCGATTTGGTCGGTCGGCTTTGCTCGACTCCCCTCTGGCCGCTACGCTCAGTGAAGAACCGCAAACGCTTGAGCAGAGCAACGGAGGCCGCGGCCGTGGCGCGCGGAAAGTACCGCACACCGCGGGAATGTCGGACGCGCCTGGCGATCGCGAAGCGGCCCGGCGATTATGGGGCCGGCGCGAACCAGAGCGAGATTGCTGCGCCGCTTGACGCGAGGGTCTGGCGACGGGCTGATTTTCGCCAGCGAGGGCATTCGGCCGGGCCCCGAGCGGGGAAGGCGCGGCGTCGATGCGGAGGGAAATGATGAAGGCTGACGACGAGATACGTCGAGTGGCGATGCTGGGAGCCGGGCTGATGGGCTCCCTGATTGCGCTGGTTTACGCGCGCGCCGGATGCGAGGTCGCTATCTACGACATAGACGAAGGCGCTCTCGAACAGGCGATGGCGCGGGCAAAGCAGGCTCTTGACCAATTGCGCGAGGGCGGGCTCGACGCGCCTGAAGATAGCGGCGCCTTGGCGCGCATCGCAGGCAAGCAAAGCCTTGAGGAGGCGGTCGCCGGAGCGCAAATTGTGGTCGAAGCGGTGGTCGAAGACGTCGCCACCAAGGTTGACCTTTACAAAAAGGTGGAGGCGCTGTGCGCGCCGGCCGTGTTGATCACCAGCAACACCTCCGGTCTTCAGCCGAGCGTGCTCAGCCGGCGGATGGCCCATCCCGAGCGCTTCATGGTTACGCACTTCTGGAGTCCGCCCCATCTGATTCCCTTGGTTGAGGTCGTACCCGGCCCGAAAACCAGCCGCACCGCGCTGGACATCGTATTCGCGCTCCTCAAGCGCGCAGGGCATCGCCCGGTGCTGGTCCGGCGCGAGGTGGCGGGCTTTATCGGCAATCGGCTTCAGTACGCGCTTTTGCGCGAGGCGCTGGCACTGGTGCAAAGCGGCGTGGCGACGGTGGAGGAAGTTGACGACGTGGTGACCTCGTCGTTCGGCCGGCGTCTGGCAACCGTGGGTCCCATAATGACTGCCGACCTCGGCGGGCTGCACACGTTCGCCGCGATCTCGCGCCAGCTTTTTCCGGATCTGACTTCCGGGACCAGGCCGTTGCAACTCTTGACCGAGCGGGTCGAGCAAAACCAACTTGGTCCTTCGACCGGACAGGGTTTTTATCCCTGGCCGCCTCAGCGCCTATCCGCGGCGATAGCCGAGCGCGACGGCGTGCTGCTCGACTTTCTGCGCCGCGAAAGGCACAAGCGCTGAGCACAATGCCGCGGCGGACGGCGAGATACTTGGGGCGGGCAAGCTCGAGCTCGCGGCGCCGCAAGCGGAGGAGATCATTGACATCGGTCCGCGCGAGCAATAGGCTTCGCCGCGCCTGACAATGCGGCGACCGTGAACGGGACCGGAGGCGCAAGATGACCGCACATAGTATTGTGATTCCCGCTGATGGAGGCTCTTTCAACGCCTATACCGCGATGCCTGCGGCGGACCGCGCGCCAGCGGTGATCATTCTGCAGGAGATATTCGGCGTCAACTCCCACATTCGGGCCGTCTGCGATCTTTTCGCGCAAGAGGGCTACCTGGCGGCCGCGCCGGACCTTTTTTGGCGAATTCAGCCGGGCATCGAGCTGGGCTACGGCGCCGAGGATGTGCAGAAGGCGCGCGCCTACGGGCAGCGCTTCGACTCGGCGCCGGCTGTCCGCGACATCGCCGCCGCCGTCAAGGCGGTGCGCGCGATGCCGCAGTGCGACGGCAAGGTTGGCGCGGTAGGCTTTTGCCTGGGCGGCCGCCTTGCGTTCATGGCGGCGGCGCGCTGCGAGCTGGACGCCGCGGTATGCTACTACCCCGCCGGCCTCGAGCACGAGCTTGGGGACGCGCCGCGAATAAGCTGTCCTATCATCATTCACCTAGGCGAGCAGGATCCGCTGACACCGCCCGAGCTCCGCGAGCGGATTTCCGCCGCGCTTTCCGGCCATCACGGCGCGAGGGTGCGGGTCTATGTGGGCGCCGGCCATGGCTTTGCCAACTTCGACCGTGTCACCTTCCACAAGCTATCGTACCCCCTGGCATACTCGCGCACGCTGGCCGTGCTGCGCCGCGCGCTCGGGCCGGACTTCGACCTTGAGGAGCTCTGGGAGCGTCACGTCGCCTGCGAGTTCCAGACCCATGACGCCGGCGGCACTATGGCGACGATGGTGCCCGACCCCTACCTCAATCACGTACCCGTGCTGACCGGCGGCCGCGGCTACGAAGAAGTGCATCGCTTCTATCAGCGCCACTTCATACCCAAGCTGCCCAAAGACACGAAGATAAGCCTGCTTTCCCGCACCGTCGGCGCCGACCGGGTCGTCGACGAGATGATCTTCTGCTTCACCCACGATACGGAGATCGACTTCCTGCTGCCCGGCGTTGCGCCCACCGGCCGCTACGTCGAGATTCCCCTCGTCGCGATTGTCCAGTTTCGCGGCGGTAAGGTCTCAAGCGAGCATATCTACTGGGACCAGGCGAGCGCGCTAGTGCAAGTGGGCGCGCTCGATCCCAAGAACCTGCCGGTGGCGGGAATCGAACAGTCAAAAAAGATGCTCGACGAGCGGCTGCCCGCCAATCAGCTCATCGCGCGATGGAAGAACAGCGCCGACCGGGACTGAGATGGGGAGCCGCTCCTGCGACCCTCGGGTCCGGCCCGGCCCACGCCGGTCGCCTTCCCTATCGTTCGCGCCCGGACATAGAGAAAGGAGCTTAAGGACATCGTCGTCAAAGGCGTCGCCGTCGCGGGCGTGAGCGCCCCGCTCGGCGCCGCAACCGCCCGGACGGGATGAGGCCAACGGCAGCGCCGGCAGAGGGTCAAGCCGGGCGGTTCAGTGCTTTTCCGGTGCCAAGTCGGCGCCGCACCGGCCGCAGTTCACCGGCCCCTTGCTTGACCATCCGGGTTGTTCTCGCGTCCAGCGCCCGCAGTTGGCGCATCGGCGCACGCGATCGTTATCCTTGAACACCGACCAGTAGCCGAAGTAAGCTTCGTCGCACCAGCGCTTGAAGCTGGGCATCAGGGTGGTCCGGTGGAACTCGTTGTCGATCCAGCGTTGGAGGGCCGCCTCATCCTGCCACACCGTAAAGAAGAGATAGCGGCGGCCGGCGCCGATAAACGTGCGCGCCTCAAGGCAGCCCTCGATGTTGGCGAGCTCTTGTTCCATGCGCGGCAACACCGCTCGGAACTCTTGCTCCGCGCCGTCGTCGCGAAAACCAATCTCGACCAGCGTCAGCAGCGGTTCGGCGCCTGATGGCGCGGGCTCCTGATCGGTAGCACTCAATGCGCCGCCTCCCTGATATCCGGCGCCCGCGGCGATTGCGCGATCACTTCGGCAGGTGCTTAGCGACGGCCGGGTTGAGCGCGTATACTCCGGTAACGCTTCCTTCGGCGAGCACATGACCGCTCATCGCCTTCAGCGCCTGAGGGCCGTCGAAGTTATCCGGAAGCCCCAGCGTCGCAACGTCCAGCGCATAAACCATGAAGTGGTAATGGTGGACGATGGTGTCGTTCCAGGGCGGGCACGGTCCGTCATAACCGCCGTAGGTGCCCTTCATGTCGGGATTGTCGGCTAGAAATACGGTATAGCTGTTGACGCCGCGCACGCCGTGGTCGGTTTTTCCTGCGGGCTTGCCGTGATGAGTTACCTCGGCCGAATCTGCGCCCAGAGCCAACTCGTTGGCGCTCGGCGGGATATCGACCAGAAGCCAGTGATAGAAGCGGACGCGCTTGAGAGTTTTAGGAATCATTTTGCCTTCTTTGTTCACGTCGCTGCGCTCCGAGGGAACATCGGTGTCGTACATGATGATCGCGTAGGACGCGGTGCCCTTGGGACCTTTGGTCCATTTGATCGCCGGGCTTTTATTCGGACCCAGAGTTACGTGGCCCTTCTCGGACGGTACGCAAAAGGCAAAGTCGGGCGGTATCGCGCGGCCCGGCCTGACCCTGGAGACGATCACTCGAAGGCGAGCTTTCGCGCGCGCCTCGGCCTTAACGCCCGATAGCAAAAGCGCCCCGCAGCCCAAAACGAGAAAACCCCAGCCAAAAGCCGTTCTGACTCTTTGTGAAACCATCGCCACCTCCCTCACTTGAAGTTAAACTTGCTCTACAGCGATCAAAGACCAAAATACACGCCCTCTCGGACCAACGGCGCCGGCGCAACCGCCACGCACTCGGACACCGGCGGGCCGAACCCCGGGCCACCGGAAGTTGCGCTCGCGCGCTGCTCAACGCGCCGCTTATTGAGGATTGCAAAACATCGAGACCGTGCGGGGCCATGGCGGGCGGCCCCCCTTCCTCACCTTTCCCCGCAAGCGGGAAAAGGGGCTTAAACGCGCGGCGGCCGAAGGAGTCAGAGGGCCGCGGACTTTTTCTGCCCCCTCGCCCTTTGGGAGGGGGCTGGAGTGAGGGTGCTGGAGGTCCCTGCACCCTGATCCCCACCTTCGCCACGGGTGCTTGTGCGGGAGACATGGGTAACGAAAGGTCAGGATGGGGTCCATACGGGCGCGGCAACTGGGGCGGTAGACGACCAAGCTCATAGCGTGCCTGCCACTATATTCTGCGGTCCTCAGTAAGCGAAGCTGCGCGCCGCGCTCGGCACCCTGTCTACCAGCGCGAGACGACGACCTTTTTGCGCGTGTAGAAATCAACCCCGTCGGTGCCGTGAATATGAAGGTCTCCGTAAAACGAGCTCTTCCAGCCCGAAAACGGGTAAAACGCGAACGGCTGCGCCACGCCGACATTGATGCCGACCATGCCGGCCTCAATCCGCTCGCGGAACTCGCGGGCGCTTTTGCCCGAATCGGTAAAAATCGCCGCCATGTTGCCGTACTCGACGCGGTTGGCCTGGGCGATTGCGTCCTTGAGCTGAGCCGCATCGGCGACCGACAGCACCGGTCCGAAAATCTCCTCGCGAGCCGCGGCCATCTCCGCAGTCACCTGGTCGAGAATCGTGGGCCCGAGAAAAAACCCTGCGCGCCCCAGGTAAGCGTCGTCCCGGCCGTCCACCACCGGCCGCGCGCCTTCGCGGATGCCGCGTTCGATATGCCCCAGCACGCGCCGTCGATGTTCGTCGCGAATCAGGGGACCGATATCGATGCCGCTTTGGTCGCCGGGACCCACCCGCAGCTTGCGCGTCTCGGCGGCCAAGCGCTCGACCAGCGCTTTGCCGGCCCCCGCGATCGCCACCGCCACGCTGCCCGCCAGGCAGCGCTCGCCGGCGTTGCCGAAGGCCGAGTTAAGGATGGCCGGGATCGCCAGCGACAGGTCAGCATCGGGCATCACGAAGATATGGTTCTTAGCTCCGCCCGCCGCCTGCACACGCTTGCGATTACGCGCCGCCTGCTGGTACACATAACGCGCCACGGGCTCCGAGCCCACGAACGAGACCGCGCTTACCCCCGGGTGGCTCAGCAGCGCGTCGACCGTTTCCTGCGCTCCGTGGACCAGGTTGAGCACGCCCTCGGGAAAGCCCGCCTCAAGGAACAACTCGGCGAGCCGCACCGCGCCCAGCGGCGTGCGTTCGGAAGGCTTGAGTACGAACGTATTGCCGGCCATCACCGCCAGCGGGAACATCCACAGCGGGATCATCACCGGAAAATTGAACGGCGTGATACCGGCCACCACGCCCACCGGATAACGGTAGTAGTCCTGGTCCACCTCGCGGCTGACGGCGCGCAGCGTGCGGCCCTGAAGCAGCGTCGGCGCGCCGCAAGCAAAGTCCACCACGTCGATACCGCGGCGCACCTCGCCCCGGGCCTCGTCGAGCGTCTTGCCGTGATGCCTGGTGACGATCGCGGCCAACGCCTCCGCGTGCGTTTCGAGCAAGGCTTTGTAGCGGAACATCAACTGCGCGCGCTCGCCGATGGCGCTCACGGACCAGTGCGCGTAAGCCTTCAGCGCCGCTTCGACCGCGCGCTCCACCTCCTGCGCGCCGGACAGCGGAACTTGCTCGATTACCTCCCCGGTGGCGGGATTGAAGACCGGCAAGCTCTCGCGCCCCGAAGGCTCGCTCCATTTCCCGCCGACAAGATTAGCTATCATGGGCTGCTCCTGACACCGCGCCTGTTGTTGCGGCCCGAAGCCGACGCACTCCACGCGACGCACCTGATGACACCTAGCGCGGAAATCGCTTCCCCCAGGCAAGCGCGCCAGCGCGGCCTGCATTCGAGTTAATACCAGCCCGGGAGCCGCCGCAAGCGCCGTCGCGCCGCCCCGAGGAGCTCGCCTTATCCCAGCACCGGGGCGAGCGGGAGCTGCGCGCCGCGTTGCGAGACCTCCGTCTGCAAAGCCGTCGCGCCGCCGGCCTCGCCGCCCTGCATCGCGACCCATCCCGCGCGTCCCGCCACCAGCGACCTCACGACCTCGCAGACCGGCGCGCTTTGCGGAGCGATTCGCTGCGCCACCGCGTCAAGCCGGGAAAACCGCACCCCGCGCGCCTTGAGCGCGCGCAGAAGGTCGCGAAACACCTCCAAACAAGTCCCGCCTTCGATTTCCGCGTGAATCGTGTGCACATTGAGCGCGTCGGCGCGGAGCAGACCGAGGTAGAACTCGATCAAGGCGCGCCGGTCCCGCAAGCCGCGGGTTCCAAGCATTTCGTCGAGCGTCGGCAGCGTAGTCGGAATCTCTAGCGTGGCCAGCACACGCCCGCCGACCAAGCATCGGAAAGGCGTTCGGCCGCGCAGGTCGCTATGATAAAGCAGTCCCATCTGGTCGAGCAGCGCCAGTGACAGCGCGTTGTCGCGCCATGCCGGGGCGGCGAAGCTTTGCGCCGGCTTGTCAAAGATCGCGCGATAAGCCTCGAACGCGTCTTCTAACTCGGCGCGGATACCTGGCTCTCCCAGACGGTCAATCTCGTCATGCCAACGAACGTGATCATAGCCGTGCACCCCGACCTCGAAGCCGCGCTGGCGAAGCTCGCGCATGAGGTCCGGAAAGCCCAGCGCCACCGGTCTGGCCGGCAACAGGGTGCCCGAAAGAACTGTGCGCCAGCCGTAAGTCGCGATCGCGCGCGTGCGCAGCATCTTGCCCAAAAACCCCCGGTTCCGGAACAGGCGCCTGACGGCCTTACCCGAGTTGTCAGGCCCCATGGCGACGAAAAAGCTGGCGCTGACGCGCTCTTGCTCCAGGACACGTACGAGGGCCGGCACGCCGCTCTTGAGCCCCTCGTGGGTATCCACATCTACCTTAATCGCTACTTCCACAGCGTCTTTCGCCGCTCCCGACGCAGGTCCGGCCCTCGGCGCGCCGCAAGCCGGCGCGCGCGAGCGTCACCCACGTGCTTGGGCGTTCTCGAACCACTCAATCGTTAGCTTGAGCCCCTGCTCCAGCGAAACCTTGGGCTTAACGCCGAGCAGAGTGCGCATCTTCGTCGTGTCAGGAACACGGCGCGGAATATCCTCGTAGCTGGGGCCGTAAATCTGCTCCTGACTTACCAGCTTGATCTCTGACTTGTTCGGCCCGTAGAGCTTGACCATCAAACGGGCAAAATCGAGGATACTGGTCTCGACCTCGGTACCGACGTTGATCGCCTCGCCGTCGGCCTCGGGCCTAAGCCCCGCCTGCACCATCGCCTCCACCACGTCGCTGATGTAGGTGAAGCATCGCGTCTGGGTGCCGTCGCCGACTACCGTGAGGTCGGCGCCGCGCAGCAGTTGCCCCATAAAAATGGTGAACACGCGGCCCACGTCGAGGCGGTCTAACCGGGGGCCATAGACGTTGAAAAAACGCAGCACCACGACCGGCAGTCCCATCTTGTGGTAGGCGAAGCAAAAGTGCTCACCCACCGCCTTCGAGGTCGAGTAGCACCATCGATCAACCGTGGTGGCGCCCAGAACGCGGTCGTCCCGTTCGCTCCACGGCACCTTCGGATTGCGTCCGTAGACCTCCGACGTGGAGCCGAAGACCACGCGCTTGTTGTACTTGTACGCGGCTTTAAGCATGTTTTGCGTTCCGTTGACGTTGACGTTAAGCGTTTCGTACGGGTCCGCCACATAATGCTCGACGCCAACGACCGCAGCCAGGTGATAGATCAAATCAACCTTGGCCGCCAGACCGTCGAGCAGCTCCAGATTGAAGATGGTGTCATGGACGTAGTGAAAGCCGGCCTTGCTTAAGAGATGGCGCACCTTGACGATCGAGCCTGTATCGAGCACGTAAACCTCGTCCCCTCGCGCGATGAACGCATCGGACAAATGGGAACCCAAAAAGCCCGCCCCGCCGGTAATAAGCACTCGCATCAATTATTTCCAGTTCGACTACGTTAGCCTAAAGTCATCGAGTAAAAGCCCGCGCTCGCGCAGCAGGCGTCCAGCTAGCTCCTCGCCGCCCTCCGGTTGCACGCTTAAAAGAAGCACGCTTCCGACACCCGCGGCAACCTCGAGTCCCTGCGCGTCGGCGGTCTCTACAATCGCGCCGGGCGCGCCCCGCGGCCCGCTTTCACGAGCTACCCGGGCCTGCCAGATGAACAGCTTGCGCCCCTGAGCGAAGCAAAAGGCGCCGGGATACGGATGCGTCACGGCGCGTACCAGGTTAAAGATTCGCCGCGCAGGCCAGACCCACTGTATGCGGCCGTCTTCGGGACGCCGGCGGCCAAAGTACGTCGCGCGCGTCCGGTCCTGGGGAAATCTGGGCGCCGTCCCGGTCACGATGCGGGGATGCCACTCGCGCACCATCCGCGCGCCGATCGCGACCAGCCGTTGGTAGAGCGTAAACGCCGTATCGTCCTCGCTTATTTCGGTCGCACACTGCGCGACTATATCTCCCGCATCCGCCCTGGCGACCATATGATGAAGGGTAACGCCGGTCTTGTGCTCGCCGTTAACCAGTACCCAATTCACCGGCGCCCGTCCGCGATAGGCCGGCAGCAGCGACCCGTGAAGGTTAAAGGCGCCAACGCTCGCGCTCTTGAGCACCGTGTCCGCAAGCAGCGCGCGATAGTAGAAGGAATATATCACCGCCGGCTCGAGCGATGCGATGCGCGCGGCCGCTGTCTCCTCCAGCCTGCCGGCCGTGACATATGCCGGTATCCCATGCCGCTCGGCGAGCGCCGCGCACGACCGCCACCATACCGTCTCCCCAGGGTCGTCCTGATGCGTGAACAGCGCCGCGACCGGCGCTCCAAGTCCGATCAAGGCCTCCAGGCATGCGTAACCCATCTCGTGGTAGGCGAACACCACGCACGGCGCCTCTGATACCGCCCGTGGCCTATCGCTCTTGCCCGCAGCCAATCTCCCCCAAGCCTCATCCCCGGCCGGCGCGATCCGCGTCGCTCTCGTGCACGGTTCGAACGACGTAAGTGGGGCGATGACGCACCTCCTGATAAATGCGGCCGACGTACTCGCCGATCAGCCCGAGGGCCAGAAACAGGAAACCCACGAAGAAAAACAGCACCGCGAACAGCGTCCATAGCGCGCCTTCCTGCTGCGGACCGTAGAGCAGCCGATGAAGCAGCAGAAAGCCGGCAAACGCCGTATCAATTAAGGCGATTAAGATGCCGAGCAGGCTTACGAACTGCACCGGCGCTAGCGAAAACCCGGTGATCAGGTTCAGGCTGAGCTTGGCCAACCCCAGGAAATTGTATTTGGATTCGCCCGCGATGCGCTGATCGTGCGCCACCGGTATTTCAGCCACTCGCTTGGCGAAGCTCGCGGCCAAGGCCGGGATAAAGGCGGCCTTCTCGTCGCATTGCACCACGGTATCGACGATATGCCGGCGATAGGCGCGCAGCATGCAGCCGTAATCGTGCATCGGCACGCCGACGATCAGCGAGGTCACCCGGTTATGCCAGCGCGAGGCCAGGCGCCGGAAGGCGCGGTCCTGCCGGTTGGCGCGCCAGCCGCCCACCACGTCATTGCCGGCGTCGATCGCTTCCAGCAGGCGAGGGATTTCCTCGGGCGGGTTCTGCAAGTCGGCATCTAAGGTGACCACCACCTCGCCGCGGCTCTGGCGAAAACCGGCGAGAATCGCCGAATGCTGGCCGAAGTTGCGGGCCAACTCCACCACTTTGACGCGCGGCTCGCGCTCGGTAAGCTCGCGCAAAATGCGCAGCGAGGCGTCCGAAGAGCCGTCATCAACAAATATCACCTCCCAGTCGCGTCCGAGCGTCTTGAGCACCGCGCTCAATCTTTCCCACAACACAGGGAGATTCGCGGCCTCGTTGTAGATCGGGGCGACAATCGACACCGAGTTGGCCGCCGTCGCTGACGCCTCGCGCAGCAGGCTTACCCTACTCGACGGCCAAACCATAACCACCTCGCTTGCTGCATAGACCTCATAACATCTCTTATTACACCGAAGCTCAGTCGCGCGGTAGAAGCCCTTCGGCCTGGCCCGAGGGCGGCGCTCCCAAGGCTGGCGTGCTGCGGTTGACAAGCGCTACTTTCTGCCCTTCGGAGGCCAGCGCGCTGGGCGCCGGCGAAAGAAGCTTGGTCAGACCGGGCAGATACTGCCGGTCGGCGATCAACACAATGCATCGCGGCGAGCGCCAGAGTGTCAGCAAATCCGCGTCGCCGTCGATGAAGCTCGCCTTGGCGTCAGCGCTGCCGCCGAACGGAGCGAGCTCGCCTCGGTAAGCGACTAAGGCCTCCCGCGCTCCGGTGTAAAACGGCAGCGACTGGACGAAGTGCCGGTACGAGACCAGCGCGCACCCACTGTCCAACGGCGCTTGAATCGCGCGGGCGAGCCGCCGATAGGAACCCCAGGGACTCGCGTCATCCCGCGCCCGAACCAGAAGCGTCATCGCCGCCGCTCCCGCCAGCGCCGCGGCGATGATCGCTGCGCGCGGCCGCCGTCCGCGCGATGCGACCACGCTGATCGCTCCGCAGGCGCCGAGCAGCGCGATACTTGCCGCGATTTCGCGGCCAAACCGCGTCAGCACAGGATTGGCGCAAAGGCCGGCCGCCGAGGCGCCTAGCCGTCCTTGTTCGGCAAACCGTTGGACTTGTCCGGCGAGCCATTGGAGCACCTCCGCTCCGCCGGCCGCACACAACCCCAGCGCAATCGCGGCCACGAACGCGCTCAACGAGACAACTGCGTTCAGCGCCACCGCTGCGCGCGCGATCCGCCGCGCCGCGCAGGACGACTGCTCGCGCGCGCATACGGCCCCGTAGCCCGCCAGAATCGCCAGCGGCGGAAGCCCGGGCAGCACGTAAGATCCCAGCTTCGAGCGCGCGGCCGAAAAGAACACGACGACGCAGCAAAACCAGGTCACCAAAAAGTTGAACGCCGAGCGCCGCGACGCTCGTCCGCCGGCCCGCAAATCAAGTACCGCAAAAGGCACAAAGCAAACCCACGGCCACGCGCCGCCCAAGGCGACCACCGGAAGAAACCAGACCCCCCATTGATGCTCCGTGCTCTGCAGATAGCGTTCGATATGTTCGTGAACGATGAAAAAACGCGCAAATTCCGGGTTGCGCCGCGCAGCCAGAATGAACCACGGCAGCGCGATTGCCCCATACACCAGCGCGCACGAAAACCAGGGAATTTGCAAAACCCGCCAACCCTGCCCGTCCACCAGCATATAGGCCAACGCCACACCGGCCACCAGAACCAGCGCCACCGGACCCTTGACGAGCGTGCCCAGCGCAGCGCACGCGGCCGCCGCCCCAAACCATGCCCGCGCGCGCCCGCGGCTGAACAATTCCTCGCGCGCGCCGGCATAAAACGAAGCGAGCCCGGCGCAGACAAAAAAAGCGAGCGCCGGGTCCAGGGTCAGGAAGCGGGCAAAACCGAAAAACAGCGGGCTTAGGCCAAGACACAACGCGGCCGGCAGCGCCGCCTCCGGCCCGAACATAACCTCGCCCAGCGCCGCGACGAGCAACATCTGGCCGATGCTGAAAAGCGCCGACGGCAGCCGAACCGCGAACTCATCAGGGCCCAACACGCGGACCGAGGCGGCCGTCAGCCAATACATCAGGGGCGGCTTCTCGAAATATCGCACCCAGTCGTCGCGAGGCGTCGTGTAGTCGCCGCTGGCCAACATCTCGCGCGCGATCTCCGCGTAGCGGCCCTCGTCGGGCTCCCATAGCGCGGGCCGGCCGAGGCCCGTAAGACAGAGCAGTGCGCCGACGCACGCGACGAGCGCGAATCGTTCCCACCGCCGGCGATTAGGCATGCCGGTCCATTATTGCCCACCGCGGCGCGGCGGCCAAAGCGACCATGGCGGCGCGGAGCGCACGCGAGCGCAGCTCTAACTCGGGAAGGGGTTCTCCAGCACTATGATCTCGTCGCGCGAGGCGCCGACGCCGACCATCGCCAGCCGCGCGCGGCTTAGCTCGCAGACGCGTTCAAGGTAGCGCCGCGCGTTGCGCGGCAGCTCGCCGAGCTCGCGCTTGTCGCCCAGCGTCTCATGCCAGCCCGGCATTTCTTCATAGACCGGCTTGACCCGGTCGAGGCGGACCGGACCCTGCGGCATCTCCGTGCTTCGCGCGCCCCTAAAGTCGTACGCGACGCAAATCCTGACCGGATCGATCCCGGTTAAAACGTCGAGCTTGGTCAAGGCAAGGGTCGCCGCACCGTTGACTCGCATCGCCCGCCGCGCAAGCACCGCGTCGAACCATCCGACGCGGCGCGGCCGGCGCGTCGCGCTGCCGTATTCGGCGCCCTTTTCGCGCAATCGGTCGCCGAGCCGGGTCTTGATCTCGGTCGGAAACGGCCCGGCGCCCACGCGCGTCGTGTAGGCCTTGGCGATTCCCAGCACCGCGTCGAGTCTCCCCCCAGGCAACCCTCCGCCGGCGAACACCGCGCTGGCCACGCAACTCGACGAAGTCACGAAGGGATAGGTCCCGTGATCGATGTCGAGCATGGTTCCGTGCGCCCCCTCGAACAGAACGCGCTGGCCGCGCTCCAGGACATCGGCCAGATAACCCGCGGTGTCGCACAGATGGGGTAAAAGTTTGCGCCGCACCTCGCGCATCTGCTCGATCAACCCTCCAACCGGCACCGGCTTGGCCTTGAGCACCGCCGTAAGATAGCGGTTTTTTTCGGCCAGATTGCGCCGCAGCTTGCGCTCGAAGGCCGCGAAGCCGGCCAGCTCGGAAAAACGCAGGCCGCAGCGCGCCACCTTGTCCTCGTATGCCGGGCCGATGCCGAAGCCGGTGGTGCCGATGGCCGCCTTGCCCAGCCGGGCTTCGCGCGCGCGGTCGATCGCGCGATGATACGGCATCACCATGTGCGCGTCGTAGCTCAGCTTGAGCCTGCCGTCGGGGCCGAAATTGGCGTTGCGCTTGAGCTCAGCGATCTCCTCGAGCAGCGCGATTGGATCGACGACCATTCCGGCGCCGATTACGCAAACCTTGCCCGGGTACAGAGCGCCAGCCGGCACCAACCGCAAGATGAATTTGGCACCGTCGACCACCAGCGTGTGCGCGGCGTTATTGCCACCCTGGAAGCGAACCACCACGTCAGCATGCCGGGCGAGCAGGTCGACTATCTTGCCCTTGCCCTCGTCGCCCCACTGGGTGCCGATTACGGCGACTGTGTTCATAACGCCTTACGCAAAACTCCACGCGCGCGGCCGCGCCGCCGACCGCTCTCGCGCCGGCCTTGCGCCCCCGCATTGTTACAGACTTATCGTTGCGGCCGAAGTTATAGCCGGGATGGTGTTGAGCCGTTCAATGACCTCGGGGGACACCGGCTCGTCAACCGAGACCAGGCTGATCGCCATTCCTCCCACCCGGTCGCGGCCGAGATCAAGACCCGCGATGTTGATGCCCGCGCTGCCGAGAACCGTCCCGATCGCGCCCACCACGCCTGGAACGTCGCGGTTGTGAAGCACGAGGAAATGACCCTCGGGAACAGCTTCAAACCGAAAGCCGTCAATCCCGATAAGGCGCAGGCCGCGCCCGCCCACGACAGCTCCAACGACTCGAAGCGCGCCGCCGGCGCCGCGCGCCTCGAGCGTCAGATTGTCCACGTAATCGGTGGCCTCGCGCGAGCGGCTCTCGATTACTTTTATCCCGCGCTCGCGCGCTATGAACGGCGCGTTCACATAATTCAGTTCCTGGTCAAGGAAGCGGCTCAGCAGCCCCTTCAAAGCCGCGGCAACGATCGGTTCGGGATTGACGTTGGCGGCTTCGCCGCCAAAGCCGATGGAAACCTGCTCAGGAGCGCCTTTGATAAGCTGGGCCGCGAGATGGCCGAGCTTTTCCGCCAACCGCAGATGGGGTTGGATAGCCTCCAACTCCTTAGGCGAGAGCGCCGGTAAATTGACCGCGTGACGCACGATTCCGCGCAGCAGATAGTCCGCGACCTGCTGGGCGATGTCCACCGCGACCTGGGTCTGCGCCTCGCCGGTCGCCGCGCCCAGATGGGGCGTCACGACCAGATTGGGGGCCGCCAAGAGCGGATGGTCGGCGGGCAGCGGCTCGCGCGCGAACACGTCGAGCGCCGCGCCCGCTACCCTGCCGTCGCACAGAGCCTGCGCGAGTTCTTGCTCATCAACGATTCCGCCCCGGGCGCAATTGATCAGCCGCACGCCGGGCTTCATCCGCGCGAAGGCCGCGGCACCGATAAGACCCTGAGTCTGCCGGCTCAACGGCGTGTGCACGGTAATGAAGTCCGCGCGGCCAAAAAGCTCCTCCAGGGTGACCAGCTCGACCCCGAGCCTGCCCGCCGCCTCCTGCGTAACAATCGGGTCCACCCCAATCACTCTCATCTTGAGGCCCAGCGCGCGGTCGGCGACGATGCGCCCGATATTGCCCAGTCCAATCACGCCCAGAACTTTGTTGCAGATTTCAACGCCGGTGAACTCGGCGCGCTCCCAACGGCCGGACCGCAGCGCTCGGTCGGCAGCGGGAATGTGCCTCGCCAGCGCCATCAGCATCGCGATCGTATGCTCGGCGGTGGTGACGGCGTTGCCTGAGGGGCTGTTCATCACCACCACGCCGCGCCGCGTGGCTGCGTCCAGGTCGACGTTGTCCACGCCAACTCCGGCGCGGCCGATCACGCGCAAGTTTTGCCCCGCCTCGATTACCTCGCGCGTCACTTTGGTCGCGCTGCGAATCACCAGGGCGTGATATGGAGGGATAACGCGGGCAAGTTGACGCGGGTCGAGCCCGGGGCGGACCTCGACCTCCAGTTCGGGATGGGAGCGCAAGGTCTGCAAACCCTGCTCGGCAAGAGCGTCGCTCAATAAGACGCGATAGGTCGCCATCGATTGCCCTCTGCGCTCAGGCGCTGGATGCCAAACGCCGCTGCACCGCGCCAACCGCCGCGCCGGCGGAAAACTCGTAGCCGTGACGGCGCAGCGCAAGCTCCAGCGCGCTCAGCGCGACGAGCATGTCGAAGGGTGCCACATATCCCATGTGGCCGATGCGTATCAGCTTGGTGCGCATATGGTCCTGGCCGGCCTGTACGCCGACCCCCAGATCGTCGCGCATCAAACGCACCACTTTCGCGGCGTCGGTCCCCTCCGGCGCTAAAATCCCGGTCACCCCCGGGGCGGGCGATTCGACGGCGAAGAGCTTGAGCCCCAGCGCGCGCGCGCCGTCGTGCACCGCCTCAGCCATCATCCGGTGGCGCGCAAAAACGGTGGGCAGAGTTTCGTTGTGGATCAATTCGAGGCTTTTATTAAGCCCGCGCACCAGCCCCACGGCCGGCGTGTACGCCGTCGTATGCTCGTCGCGCTGCGCCTTAAGCTCGCGCGTAAGATCAAAGTAGTAGCGCGGCGTCTTGAGCGCGCGGGCGCGTTCCCATGCGCGCTCGGAAAGCGCGATCAGGCCGAGCCCCGGCGGCAGCATCAGCGCCTTTTGGCTTCCGCTCACCAGCGCGTCGACCGCCCAGTCATCCATCCGCTGTTCGTAAACTCCGACCGAGGTTATACCGTCAACGACCAGCAGCAGGTCGCGGCCGCGGGTAATTTCACCCAGCTCTTCCACCGGATGAATCGCGGTGGTAGAGGTCTCGCTGGCTTGCACGAACACCGCCCGGGCCCGCGGATAACGGCTAATCGCCGCTTCGATTTGAGCCGGATCGAGCGCGCGGCCCCATTCAACCTTGACCTCGCGCGCCGCCATTGCGTGCGCGCTCAGCAGTTTACCCCAGCGCTCGCCGAACTTGCCGCCGTTGACGAATATCGCCTCGTCACCGGGCGCCAACAGGTTGCACACCGCGGCTTCCATGGCGCCGGTGCCGGACGCGCTCAGTACGAGCACCTCTTGCTTGGTGCCAAAAAGCGGCTTCAAGCGCTCGCGCACGCGGTCGAGCTCCGCGCTAAACTCCGGCGTCCGGTGATGGATGATCGGACGCGCCATCTCCAGCAGCACGTCCGGCGGAACTTCGGTCGGCCCGGGCGTGAATAAATACTTCTTGATCGGCGGCACAGCCTTATGCGCCTGGACTCGAAGGCCGGGCGGCCCGCGCCATCCCTCGCGGCAAACAAAATAGGGGTAAGAGGCTCATCTGAACGGATTCGCTCGTGGCGACAAACAGAGTCATTTTGCGCTTAGGCTCCGCGGCCTGTCAAGCGAGCGCCCTCTTCATTAGCGCCGTTTGCCTTCAAGCGCAGCCCTGCCGCTCCCGCCGGCGCGCCGCGCTCCGCTGTACGCTGTGCCACCGTGTGGGAGCGCCGTCCGAGAGGACGCGCGCCGACAGCATTTGAACGGCTATAGACAAACGGCGCGCATGGCGCGGCGCGAACAACGGCTGAATCGTATCCGTTGAAAATGCGGACCGGATCGCCTAATCAATGTCTAAGCCGTTCGACGGTCTCATCCAATGCCGCTTGCGTACGAGATTCGCAATGGATACCTGCTCTGGATCCGCAACCCCTTCACCGGCGTGATCTCTTACGCCGTGGAACTGCGCGCGAAAAGCTTTGCCTACACTTTGCGCCGTCATCATTCGCACGCAGAGCGCCCGCCGCCGGCTTCGCTCGACCCGCGACTGCTTCACCAGGCGCTTGAGAACTGCCCGTTTTGCCTTGGCCATGAAGACCGAGCGCCCAACGAGATAATGCGTCTTTTGCCGGAGCAGGTTGCGCATTGGCAGGGAGCGCGTGCTCTACCGGGCGCATCATGGGTCATCCGCGCCTTCAACAATCTCTTTCCGCGCATTCCGGGCGAGCTAACCGCGGGCAAGAACGAGTCGTACCTTATCGTCGAAGATCCGCGGCATTTTCTCGACCAGCCGCGCTCGCTAAACGACCTCATATACACGGGAGCGCTCGGCGAAGAGCATTTTTTCGCCGTGATGGGCGTCGCGGCGCAGTTGATAAAGCAGGCATTGGACAATACCGCAATCGGCTCCGTAGTGGTGAGGAAAAATCAGGGGCCGGAGTCCGGGGCCTCTCAGCCGCACGTTCATCAACAGGTGATCGGCGCGCCCTCGATTTTGCCCGCCCTGGAGATCGAGCTGCGGGCACAGCGCGAAGACCCGACTTTATGGGAGAAGATGGTCCGGCTGGCAAGTGAACTTGAGTTGACGATCGAAAGCGCCGACGGCGTAATCAGCTACGTCAACCCCGCCGGGACGTTTCCGCAGAGCTACGACGTAATGGCGCCACGGTTCTTCGGCTTGCTCAGCGAGCTCCCGCAACATCAGCTACGCTCGTTCGCCGGGGTTTTCTATCGCCTGCTTGCCTTTTTGGGTCCGCTGCCCCTCGATTACGAAATTCACCAGGGCGGGGGCCTCCCCCTTCACGCCCATATCAACGTGCGTCGGTTCCCCTATTCGAACGTCGCAGGTACGCTCAACATCCCGCGTCATTTGCCGGAAATCGCGGCGCGAATCCGCCGCCAAATCGGCGCCGGCCGTAAGTAGCGTGCGCGTCGGCGGAACATCGCCTGACCGGCTCGAAGCGAACCAGCACCGAAGAATACGCGGCGAGAGCCTTAACAAGATAAGCGAGGTGAAGCCCGATGGCAGAGAATTCAGATGCACCGGTAACCGTGGTCGCGGGCGTGGGGCCCGGCCTCGGCGCGGCCCTGGCACGGCGATTTGCGCTGAGCTATCCGGTCGCCCTAATAGCGCGCGGGCCAAGCTATGCGGAGCAACTAAGCGCGGAGATCAAGACGGGCGGCGGCCGGGCGCTGCCGGTGGCCGCCGACGTCAGTCAGCCGCATGAAGTCGCAGGCGCATTCGAGCTCATCAAACGCGAAATGGGCGCCGTGCATATTCTGCTTTACAACGCGGGCAACGCGTTCTTCGGCTCAATCCGCGAGCTCTCGGCCGAGCAGTTTGAAGCGAATTGGCGGATATGCGCGCTCGGGGCGTTTCTGTGCGTAAAGGCGGTGCTCGATGACATGACGCAGCGTGCCGGCGGTACGATACTTTTCACCGGAGCCACCGCCGGAGTAAAGGCCGGCGCGCGATCCGCGGCCTTTGGCCCGGCGAAGTTTGCGCTACGCGGTCTGGCGCAATCGCTCGCGCGCGACCTCGGCCCCCAAGGCATTCATGTTGCCTACATAAATGTGGACGGCATGATCGACGAGCCGCGTCTCAGGGCTCGCGTGTCGAATCTCAAGCCGGAGGACTTGCTCAGGCCCGAGGCGATCGCCGACACCTACTGGCATCTGGCCCATCAGGATCGCAGCGCGTGGACGATGGAGCTCGACCTCCGGCCCTTCAAGGAAAAGTTCTAGCGCCGCCACCAACGCGCTTTCCCACGAGGCCGGCATCGCCAAGGTCCAGGAGCGGCTCGGCCACGCCAACGTCTCTACCACTCGCCTCTACGACCGGCGCAAGACCCGGCCCGAGGACAGCCCCACATTTAGGGTCAGGTACTAACGGCAGCGGCCAGCTTAGACAACGTAGCCGCGCTCGAGCGGACGTACCATCATTAATGGATTTGACATC
This sequence comes from Deltaproteobacteria bacterium, assembly GCA_021831785.1. Classification (GTDB taxonomy): domain Bacteria; phylum Desulfobacterota; class Binatia; order Binatales; family Binataceae; genus JAJYYI01. Next base: position 97,088 of record JAKBMB010000009.1, on the reverse strand, counting down.
ATATGGATTATATACCATAGCGCAATCGTCGGCTGGATGGCCGAGGTCGGCGATGAGTTCGAGCCGGAGTTCGACGAGCTGCACCATGATGTATAGACCGGGATACTGGCCTTGTCGCGGCTTGTCCAACAGTTCGGGCCGCAACTGGGGTGGCCTCGCGTTGACACGCTCAACAGCTCCCGCCACGCCAACATGAAGGAGCTGCGGTTTAGCGCGGCAGACGGCGAATGGCGAGTAGCCTTCGCCTTCGATCCGAAGCGCAAGGGAATACTGCTGGTGGCGGGCGATAAATCGGGCGTCAGCGAAAGGCCCTTCTACCGTGAGCTGAGCCGGAAGGCCGATGACCGGTTTGATGCCCGCCTTGCCCGGTTGAAAAGGAACTCGCCGATCGTGCGAACGTAGGCCCGGCGGGTGTGCGGGTTGCGAATGTTGGAGGCGAAGAACTCGACGACGTGGGCCCGCGCGCGCTCGTCACCGGCAGCGACCAGCGCCGGCAGGCCGTGGCTGACAGCGGGCAAAGCGAGCTAGTTCATGGTCACTTCCCGCCAAGCGCGTAAGTGAGCAAGTCGAGTCCGGGTATATCCTCAAAATCCTCTTTGTTTCTCGTCAGCAATCCGTAGGAGTGCTGAATCGCCTGGCTCGCAAGCCACAGGTCCTGAATCCGGTGACGGGGCTTGCGCGCTGCCGCTTTCAACTGCGCGGCGAGCCGCCCGAAGACCTCGCCCGTGTCGCCGTCTATCGGCAGGAGCGGCTTGCGGCGCAGCCGCGCCAGAGCGCTCAGGCGCTTTTGCCGGATTCGCGCGTCGTCAGCGGCTTCCGCGCCGAACTGCAACTCGGCGATTGTCACCGGCGAGAGGTAGACCGGCTCGTCGCCGGTAAAGCCCGCCACGTCGGCCGGCGCCAGGGCGCCGCGCTCGACGTCGATCCACACGCAGGTGTCGATCAGGAAGCCCACGGGTTGCGCACCCCTTTGGCCAGCCGCTCCCCTTGAAGCCCGCTTGCCCGGCTATCCGCTTCCCAGGCGGCCGCGGCGTCCTCCGGCAGCGTCCGATAGATATCGGCCATCGCTTCAAGCGCGGTGAGCCGCCCCGGACCGGGTGTCAGGCGGGCGACCTGCCGATGGTTGCGTTCGATGACGATCTCTTCGCGCTCGATCGCCAGCCGATCGAGCACGGCGCTGAGCTTGCGGGCCAATTCGGTCGCGGTGATGGTTTTCACGGGCGCCTCTACGTATAATCCGATTAAATCAAATTATACGCTTAAGCGCTGTCCGGGCCAAGCGCGCCGCCGGCGGCCGGCCGAAGCGGTCCTTCCGGACAGCCAAAGGCGGTCCCCTTTCATATTAGGATAAAGTGAGGTTATCAGATATTGAGGGGGCAATGTGTCCTGCCAGCGGGTGCGGCTGGCGGTGATTAGCGGCGATCGCCGCGCGAACGCTCGAGAGCGGCTGCGACTTCCGCGTCGTAAACTTCCGGAGCGCTCATATCCTTCTTCAACCGCTCTTTCAGTTTTTGGACCGCTCTTGGAGCGCCGCTGACCTCTACGCAGGCCCATCCGGACTCGCGGCTTTGCTCCTTGAGCAGCTTTGCCAGCTCGATCATCATGCCGAGCGCCTCGTCGAGGGTCGGATCGTCGCCGCTCAGTGCCGTCGTGGTAATCGCCTTTCCGTCATACTCGATGATCGGCGCTCCGAGAGTCAGAGTGGCCGCGGCGCCAGGCGCGCAGCCGAACGCTGCGCCCGGAGGCCTCGTCTGCTGCCGCTTTATGCGCAGCTTGCCGCTCTCCCAGACGGCCCACCAATAGCCTTGGCGAAACGAGCCCGCAATGCGTTCTTTTTCTCCTTCGGACTGGATCATCCGCTCGCAGGATCGCTCGGCAAGCTCTCGCAGTGAAGGCGCTGGTCTAATTGCAATTTGAAGATTTTTCATAGTAACCAACAGTATACCGCATAATCGCGCTCCCACGAAGAAATCAATTATTGTAATTACTCAGTCAAATGGCCGATGGTCATACGCTGGGCAAACGCCGCATTTATCGTGGCTGCGAAAGCCTTCCCGGTGCATCTTTGGCTGCCGCGCCCGCTGTATGCTGAAAGGCGTTGGTGTGCCCGATAACGAATCAAGCCAAAGGCTATCCGTTCGAGGTCGCGCTGCCCGATGCGTTCGCGATTTCCGGCGTGGGTCCTCGCGAACCATGTAAAGAGCGCCGACTGGTCGGTACGCCGCGCCCAATTCGTGGCCAAAGCGCCGTCTGAGGTCATAGTGGAGGTGACGGCCAAGCTTTGGCCGTTGCTCGGCGTATAGATCGATGCCCGAGCGTTCGTAAATGAAAGCGACCCAAATCCGCTGGTCGGCTAGAGCATCGCTGCTTTGTGCTGTCGCGATGACCGCCGTGCTGGCTGGCGCACCGACGCGGGCCCAGCAAATCGAAGCCTGCTTCTCGCCGCGCCTTCCCGGCGGCTGCGATCCTCTCGCCACTGTCGTCAAGACGATCGACGACGCCCGGAAGCAAGGAAGCGATCGCTGATTTCGTCAGCGCGGAATCAGTGAAACGGATATTCTCACGGATCGAAACGCGAAGCCTTTGCGCGGAGGCGTCACTCGTTCATTAAGTCTGCGAGCTCTTCTGCGCTAAGACGATACGTGTCCGGAATCCTACCCTCGTATCCGGTAACGATCCGCGAAGTACCACGAAGAGCTTTGTGGCCTTTGCGCAACTCGGTGAAATTAAAGGAGACACCTTTGCGACGGCCGATTCTGCCGACCTCGAAGGAATCAACCTCACACCAGGATATAAAGCGGGGCTTGAAGAACGTACAAACTGTGAATCCCGTCGGCTGAAGTCTCAAATAAGCCGATCCGGGAATGAGCGTCACCGCGAAGACAACGACACCAGCCCCGAAGAAGCCTATCGTTATCCATCCCATCACCGAGCTCCCGTCCGAAATCTCCAGTGCTCCGACGGCGACAAAAACAATGCTAACGAGCATCAACACTACGTATCTCAGCCGGCTCGGTTTAAGAGTCATAATTCGGCCAACTCCGGGCGGATTCATCGCTCTCCCAACTTCCCGCAAGGCCTGACGCGCTTCTTCGGGCAGATGTTCGGAGTTATCGAAATAAAAACTCCCGGCTCCTGCGGCGCGTCGCGCGCGACGCGCCGCAGGGCCTCGCTAAGGGTCTTCGACCGCTCGGTGCCGCTGCGGATGCCGATGTTAATGCGCTCGTCAAGCTACATGATCGCGCGGTTGAACTTCGCGCTCGATGCGTTCTTCAAATTCTTCCTGGGCCTTTTCGAGATCGTAGTCGCTTTGCAGGCCCAACCAGAATTCTGCGCTCGTTCCCAGGTACCGCGCGAGACGCAGAGCAGTTTCTGGTGTGATCGCACGCTCGCAGTTGACGATTTCGTACATGCGGCTCACCGGCACGCGCAGGGCCAGCGCGAGCGCATTCACCGTTACGCCGGCGGGAGTCAAATAATCCTCGCGCAGGACCTCGCCCGGGTGCACCGGCGGGAGCTTCTTTTTCTTTGCCATGCTTATTCTCCTCGCGTTACCCGACTGTACGGGAGTCAGTGGTAATCGACGATCTCGACGTCGTGCGCATCGCCCTTGTCCCATACAAAACAAACTCGGTATTGGTCGTTGATCCTGACACTATGCTGCCCGAGTCGATCGCCTTTCAGTGGCTCAAGCCGATTACCCGGCAGCGAAAGGTCGTTCAGTGTGCGCGCCTGGTGGATCGACCGGAGTTTGCGCCGCGCCACCTTAGCGATGCTCTGAAACTTCGGCACCGGCTCACCATCAAAGATCGCTTGGGTCTGCTTGTCGCGGAAACTCTTGATCATGCGTAATTCTATTCTGCTGCACGCTTACCGGCAAGCAGAGTGCGTGCCGCAGTAAGCACAACGCTTGGCGAAACACCGGCACCGATTGTCACCGCTCCAGCCCCTCGTCCTGATCGATCCCTCTATTCTTCCCGCGTTCGCGTCCACGTGCCATCTGGCGCACGAAGTTCCTGACTTGAGGCGCGATGCCTTCCTGCTCGGCCGCGCGCATGCGCGCCGGGTCGCGGGCGATCTCCTGCGAGGCGCGCTTCATTTCCTCGCGCAGTTCGCCGGCGCGCGCCTTGGCCTTCGGATCGAAGTCGGCCATACCGGCGACCTGGATGAATTCCTTCTGTGCTCGTTTGAAGCGCGCCACGGGATCGCCCCGCCCCGCTTCCGCCTTCCGCTCCTAGCCTTGCGCCTTCGCCTCCGGCTCGGGTCGCCGGGCGCGCGCGGCCTCCGTGCCGCGGCGCCGCGCGTAGTCGAGCGTCGAATCCTTGGGCCGTGCGCGGGAAAGCCGCTCTTTCAATTCGTCGTAACCCTCAAAGTCGTCGCGCCCGGCGTAAACCTCGGCGTCTTCACGGTGGCGGGTCATCGCTACGTAAGCCAGATGCCGATCCATCCCCGGCGTCGCTGGCACAAAAGTGCGATCGACGGTCGCGCCCTGGGCCTTGTGTACGGTGGCGGCGTAGCCGTAATCGAGCGTCGCATAATCGCGGAGATTGAAGCTGACCTCGCGCCGTTCGGCGCCGTCGCGCACCACGCGCATTGAAGCGCGGTTGACTTCAGCGACGGTCCCCAAGCTCACGTTCTTCACGCCGAGCTCGCGGTCATTCTTCAGGAACATCACCCGGTCACCCTGGGCGAAGTAGCGCTCGCCGCGCTCGATGGCGATCGTCCCGTCATCCGCGGCAAGCTCGCGAGCGACCTCGACCCTGACCTCCTGCCCGAGCGCTCCGCGCTCTCTTAGAATCGCGCGAGCGCTGGGTAATACGAAGCTTCTGGAACGGCGGACCCCGAGCGGCGGATGTCGCGCAGTTGACACAAGTAGGCTTCGAGTGGATTCAATGCCGCGTTCCTAAAGGCGTTTCAGTCACAAACGCTCCACCTTAAGCCCCGGTATCTTCGGGAGACTCCGCTCGTCGCGCGTGGCTACAGCGTAATCCTTCGCGATCGCGGTGGCGCCGATCATTAGGTCGCGTTCGCCCACCGCGATGCCGCGCTTGGCTAGGTCGGCCCACAGCGAGGCGTGTACCCGCGCCACGGTGAGATCGAAGGCGATTACCGGAAGCTGCGCGAGCAATCCCTCGACGAAGGCCTGGCGCCGGTGACGTTGCACCGCCGTCCTTGCCCGATGAAGACCGTGCAACAACTCCGAGGCGGTCACCGCCGATATGGCAACGTCATCTTCCGCGTAACGCGCCGAGAGGTCGTCGAAATTGAGCTGGCCCCGCTCGGCCGCGATCAACACGCTTGAGTCGATCAGCGTTGCCATCCCGACTCCGCCACGGTGGGCTGCTTCGCAATCAGGCCCTCCACAACCGCGAGATATTCCTCATCCGGCTTGGGCAGGGAGCGCAGGAGGTTTGCGAGTTCGGCGCCGCTGAACTTCGGCGGCCTGGCCGGCAGGATTTCGCAGATCGGCTTGCCGCCGCGCTCGACGATAAAACTCTCGCCGCGGTAGCGAACCCGGTTCATCAGCTCCGAAAAGCTGCGCGCGGCCTCCGTGGCCGAGATGCGGGATTTCATAAAATCAGATTACATGAAAACCGGCGTGTGTGAAATATAGCGTCTTTCGTTTTCTCTCGAAGAACTACCGCCGCCAGCTCTTATATGGTATTGCCTACCACATAGATCCCGACTCTTCCACTATCGCCACCAGGCCTTACCGTTCTAGCCCTTCGTAGCAGTCTAGGCAGGGAGGCGGCAGGGGATGCGGGGCACTCGTGGACCAAGGGCCGAGCGCCCCGACGAAGGACCGGCTCGGGCTGGAGGGCATCAGGAAAGCCGGTGGCGACCAGGCGGGCTGGCCGGCCACGAGTCTGCGCGACGCGGAGCCGGCGCAGCGGAGCGCGTCAGCGGGCGCGCCAGACCGGTTTTCGCTTTTCGAGGAAGGCGCGCACGCCTTCTTTGGCGTCCTCGCTCGAGCGCACTTGGCGCGCCATTTCATCGAGGTCCTTATGTTCCGCGGCGAAGGCCGCGCTCATGCATCTGCGGATGTTCGCCTTAATCACGCGAAGCGAGAGCGGCGCGTTGCCGGCGATCTTTTTGATCCACGAACTAATCGCCGAATCGAGGGCCGCCGCGTCAACTACCTCGTGCACCATCCCCATCTCATAGGCGCGTTGCGCGCCGACCGGCTCGCCCGTGAAAAGAATCTCCGCCGCGCCGCCCGCGCCGATAGCCTGAATGAGCTTGCGCGTCAACTCGAAGGGCACGACCAGCCCGACCCGTGCCACGGTCATGCCCAGTCTGGCGTTGTCCGCGGCTATTCTCAGGTCGCAATGGAGCGCGAGTTCCAACCCCCCGGCCAGCGCGGCGCCTTGAATCGCCGCGATCGTCGGTACGGGAAATTTCTCCAGCCGCGCAAGCAGGCGCTGGATGCCAAGCGGACTGTGCGGGTTCTTCATCCGCTCAACCTCACGCAAATCGATTCCGGAACAGAACGTAGCACCGGCGCCTTTTATCAGCAGCGCGCAGATCGAGGCGTCCTCTTCCAGACTCGCGAGCGCCCGATCCATCTCCTCGATTAGCTGCGCGTTGAGCGCGTTGCGCCGCTCGGGACGATTGAGGGTCAAGCTCGCATAGTTGCCGTGACGGTCGACAATCAGAATTTCCTGCGCCATTTTAGGTGCCTTTCTTTTCCGGATAACGTTTCTTTCGCCCAGCCGATACGATCAATGAGATCGAGCGGCACCCTCGCGTCCTAAACGCCCTAAAGAGGACTGCACAACGTGCGCCGTCGTCACGGCGGCTATCGGCGGCTCGAAAGCCTGCGCCCGCCGGCACGCCGGCTTGCGCCGCGCAACGAATGCTAGAGCACGATGCTCACGAGCTTTTGCGGAACGTAAATTATATTTTTGGGCTCTCTGCCGGCAAGATAGCGGCCCACCGCCGCGCTCTTCAGTGCCATCGCGCGAATTGTCTGCTCGTCGCTTTCGGCCGGCGCTTGAAGTCTGTCGCGCACTTTGCCGTTAACTTGAACCACGATAGTGATCATTTCGTCGCGCGCAAGCTCGGGGTCGAAGTCGGGCCACGACTGCAAGTGAACGGATTTCCGATGGCCCAGCGCGCGCCAGATTTCCTCCGTCATATGCGGCGCCATCGGCGCCAGCAGCAGAACGTAGCTTTCTATCGTAAAGCGGTCCAGCTCCTCGGGCTTGCGCGCGGCAAGATAGTTTAGCTGCTCCATCAGCGCGGCGAGCGCCGTATTGTAGCGCATCCGCTCGATATGGCCGGTGACGACGCGGAGCGTCTTATGCGCGCGCCGCGTGGTCTCGGCGCCGCACTTGCCCGAGGGACAGCCGGCTTGCGCGTAGCGGCGCATCACCGCCCACACCCGGTTAAGGAAACGGGCCGTGCCCACCACGCCGTCTTCGTTCCAGTTCGTCGGCTCATCGAACGGCCCCATGAAGACTTCCCATAAGCGCAGGGCGTCGGCACCGTACTTCTCGACCATCGCGTCGGGCGTGACCACGTTGCCCCGGCTCTTAGACATCTTCTGGCCGTCGGCGGCCCACAGCATGCCCTGGTTGCGCAGGCGCGGGAAGGGCTCGGCAAAATTTATCAGGCCCGCGTCGAACATGACCTTGGTCCACATCCGCGCATACAGCAGATGCATCACCGCATGCTCGGCGCCGCCGACGTAGAGGTCGACCGGCAGCCAGTAGTCGGCCGCGGCCCGCTCGAAGGGTGCGCGGTCATAATGGGGCGAGGCGAAGCGCAGGAAGTACCACGACGAGCAAGCGAAACCGTCCAACGTGTCGGTCTCGCGCTCGGCCGGCCCACCGCAGCGCGGACAAGCCGTGTTGACGAATTCGGGCAGGCTGGCCAGCGGCGAGCGCCCGGTACCCGACGGCTGATACTGCTTTAGGTCGGGCAGCACAACCGGCAGATCATCCTCCGGCACCGGCACGATACCGCAGCCGCGCCGGCAATAAATGATAGGTATGGGGGCTCCCCAGTAACGCTGGCGCGAAATCAACCAGTCGCGCATCCGATAGTTTAAGGTGGCGCGGCCAAGCTTCTTTTCCTCCGCCCAGCGACACGCCGCCTCAATCGCTTCTTCGGTGGGCAGGCCGTTCAGGAAGCCGGAGTTAACGGTCGTGCCGTAAGGGCTATAGGCGCTGTCCAAAGGCGGCGCGCTGCCGTCGGCGGGCATGGTGACGCGGGGAATCTCGATGCCATACTTGCGGGCGAACTCGAAATCGCGCTGGTCTTCGCCGGGAGCGCCCATGATCGCGCCGGTGCCGTAGCTCATCAGAACATAGTCCGCCGCCCAGATCGGCACTTCGCGCTGCGAAAACGAGTTGTGAGCGTACGCGCCGGTGAACACTCCAGTCTTTTCCTTAACGGTAGAGAGCCGCTCGATTTCGGTGCGCCGGCGCGCCTCGGCCACATAAGCTTCCACCGCCGCGCGCTGGGCGGGAGCGGTGATCTCGGCGACCAGCGGATGCTCGGGGGCGAGCACCATAAACGAGACGCCGAATACCGTGTCGGGCCGCGTGGTGAAAAAGCGCACCTCGCGCCCGGGATGCCCCACGACGGCAAAGCCGAGCTCGGCGCCCTGAGAGCGCCCGATCCAGTTGCGCTGCATCAGCTTGATTGGTTCGGGCCAATCGACATCGTCGAGGTCTTTAAGTAGCCGTTCGGCGTAGTCGGTTATCTTGAAATACCATTGCTCGAGGTCTTTCTTGGTGACCGGAGTGTCGGGATGGCGCCAGCAGCCTCCGTCCACCACCTGCTCGTTGGCGAGGATCGTGCGGCACTTCTCGCACCACCACTGCGCGCCGGTCGCGCGGTAAGCGAGACCGCGGCGATAGAGCAGGAGAAAAAACCACTGCGTCCAGCGGTAATATTCGGGCGTCGAGGAATTTATCTCGCGGCTCCAATCATAGGCGCAACCTACCATCTTAAGCTGGCGCCGGTAATTTGCCGCGTAGCGCGGCACGAGCTCCTTCGGATGAAAGCCCTTGAGCAAAGCGTCGTTCTCGGCCGGCAGCCCGAAGGCATCCCATCCCATCGGATGCAGCACGTTGTACCCGCGCATCCGTTTATAGCGACCCATCACGTCGCACGGCACGTAGTTGCGTAAATGCCCGACCGAGAGCCCGTCGCCGGACGGGTAAGGGAACATCTCGAGCAGGTAGAATTCAGACCGCGATCGGTCTTCGACCGCGCGATAAATCTGATCGCGCTCCCATTGTTCCTGCCATTTCGGGTCCGCGGCCCTGAAATCGTAGCGTTCGTCCATCGTCTGCTTCATAAAAGCCCGCGCTTATGGGCCGCACCTCGCGCGCCCACAAGCGCGGAGTATATCTCCAGCTTTATTGCGCCGAAAACTGCGCCGCTTAAGCCGGATTAGCGCCGTCAATTTAGCTTGCTTTCCAGTTCGCAGATCGCGCTTGCGATACCCTCGTCGCCCGGCATCAGTTCGAGCGCTCCCTTAAATTCCTCGATCGCGCGTCTGAGCTCTCCGCGCCAGACATAGATGCTGCCTAGATTGACAAAGGGGAAATGGCGCGGCTCGTAGCGCCGCGCCGCCTTCGCTCGTTCCAACCAGGGAATAGCCTCGTCGAGATGGCGCTGTTGCATGAGATAGACCCCGATATCGTTATACGGATTGCCGAAGTCCGGATCGATCTCTATCGCCTCACGACAATGCGTGATCGCTTCGTCAAGTTGCCCCGCGTAGCTGAGCGCCCAGCCCAAGTACGTGTGGCCTTCGGCCGTCGGATGGATATCCAGGGACGCCCGGTAAAGCTCGACCGCTTTCTCCAACTCGCCTTCCTCTTGCGCTCGAAGGCCGCGATTGACGAGCGTCAGAGCCAAATGCCGCTTGTCTTCGTCGCATGCCATAGTAAAGACCTCCAGGGCGTTCCCCAGAGCGCCGCGCCCCTTGACCGGTCCAATTATGCCCAAAGGTCAGGAGCAATGCTCAAATTCGCAAATCCGCTGATTGTTGATTAATTCTACACCATCGCGGAATTCCGCGCAGTTCGGCGCGCGGAGCGCGCGCTCGTTATTATCAAGCGGCGCCGCCATCGCTTAGATTAATTTGCTTTAGTTTCGCGTCAAAAGCCCGCTCAAAAATCGCCCGCCTTGCCGCATTTATCACACCTCAGGCAAGCATTCCGCGCAAAAGCGATCGCGACCATTTCAGCGGCGAATCAAGCTGAGCTGGTTTATACGGCTCAAGCGCTTTTTTCTCGGGGCTTTCGGCTGCGGCGACAGGCTACCGCTCGCCCTGCGACAGCGTCTCTGAGCGTAGGGGCTAATTGCGGGCCGGCGCTTGGCCTAAGCTGCATTGGCCGGCGAGCGGGCGCATCAGGCGTTCTACTTCGTCGCGTATGCGCCGCAGATGGGTCGCATCCCAGTACACGCGGCCGCACGTGGGGCACCACGAAAATCGCTCCTGGCTTGCATAGACGAAGGGCGGCACCCGATGCGCGACCACGCTGCGCGGCACGGCACGCAGCGGTGAATTGCAGCGTGAGCAGCGGCTAAATGTCCGCGCGTGGAAATCGAACGGATACGCCGTAAGCACTTGGCGAAGCTGCTCGCGAAAGAAATTGCTCTCGATAAACAGCACGTCGCGCGCAGTGCGCAAGCGGCTGTCGCGCGTGAGCATAACCCGGCCCTCGCTGCGCGCCAGCCGCAAAAGCTCATGGCCGCCGAAATCCGGTCGCCAGGCAACGTCCGCGCCCAAAAGCCGCAGCCATCGCGCCAAACGTCCCAGCATTCGGTCAGCGGCGAATTTCGGCTCCTCAGTCATCGCGCCGGCCCACCTGCACTCAACAGCCGCGTGCGCCTTGGCGAACACTTCACTGACGATCGCAGAACATAGTGACAGACACCCCTCTCGGCTTGGTCCTCGACCGCCGGAGTGGCCGCACCCGATGTAGACCCCCATCCGCCACGGCCCTGCACGGTCTCAATGCTTGGCAATCCTCAATAGTTTAGCGCGGCGCGCTCTGCCTTGTATCGCGGCGTCGCTTCAAACCCCGCGCGCGGGCTCAAACCTGTGGCATAGCGGTGAGGAGACTTTCATCCCCGTCGAGAAACGCGTTCATCAAGCGGTGCGCGCCGGCCTGGCCCTGACGAGGCCGCGAAGCCAGAGCCTATCTCATAAACGCTTTCGCTTTCTCCGTCATGCTGGGCGTTTGGGAATATTTGACTAATGGGGCGGGCCGCCGTGCCCGCCCCATTAGAGACATTTCGGACGCAGCCTGCGGCGGCATGCGGCAGCTTGCCAAAAATTCACCGGCTCTGAGCGCAGCGAAGAATGACCAAGAGGGCGCTCAGCATGACATCCATGCCCTACGGCCATTTATGGGATTACTCCTAATGCTGCGCCGCCTGCCAGATCGCGAAAAACGGGTCTTCGGGATGTTTTTCGGCCAGCGTGATAATCGCTTGAATCGTCGCGCGCAGGTCGGTGCGATACAGACGGTCAAGGCCCGCGAATTGGTCGAGGTCGTGGAAGTAGGTCAGGTAGCTCGCCAGAACCGCGTTGTTAATCGGCTCGCGGTCGAGATCATAGCGATCCAATCCTGAGAGCGAGGGAGCCAGGGCCGTGTAGCCGGCTTTGAGCTTATCAAACAAGGCCTGGCGCTGGGTTAAAACCTCGGCCAGGGGAAGCCCGCTGGTATAAAGCTTCTCGAGCGCGGCCGTTTGGTCGCGCAGGAAGCCGGCAAATTTAAGGTTGCTCTCGTACACCTCTTGCGCCTGGGCGGCTTCCTGCGAGTTCTCGCCCTCGGTGGCGGCGAAAAATGTGACCGCGCCGCGCACGCCGACGTAATTCGCGGCCGACTCGTCAAACATCGCATTGCTCGCCATGTAAAAGGTGCGATGAAACAGCTCGTGGATGATCACGCCGGCGAGCACCACGCGCGGCAGCGCAAGCTGGTTGGACAGCACCGGGTCGCTGAAAAAGCCCAGGCTCGAAAATGCCACCACGGGCCGCACGTAAGTGTCCAGCCCCTGGCGTTCAAGCGCGCGCGCCTCGCTTTCGGCGCTCGCGCGCGAAAAGTATCCTTTGTACGGCACCGCACCCACGATCGGAAACCACCAGGTGTACGGAGTGAGCGAGTCCATGCGCGCCGCGCTCACTACCCAGGTAACCGCGCGCTCATCGACCCGGGTGTAGGTCTGATACGCGCTGTCCACTCTAAGACCGAGCTTCGCGCCGGCGAACTCGCGCACCTTGAGCACGAGTTCAAGCTTGGAGCGCTGGTCGGCGCTCAAGTCGCTCCGCGCTAAAACACTGGAGATCGGTTGACGGTTCCACAAGAGCCGCGCGCCTTCGTACGCGCCTTGCGCATAGTAGCCGAGGTCGCACCCGCCGAGCACCACAACGAGCGCCGCCATCGCCAAGCCGCGCGCGCCCCCGAGCATGCTGTCCGCGACCGCGGCGCGGTTTGCAACCGGGACCGCAGGCGGCGGGGCCGGCGCGCCGATGCGGTCAAGTGCGTCGGGGTCTTGCGCGCGAAGCTTCATCGCCGCCGCCGCTTAAGTTGCGGCGCCGCCCGGCTGCGGGCGCGACGGCGTGTCATATTGCACCTCGAACAGCCGGTAGTAAAGTCCGCGCCGGGCCAGAAGTTCCTCATGCGTCCCGCTCTCCCGCACCTCGCCACGGTTTACGACCAAGATTCGGTCGGCCTTTTCGATCGTGGATAAGCGATGGGCGATGATGAGCGCGGTGCGGCGCTTGAGCAGCTCATCGAGCGCGATTCGGATCAGCCGCTCGGTCTCGCTGTCAACGCTGGAGGTTGCCTCGTCCATCACCAAGATCGGCGGATCGTAGGCGAGCGCCCGCGCAAAAGCCAACAATTGGCGCTGACCGGTCGAAAGATTCGCCCCCCGCTCGCCGAGCGGCTCGTAGAGCCCGCCGGCCAGCCGCGCGACGAACTCGTAGGCTCGCGCGCGCTTGAGCGCTGAAATCACCTGCGCTTCGCCCAAATCTTCGCGACCCATGCGCACGTTGTCGAACACCGTGCCGGAAAAAATGAAGACCTCTTGCTGGACAATTCCGACTACGCGGCGCAGCCATGCCAGATCGAGCGTTCGCACGTCGGCGCCGTCAAGGAGGATTCGCCCGGACTCGACATCGTAAAACCGCGCTAAAAGCTTGACGATCGTAGACTTGCCGGCTCCGGTGGGACCGACGATCGCGACCTTCTGCCCGGGCTCGACGCTTAAGCTTAGGCCGGTAAGTACCGGTTCGTCGGGACGATACGCAAAGCGTACGCGGTCGAAAACGATCGCGCCGCGCGCGGCTTCGGGCCGACGCGCGGGCGCCGGATTGGCTTCGGCGGGGTTGTCGCGCATGATGCCCACGATGCGCTCGACCGCGGCCAAGGCGGACTGCACGGCGGTATATTTGGTGGACATTTCGCGCAAGGGAAGAAAGAACTTCTGCGTGTACTCGATGAAAGCGACCAGCGTGCCGAGCCCGACCGCGCGATAGCCGCCCACCCAGAGAATCACGCCCAGCGTTATCGCGCTCGCCGCCTCCACCAGCGAATAAAGCCCCGCTTCGTAAACGTTGACCCGCATCAGGGCGTCCCGGCAAGCGCGATTGAATTCGTCGAATTCCTCCTGCGCGCGCGCCTCCCCAGTGAAGAGCTGGATCGCGACGATCCCCACGATCGCCTCGGAAATATAACCGCTCAGCGCCGCCAGCGAGCCTCGAATCCGGCGGTAAACCATGCGCGCGCGCGTCTGAAAAAGCTTAACCGTCAAGATTACCGGCACGGTAGCGCCAAGCGTCCACAGCGCCAGATGCGGGCTTAAGTCGAACATGAGCGCGACCACGCTCACGAGAATCAGCAGATCGGTCACGATCGTGAGCGCGCCGGCGTTGAACATTTCGTTGATAGCGTCGATGTCGGTGGTGATGCGGCTCACCAACCGTCCGCTCGGCTGCCGGTCGAAAAAGGCTACCGGCAGCTTCTCGATATGCCGGAAAAGAGCGAGCCTGAGATCGGAGAGCCCCAACTGGGCGACGACCATGGTGAGGTAATACTGGCCGTAAAACGCGCAGAACTCGCCCGCGACCAGCACGGCGTAGCATCCGCCCATGACCAATATCCCGCGCTTGGGCCCAAGGCTCCGTAAGGACGCAAGCCATCGATGCGGCGGCGCGCCGGGGGAGGGATGCAGGAAGAGATCGATCGCAAGCTTGATCACGTAGGGCTGGGCGAGCGCGAAGACCGAGTAAAGCGGCATCAGCACCGCCGCGCCCGCCAGCCGGCGCCGGTATGGGCGGATAAAATTCCATATCCAGGCGACAAGGCCAGCGTCGCGCGGCGGCCCTAAATCTGTCTCGTAGTCGCCCAGCATCGGCCTTCAGTACCGGTCCAGCTCCTCCTCGAGTAGTTGGCGTCTGAACAGTTCGGCGTAAACTCCGCCCGCCGCCATCAGCTCGTCGTGCGTACCGCGCTCGGCGATCGCGCCGTCCTCAAGCACCACGATTTGGTCGGCGTCGCGGATCGCGGAGATGCGATGGGAGACAACGATCGTCGTGCGTCCCCGCATCCGCCGGCTCAGATTACGCAGCACGGCCGTTTCGGTGATGGTATCCACGCTCGAAAGCGCGTCGTCCAGAACCGCCACCGGCGCGTCGTAAACCATCAGGCGGGCAATCGCCACGCGCTGCCTCTGACCGCCCGAGAGACTGGTGCCGCGCTCGCCGACCACCGTCTCGAGTCCTTTGGGCAGGCTCGCAATGTCGCTCTCCAGGCCCGCCTCCCGGGCCGCCGCGGCGATCGCGGGCAAGCCGGCCGACGGACGGCCGAAGGCAATGTTGCGGACCAGCGTGGCGGAAAAAAGCATCGGAGCTTGCACCGCCCCGCCGATCGCGCGGCGCAACGCGCGCAACGGCACCGCGCGAAGCTCGCGCCCGTCGAGCAGCACGCGCCCGCTGCGCGGTTCGATCAGCCGAAAAAGCAGATTCACCATCGTGCTCTTGCCCGCCCCAGTTCGTCCGACGATCGCGAGCTTAGTTCCGGCCGGGACTCTGACGCTAATATCCTTGAGCGCCCAAGGAGCGGCGCCGTTGCGTGTCGGCTGGCCATAACTAAAAGAGACCCGGTCCCACTCGATCTCGCCCGCGACCTCAAGCATCCGGGCGTCTTCGAGCGCGGGCGGCGCCGGCGCATTCAAAATTTCGGCCAGCCGGCTGACCGCAGCGCGGCCCCGTTGGTAGATCGATATTACCCAGCCGAGCAGGGTCGTGGGCATCGCCAACAGCGTCAGGTAGCCCATGAATCCGGCCAGGTCGCCGATCGTCATCTGCCGCGCGAGCACAAAATAGCCGCCGTAGGTAAGCGCGGTCATGATCGAAGCGCTGGCGGCGATCCGCATCATGGGCGTGATCGCGCCGCGCAGCCGAGCCAGCGCAAGTCCTTTGCGGTTGTAGTGCTCGTTGAGCCGCGCGAATACGCGCCCCTCGTGCTCTTCCAGAGCGTAGGCCTTAACCACGTGAATCCCCAGCAAGCTCTCCTGCACTTTGGCGCTGATTTGTCCGAGACCTTGCTGGACCTCTAAGCTGCGCTCCATCAGCGCGCGCGCCAGGTGCCTAACCACGAGCAGCAGCACCACGAACGGCGATACTGCCGCGAGCGTCAGCGGCGCGTTGAGGGAAAGCATAATTGTCAGCGCATACACGTAGTACAACGGCGCGTTGATGAAGGTCAGGATGCCAAAGCCGACCAGGAGTCGCACCGCGGTGAGATCGTTGACCAAGCGCGACATCAGATCGCCCGTGCTGAACAGCCGATAAAACTCGGGCCCTAGGAGCAGCAGCCGCTTGAAGAGGTCCTTGCGCAGCTCGTACTCCACGTCGCGCCCGCAGTTAAAAAGTACGAAGCGCGAGAACCATCGCGCCAGCGCCATCGACACCGCGGTCAGACCGATCGCCGCGGCAAGCCGCGGCAGCCGCGCAAGCTCGCCGCCCTGGATGGAATTAATTCCCGCGCGCACCAGGTAGGGTATCGCCATCGCCAGGCTTGCGGTAACCATCAGACACAGCACCCCGAAAGCGTACCGAAGCCAGTAGCGGCGTACGTAGGGCCAGAGCAGTTCCTTCATCGCTCAGCGTTACCTTAGCAGTTTCCGCGCCAGCGCGAGCAAGCGCGCCCACCGAACCGCCCGGGCGGGACAGCATTCGCTCGCTCTAACCATCACGAATGCACGCCGGCGCCGCGCCGGCGTGAGCCTTACGGCTGCGGTGAACTTAGTGAGAACTGCACAATATAGTGACAGGCAGACTCTGAGCCTGGGCCTCTAATGCCGCGCCCGGGTGGCGAGCACAAGACCGCCCCTACGACTCTGCGCCATCTCAATATTTTGCAATCCTCAATACCCCGGCGGCATCCACCTTACATCGGCGCCGCCGGGGTTCGGTCGGCCTTGCGGCGGCGCGAGTCGATCCGCGCCGGTGGGGCGCGGCTTCACAGCCGCCGATTCTTGAGCCGGCGCTCGTAGCGCTTGGCGTACTTCAGAAAGACGTAAAACGACGCCGCCATCGCGCCGTAAAGACCGCGGCCACCGTCCAGAAAGCCACCGCGAAATAAGTAAAAGTTGAAAAAGCGCCACGCAGGATTGGTGAACATTCGCAGCACGCTGAGCGAGCCAGGCTCGCCTTGCGATGCCGCGATCGAGGTCAAGCGATTCATCGCGTCGACATGGCCGGCCACGTCGCGATAGCTAAAATGCAGAATCGGCGCGCGCAGCCGGCCGATTCGCCCGCCGACCAACGCCTTGGCATGAGGCTCGCGCCCGCCGAAGCGAGTACTGGAGCGGCGAAACAGCCGCAGATGATAGTCGGGGTAGATACCGCGATGGTAATAGCCGCCCAGGTGATAAAGGATGCGCCTTACTAAGTAGCCGTCGACTGCAACCCAGGGCGCCGCCAGTACGCGCTCGATTTCGCGTGCCAGGGCGTACGTCGCCTGCTCGTCGGCGTCAAGACTGAGCACCCAATCGGAGTTGACCTGTTCCAGCGCGAACTGCTTTTGCGCGATATACCCGGCGAATTCGCGCTGGATTACCCGCGCTCCCGCGGCACTTGCCAACTCTGCCGTGCGATCGGTCGAGAACGAATCCACGACGATTTTTTCCGCGCAAAAGGCGGCGCTCTTAAGGCACTGCCCGATAAGCTGTTCTTCGTTGCGGGTGATAACGATGAGCGCGACCGTGGGATGATTCGGCATCGCGTGGTCCGAACAATTAATTTTTCCGCGCAGCGCTCGGAGTCTCCACCGGCGCCGCGCTCGATTTCTCCGCAGATGTGTGGCCCGCGGACGTGCCGGCCACCGATGCGCCACCCGGCCCGTTCGCCGGCGCGGCGCCCGACTGCTCGATCGACGCGGTCTCTGCGGCTTGAGCGGCCGGGGCGCCCGAAAACGGCGCGCCTAGCTCACCCTCATATGGCGCCTGCAAAAAAGACGACGATTCCTGCGCCGCGGCGCGGTACTGTTCCTCGTTGATTTCGCCGCGCAGCAGTTGGACGCGCAAAAAAAGGAAGTAGGTTTGCACCACGTCGCTGCGGCAGTAACGGTGGATTTCCTCCAGACGGCCCGCCTCGTAGGCCTGCTGGACGCGGCTTCCGTCCATCGTCTCTTTACCCGGCATCCCGATTAGCTTGAGCAGCGCGTTCATCCCGCCGCGCAGCCGAAATACGCCGTAATTCGTCACGAAGTCAAGCAGGTCAAGATGGCGCGTGTCGGCATAGCGCCGCCGGCGCCCCGAGTCGGAGAAATGCGCGGGGCAGCTAAGCCCACGGCGCAGCGCCTGAAGCTCCAGCACCGGCAAATCGAACTGGCGGCCGTTAAAGCTCACCAGGCAGCCGTTGAAGTTCTCCAGGCGACGCCAAAACTCCCGCACCAATTCCGGCTCCGCGTAGTTGTCCAGCGCGAGGCTCTCGACCCTGCGCAAGGCGTGATTCGGGCTGACGTCGCCCAGCGCGATCGAGATCGGCACGTGCAGCACAAGTGGCGGGAAATCGTCGCCTTGACGCTTGATTAAATCAGCGCGAAAGCGCGCGTAAGCCTCTTCGTCATCAAGCCCTTGCCCGGCGAAAAAGATCCGGTTCAGCAGCGGCTTGTCCACCCGGGTCTCGATATCAAAAACCGCGTATCTCATGGCCGGTCCTCGCACCCCCGCCATTCGTCGTCTGTACCCCGGCCGCACGCCGCTATTTCTGCAGCGAAAGGCCCGCGACGTCCTCGCCGGCCCCCGGTTCCAGTTGCGCGCGCACCTTGCCGGCAATCTGTTTAAACGCCAGACTCGCGGGATGATTCGGGTTGGTCGCTACCAAGGGGCATCCGCGGTCGCCGCCTTCGCGCAACTCCGGCACCAACGGCAACTCGCCAAGGAAGGCGAGATTCATCTCCCGCGCCATGCGCGCGCCGCCGCCGTGGCTAAAGATCTCGTGCCGACGCCCGCACTTGCGGCACAGATGATAACTCATGTTCTCGATCACCCCCAGCACTGGCGTCGAAACCTCCTGAAACATGGTCACGCCCCGCCGCACGTCGAGCAAAGCTATTTCCTGAGGTGTGGTGACGATCACGCCTCCGTCGAGCGCGACGCGCTGAGTTATGGTCAACTGGGCGTCACCCGTCCCGGGAGGCAGATCGAGCACCAAGCAGTCGAGATCACCCCATTCGACGTTAAACAGGAACTCGCTCTCAAGCTTGGTCACCATCGGTCCGCGCCAGATTACCGGCATGTCGTCGTCAATAAACAGCGCCATCGAGATGTATCGGATGCCGTAGCGCTCCAAGGGAATGATCCGGCGCTCGGGGGTGAGCGTGACCGGCTGCTTGCCGCCGAGCATAATCGCCACGCTCGGCCCGTACACATCGGCATCCATCAGCCCCACCCGCCAGCCCAGCGCACTGAACGCCAGCGCCAGGTTCACGGCGACGGTCGACTTGCCCACGCCGCCCTTGCCGCTGGCCACCGCGATAACGTGGCGCGTGCCCGCCGGCTTGCGCCGCTGCGCGTGCATCGCTTGGCGCGCCTGCTGTCCAGGGTCCTGCGCTTCAACTTCGACCCGAACGCGGCCCGCGCCGGTCAGCGCGGCGACGCGCTGCTCGACTTCGCGCACGATGGCCTCAGCCGCTTCGGCGTTGGCGGACGGCGCGCTCAGGTAGACGGTTACGCCGGCGTCTCCGACCTGGATATCTTTGACCAGGCCGAAAGATACGATATCGCGCGAAAAGCCGGGATATTTGACGTTCTTGAGCTCAGCGAGAATTTCTTGCGGCGTCGGCATATTGTCAGACCTATCGGACTTCATAGGCTCCGGCTCCACCCGGACTCTGAACCGAACAAGGCAGATTATGACGCGTCTTGAGGGAAATTTCATGCGTATCAGACAGCCGCGCCCGACAAACATGAAATCGCCGCACGGCCGAAAAATCTCCGGCGATGCGGCCTTGCTCGCGCCAAGCGCCAGGCGCCGGCCGTAAGCAAAGCAGTCGCGGGACCGTAGAACCGCAGACAATGGAGAGAAAGACGAAGCTTTCAACGCCGCCGCGGATGCGGGTTTGGGTTGCGCCCAAAGCCGCGGAGCCGACGATTTTCGCGGCCAAGGAGCTGGCGGGCGCGCTTTCGCAGGCGCTCAAGGACGAAGTTCCGGTCGCGCAGGCAACCGCGCAAGGCGCATACACGCTGGCATTGGGTTCAAGCGGCGGACCTCCGAGTAACGAAGCCGCGCCGGCGAACGACGGATTCGTAATCACGCCGCGCGCCGAGGCGGTCGTCGTTTCCGGCGCAACCGGCGCGGCAATCGTTCATGGCGTCTACCGGCTGCTCGGGCAGTTGGGCGCGTATTTCACGCTCGACGGCCGGTTTTGCGCGCCGAAGCTTCGCGCGCCGTTTCCATGGGGGCTTGCCGCCGAGCGGTTCGAACCTGCCTTTGCCCGCCGCGCCTTCGTCTCGGACATCATGACCTTCCACTACGAGGAGCCCGAGCGGTTTAAGCTTCACCTCGAGGACGACCGCAAGTTCATCGCCTGGATGGGATGGCAGGGCATAAACCGGTTTTTCTACATCCGCCACGCGCGTGACAGCCGCGCCCGCATCGACGAACTGGCGCCGGCGCTGCGCGAACGCGGAATCGGCGCGGAGTACGGCGGGCACATCCTGCAACTGCTCATGGAGCGCGAGCGGTTCGCGCGCGCTCCGGATTGTTTTCCGCTCGGAAGCGACGGCCGGCGCAATCCGCTGGGGAACCTTTGCGTGTCGAACCCGGCGGCGATTGAGACCGTCTGCCAGAACGCGCTCTCCTATCTTCGCAAATATCCGGAGAGCCGACTCTTTCACGTCTGGGGCGCGGACGTGTGGGAAGGAGCGTGGTGCGCCTGTCCGGCATGCTCCGCGCTTTCGCCGCAACTCCAGTATATGGCGGTCGTTAACGCCGTCGCGCAGCGGGTCGCGCGGGCGAACGAGCGGCTGGAGGTCGCCTATCTCGCCTACCACGACACCATCGAGCCCGACCCGAGGCTCAAGCCTTTGCCCAATGTTTGCTTCGAGTGGGCGCCGCGCGAGCGATGCTATTGCCACGCCATCGACGACTCGCGATGCGCGGCCAACCGCCGTTACTGGGATGCGCTGCGCCGCTACGTGGAGTTGTTTAGCGGCCGCGGCCAGGTGTTCGAGTACTATGCCGACGCGCTTTTGTTCGGCGGGCTCGGCTTCGCCACGCCGGCGGTTATCGCGCGCGATCTGCGCGCGTATCGCGCGCTGGGGCTCAAAGGCATCTCCTGCCTGACCTTCGGCGCCTACAGCGTTCTGGCGTATCCGGTCAATCTAATCGCGTTCGCCGCGGAGTCACGCGCGCTGATGCTCGAGCCGCAGCGTGCGGCGGCCGCGGCCGCCGCCGAGCGCCATCCGGCGCGCGCGCGCGAGATGACCGAGGCGTACCGCCTGATCGCCGCCGCTTCTAACTTGGTGCTAAGCTACGGCGACGTGCTTCGCGTGGACAAGATTCCCGCAAGGCTCGCGCCGCTCAAGCGCGCCGCTTTGAAGACCGCCGCGGCGCAGGTGCAGCGCGCCATTCAAGCCGCCGAGCGCATCACAACGCGAAGCGCCGCGCCGCTGCGCCGCGACGAAATCGCTCTGTGGCGCTACGGCGCCCAAACGCTGCGCGCGCTCGCCGAGTATCTGGGCGCCCTAGGTAAAGGCCGGGCGAAAAATAGCGCGCACGCGCTCAAAGCGCTCGACGAGCTCGAGGCCGCGTTTATCCACATTCGGAAAATCCGCCTCGAAGCCAAAGGCGTATGGGGAGAAATCGACTTGGAGTCCTTCCATCGACGCTGGCTTGCCGCCCTGCGCGGGCGAATCGAGCGACAAAACTGACCCGCTTATTGAGGATTGCAAAACCTCGAGACCGTGCGGGGTCGTGGCGCGTGCCCCCCATCCCGGCCTTCCCCCGGCGCGAGACTGTCGATTTTTGAGAGCGGGAGTACTGCCGCGGAGTACTGCCACAGTGACGGAGTGCCGATCTAATGGCGCTGACTGGAGGCGAGCTGATGGAGCCGGGAGACACGGCGGCTGGAAGGGCTTGGGCAACCGGGCTCTGCTTCTCGCACGACGGAGGCGGCGCGCAACGCAGTTCAGGGCCGCGCCGGAAAAGCCGGCCGGTTCGAGGCCATTGCCGCGGTCGAGCGCTACGCCGATCGTGACCGGGCTGGCTCTGAGTGTGACGAGTTGTGGCCTGTCCCCAATTTGCCTGCGTTTAGTAGGGATTTAAGTAGCGTCGGTGGATGTTTTGTCCCCGCTGGCGCGGTGGAGCAAGAGGACGGGCGACGGATGCTCTTGCGGTCGCTGCGCTGCTAAAGTAGGCGCTTGTGAACGCTAATTCGACCGCGCTCGCGACTCCTCAAGCGGCGGCCGCAAAGTCGGATATCTACGAGCTTTTGCTGCCCGAGCTCGAGGATGCTCTCGAGAGCCTGGGCCAGCCGCGGTATCGAGCGCGCCAGGTGATGCAATGGCTTTACGGCAAACGGGCGCGCGCGCTTGCCACGATGACCAACCTGCCGGCGCAACTGCGGGCCGCCCTAGAGCAGCATTACACGCTCGCTCTGCCGCGCGTGGCTGAAGCCAGCGCAGCGGAAGATGGCGTCAAGAAACTGCTGCTCCGGCTCGCCGACCAAGAGCTTATCGAAAGCGTGATTATTCCGGCCCGCGGCCGCGTTACGCTTTGCATCTCAAGCCAAGTGGGGTGCGCGATGAGGTGCGCGTTTTGCGCGACGGCGCGGATGGGGCTGCGGCGTAATCTTCGCGCCGGCGAAATCGTGGGTGAGGTGCTCGCCGCTGCCGATGAGCTAGAGCCCCCGCAACAGGCCTTCTCCAACTATGTCTTCATGGGCATGGGCGAGCCGCTGGCTAATTACGCGCGCTTGCGCCGCGCGCTCGCCGTGATGACGGCCGAATGGGGTTTGGGAATATCGCCGCGGCGAATCACGGTCTCTACGGTTGGCCTGGCGCCCATGATGGAGCGCTTGCTCGCCGAGATCGGCGTTAATCTGGCGGTCTCCTTGACCGCGCCGACCGACGCTCAGCGCGACCGACTGGCGCCGATAAACCGGCGCTTCCCGCTGGCCGCGCTGCTGGAAAGCTGCCGGCGCCTGGCGCTTAAACGCCGACAGCGGATTACCTTCGAGTACGTGATGCTCAAGAACGTCAACGACTCAAAGGAAGACGCCGAGCGGGTGGTGAAGCTGCTCGCTCCGCTGCGCGCGAAAGTAAACTTGATTTTTTTCAACCGCTTCGAGAGCGCATCGTTCGAACCCAGCCCGCGCCAGGCGGTCGAGCAGTTCCAGGCTATTTTGCGCCAAGGCAACCTGACCGCGACTATCCGCGAAAGCCGCGGCCGCGATATCGCCGCCGCGTGCGGGCAACTGCGCGTCAAAGCGGAGCAGCCAAGTGCGAGAGTAAAAGGCGGGGGCCACGGATGCGCGCAGTAGACCGGCCGACAACGACCCCTTCAGGCAAAAAACGGCCGGCACGGGAGCGGCGCGAAACGGATCCCACGGCGCCAGCGCTAAGATGCGCGGCACAGGTTTACGCGCCGCGGTCCGCTAGCTAGACTTCAACCCGAGCATGGAAGACCCCGGGCAAAAGGTGCTATCTTGGGCACACTAGTCCGCGGGCAGCCCGTCCGGAGACGAACCGAAACCAATAGATTATGGCACGTCCCGTTTTTGGTGTAATTGGAGGCAGCGGCTTCTACTCGATGCCTGGACTTGAGGCGAGTGAGCACCTCGAGATCAACACGCCTTTCGGCAAAGCCTCGGACGTCTTTTACCGAGGCGTTTTGGGTGACGCTGAAGTCGTATTCCTGTCGCGACACGGACGGGGCCATCGATTACTGCCAACCGAGCTCAATTACCGCGCCAACATCTACGGGATGAAGCTGCTGGGAGTAGAATACTTGCTCTCGGTGAGCGCGGTCGGCAGTCTGCGGGAAGACCTGGCGCCGGGCGAGTTTATTCTGGTCGATCAGTTCGTGGACCGTACTTTTCTTCGGCCCTCTACGTTTTTCGGCAACGGTATCGTCGCGCATGTCTCGCTGGCGGACCCGGTGTGCGAGGAGTTCGGGGCGCGCGTGTACGAGGCCGCGCGGGCGACGGGGGCACAGGCGCGCCGCGGCGGCACCTATATCTGCATCGAAGGGCCGCAGTTCTCGACGCGAGCCGAGTCCGAGCTCTATCGCTCCATGAAGATAGACGTGGTCGGCATGACCGCAATGCAGGAAGCGCGCTTGGCCCGCGAAGCCGAGATGTGTTTCGCGACGCTCGCCACGGCGACCGATTACGACTGTTGGCATAAGGAGCACGGAAACGTCGACATCGGCGACGTACTGCGCGTGCTGCGCGACAACGTGGCCATCGCGCAGGCGACGGTGGTCAAGCTGGCCGGTTTGCTCGGCTCAAACACCCGCGGCTGCGCATGCGCCCACGCGCTTAAGGACGCGATTATCACCGAGCCGCGGCTGATCCCGCCCAAGGTGCTGGAACAATTGCGGCCGTTGGTCGGCAAGTATCTCTGAGCGTAGTGCGGTGGAAGTCGGCCTGGGAGCATAAGCGTGCTGAAGCATTGCCCGACCCATCTTGAAGCCCGCTTGAAAGAGTTCCTTAAACTCTCCGTGCTCGATTTTCTAGGATCGCAGGGAAAACTCGAGGCATGAGCATAGTAGTTGTCGGGACCATCGGCTACGACAGCGTCGAGACCACCCGCGGCGCGGTCACCGACGCGCTGGGCGGCTCGGCCGCATACTTCGCCTTGGCGGCGCGCTTTTTTTCGCCGGTCAGCGTCGTGGCCGCCGTCGGCTCGGATTTTTCGTCCGAGGACTACCGGGTTTTGGCCGAACGGGCCATAGACCTGCGCGGTCTGGAACGTCATGAGGGCAAGACCTTTCGCTGGAAAGCGCGCTATCATGCCGATATGAACCGGCGGGAGACGCTCGGTCTCGAACTCAATGTTTTCGCCCGGTTTAGTCCGACGCTGCTGCCTGATCAGCGCCGCAGCGACTATTTGTTTTTGGCCAACATCTCGCCGGACCTGCAAACGCACGTTCTGTTGCAAGTTGCGAGCCCCAAGGTCGTGGGCGCCGACACCATGAACCATTGGATTGAAAATGAGCGCGCGGGGCTGCTCCGGCTGATGAAGCAACTAACGATTTTGATGCTGAACGACGATGAGGCGCGAATGCTCACCGGCGAGCACAACTTAGCCAAAGCGGGTCGCGCGCTGGTCAAGATGGGGCCGGAGGCGGTGGTGGTAAAGCGCGGCGAGGCGGGTGTGCTCCACTTCAGCGAAGAGGGCATTTTTGCGGCGCCCGCTTACCCGGTCGAAGAGGTAATCGACCCGACCGGGGCGGGCGATACGTTTGCCGGCGCCTTCATGGGCTACATCGCTCGGGTGGGAAAAGTGAACGAAGCCGTGCGGCGCGCCGCGGTGGTTTACGGCAACGTCGTCGCCTCGTTCGTCGTCGAGAGCTTCTCCTTGCAGCGCATGTCCGCTTTGAGTTGGGAAGATATTGCCCAGCGCCATCGCGCATACAACGAGCTTACCGACAGCCAGTCTCCACGATGGACCTCTCCGTAGTGGTTCCGGTCTTCAACGAAGGCGACAATCTGGCCCCCCTGTATGCCGAGTTGAGAGGCGTGCTCGATTCGCTGGGGCGCTCGTGGGAAGTGCTGTTCGTGGACGACGGCAGCACCGACCAGAGCGACCGCGTGCTGCGCGAGCTCAAGGCCGAGGACGAACGCGTCAGAACACTGCGGCTGGCGCGCAACTTCGGCCAGACCGCCGCGCTGGCGTGTGGACTTAGGCACGCGCGCGGCCAGTTCGTCATCACGCTCGACGGCGACGGCGAAAACGATCCGGCCGACATCCCGGCCCTGCTCAACGCCATTGACCAGGGCTACGACTTGGCCGTCGGGTGGCGCGTGGAGCGCTGGAGGAATGCTTACTTTAGCCGCAAGCTGCCGTCGTTGGCCGCCAACTTCCTAATCTCTTCGATTACCCGGCTCAAGCTTCACGACTACGGCTGCACACTCAAAGCTTACCGCCGGACCCTCGCCGAGCAATTGCGGCTTTACGGCGAGATGCATCGCTTCATCCCCTTCATCGCGCTCCAAGTTGGGGCGCGAATCGTGGAAATCCCGGTCAATTTCCGGCCGCGCCAAGCCGGCCATTCGAAGTACGGCTTGTCGCGGGTGATCCGTACCTTGCTCGACCTGATTACGGTGATGTTTTTGTCCGGCTACTCGACCCGTCCGATTCAGGTCTTTGGTACGATCGGCGTGGTGTTGGCGGCACTGGGCGGGCTTTGGACCGCGATGCTGGTGTTCGAGAAAGTCGTGCTGGGATTTTCGCTGGCCCAACGCCCGGCGCTTTTGCTGGCAGTCCTGCTGCTGGTGGTGGGAGTGCAGTTCATTAGCCTCGGACTGCTCGGCGAGATGCTGACGCGCATCTACTACGAATCGCAGGACAAGCCGATCTACGTGGTAAAAGAAGAATTCTGAACGCAACCGAACTTAAGGGCTTTTAAGCTACGGAATCAATGAATATTACTGTCGTCGGCGCAGGCTACGTCGGGCTGGTGACCGCCACTTGCTTTGCCGAAAGCGGCAACGAGGTAGTGTGCGTTGATATTGACCGCGAGCGAATCACGAAACTTAAGGCGGCGGAGCTGCCGATTTACGAGCCCGGGCTCCGGGAGCTTGTGGCGCGCAACCTTAAAGAGGGCCGGCTCAGCTTCTCCACGGATTTGGACTTTGCCGTAGCGCAGTCCGCTATCTCCTTTATTGCCGCCGGCACGCCGGCCGCCGCGACGGGCGAAGCCGACGTAAGCGCCGTCTTCCAGGCGGGCGAGGCTATCGCCAAAGCCTTGACCGGGTATCACGTAGCGGCGGTCAAGAGCACCGTGCCGGTGGGCACGTGCGAACGCCTGGGCGAGCTGATGCGGCGCTTGGCGCCCTATGAATGCGACGTGTGCTCATGCCCCGAGTTCCTCAAAGAAGGCTCCGCGGTAGAGGACTTCACGCGGCCTGACCGAATAATTATCGGCAGCGCGAGCGCGCGCGCGACCGCCGTCTTGAAGGAACTGTACGCCCCGTTCGTGCGCACCGGCAATCCGATTCTCGTGATGGCTCCGCAGTCGGCCGAGCTCACCAAGTACGCGTCCAACGCGATGCTGGCGGTGAGGGTCTCGTTTATCAACGCGATCGCCAATCTGTGCGAGGCGGTGGACGCTGAAATCAGCGACGTGCGGCTGGGAATCGCCTCCGACCGGAGAATCGGTCCGCAGTTCTTGTTCCCCGGCATCGGCTACGGCGGCTCCTGTTTCCCCAAGGACGTTCGCGCGCTCATTCGCACGGCCGACGCGCAAGGCGTGCGCTTCGAGATGCTCAAGGCCGCCGAAGAAATTAACCAGCGGCAGCGAGCGCTGATGGCCGAGCGGATCAAGGCGCACTTCGGCCAGGACTTAAGCGGGCGCACGTTTGCCGTTTGGGGCTTGGCCTTCAAGCCGCGAACCGACGACATGCGCGAAGCCCCGTCGGTTACAATAATCCAGCGGCTGCTCGAGGCCGGCGCGGCGCTCAAGGTTCACGACCCCGAGGCGATGAGCACCGCGCGCCGCATCTTCGGCGACCGCATCAGTTACTATGAGCGCAACTACGACGCTGTCGAGGGTGCCGACGCGCTACTGATCTGCACCGAATGGAACGAATTTCGCCATCCTAACTTTCAGCGCGTGCGCGCCGCGCTTAAGCAGCCGGTGATCTTCGATGGCCGCAACTTGTACGATCCCGAGTTGTTGAAACGGCTGAACTTTCGCTACTACTCAATCGGCCGGCGGCCCGTCTGAAGATCGGCATGCGATGCGAGTACTAGTAACCGGCGCCGCCGGATTCATCGGCTCCCATACCGTTGAGGCGCTGTTCAAGGCCGGCGCCGACGACGTGGCAGCGCTCGACGATCTGTCTCGGGGCAAACGCCAGAACCTCGATCCGCGCGCCCGCTTCCATCAAGCCGACATTCGCGACGCGCGCGCAATCTCGGGCGTGTTCGAGCGCGAAAAGCCTCAGGCGCTGGTCCATCTAGCGGCGCAGATCGACGTTCGCCGTTCGGTTGCCGACCCGGTCCTCGATTGTCAAATCAACCTGACCGGCTTGCTGAACCTGCTGGAAGCGGGGCGACGGCACGGGCTTCGCCGCGTGGTTTTTGCCTCCAGCGGCGGCACGGTGTACGGCGAGCAGCTTTTTTTCCCCTGCGACGAAGATCATCCTTGCCGCCCACTGAGCCCTTACGGGGTGGCCAAGCTTGCCGGCGAGACGTATCTTCACTTCTACCGCGCGCAGTATGCAATTGAATATGTGGCGCTGCGCTACGCCAACGTGTACGGTCCGCGCCAGGACCCGCACAGCGAGGCGGGCGTAGTGGGAATCTTCTGCGAGCGGCTTTTAAGCGGCGCCGGCGCGGTCATCTTCGGCGACGGCGAGCAGACGCGCGACTACGTTTTCGTCGAAGATGTGGCGCGCGCGAATGTCGCCGCGCTGGAACGTGCCGGCGGTAGCGTGCTCAATATCGGCACCGGGGTCGAGACCAGCGTCAATCAGCTTTACCGCATGCTCGGCGAAGTCAGCGGAATCGAGCGCGCTCCAACCTTTGCCGCCCCGCGCGAGGGCGAGCAGCGACGCTCAGCAATCGCGCCGGCGCGCGCGGCCGCGGCGCTCGACTGGCGGCCGCAAATCGCGCTGCGCGAGGGGCTGGAGCGAACGTTTCAATACTACCTTTCGCGCTCGCTGCGCGAGGGCGCCGGCCCCGCGCGCACAGACGATTTGAGGCCCTCGTTCCATAACCCGCCAGGCGTCAAGCGACAACGCCGCGGATCATCCGACCGTCCGAAATGAGCACGCGATGACCGACCCGGCGCTGCTGCGCAATTTCTCGATTATCGCCCATATCGATCACGGCAAGTCCACGCTCGCCGATCGCTTGCTCGAACGCACCGGCGCCTTGTCGCCGCGCGAGTTCAAGGACCAGTTTTTGGATTCGATGGAGCTTGAGCGCGAGCGCGGGATTACGATCAAGGCCCGCGCGGTGCGGCTCAATTACACCGCCGCCGACCGGCGCACGTACGTGTTCAATCTTATCGACACGCCGGGCCACGTCGATTTCGCCTACGAGGTGTCGCGCAGTCTGGCGGCCTGCGAAGGCGCGCTTTTGGTCGTGGACGCCAGTCAAGGGGTTGAGGCGCAGACCGTAGCCAACGCCTACTTAGCGATCGATCAGGGTCTCGAACTCGTGCCGCTGATCAATAAAATCGATTTGCCGGGCGCCGACATAGAGCGCACCCGGCGCGAGATCGAGGAGATCATCGGTCTTAACGCGCAGGAAGCTATCCTCATCAGCGCCAAGCTAGGAATCGGCGTCGACGACGTGCTTGAGGCGATAGTAAAGAGAATTCCGCCGCCGCGGGCCGGCGCAACGACATCGGCGCGCGCTTTGATCTTTGATAGCTGGTACGATTCGTATTCGGGCGCGATCGGCCTGGTGCGGGTGTTTGACGGCGAGTTGCGCGTTGGGATGCGGGTGCTGCTCAAGGCCAGCGGCAAAACCGGAGAGCTCGCCCGACTCAGCTACTTTACGCCTCACGAAGAGGCAGCCGAAGTTCTGAGTCCGGGCGAAGTCGGTTCGGTGGCAGCTGGGATCAGAAATCTGGCCGACATGCGCGTAGGCGACACTATCACCAGCGCCGAACATCCGGCGAGCGAGCCTCTGTTCAGCTTTAAAGAGCTCAAGCCGATGGTGTTCGCCGGGCTCTACCCCATCGACGCCAACCAGTATGAAGCGCTACGCGAGGCCATTGACAAGCTGCGCCTCAACGACGCGAGCTTAGTCTGCGAGCCGGAAACCTCTCAGGCCCTCGGCTTCGGCTTTCGGGCGGGCTTTCTCGGCCTGCTGCACATGGATATCGTGCAGCAGCGTCTGGAGCGGGAATTCGGCCAGAGCCTGATTATCACCGCGCCGACCGTGCGCTACCGGGTCCGCACGCGCGACGGACAGACTTTGGTGATCGACAATCCGGCGCGGATGCCGGAGGCGGGAAATATCGACGCGATCGAGGAGCCGTATATCCTGGCGACCATGCATGTGCCCGGCGATTTTCTGGGTGCGGTGATAGGACTTTGCGAGGCGCGGCGCGGGGTGCAGCGGGAGCTGCGCTTCGTCAGCCCCAAGCGCGCGATTCTCGTTTATGAGCTACCGTTGGGCGAAGTCGCGCTCGACTTTTACGATCGGCTCAAGTCGGTCAGCCAAGGCTACGCCTCGCTCGATTACGAGTTTCTGGACTTCAGGGCCAATCCTCTGGTTAAACTGGATATGAAGCTTAACGGCGAGACCGTAGACGCGCTTTCTGCAATCGCACACCGCGACAAGGCTTACGAACGCGGCCGCGCGTTGTGCGAGAAGATGCGCGACCTCATACCGCGCCAGATGTTCGAGGTCGTCATCCAGGCCGCAATCGGTTCCAAGGTGATCGCCCGCGAGAGCGTCAAACCGATGCGCAAGAACGTTACCGCAAAGTGCTACGGCGGTGATATCACCCGCAAGCGCAAGCTTTTGGAAAGACAAAAGGAAGGCAAGCGGCGGATGAAGCAGCTAGGGCGGGTGGAAGTGCCCCAAGAAGCGTTCCTGGCTTTACTACGCGTGGGAGACTGACGATCAATGGGTGAACCTGTACGCGAGAGTCGCGCCCAGCAGGCCCAGCGCGGGCGCGAGGCGCAAAGTCCGGCGCAGCGCTCGAAGACG
The DNA here is from genome assembly GCA_021831785.1 of Deltaproteobacteria bacterium. Taxonomy (GTDB): domain Bacteria; phylum Desulfobacterota; class Binatia; order Binatales; family Binataceae; genus JAJYYI01. The sequence goes on along the minus strand of JAKBMB010000009.1, from coordinate 66,704 downwards.
CTGATACGCGAATACGTCGAGGCTTTCGCCGTCGCGGCGGTGCTGGCGCTGGTAATTCGTACCTTTATTTTGCAGGCTTACAAGATTCCCTCGGGCTCGATGGAACCGACGCTTCTCATCGGAGACCATATTCTGGTCAACAAGCTGGCCTACGGCCTGCGGATGCCCGACTCATTGTTCGGCCTGCGCATGGAGGGGCTGGGTTTGGGGAGCTACGTCGTGCGCTTCGGCACCGTCCATCGCGGCGACGTAGTGGTCTTCGTCTTCCCTAGGGACCGCAGCAAGGACTTTATCAAGCGCGTGGTTGCGCTGGCCAGCGATCAAGTCGAAGTGCGGGGCACACAAGTCTACATCAACGGACGGTTGGCGCCCGACCCTCACGCCCGTTACACCAAAACCGCCGCTGGTTCGGGCGCGGCGCGCGTCTACGGCGACTTCGGGCCGCAAGTAGTCCCACCGAACAAGCTCTTCGTGATGGGGGACAACCGCGACTTAAGCTATGACAGCCGCTTTTGGGGTTTCGTCGATATGCGGGACGTCGAGGGACGCGCCTTGATAATCTATTGGTCGTGGGACACCGAAGACGGCTGGCCGTTTCCGGTGCGTTGGAGGCGGATAGGCGATCTGGTCAACTAAAAGCTACGCCAGGAGAGGCGCCTCGCGAGCGATCGTATTGTCGGGTCGACTCTGCCGGCGGCGCCGGGCGGCCCAGCTTGTGGAACACGTGATGCCGGCGGGCGGCTGAGGGCGGCGCGCTGCCGAGTCGCATAACTCCTGAAGACAGCGAAATACAGTGACAGGCACGCTTTTCAGTTTGGCCCTCTACCGTGGGACAGGCTTTTGGCTTTTAGCCTGTCATATCAGGCTGGAAGCCTGCGCCACCCCAACCTCCCCTTCCCCCGCGCGTTGGGGAGTCAAGCGGGTGGGGCAGATGCGCGCCTTGGGCTTAGCGTGAGCATAAGGCGCTTGAGTTCGGGCACCCGCAGCCATCGCGCGGCGCCCAGATAGACTCCGAGGTAAATCGGCAGCACGACCAAGGCCCTAAGCCGCGGCTCCGTGGGCGCAAACCATAGCTTGACTGCGAGCGCTGCGATGCCGGCAGCGCCGGCGATAAGCCATAGCTGAAAAACAAAAACGCGGTCGATCCCGGTCGGGCCGATCCGCCGATTTAGGCCTATCCGCAGCAGGGCAAACTCGGCCCACCCGGAAACGCCCGCCGACGCGGTAAGTCCGGCCACGCCCCAGCGCCGATCAAAGCCGAGCAGCCCCGGCAAAACCAGCGCGCAAAAGTAGCCCAGAACGCCCGTCAGCGCGACCCGCACCAGCGCAAACTTAAGCGGCGTCCGCGTGTCCCAAAGCGCGTAATACGCGGACGAATACAGCCGTCCCATGGTGACCGCCAACAGACCCACCGACGAGCCGGCCAGCACACCCCATACGTAAAGCGCGTCGGCGTAGCTGAAGCGCCCGGATTGAAAGATTGCCCCCACGATCACGTCGCCGATCAACACGAAGGCCGCCGCCGAAGGCGTGACCAGAAACGCGATATGCCGAAGGGCGGAGTTAAGCCGCGCGCGAATGATGCCCGCCATTTCCAGGCTAGGGCCGCCTGCGCGGGACATCGCCGGCAGCTCGGCGGCCGCGATCGAGATCCCAAACAGGCTCACCGGCAAAAAATAGACGATCTGCGCGTAGTTGAACGCCGCCACTGCTCCGGCGGGTAGGAAGCTGGCGAATATGTTGTCCACGTAAGCGCTTATCTGAACCACGCCGCGCCCGCCCAGCACCGGGAAAAAATTTGCGGCCACGCTCTTGAGCGCCCCACGCGTCTGCGCGAAACCTCTGTCAAAGCGCCCGAGCAACTTGAGCGTCTGAGGCAGTTGCACGGCGAACTGGAACCCGGCGCCGATCACCGCTCCCCATGCAACAACAGCCGCTAGATTGGTCTGGCTGCGATATCCACCGTAGAGCAGCATCGCGGCGATAATCGCCGCATTCCAGGCCACCGGCGCGGCGTAGGACGCGAAGAAACGGTTGTGGCTGTTCAATATGCCAAGACACCAGGCACTGAGCGTTAATAGAGCCGCGCCGGGAAATAGAATTTGCACCAAACTCACCCCAAGCGCGCGCTTGGCGCCGTGAAAGCCGGGCGCGACGAGCGTCATCAGATAGGGCGCCGCCAGCACCCCGAGCAACGCCAAAATTACCATCGCAAGGCTCAAAAGCGCGCCGACCTCGACCGCCAGCCGGTTCGCTTCGCGCTGCTTGGCCTGGGCCAAAAGCCTGCTGTACACCGGGATGAAGGAGGCCGAGAGCACGCCCTGCCCGAACAGGTTCTGCAACATGTTGGGAATTCTGAAGGCAGCCTTGAACGCGTCGGCGCTGTCGGAATTGCCGAAATAATGGGCGAAAATGCTCTCGCGCAGCAATCCCGCAATTCGGCTGAGCAGGATTCCGGCAGCCACCAGCTTGGCCAGGCCGATTCCTCCGCCGCCGACGCTTTTTTCTCCGGCCGGCATCCGCGTGGCCGCCGCTCCCTCGGTAAAGTTGTCCTGCGTCACGACGCCCCGCTTCATCGACGGTCCTGCCAAGCCGGCCCGCCGGATGACCACTGAGAACCGCAGACTATAGTGACAGGCGCGCTCTCAACTTGGTCCTCTACCGCTGAAGTGGCCGCGCCCGTCTTGACCCCCCATCCCCACCTTCCCCTAAAAGGGGGAAGGTGCTGTTTTTTCCTTTCCCGGCTCAGGCCTAAGGAGCCTGTTTTTTACTGCCTCGCTCAGCGGGAGAAGGCCCCTGCTTTCTCCTTCCCCCGCCGCGCGGGGGAAGGTCGGGAAGGGGGCCGCCCGCCACGACCCCGCACGGGCTATGTTTTGCAATTCTCAATAGAACAGCGTGGCCCCGGCTGTCTGTGGCATAATGCGATACTCTAGCATGCGCCGGCCGCGGCCGACTTCCAACCGCGTGTCCTTTGAATTCGCCGCTGGGCTCGTCGTGCTCAAAAGATACCGCGACAGCGAGGCCTCGCGTCCAATATGGCGTTTGAAACGCGTCCGGCCGAGCGCCCTAGCCTAGCTTACTTCGAAGCCCGACCGGAAACCGGCTGAGAGCCGGCAGCAGGTTAACACAAGGTCGTGCGAGGAGCGGCCCGGCGCTACTTCACTCGGCGGCAGCGCCCACGATCCGAACCCTGGCGAGATAATCCGAGAGCACTGCGGCCCATTTGCGCATCGCACTCTTGTCGGCGGCCTGGGCGGCGCTTTCCAGCAAGGCGCCGATCTCGCTAATCGTGTCAAAGCCGAGCGCACCGCCCTCGCCCTTCATCATATGGGCCAGACTTCGGATGGTCTCATAGTCCCCGTGTTCAAGGGCCGCCAGCACGCAGGCGAGGTCTTCGCGCTTGCGTTTTAAAAAACCCGGGGCGAGCGAGGCAAACTGCGCAACCACCTGCACGGCGATCGTCCGCATTCCGTTGCCAGGTCCTCCCGCGGCAGACACCCGCCCGCCATTATCATCCGGCGTGTCACGGCATCGACCGCAGGCGCGTTCAATCGCTTCGTGCAAAGCCGCCTTGCGCAGCGGCTTTGAAACATGCGCATCGCATCCGGCTTCCAGCGATTTGCGCACGTCGTGAGTGAAGGCCGACGCGGTGAGGGCCACGATGGGGGTCGGTTTAACCCCCTGGTCGAGTTCCCATTGGCGAATCATGCGCGCGGCCGCGTGACCATCCATCACCGGCATCTGGATGTCCATCAAGACGAGGTCGTACTTGTTGCCCGCGCCGGCGGCCGCGATAAACTTTTCCACCGCTTGCTCGCCGTTTTCGGCCATGTCGAGCTTGTACGGCGTGTGCGCAAGAAAGGCCTTGATGATCATGCGGTTATCGATTGAATCTTCGGCCAGAAGAATCCGCAGCGGGCTTCGCCTACCGGCTGGTGCGCCGGGCGCGGCCGCGGGAGTGGGCACGGCCTGCGCGCTGGTTAGCGGGGCACGCTTAAGCGCCGCGGCGACTACAGATTTGAGCTCGGCGCGCTTTAGTGGCTTGACCAGGTAGTAGGCGACGCCCACTTCACTTGCGCGCGCAAGTTGCGTGCTGAGATCATCCGAGCCGAGCATCAGAATAATCGCAGCACTGCGCCCATCCTCGCGCCCCGTTTGGCCCTTGAGATGCCGCGCGACCTCGAAGCCGTTCATCCCCGGCATCCGTCCGTCAAGCAGCACGACTTGAAACGGCTCACCCTCGCTAGCGGCACGTTCCACCATAGCCAGCGCTTCGCTTCCCAAGCGCGCTTCTTCCACACGCGCTCCCGCGGCGCATAGGGAGTCCTTCGCGATCAACCGGTTGACCGGCGTGTCGTCCACCACCAGCACGCGAGAGCCGGCAAGAGCGACGTTCTCCGGCGACGTTTCTTGCGGCGCGCCCACCCGGGCCTGAAAGGCAAGGGTAAGATGAAACGTGCTGCCCGCGCCGACTTTGCTTTCGACCCAGACCTGTCCGCCGTTGAGCTCGACCAAACGGCGAACGATGGCCAGACCAAGTCCGGTGCCGCTGTTCTCGCGCGTAGTTGAAGAGTCCACTTGGGTGAAGTCCAGGAAGATAGCCTCGAGCTTGTCCTGTGGTATGCCAATGCCGGTGTCGGACACGACAAAATGCAGCCACACCGGTTCGCCTTCCGCCCCCGCGGCACGATTCGCCATTGCCGCCGGTTTCGTCAGCGCGACGGCATTGGCCGGCACCGCAGGAGTGGGCGCCGCGCCGGGTTGGCCGCGTGCCATCTCCACCGTCAACACAATCTGGCCCTTGGTAGTGAACTTGATCGCGTTGCCGAGCAGATTGACCAAACATTGGCGCAAGCGCATCGAATCGCCGGTCAGGCTTAGCGGCACGTCGGGCAAAATTCGCACCGCCAGCTCCAGGCTCTTCTGGTGAGCGCGAACCGCCATGTCTTGCGCAGTTTCCTCGATTAACCGATCAAGCTCGAAGTCGCTATGCTCGACGTGCATCCGGCCGCTCTCGATGCGAGCTAAATCCAAAATGTTGTTAATCAGACCGAGCAAAGCACTGGCGTTGGACCGCATCAGTTCCAGATACCGGCGCTGTTCGGCGTTCAGCGGCGTCTCAGACAAAATATCGCCCGCCCCCATAATCGCGTTCATCGGGGTGCGAATTTCGTGCGACATGCTGGAGAGAAACTCGGACTTGGCTTTGGAGGCAGTGAGCGCCGCTTCCCGGCTTTCGATTAACTGGCGTTCGATTTCCTTCAGCGCCGAAATATCACGCGAGACCGTCACCACGCACCGTCGCCCGCCGATTTCGGCCTTGGAGCTATTCAACAAACGAACGCCGAACGTGCCGTCGTCGCGCCGGAATAGCGCCTCCTGGTTGCGCACGTACCCAAGCCTGCGCAGACTTTCTCGAAACGCCGCATAATCCGCTTCCCTGGCCCAGATACCTACTTCAACGGTAGTCTTGCCGATCGCTTCCTCGCGGCTGATGCCAACCCGGCGTGTGAACTCGGCATTGACGTCGATGATGATTCCGTCCGTTAGGCCCGCCACAACGATCGCGTCCAGCGCCGAGTCAAAGACCTGCCTAAACTTCTCTTCGCTCGCTCGGAGCTCGGCTCCCGTGCGCTTGAGCTCGGTGACGTCGCGCGAGATGGTGAATATGCAGGGCTCTCCTTCCAGCGATCCTTTGGCCGCCGAGAAGAGCATCTGAATGACTCCCCCATCTTTAGAGCGGAAAACAGCCTCCATGTTTTTGACCAGGCCTTTGCTTTCAAGCTGGGCGTAAAAGGCTTGACGCTGGGCGACATCGGCCCAGAGATTCAGATCAAGCGCGGTGGAGCCGAGCGCCTCCTCCCGCGTAAAGCCGGTCATGGCGACAAAAGCCCGGTTGACCTCGAGAATGCGGTTATCGCTCAGGCTGACGACCACGATCACATCGGGGGTGGCCTCGAAGAGTTGCCGGAGCTTGGCTTCGCTCTCGGCGAGCTTGCGTTCGGCGAGCTTGCGTTCGGAAATGTCTCGCAGGAAGGACAAGACCACGTCCGCGCCGTCGAGCTCCGTGACCACCGCGGAAAACAGCCCCGTAAACTGCCGTCCGTCCTTGGCGCGAAACATCGCCTCGTAGTTAATCAGCCGGCCCCGTTTGCGCAGCATCCGATGCACGGCGCGCAGGCTGTTGACGTCCGCCCAGAGACCAAGGTCGATCGGCCTGCGGCCAAGGACCTCCTCGCGCGAAAGGGCAAACAGTTGCACCCATCGTTCATTGATCTCGACGAACCGGCCGCTTTCGAGCAAGTTGACAGATACCGGATCGGGATTTGAATCGAAAATTGCTCGAAACTTGGCCTCGCGTTGAGCAAGCCTCTGCTCGGCTTGTTTGCGCGCGGTGATGTCGTAGGAGAGCGCGGAATAGCCAATCAGCGCGCCCGTCTCGTTGTAAACCGGGGAGATTGTGAAAGAGCAGACAATCGGCCGTCCGTCTTTGCGCAGACACTGCTGTTCAAGCTCCCCAACTGTCTGGCCGCGCCGCAAGGCGCCAGTGATGTCACGGACTAGCGCTTCACTGTCCGCCGGCAAGATGAACGACATGCTTTTGCCCAGTGCCTCTTGGCCGGAGTACCCGTAAAGCCTTTCGGCCGCGGGATTCCAACCGTTGTAAACGAAATCCGGCGTGGCGGTGGTAATGGCGACCTCGCTCGAGCTGCAAACCGCGGCCCAGAACGCGTTGACTTCTTGGCCGCGCTTGAGCGCGCTGATATCGCGCGCCACCGCCACGATGCTCGATTCGCCGCCAAGCTCGGCCACCGTAGCCGAAATCATGCAAGGAAGCAGCGCGCCGTCTTTTCTGCGCAACGTAAACTCCATGTTGCGCACGCTTTTGCCGGACCTGAGCCGAACGAACAGCTCTTCGAGCTGATTAGCGTCCGCCCAGATACCTAGTTCGGCGACGGATCTACCGATAAATTCCCCCTTCGAGTAGCCGCTGAGGCTGAACTCTCGGTTCATGTAGGAGTACTTTCCGCCCTCAAGGCTCATGACCGTTATCACGTCGGGGCTCGCGTCGAAGATTTCTTGCAGCAGGGTTTCGCGCTCCTTGACCTTGCTTTGGGCAGCTTCGCGCTCGGCGATCTCGGCGCGCATCTTTCGGTCAGCCGCGATCAACTCTGCTAACTGGTCGCCGAGTCTCCGCCGGTAGCTCTCCCGCTGGTAGATTACGAACTGGCCCAACCCAATGCTCGCCAACAGCATAAGCCAACGGACAGCCGCCGGAATCTGTGAGGACGGGCACCAAACCTCGACCACCAGCATCGCGGCGAGACCAACCAGACTTAGCGAGGCTTGCCACCAACCACGCCACGGCAGCAAGAAGCCGGCCACGCTCACCAGGCCGAGCACGAAGAAGCCCAGTTCGTCCGAGCTGCGGGTGGCCAGCGAGATCCCGGCGGTCCCGCCGACAAGCGCAACGCTCGCGGTCCAGAAGGCGGCGCGCCAATGGCGTCTGAACCAAGGGGTCAAGAGCAACGCGCCCACGCCAAGCGCAACGTAGAGGTTAAAGGTGTTAAAGGCCAGCAGATAGGACCATTGCTCCTGTGCCGCGCGATAGTAGGTGAGCAGGTAGCTGACCTGAAAGACAAACGTGAAAATCAGCGCAGCACCCACCGATCCGACGGCGAAGTAATCGGTGTGTTCGCCGACCAACCCCGTATTAGTCGGGATTTGGGCCGCCTGGCCGGCCAATTGCTGAGCCGGCTCGACAAAGAGGGAAGGATTCCCCGTCCGTGCAGCGACCAAGTCGGGGCCGAGGTGATTGTTGGCGTCTGCGTCGGCAGCGTCAGACCGTTGCTCAGGGGCGTCCGTGAATCCCATCGCAGGCCAACTACCAGCAACTTGTGTGCCGTCGAACCTTAGGCGCGAAACGGCGCTGGGCGATGCGCGCCTTTAGCTTTTTTCACTTAGCGACCGCCACTGACGGCTACAAAGCCTCCTGGCAGCGCCTCGCCTTCGCCGCAGCCATGCGACCAGGCAGTCGATGTTTCTTTCTCGGACATCGGTAGAAAAGAAATAAGGATCGGGACAGAGCCTGCATGAGGAAGACCACACCGACCGGCCTCCCGCACATAGGCTGCCCAAGCAACACATCCCAGACCGGGTTGCGGCCTGTAGGGGAAAGGTTCGAAGCTAGACGGGAGAAGCCGCTTGGCGAAAAGCGAGAGCGCAAAGCCGAAACGCCCTGCCCGCCTTCGAGAACCTTGTCGAGAAATAAGGGCAGATAGCCTCAGGAAAGGCCGCGATGTGCGGCGTAATGAGCTATTCGCCGATGCGCATGGGCTCCTGTTCATACGGCGGATAATTGCCTGGCGCCCCGGGCGCATACGGGTTGCTGTTCGTCGTATAGCCGGGTGGGGTCGCCCCGGGTGCGTACTGGGGGTTGCCGTAAGAAGGCGCTTGATTTTGGTTTTGATTGGGGTATGGATATGGATACGAAGATGGCGGCGTACCGGGCGGGGCCATCTGCCCAGCCACGGACGCAGGATTTTGAGCCGGCACGAGGGTCTGATCGTAGTCGTAACCGTAATTAAGCGGCTTGCGCTTGATGATGTAGGCGTTCTCGTCGCCGCCAAGGCATCCACAAGCAGGCGTCGCGGTTATGCCGTCCAGGACGTAGCCCTTGGGGAGCGGCTGGTCGGCGCAAATTTTCATGATCTCGCCGACTACCGGCTGTACCTTGCGCGCCCTACAGGCGCCGTTGCAGGAGGGCGCAGTGCCGGTCGCGGTAACGACTAAACCCTCAGGCGGTATGTCGCCGGCGCAAACCACCTCACTCCACGCGTGCGCATCCGCGCAAACGCCGAGCACGCTCAGAAAAACCAGCAGCTTGGCAAACAGCGAGCATTTCGCCATGATCTTTGCAACCGCCATTTCGGCTCCAAGGTAGACCAGGGACAGAGCAGAAGCAAGCGTGTCAGCACCCAAGCAGAAGCCGACATCATACGCGGCAGATTCGCGGGCGCGCGCGGTGGCGGAGCGCCAGCCCCGGCGCGCCGCTCGCCGGGTAAAGTGGGGAACAGAACCGGGCTTTTCGATTAATTCGGTTGATTGGTAACAAGTCGTATGCAGCTTAGGCGGATACGGAGCTTAGTCGCAGTTTTTATCGCCACGGGCTTGGCCCTGGCTATAACCGCCGTGGCGGCGCGCGCCCAATTCGGCGGCGCGGACGAAAACGGCAGCCAGGGTGATCTGTACGGCGACCAGAGCGGCGGCGGCGAAGGTATGGGCGGGAACGCCGGGATGTCCGCCGGCGGCCCTTTCGACCAAGCCGCTCAGCGCTTGGGCATGTCGGCCGATCAGCTCGCCGAAATACGCAGTCAGATGTCGCAGGGGATGCTTGGCCCCGATCAGATTGACCAGCTATGCGCCCGCATCGCCGCCAAGCATCTGAGCGACTCCAACGTGCAGTCGATGGTGGCGATGCTCGGGCTGCAGGGCGATCAGGCCGAGCAGTTGCTCACCTGCGTCAGCGGCGCCACCGGCAATCGCTCGATGGCCAACCGCGGAGCTCCTCTGTTGACTTCCGGTGCGCAAACTCGCCAGTGGCCGCTCAAGCCCTCGGCAATAGAGCAGCGCTTTCACGAGCTCGACTCGCCCTATCGGCTCTTGGCAACGCCGAGCCTGGGCCGGCTTAGGCAATTCGGCTACGACGTTTTTAGCGGGCCCGTATCAACCTTTGCGCCGGTCGAAAATGTCCCGGTCAGCACCGACTACGTCCTGGGTCCGGGCGACGAGCTCAATTTGCTCATCTGGGGCCGCGTCAACCGTAAGCTTAAGCTGCGGCTGGAGCGCGACGGCTCGGTTTTGGTGCCGCAAATCGGGCCGCTGCAGATCAGCGGTCTGACCTTCGAGCAAGCCAAGAAGCTTATCGAGGGACGCGTCGGCCAGATTACCGGCGTCCAGGTCGACCTCACCATGGGCCGGGTGCGCACGATTCAGGTGTTCGTGGTGGGCAAGGTGGTGCAGCCCGGTCTATATACGGTGAGCGCTCTCTCGCACGTCTCCAATGCCCTGGTGGCAGCGGGCGGCGTGAGTCGAGTCGGGAGCCTGCGCCGGATTGAAGTTCGGCGCGGCAACCGCGTGCTGCGCCGGATTGACCTGTATCAGATGCTGCTGCGGGGCGACACTTCGGGCGACGTGCGGCTGGAACCGCGCGACACCATCTTCGTGCCGGTCATCGGACCGGTGGCGGCGACGGCCGGGGACGTCAAGAGCCCGGCGATCTACGAGCTGCGCGGCGTCGAAAGCCTGCAAAGCGTGATCGGTCTAGCCGGCGGCGTCAACGCCTTCGGTTACGCTCAACGAATTCAGGTCGAGCGGATTGAAAACCACCGGACCCGCGTGGTGCTCGACGCCGGGCTCGACGGTTTACAGGGCCGACGTTTTGCGATCCGCGACGGCGATTTAATCAAGGTCTTTCCGGTGCTGCCGCAAACCCACGAGGCGGTGACTCTGCGCGGCAACGTCAACCGCCCTGGGGCCTATGAATGGCATCCCGGGATGCGCGTGATCGACTTGTTACGCGAGGGCCAGGGCGTCGCCGACCATACGTTCTTCGACTACGCGCTAATTCAGCGCCGCGAAGGACCGCAGCGCTCGTCCCACTTCATTCCGGTGAACCTCAACGACGCGATGTCGGACGAGCTCGGACCGGGAGACTTCACGCTCAGGCCCGAAGATTCGCTGACCATCTATAGTCAGGGCGAGCTTAACGAGATTCCAACCGTCACCGTGCGCGGCGCGGTGCGCAAGCCCGGGTCCTACCCGCTGACCCAGGGGATGAAGGTGACCGACCTGATTTACCGCGCGGGCGGCCTTAAGGACAACGCCTTTCGGCAGAAGGCGGAACTCGCCCGCACCGAAGTGGTCGCCGGAGCCGAGACCCACTTCACGTTCAGAGATATCAACTTGCTCGCCGCGCTCAACGGCTCGGCAATCGACGATCAGCCCCTGCAGGCCGGCGACGAGCTGTTCGTCCAGCAGGCCGGCAACTGGCATCAGCCGTGGGCCGTCACGGTGAAGGGCGAAGTGCTGCGCCCGGGGCCCTACGTCATCCGTCCCGGCGAACAGCTCGCCTCGGTGCTGCAGCGAACGGGCGGCGTCTTGCCCGATGGCTACCTGCCGGCGCTGATTCTGGTGCGCCAGTCGGTCAAGCTTTTGCAGCAGCAGAGCCTGGATAAGGCCCGCGCGCGCCTGTCTCAGGAAATCGCCCGCGCGGCCCTGACGCCGCAGGACACCAACCAGCAACAGGCCGGCCAGGCGCAAAAAGAGAAAACCGAGACCCTGACCATGCTGCAAAACGTGCTGTCCCAGGCCGCGGCCGAGCAGGCCACCGGCCGGGTGGTCGTCCACGTCCGCTCGCTTGACCAGCTACCGGGTTCGAAGAACAACGTGACGCTGGAGCCCAAGGACGAGATTATCGTTCCGCGCCGTCCTTCGTCGGTAAACGTGCTCGGCGAGGTGTACGGTCCGACGGCGATCACTTACAACCCGACGCTTACCGTGCGCGAATACCTCAACCAAGCCGGCGGATTTACTCAAGGCGCCGATGCAGACCACGTGTTCGTAGTCAAGGCGAGCGGCGAGATCATCACCGACGCGGGCATTCGCGAGAGCGGCAAGAATGCGGTGTTTCCGCTGTTGCCCACGCTGTCGGGCGGCCTCATGAGCGCCCGTCTCCAGCCCGGGGATACGGTCTACGTACCCGAGCAGCTCGTATACGTGAACCAGCTTAAGCGGACGCTCGATATAACGCAGATAATCGCCAACTCCGCCCAGGCAATCGCCTTCACCGCGCTGATGGGATTCCTAATCCCCTAGAATCACCCATGGGGATTGCGCGCCGCAGGGTGGAAGCGGCCGTTTTGTGCGCTGCATAAAGCTATGCGGGCTCTGGGCCGCGAACAACGAGACTGCGATATCTTGGGCGCCTTCCCCTTCCGCCCGCGAGCAAACAGCTCCACCGGCTTTTTTCCGCCGCTTGCTGGACAAGCTCGGGCGCGCTTGCTAAGGGTTCGGCTCTAACTTAGGCTAAAGCGCCCGAGCGCAATGGTGGGTCATGGGAAAGGCGGTTTTCTGTCGGCTTTGCAGCTTGTTCTGGCCTCAGCTTTTGCCCTCCTACTCCTTTGGTTCGGCACCGCTCTAGCGTCGACCTACGTCGTTTACATCCCGCTGGACAGCACGATTTACAACGAACTCGACGAACTCAACGGTCTCGGTTATCTCGACACTTATATGGACGAGATCAGGCCGATCGCGCAGGTCGAAGCGGCGCGCCTGACCCTGGAGGCGGCGCAGAATCTGGCTGAATCGGGTAAGAACGACCCGCTGGCGAGTAAGCTTATCGCAACGCTGCGCCTCCAGCTTAAGGAGGAAATCGGCTGGCTGGAAAACAACGCTGAAGACAACCAGCCGACGATGATCCATCCGCTTGAGCGCGCGGAAGTCCAATACGTCTACTCCGCTGGGCCGCGCCGTTACTGGCAGACCGGGCCTGATGCGCTGCTGCCAACGGGACCTGGGGGAATCAACGCCAAGGAAGCCACGCCGCTTTGGCCCAACAACGACGGGTTGCCTACCGGTGCGGGCAGCAACGAAGTCGTAAGGGCCTCGGGATGGGCCGGCTTCGACGGATTTTTGACCGGCTACGCCGAAGGCGCGACCTCCGGCCCGTTTACGCGCTCCCTGGCCGGACAAAACCGGCTCAATTTGCTCGACGGAGAGATTGTCGCGAGCCTGGGCAACTTCGCGCTCTCTTTCGGGCAGGAAGAGGCGTGGTGGAGCGTAGGCCATTTCGGCTCGCTGGCGCTAAGCGATAATAGTCCGCCGCTGACCGCGCTGCGCCTGCAGAACATACACCCGACGTATCTACCCTGGATTTTGCGCTACCTGGGTCCGTTTCGCTTCCAGTTTTTTTTCGGGCAGTTAAGCTACCAGCCCGACCCCTACGTCTCGGCGCCTTGGTTCGACGGCGAAATCTTCAGCTTCAAGCCCCTGCCTTACTTCGAGTTCGGCTTCTTCCATCAGATCGACTTCGGCGGGCGCTTTAACAACGACTACTCGACGGCGGGCTTCCTGGCACGCGCTTTCGGCATCCCCGGCGTCCACCCCGCCGGCGCCAACAGCCACTCGCGCGCTGGTCTTTACGTCAAGTTTTACCTGCCTTGGCTGCGCAACGCCGAGCTTTATCAAGGCACGCTCGCCGAGGACAAACTGGCCGGGTTTCTGCCTTTCGTGCGCGTCTCGTACCAAGGCGGCGTGTACATTCCGCGGCTCACCGAGGACGGCCTGACCGATCTCCGCTTCGAGTACGTTATTACGGATGGCGATTACTCGGTCTATAGCAGCGGATTGGCGCTGGTTTATCAGGACATGCTGATCGGCTACCCGCTGGGGCCCAACGCCTCGGAAATCGACTTCCAGATCGGACGCTGGATAAACCTACTCTACAAGACCGATGTGGACTTTTTCTGGACCACGCAGGCGCCCGGCTATGATCATCACCTGTTTTACGGACCGCCGTATTATCCCCCAGGGATCGTCGATGAATACAGCGGCGGCGTCGCAATCGACGTCTGGCGCCTGGCCGAGCAGATGAGCTTTCTCGGCGGGACGCTGGGGACGATGCGCATACGCGCCGCTTTCGAGTACGCGCGCAATCTCAATTACGCGCCGGGAACCACCAGCTTGAGGGGCCTACTCGTGCTCTCGGGCTCGTTCCGCCCGATGTACGACAGCTTCGCCTGGCAGTAGCGCGCCGCGTTTGCCGCCGCGCATCAAGCTGCGCCGGCGGCCACACTGCAACTTCCCGTCCTCTAGCCGCGTTTCTTCGGGCGAGGACAACAGTCAGCCGGTCGCTTCCAAGATGGACCAGGCTACCCTTCGGGCCAGAAATCATCGTCCATCACTTGATCGAGGGTCCAGGGACAGGCGGCGGGAAAATTCTGCCTCGGCAGGTTGGTTTCACCTACCACTTGGGCCAGCGCATCGCGGTATGCCGCTGGAAGAAATTCAGGCAGTTGGGGCTTGAGACTCGGATTGTCGTCGAGCAGCTCGCGGACGCTATCGCGCGCGTGCTCGAGGGTAGCACGCCAACTGTGTTCACTCGCCCGGCGGCGCTCGGTCTGATAAGACCACTTGAGCAGATGTGCTATCAATCGCGCCAGTTGGCTGCGCAGCGCCCGCCTCTCGCTTCTGCCCATGTCCTCGAGCTCCTCAGCCACGTTCGCCCAGTCAACCTCGCGCAAGCGGCCTTCGCGGATTGCGCGCACATTCTGCTGAGTCCATTCGTAATAGTCGCGTTCATAGAGCGGGCGGCAACCCTCAGTCTGCGCGTTACTCGTCTTTGTTACGGACATGATAGCGTTGTCCTCTTGGGAATTCCGCTTACCAGCGAGCGCTTCGTCTTTGCATCCGAGTGCAACTCAAAATCGCCAAAAGATGCATTCCGCGCCCAGCAAGCAGTCCTATACCAGTGCATCACTCCGGTCGATATGGCGCAACACCAATTCAAGCGCCCCATCAGCTCAGGCTGTCCCGGTTGCGGGGAATTGGCGCGGTGTCGAGTTAGTTGGCATCGATACGGTTTTGACTAACAACCGGCGGCATTTCGAGTTGATCGAGAACCTTAAGATCGTTTCCGTCTGAGGTCTTTCTAAGCGGCCCCCGGCAGAGTCGGGAGAATCGAAGCACCGCGTTCCGGCCGATGTACGACAGCTTCGCCTGGCAGTAGCGCGCTGTGTCTGCCGCCGCGCATCAAGCCGCGCCGGCGGGCAACCGTCCGTCCCAGGCCGAAAAAAACGCCCCCCCACGCTTGCGCTGCGCGACGCCATTAGTCTACGCGTATCCTGACCCGAGAGGTCCGGATGAAATCCCGCCTGGTTGAGGATTGCAAAACATCGAAGCCGTCCGGGCCACGGCCGGTGACGCCCTTCCCGGCCTTCCTCCGCGCAGCGGGGGAAGGAGGTAGCAGGCACAGCGCAGCGGGCGAAGGAAAAAACTGGCACCTTCCCCCTTTTAGGGGGAAGGTGAGGATGGGGGGTCTAGACGGGTACGCTAACCGCCGCGCTAGGGGTCGAAGGGCGCGGAAAAGTCGGCGATTTTCTTACGCAGGTCCGCACGCTCTTGCGGCAGGGCGATAATGTGCGAACCCCCGGGCTCTCGCCCCGGCATCAGGGAGTAAATCCTGTAATCCATCTCGCTCAGTAAACTCGCGACTTCTCGTGCGGTGTCGTGAAGCTCTATTACCAAGGCAGGCCGGCTGCGTCGTAAGGTTTCGCCGGCGCCGATCAGCGCCTTTACCTCGGCGCCTTCGATGTCCATCTTAATGAAATCGGGGAGGGGAAGTTTCTCCGCCTCGATCAGCCCGTCAAGCCGCCGCACGCTCACCTCCACGTAGCCCACGATGCGGTCGGAAGCGGTCGTCTGGGCGGCGAGCCTGTGATGCCCTGGGATCGATGAGATTGCAAACGATCCCATGCCGTCCGCGTCGCCCAGCGCCTCCGAGCGAACGGACACGTTTCCGAGATAGTTCAGCGCCACGTTGTGGAGCAGCTTGGCTAAATGGCGCGGCGCAGGTTCAAACGCGATGACTCTGCCCGTTGGCCCAACTAATCGCGCGCCGATCAATGTATAGTACCCGACATTGGCCCCGATGTCGTAAAACGTCAGCTCCGGACCGAGCAGAGCGCCGAGCACGAGGTCCACGTCCGGCTCGGGGTTGCCGATGAGATAACCAAGTTGCCCATCGCCAACATCGAGCAACAGGCCTTTACCCAACCCGCGCCGAATTTTTCGCATTCGCGCCGCGGCCGCATGGGCGATAAAGCCGCACAACCGATCCACGCTTCGCGATCCGCGTCTGAGCCGTCTAATCGCATCGAGTGCGCGGTTGAGAAGCTGATTCGCGGATGCCCTTGGGGTGGTCATCGACCGGTTAATTCTCCTCCCCGCTCGAGGTCCGGCGCACGCGGCCGTCTTGGTGCGCGAACGACCTTATCGTCGAAGTCGAAACGCACCTTGCGCGCCATTGGGCGGCATCGGTTCCACGCGATAGTTGGGAGGCGAAGAAGCGCCGGATTGAGGCCACCGCGGGCATCGTGTTTTCTGGCCCACGTTGCGCAACGCTATCGAGGTCAACTGCGCAATAGCACCCAAGCCCGGCGCGCCGTAGCTGCTGTTTCCCAAGCGTCCCGACTGAGACTCGTTCATGCGGATTTTTCCGCTCTAAAGCGGCGTCGATGCCTACAAAGTGGTGAAGCGACCGTAGCTTCGGAAATCCTGATCAAAGGCGATGGCTTCGTTTAGGCCGAGCCGATCCATGACCGTAAAACTCAAGGCGTCGCACAACGAATATCTCTTGTCGTCATGAGCGCGGATGAGCGCAATCGCGTTTTCTTCGTCGTCCTTCCGCACCCGGACCACCTCGTAAGCGTCAGCCCGGATCGCGTCGAGGAATTTTAGAGCGACTTCGCGACCCGGCCGGGCGCGGTTCAACAGCAGGGCATGGGTCTCGAACACAACCGCATTGGTAGTGACTAGTCCCCATTCCTCCTGGCTGGCACGACTGAAAAGCGCGCCGGCGCGCTCGTGATTATCGTCCTCGTGAACGATGAGAGCGCAAAACCCGCTCGTGTCGACGAAGACGCGCTTCACCCATCCTGCCTCGCGGCATAGGCTTCGGCGAGGTGCTTGCCCTTGTGGGAAGACACGTCAGACCGGTCGGCGTGGGCGATTCCCGAGAGCGCCAGCGTACGAGAATACGGCTCCCTGCGTGAGCATACGTTTTGCGCTGAGATAGACGACAGATGCTCGTTGAGCTGCGCCACTAAACGCGAGAGCTCATCCGGCTTCAGCCGCCTAGCTTGCTCGAGAATTTCAGCGACTGTCCACACGGGAATACATTATTCTTGCCGCACCACGGTTTCAATGTCGACACTAAGCCGGCTTGCTCATATCGGGCTCTATCGCCCCGCAGGCCGAAAGACCGCCGAGCCCGGCCATCTTGGTCCAAGAACACCCTCATCCTCGGAATCGAAACGCACCTTGCGCGCCATTGCATTTGCCGGCAATTCGTTTTCAACCGAGATTTGCACGCGGCCCTTTCCCGCTCGAAGCAAGCATCTCGCGAATCCACCGATCGCGCGCCGGGATTGAAGCGCGTAAACTATTCAACGCAGCCATCCGTTGCGAACCACGCGCTGGGCCGCCGCCAGAACGTCCGCGACCCGAATTTCAAGCATGCAGCGGCTCTTGACGTCATTCACACACTCCGCAGGCCGGACATTTCGGTAACTATTTACGCAGGGGCTGCAAGGAAGGCCGTTGCTGGGCACATACGTCGCGCGCAATCCCGCCGGAGCCCATTGGATCGGCGTGGTGGGCCCGAACAGCCCCACCGTGGGCGCACCCATGGCGGCCGCGAGGTGCATCACGCCGGTGTCGCTGCTGACGACTAGATCGCACGCCTTCAAGATGGCCGCCGTTTCCTCGACCGGGCACTGCCCGCAAAGGTTTATGCTCTTGCCGCCGTATTTTGCGGAAAATTCCTCGGCAAGCGGCCCCTCGTCGCCCGTACCGGTCAAGATAACGGCCAAGCTCCCGCAAGATGCTCGAAGGCGATCGGCAAGCTCGATAAACCGCTCGAGCGGCCAGCGGCGATAAGCGCCCCATCCTAGCGGCCCCAGATGAAACGCGACGGTCCGAGCGCCCGGCGGTATGGCCTGTCGCCAAAGGTCTTCGGCGCGGCGCTTTGCCGGAGCCCCATAAGGTAGATACAGGTTTTCGGCGGTAACGGACAATCCGGGGTCCAGGACCCTCGCCAGCCCCGAGAACGAGGTCAGCATCGAGTCCGTTTCCCTAAACTCCACGGCGTGGGTAAGCATCGCAGCGCGCGGGTCGCTAACGCCGGCAAGGTAACCGCCGATCCGAACCCGAATGCCGGCCGCCATCAAAAGCGCCGGACTCACCGCGGTCCCCTGCTCGAAGTCGATTGCCGCCTCATAGCGCATTTTTCGGATTTGGAGCAGCGTTCTCAAAATTGAAACCGCGCCGGCGCGCCGCGGGTCAAAAAAATGCACCGTCGCTTCAAATCCGCACGGCAGAACGCGCAGCGCCGGAGGACAGACAAGAAATCCCAGCTCGAGATCGGGATGTCTCGACTTCAATGACGCCGCCACGGCGCGGACCAGGACCGCGTCGCCGAGACCTCCGGCTTTGACAATCAAGAGTGTGCTCGGAAACACCTCGAGAGGCGGAGCCGGCCGCGTGCGGCGCCGGCACACCAGCGTTCTCAGCGCATCCTCGGCAAGCCTGAGAAACCCGTTTTTGAGTAAGGAAGCCATTCCCGCTGTTCGGTCCTTCCGGAGGCAGGCAGAAGTGCTGCCCTATAGCACAACGCTTACCGGATGCGGTCTATCATCGCAAAAGGAACGATGGCGACGGGCGCGTTGCGCGGCTCGCGGGCTGAAGGATCGCCGGATACGCCCGTCTTGGTCCGCGAACGACCTGGGCCGCGCTATCAAAATCCGCCTTGCGCATCCTGGCGTTTACCGGCAAGCCGCTCTCGACCGGGCTTTCCGCGCCGGTCTTTCCCGCTTTAGGTAAGCATACGGCAAATCCGCCCATCGCGCACCCGGACATGCTCCGGCCGCCACCGGGACCGGCTCCTACGGAGGGCTGCACAATACGGTGACAGGCGCACTCTGAGCATGGTCCTCTACCGCCTCCCCCATCCCGAGCTTCGTCTGCGTCGCCGGGGAAGGCATCAGAGGTGGGACTTTCCCTCACCGCGGGCCGGCGCGCCTCCCAACTCCTCCCCCGCGCGGCGAGACTGTCGATTTTTGCAGGGTGGGAGTATTCCACAGTGAAGTAGTGCAAATCTCATGGCGCTGGCTGGGGGTAAGCTGATGGAGGGAGACACGGCGGCCGCAACGGCTTGGGCAGCTACGCTTTGCTCTTCGCACGACGGAGGCGGCTGACCAGGCGACGCGCTGATGCGGCCCCGCTTCGAGCGGCAGCGACACTGTGCCCAATACTACTCGGTCAGCGCCCCGTCGTTCTCGGCCCTCAGGTTGCGCACGAGGCGCGGCCGCCGGTACGCTAGCGGCGATTTGCGCCGTTCGAACTTAGGCTTTGAAGCGGACGTGTATGATATCGCCGTCCTGAATCACGTAGTCTCTAGACTCAAGCCGCAGCCTGCCCGCTTCGCGGACTTTGGTCTCCGAACCCAGGCGTTCGAGGTCGTTAAAGCTGATGACCTCGGCGCGAATGAAGCCGCGCGCGATATCGCTGTGGACACGCCCGGCGGCCTCCAGCGCCGTCGCGCCTTGAGGCAACGACCAGGCGCGCGCCTCCGACGGACCGGCGGTGTAGAACGTTATCAGTCCCAGACGATGATACAGCGCCCGGACGAGCCGCGCTCCGGCGGGCAACTCAAGGCCGGCGGCCTTGAGCAGATCAAGCTGCTGGGGTGGGTCGAGTTCCCAGAGCTCGGCCTCCAAGAGGGCGTCGAGCGCGAACAGCTCAAGGCCGTGCGCCTCTGCGCTCTCGTCTCCGGAGAGCAAAACGTCTTCCCGGCCTCCCTTTGCTTCCTGGTTGACCACCGCGAGGGCGGGCTTTTGGGAGACGAAGCCGAAGCTTGAGATGGCCTTGGCTTCCTGCGCGGTCAACGAAAAAGTCCTAAGGGGGCGGCCGGAGCTTAGCCATGCGAGGCATTTTTCCAGCGTGGCGCGCTCAAAGTCGCCGCGCCGCCCCTCTTTGCCAAGTCGTTCCAGACGGCGTTCGGCTTGATCGAGATCGGCAAACACCAGTTCGGCGTTGATATCGCGTATTGATCGCTCGACCTCAGCGGACATCACGCCGAAGCGCGCGATCACGATGAGTAGGGCGTCGAGATCGCGTATCAGCGGCAGAAGGCTTACGTCCAGCGCGGCATCGCCGTTCTGCTCCTTAGGGTTAGGCGCAAAGTCGAACAAGTTAATCTCGGCTTGAATTTTCTTTTCCGAGTCGTATAGCGCGGCCAAAAAGTCAAGGCGCGGATCAGGGACCTTGATCTGGCCCGCCCTCGCGCGCCCTTTGTGGCCGCCATGGGCCGGGACCTGGGGAAGTCCGGTCAAGGCGCGAAATACGGTCGACTTGCCTACGTTTCGAGCGCCGATAATCCCTGCGTTCAAAGGTTGACCACCCTGCTTAACCAGAGCGCCGCGAGCGGCTCCGATTCATGTGTTGGAGTTCGCCAAGCGCCGATTCACGCCGGCCTCGATGGCGCGCGCAAACGACGCGCGAGGCTGAGTGTGCGCGGCCTATGCTTATTCCGGCGGGAAGCCGGCCACGAGCTGTTTAAGCACCTGTCCGGCTCCGCTAAGAATTGACTCACCGTCGCCCAAAAGCATCACGTCAAGATCGAGAGCGAGCAGCCGGCGCACGCTCCCGCGCAGAAGCAGCGGATCGTCCACCACTCGGTCCGGCAGCAGCTTAAGGCGGCCCGGCGGGTCTCCAACCACGGCGTCCCCGACGATTAGCATGCGCCGCTGAGGCCAATGAAGCCCAACCTCCCCGGGCGACTTGCCCGGCAGGCCGACCACGGTTAGCGGCCCAATCTTCTGCCCCGGCTCGATCTCGCCGTCAAGCTCGGCGCCTTGCGCCCGCGCATGCGCGGCGTCTTCGCGGTTGATCGCAATCGGAGCACCGCAACGGGCTTTGACCCGGTTGGCGGCGCGGAGGTGGTTGCGATTGGTCACCAAGATGCGGGAGACGCCAACGCCGGCGATCTCGTCGAGCGTCTGCGCGCTCATCTCGGCGGGATCGATGCAGAGGTTGCCGTCCCGATGAACGAGGAGAAAACCGTTGAAGTTGTATTGATGAGGCGCGGAGAACCACGGCCACGTATAGATTCCCTCGACGATCTCTTTCATTGTTCACCCTCTACGCCGCCCCACTACTCAAAAATTCACCAACTCTCAGATTGACGTCGTCCGCTCTTGTGCCCGCCTAAAGATCTCTCGCATCGTCTCCTCGCTCTGCGCGCCGACGATGGGGAGCCCGCGGACCAGAAAGGTCGGAACACCGGTGACGCCGTAGCGGCGCGCCGTCGCGGCGTTATCCGCCAGCTTTTCGCGGTATTTTTCCGATGCGAGCGCCACGCCGAGCTCCGGCGCCTTGACTCCGGCTTCCTCGCCCAACGCGGCGAGAACTTGAACGTCTCCGATATCGGCGCCTTGCTCGAAGTAAGCCCTAAAGACGCGCTCCTCGAAAGACCGTTCCGCATCGCGCTCCCGGGCAAACTCGGCCGCTTGTAGAGCCAGGCGCGAGTTGCTCATTATGGTCCGCGGCTTAAGCGCAAGGCCGGCGCGGCTCGCAAGCCGTCCGATATGCTCCCACGTATCCCGCCATTGGCTGGAGCTTATCCCCTGGCGAGCACAGAACGCCCGGGCGCTGATTCCTTCAGCAGGCCAGTCCGGATGTATCTCATATCCGCGGCATTCAAGCTCGACATCCGACTCCGCCGCAACCCGCCGCGCAGTGCTGAGCCCGATATAGCAGAAGGGACAAATGAAGTCCGAAAACACCACAACTTTTAAGCGCATCGCTCGACTACGCCTTGCGGCTATCGCTGGGGTTGAGTATATCGCCCAAAATTGCGCCGCGTCAAAGTTGCGTATCCGCCCGACGCTCGGTCAGGCTCAAAGCGCAGCGTTTACGCCTGCTCGGTGTATACTTTTAGTAAGAACTCAATGACAGCCGCCGGCAAAAATTTGCGCCTCGACTTGCGCGGCGTGAAATGCCCCCTCAGTTGGGCTCGCTCCAAGGTGCGGCTCGAACAGATGGAACGCGGTGAGATGCTCGAGTTGATCTTGGACGACCCGCGCGCAATGCGCGACATCCCGCGGGCCGCCGAAGGCGAGGGCTACATGGTCGTCAAGGCCGACGCTCGCGCCGGTGTGTGTTACATGACGATCGAGAAATAGGCCCGATCTTATCTGAGGATGTTCCGCCGAGCGCGTTGATAAGTCGTTCAACGTTCACCAAGCTCCGCGTGACAGGCATTAAAGGGCGGCAACGAGCGAGTGAAGCAAGCGGCCGATGAGAGCGCCAATTCCGCCGAGCGCCACGACGGCCAAAAGCTTCAAGCGGCCGAACAGGGCGCTGAAAAGGCCGCCTTTCGGCACCGCGGCCTGAGTGACGAGCGGAATCTGGTTGATAACGGCATCCCCGCGCGAGAGGGTGAGCGTGCCGACTTTGGTTCCCCGCTTTACCGGAGCTACCAGGTAGGAAGCGTCAAGCGTGGCCGACAGCCTTACCTGCTTCACTTCCTCTTTGAAGACGACTGCCACGGGCGCCGACGCAGGCGCGATCGCCGCCGAGCTCGCGGTCCCTTCGTAAACGTTGATCTCGCTCGGCGCCACTCGGTGCCAATCCGGACTTGCCGGGGCGAAGGTGCGAAAGCCCCAGTCGAGCAGCTTTTCCGTCTCGAGTCGGCGGCGCTCCGCGTTCGGCGCGCCCATCACCACGGCGATCATCCCCAGGTTGTCAGCGTGGGCGGAGGCGACCAGATGATAGCCGGCCTCTTCGACGTGCCCGGTCTTGAGACCGTCCACGCGCGAGTCGTAAAACAGCAGCGTGTTCCAGTTGCGCTGCGTGATCGCGTGGAAGGTGAACTCCTTGGCCGCGGTGTAAGTCAAAGCCTCGGGAAAGCGGCTTAGAATTATCGAGCCGAGCTTGGCCATATCGGCCGCGGTGGTGTACTGTTCGGGCGCGGGCAAGCCGTCCGGATTTTCGAAGTGGGTCTCGGTGAGACCCAGCGCGCGGCACTCGTCGTTCATCATCGCGACAAAGGCCTGCGCGCTGCCGCCGATGTACTCGGCGATCGCGAAGGCGGCATCATTACCCGAGGAGACCATGAGCCCGAACAGCAGGTCGCGAATCGTGACGCGCTGGCCGACTTCTAAGAACATCTTGGAAATCGCCCTGCTGACCGAAAGCCGCCATGCCGCCTCGCTAACGGTGACCGGAGTTTCAAGCGTAATGCGCCCTTGCTTCAGCATCTTGAGCGTGATGTAAAACGTCATCAGCTTTGCCAGGCTTGCCGGCTGCATGCGCTGACGCTCGTTATAGGCGTAGAGGGGCGTGCTATAGTCGCTGGGAACCAAGATCGCCGCCTTCGCGTTAAGCACGAAGGGCGCCGGCCGGCCCTCCAGAACGCGAACCTGGGACAGCGCAGGCGCCAAATCCGGCGGCTGGCGTCGAGCGGCTAAAACTTGGACACGCTGAAATGCCAGAGCTGCGATCAGAAGAGCAATTACGGGAATAGCGCGGTGGCCTCGGCGTTTCATAGTGCAATCACAAGATAGGAGCCGGATGGTCTGTTGGCAAGTTTGCCGCTAAAGTTATCTCTTTGTCGAGCGCTTGGCATCACGCCGAATATCGCGCGCCAAGATATTGTCGAGTTGCCGGCCGCGGCGCATCGCGAGGATGAGAGCATGGACCTTTCCGTTGTATTGCCGGTGCTGAACGAGGGTGAGAACTTGCGGCATCTCTTGCCGCGCTTGAGCGCCCTTTTACGCGGGCTTGGGCTCGACTTCGAGGTGGTGATCGTTGACGGCGGCTCAACCGATGACACCCGCGAGGTCGGCCGGCGAATGAACGCCCGCGTGATCACGCAGGAGCGCCCGGGCTTCGCCGCCGCGCTGGTCAGCGGCTTCGCCGCCGCGCGCGGCCGCTACGTCTTGACCCTCGACGCCGATATGTCGCACGAACCCGAGTACGTTGCGAAGATGTGGCGCGCACGGACGCGCGCGGACATCATTATCGCGTCCCGCTACACGCGCGGCGGCGTTGCGTACACCTCGGCGCTGCGCCGCGGCTTAAGCCGGATCCTAAACTGGACCTTGCGGCGGATGCTGGCGATGCCGGCATCCGACCTGTCAAGCGGCTTTCGCCTGTACCGGCGCGAGACGCTCGAAAACTTAAAGCTAGAGAGCGCCAACTTCGAGGTTTTGGAAGAGATATTGATCAAAGCGTATAGCGGGGGCTTCGCTATCGCCGAGGTTCCTTTTACTTACTTCCCGCGCGGCGCCGGCCGGTCACACGCGCGGCTGATCCGTTTCGGTCTCGACCTCGGGCGGAGCACGCTCAGGCTGTGGCGGTTGCGCAACTCGATAGAGTCGGCCGATTACGACGAGCGCGCCTTTTATAGCATTATTCCGATGCAGCGCTTATGGCAGCGCCGGCGCCATCGCATCGTCGTCGGCTGGGCGCGCGGCGCCGGACGCACGCTCGACGTGGGATGCGGCTCGAGCTTAATCATTCAGAGCCTCAACAACGCTTTCGCCGCCGAGATCGACATCGGCAAGACGCGTTTTCTTTCACGGCGCGGAATCCCGGTGGCGCGAGCCTCCGCCTACGCTCTGCCGTTTAAGAGCGAGGCTTTCGAATGTGTAATCAGCTCGCAGGTTATCGAGCACGTCCCGTTCGCTGAGCGATTGTTTGTCGAGATGCGCCGCGTGCTGCGCAGCGGCGGCACATTGATTATCGGCACCCCCGATTACGCAACGCTCACGTGGAGGATCATCGAGCCGATCTACGGCATGGCCGTCCCAGGCGGCTATCGCCACGAGCATATCACTCATTACACGCGCCAAAGCTTAAGCCGCATCCTTGAATGCGCCGGCTTCGCCCATGAGGAAACCGCCTATGTCGCGGGGGCTGAGTTAATCATGCGCTGGCGGGCGGTCGCGCCGGCTGATTTCAGCCGCATGGACGTGAGCCACCGGCCACAGGAGTTGTCCCCGCTCAAAGCGGCGTCCGCCTAAAGCGCATCGGCCCGCGAAGGTCTCGGCCGGAGCCGGGTATCCAGGTCGAATGCGGTTCCTTCAGCGATCGGCGAGCCGCTCTTTCAGGGCCGCTTGCGCAAACGCCGGCGATCTACCCACGCGCGCTTTGCGCCCGCGCCCCGCGGCCGGTGGCGCTTTGCTGGCCTCGCACCGCGCGGGAAGCTAACTTGGATGCTTGGTGGCGTCGTTTTACGAGCTAGCGCAACTGTGCGAGACCTTGTCGCAGACCGCAAGCCGCATTCAACGAGTGCAGCTTGTTGCCGAGTTCCTTAGCACGCTCGCGCCCGAGGAGGTCGAGATCGCGGCCCGCTTCCTGGCCGGACAGACGCTCGCGCAGGGCGAGAACGGCCGGCTCAAGCTAAGCGCGCGGGCGGTGTGGAAAGCGGCGGCCGAGTTGGCCGGCGAGACCGAGCCCGACCAAGCGCTGCTCGCGAACGCCGCTGATTTCGGCGAAGCGATCGAGACGCTGATGCGGCTGCGGGGCGCCGAAGCCGGACCGACGCTGGCTGTAGTCGACGTCGCGCGCGCCTTCGAAGCGATCGCCGCGATCGCAGGCCGCGCTGCTCGCCAGGGCAAGCTCGCCGCCTTGCGCGAGCTGATGGCGCGCGCCGCGCCGCTCGAGGGCAAACTCCTGGCGCGGATTGTCATTGGAGAGATGCGCCACGGCGTGGGCGAAGGACTGCTCGTCGAGGCGATCGCCCAGATGGCCGCACGCCCACTGGCCGAGGTGCAACGCGCCTTCATGCTCGAGGGCGACGTGGGTCGTCTGGCGCGCGCCGCGCGGCACGGAGACTTAAAGCTCGACGCGCAGGCGATCTCACCGGCGCGGCCGCGCCCGTTAAGGCCGATGCTGGCGCAGCCGGCGGCCGATATCGCGCAAGCCTTTGCTCTGCTCGACCGGCCGTTTGCCCTCGAGCACAAGCTTGACGGCGCACGCGTGCAGATTCATCGGTTCGGCGCCGAGGTGAAAATCTTCTCGCGCCGCCTCAACGAGGTGACACGAAGCCTGCCCGAGATAGTTACGCTCGTGCAAGAGAGCGTCAAAGAGGACGGCGTCATCATGGACGGCGAAGTCATCGCGCTCGGCGCCGACGGCAGGCCGCGCTCGTTTCAGGACCTGATGCGCCGATTTGGGCGCGTGCATGACATCCAGCGGCTTTTGCGCGAACAGCCGACGGCGCTGTTTCTGTTCGATCTGATAGCGTGGCGCGGCCGCCTTATGGTCGACGCACCGTACCATACGCGATGGGACGCGCTGAGCGCGCTCGCGCAGCGGGCCGGACTGACGCTGGCGCAAAGAATCGTCGCCGGCTCGGTCAAAGAAGCCGAGGCCTTTTTCGAAGACGCCCTCACCGCGGGCTACGAGGGCGTGATGGCCAAGGCGCTCGACAGCATCTATACGCCGGGCGCGCGCGGCGGCGGATGGCTCAAGATCAAACGGGCGCATACGCTTGACCTCGTGATCGTCGCCGCCGACTGGGGATACGGCAGACGGCGCGGATGGCTTTCCAACTATCACCTCGCAGCGCGCGGCGAAAAGCCGGATGAATTGCTCGAGGTTGGGAAAACTTTCAAGGGCCCCAGCGATGAGGAATTCCAGACGCTCACCGAGCAACTGCTCGCGCTTAAGCACGATGAGCGAGGCAAAACGGCCTTCGTACGCCCCGAGCTCGTAGTCGAGGTCGCCTACAGCGACATTCAGCGAAGCCCTCGCTACCCGAGCGGGTTTGCGCTGCGCTTCGCGCGAATCGTGCGCGTGCGCGAGGACAAATTCGCCGCCGACGCCGACACTGTAGCAACTATCGCCCAGCGCTTTGCCCGTCAGGCCGCCGGGGTGTCGCCGCTCGGCGGTATTTGAAAGAATCGAAGACAATTGGGCGCTCGCGCAGTTGTCCGCAAAACCACTGCGCGCCAGCACCGAACAATCGCTCGAATGGATCTCAGGGGCAATCAGCGGCCCCGCAAAGACCCACGCGTAAGGCTCATGGTGGAAATTTGACAGAGATACCTTGATAAAGACGGGCTGTTGCGCATATGTACCGGTCCAAAGCTGATGCCGAAACAAAAGTCCCTATGCACCCGCATCGCGGGCGCATCGCAGGAGTGAACGGCGGGAGCGATCGGGCGCGCCCAAACCAGAGCCTATCTCGTGAACGCTTTAGCTTTCTCCGTCATGCTGAATGAAGTGAAGCATCTACGCGAAGCGATTTACCTAGCAGTAGCGTGCCGAACCAGATTGCTGCGCTCAGAACGACAGAAGAGGCGTGCGGAATGACAAGGGGGAGCTCCGAATGACATCCGCGGCCTACGATCATCTATGAGACTGCTTCTAGTATAGAGTGGGAGACGGGTCGATACATTCATCATTGTGGGGTATCGTTCATGGGCAATATAAACCTCACGCTTTCGCTTGACGACGACGCACTCCGGAAGCTCGAGCGACTCGCCGCGCGCGAGCACAAAGACATAAGCGCGCTCGTGCGTCACTACTTGGTGTCCCTGACCGAAGATACCGCGACAACAAAGCCGCAGAGCCAGACGGCGGCCGAAGCGAAATCCTCAGCCGGCGCGGCCGGTCAGGCTGGACATTACGCGATTGACGTTGTGGCCAAGAACGACACGCTTCGGATGGTGACGATAGCTATTCCTCGCGGCGGGTGCGTTCCCTGGCATCATCACAGCAACGTCACCGACATGTTCTTCTGTCTCGAACAGCCCCTCGTGATCGAGACCAGAGCGCCGGACCGCCGCGTAGAGCTTCACCCCGGGCAGACCTATACCGTTGCGCGCCGCCAGCCTCATCGCGTGAGTTCCGCCGACGGCGAGCAATGCAAGTTCGCGCTGCTTCAGGGCGTCGGCATTTACGACTTCGTACCGCTTTAACCGGGCAACGCTAAAGGCGTAACCCCGAAGACACTATCGACAAAGCGTGCACTTCCGCCGGCGGGGCGCTTGGCTACGGCGCGCCGCCCAGCTACCGGACCCGCCGCCGGAATTCGCACTTCGAGCGGCCGCGACCAAAGAACGGGCGAGGGTCATGTGTATCATGCGCTATCGGGACCTTCGTGCGAGGGGATATCGGATTCTTACTAAGCTCAAAACTCCGCAAAAGCATAGCGTGGACCTAACAAAGAATCGAATGAGGCGACTATGAACAAATTTTACGACATAGGAATTGCCGGGCAGATCGGTCGTTACAGCGACGCTGCGGAGACTTCGCTCGGCGCACGCATATTCGTCACCTCCGGGACGCCGGGCTTAACGCCGGAAGGCAGAGTGCCGGAAGGTATCGCGGCGCAAGCGGAACAGGCATGGCATAATGTATTGTGCATGCTGAAGGAAGCCGGTCTGCAAAGAGCGGACATTTTCCGCATCTGCCAGTATTTGACGCGCCAAGAGGACATTAAGGCATACGTGGAAGTACGCTCGCGGAGGCTTGGAGATCACCGCCCGGCTTCGATGCTGTTGGTTGTCCCAGCTTTGGTTCGTCCCGAGTTTTTGGTTGAGATTGAAGTTTACGCCGCGAAGCGCGACTGACCTAGCTTCGCTCAAGCGCCGCCCCGCGCCGTCAAGGGCAAAGCTCGAAGATGCTGCAGGTCGGGTAGAAGGACAAAATCGCGGCGCCGCAGAATTTCCCTCAAGCGCGGCGAGTCGCGCACAAGCAAGGAACGCTCGGACTTCAATGGTGCTCGCGATAGGCTTAGCGCCATCGCCTGTGCAACAATGGGGAACGGCGCCAGCGAGGCGCGGCGATGGATCCCAAGGGAAAAGTAGCGCTGCTCACCGGCGGCGCGCGTATCGGACAGGCGGTGGCCCGCGCCCTTGCCGCGCGCGGATGCGCGCTTGCGCTAACTTATCGCCGCTCGCGCGAGGCGGCCGAGAACGCCGCGGCGGCGGCGCGAGCCGCGGGCGTAGCGGCAATCGCGCTGCGCACGGACGCGACCGATGATCAACAAGTCGGCGCCGCGGTAAAGCAAGCGGCAAGCGCCCTGGGGCGGCTCGATATTCTGGTCAACATGGCCTCGATTTACGAAAAGAGTCCCCATCCCGCTGCGGCCGACTGGTCGCGCGCGCTTGACGCCAACGCCAAGAGCGCCTTCCTTTTCTCGATCCACGCCGCGCCGCTGATGAAGGCCGCCGGCGCCGGCCGGATCATCAATATCACCGACTGGCTCCCGATAAGCGGCCGGCCGCGCTACAAAGGCTACCTCCCTTACTATACCGCCAAGGCTGCGGTCGCTGCGCTGACCGAGAGCCTGGCGCTTGAGCTGGCCCCACAGATTCTGGTCAACGCCATCGCGCCCGGTCCTGTCCAGGCGCCCGCGGACCTCGCTCCCGAAGAAAACGCGCGCGTGGTCGAAGCCACGCCGCTTGGCCGCTGGGGTGGCGCCGAAGAGATCGCTAAGGCGGTGCTGTTCCTGGTCGAGACGGAGTTCGTGACCGGCGAATGTATCCGCGTCGACGGCGGGCGCCATCTCTACTGATCTGCGCGCGCCGACGCATTTGGGAGTTGCGCGTTCGGCGCTCGGCCACCGCTGACCGGGGGCGCCCGAAAAAGCTCCTCGGCGTAGGCTTTGAGCGCAGCCCCAACGTCCTCCACCGCGGCCCGCCCGCTACTACGCTACGTGTGCCGGTGGCGATGATGAACGTCGGGCAGATGAGGGTGGGCGTGAGAGAGCGGCACGTGGCGATGCCAGTGGGCGTGCGGCTGCTCCGCCACGCTTGGATTGTCATGACCGTGCTGATGGTGCAGGTCGTGAACGTGGAGATGATCGTGGGCGACAGCGTCGTGGAGATGGTCATGAACATGGGCCTGCGAGAACATCACCCATAGCCCAAAAGCCATCAGCAAGCCGCCGGCCGCAACCGTAGTCCCGAGCCTTTCACCCAATAGCGCAACCGACGCCAGCGCGCCGATGAACGGCGCGGTCGCGAAAAGCCCGGCCTGACGCGCGGCGCCCAGGATTCGCTGCGCGTAAACATACAGCACCAGGCTCAAGCCGTAGCTTAGCAAGCCGACCAACAGCGCGCTCAGATACACGCGCGGCGCCGGCAGGCTTTGCCCGAAGACGCGCGCTAGAACCAGCGTGCAGAGACCGGCGCACAGCGCCTTCGTCCGTGCCACCGCCACCGGGTCTCGCGCCGAAAGGCGCTGGGTGAGGTTGTTGTCAAGCGCCCAACTAAGGCACGCCCCGCCAAGCGCGAGGACGCCCGTCAGGTCTCCGTAGACGGCACCCCACCCATCCGCATGGGGCGCGCCACCGGGCCAACTAAGCACAAGGCCGCCGATGACGACGAGCACTGCGCCCAGCGCCTCGCGCTGCCCCAGATGCTCGCCGAAAACCACCGCCGCCAAAAAAATCGTGAACGGCACTTCGAGGTTGAGCATCAGCGCCGTCGCGCCCGCCGAGAGATGATCCAGCCCAAAAAGCATCAGGACCGGGCCGACTACCCCACCCGCGACAACCACGCCCGCCATCAGCGGCACGTCCGCCGGGGTCAGACCAGGTTCGCGCGCGAGCGCCCTGAGCCACGGCGCCGCTCGCCGCGCAGCACCAAAGGCCAGCAGCCCGCCGCCCGCGCCCAGATACAGCAGGGCGGCCAGCGTGAGTGCGCCGCTTGCGGGCAGCAGGAGCTTGGCCAGCGGCGTGCTGACACCGAACAGAAACGCTGCGCCAAGGCCGAAAGCCGTGCCCCGGCGGGCTTGCCCGTTCGGCTTAAGCGCCGCCATCTTGAGCGTCCTCAGCCGCCGCGCGCGTTACGAGGTAGCCGGCGCCGGCCACCGGCTGGCGCACACCAGTGCGGTCCGCCAGTCCTCCGCCGACAAGCCCGGCCAAGGTCGAACCGCCGTCCGAGACACTCTCGATGATTCCCGGATTGATCGGCGAAACTCCCAAACTCAGCAGGAAAAGCGGCAGCACCGCGGTCGCCATTTCATGACCCAGGCCGGAAAGAAAGCTGGCAAGGCTCCGCCCCAAAAGATTCGGCGTGTACCACGCGGACGAGCCGGTCCGGTCGGGCGCGCTCGCCTGCGCGCAGATTAGCCCACAAATCATTAAGGCTATGGTTGACGCTGCGGCGCCCGCATCGCATAAACCCGCGTCAGCTCGACTTCGACCTCGATTACGAAGCGCTGTTTGCCCGAGCGCCCCGGGCGCGCCGCGCGCCGGCTCTGCGGTACTTCTCGCGCCAGCCCGTAAAGGATAGCGACTGCGCCGCCGGCGGACCACGTAGTGAAAGCGACGCGCGGGTTGGCGGCCAGGTCTCGGCGCCGCACGGCGTTGTCGTAGATCACAAGACGCAGCCTCACGCCGTCGAGCCGGGCGTGGACGGGCGCGATGTGCGGCTGGCCACGCTTGCCTACCGTAGCCATCGCTATCAGCGAGACGTTTTGCCAGAACTCGATCAACTCCGCGGCGCTCATCTGGCGTCCGGCATACGCAACCGACTCGGCTGCGGCCGGCGTCGCGGTGCGGGCGCTTTTTGCTATCAGCGCGTCAAGCGCCGGCAAATCCGCATTTGTCGCCTGCATTGCAACCCTCCCCTTCGCCCGGTCTGCGTCGCTCCTCGTCTGGCGCTATCCGAATCTCAGCCCGCCGCCGATGCGGCGCGATTTCGGTTCCACTTCCCTAATACCGTCGCCTACGTCGCTAAGCGTACAACCTAAAGCATGCGCCCTGCAAAAGCGCGTCGAGGCGTCGTCGCTGCGCCCCACGCTGCGCCGAACCTGAACCCAGGCCGCCGTTGACACTATTCGTCAATGATTCGCTCGCGCTTGAAAGCCCCTGCCGGCGCCTGAAACCAAGCCGCATGGCAAGCTTAAACGCATCCGGCTATGATCCAAGCGGGCAAGGATGACGTAAAGCGCCAAGCCGATTTCTCGAGCACAAGATGAATTTAACCGCTCGCCGCGCCCACCACCGGTCTGGTGCTCGGGGCAAAGAGCGCGAGCAAGTCGAAGACAGACAGAGCGCGCTGGCGTCCGCTGTCGCCGGCGCCGGCTTAGGATGAGGAAGCATTTTCTGATGGAAGCGGAAAGCGCCGAAAAGGACCCGGTATTGGTGCTTCACGAGCCGCCGCTCGGGTGGCTGGTGCTCAACCGGCCCGAGGTGCGCAACGCGCTCAATCTACGCGCCTGGCGGCGAATCGCCGAGGGTTTGGACGAACTCGAGGCGGATGCGCAAGTGCGAGTGATAATTATCCGCGGCGCCAACGACGAAGCGTTTATCGCCGGCGCGGATATCTCGGAGTTTCCGCGGCTTCGCGCCGACACCGATCAGGCGCGCTCCTACGAGAAGGCGCCGGCGCGCGTGGTGACGGCGATCGTCGCCGCCAAAAAGCCCGTGATCGCGATGATCGCCGGGTTCTGCCTTGGCGGCGGCGTTCAAGTCGCGCTCGCTTGCGATCTGAGGTTCGCCGCGCGCGGAACGCGTCTGGGAATCCCGGCGGCGCGGCTGGGGCTGGTCTATCCGCCGGAGGCGGTGCGGATGCTCACGCAGACCGTGGGCCCGGCCAACGCGCGCGATCTGTTATTGTCCGGGCGCGATATCGACGCGGACGAAGCGTGGGCCATGGGGCTCGTCAATCGCGTTATCGAGCGCAGCGAACTCGAGGCCCATACGCGCGAATACGCACTGCGGCTTGCGCGCAACGCGCCGCTGACGATGGCCGCAGCGAAGCACACGGTGGCCTTCGTGTGCGGTCTCAGGAACGCCCCCGATTCGGAGCAGATTGAAGAGGAGATGTGGCGCAGCTTCGACAGCGAGGACTTTCACGAAGGCGTGCGCGCCTTCCTCGAAAAGCGGCGCCCCATTTTCACCGGCCGCTAGCCGCCTCCGCGCCGTGCGCACCCCAGGGCCACACCCGCCGCAGCGTCGCGCGGTCAGCGCGCGGCCGGCGGCGCGCCGCGCAATCTGCGCGGCCGCGCGGGCGTTGTTGCTCTGCGCGGTCCTGGCGCTGGCGCAGGCCTGCGGCGATGCCGCCACGGTGGCGATCGTCAGCCCTGAGGGCAGCACCCGCGCGCGGCTTAAGGTCGAAGTCGCCGCGACCAACGAGCAACGCGCAATCGGGCTGATGTTTCGCCGGAGCCTGGCCCCGGATGCCGGTATGCTGTTTGTTTTCAAAACCCCCGGCAGACCCAGCTTCTGGATGAAGAACACGCGGATTCCCCTCGACATGGTTTTCGCCGGGCCGGCGGGGCGGATCGTAGGCATCGTTGCCAACGCCGAGCCCTTCTCCGAAACCTCGCTTAACGTTGCCGGAGAGTCGCAATTCGTCCTAGAGGTGAACGGCGGCTTTTGTCGCCAACATGGGATTCGGCCCGGCGATATGTTGAAATTCGAGGGCTTTTCTCCGCGCGCTAAAGACTGAACGCCGCCAGCCCCACTATCACCCCGCCGGCAGCGAATCGGCGTAAAAGGCCCGCGGTCGCAAGCGGCTTACATTGCACGGCGCGCGCGCGATCCCGAGCGAGTGTGGAGACGGTGCGTAAAGGCCCGGGCGCGAATTTCACCTTCTCGTCTCGCGCCTAGAAAAAAGGGCAAAGCAAAAGCGCCGCGCGGCTGCATGCGAGCTTGACCAGCGCCGGAGCCCAAGCTCCCCAGGAGTTCAGCACGCGCCCGAGCAAGACCGGCGATTGCGCGGCCCCGAAAAGGCGCGGCAAGCGCAGTCCGGTTCTAAGATGCCGACTCGGGGGGTAAAAGAGCACCAGCTCGTGCGGTTCGCCGAGCGCCAAGCCGGCCTTGTCTCGCGCAATCTCAACCGCGCGTTGGAAGCCGCCCAACTCGTCGACCAAACCGTGGCGCTTAGCGGCAAGACCGCTCCAGATGCGTCCTCTGGCGATCTCCTCGGTCTTGGCATCGCTAAGCCGGCGGCCCTGCGCTACCTTGGCGGTGAAATTGCGATACAGCTCGCCCATCAGATGATTAAGCTGGTCGAGCTCGTCCGCGCTAAGCGCGCGCGCCGGCGACAGCGCGTCTCCGGCCTCAGCGGTCTTGACGTATTCGAGGTTGACGCCGAGGCGCTCCAGCAGCGCGCCAAGGTTGAACTTCGCGTATATCACGCCGATCGAACCGGAGACGGTGCCGTGGCCGGCGACGATGGCATCTGCGGCGCTGGCGATGTAGTAGCCTCCCGATGCGGCCACGTCGCCCATCGAGACGATCACCGGCTTGTTGCGCTGGCGCGCCTGGGTGACCGCGCGCCATATGAGGTCGGAGCCCACGGCGGAGCCGCCGGGGGAGCTGACCCGCATCAGAATCGCCGAGACGCGCCGGTCCGCGGACGCTCGATGGAGCGTGCCGGCCATCTCTTCGCCGCTGATAAACTCGCCGGCGACCGGATCTCCGGTGATCACCGGCCCAACGCCGTAGATCAGCGCGATGCGCCGCGCGCGGCGCGCACGCGACAAATAACGGACCCGCCGTAAATAAGTGAAAAGCGGGACGAACGGCTTGCCCCGCCCGCCGCGGTCAAGCTCATCCTGGAGGTCTTCGAAGTAACCGACCCGATCGACGAGCCCGGCCTCGCGCGCTGCTTCGGCGCCGAGAAAGCCGCGGTTGACCAGTTGGCGCACCTGCTCGACGGCAAGCTTGCGCCACGCCGATACGCGGGCGACTAGAATTTCCTCCCAGTCGTGGAGCAGGCTCTCGGTGCTCTCGCGCCACGCCGGCGACATTTTGTCGCGCGCGAAGGTTTCGGCCGCGCCCTTGTATTCCTTCCATTGCAAGGTCTGGGCCTCGATCTGGAGCTTGTCCAGGGCGCGCTTGAGGAAAAGCCCGCCGGCGGCCAGCCCGACCATCGTCAGCGACAAATTAGGATTCGCCACGATCTCGCCCGCGCCGGCCGCGACCATATACTCGCGCAGCCCAACCGCATCGCCGTTGAGCAGGACGATTACGCGCTTGCCCTTCTCCTGGAGCGCGCGCAGCATCTCGCCGAGCTCCTGGGCCGTGGCGAATCCGGCTCCGAGTCCGGCAATTTCTACCAGGACCGCTTTGATCTTCGGGTCGCGGCCGCAAAATTCGAGCGCCGCGAGCACCTGACGAAGGCTTGGAGAAAACCGGCCGAGCACCTGTTGAACGAGCGGCGCCGATTCCACCTCGCGAAGCTCTCCGGCCAAGCGAATCACGAGCACGCTTGCGTCGCGAATCCTGATCGGTCGGATAACCCATACGACATAAAAGGCCAGCGCCGCGGCCCCCGCTAGGGCCAAAGCCGTCCCGCTCGCGCGCCAGCCCAGGGCGAAGATGCCGGCGCCGAGGGCGAAAGCCGCGATGGCGGCGAGCAATCGTGTGTCCTTGAACATCGTATACCGCGGTTTGGCCGCAAAGTTGCCTGCTTAGCGCCGCTCGCGAAACAGAAGTATATTATCTTAGACGAGTTCTCGATCACTATGAGGCTTCGAGTCCGCGACGCCCTGGCGCTGGTGCTGATGTTTTCTGTGTGGATCGCGGGATGCGCCGGACGCAAGCACCCCAAGCCCGCTCCGTTTCCTGCCGCGCCCCCCCGCACCGTGGTGGGGCCGTTCTCGCTGGCCTCGAAGGTCCGCGTAATCGCATTTCACACCCTGCCCGAGGGCTTCAGCACGTCAATCCCGCCGGTTTGGAGCGCGGACGGCCGTGCCGTGTCGCTGCTCCGGATCGCTCCTGACGGAGGCAAGGTTGTCCGCTTCGACGGCGCAAGCTTAAACCATGAAACCGCCTTCGACCTCGGCTTGGGAAGCGATGGAAAGAACGGCGCTTCGCCGGTTTCGCTGCTGACCTTCGCGATCGACCCCAAGGGCGCCACGCTCGCCGCGGCGGTCGACGATCCCGCCGATGGCTCGGTCAAGGTATTCGTGCGTTCCCTGGCGCCAAACGCCGCGGTTAACCGCGTTGCCCGCTTTCCCGGGCAGGTTGACGAGGCTGCCCTGGCTTGGATGGGCGAGAGCGATTTGCTGTTGGGGCTCGGCCCGACGCGAGCGGCCGAAAGCGCCGCCGCAAGCGCCGAGTTTGCCGGCCTTTACCGCTTGGGCGTCAAGGTTAGCGGCGACAACTCGCAGTTCGTGATCGACTGCAAGCAGAGAATCAACTCCGGCCGCTTCTTGCTCAGCGCCGGCCGCCGGCGCGCGCTGGCCGATTCGAGCGCCGGAGGCTCGGTTTTTCTGCTCGACTTTGACCGGTTCGAATGCCGGCGCGTAGGGCTTCCCGGCCTGGCACAAATTCGCGTCCTGGGATGGAGCGCCGGGGACGCCAGCATTCTGTACGCTTCGGCGCTGAGCGCGCGCTACAGCGATGTTCCGGCGGTGTTCGAGCTCGCGCTGGAGAAGGATCGGCGCCGACTGATCGGCGCGCCTATAGCTGACGCCGTATATACCAAGCGGGGCACTATCGCGATCCCCGGCAGCCTAAGCCTGCGCCCGGCCACCTTCAAGCTAAGGCCGGACCGGCTCGTGCCCGCCCAGGTCGGCATCGTAGATCAATCGGCATCCGAAACCACCATCTTTCCGCTGGGCTTGTGGACCAGCGGGGCGCTGCTCGCGCAGGCGGCTATAGGGTACTCTGCATCGGCGGATGCACTGGCGATCGAGATACCCGTACCGATTAAAAAGACCTTCACGCCAGTAATAGTGGGCTTCTCCGTCTCGAGCCGGCGCGTGGAATCAATCGCCGGCGCACAGCTCAATCGCCTGCTCCTGTACAACTGGGGGCCCTCGGGCTCGCGCCTGGCGATATGCGATTGCGCGGGCGAGGCGGGAAGCTTGCTGGTCGTGGAGCCGCCGCTCAAGTAGTCGGCGAGCGGCCGTGCCGCCCGCCGGCGGGGTGCTGCTCTTCTTGGGCCGCGCCGATCGCTTCGCTGAGCGTAAAGCGCCGCTCGTAGAGCGCGCGTCCGACGACCACGCCCACGACGCCCTTAGCGAACAACGCGCTGAGAGCGCGAATATCGGCCAGCGAGGCGACGCCACCCGAGGCTATCGCCGGCGCGCCGGACTGCGAGGCGAAAGCGGCGATGCCGGCCGCGTCAACACCTTGCTCCGTGCCGTCGCGCAAGATGTCCGTGAGAATAATCGCGGCCACGCCCGCTTCGCGCAGCCGCCGCGCCACTTGCTCCGGCGTCAGAGCGCTAGTCTGCTCCCATCCTTTGATCGCGACCTTGCCGGCGCGCGAGTCTATCGAACCCCATACGCGGCCCGGCCAAGCGCGCGCCGCGGCGCGCGCAAGCTCGGGGTTCAGCACCGCCGCCGAGCCGAGCGAGACGTAATCCGCACCAGCAGCGAAAGCCGCTTCGATCGACTCCATCGAGCGAAGCCCGCCGCTCGCTTCAAGCGCGCAGCGCACGGCGGCGCGCATCCGCTTCAGCGCCGGCAGATTGCGCGGCTCGCCAGCTCGCGCGCCGTCCAGGTCCACGACGTGAATCGCGCTCGCGCCGAGGCGTTCGAACTCCACCGCCGTCGCCGCCGCATCCTCGCCGTACACGGTTGCCCGGGCGAAGTCACCCTGCACCAGCCGCACGACCCGGCCCGTTCGCAGATCAATCGCCGGAATGACGGTGAAGCCTTCAAACAAGCGGAGCAAACTCCGGCGGCTAGGAGAGCGTTCCCTTGGTCGAAAGGACGCCGCTTAGGCGAGGCTCGGCCGAGGTCGCCAGGTCCATCGCCCGCGCCAGCGCCTTGAACGCCGCTTCGACGATATGATGGGGATTGCGCCCGCTGTGCAGTATCAGATGCAGATTCATTCCCGCCTCGTCGCAGAACGCCTTCATAAAATCGTGCACCAGCTCGGTCTGAAACGTGCCGATCAGCTCCTGTTTGATCGGCACGTTGTAGACCAGGCACGGACGCCCGCTGATATCGACCACCGCCGTGCATAGCGCTTCGTCCAGAGGCACCGTGGCGTTGCCGAAGCGGCGGATTCCTGAGCAATCGCCGAGCGCCTGGCAAAAGGCGCGGCCGAGCACGAGCCCGACGTCCTCGACCGTATGATGGTCGTCCACGTCAAGGTCGCCGGTCGCCTGCACGGTGAGGTCGAAGAATCCGTGGCGCGAGAAACTCTGCAACATATGGTTGAGAAACGGCACGCCGGTGGAGATTTCGCCGCGCCCGCTGCCGTCAAGGGCAAGCCGCGCCGCGACCCTGGTCTCGCGCGTGACGCGTTCGACCTCGGCCGCGCGGGCGGGCTTTAGCTCGGGCGCCGGGGCGAGCTCGCCATCGGCCGCCCGTGGCCGCCTGCGGTTGGACTGACGCTTGCGCGCGTTCGAAAGCTTGCTCGTCATCACGTATAACTCTGCTCCATCGCCGCCGTCTTATCCGGGCGTGCCGCCTTTAAGCCTGAGTTCCACCGCTCGCGCGTGGCCTTCCAGCCCCTCCAGACGAGCCAGACGCGCCACCGCCGGTCCGAGTTTTCTCAGCGCGGAGGCGGGCGCTTCGATTATACTGCTGCGCTTGACGAAATCGTAAACTCCCAGCGGCGACGCGAAGCGGGCCGCGCCGGCGGTCGGCAGCACGTGGTTGGGCCCCGCGAGATAGTCGCCCAGCGGCGCCGGACTGTGCGGCCCGATAAACACCGCGCCCGCCGTTCGCGCCATTTTTGCCCAGCGGCGAGCGCCGCGCAGTTCAAGCTCCAGATGTTCGGGTGCGATCAGGTTCGCCAGCGCGAAGGCTTCGTTGATGTCCGAGACGACGATCAACGCCCCGTTTTGAACCAGCGCGGCGCGCACGCTCTGGGCGCGCGGCAGGGTCTCGAGCGCCTGCACTATCGCCGCGCCGACCGCCTGGGCGAGTGCCGCTGACGGCGTCAGCAAAATCGCACACTCGTCGCCCGAGCCGTGCTCGGCTTGCGCGATAAGATCGGCGGCGACCCATCGAGGGTCGGCGGTATCGTCCGCGATAACCAGCACCTCGCTCGGTCCGGCGACGGTGTCGATGCCGACCACGCCGAAGACCAGGCGCTTGGCGGCCTGAACGTAGGCGTTGCCCGGACCCACGATTTTGTCAACCGCGCCGATGGTCTCGGTGCCGTATGCCAGGGCGGCCACGGCCTGCGCCCCGCCGACACGGTACACCTCCGTAACCCCGGCCAGCGCCGCCGCCGCCAAGACCGCAGCCTCACCCGGCCCGGGCCGCATCGGCGACACCATCACGACTTCTCGCACCCCGGCCACCGCAGCCGGAATCGCGTTCATCAGTACGGAAGACGGATACGAAGCCTGCCCGCCCGGCACGTAAAGCCCCACGCGCGTCAGAGGCCGCACGGCCTGCCCCAGCCGCACGCCCAATGAATCGCGGTAGCTGAACGACTTCTCCAGCGTGCGGCGGTGAAAATCGCGAATGCGCCGCGCGGCGAGCGCAAGCGCGCGCCGCTCATCCACGGACAGCGCCGCGCCGGCGACGGCCATCTCTCTCTCGCTCACCTTAAGCGAGCGCGCCGTGAGCTCGACCCGGTCTAAGCGCCTGCTCAGCGCGAGCAGCGCCCGGTCGCCACCGCGCCGGACCGCGGCGATAATGCGCGCCGCGGCAGCTTCGACGCGCGGATCGCCCACGCGCCGGCGCGCGCGCAACGAGTCGAACCAGCGCTTGAACTCCTTGCCGGAGGACGGCCAGGGCCTAAGCTTCATTCGGCGCTGTCATCCTTCAGCCGTTCGATCTGGGCTCCCACCGCGGCGAGCTTGCGTTCCAATGCCTCGTAGCCGCGATCCAGATGATACACGCGGCTCACCTGCGTCTCATTCTCCGCGGCCAAACCCGCCAGCACCAGCCCCATGCTGGCCCGCAGATCGGTCGCCATCACCTGCGCCCCGCTAAGCTGGGCAACGCCTCGCACGATGGCGGTAGCGCCCTTAACCAGGATATCGGCGCCCATGCGGCAGAGCTCCGGGGCGTGCATGAAGCGGTTCTCGAACACGGTCTCGTTGATCACCGAGGTGCCCCGCGCTCTGGCTAAAAGCGCCATCATCTGCGCCTGCAGGTCGGTCGGAAAGCCCGGATACGGCAGCGTGCGCAACTCAACCGGCCTAAGCTGGCCACGAGCAGCCACGCGCAAGCCGCCGTTCTCTGAACTAATTTCCACCCCGGCTTCCTTGAGCTTCGCGATCACCGCTTCGAGCTGCTCGACGGGAGCGTTGGAAATCGAGACCTCGCCGCCGGTAATCGCCGCCGCGGCCATCATCGAGCCGGCCTCGATTCGGTCGGCGATTATACGATGCTGTGCGCCGTGCAATCGCTCAACGCCTTCAATCTCGATCACGTGCGTACCCGCGCCGTAGATCTGCGCGCCCATCGCGGTGAGCATCGCGGCCAAATCGCAGACTTCCGGCTCGCGGGCGGCATTTTCGATCACCGTTCGGCCGCGCGCCAGCGCACCCGCCATCATGATATTCTCGGTGGCCCCGACAGAGGGCGAGTCGAGCCAAATCCGCGCCCCGGTCAACCGCTCGGCGCGGGCCTCGAAGTAGCCGTGGCGCAGTTGGATTCGCGCGCCGAGGGCGCGGACGCCGCTAACGTGTAGATTGACCGGCCGAG
Organism: Deltaproteobacteria bacterium; assembly: GCA_021831785.1. Taxonomy (GTDB): domain Bacteria; phylum Desulfobacterota; class Binatia; order Binatales; family Binataceae; genus JAJYYI01. The sequence goes on along the minus strand of JAKBMB010000009.1, from coordinate 26,321 downwards.
CGCCGATCGCGCATCCGCCGGGCGTTGCCACGCGCGCTTTGCGCGCACGCGCCAGCAACGGCCCCAGCACCACGAAAGAAGCGCGCATAGTCTTGACCAGGTCGTAAGGGGCCTCGTGCGAGAGTATCCGCGCCGCACACAACCTGAGCTCATGTTCTCCCAGCCATTCGTGCTCGACCCCGAGCGTGCCCAGCAGAGCAAGCGCGGTGCGGACGTCGCCGAGCCGCGGCACGTTGCTCAGCATGACCGGCTCCGCGGTCAACACCGACGCCATCAGGATCGGAAGCGTCGCATTTTTGCTGCCGCTCAGCACGATTGTGCCTCTGAGCGGCCGCCCGCCATGAATGATTAGCTCGTCCACCGCCCGCTGCCTAAATCGGCAGAATCTTTATAGCAGGACGCCCTGAGTGCTCAAATCATCGAGCTTTTGCGTTTGACCACCGGATGCTCGCGTTCGAACGGTTAGACGCTTGCGCTTATATCGGCGGTGCGTGTCGGAAAACCCGCGCGCTTTTTGGCAACCGTTTGAACACTGGTGCGCGAAGCAGCGCGCGCCGGCTCGGCGGAGACCTCCGCAACCATCCGCCCAGGCTCGATTTGATGCGCCCAATGCGAACCGGGAACAAAGCGCGCTAGAAGCACGCCGCGACCATCCGCTCGACGCCGGCTAAATCGCGAACGCGATACGTGTCACGGGCCCCGGCTTGGCGGCAGATTTGAGCTACGTGGCCGGCCTGTTCGAGTCCCACTTCGAAAGCAACGCGACCTCCGGAAACCAGATGACCTGGCAGGCCGCGAGCGATTTTGCGGTAGTAGGCAAGGCCGTCCGCACCGCCTAACAAAGCAATCTCGGGCTCGTAACTTTTTACCTCCGGCGGCAGACGGTCAAAGTCGCCCTGCGCGATGTAAGGCGGATTGGCCAACACCAGGTCGAAGCTTTGAGGCTTCTCACCCGCCCCTTCCAGAGCCGACCATAGGTCGCCGCGGCGGAACTCAATTCGCTCAGCGCAGCCCAGGCGCAAAGCGTTGCGCCGGGCGAGCGCGAGCGCCGCCGCGCAGATGTCAGTGGCGACGATTTGCGCCTCGGGCAAGTGGCGGGCCAAGGCGAGCGCGATCGCGCCGCAGCCGGTGCCAAGGTCGAGGATGCGTTCGAGCGGCCGGCTTCGCGCCCATGAAAGCGCGGCCTCGACCAGGGTTTCCGTCTCGGGCCGGGGAATCAGTACGCGGCGCGAGACCAGCAGCTCCATCGAGAAAAATTCCTTGCGCCCAAGAATGTAGGCCACGGGCTCGCGCGCCACCCGGCGGGCGAGCAGGGACTTGAAGCGCAGCGCTTGGCCGGGCTTTACCTCGGCCAGCCCGGCGAGCAATCGTGCGCGCTCGGCGCCGCACGCCTCGGCGAGCAACAGCGACGCGTCGAGAGTGGCGCTTTCAATCCCCGCCTGGGCGAGAACTCGCGCGCCGAGCTCAAGCCATGTCCGCGCAGGCTTAAGCTCGGCGTATTGGCCCGCAATCGCGGTACTCACGCGCTTAGGGCTTCGGCCTGCTCGCGCACGATGAGCGCGTCGATAATCGCGTCGAGCTGGCCGTCGAGCACGCGGTCCAGTTGATGAAGCGTCAGATTGACGCGGTGGTCGGTGACCCGCGACTGAGGAAAGTTGTAGGTGCGAATGCGCTCCGAGCGGTCGCCCGTGCCAACCATCGAGCGCCGGCTCTGGGCGATTCGAGCGTCCTGCTCTTGGCGCGCGCGCTCGAGTAAGCGCGCGCGCAGGATCTTGAGCGCGCGCGCTTTGTTCTTATGCTGGGATTTCTCGTCTCGGCACACGATCACCATCCCGGTCGGCAGATGGGTTACGCGTACCGCCGAGTCCGTAGTATTCACGCTCTGTCCGCCCGGTCCGGAAGCGCGCATCACGTCGATTCTCAGGTCTTTGTCCTCGTTGATATGAACCTCGACCTCGTCCGCTTCCGGAAGCACCGCGACGGTGACCGCCGAGGTGTGAATCCTGCCGGAGGCCTCGGTAGCCGGCACGCGCTGCACGCGATGGACCCCGCCCTCGAACTTAAGGCGGCTGTACGCCGCACGTCCATTGATCGAGGCCACGGCCTCTTTGACGCCACCCAGTCCGGTGGTGCTCGCGCTCAGCAGCTCGAACCGCCACCCGTGCTCTTCCGCGTAGCGCGTGTACATGCGCAGCAGTTCCGCGGCGAACAGCGAGGCCTCCTCGCCGCCGGTTCCGGCCCGGACCTCGAGGATTACATTTCGTTCGTCGTTGGGGTCTTGCGGCGCCAAAAGGTGTTTGAGCTCGGCTTCGAGTTCGCTCTGACGCGCCAAGAAGGCCGGCAACTCCTGCTTCGCCAGCTCCCGCAGCTCGCGATCCTTGTCTTCGAGCAGCGCCTTGTGCTGGCCGATATGCTCGGTAAGACGGCGATATTCGCGTGCCCGCAGGATAAGCGGCTCGAGCTGAGCGTGCTCGCGCGCAAGCCGCGCGTACTCACGGCTGTTTGCAGCGGCCCCGGCTTCGCCGAGTTTGCCCTCGAGTTCGGCGAAACGTTCCTCGATGGAGCTTAGCCGCTCAAGCATCGAGACCCGACCGTAGCCGGCTCGCAGGCTGCTTCATGCCGGCGCGCTCCGATGGCCCTGGCCACGGCGCATCCGCAAAACGTCGCGTTCACTGAAGGTTGTATTTGCGCTTGAAGCGCTCGATGCGGCCGGCCGTGCTCGCCGCGCGCTGTTGCCCGGTGTAAAACGGGTGACAGTTGGAGCATATCTCGACCAGAATCGCCGGCTTGACCGCGCGAGTTTCGAACGTGTTGCCGCAGGCGCACGTGACCAGGCATCGACGATAAGCAGGATGAATTGCGGATTTCATTGCAATTGACAAGCGCCTGAGGCGCTCTTACTAAGCCTAATTATAACCACCGGCCGCGCCGGCGACAATGCCAACCGCCTCAAGCGCGGGTATATCGCGGGGCCCGCAGCGTTGAACTATGCTGCCGCGCGAACTCCGGCGAGCAAGGTCTTGGGCCGCCGCAACTTACCTGCCGGCACAAGAGTCGCGGCTGACTAACCTAACGGCGTTAGCGGCGCGGTGCTAGATAACCTGCTCCTGCCTTAGAGCTTCGATTTCCGCTTTGCTGAGCCCGGCAAGTGTTCCGTAGACCCGCTCGTTGTCATGACCGACCCTGACCGTGCCGCGCCAGATTTTTCCGGGCGTGGCCGAGAATTTGGGGATAACGCCGATACCTTTGACCTTGCCCACCTGGTCATCATGCCATTCGACATGGACCTTACGCGCCTTATAATGCGGATTTTCGGCGATATCCTGGCTGGTCATTACCGGACATGATGGAACCTGCGCTTCGTTGAACAACTGCTCAGCTTCGGCAACCGTATGCTCGCTGACCCATCCGCGCAAGATGGCGTCGAACTCGATTCCTTCGATTGACTCGACCTCTCTCTGCGCCTTGCGCCATTTAGGGTCGCTCGGGTCGAGCCCGATAACCTTGCACACGCGCTCGAAAACCGGCATCGTTACGGAGCCGATCAGCACCCATCCGTCGCGCGCCTGGAAGGTATCGTAGGGCTGAAAGGCCTGCGCTTTATTGCCGCTGCGCTCGCGGACCACACCCTTGTGAAAGTACTCGACCATCGTACCGCCGAGCGTGCGATGAATCGCTTCGAAGTGGCCCAGGTCAATCACCTGTCCCTTGCCGGTCGAGCGGGCATAGTGAAGCGCGGCCAGGGAGGCGCCCAGACACATATACGCGGCGATGTAGTCGCCGGTCCAAGGCGCGGCGCGCGTTGGCGGACTCGGGTCCGGGAACCCGGTCTGAAACATCATTCCGCCGAAGGCTTGGCCGATAAAATCATAAGCCGCGCGATTGACGTATCCGGGGTCGCCGTACTGACCGTAGCCGGCGACATGCGTGATCACCAGCTTCGGGTTGGCCTTGAGCACGGTTTCGTCGTCAAGTCCCCACCTGGCGTATGTATTAGCCTTGCCGCTTTCCATCCAGATGTCCGCGTGCGGGATAAGCTTAAGGAAAAGCTCGCGCCCGCGCGGTTTGGAAAAGTCCAGGCTCACGCAAAGCTCGTTGCGGCGTTCCTGGAGCCAGGTAGCCGACACCGCCGGTCCGCCGTCGGCCGCCTCAAGACAGATTCCCACGGTGCGCCAGCCAACGTCACCCGCGCCCGGCTGCTCGACATTGATCACCTCCGCGCCCCACTCCGCGGCAAGCTCGCCGGCGAAAGGCTGCGCGATAAGCCTGCCGGAAGAAATGATTCGCACCCCCTGGAGCGGTCCGAACCGCTCCGGCAGCAAGGTATCTTGCCTCATTGCGCCCTCCCTAAGCTACAGCTCGCACCCGGATTTGTGTCCCCGAGCGCGCCAAAATTGTATGATTTGAGGGATGCGCAAGCAAGGCTTGCGCTTTTTGCTGGGTCAAGCAGAATCAGCCGTGGGATGCCGGCAGGCGTCGGCGTCGCGCATGTGTACGGCAGGGAGGGAATGGGCGGATAAACCGCGCCGAAGCGAGCGCACCTGTCCTTGCTTGCAAGCCGCCTTGCCGCAGCCGTCTCGTATCAACGGTAAGACCGGGATGATGGAAGGAGCGAGTTATGGAGGCTGACCTTAACCGGCGCCAACTTTTCCTAAAGGGACTGGCCGGATTCGTCGGCGGGGCGCTCGGCTGGATGCCCAACGAACTGGTCATGCACGGCCATCGGCTCGGCGAGGCGATCAGCGTCACTTTGGTTCTGGGCAATTACGTCGGTCAGGCAATCCTGGCCGGCTTGATCGGCGGCCTGGTTCTGGCGGTCGAATTGCCCCTGGTCGTGATTACGCCGCAGATCAAGCGCCGGCTTTTGCGCGGATTCATCATCTGCGCCGTGCTCTCTCTATTTTCGAGCTATTTTTCCGATCGCATTTTTAATTCCGTGCTGCAGTGGGGCGGCGTCGCCTTCAGCCCCCAAGGCGAGATGGTCCATGGCTCGATTATCGTGCTGGTGATGGCGCGCGCCCTGGGCTGGGCGATAGAAGGAGCGCTCATCGGAGTGGGCGTGGGGGTCGCAAGCCTGGTCGTGGCCAATGTGATAAAAGGCGGGCTTGGCGGCTTGATCGGCGGGGTTGTCGGCGGATTGTCGTTTGACGCGATCGCTGCCGCCACCCAGGGCGGCATGGCGGCGCGCTTTTTCGGTTTCAGCGCGGTCGGACTGGCGATCGGCCTGTTCATCGGTTTGGTTCACGAGCTGACCAAGGCGGCGTGGCTCAAGGTCGAGCAGGGACGGCTGCGCGGGCGCGAATTTCCGCTGGAAAAGGCGGTCGTCGGCATCGGCCGCGCCGAGGAAAACGACGTTGGGCTGTTCGGCGATCCGGCGGTTAAGCCCAGGCACGCTCAGATCGCGCGCCGGGGACACGACTTCGTGCTCAAGGACCTAAGCGGCGGCGCCAACGTCTTCGTCAACGGCCAGGCGGTTTCGACCGCGACCCTGCGCGAAGACGATCGGATCAAAATTGGCGACTATGAGCTGCGCTTTCACTCGAGAAAGACCGCGGCCGGCGTCTCGGCGCCAACGCCCGCCGCCCGCCACGCCGCGCCGGTCGGCCGCGCGCCCGCGGCCGGCGCGGCCGCCAGCCCGCGGCTGATCGATGAAAACGGCCGCGAGTTCCCCTTGCGCGCAGACGTCTCGACCCGTCTCGGCAGGGAGACTGACAACGAGGTCGTGCTGATGATGCCTTCGGTGTCGCGCTATCACGCGGTGGTCGAGCCGCGCGACGGCGGATTCTTCGTCAAGGACCTTGGCAGCCACAACGGCACCTACGTCGGCGGACAGCGCGTCAGCGAGGCACGGCTCCACGACGGCGACGTGGTGGGCGTAGGCGACGTGCAACTGTTGTTTCGAGCATGACCGGGCACGCCGCGCCATCGTCCACGCCGTCGTCCTGGGAGTTTATGAATTTTTGAGTAGTGGGGCGGGCCGTCCCACTAGAGACCTATCGGGCGCAGCCTACGGCGGCATGCGGCAGCTTGCCAAAAATTCACCGGCGCTGATGATGCGCGGGCAGCGAATCGACCTCCAAGCGCTGAGGCGCGAAGCCGGGATGCGGGATGTCAACGAGCATCCTTGCCAACCTTGCCGATCGCGCGCGGCCATGTGCAACAATCTACGTGTGAGCGTTTCCCAACGACTGAAAACTGCGCGCGCGACTGGCAGCGATGATTAGTTCAAATACGGTGGTCGGCAACCGCTACCGAGTGTTGACTCCGCTCGGCGGCGGCGGCATGAAGCTGGTCTATCTGGCGGAAGATCTGCGTCTGGCCTCGCGCCGCTGCGCCTTGGCCGAGATGGTGGACAGCTTCACCGAGCCCCAGGCTCAGCGGGCCGCGTTGATTAGCTTTCAACGTGAAGCCGACATGCTGGCGCAGCTCAACAACGAGCATATCCCGCGCATCTACGACCGCTTTAGCGAGCAGAACCACCATTACTTGGTCATGGAGTACGTCGAGGGTGACACCCTCGAGCAGCTTCTGCGGACCTCCGGCGGCCGTCTGGATGAGGGCCGGGTGGTCGACATCGCGCTGCAGATTCTCGACACGCTCGAATACCTACACAATTTGGAGCCGCCGGTAGTTTACCGCGACCTCAAGCCGTCGAACGTGATGCTCACCTCAACCGGGAAGGTGAAGCTTATCGACTTTGGCATCGCGCGCTTCTTCCAACCGCAAAGCAACGCCACGCTGATCGGCACGCAGGGCTATTCGCCGCCCGAGCAGTACCGGGGCAAGGTCGAGCGCTGCTCGGATTTATATTCGCTGGGCGCGACGATGCATCATCTGCTTTCCGGGCGCGACCCGGCGAGCGAGCCGCCGTTTAGCTTTCCTCCGCTGGAGAAGCTCTGCCCCCAGCTTGATCCTTTGCTCGCCGCGCTGGTTGGGCACGCGCTAAGTTACGACCCCCAACGGCGCATCCAAAGCGCCGCCGAGTTCAAGGCCCGGTTGCTCGCGATTAGGGGCGCCGGCGCGCCGGCCCGTGCAGCGCCGTTGGCGGCACCTGCCGCGCCGGCCGCATCGCCCAGCGGCGCGCCGATGCCGCCGGCGTCCGCTCCGACCGTGCGCATCAAAAGCGGCGAAACGGCATGCCCGGTCTGCACGCGATTGATTCCGGCCGATTCCAGCTTCTGCTCGTATTGCGCAGCCGACCTGCGGCTGGTGCTCGGGGCGGCGCATCTTGCTTCCGCGCCCGCACCGAGTGATGCCCCCGCGGGGACCGGCGAGCCGCACGAGCAAGCGGCCACGCTTCGGACCCAGCCCGACCAATTCCATCGCGTCGTGCGGCGCAGGAAACGCCGTCCATTGACGGCCTTTTTCGTCATGATAATTCTCGGCGTGGTCGTGCTGAGGGTCTTGCCCCACCTCTTCATGGGCCTCGCAGCGATTTTGCTGGCCCTGATGGGCGGACACGACGAAGTGCCCGGGCCTGAGGCGCACGCGCCGCCGCCGATCGAGGCGCCGGAGACCTCGCCCGCGGATGCGCTGCGCGCCTTTGCGCTGCGCCGCATCCTTGACGGTCAAGGCTACACGTCGATCCATTTCAAGGTTCACGGCCAGAGTATCGAGTTGTGGGGAAGCGTGCCCACCGAAGCCGACCGGCTCCAGATCGAGGCCACCGCGTTTGCCATCACCGGCGCGGTCACGCTGAGCGATCACATCAAAGTGGACGAAGCGCCGGGCGCCGCCGAATAAGTGTTGCGCCAGGGCGCCGGGGGGCGCAAGGCTTCGCCGCGAGCGAGCGGCGGGCGCGTCCGAGGCGCGTGCTTAAGACCGGCCCTAGGGCGGTCAGCGCGCTGCGGCATGGCTGCGGGCGCGCGCATCATAGAGCGGAACCACTCCTGCGCTTAAGGCTGCGCCAGCTCGCGTTGAAAAAGACGCAGCGCGCTCGGACGGCCCGCCGCCACGATAACGTCTCCGCCCTTGAGCGGTCGGTCGGGGTCGCCGAGCATAAACCCGCCAGTGGGCTTGGCGGCGTCGCACACGGCGAGCACGCTTACGCCGAATTTCGCCCGCGGTTCGAGCTCGCGCAGAGTTTTGCCCGCCGCGCCGGCCGGGATCGTCACCCGGATCACGCGGTAGCCCGTTGACCAGGGGATATCAGCGTCGGCTGCTGACACCGCGGATAGCGAGATCGCGGCGCGGCTGGCGGCCTGCGCGATGGCTTGGCGGGTCACGATGCCGGCCAACTGGCGCTTTTCGCCGGCCTCAACGACCGCTAACTCGTTCAAAATGTCGAAATCCATCGCTTGCAGCGCTTCGTCGATATTCGAAGCCGGCGTGACGACGGGTGCGGAGCGTCGACATAAGTCGTAGGCGTTGACCAGCGGGCCGAGATCGATTCCGGTCGCGAGCAGCGCCAGCAGATCGCGCACGGAAATCGTGCCGACCAGTCCGCCGTCGCGGTCAACGACGGGCAGGCTGCTGAGCGAGGCGTCGCCCGCGACTCTGAGCACCTCGACCAAGGGCGCTTCAGCAGATAGAGCGATGGAGTCGGTGGTCATAACGTCCGCCACCGGTATCTGCTTCATCACCAAACGTTCGCGCCCGATCTCCAAGCTTTTCCCGTCGAGCGCCAGCGCGTAAGTGTCAATCGACTCGCGTTCGAGGCGGCGCGAGACCAGCAAGGCGAGCGTGCTGCTGACCAGGATGGGAAGCGCGATCGTGTAGCTGCGAGTCATCTCGAAGAGCAAAAACACCGCGGTCAGCGGGGCGCGCGTGGTCGCCGCGAGAAACGTGCCGAGACCCACCAAGGCGTACGAACCCCTGGGCCCGGTTAATTTGGGCGCGAGCAAGGTGGAGACGCCGCGAAACGTCCCACCAACCATCGTACCGATGAAGAAAATCGGACCGAAAACGCCGCCCGGCGCACCGCATCCGAGCGAGACACATGAAGCAACAATCTTGGCTACCGCCAAAAGCGCCATCCGGCTCGGCGCCAAGCGGCCAGCCAGCGCGGCGTTGATCACCGGGTATCCGTCGGACAAGTTCTCGGGCAGGGCCGTGGCGATAAGACCAACGATCGCCAGGCCACAACCGAGCCGCGCCCATACCGGATAGTCGCGCGCGCCGAACCATCCGCGCGTCAGATAGAACAGCCTGATAAAGCCCGCCGACAGAAGCCCCATGAACAAGCCCATTGCGGCGTATGTCGCTAATTCGACGTCGCTCAGAAACTCGAACGCCCCGACACGAAAGGCCGCCGCGTTGCCGGCCAGGGCGTGAGAGGTAATCACTGCGCTGGTGGTGGCGATAATCAGCAGGGTCAAGCTGGCGAGCTCCATGTCGCCGAGCAGAATTATCTCCTGGGCGAACAGCAGGCCGCCGATGGGCGCGTTAAAGGTGGTCGCGATCGCCGCCCCGGCGCCGCAGGCCACGAGCACTTTGCGCCGGCCGGGAGTGAGTTTGATCGCCTGCGCCACGGTCGCGCCGATTGAACCGCCCACCTGCGCGATAGGCCCCTCGCGGCCCACCGAGGCGCCGGCACCGAGCGAGATCGCCGCCGCCAGCGTCTTGATAAAAATCCAACGGCGCTCAATCTTCGCCCCACCTAAATGAAGCACGGCGAGAAAGCCGGGGAATCCGTAGCCTAGCACTTCACCGGGGAACAAATAATGCAACGCCAGCAAGGGCACCGCGCCGCTGACCAGAACCAGCACCAGGGGAATCCGCAACCGCTGCCACTCAAAAACGAGGAACACCCAGGCGCTCTCGGCGATCAGCCAGCGGAAAGCCAGGTTCGCCATCGCGCCGAAGATTCCCACCAGCGCCGCGGCGCCGATCAAGCGGGCGTACTCGAACTGGCCGGGTCCTACGCGCAGCGCCCGCGCGATCTGGCTGCCCGCCTGAGCCGCGGCGGGCCGCAGGTTGTCGGCGGTGTAAGTCACAGGCCGAAGAATCGGCGCACCGCGTTAAGAAAGCCGTCCAGACGATCGTGGTGAACCCAATGACCGGCGCCTTCGATCGTGAGTTTTTGCGCATCGCGGAAAGCATCGGCGCGCCGGTCCATCTCCCAGTCGATGCTCCACTTTTTTGACTCGCCGCCCTGGATCAAGAGGCACGGACAGGCGATGCGGCTCCAGATCTCCTTGGCCTCGTCAAGGTTGAATCGAAAGGGAGAAGTCGAACGGGTGTAATTGTCGAATTTCCAGGAGTAGGTTCCGTCCTCGTTGCGGCGCACGCCGTGAACGGTGAGATGAAAAGCCTGCTCTTGAGTCAAATTGGGATTGGCCTCGCGCATGCGCTCCACGGTCTGCGCGACGGTCGAGTAATGACGCGCCTTGCGCGCGGCCAACTCGCGCATCGCGCCGATCCAGGTGCGCATCCGCTCGTGCGCCGGCGCGTGCTTGATCATCGAGAGCGGCGGGCCGAGCCCTTCGATTGAGATCACTTTTTCGACCCGTTCGGGAAACACCCCGGCGTACTGGAGCACCACCCCGCCGCCCAAGGAGTGTCCGATAACGAAAGTTTGCGGATTGTCGAGCACGTCCATAAGTTGGGCCAGGTCAAGGACGTAATCGATCATCGCGTAGCTCCCGCCGATAGCCCAGTCCGAATCGCCGTGGCCGCGCAAGTCGGGCGCGACAATATGAAAGTAGCGGCGCAGTTCGAGCGCCACCCAGTCCCAGTTGCGGCAATGGTCCTGGCTGCCGTGAACCAGAACCAGCAGGGGCTTCGCCTGATTGCCCCAGTCCACATAGTGAAGCTTAAGGCGCTGCGAGTAAAAATAGTGGGACGTGGGCCCGAGTATGCTTTCGCTCACGCTAACCTGCCTCCTCAGTTGCGCCCGGCCGCAGTTGGGTGCTGACTCTAAGTCGCGGCCGGCCGCGATTGGTGCCGCTTAGCCCGCCAAGCAAGCCTACGATGAAAGGCACTGCCGGCGCGGCTGACTTCGCTATGTCACCGCGCCGGCTCGCTATTTCACCACATCCGCTCGCTATTTCAGCGCGCCCTGCTCGCGCCATCGCGCGATATCGGCGTCTCGGTAGCCGAGCTCGCGCAATATCTCGTCCGTATGCTGGCCGAGTTGGGGCGCCAGGCGGCGCACGGAACCGGGCGTGTCGGAGAACTTGAGCGATACGCCGACCTGCTTGACGCGGTCGCCGCCAGGCGTGTCGAGCTCAAGCACCATCCGGCGCGCCTTGACCTGCGGATCGCCTTCAACCTCGTCCAGGGTCAACATCCTGCCGACACAGACGTCGGTCTTGCTCAGCAGTTCGAACCATTCGTCGCGGGTCCTCTGGCGGAAGGTTTCTTCGAACGCGCGCCGCATCTCGGGATATCGGCTTTTGTCCTCGCGCATCACGACCAAGTCCTCGCGCCCGAGCGCGCGGCAGAGGTTGGCGAAAAACCACGGCTCGATCGAAGCGATAGTCACGTACTTGTCGTCCTTGGTGAGGTAGGCGTCGAAGAACGGCGCCCCGCCGTCAAACGGGCTCTCGCCGCGCGCGAGGACGCGGTTGCTGGCGAAGTAGCCGGAAAAGGCCTGAGCCAAGAGCAGCATCGTGCCGTCCAACATCGCCACATCAACGTACTGCCCGCGGCCGGTTTGATGACGCGCGAAAAGGGCGGCGAGAATTCCAATCGCGGCGTGCATCCCGCCCCCGGCGTAATCGGCGAGCAGATTGTGCGGGATAGCCGGCGGCTGGTTGGGGCGCCCGATAATCGACAGCGCGCCGGCGGTCGCGATGTAGTTGAGGTCGTGACCGACGAGGTCGCGGTAGGGGCCGTCCTGGCCGTAGCCGGTGATCGCGCAGTAGATGAGCCGCGGGTTGCGCGCGGAGATGGTCTCGTAGCTTATTCCCAGCCGCTCGGCCACGCCGGGTCTGAATTCCTCCACCACCACGTCGGCCCTTTGCGCCAGGCGCATGTATATCTCCTTGCCGGGCTGGCTCTTCAAATTGAGGCCGATCGAGCGTTTGTTGCGCGCCAGCGCGTTGTAAGGCGAGCTCATGTGAGCGGCCACGTTCACGGGCTTTATTCCCGCCGCTCTGGCCTGCTCGGCTCTGCGTCCGGTGGGCGGTCCGGGCTCTTCGATCCGGATTACGTCCGCACCCAGATCGCCGAGGATCATGGTGCAATGCGGTCCCGGCGCAAGCTTGGACAGGTCCAAAACCCTCACTCCATCGAGCGGTCCCCCTGCTGTCATCTTGGCAACCCTCTAATTCCTTCTTCGCGGCTGAGTTCAGATTGATAGCGAAGCGCCGGCCCGCGGTCTTGAGCTTCGGCGCGCCGCTTGACCGCGCCCGCGCTCAAACCAACGAGGCCCTGACTCTGTTTAACAGAGCGGCCAACGAGGTCAAGCCGCTCGCCATGTGGGCGCCGTACCAATGCAAGTCGCGCCCGCTTATTGGGACGACGCGGCGCGCGAGCATCGCCGGCAGCGCTTGCTTAAGTTCCTCGATGTCCGACGAGTCGAAGGCGTAAGGCTCGTCGGGCAGCAGGATAACGTCCGGGCGCAGCTCGAGCGCTTGTTCCAGCTTGGCGCGCGGATAGCGTTCCGTAGCCGCGCCGAACACGTTCTTGAAGCCGACCAGGCGCAGCACGTCGTGAGCGTAGGTATCAGCGTTGAACGTGATCCACGGCCTCTTCCAGATGGGGCAGAATACGCGAAAGCTCAGCTTGTTCCAGATGCCGAGTTGGGCTTCGATTGCGCTTACGCCGGAGATGATCTTCCGGGCCAAAAGCGAAGCCCGGGCCTCTCGTCCGGCGATCTTGCCGAGGCTCAAAATCGTTTCGAGCGCGCCCGCGACGCTGCGCGGATAAGTCACGTAAACGGCAACTCCGCGCGCGCGCAGCCATTCCACATGCTGGCGGCGATTTTCCTCCGCGTTGGCGATTACCAGGTCCGGCTCAAGACCCAGGATCGCGTCGAGATTCGGGTTTTTCGTTCCGCCGACTTTAGGCAAGGGCGCCACGAGATCGCTTGGCGCAACACAGTAGTCCGTGACCCCGACGATCTCCTGCTCAAGGCCGAGCGCGAACAACGTTTCGGTCAGGCTCGGCACCAGCGAGATGATCCGGCGCGGCAACTCGTCGAACCTCAGCGCAAAGCCCAGCTCGTCAACAAAGTCGGTTTGGCTTCTTAACACGCCGCTCACTGCTGTCACGGCTACGGCCTGACTAATCGCGCCTGCCTTGCGGCCGCGAAAGCCTCCTGCGCCAAAGGGCGACGATTCCAGTTTCGCGGTCGCTCCGGCGGCTCGCCGCGCGCCCGCCGATCCGCGCCGCCGGCTGCGCGGGTTCGGCCGCAAGCCACCTGCGCCTCAAGACGCGGCAAACGCGCCCCGTCCGGCATTAGCGGGCGTAAGGCTCGCCCAACAGCAGCCTGCGCAACCATTCGATAACGACGCCCCCGGTTCGCAGTTCGTCCAATCGTCCAACGCCATTGTACCAGTCCAACCCGATCTCTCGCGCCGGTCGACTGGCCGCCATCACGCGCAAAAAGAAGCGGTGGCGGGAACCATAGAAATGACGCGCCGCCGAGGCGAGCCGGTTGAGCTTGCGCCCGATCGGGCCCACGTGCAGGGCGCGATCGTAATCCGCAGGCGCCCGTTCGTCGCCGTCAAGCAGACGCGCAATTGCCAACGCCGCGAGCTTACCGTGCTCGAACGCAATGGAGATTCCCTCGCCCATCATTGGATCCACGCCCGCCGCGTCGCCGGCGAGCAGCACGCGGCCGTGGGCAAAGCGCGCGGCCGCATCATGCCACCGGATAGGCGCCCCTTTGAAAAGCCGCCCGTCCGGCGCGGGACCATCGAGCTTCAATTCGGGGAAGCTGCGCCGCAAGGCTTCATCCAGACGCGGCTTGGCGGCTTTCCCGCCGACGGTCGCGTGAGGCGTTTGATCGTAGACGCCGACGTTGAGATGGGGTTGACCGCCAATCAGGCACGGAAACGACCAGGCGTAGCCTTTGATTCCCCACCCTACGCATCGAAAGTCGAACCTGTATAGCCGGCTCGCAAATTCTTCACTAAACCGCGCGCCGAGCGGAAGGTCGGCGGTAAGCGCCCGCCCGACGGCGCTCTTCATCGCGCCGAACAGCGCGCCCCTGACCTTGCTGCTCGAACCGTCAGCTCCAACCAGCACGTCGGCGCAAAAAACGCCGCGGTCGGACGCTACGCTGACGCCCCGCTGCCCGAGCGCCACATGTTGTACGGCGGCGTTTTCGTAGAGCCGCAGCCCGCGGGCCTTGGCCGCATCCGCCAGCCAGTGGTCGAACTCATCGCGCCGGACTATGGTGCAGAGCGCCTGCTCGCGGACGTGCTCAAAAGCGCCGATCTCCGTCATCGCCCGCCCGCGCACAACGGCCACCGAAGGCACCCCCAGCTCAAGCCCGAGCTCGGCCAGCGACTGGAGCGTCCTAGGAATGAGCCCGCCCGCGCAAACTTTGGCCCGCGGATGGCGCCGCTTCTCCAGCGCCACAATCTCCCCGCTCAACTCAGGCCGAAGGTGGAGCAGATAGAGGGCGGTGGCTATCCCTGCGGGCCCGGCCCCGGCGATCAACACCTTGCAGCGGCGCGAGGCCGGCGGCAACTCGGAATGACCTGGCGCTTGTGCTTCCACCGGCCTTTGCCGAACCCGCGGCAGCCGGTTAAGACCCGACTCGCACGCGAACCCACGCTCCCCCGCACTCGCCCGCACGCCGACGACCATGCCGCGTCAACCGCAGCTAAGTCCGCGCGGCCTGTCGACCGCAGTTGCTACGTCAAGCGGTCGCGGCTGACTCAACCGATTGCTGCGCATCGGCGAGCTGCCGATGGGTCCACGTGTCCAGCCAAGCGCGCCGGATTGCCTACCTTACTAAAATCGGCGGGTTACCCGGCGACATTCACGCTCAGCCGCAGCCTCGGCGGCCGAAGCCGCGCCCGGCGCCCGCTTTCAGCGACCCGCTTTGAGCGAGCATGGTTCCGCACCATTTCAACCCTGCGGCTTGAGCGTCAAAAACATCGACAAGTTACCTCTTTGCACGAGCAATAACACCGGGCTCTTCTGTTTCTTGGAGCGGCCCGCCTCGTCAAGAAATTGCTGGATCGAGTCAACCTTGCGACGGTTGATTTCGAGCAATACGTCTCCGGGCTGCAGTCCCGCATCGGCCGCCGGAGAGTCCGGATGCACGCCGCGGATCACCACGCCTTTGTCGGTCTGCAGATTATATTGACGCGCAAGATCGGCCGAGTTCTGCGCGACCTGAAGTCCCCAGTCGCCGCTTGGCTGCTCGCCCTTGACGTTGGCTACCTCAGTGTCCTTCAGTTCACCGACCTTGACCTGGAAGGTCTCAAGCTTGCCCCCCCGCAGCACTTCCACGTTCACCGTCTTGTCAATCGGCGTCTCCGCGACAATCTCTGGGAGGTCGTGTTCTTCGCGCACCGACTGGCCGGCGAACTTAGTTATGATATCGCCGCGCTTTATGCCGGCTTTTTCCGCCGGGCTGTTTTTCTGTACGTTCGCGACCAAAGCACCCGCGGGCTTCTCCAATCCGAATGAGTGCGCCAGGTCGGGCGTTACTTCCTGAATTTCTACGCCGAGCCATCCGCGCACCACCCGCCCGTGAGCCTTGAGCTGTTCCATCACGCTTTTAGCCAGATCGATCGGAATCGCAAAGCCGATTCCCGCGTATTCGCCCGTGCGGCTATAGATGGCGGTGTTGATTCCCACCGCTGCGCCGGAAGCGTCGAACAGAGGGCCTCCGGAGTTGCCGGGATTTATCGAGGCGTCGGTCTGAATATAGTTGTCGTAGTTGCCGCCGAGCGCTCGGCCCTTGGCGCTGACGATGCCGGCGGTTACGGTCAGCGAGAAGCCGAAGGGATTGCCGATCGCCACCACCCAGTCACCGACCTGAATGTCCGAGGACACGCCCAACGTCGCGGCGGGTAGCGGCTCTTTGGCATCAATCTTAATCAGCGCGAGGTCGGTCTTGGGGTCTTTGCCGACTACCTTCGCCTTGAACTCGCGCTTGTCCATCAAGGTAACGTTGATTTCATCGGCGCTGCCCACCACGTGATTGTTGGTCATGATATAGCCGTCGGAAGAGACGATCACGCCGGAGCCCAGCCCGTGCTGCTTGAACTCGCGCGGCATCGGCTGCCCGAAGAAGCGACGGAACTGCTCGAAGGGATCCAGGGGGCCGAAGGGGCCCGGCACCGGCGCTCCTTCCTGGGGATTCTCGGGCTGAACTTCACCGCCGCCAAAACCGGGAAACCCGAGTCCTTTGACCTTCTGCGTTACCGCCACGTTCACCACCGTCGGCATCACGCGCTTGACCAACGGCGCGAACGACGGAATCGCCACCCGAGGAGAATTGGCTTCGGCCTCGGCCTGCGGCGCGACATGCTTCTGGGAGCTCGCCATGACGCCGCCTGACTCGCTGGGTTTGGCCCCCTGCTGCGGTTCATTCTGAGAACCCCACAACGAGAACCCGTGCGCGGCGGGTATAACCAGACCTGCCCCTAAAAGCAAGCTGCCAATCACGACAGCCATCCTTCTGAACATCACCATCCTCCTGAGCCCCTACCGGATCTCAATCCTGACATCGTTAACCTAATAGCTCGGCTGGAATCAAGGCCACGAGTCCTTGCCCTTCTGAGTCTGGCGCAAGGGCTGCTCGACGGTGAAGAACCCGATTGATTGATCGTAACCCCGCCACGCAAGGCGCATACCGACGTTTATGAAGACTTGCAATTACTCTTATTATTTCAAGTGTAGATGAGGATTTAAACCCTCAACGTCCTCGGCACGGAAACCGAGTGCGCCATCTCCTTCGCCGGCGGATTGACGCTCGGGGCCAAGACCAGTTTATAAATTATACTACGCGCGGGCGCTTCCTCAGCACCTGCGTTTCTCTTCTCAACATTCAACGCCGAGGCGAGGAACGGCGTGCCGAGCCGCTCGACGGCCTCCTGCCTGAATAGCTCAGCAAGCGAAGCGGAATCTGCGCCCGCCCGCATCGGTTGACCGCCGCCGCTCACCCTCGCGAGCGTGCTCGAGCCCGCCGAAGCCGTCACGGGTTGACGAACGTCCTCGAGCGTCGGTTTGGAGCTTTGAAGCGATTTTACGTCGAGCAAAGGAAGAAGCGTTTCCGCGCGATAACAGGCACAGCAACAGGCAAGAACGCAGAATGTTCGCCGTTTTTCCCCGAGCATTGCCTGCGGCGGGTAGATCGGAAGTCTATGTTATTGCTACGCACTATTACGCGAGCCTAAGTCGGGCCTTGACCTCTTGCCGGACAAGGCGCGCCCACCTAAGATCATTACTTTAGACGCAGCTATGAGCGGATTCATTCTCTTTCTGCTCGGCCTTTTCTGCTGGACCTTGGTTGAGTACGCGGTCCACGGGTGGATGAGCCATACCTATGCCACGTTCGCGCGCCCGCTCCATGCGGTCCATCATCGCGACCCGCATGCCGTCTTCGCCGTCGGTACGTGGCCGCCGGTCGCGCTCGTTTGGCTGGCCGCCGTGTATCTTTGGCGATGGTCCGGCGGGGTGCTATTTTTCAGCGGCGTGGCGTGCGGATTCGCGCTGTACGAGATGCTGCATTACCGTTTGCACTTTGCGCGCTCGCTCACCCGCTTCGAGCAGCGACTGCGCAGCCGCCATCTGGTCCATCATTACGTAAACTCTTCGCTATGCCTCGGGGTAACTTCCGCTATATGGGATCGAGTTTTCGGGACCGAGCCGAAGCCGGCCGAGATGAAGGAGTTCACCGTCGCCACCTCTCATATCACGCCGCTCGAAGGCCGAAGCAACTTGCACATGGCCGGACAAGTAATGCTGCACGGATGGCGGCGAGCCGAGGGCTAACGAGCGGCAACCCTCGCGCCGAACCTTCTCAAATCCTTGCCCACGGCAATCCGCATTAACCCACGGTAGCCTGTTCCGGATGCGCGGGGCGGCCTCGGGTCGGTCGGCTTCCGTTGGGCCGCGCTCGGATTGGCCGTCGGCGCCCGCTATTTCTATGCCGAGCTTACGAGGAAGCAAGTCAGGCCCCGTTGACGGCCGGCATGCGATCGATGTCTTGCTCTACGGCGGGCGCGTCGCGCAATCAGCGGGCGCTCGCGCAACCCTCGGTGGGTCTTATTGTGAGAGCCGCGGCCCGGCGGGCAGGCGCTAGGCTGTGGCTGGTCTTTGCGCTAAAAACGTCCAAGGTGATACGTTGGCGCTTATCCAACGTCCGGCGCGCGGGAGCTTGCTCGCTGGGTGGCTGGCGGCGCTGAACGCAAGCGAATTATGACGTATAATTGTTAGCAAGATGCAGGGTCAAGGAAGACCGTCATCGCAGGCGTGGAAAACGGCCGTATCGGCGACAACCGTCGATTGGGAAGGTCAGCTATGAGCAGGAAAGCTAAGGGTCGGCGCGCGACGCTGATGGTCTCGCTCGCCGCGCTGCTGGCTATGACTGCATGGGCAGCGACTAGTTGGCTTCAGGCCAGACAGACCGACGTCGTGCCGGCGAATCCGTCAGACGCCCAGAAACAGAGCGGTGCCGAGACTTATCCGACGCTCGACCCGGGGTTATTCAAGGGCGAGGTTCGAGAGGCTTACGCAGTTGCGCGCAAAAACCCGGCCCTGCTTGCCGCGCTCCACTGCTATTGCGGATGTGATCGCGCCGAGGGGCATCGCAACCTTCTCGACTGTTATCGCGACCAGCACGGCAGCCGCTGCGAGATATGCACGGGCGAGGCGATAGAGGCCGAGCGTCTATTCGAGCAGGGCGCGCCGGTGGAGCAGATTCGCGATGTACTGCGGGCCAAATTTGCCCGAGGCCATTAGACGCCGGCCGACAATCTATGGTTCTGGTCTCGCCGTATATCGAGCATTTCACCTATTTCGGGCTGTTGGTGATTCTGCTGCTGTGCGGCATGGGGCTGCCGTTGTCCGAGGACATCGTGCTGCTGGCTGCCGGCTACCTGGTACATCACGGGGTCACGCGCTATGGGCCGACGCTGGGTGTTTCGCTCATCGGCGTGGTTGGCGGCGACTTTTCTCTTTTCCTGCTCGGCAGGCGTTTTGGCCAGGGGGTGTTACGCTACCTTATGCTCACCCGGCCGGGCTCGCAACGGCGTATCGAGCGGCTCAAGGCGTTCATGGGCCGCCACGGCCATCGCGCGATCTTCTACGCTCGGTTTTTGGTTGGCGCGCGGGCCTTGGTCTATATTTCCGCGGGAACGCTGGGCGTCACGGTGAACCGATTTCTCGCTTTCGACCTTCTCGGCGCCGTCGTCTCGGTGCCGATCATGGTCTCGGCCGGGTACCTTTTCGGCGATCAAATCGAAATCGTGATTAAATTGCTTGGCGGTGTCGAGCGCGTGATCTTTTTGCTGGTCGTATTGTCGGTCGCAATCGGAATCTCCCGCCTGGTGGCGTCCGCTCGCCAGGAACGCCAAACCGCCTCAAGCCACTAGTAGCTCCTATGAAGCGGAACGCGGCGCCCTAAGCGGGAGTCGCTCCTATGGCGCGCTCGAGCGCAACGGAAATGAAGGTCTACTTACCGGCCCTTAACCTTAAGGCCAAGCTGGTGTTAATCATGGTCGTGCTGCTGGCGCTCACTCTGGGCGCCGCGGTAGCGGTCAGCCTGAGCACGCAGAACGCGATTGTGGCGGCCACCGAACAGAACGTGCGCGCGCTGGCCAACGCGATTCACATCAGCGTACGCGAGCTCACGGCGGTGGGCAAAACCGACCCGGACCTGCTGCAAAAGTTCGTCGGCGAAGAAGGCAACCAGAAACTTGAAGTATCGATCGTCTCGACCCAGGACTTGATCATCAACAGCTCGAACCCGAAGCTCATCGGCACCGCGCTCAAGTCGGGGCTAAAGCGCGCCCTGGGCAGATTGAACGGCGGAGCCGACGGCGGCGGCAGGATCCCGGTATACTACCGCATCGGAGACCAAGGCACGGCTGTCTACTACATCCCGGTCGAGATCGAAGACCATCTGATGGGCTACATCTACGTCAACGTGAAATTCGGCAACCTGACCGAAGCGCTGCGCCAGAATCAGACGCGCCTGGTAGCATTAGCATCGCTGATCTTCGCCGCCGGAATACTATTTTCCTATTTTCTGGCTGACCGTTACGTGCGTCCCGTGCACGCCGTGGCCGAGGCGGCGCAAAATGTCGCGGCGCGCGGCCTTGAGCCGGTGCCCGAGACTTCCCGGCGAGATGAGATTGGGCTCCTGACGCGAAGCTTCAACGACATGGTGACGCAGCTACAACGCGCCCGGCAGCGGGAGCAGGAGCTTAACCGGCTGGAACGGTTCACCGCGCTCGGACAGCTCGCCGGAAGCCTCGCCCACGAGATCAAGAATCCGTTGAATTTTATCAGCCTCGCCGTTGACCAGATTCGCAACCGCTACGCCCCGTCCGGCGAGGGCGAACGCGGCCCGTTCCTGCGCCAGGTCGCCATGATCAAGGACGAGGTGCGCCGGCTCTCGGCCTTGATTCAGAACTTCCTCGATTATGGCAAGCCGATCGAGATTCGTCCGGCCCCGACCGACGTGCGCGCCTTGGTGCACGACGTGCTCGCGCTCGGCGAGTCCAAGATGAAGAGCCAGGACATCACGGTGCGCGAGGAGTGCGAGGCCGACCACGCGATACTCAACGTGGACGCGGAGAAGCTGCGCACGTGTTTCGTCAATGTGGTGTCGAACGCAATCGCCGCGATGCCCGAGGGGGGAACCTTGACCGTCGCCTTCCGGCTCGCGCAAGAGCGGCTGGAAATCGCGTTCAGAGACACCGGCGTGGGCATGACGCCGGAGGTTGCGCAGCGCGTATTCGAGCCGTTCTTCACCACCAAGCTCGACGGCATCGGACTTGGCCTTTTCACCTCGCGCGCGATCGTGAGCAAGCACGGCGGCACGATCTCGATCCGCCCGAACGATCCTCCCCCGGGCGCCGAAGTGCTCTTTTCTTTTCCGCGCAACGCAACGGACATCAGGACATGAGACAGGCTTCGGTTCTGCTGGTCGAGGACAACGAACGCGAGCGTCAGATTACGGTCGAGACGCTGCGCGAGGAGGGTTTTCTGGTCGAAGAGGCGGCGGCGGCCAAGCGCGCGCTCGAAATGATCGCGCTCAGCCGATTCGACGTGGTGATAACGGACCTGATGATGCCCGGGATGAGCGGTGAGCAGTTGCTGGTCGAGCTGCGCCAAAAGCATCCGGCAACCCAGGTCGTGCTGGTCACCGCGTACGGCTCGATCGACAACGCGGTCAAGGCGATGAAAAACGGGGCCTTTTACTACCTGACCAAGCCGATCGATCGCGAGACGCTGGTGATGGCCGTGACCAAGGCCGCGGAACTCGCCAGCTTGCAGCAGGAAATTATGTTGCTGCGGGCCGGCTTGGAAGGAAAGCTGGAGCTTCAAGGCATCATCGGCCAAGACCCGGCGTTTCTCGAGGTGGTCAAGGTCGTACGCAAGGTCGCGCCTTCGAATACGACCGTGCTGATCGAGGGCGAAAGCGGCACCGGCAAAGAGCTGGTCGCGCGGGCGATTCACAAGCTCTCGCCGCGCGCGCAGCGACCCTTTGTCGCGATCAACTGCTCGGCAATTCCGGACAGCCTGATTGAGAACGAGCTGTTCGGCCATGAGCGCGGCGCCTTTACCGGCGCCACCGAACGCAAGATCGGGCTGTTCGAAGCAGCCGACCGCTCGACCTTGTTCCTGGATGAAATTGCCGACCTCGACGGCGGGCTTCAAGGAAAGATCCTGCGCGTGCTGCAGGAAAAGGAGATTCGCCGCGTCGGCGGCCACGAATCTTTACCGCTCGACGTACGGCTGCTGGCAGCGACCAATCGCAACCTGGCGCAGGAGGTCGCCGAAGGACGGTTCCGCCAGGACCTCTACTATCGGGTCAATGTGTTACAAATCGCTCTGCCGCCGCTGCGCGAGCGGCGCTCTGATATCCCGCTTTTGGCCAGTCATTTTCTGCGCCGGTTCGCCCACATGGCCGGCGGGCGGGTCAAGGAAATAAGCCGCGAGGCGATGGAGGCCTTGCTCGATTATTCGTGGCCGGGCAATATCCGCCAGCTCGAGTCGGCGATCGAGCGCGCTGTCCTTCTATGCGAGGGCGAAGCTATCACGGTGAACGACCTGACCCCGGAGGTGCTCGGGCGAAGACGCCCGGGCCAAAGTGCCGACAAACAGCGCGGGGACCGCTTTGATCTGCCGCCCGCCGGAATAAACTTCGAGCGCTTCGAGCGCGATTTGATCATTCAGGCGATGGAAAGAAGCGACTGGGTCATCGCCAAGGCGGCCAAGCTCCTGGGCATGAGCTACCGCACGCTGCAGTACCGCTTGGAAAAGTTCGGGCTTAAGAAACCCGAGAGCGCCGCCGCAGGCGGCACGGACTAGCGCTGCACAACCGAGACCCGCGCGAACGCGGGTCAGGTGGGCTTGCTCTCTGCCACGGCCGGCGGCTCGACTTTCAACCCTGGGTCGGCAGGCAGCGCGGCGAGCGGACGCGCGGCGCTTTCTATCTGCTCGAGCTGCTTGATCTCCTTCTTACCTTCCGCGCCAAGCTCCTTGAATCGGCGCGCCGCCGACAGCACCCTTTGCTCGAACGAGCCCACGGCCTTGTTGTAGTGACTCACCGACTGGTTCAACGAATTGCCCAAATTCCCCATGTATTCGGTCATCGTGGCGAGCCGTTCGTGCAGCTCCTGTCCGAGCTGACTGATGCGCCGCGCGTTTTGCGCGAGCTGCTCGTGGCGCCAGCCGTAGGCGACAGCCTTGAGCAGCGCGATCAGCGTCGTCGGCGTGGCCAGGATGACCTTGCGCTTGGCGCCTTCCTCGATCAACGTGGGATCGTGCTGCAGCGCGGCGCTGAAGAGCATCTCGCCGGGCAAAAACAGGACCACGAACTCGGGCGCCGAATCGAAGGCGTCCCAGTACGCCTTAGAGCTTAGCTGGTCGATGTACGAACGGACCTGGCGAGCATGGTCCACGAGCTTGGCGGTGCGCTGCTCGCCGTCGGACAGGTCCAGCGCTTCGAGATAAGCCTGCAACGGAACCTTCGAGTCGACGACGATAGTGCGCCGGCCGGGCAGATTTATCGTCATGTCCGGCCGGAGCTTTCCGTCCGCTCCGGCGACCTCGGTTTGCTCGCGGAAGTCGCAATGGCTCGCCATCCCGGCCATCTCGACCACGTTGCGCAGTTGTATCTCGCCCCAGCGCCCTTTGACCGAGGGCCTGCTCAAAGCGCCGGCCAAGCGCTCGGTCTTGCTGGTGAGCATGCGCAGATGCTCGGCGAGCTGCGCCTGCGCGCCGCGACGCTCTTCGTCGAGCCGGTGTATCTCCAGGTCAAGCCGGCCCAGGCTCTCGCGCATCGGACTGACCACGCCCTCGATATTGCGTTGGCGATGCTCAAAGTCGGCCGCCGCTTGCTTGTGCAGCGCGTCCATGCGCTCGGCGGCGAGTTTGAGAAACTCCTCGTTGCTCCCCTTGAGCGTGTCGGCCGCAAGCGACTTGAACGTGGCGGCGAGGGCCTCTTGAGCCTGATTGAGAAGGGCTTTTTGCTCCTCGATGTTGCGCCGCATTTCCGCCAGGCGCGCTTCGTGGGCCTCTCGGGCGCTCTCGGCTTGGCCCAAATGCCCGCGCAACTGCTCAAGCTCGCGCATCAAGCCCTCTTCGCGTTTGCGGCTGTCCTCGCGCAACCGCTCGGCCGCTTCCTTAAGCCCCTTGAGTTCGCCCTCCGCGCCGCTGACCCGCTCCTTGGTCTTCGCCTTGCCGCGGGAGCCGATAAGCCATCCGATAACGCCTGCCGCTATCATTAATGCTATTATCAGCGCGGACTCGGCCATATGTTCGAAACCCTTTTGCGCGACGCGCCAATAACGCCTTGCCGCTTCAACTTCGCCTGCGGCCTAAGCGCTGGACGCGCTCGTCAGGCTTGACCCCCGACGCGAATCTTGCTCAAGACCCGCCACCGGCTTAGACCCGCCGCCGAGCGCCTTTTGCCTCTTCCCGCCACTTTAGTACGAAGCGTAAGCAAGGGACAGGTTCCCTTCCGGCGCGCGCGCACGCCCCGGCCACCTACTGTCGTGAGTTATAAGCTTGTTGAATAGTTCGGGCGCCTGGCGGCTAGCCCTCAGCATGGTCCGTTGAGCGCAGCATCGGCTGAGCTACGTCCGTTCCTCTCCCCGTCGGGAGAGGCGTTAAGACCGCCGCTAACCCTGTTCCGCTTGCGGGCGGGGGCGCAGGAATTATTCACCAAACTTTGGGCTCGGAACACTGGGTCACGACAAACCGTATCTACCGACGCTTCTGGGTCATTTGTTTCCCCACCAGGGGCGGCCATAGCTTGACAGGTCGAGGCTAAGCGAAGAGATAATTGCTCTGGATGGGGCTCTTTCGTGGAACAAGAACTGACCTGTGGCGCCGGGGAGTGCGACGGGATGAGGTTTAACGGAAGTGTTCAACGCGGCGCGGCGGCGGCGATCTGGGTGATCGCCTTGACCTGTAGCGGATGTTCCGGCCAGGCGCTTTCACCGCGTGTGACCGATACCGCCGTAGGCATCGTCACGGGCGCCACCCTGGGAGCGATTATCGGCGCCGCAGCCGGCGGACCGGTGATTGGAACCGTGGTAGGTGCCGGCGTTGGGGGCGTCGGCGGCTTGCTTTTAGGCAACCAGATCGCGACCGAGCAGAGCCAACAGAACCACCAAAGCCAGCTTCAAGGCCCGCTCGAACAGCAACCGCTATTGACGGGACATCCGCAGGGCGAGGTCTCACCGGCTCAGGTCCAAGGCGCAAGCGGCTCGTAGGCACGCGCGCCGGCAACCAGGGCCGGCGGCGTGTCGAGCATACTCGTCGAGCGTGGCCGCCCGTAGTTGGCAGCACTGAAGCGCGCCTTGAAAAACTCGCGTACCGGGCGTAGCTTTACATAGTAGGATGGTGCGCGAAAAAATGGAACTCGAAGCACAAGGCAAAGCCCTGAGAGCGGCATTGCTGGCCTCGGCGGCGGCGTTTTTGTCCGCTTGCGCGCTTGGGCCCGGTTCCGGTTACCAGGTTTTCCCGGGCTCGACGCCTCTAAGCCAATACCAGTCTTCCGGCATCAGCTCGTCGCAATTCGGCAATGGCTTTAGCACGCCCAGCACGAGCCAGGAGCACATTCAAGGACCGCTGGCCTCCATGAGCGACCAGGAGTTAAGCGACCGAATCACCGGCTACCTCCACCGCAATCAATTGCCGTTGGTGCAGGCCAACGTCCAGCGCGACGAAAGTGGTCAGCGAAAGCTTGTCCTATCCGGCTTTGTAGCTAGCAGCTACGGCAAGAACGACGCTGTTTCCAAGGTGATGAGCTACGTCAACAACCCGTCCTGGCCGGTCACCAATTATGTTCGTGTCAGCCCCAATCTGGCCGCCCTGAACGCGCAGTACCGCCAGGCAAATCCGACGCCAGCCAACGGCTCATCGCCGGGCAGCAATCCGGACAACGGCACCGGTCAGCCCAACTCTTGGCCTAACGCCAGCGCTGCGCTGAATGCGCAACAACTGCCGGCCGGCGCCCAAGCTTACTTGCAGCAGCAGCAGCAAGCCGGCCAGGCGATGCCGATGATGCCCATGATGCCGATGGGCGGCATGATGGGCGGTCCGGGGTTCGGCTACGGCGGCGGCATGGGCTACGGCGGTGGCGGGATGGGCTTCGGTACCGGCTTTGGCCCGTTCGGGGGCTTCGGAATGATGCCCGGCTTCGGCTTTTTCCCCTAAGCCGGCGCGTCGGGGACGATCGTTCTCACGCGCCCCGTCTGGGGACGTTGCGCTCGATGCCGGTCGGCCTGACCGAGGCCGTGAAAGCGCGCTGCCGCGAGCAATCCCGGCGGCCGCCCCGACGAACTCTAGAGCCGTCGCTTAATTCCGGCGGCCTGACTCACGCTTGGGACGGCTGCGGCCCCCCATCAAATATCTTTCGCGGCTCCTTTTGCAACGACCACGCGCCGCTACGGTATCAGCCGACAATCGTTCCGAGTCGCTTAAGCCTTATGCGAAAATAAATCTTAGTGGGGCGGGCCGCCGTGCCCGCCCGTGCCCAGCGCGGGCAGGGCCGCCCGCGCCACCGAGGCCCGCGGACCGGGCGACGTCCAACGCACCAAAAACCCGCAAGCCGGTCCGCTGCCTTTCGGCTATGGCACCGGCATAGGGCGCGGACTTCCGAGTCTTCATCGATAAACTTATTTTCGCTTCACGGTTAAGCCTTATGCGAAAATAAATCTTAGTGGGGCGGGCCGCCGTGCCCGCCATGATGCGCGGGCGCCACGCCCGCGCGACCAACGAATCAG
>JAKBMB010000011.1 GCA_021831785.1 Deltaproteobacteria bacterium | reverse complement strand
CCTTCGATACATCGACGCCAACGTAAACCGCTTCCATCTTCCTCCTCCGCGGGGCTTCACCCATTCTTGCCCACGATGCGGGCTCTGCTCGCCCTGGCGACTGTTCGGGTTATTTCGCCCCTTCTCTCGCGAAGCGGGGAGCCTTGCTGAGCGCCGGTCTTGTTCAACCCCGAATGACAACGGTCTCCCGCCTCGCTTTCCTCTCCTTTACCTGAATCAACATACAAGAATGACAGCGATAATGGGCACTTCCGTCATTCTGAGCGAAGCGAAGAATCCCGGTTCCTGTGGGTCGTTCGTCAGGTTATTCGCGGGACAGCGTACTAGTATGCCGCTGCTGACTTAGAGGGGGACTAACGCGATCCTGAATCCCGAGAGACGTTTTGTCACAGAGGCATGCGATCGGCGGTGGCGTCACATTGCCACACACGCAAGCGACGAGCGGAGCCGCCACGAGTTTCCTGATCTCGCGGCGGCTCATCTTCGAGCCCTGCGGTGAGTGCAACCCTCAAATCTACGATCCCTGGTCAAACCACCGCAATAGTAGTCCCACTTATAAACCGTGCTGACTTGGCCGACTTGTTCACCTTGCGTCCACAAATTGATCCTGAGGCCCTGCATTCTCCGCTTCGGAGTCAGTTGTGTTGCATCTCAGCGCGCTTGAGGCCGCCCAAACTTGAAGTCACAATCTGTGATTTCACGCCGTGGAATAAACCCCGGAGAACCTGGAACATGGGGTCTTCGCCTGCCCTTCACTAGATGCCGAGCTTGTCGAGCACCGCAGTGACCTGTTCGTACGTCCTAGGTTGCTGACTCGCCCTCTCTTCCGGGTCAACGACTTCGAGAAAATCGGCGACCCACTTGGGACCCGCATGATCCGGCTGAGAAACTTCTACTTGATTTTTGTGAGGCCTCGGACACCAGTCGGTTTCTCATTTGCGGGGGAGATGCATCGGCGAGCGCTGCGAAGCCACCCGGATACCGGCGCACGCGATAGTAGATGTCGTACGCGTCATTCTCCGGTCGGAGACGAAGAGATAACCGGCAACCGGATGGTTTCGCCGGGATAAATGTGGTCGGGATTCGTGATGGCGGGATTCGCGTCGACCAGGCGCCAGACCTCATCTCGTGAGCCCAGGTAGCGGGCAGCTATGTCGCCCAGCATGTCACCGCGCCGTACGACAATCCGGCGCTCCCGCACGGCGGCGCCGCTGCTGAACTTTGCAGCGGAATTCCGCACCTCGGGGCGACTTATCGGCGCCATCCCGGGACGATTCACCGGTGTGCTCGCGGCAGGATTCGCTTGGTTCATCGCCGCGGCGCCGGGCGGTGTCATAATTGGGGTGACTGCCACGATGTCCCTGCGGCCTGGGGCAACGTTCGCGTTCGCGGCGAAAGCCGGTGTGGCGGCAAAATCGGTGGGTCGGGGTTCTCTTATGGATTCGACGAGTCGCGTTGGCCTGACCAGGACCGCGTCGGCCCGGACTTGGTGCTCCTGCCACAGGTAAGTAGCGGCCGCACTCAACAGGGCGACGCCGGCCAGCGGCAAAGCAAGGCGCGCAGTGCGCCTGGGCAAGCAAAGAAAATATTGCGCGGCCCTGGCGAGCACGCCGTTCTGCCTGCGCCGCAAAAGCGCCTGCGCGCATTCGCCGAGCGCCGTCCGCGCGGCTTTGACCTCCACCCGCTTTGTCCTGGCCGCGTGGGCGATCAGCATCGCGTTGTGGCACAACATATTGATCTGGCGCGGGATGCCGGCGCTTTCGCGAACGATCAAACGCAGCGCAGAGGACGAGAAGATTTTGTCCGCGCTGCCGTGGTTGGATTGCAGCCGGTAGTCGATATACTCGTATGCCTCCCGGGTCTCGAGCGGTTCAAGCACCGCTCGGGCGCCGATACGCTGGTTGACCTGGCGCAGACGAGGTGCTGCCAGACGGGGCAGCAATTCGGGCTGGCCGACCAGGATTATCTGCAAGAGCTTGCGCTCGGGAAACTCAAAGTTCGAGAGCAATCGCAGTTCTTCGAGCATCTGGTCGCTCAAATCCTGAGCCTCGTCGATAATAATAGCCACGCGCTCTTGCTCGTTGAGTTGAGCAAGCAACTCGTTGAGCGCCTGGATAAGGCCCAGTTTTCCGGGCTTGGAGGGCGCTACCGGTAGCTGCTCGACGATTATCGTGAGCAGCTCCTCGAAGCTAAGCCTGGGGTTAGCCGCGTACGCCAGCCGGACCCACCGATGCTGGCGGGCGATAAGCGAACAGATGAGCGTGGTCTTGCCGGTGCCTGCTTCGCCGACGAGCAGGGTAAAGCCGGAGGGTTCCTTGAGCCCCCATTCGAGGGCGGCGAGCCCCGCGCGATGGGCCTTGCTTATGTAAAGCACGTGGGGCGACGGAGTGGACTGAAACGGCGGGCCGCTTAGGCCGAAATGTTGATAATACATGTGGCGCTCTACTCTTGCTCGTAGATTACGGCGATCGTGCGGAGACCGGTGGCGCGTGTGATAGCCACCGGAGAATAAGCTTTGGGGTCGCGCCGCTCCTCCCAGCAAGCCGCGGCGAAGGCGAGGATCGCCGCGAGCAGCGTTCCGGTTAAGAGATTGACGGGTATCTTCGGCGAGATCGGTTTAAGCGGCGTGTTGGGCGGCTGAGCCACGCTCACGTTGAGAATCTTGCTTTGGTTAAGCGCGTGGCTCGCGCGTGCTTCTTCGCCCTTGCGCAGGCACGACAGGTAGACTTCCCGGCCGGCTTGCACGTGGCGCTGCGTCCGCTCGATCTCGACGCCGTCGTTGATGAAACCTTCGAGCCCGCGGCACATGGTCTGGACTTGCTCGGCCAAAACGGTCTTTCGCGCCTGCAACGCGGCCGCCTTGGTCTCGGTTACCCTCAGATTGATTGCTCCGGAGCCCCGTGCAGCGCGCGGTAGCCGGCCGCGGGCAAATCCACCAAAGCCCGCAAGGCCTTCCTTACCGCGCCGGCAGGCCCGAAGTTCGCTTGTGGAAGCCTGAGCCCGGTTAGGGCCTGAGCGACCAGGTAGGACCTAACGAGAAGGTCGCGCTCGAAGTTTAGGTCTTGTTCGGTCACCGGATTGCTGAGCGCGCTGGGCTGGTTTGGGTTGTTGTTTTGAAGGCCCGGGGAGACCAGAAGCTGCGCTCGGTTGTCTTGAATCAACACCTTGGCCGTGGATTCGTACAGCGGCGGGGTGAGCAACGTGAGCGCCACCGCCACCGTGATTACCACCGCGCCAACCTTGAGCGCGATCGCCCGTCGCCGAAACACGACTTCAAGCCAGTTCTCGAAATTCCCCGCGTCCATGTTCTGATTCCAGCCTTCGGGGCCGACGCCGTTGTTCGGCGGTTATCTCTCCTGCGGTCGTGAAGCCGGTTTCGTGCCAGCTAGGCATGCCCAGAAACCAGCCATAACTCCGAGCCTGGGGGTCAAGCGATGCGCGTAAAAATTACAGACTTCCACAGGGGCGCGGCTGAAGCCGGGCGCCGGCGTCATCGTTGGATCCCCCAGACGCACGCTCTCCAGGCGGCAAAAGATTCCATGCCCGACGGTCCTTTGCTCAACGCAATTGGCGGAACTGCGGCCCAAATGCCGCGGGCGTAGCAAAAGAACCAAGCGCGAGAACGCGATGATTCCCTAGACTGCAAGGGCCGCGCGTTTGCTATCCCGGAGCCAGCACTAAGACCTGTGAACGGGCGGTATCCGGATCTAACCGCAACAGATACGCGGGCAGCCCCGTGTTCGACAGGCCCACATCGGTTTTGGCGTCGCAGCCGCACCAGGCGGCGAAACCGTCGTTGACGCGCGAGAGCCGATCGAGATTCGCTGCCAGCACCGGCATCGCGCGTTCCGGCACCCAGAGACGGAGCGTTGCGCCCTTAAGCACCAGATCGGAAACCAGCACTTGGCCGTTCACGGTGACTTGTGCGCGAACCCAACGCTCGAAAGCCTGGCGCCTAAGCCTTCGCAGATGGGGATTTTCGCGGCTTAGCCTTGCGATCGCGGGACGCAGCCGCTTCTGCGGCGCCGACACTTGCGCGCGGTCGCGGCTGGCGACTAGTTGCCACATTTGCCCGGACCATTCGGCAATCTTGGCGCGACTGGCGCCGGGTTTTCGACTGTAGTCCCGCGCGTTCCAAATCGCCTCGCTCAGGTTATGACTGTTGAGCGCTTGCTCGGTCTTGAGCTCCGCGCTAACGCGCATGGCCTTCTCGATCTGCGTTACGGTCTGACCACTGTCGCTGCCGGGCTCAGCGGCGGCTCTGGTACAGTCGATATATTGTCGTTCAAGTGAATAGGTGGGAGCGCCGATCAAATGCTCGGTTAGGCAGACTCCGTCCAGCGCCTGCCGGCGCTGCGTCCGGTTAAGCTTATCGGGGTGATTGAGCGCGGCTTGGTAATCCCGATGCGCGGCGGCATACTGCCCTTCAGCGGCTTCCTTGTGCGCCGAGACAAGCGCGACGTTCTGGCATCCGGATGCGTTGCACATGCCGACGACGAGAAGCAGCGAAAGCGCCAGTTGTCCCCTCATCATTTTCTAAACCCGCGCGTCTTGCGCGCAAATGTTACAAGTCCTCGCATTGGCGAGGCCGATCCACGCTCAAGCCCAGGCGCGCGCGCTCGTTGTCTGCTCGCATCCGCACCCGGCGTAGGTGCGCGTGCGGCGCCGGAAGGTTCG
Organism: Deltaproteobacteria bacterium; assembly: GCA_021831785.1. GTDB lineage: Bacteria > Desulfobacterota > Binatia > Binatales > Binataceae > JAJYYI01. Next base: position 385,175 of record JAKBMB010000011.1, on the reverse strand, counting down.
CGCAAACCTTTTGCCTAACGGCGGATTTGCCGACGCGGACTGCGTGGTGGGCCACAGCCCAAGCGCGTTGGGCCAGGCGACCGCTGTCAGCAGGGGCACATACTCCGAATTTTGCACCTGTGCGCATCCCGTTGTGCTTTGCTGCGGCGCTAGGCACCTATCTCCTGATGGCCGCGGTCTATACGAGCAATGGCCGTGCCCGACATGAGGTTCAGCGCGTTTGCCGAAGGAAGCACTCGTTTGTGGGAAAATCGTTGCCTTGCGCCGGAGCTTGGCTGGTGCTGCGGGTACGTAAGAATTACATGGTCTCCGCCTATGAGCTTTGTGCATCCACGCGCCCTCGCTTAGCATGTATGCGGCCGCTTAGGCTTCCGGCGCGGCGTCCGCGAAGCCTTGCGTCTTTGCCTGGTTCTTTCCTATTGTGATGGCGCGGAAACGGTTTGGCTAAAACGAGGATAAAATTAAGTGTTTCGACGCTTCAAGTTTGAGGCGGAGCTTTACGACACGCTGGAGCACATGCCGCTTGCGGTGAGACGAAAATTCGACCTCAGCGGCCTCAGCTTAAGTTTGGCGCAGTGGCAAAACCTCGGCCGAGGGGAACGCCTCGCCATCTGTCATTTCCCGGTCAACTTGGAGGAGGAACGAACGGCCTTTGCAACTTTCATCCGCGAAGCGGTGGAGCGTAGCTCTCAAAGTTCGCTGTCATCTGCGGCAGAGCCTGAAAAGTTCGCTCTAGAGTCGCCGCCGGAGCCGCCGCAGCTTCTGGTTCAAAACAGTCGCGCCGCCGGTTTCGAGCTAACCAAGCCGTTATGGGGGAGGCTCGATGCGGACGAGCGCTACGCCCTACTTAAGTTGGGCGGCGGACAGAAGGTGAGCCGCAATTTCGTCGCCGCTTTGAAGGAATTCCTCGAAGCCTACGCGGGCTAGACAGGCCGGATAGCGCCGGGCTCTTCGAGCGGACAGCGATTGAGACCAGTGCGACTTCGAACTGAGCGGGCTGGCGCCGGAGCGCGGGCCGCGGCTGCGCAAGCGTGCGCGGCCTTGCCTGGGCGCGACCGGGGCGACGCGCGGGCAGTGGGTAGTCCACGATTGCCGCGGGCCGCGCTCGACGACGGCCGCGCCGCGCGAGCAGCCGAAACGTGAACGCCAGCATGGCGTCTTGCAAATAGCTTGAGTAACTTGCCCACATCCCCACGCCGCATCCGTCGCGGTCATTGCGCGCGCGGCGGCCCGCCCTACTTAAAGGAGTCACAGGCTCTGAGCGCAGCGAAGAATCTGCGCGCAGCGATTCTATGCGCTTCTACTCTAGCCTTTGGGGCAAATCGCTTCGCGTAGATGCTTCGCGGAGTTTACCCTGAGCCGTTGTCCGCTGGGATTCCTCCGGAAGTATGTACTTGACGCAAATTGTGCTCAATCTCTGGCGAAGGCGACCGGCCGTACGCTCTAATCCCGCTTAGGGACTTTCCGCGGCTCGGGTTTCAGCCAACCGCTGGTCGGCTTCTTTTTCCGAAGAGCCTTTTTGACGGCCTGCTCCCAGTCGTCATCGAGCTTAAGGATTTCAGGTTCAGGACCGGGCCGTTTATTCTCTTCTGTTCTCTCTCTTTTGTACATGAACCGGCCCTTCCAGGTGCATAATGACGCTCGCCGCTATTTCCTCAGCAGTCTTCGGATTCGGTCGCTCTATACTTTCAGCCCATTGTCTGCCCGGATGCAACGTATCCCACGCTGGTTTCATCTGGCCGCGCCGGGCTTTTCCTTGATCATGGTGGCCGAAGCCATCAACGCAGATGTTCCATACGGGCTTGAATTTCTCGATAAGCAACGCTTCGCCCAACGGAATCCAAATATCATCGTCCAGGAGATAGCGGCATCGAAAATCAGCTAAGTCTAGATTCTTCGCCGAACCGATTGAGAAAGCATGATCACGCAAGCGACGGAATAACACATCGCCAGGATCAATCCCCAGACCATAGCCACCTTTTCTTGAGCCTGCAGGGACGGCCTTCCCAACATAAATTGGCACGGCCTCTTTATCGTGCGAGATAGTCTCAGCAATGCGGCGATACGCCTCAAATCTGCCGGAATATATAGATCGCGTAAATACCAGCGCCTCTGAACCGCTTTGGCGGAAGCTGAATCAGAGGACGTTTGAGCAGACGCTCGCTAACGCTTTCCGCTAGGTGCGTCTTGTCAAGGGGATTGAAGACCTCATCGCCGAGAGGCTTCACTGGGCACAGCTATCGCTCGCAGTCCTCTGTGTTGCGGCACACGATCCAGAAACAATGCCGCTTTCGAGCATGATGAGCGTTTTGCCATTTATTTGAAAGCATCGGGCCAACACGAATCTTGACAATTAGATCGCAGACAGTAAAGCCGGCCTCTTCAGCCATGCGCATAAAGTCACAATGAGCCCACTTGGAGCGGTGATTGTTCACCATATCGGTGATTTTGGCAAGCAGCAGTCCTTTAGGTTTCAGCACCCGCTTCGCCTGCTTCAAGAACGGTGGATAGAGATAGCTGAGATTCCAGTTTTGGTCTTTACCGCATTCGACGGTGGCCCCAAAATTTATATCGAACTTTTTGCAACTCTTGTCGCGGCCCTGCGGTCCTACATGTGGCGGATCGTAAACCACGGTGCCAAAACTCGCCGAAGGTACGCCCAGCATGTTACGATTATCGCCGATGATCATCGGCTTATATTTCGGGTCAATGTCCATAGACACGATATCCCGCTTCCGGGCGCCCATCCAAATGCGCCCCGCGTTATAGGTCGCGTCCAAAATTGGCTCCGGCGCAATGGTCGGATAAAAATCAAGGATCGCGTCAAGCAATTCTCCGTCGCTTCGCTCCCATACACTAGTGATCGGAACGTAGGTCGTTGCTGCCGCAAAAGTGCGATCCGTCCGGATCGCTTTGGATTCCACCAAGATCAGTTGCTCTGCTTTGCCCATCCTGGCTTCACTCGCAAAATGCTCTCGCTAGAAAGACCTCGCCGAAGGCTTCGCTACTGGTTCCCGATACCGCAGCCGTTTGCCGTCAGCCTGCCTGATCGCAAGAGCCATCCGCTCGCCATCGTCAATCTTCCGCGCGTTCCAACGAAAATCAAACTCCGCAACGTACCGATGCACGTGCTTGCGGCTGACGTTGTGGAAGGTGCCGTAGATGCCACGCTTAAGCAGCGAGAAGACGGACTCGACCGTGTTGCTATGGATTCCGCCCGGCCGCGCGTACTCGCCTGCCCGGTGATCCGTCATGCTGTGCCGCCGAAATGGCTTGCCAAGAGTCTGCCGATAGAGCGGGGCGCCATCAGCCATCAGGTGGGAGCTCAGCAAGGCATTTTCGCGAAGTATCTGACCCAGATTTGCGGCGTTAACGTCTGCGGGGATAAACGACCTCACGTTTCCGCCCCGCTCGACGATGGAGAATACCGGGGTCTCGCGATTCTTGAGCCAGCCCTTTTCTGGCCCTTTGTGAGGCTGTTTGTTGCGCGGCCGACCGCCAACATACGTCTCGTCCGCCTCGATAATTCCCGCATCCCCGCCAAGCTTCGGCAGCCCGGCATAGTCTTGCTCCATGGCAAAGCGAATCCGATGCATCATGAAGAGCGCGCTTTTATAGGTCAAGCCGGTTTCGCGCTTGATCTGAAGCGCACTGACGCCCTTTTTGGATGAGCAAGCTTTCCAGAACGCATAAGCCCAATGGCGCAAAGGGATGAGGCTTTCTTCGAGAATTGTTCCGACGCGCACGGTGTATTGTTTCTGGCAGCCGTTGCACTTCCACAAAAAGCGCCGGTTACGCTCGCCGGTTTTGCGGTCCCGCATCTGGTAAACATCCGTATCGCCGCAACGCGGGCAGCAGGAGCCGGTTTCGCTCCATCGCTGCGTTTCAAAAAATTCGACGGCTGCTACCTCATCGGCGCAAGCCCTTGGTAATGCCGCGACGATTTCGCTCTTATCTTCGGCAACTCTGCCTTGTCCTTTGGCCATGATCAAAGGTTAGCAGATTATGATACTTGTGTCAAGTATTGCGATGAAAAGGTTTGCTCGCCGGTCGCTTCCTGCTTACTTTAGGTCACCTAAGCCCACCACACCGACTTGACAAAAATAGGGGGAAGTGGAGCTATTAGAAACGTCGGGGCGACGGGACTTGCACCCGCTCGGGCACCGCGGGTAATCGGTTTTGCCCACTCGCTTCCAAGGCGAGCGCGTCTGCTGGTTTTGCCACACCCCGGTGGGGTAGGGCCGGGTCAGATTTGAACTGACGGTGAGGGTGGTGCGAGCACGCTTGCCTTACCGGACTTGGCCACCAGCTCAGGTTTTGGACGGCTCAGGTACGTACCGCTGAGGGTGTGCCTGGGCCGTCGGCTTTGGTTCCGATTCCCATTCGGTTTCACCTGTGGTTTTGTTTGCTGGTTGTTCGGCTTTCGCAGAATGTTGTCCAAAGGCTACCCGCTGAATGAAGCCTTTGCGCTCCGCGCGCTGTAGCCGAAGACGCGCAGCGTCTTGACTAATGTTCAACCTTGCTGCGAGCTGGCGAGCCGTTACCGTATTTCCAAGCTCCCCAACAGTTCGGGCTGTTTCAGCGAGCGCCGCTTCTGGAGTTTCGGTGTCCCCTGTGCTCCCGCGCGCATTGCCTGCACTAACATCAGTTCCGGCAAGCGAGCGTAGCAGCCGTCGAGTCTCTTCGCGTTCCTGCTGCAACTTTGATCCTCGCCTGCACCCATGCCTGCCGAGCGGCTCCATTGTCGGCGCCAGGCGGCGATCCTCTTAGCCGAGAAACGTAGGGCGCCAGCTTGCGGCCGCGGATCCCAACTGTCAAGTTTTAGTTTCGGTGTGTACTCTCGCGCTATATTTTAAAGTCTTCGGACGCTACCCGATAGTGATCGCCGCTAACCGCGACGAATATCTTGCGCGCCCTTCTCTGCCTCCGCGCGTTCTGGCGCGCAACCCGGAAATCGTCGGCGGAATGGACCGCGTGGCGGGCGGCACCTGGCTCGGCCTCAACGCACAGGGCCTGGTTTGCGGGCTGCTCAACCGGCGCTCGGAGTCGAGTCCCGATCCGCGGGCGCGCTCGCGCGGCCTTTTATGCCTGGACGCGCTTCACTATGCGACGCCTGCGCAGGCGGCGCGCTACGTGAGCGCCGAATCGGCGTCAGCCTACAACCCGTTCAACCTGGTGCTGGTGTCGCGCGACGCGGCGCTGGTCTGTTACCGGCGGGGGCGGCGAATCGAGGTCGCGGCGCTGGAGCCCGGGCTTCACATGTTGACCAACCTCGATATCGACGACTTCGAGTGTCCCAAAATAAGCCGGGTTTACAGGCGCTTCGCCGCGCTGAGACAGTTCTCCGGAGAGCCGCGCGACTTGGCATGCTTGCTCGCCGACCATGACGCGTTCGATCCGGTTCTGCCGCGCTCCGGTGCGCTTTGCGTGCATCTTGAAAACTACGGAACCCGGTCCTCCAGCATCATTGTGCTCGGCCGCGAGCCGCAAGAGGTACGGCACTTTTTCGCCGACGGACCTCCGTGCAATGCGGCTTTCGAACCCGCGCCGACGCCAGTGCGGGAGTCCGCTAATCCTGCCGAACCTTAGCGGCGCTTGGTGGCCGGGAGCAGCCGGCGGATGCAGCTCTCGCAGGGCGCGAGGCCATGCGGCGCAATCTCGCTCGCTGCTTCAGCGCGGCCCTTTACGCGCGGCCGGTTGGCGGGCTTTGATACTACGCGGCTAGGCCCACAGTAGCGGTCCGCCCCCTTTGACTTTGACGCTATCTAAACGGAGTGCGCCGAATCTGTCCGAAGATTGTAGGCCCGCTAAACTTCGCGCTTTGCGTACTTGGTCGGGTCCGGGACACCGGCGTCGCGAAACGCCTCGACACGCTCGGCGCATTTGGTGCAGGCGCCGCAATGGATAATGCCCTTGGGGCGGATGCAGGAGACGGTCAGTTCAAATGGCAGCCGGCTCATGCGTCGGATGAGGTCGGCCTTGGTCATGCCGAGATAGGGCGCGCGCACCTTAAGCTTGAGCCCCACGCCGAGCGTGATGGCGTCGGTGATGGCGTCGAAAAATTTGGGCTGCGCGTCCGGAAAAGGATTCGACCGCAGTGTGGCTAAGGCGATCTCGGCGATTCGATTAAGCGCGCAAAAGATCGCGGCCTTGCAGATTAAGCTCAGATTGCGCCCCGGGATGTAGTTGGAAGAGAGCACGGCGCGATAACCCGGGACCTTTTTTCCGGTGATGCTCCAATGATCGCGTATCAGGTCGTCCATCGGCAGGTTCAAAACAACGAGCGGCCGGATCGTTTTGAGTCTCAGCGCGGTTAAAAAACGACGGAGCGCCGTAATCTCGTTGCGCTCCCAGATCATGCCTGCCCGCACGTATAGGGGATAGACGCTTGCGTAAACCCGCGCGCTTTCGGCGATGAGCGCCGCGCTGTCGAGGCCGCCGCTTGTCAGCACGGCGATTCGTCCCGTTAGCGGCGCCGGGCTATACCCCTTGTGCGGCGAACCGCCGTGCTTAGCGCGCGTGAAACGAGGCAAAGCTTGCGTCGCTCCTAGGCGAATTAATCCATCGTTGCCGAGCGCGAGCAACGACGGCGCCCGGCATCCTTACAATCGCACAGGATCAATGGCGCGGCGCGCCCAATCCTCTGCCTTCGCAATATTTCCGCAGCGCCTTGAGCAGCGCGACGTTGTCGGAGTGGCCGGTCTTGTGCGCTACGATGCGGCCCAGGACCGGCCGCCCCATAATGTAGAGATCGCCGATCAGGTCAAGCACTTTATGGCGGGCGAACTCGTTGGCAAAGCGCAACTCGGTGTTTACCACCTTGTCGTCGCCGACCAGGATGCAATTGTCCAGGCGGCCCCCTTGGGCAAGCCCCATCGCCGAGAGCTTGCGCATCTCGCTCACCAAGCCGAAGGTGCGCGCGGGAGCGACCTCGCGCACATACTCGTCCGGCGAGCCGAGTTCAAAGTAGGCGCGCTGAACTCCAATCGGCGGCGGATATACCAAGGTGTAGTCGATGATGAGGCTGTCGGCGGGCTCGATGCTTAAATACTCTTCGCGCAGGTTCCGGTCGCCCACCACGATCCGTTCGTCAACACGCAGCGGCGTCACCGTAGCGTCCTGTTCGCGGGTGCCTACCTCGGCGATGAGCCGGCAGAAGTCGAGCGCCGAGCCGTCGAGCGAAGGGATTTCCGCTTCGGTTTTGATTAGAAGATTGGTGATGCCGAAGGCGTGCAGTGCCGACATCAGATGCTCTATCGTGCGCACGTGATATCCGCCCCGTGAAACCGTGGTGTTGTAGCCGGTATCGGAGACGTTCTCCAGCCGCGCCGGGATGGCGACGTCGGAGGAAAGCGGCATGAAGACGACGCCGAAGCCGGCCGGCGCGGGTTGCAAAACTACGCCGGTCCTCGATCCGGAGTGCAAGCCTTGGCCGGCGAGTACCGCTGAACGGTTGATCGTCTTCTGGCGCAGCGTCGCCGGCGATGTCGAAGGATTGGCTCCGCGGTCTGCGTTCGAAAGCGGCCCTCGACCGGCGGCCGCTGCCGGCTCTTCGGCCCCGGCCAGCACACGAGCGATAGTGTTGAGCAGGCTTTCGACCGAGAAGGGCTTTTCGATAAAGTCCGCTGCGCCGAGCTTTATCGCCGCGACTGCGTTCTGAATATTGCCGTGGCCGGAAATCATTACGACCTCAGTCTGCGGCGAGCCGAGTTTGATCTGGCGCAGCAGATCGATGCCGTCCCGCTCGGGCATCCATACGTCCAGCAACACCAAGCGCGGGTGCTCTTGTTCCACGATCTCCACCACGCGCGTGGCCTCGCCGCTGTCGATCACGCGAAAGCCTTCGTCGCTCAGTATGCCCTTGAGCGAAGAGCGGATTCGCTCTTCGTCGTCGACTATGAGTATCGTGTCTTCCGCTCGACTGTTCATTCGCTCCGACATCCTGACTCCCCATCCGCTCCAACATCCTCGCGGGGCCGATAAAAGGCGCCGCGCGCGGCTTACCCGATGGCGTGCGCCAGCCGCTGTCCTCTCACGGGAAACTCTAGCACGAATTTGCTTCCGCTCGGCGCGTTGTCTCTCACCCGCACGAAGCCATGATGGTCGGTAACGATTGCCGAGACGATCGCTAAGCCGAGCCCGGCGCCGTCAGTTTTCGTGGAGAAATATGGTTCGAAGATGCGGGTCTTGAGGTGCGGTTTGATGCCTGGGCCGTTGTCAGCCACCTCTAGAGTTACGATCCCGCTTCTTGCGTTGAGGTGCGTTCTAAGCCCGATCCACGGCGCCGGCGCGCTCGCGCTGGTGGCGGCCGCCGCGTTGTCGAGCAGGTTAACCAAGACGCGCTTGATCGCTTCGCGATCGAGCATGATCGTCGGCAGTCCCGGCTCAAGCTCGAGGGTGAAATTGATTTCGGGATGCGCTTTGCGGAAGTTGCTCGAGACCTCCTCGGCCACTGCGTTGAGGTCTCCCGGAATCGGGTTTAGGTGAGGCAGCCGCGCGAAGGCCGAAAACTCGTCGAGCAGATGCTTGAGGTCTTCGACCTCGCTGAGAATCGTGCGGCTGCATTCGTCGAGAAGGCGCGCCGTTTCGGGGCGAACGGCGCCGTTAAGATGGCGGCGAATGCGCTCGGCGCAAAGCCGAATCGGCGTGAGCGGATTTTTGATCTCATGGGCGATCCTACGCGCCACTTCGCGCCAGGCCTCCATACGTTCGACCTTGGCGATCTGGCTGACGTCTTCGAAAAACAAAAGGTGCCCGCCCACGGAGCCGTCCTCTTGTTCCAGGGGCGTGGCCGTCATCATCAGCTCCGGCTCGCCGGGGTTGCGGCCCAGCTCGATTGAACAGCGGAAGTCTCTGGACCCCGCTCCGTCGCGCGGCTGTTCGTCCAGCACCTTGGCCACCTGCGTCGGGAGCACCTCCGCGTAGCGGCAGCCGAGCGCCTGCGCGGCCGTGACCCCGAGCAAGCGCTCGGCGCACGGATTGATGGTGAGCAGACCACCCAGCACGTCGATCGCGACCACGCCCGCCGGCACCTTGTGCAAAAGGGTCTCGATGGCGCGCCGGCGCCGCTCCAGTTCCGAGCGGGACGCGCGCAGGTCCGCCGTCATCTGGTTGAACGACCGCACCAGATGCGCGATCTCGTCGTCTCCCACCGGCATGATCTGGTAGTTCAAGTTGCCGCCGGCCACGGCCTGGGTTCCCTCGGCAAGCAGCTTGATTGGCCCGGTGATGCCGCGCGCCAGGTAGATTCCGAGCCAGCTCGCGAGCAAGGCCACCACCAGTGCGATGAGCACCAGGACCAGGATGTAGCTGCGGAAGATCGGCCGCTTAAGGGTGCGCAGTTGCAGGTAGTCGTCGAAGCTGCGCGACACCGAGTCAGCGCGCTTGACCAGGCTCCTCGGCAAATAGTAATCGACGACCACGGCGCCGACGATAGCGTCACCCTCGGCCTTGGCGTAGATTGGAGCGCCGCCGCGGATCACGTCGGATTTCCCCAGATGCTCGGTCTGCGAAACCGCTTGGCCTTGCAAGAGGTTGAGCAGAAACCGCGATTCCGGAGCAACGCCGATGCTCGCCGGAGTGTGGGGGCCCAGCTCCAACACCAGCAGACGGCGGTCGGCTGAAAAGACTTCAATCGTACCGAGGCCGTATTCGCGCTGCTTGCGCTCGATAAAGCGCTTAAGCGAGGCGCGTTGCGCTTTTTCCATCAGCCCGCCTTCGGCGATCTGCATCGCAAGCTCGCGCCCGTCATGGAGCGCCTGGTTGGCAGAATTAAGGTAGTAGGTCTTCGCGATCGCCAGCGAGTCGTCGAGTACCTTTTGATATTCCGGGTCGAACCAGGCGTTGATATTGGCCCGCAAAAACGACTCGGCAACGTAGAGCAGAAACAAGCTCGGAATCAACGCCGCCGCGATGAACCCAACCACCAGCCGCCCTTGCAGTTTCGACCCTATCATCCCGCGCCGGTGCTCGAAGATGACTTTGGCCAGATTGCGTCCCACCAGGAACACCAGCAGGCCGAGCAGGACGAAGCTCAGGTCGAAGAGCAAAATGACTACGATGTTGGAAAGCAGAGACGTGTGGTTGGTGAACGGCGGCAACAGCGTCTCGGCCAGCGCGAACAGCAGCAAGAGCACGCCGGCGACCGTAACCACGGTCAATTCGCGCTTGCGACGCGCCGTCTCGGCGTGCTTAAGGACTTCTTCGGCGGAGTGGTCCGTCACTGATCAGCGCCTAAACAGCATCAGGACGAGCGTAAGGATGAGGCTGATGAGAATCGAAGTGGCCAGCGGGAAATAGAAGGTGAAGCTGCCTCTGCGAATGATTATGTCACCCGGCAGGCGCCCCAGCCAAGCCGACGGCCCTAACTGCCAGATAAGCAGCCCAACTCCGGCGGTCACCAGGCCCAGTACTATAAGGGTCTTGCCGAAACTCTCCATCCTGCGCACGCCTTGCCAAAAAAGGGACCGGCCGCGGCTTGGACGCTGCGTCAAGCTCGGTTGTTCCGCAGCCCGTATCAGGCGTCTCAAGGCCGGCCTTTAACAGCAATTAAACCAGTTTAGCGAACGGCTTGCCTCGCGCATACTAGGTCGCGGTCCATGGCGCGGCGTTACCCGCTCGCTGTTGGGCCAAGCGCGGCGTGGATACCGAGCGGCGCAAGTGCTGCAACGCTCGGCGCCCGACGACAAGGACCAAAGAGAAGTTCGGGGCGGTTCGGTTCGCGGCGTGAAACACTTGGGAGCGCCGGCCTAGACCCAAGCTTTAGCCGCGCCCCGCTCCTTGAGGGTCGTGGCTTTAGCGCGGCCTGCGGCGAGTCCCGGCGCTGGCTTATACGCAAGCGGCAATCGCACAATGCATCGCTACTATAGCCGCTCCTGACGATCCGCGCCTCACGCAGGAATAGACGATGACTCAAACCAAGTGCCAGCGTGACGGATGCGGTCAGGAGGGTAGACTCCGCTCTTTGGTCGATAACGAGAAAAACTGAAAATGGACCTACTGCCTCTGCTGCAAATGTGATCAATTGCTTCAGGATAATGAAAAGATCGCTCTTGCTCGGACCAGGGGGTCCTCGCGCAAACTGAGCCACTCCGATTCTCAAAGCCAGCCACTGAGGCCGAAATTAGGCCCGGACCCATTTTGCCGCCGCACAGTGGTTATAACAGCGGCGCCTAGTGTTCCGAGTTTAAAGTGCGTTGAATAATTCGGGGCTAAGGTGCCGATCGCTGCGGCAGCCGCCAGCACCGCCGCCTCTGTCATCCTGAGCCGGCGAGCGAAGCGAGCCGTGTCGAAGAGCCTGCCCTGAGCCCAGTCGAAGGGAATTCGCGGCCGCCGTCGCGACGGCCGCATTCGCCGTACCCATGACGCACGCAGGAGCGCGCGAGGCCCTTCGACTCCGCTCGCCGGCTCGCTGCGCTCAGGGTTTGTGAGTTTTTGAGTTCCGCCCAATCTTGTGTCATCTTGAGCGAACGCCGGCGCGGCGGGAGTCGAAAGACCCCTCGTTTTTCCGGGATTCTTCGACTCGCGCGACGCTCGCTCAGGATGACACCAAACGCTGACGTTAAAAAAATCACAAACTCTCAGGATGACCTGAAAACAGCCTTCGCCGAGCCTTTCGTAGACGAATTTGCGACTCGGTATACTAGCGCGTACGACCAGAAACTTTTTGGGGTACTATCAGCGACCGCTGGGCATGCAAAGGTTAATGCCCCCATCGCGTCCTAAGCGCGCGCACGCGCGACCTCAAATAGCTTTCTTACAGAGGGTCTTATCGAACCTTGGCAAAACGCCGGGGTCTGTTCCGTTCTAAATGCGGCTGAAGTAAAGGAAAGTGATCCAAGGCGGGCCTTTCGGGCCGCAGCCAGACCGGAACACTCCGATGCCGGTGAGAGACCGAATAAGATCCGTGCGTTCGAGGATGCTAAGCATCACGACACGATGGACGACCTTCCCAACCCAGGGGGGCTTCGTCTCTCTGGCCGCGCTTAGGCCGCTTTGCCGCTCTTGACGGGACAGGTGTTGACGCCCAGCAAGGTCCAGGCCGGACACCAGCCGACAAGCGCCGTTACTAGAGGAATCAAGCCGATAAGCCCCAAGTATCTCGCGTTGCCCCGCGCCAGAAACAGCACGGACAACAGGGCAAGGCCGACGATGACGCGCACCACCCTGTCGGCTGCGCCCACGTTCTTGCGCATGGCCTGCTCCTTTTGGACAGAATTTCCATTTTTCACATTGCAGATACTTGATTTTTACTCCCGTGGCCGCTCCAGCGTCAACTCGGCGCCCGGCTGACGGTTGCGGCCCGCGGCGCGGCGCGCGCGTCTCACCCCTTCCGAGTTTAAACGGCGCACGCCTGTGGCTTGCGTTGTGCTATGCGGCAGGCTAAAGCCGAAACCAAAAAGCGGGGGGTGCACTATGAAGACAATCGTGAGCGGAATCGCGGGCACGGCGGCCCTTGCGGCCTTGGCCCTGGGCGGCGCAGTCGTAGGCGGAGCGTTAACTAGCGCCGTTGGCCTTAACGCCGCTCGGGAGTTTCGCTTGGTGGACAGCGCGGGCCATATGCGTGCGGTGCTTGGTATGACATCCGACGGACCGGGCCTCGCGCTTTTCGACAGCGCCGGCAAGGTGCTGTACAAGGCGCCATGAGCGGGGCGGGCAGCGCGATTAGCCCTGCGCGAGCGGACGCGGGGGGTCGCTCAGGGATGGGGGGACTATCGCGCAGGGGGCGCCTAGTTACACGTGCGCGCGGCTCTTTGACGCGGCAGCCTCATGTGCGTCCTTGATTATCTTTTCCGCGACATGGGACGGCACCTCCTCGTAGTGCGAGAACTGCGCTTCAAACGATCCGCGGCCGGAGGTCAGTGAGCGCAACTCGGGCGCGTAGCGCAGGATTTCAGCCATCGGAACCAGCGCTTTGATTATCTGGTTCGACCCGCGCCGGTCGACGCCGAGCACTCTGCCGCGCCGCGCATTCAGATCTCCGATCACGTCGCCCATGTTCTCGTCGGGACAAGCGACCTCCAGCGCCATGATGGGCTCCAGAAGTATCGGCTTGGCCTTTTCAAGCGCCGCTTTGAGGCCCATCGAGGCAGCGATCTGGAAGGCCATGTCCGACGAGTCGACCGTATGATGGGACCCGTCAAAGACCGCCACCCGTATATCGACGAGCTCGTATCCGGCCAGGAAACCCTCGGCCATCGTATTGCGTACGCCCTTTTCAACCGAGGGGATAAATTGGCGCGGGATGACACCGCCGACGACCGCGTCGACGAACTCGAAACCCTTGCCGCGTCCGACTGGCTCGACCCGCAGCCAGCAGTCGCCGTACTGGCCGCGGCCTCCCGACTGCCGCTTGTATTTGCCTTGAGCTTCGGCGCGGCCCTTGATGGTCTCCTTGTAGGGGACCTTGGGCGCCTGGAGCTCCACTTCAACGTTAAACTTCCGCTTTAACTTTTCCACCGCCACTTCGATATGCATCTGGCCGGCTCCGGACAAGATGATATCGTGAGTCTGCGGGTCGCGATGAGTCTGCAAGGCCGGGTCTTCTTCCACCAGCCTTTGCAGCGAGATCGAGGCCCGCTCCTCGTCGTTTTTGCTCTTGGGGTGAAGGGCGAAAGAGATCACCGGGTTAAGTCGCGCCAACGCGCCGAAGAGCACCGGCGATTTTTCGTCGCAAAGCGTGTCGCCGGTGTAAGTGTCCTTGAGCTTCGCCACGGCGGCGATCTCGCCGGGCAGGCACGCATCCAACGAAGCCTGTTTCTTGCCTTCAAGGCGCAGCAACTGGCCGAAGCGCTCCTTGCTCTGGCGCGTGGCGTTGAACACGGCCGAGTCGCTTGTAGTCCGCCCCGAGACGACGCGAAAGATCGACAATCGTCCGGCAAACGGGTCGATAACGGTCTTGAACACCAGCGCGGAAAACGGCTGGTTAGGGTCGGCGACGCGTTCGAGCGGGCTGCCGTTACTTGGGCTTACGCACTTCCACGGCGGACGCTCGGCGGGCGACGGCAGCAGTTCGACTACAGCGTCGAGAAGCTGCGCAATGCCGACGTTGCGCGCGCCCGAGCCGCACAGGACCGGAACCAATTTGCCGGACAGCGTGGCCTGTTTCAAGGCGGCGCGAAGCTCGCCGTACTCAAGCGTACCTTGTTCGAGGTATTTTTCGAGCAGCGCGTCGTCGATCTCGGCCACCGCGTCGCACAACTTGCTTCGTGCTTGCTCGGCGCGCGCCTTGAGCTCCCCCGAAAGCTCTTCCTGCCTCGGCTTCTCCGGACCCTCGCCGATGAGCCATGCCTTCATTGCGAGCAAATCGACGACACCGCTAAAGGTGCTCTCTTGCCCGACCGGCAGCGCAAGGCCGACGGGTCGCGCGCCCAAGGTCTTTTCGAGGTCCTTGATGGCGTTAGCGAAGTCGGACCGTTCTCGGTCAAGCCGCGAGACAAACGCGATGCGTGGAAGGTTGAGATCGCTTGCGGCAGCCCATAACTTCTCCGCCTCCACCTTCATGTCGGCGCCTGGGCTAACAACGAAGACCAACCCGTCAACCGCGTGCAAAACGTTGTAAGTGTCGCCCAGAAAGGCGTTGTATCCGGGCGTGTCGGCAAAGATAACTTCGTTTTTCTTCCAGCTCAGGTGATGGAATGCCGCGTTCAACGAGACACGGCGGCCAAGTTCTTCGGGCTCGAAGTCCATCGCCGACGAACCGTCGTCCGGACGGCCCAGCCGGCTAATTGCGCCGGCGCTGAACAGCAATGCCTCGGCCAGTTGTGTCTTGCCGGCACCGCCCTGCCCTACAATCGCTATAGTTCTAAGCCGAACAACTTCCTCTACCGCCATAACCGCGTCCCCCCAGGTCCTGACGTGTCAGCCTCGAAGCGAAATATTACGAGGCAAATTTTGCCGGCGGCGCGCGCACAACAGACTCAAGCGGCGGCGTCGCCGGCGCAAGGGTTGCGAAAATCTCACGCCCACGAGGGCTTCTTTTACATGAGCCACCCCATTTCACGAGCCGCCGTCTGCGCGATTGGCCGTCCCCATCGACCAAGCCGACCGCGCTGCGCGTCCGGCCGTCGCTCGGTATGTGCACACAAAAGGCAAACGCAACTGCTCTGTGCACCGCTTACGGACATCGGCAGCACAATCCGCCCGACGACTACCCCGCTCGCATACCCTACGGGCTAGATAAACCGGAAAGCGTGACTTCCCCGGCCCGCAGGCGGATGGGTTTTTCACTTTCCGTTTTTAGCAAAAGGGCGCCGTCCTCGTCGATGCCTATCACTTTTCCGGCAAACCTGTTCCCGCAGTCAAGCACGTTCACGGTTTTGCCGGTTAGCGGCGACAAGCGTTCCCATCGCGCTCGGATGGCGCTGAAACCCTCGGTTTCGAGCTCGGCGAGAATTTTGTGTAAATGCTCAAAGAGGGCCGCGGCGAGCCTCACACGATCGCACGGCTTGCCGACCTCGATGCAGAGCGAAGTCGCCGAGCCGCGAAGGTCAATCGGAATCTGCTGGGCTTCGAGATTGACGTTGAGTCCGATTCCGAGCAGGACGACGGCCGTTTCATCACGCGCGCCGACCTTCATCGTCTGAGCGAGGATGCCGCCGGCCTTTTTTCCTCTAAGCCAGATGTCGTTGGGCCATTTAAGCCCCACCAGCCCCGGCGCGAAACTCTCCAAGGCTTGCGCAACCGCGACTCCCGCCGCCAGGCTTAGGCGAGGAAGCTCGGCCGGGTCGATTCTAGGGCGCAAAATCACCGTCAAGTACAAGTTGACGCCGGGCGGCGAGTACCACCGATGCGTTTTGCGGCCGCGGCCGGCGCTTTGCGTCTCGGCGATCAC
Source organism: Deltaproteobacteria bacterium (assembly GCA_021831785.1). GTDB lineage: Bacteria > Desulfobacterota > Binatia > Binatales > Binataceae > JAJYYI01. The sequence continues at coordinate 369,343 of JAKBMB010000011.1, read as the reverse complement.
GACGGTCCCCGGCGCCGACCCGCTGCGCGCCAGTTCGGCCGCGACATCCTGCGTGGAAGTGGCGATCGCAACGTAGTGCACGCGCCAGCCCACGGTTCCGGGCTTGGCGGTCTCGATCTCGCGATATGGGTTGGCGCCCATTTATCTAGCCGGTGCCTCATAGCTTTCGAGGGATCTCAGATGCGCGCGCAGTCGCAGGACCTCGTCGCGCAGTTGTTCTGCCCGTTCCTGTGTTCGCGCGCGCGTGTCCTCGTCGGCCTTTGCCATGAAGTCGGAATTTCCCAGGCGCGCATTGTGCTGTTCGAGGTGGCCCTCAACCGCGGCGAGCTTTCTTTTCAGTACGCTGCGCGCCTTTTCGAAGTCAAATCCCTCGGGCACTTCCACCAACACCTCACACCAGGCCAAAACAGTTTTAACGCATCTTGGACCATCAAGGGGCTCCGCGGCCTCGATGGTGAGGTTTGGCGCTTTGGTCATTAGTCGCGCGTATTTTTTCCACAGCGCGAAATCCTTTTCCAGTTCCGAATGCCGGCTAGAGGCAGATCCGGCGTCCGTGAAGCGTGGCGCGAGGAAAGCTCGCACGCGTTCCCCGGGATGGAAGCCGGCCAGCGCACGCAGCGAGTTGATCGCCTCGGTGGCTTCGATGCAGTGCTCCATAGCCTGCGTTTCGTAAGCTTCGAGTGCAAAGCCCTCTTTGTGCTTGGGAAACGCCGCGACCGCCAGATGAGGCGCCAGGTCCGTCTCCGAGACATAGGGTCGCAGCGCCTGCCAGAGCTCTTCGGTGAGAAACGGCATAAAGGGATGCAAGAGGCGCAGAAGCGAGTCGAGACATTGCACCAGAACGAACTGCGCGCCCGCGCGCTGTTCGCCGCCCTGCTTGAGCGGCTCCTTGGCTAGCTCGACGTACCAGTCGCATAGGTAGTGCCATGCAAAGTCGTACACGGCAAGCGCGGCCGAGTTGAACTGATAAGCATCGATGAAGCCGATGACTTCCGCGATCGTGCGGTTCAGCCGATCCAATATCCATCGCCCGGCAAGGTCGAGCCCGGCCGCTTCAATCGCGTGGACTGCTTTGGGCGCGTCTTGCAGGCTCATCAAAACAAAGCGCGCGGCATTCCAAATTTTGTTGGCAAACGCTTTGGACGCGGCAAGCCGGTCGGCCGATAGGACAAGGTCGCGACCCTGCACCGCGAGCTGCGCCAGGGTGAACCTCACCGCGTCGGTGCCGTAGGTGTCCATTATGACCAGCGGGTCGACGACGTTGCCCCGCGACTTGGTCATTTTCTTGCCGTACTCGTCGCGCACCAGCGGCGTGATATACACTTCGCGGAATGGGACGTCGCCCGTGAAGTAAATCCCCATCATCATCATCCGGGCGACCCAAAAAAAGATGATGTCGAAGCCGGTCACGAGCAGGCTTGTCGGATAGTAGCGCTTGAACTCGAGCGTCTGTTCGGGCCATCCGAGCGTGGAGAACGGCCACAGCGCGGAGCTGAACCAGGTATCGAGCACGTCCTGCTCCTGATCGAGTTCGGCGCCGCCGCAGGCGGAGCACTTTTCGGGCTTGGTCTCTTCGACCATCAGATGGCGGCAGTGCGAGCACCAGTAGGCGGGAATGCGGTGGCCCCACCAAAGCTGGCGCGACACGCACCAGTCGTGGATGTTTTCCAGCCAGTTGAAGTACGTGTTCTCCCAGTGCTTGGGATGAAAGCGCGTGCGCCCTTCGCGCACCGCGGCGAGCGCGCGTTCCGCCAACGGCATGATCTTGACGAACCACTGCCAGGACAGCGTCGGCTCAAGCACCGTCTCGCACCGCGAGCATACCCCGAGGGCCTGCCTATGTGGCTCAATCTTCTCGAGCAGGCCGCTGCGCCTTAAATCCTCGAGCACGCGCGCGCGCGCCTCCTCGCGGCTCAAGCCTTGGTATCGCCCGGCCTGTTCGGTCATTCGTCCGCGGGTATCGATCACGACGATCTCTTGGAGCCCATGACGCCGCCCAATGGCGAAGTCGGCGAAGTCATGCGCGGGAGTGACTTTGACAACGCCGGTGCCGAAGTCGGCCTCGACCGCTTCGTCGGCGATAAGCGCGATCTCGCGCCCGACCAGAGGCAGGATCGCGTGCTTGCCGATCAACGCGCTGTAGCGTCCGTCGCGTGGGTTGACCGCCAACGCCGTGTCCCCCAGCATCGTTTCCGGCCGGGTGGTGGCAACGGTCAACACGCCGGACCCGTCGGCAAGCGGGTACTTAATATAGTAGATTAGGCCTCCACTCGGCAGCCGGGCGCCACCGAGCGCGCCATCGGCATCCAACGGCGGCGGCGAGGCGGGCCCGCTCTCCCGATGCTCCACTTCAAGATCGGAGAGCGCCGTCTCGCATCGAGGACACCAGTTGATAAGCTGCTGGTCGCGGTAGATCAAGCCGTCTTTATACAGTCGCACGAAGGCGGCGATCACGGCGCGCGAGAGGCCCGGATCGAGCGTAAAGCGCTCGCGGCTGAAGTCGCATGAGCTGCCGAGGCGGCGTAACTGATCGATAATCCGCCGGCCGTACGTTTCGCGCCATTGCCAGACGCGCGCCACGAAGGCCTCGCGACCCAGTTCGTGGCGGGTTTGGTTCTCTTTGAGGAGCTCGCGTTCAACCACGTTTTGCGTCGCGATGCCGGCGTGGTCGGTGCCGACCAGCCACAGCGTGTTGAACCCTTGCATTCGGCGCGTCCGGACGATGACGTCCTGCAAGGTCGCGTTGAGCGCGTGTCCCAGGTGAAGCTGGCCGGTCACGTTAGGCGGCGGAATCACCACCGAAAAGTAGTCCGCCCCGGTCTTCGGGTTGCGGACCGGCCCGGCCTTCGATGGGTCGGCGACGAAGTAGCCGCGGGCCTCCCAGAGCGCCGCCCAACGTTCCTCGACGGCTTTCGGTTCGAATGTCTTGTTCAGTTCCGAAGCTTCGCGCATGGTCGGTGTTTCACCAAGCCGCGGCGCGGGTTGTTCGCGCTGACGGGCGCGGCCGCCCGATTATGTGGAGAATCATACGGAGCGGCCGATTGAGGTTGCAAGCCGGGTCGACCGGACCTGAAAGCTGCGGCTGGCGATCGCGCGGGCGTCAAGCTAGCTTTGGGGCTTGACGAACTTGAGCACGAAGCGGTCTTGGTGCCCACGATGCTGGAACACGACCCAGGTGCGGTCGTCGTCGGGATGACGCAGGACGTTGGATGCCGCGACAAGCTTGAAGCCGGCCTTCTCCACTTCGTTGACCAGGAACTGCTCGTCGATGCGATGGAGGGTCTTTACGTCGCGGACGCCGGAGCCCGGCTGGGCGCTGCTGTCGATTATGCCGTACACGCCGCCGGGTTTGAGATCGTGGAACACGCTCAAGTTGAACTTATCGCGGTTTACGCCGCGCCAGACGAGGTCATGGTAGTTGAGGTTGATTATCACCGCGTCGAGGGAGTTGGGCGCAACGGGCAGAAGATGATCGGCGTCGAAGGGCGCGCTTACGGCAACGACGTTGCTCAGTTCCGGGCTCTTGAGCCGGTTTCGCCAAGCATCCTCGAAACGCTTGAAGCGCGGCTCGAACGCCGCGTTTTGCGAGTAGACCTTGCCCGTGGGGCCGACGATCCGGGCCAAAATCTCGGTGGTGTAGCCCGCTCCGGCATAAAGATCGGCCACCCGCATCCCGGGCTTAATTCCCAGCAAAGTCATCACCTGCTCGGGTCTGCGGCCGGCGTCCAAAGACTTGTCGGCGGCCGTCCGTCCCGGGGCGCTCAACGCCGTTTTGATCGCCTGCGGCACCTCATCTTCCGCTACCGGTCCGGACTCTTTGATCGCGGTCTGCGCCGCAGTGCGGCCCGCCGAAAGCGAGAGCATCGCCAGCCCCAAAGCCAGGCCGAGCGCAACCGAGGTCACCGTGGTCCGATTTGCTTGAGCTGTCATTTCCTTGCTCACTCCGTTTCAGGGGCACGTTTTCGCGACGCCCTACATTAGTTAAAGTCCGCCACTCAGGCCGCGGCGCTTGTGAGTCCGCGCGAAGTTTCTCGACTAAACTACAGCCGACGGCGCCTAAAGGACCTTGAGGATGCGCTCGCCGTTAGCGATCGAACGTTGTTGGCGGTCAAGCGCCGTGCCTCATAGCGCGTCCGCGCCCGATGGTCTGAGAGCGCCTCCGGCTGCCGCCCGCTCCTTGATCATGGCGAACAGAACGGGCAGCAGTATCAGAACGGCGATCGAAGACGTAACCATCCCGCCTACTATGGGCACCGCTATCGGTTTCATCACGTCGTTGCCGATTCCCGTTTCGAAAAAAATCGGCGCTAGACTCAGGATGACGACAAAAACGGTCATCAGCTTGGGCCGCAGCCGGTGCACGGCGCCTTCTATCGTGGCAGCTTCAATATCGTCGTGATCGACTGGACCTTTGGCGAGGTGTAGATCTAGCGCTTCATCGAGGAAGATAATCATCACCACGCCGGTCTCGACCGCGATGCCGAACAGGCTCATGTAGCCGACCGCGACCGCAACGCTGAAGTTGAAGCCCATCAGGTATTGTAATAGGAGGCCGCCGGTAAGCGCAAAAGCGCAGGGAAACAGCAGGATCAGCGTTTCCGGGACGGATTTGAATAACATGTAGAGCAGCACGAAGATCGCCCCGAAGACGGCTGGAATGATTAGCGTTAATCGCCTCTTTGCGCGTAGCTCGAACTCGTATTCGCCTGACCACCTGAGGCTGTAGCCCGCCGGCATATGGAGCTTTGCATCGAGCGTCTCTTGGGCGCGCGCCACGTAACCTCCGTAGTCACTGCCGGCGAGATCGATAAATACGTAGGCGGTGAGCTGGCCATCTTCATCGCGGACCATCGAAGGCCCCGGGCTCAGCGTAATGCCGGCGACCTCGCCAAGCGGAATCTGGGCGCCGCTCGGGGTCATGACCAGCATCCGGCGCAGCGCCTCGGGATCATCGCGGTAGTCGCGCAGATACCGCACGTTGATGGGGAAGCGATTGCGGCCGTCGATCGTGGTCGCAATATTTTCGCCGCCCATGCCGGAGGTCGCCATGCGCTGCACGTCGCCGACCGTCAGTCCGTAGCGCGCGGCTTGCGCGCGGTTGGTGGTGACGTTGACGTAAAAGCCCTGCGCGACGCGCTCGGCATACACGCTGCGCGTTCCTGGCACGCTGGAAAGAATCTCCTCGATCTGAGAACCGATTCTCTGCAACTCGCTAAGGTTCGGTCCCTGGAGCTTAAGCCCAACGGGCGTCTTAATTCCGGTGAGCTCCATGTCGAGTCGGTTTTCCACCGGCATCGTCCAGGTGTTGGAAAGACCGGGAAACTGGAGCTTCGCGTCCATCTCCTGAAGCAACCGGTCGTAGGTCATGCCCGCTGGCCATTCGCTGCGCGGCTTGAGCATCACCGTCGTGTCGTACATGTCTAAAGGAGCATTGTCGGTCGCGCTGTTCGAGCGGCCGACTGTGCCAAAGACCGTCTCGACCTCGGGGAAGGTCTTGAGCACCGCGTCCTGTTGTTGCAGCAGGTGGCTAGCCGAAGTGATCGAGATCCCGGGCAGCGCAGTCGGCATATAGAGCATCGAGCCTTCGTATAAAGGCGGCATGAACTGGCTGCCGATTCGAAAGGCCAGCGGGAAGGTGACCGCCAGAAACAGCAGGCCGGCGGCTATCGGCACGCTCCGATGGCGCAGACACCATCGAATGATCGGCAAATAGAGCCATTGGAAGAAATACGCCACCGGGTTTTGCGCTTCCGGGCGGTATCTTTTTGCCCGCACCAGAAAGACCATAAGTATTGGAACGATGGTTATCGCGAGCAGCGAGGAAAAAGTGATAGCGAAGGTCTTGGTGTAAGCCAAGGGGCTGAACATGCGGCCTTCTTGCGCCTCGAGCAGGAAGACCGGCAGAAAGGAAAGTACAATAATGAGCAGCGAGTAAAAAAGCGGGCGCCCAACCTGCTTGGCCGCGCTCAGCACGATTCTTTGATGCTCGTCGCGCGTAAGAGTTCGGCCGCCCATGGCGCGTTCAGCGAGGTGCCGGTAGCCGTTCTCGACCATAACGATCGACGCATCGATCAGTACGCCGATCGCCAGCGCGAAGCCCCCGAGCGACATGATGTTCGAGCTCACATGAAAGTAGTACATGGGGATGAACGTCGCGATCAGGGCGAGCGGAATGGTAAGGATGGGAATCAGCGCCGAGCGGAAGTGAAACAGAAAGAGGACTATTACGAGACTTACGATTATTGCCTCTTCGATGAGGTCGCGCTTCAGAGTGTCGATTGACGCGGAGATCAAGCCGGAACGGTCGTAGCCGGACAATATTTCGACGCCTGGAGGGAGGCTTTTCTTGAGCTCGACTAATTTTGCCTTGATGCGGTCGATCACCTTGAGCGCGTTTTCGCCGTAGCGCATCACGACAATCCCGCCCACGGTCTCACCTTCGCCGCCCCACTCGGCGACGCCCTCGCGCAGGTCCGGGCCGAAGCTCACGACTCCCAGATCGCGGACGAGAATGGGGATGCCGTTGCGGCTTCCAACCGGCACGTTCCCCAGATCTTCGAGGGTTCGGATGTAGCCCGGGCCGCGGACGAGATAGTCGGCGCCGGTCATCTCAAGCACCCGGCCGCCGACCTCGTTGTTGCTGTCGCGAATCTTGTCAACCACGGTCTGTAGCGGGATATGCAGGGCGAGCAGCCGATTGGGGTCGGCCTTGACCTGGTATTGTTTGACGAGTCCCCCGATGCTGGCGACTTCGGCTACGCCGGGCACGGTCTCAAGTTGATATCGGACGTACCAGTCCTGGAGGGTATTGAGGTCGGCCAGACTCAAGTTGTGGCTCTTGTCGAGCAGTACGTACTCGTAGACCCATCCCGCACCTGTTGCGTCAGGACCGATCACAGGATGCACGCCGGGCGGCAGTAGTCCTTCGAGCTGCTGCATGTATTCGAGGACCCGGCTGCGCGCCCAGTAGAGGTCGGTGCCGTCGCGAAATACCACGAAGACATAGGAGTCGTTGAACATGGTCTGAGCGCGCACCGCCTTGACCCGCGGCGCCGCCAACATCGTCGTCACGATCGGATAGCTCACCTGATCTTCGATGATGCCCGGCGGCTCGCCCATCCATTGGGTGTGAATGATCACTTGCACGTCGGAGATGTCCGGCAGCGCGTCGAGCTCGATGCGGCTCAGCGACCAAGCCCCCCAGGCTACAATCGCGGCGACAAAGAGCGCAACCAGGAAGCGGTTGCCGTTGCACCAGTCGATCGTCTTGTTAATCACGGCGCGCTCGGCTTTATTTTGCCGGTCACGGCGCTGTTGCCTACATTCCGCCGCTGGCCGAGATGCTGCGCTGAAGGATAGCGATCTGCTTGCCTGCCCGCGTGGCGATTACGGTGACGTTCCAGGTTCCGCCGCTGTCAAGACTAACCGTGACGGCGTAAGTTCCTTTCCCGGTGGGCTTCGCATCAGCCTGCACACGCATCGCCGACATCCCCATCGCCGGCATCGCGGGCATAAAAAAGACTACCGTAACTTTAGCGTCTGCGAGCGGCCTGCCCGAAGAATCGCGGACGGTCACGAACACCTCGTCACCGCCCTTACGCGGCGGGTTGGGCTGCGTTGTCAGCTCTATGCTGCCTGAGGGCGCATTTGCCGCCGCGCTGGCTCCAGGCGGAGGAGGTACGAAGGTGCCCAGCGCCGCCTGCAACTGGCTCTCGGAGTCGATCAGGAAATTCGCCGAGCTCACGATCAGGTCGCCCGGGCGAAGACCCTTACGCACCACGAAATCGTGTCCGACGTGGGGACCCAACTCCGCCTCCGAAGGCTCCAGATAGCCGTTGCCGCGATCGATAAAGACTATGTTATGAGTTCCCGTCCGCAAGACGCCGGAATCTGGGATGACCAGCGCTCGGCCAAGGCGTGGTTTGAGTGTCATATTGACGTACATTCCGAGCTTGAGCAGTCCTTGGCGGTTGGCGAAAGCGCATCGCACCTTGGCCGTGCGGGTGGTCGGGTCGATAGCCTGCCAGATGAAGTCGACGCGGCCGTCGAAGGTGCGGCCGGGATAGGCGTCAACCGTAACCGAAACCGGGTCGCCTACCTTAATTTCGCCGAGCTGGTTTTGAAATACGGCGGCGTAAGCCCATACCGTGGAGAGGTTCGAGATGGAATAAAGCCGCGTCTGCGGCTGCACGTACATGTTGGGCAGCGCCGCCCGATCGACCACGTAGCCGGTCATCGGTGAGTCGATCTCGACCGTATCCACCGCGGTGCGTTCGTGCCTGAGACGGGAGACCTCGCGCGGCGATACATCGAACAGCTTAAGCCGCGTCAGCGCTGCGTCGGCCAGTGACTTAGCTCCGCCGGCCACCCCCTCGACGCGGCTATCCGCTGTCCGCCCGGCGGTGCGCAGGGCGAGCAGATATTCGTTCTCGGCGCTCGCTAACTCGGGGCTGTAAATCGTGAGCAACGGCTCGCCTTTGCGCACGTATTGGTAGGTCTGGTTGACCAGGACCTGCCGGATCCAGCCGGCAAAGCGGGTCTGCACGTAACCTTCGAGTTGCTCGTCCGGCTCGACCAGACCGGTCGTTTCGATCAGATCGGTCAGGTCTTTTTCCTCGGCCTTTGCCAGGGTTACCCCGATGAGCTGGCGGCGGCGCGGCGAGAGCTCGATCGGTGCAAGCTTGGGCGCGCTCTGCGAGGAGGCGACGGGCTGGTCAGCCGCCGAAGACGATGAAGTCCCCAGATTGAGGGAGCTGACAGCGAGCGCAAAAATTAAAATTGGGGTGAGGCGGGAGGCGACCTTCGTCATCTTGCATTCTGGTTTCTCCCTCCGATCCTCGTGGAGCGATTCCTGTCCGGCTATCATTATGTCTTGCGGGGTCATTTTCTTACCGGACGCGGTTTTTGGCGCCGTTGGTGACATGATGCCGGTCGTTCCCCTTCTCCATCCGCCAAGGGTTTGCATCTGCTGTCAACCCTGGCTAGCGCAGCCTGCGGCCGCTGGTCACCTTCGCCCGGTTCAAGGTTAAGACTCTACCGTAATCATACCTAAGAACGACGTGTTTGCTAATGCTGCCATGGGCAGCGCGCGTCGCAACGCGCCGTGCCGCAATCAGCCGAGCGAGTCGCGCCGCGTTCGTGCCTCGCCGCGAATCCGGTCGGCTGGGCTGTGACAATCCAGCGCCTTCGGGAGATCTCAGCGAGACCCAGGTCGGCGCTTTGCTCGTCCGGAACGCGCGGCAATTGCGTCTTTACGCCCCTGTGTTCCGCCCGGCCCGGCGGTCCTTCGTTCAATCGGGAATAGGCGTAATAGACCACACTGGGCAAATGACGTGAAGTTTGTTTTCGCGGTCGAACACAAAGGCTCCGGTGATTTCGACCTTTGTGCCGGGCGGTGGCACGACTACATCCAGTCCGCTGCAAATACCGACATTTCCTGGCTCCGCGTGGCCTCGTTTGATTACTTCCCCCGGTTTGCATCCGGGTAGGTCCGCGGGCACGATTAGCCCCAGTCCGATGACGGGGTTTACCGTCTGGTGTGATTGACCTGTCTCTACCTCGCTCCCTTCGGCGGCAAACAAGTGCGAATCGCGCGGCTCGACGACAAAATCGAACTGGACTCCATCGGGGTCGCTATGGGGCTCGGACCGCACAGTACCCACAACGGTTATGCACTCCGTGAGCACTTGGTAGTGCTCGCGACGAGGAATCGTCGCGAGCACATCCTCTTCTCCGCGGCATCCCTTCGCGCTCTCGCTGCCCGACGGCGACACGTTGCCGGTCGACTTTTTGGCAACGGCCGCGGCGCTGCTGTTAGCCTGGGCTTTGCCGGGTGGCTGCTCTTCACGCCAGTTGTCGGGTGTCGCGGTCAGTTTGATGGCCTGGCGCTGAATCCAGATCAGCACCGACCGACCTGTCGGGGGTATGCTCGGAAGCGCAAGACCGACCGTCACAAGGACGATCACAAATAAAATTCTGACAAACCTCCGCGTTGTCTGACTCGGTCTGAGGTGACCGAGCGCCGCGGGGTCAAGAGCGAGTCGCGCGCGTGACACGTCTAGCGCTTCTCCTTGTTTTACGTTGTTTGTCTAGACAACTATCTGTCAAGGACGCGTTTTAGCCGCCGCCACGCCGATGCGCGATCGGCGATGTGGCGGCCTAGTATCGCGCGGGCACTAACCTCCGCTACCGATGCGCCCGGTTGGCGCAAGCTCATGCAGCCGTGCGCAAGTGAACACAAAGCGCGTGGCTATAGCGCGAAAGGGCCGCATCGCACCCATCGGTCGTCGCGCGGGCCGCTGCCCATCGTTACGCGGAGCACTGCCGAAGCGCAACAGCGCCGCCCGCGAGGCTGGCAAAACAAGACCCTGCGCTTATACCCGGTTCCTTTCAGACGAACGGTGCCCGCGGCGGTTGACACGCGCCGCGGGCGCGTGTGGTCTTGACGGTTTAGCGGCGCAGCGACAAAAACTGCTTTAGCGGCCGCGTGTTAAGCACATCCGCCGGTTCAACCCATCCGCGACGCGCCTGGTTCACGCCGTACTCAAGAACGGCGAAATCTCGCGGATGATGGGCGTCGGAGGAGACCACCAATCGGACCTTGGCCTGCTTGGCGGCCAGACACGCGGTGTCGTTCAAATCGAGACGATCGGGCTGAGAATTGATCTCCAGCGCGCATCCTTCTTCGCGCGCCGCGCGCAGAATTTCGCCGAAGTCGAAGTTGCTCGGCTCGCGATGATTGATGAGTCTTGTGCTGGGATGACCGATAACGTCCACGTGGGGATTGCGAATTGCTCTGATTAGCCGCTTAGTCATCAACTTGGCGCCCTGGTCGAGCTTGTAATGAACCGATGCGACCACCCAATCGAGCTCGGCGAGCGTCTCGTCCGGCAGGTCGAGGCTGCCGTCCTCGAGGATATCGACCTCGATCCCGCGCAGCAGCTTGATTTTCCCCACACGCGCCTCGACCTGCTCGATCTCGCGCCATTGCTCGCGCAGGCGGTGCGGGTCGAGGCCGTGCGCCATCGCGAGCCGACGGGAATGGTCGGTTACCGCGAGATATTCCAATCCGCGGTCGCGCGCGGCGCCGGCCATCTCCTCCAGCGTGGCGCGGCCGTCAGTCCATGTGGTGTGCGAATGCAGATCGCCGCGCAGGTCATCGCGTTCGATAAGCTTCGGCAGCTTGCCCGCCTGGGCGGCTTCGATCTCGCCGCGGTCTTCGCGCAGCTCGGGCGCGATCCATCCCATGCCCAGCGCCGCATAGATTTGTTCCTCGTCCTTGCCGGCGACGGCTTTGCCGCCGCGGTAGAGGCCGTACTCGTTGAGCAGGAGCCCTTGATGCTGCGCAATTCGCCTGAGGTGCACGCAGTGGGCCTGCGAGCCGGTGAAGTATACCATCGCCGCGCCGTAGCTCTTGGGCGCGAACACGCGTAGATCGACCTGGAGGTGATTGTTCAGCACAACCGAGGTCTTGCTCTCGCCCCGGGCCAGAACCTCGGCAACGGCGGGGAAAGAAAGCAGGCGGTCGGTCACTGCCGAGCTCCTGCTCGACACCGCTATCACGTCGAGATCACCGACGGTTTCCTTCTTGCGGCGAAAGCTCCCGACCATCTCAAGGCGCGAGACCGCGCGGCTTGAACGCATATGGGTGAACAGTTGTTCGACGATTGGCTCCGCGTCGACGTAGCGCAGCCGCTTGGCGGGTTTGGCCTCCAGCACGGCCAGGTGTTGAAGCAGGCGCTGCTGAAGCTTCGCGCCAAAACCTTCGAGCTTGGCCACCGCGCCCGATTCCAGGGCTGCTCTAAGGGTAGCCGGGTCGCGAACGCCAAGCTTTTCATGGAGCGCCCGCACGCGTTTCGGACCGAGCCCGGGAAGCCGCAGCAGCTCGACCAGCCCGGTAGAAACCTTGCGCGACAACTCGCGATGCAGCCCAAGCTCCCCGGTCTTGACCAGGGTCTCTAGCTTGCCCGCGAGGTCCTCGCCGATCCCGGGTAACTCGCGGATGGCCTCCGGACTCATCTCGGAGAGTTGGGTTGAGCAATCGCGCACCGTTCGCGCAGCGTTGCGATAGGCGCGCACGCGAAAAAAGTTGCCCTCGCTTATCTCCAGCATCTCGGCGATTTCGTCGAGGATGTCTGCGATCTGTTGATTCTGCATCAGGCTTGCGCACTCGCGCCGGGTCTGCGCGACGAGTTCTTAGGCGATCTCATGGCTTCGCGCTTACCAAGTCAACCCGCCAGCGCACCGCTCCACGCAAAATTCGGCTATGGCGCGCCTGAACTTAGGAGGCAAAAGCGCCTGACCTTCGGTCCAGGCTTTCGCCATCGATTTTTTTACCTATTGAGGATTGCAAAATATTGAGATGGCGCTGAGTCGTGAGGCTGGCTTTGTGCTCGCTGCGCGGGCAAGGCCGCGCCCTCCTTGCCGGCCTTCCCCCGCGACGCGGCGAAGGGCCCTATTCTGGTTCCTTCCCCGGGTGTGCGGGGGAAGGTTAGGAAGGGGGTGGGACAGGCTGAGAGTGTGCCTGTCACTATATTGCGCGGTCCTCAGTAGGTGCCGGCGTATCTGAACGGCACTCGGGGGTGTTTCGGGTCCGAAAGAGCCTTTGAGGCTAAATCCGTACTATCCAGATTCATTTGGCCTGCTCCGGCGTGGCCTCTTCGCTGCCCTAAAAAGAGAGTCAGCGTCGAGCGCCTTAAGTTCGCCGATCGCTTGGCCGACATCCTAGATGCAGGCCATCCCGCGCTCGCCGGTTGCGGCCGCAGCCCTGCGCGCGAGCGCAAATCATAAAGCGGATGAGGGCGAGCCGCGCCGCTCTGGTTTTTGATCGGCCATAACGGCTAGACTGTTGCGCGCAACGAGGGGGGAATGCCGCATGGCTCCTAAGTCGGAGACAGCGCCGGAGAGTATTTTTGCGCCGGGCGTCGAGGCAGCGGCGCAGGCCGCGCTTGCCAAGGCGCGCGTCAGGCTGCTGCCTTTTTTATTTGCCCTTTACATCGCGAACTATCTCGACCGCATCAACGTAAGTTTTGCCGCGCTGCAGATGAACCACGAGTTGGGCCTCGCGCCGGTCGCCTTCGGCCTAGGCTCGGGACTTTTCTTCGTCGGTTACATAGCCTGCGAAGTCCCGAGCAACCTGATACTTGAGCGCGTGGGCGCCAGGCGCTGGATAGCGCGAATAATGATCTCCTGGGGCGTCATATCCTCGGCTACGATGTACGTGCAAGGGGCACGCAGTTTTTACGTGCTGCGCCTATTGCTGGGGGCGGCCGAAGCGGGCTTCTTTCCCGGCATTATCTTTTACCTGACGTACTGGTTTCCGCGGCGCGAGCGGGCGCGGGCAAGCGCGCTGTTCTTAACCGCAACGGCCCTTGCCGGCCTTGTCGCGGGCCCGTTGTGCGGGGCGATTTTGGGAATGCACGGGATATTGGGGCTATCCGGTTGGCAATGGCTGTTTATGCTCGAAGGAATCCCGTCGGTGATACTCGGGTTCGTCGTGCTTTACTATCTGCCGGACGGTCCGGCCGAGGCCACCTGGCTCTCCGAGCGCGAGCGCGAGTCGCTTATGGCGCTGCTCCATCGCGAGTATAAGGAAACCGCCGGCGCCCACCGCCACAGCTTGAGCGAGGGGCTTGCTAGCGCGCGGGTCTGGACCATGGGCGCCATCTACTTTTGTATCGTCGTCACCATATACGGAGTGGCGTTTTGGCTGCCGCAGATTGTCAAGGGGCTGGGAACGTTTACCAACCTCGAGATCGGGTTTATTTCGGCGCTTCCTTATCTATGCGCGGCGGTTGCGATGGTGGTGGTGGGGATCTCCTCGGACCGCAGCGGCGAGCGACGATGGCATCTTGCGCTTTCCGCGTTTGTCGGCACGGCCGGACTTGTGCTCTCGGCGCGGGCGAAGGGCCCGGTGGCTGCGCTTCTCGCTCTGTCACTGGCGGCGGCGGGATTGTGGGCGACGTTCGGCCCGTTCTGGTCGATGCCGCCGGAGTTCTTGCGCGGCACGGCGGCCGCCGGAGGCATCGCGCTGATCAATTCACTGGGCAACGCGGGCGGCTTCTTTGGCCCCTTGTTGATGGGGTTTCTCAAGGAGCTGACGCACAGCTTTAATGGCGGACTCCAAATTTTGGCGGTTGCGGTAGCCAGCGCCGGAGTAATCGTGCTGCTGACCTACCGCGGCCAGGTCGGGTTAGCTTCGGACGAGTGAACAAGCCGCGCGGCGCGTTGTGCTCTTTTCTGCGCCCTCGCCCGCGAAGTGGGAGAGGGTTGGGGTGAGGGTGCTGAGCCGGGCGCGGAGCGCAGCAATTGTTGTCTCTCATCGGTCCCTCACCCGCGCCTTCGGCGCGGCCTCTCCCAGCCGGGAGAGGCGTTAAGACCGCCGCTAATACCCGCCCGCTCGCGGGCGAGGGCGCAAGAATTATTCACCGAACTTTGCACTCGGGACACTAGCGTGGGAGCAGCACCGAGGGATATCGCGGCGCGCGACATCGCGGCGTCGGCTCGGGCCGCGCTGGCAAAGGCGCGGATAAGGCTGCTGCCCTTTCTATGCTTGCTTTACCTCGCGAACTATCTTGACCGCATCAACGTAAGCTTCGCCTCGCTCCAGATGAATCACGACCTGGGCTTTACGCCGGTGATGTTCGGTTTGGGCGCCGGGTTTTTTTTCGTCGGCTATGTCGTGTGCGAAATCCCGAGCAACCTCATCCTCGAGCGCCTCGGCGCCAGGCGCTGGATCGCGCGGATAATGATCTCGTGGGGCGTCATTTCGGCGAGCATGATGTATACCCAGGGCGCGAAGAGCTTCTACGTTCTGCGCCTTGTTCTCGGCGCGGCCGAGGCGGGTTTTTTCCCGGGTATAATCTTGTATCTCACGTATTGGTTTCCTCAGCAAGAGCGAGCGCGGGCGACCGCGCTGTTTCTGACCGCGAACGCGCTGGCCAACGTAATCGCCGGACCCGCGTGCGGCGCGATTTTAGGCATGCACGGGGCGTTGGGGCTGTCGGGCTGGCAGTGGCTATTTTTGCTCGAAGGTATCCCGTCGGTGATACTCGGGTCCGTCGTGCTTTACTATCTGCCGGACGGCCCGGCTGAGGCTACGTGGCTCTCCGAGCGCGAGCGCGACTCGCTTGTGGCGCTGCTTCGCGGCGACCAGGAACGGAACGCCTTGAGCCAGCGCTTTGGTTTGGGCGAGGCGCTAAGGAGCGCGCGGGTGTGGATACTGACGGCTAGCTACGTCTTGATGGTGTTCGCGCTGTACGGCGTGAGCTTTTGGCTGCCGCGCATTATCAAGGAGTTCGGCGTTTTTACCACCCTTGAGCTCGGCTTTCTCGCCGCAGTTCCGTACTTGTGCGGCGCTGCTGCGCTGGTGCTGGTGGGCATCTCGTCGGACCGAAGGGGCGAGCGGCGATGGCATTTAGCGCTGCCTTCGTTCGCGGGCGCGCTTGGGCTTGCGCTAGCGGCGCGAGCGCGGACCCCCGTCGCTTCGCTCTCGGCATTTTCTCTTGGCGTTGCCGGAGTATGGGGAATGATCGGCCCGTTCTGGTCGATGCCGCCGGAGTTTTTGCGCGGCACGGCGGCCGCCGGGGGCATCGCGCTTATCAACTCAATCGGCCACGTGGGCGGCTTCGCCGGTCCCGCCCTGATGGGATATCTCAAGCAGTCCACGGACAGTTTCGAGAGCGGGCTTGACATACTGGGGGCCGCGCTCGCCGGCGCCGGAATTATCGTGCTGCTGTTCTATCGCGGCGAAAAGTCGCGGCCCTCGCGCGGATGAGCCGCAGCCGGCGATCAGCGCGGCCCGCGCCGTCCTTAAGCGTGCGTGCGCAAGCTATGGCCGTAGCGCCCAACAAACGCGCGGCCAACCAGCGTCAACAGTCAGCAGCGACGGAGAACGGCGAAGCATAGCTGCTTTTGCCCGCACGGAGGCTCGGCGCGCTTATAACCGACTCAGCCTTTTTTTTCCAGATGGCCGCCGAACTCGTAGCGCATCGCGGAAAGCAGCTTGTCGGCGAAGTCGGCGGCTCCGCGCGAGCTGAAGCGCTCGTACAGGGCGGCGCTCAACACATAGGCCGGCACGCCTTCGTCGATCGCCGCGTCGATGGTCCAGCGGCCCTCGCCCGAGTCGGACACGCGCCCGGAGAACTTCTTGAGTTCGGGGTCTTCGATCAAGGCCGCGGCGCTCAAGTCTAAAAGCCACGAGGCAATCACGCTGCCCCGCCGCCACACTTCGGCGATGTCGGGAAGGTTGAGATCGAATTGGTAGAGTTCCGGCTCGCGCAGGGGCGTAGTCTCGGCGTCGACCGTCTCGCGGTGTTTTCCGGCGTTCGCGTGGCGCAGAATATTTAAGCCTTCCGCGTACGCGGCCATAATGCCGTACTCGATGCCGTTGTGGACCATTTTGACGAAATGGCCAGCGCCGCTGGGTCCGCAATGAAGGTAGCCGTGTTCAGCGGTGCTGGGCTTGGCCTTTTCGCGCCCCGGCGTGCGCGGCGCGGACTCGACAGAGGGCGCGAGCGCGGCAAAAAGCGGGTCCAAGTGCTTGACGATCTCGGTTTCGCCGCCGATCATCTGGCAGAACCCGCGCTCCAGGCCCCAGACGCCGCCGCTCGTGCCGGCATCGACGTAATGGATCCCCTTGGCGCTCAGCGCTTTGGCACGGCGGATGTCATCCACAAAGTACGAGTTTCCGCCATCGACGATGATGTCGCCCTTTTCGAACCGGCGCGAGAGCTCCTGGAGCGTGCCTTCGACCGCGGCGGCCGGAACCATGATCCACGAAACCCGCGGTTTTTTAAGCTTGGCGGCAAAGTCGTCGAGTGAAGAGGCCCCGACGGCCCCTTGCTTTTGCATTTGCTGCACGGCCTGCGCGCCCAGGTCGTAAACCACGCATTCGTGGCCTGCCAGCAGCAGGCGCCGCACCATGTTCGCGCCCATTCTACCCAGACCAATCATCCCCATTTGCATCGCTTTGGTCTCCGTACGTTAACCGCTTATGGCGGGAAATCTAGGCTTCCGTCGAGAACAAACGCGCTCAGCGGGCTCGCCGACCCCTAAAGTGCTCCGCGCAGCGGCGCTGTCGGCAAAGGGCCGCCCGAAGCGCGGCGCCTTTTGCGTAGGGCAATACCGCTGGCCGCCAACTGGGCTCCGGCGAGTCGTGTAACGACCCCAGCCGCCTGGGTAAACTGTCCGTGCCCGCCGGCACGCGGTAGCACCGCCTGTCCCGCTGCCATGCGCCATCTGGGGTCGCTCCCGCGAGACGACGGGCCGCCGTCGATTCGTCACTCCGCGACCGCCGCCGGTCAAGCTGCGGACCAGCGGCGCGCCATCACCTCTCTTGACGTCGGCGGCAAGGCTTCATTCATCTAAAACACGGCGCATCTAGAATACGTTGCACCTAAAAGTGTGGAGGTACGCAATTGCGCCCGGTATCGCGCAATCTTAAGGTCCACAATCCCACTACTACATTTTACCGCATTTGTATCGGTGAAGGCCGCTATCGCGGTATAATTTTTTCCATAAGTCGGCGGCCGATCGCTTAGTCGGTGTCCCGGCCGGCCAATCATCGACCTCCGCGAAGCTCCTTTAGGGCGGCTCTTCGGCGCCTCTGTCGGCTACGCGTGACGACCGCAGCAACGAGCATAAGCCGCGGCGTGGATGATACCCCGCAGCGCCGTCTGCTCGAGAAAGTTGTCCCGTCTGGCGCGCCGCTTAGATGTCGCAGCGGACGGGGGCAAGATATGCATGTCGAAGACTTGAAGACGACGCTCAGCCCGCCTGCGCGCGCCGCTCGTCTTGAACTTTAGTGGGGAGCTGTCGGTTGATGCGTCTAATGAGACTGGCCTTGCGCATCGCGATGATCGCCGCCGGCGCGCTGCTGCTGATCTTTGCAGCGGCGGTATCGCTAGTGGTGCTCAAGCGAGATGCGCTGATGCGGCGCGGGTTGCAGCTCGTGGCCTCCAAGACCGGGGCCGTTATCAGTCTGGGAAGCTTGGATTTGGGCGTCGCGACGAGCGGCCTTGAGATTGTCGCCGGCGATGCGAGCATCGCTTATCACGGTCAATCGGCGCGCGCGAAACGTATCGAGGCGGTGATCGGCTATGGCCAACTCGTACGGGTTCGCTTGCTGCCGCTAAAATCTTTAAGCCTCTTTGCGCCTGACGTAACCCTCGCGCCGGCTTCCAGGCCGACGAATCAAAGCTTCGATTTACAGGGCTACGTCGCCACACTGCCCAAGTTGGCGAGCACGGTGGCGCGCTTCGTAAACCATGCGGTTGTGGTGAACGGAAAGCTGCGCTTGACCAGCTTTAAAGCCGCGGATCAATCCATCCCGAAGGTTAATCTCGACGCGAGCCTGGACGCGGATTCCAGGGTCCTGAGCGTGGCGATAGAACGGGTTTCCTGGAACGGACCGCCGATTGACGGGTTTTCCGCCTCGGCAGATTTTACGATCCCCGCTCTCGAGGCCCAACAGGCGAAGCCTGCTTATGGCAGCGTCGAGTTCATTCGCCGCAGCAACGTTGCGCTCAACGGGCGGCTGCAATTGGCTGTTTCCGAAAGCGCGGCGTTGCACGGGCAGATACGAGTGCATGCGGCGCAAGTGCCAACGCTGGGGCAAGTCGGGTTCGACGGCTCTTATGCGCTATCCACCGATCAATTCAAGCTCGCCGGCGCCGTGTTGATGCCCGCCGGGCTGGGTTTAAGCGAGCGGTTTCCGGCACAGGGGGCCGTTGCGGCGCAGTTTTCGAGCAACCCAAAGCTCGACTTGGAAGCCGGGCCATTCCAGGTGCGAATGGACGAAGCGAGTAAGGCGCTGGGTATTGCTCCGACGGCAGCGCTGCGCGGAGAGCTGGAGATCGAGCGCGTACAATTCGCCGCCGCCCTCCAGCCTTGGCGCGCGGCCTTTGGACAATGCTCCGACGCGGCCTGCAAACAACGTCAGGTGCTTCGCGCGCTGGTCGGCAGCTCGAGCGGCGCGCTTTCGATCGCGACCGCCGATCTGGCCGCCGACGGAACGCTGGCTCTTGCCGAAGTGCGCCGGCTCGGCTTTCTGGGCTTGCGGCTTGAAGGTCCCGCTCGCTTCACGCTTGACAACGGCGTGGTGGCCGCGGATAACTTGGCGGCTCAAGTCGGCGCTTTGAGGATCACGCGCGGGCGGTTTCAGGTCGATGCCCGGCAATCTTTGGGCAGCAGCGGGATGCGCGCGGTCTATAGCGGCGGCTTTTTCGGCGCGCTTGCGCTCGATCAGCCGGCACTGCAAAAAGCATTGCCCGTCAGTGCTCGCAACGTACTCCGCGCTCAGCGCACCGCGTATGCGCAGGCCAACTTCGGCGGGACGCTGGCGGGCGACAACGGCCGGTTCGAGCCGCAGAATTCATGGTTCGAGCTCGATCACGGCTTTGTTGAGCTCGCTGATCATGGCGCGCACAACGCGCTCGCATTTCGCGGGCGTGCCGAGCTTAAACGCGAGCTCCTGCTGTCGGCGGTACATGCATCGGTACTGGAAGGAGGCACGCTCGCCGCTGACGGCCGCCTGGCGCTCCCCAGCCGGACGCTGCGCGCCCGAATAAGGCTGCGCGGGGCCGACATGTGGCGATGGTATCGAACGTTCGCCCCAGATTCGAGCTTGTCGAGGTTCAAAGTTTCCGGCCAGGCCGGCGGCCAGGTGACGGTCCTGTGGAAGGTCTCTCGCGAACCGCCGCGCCTAGATGGCGTCTTGTCGATAAATGGTCTGTCGGTGGATTCACCCTATACGACAAAGCCCGTGCTCGTGCGCGGAACGCGCGTCGTTTTCAATCGGCAAAGCGCAAGGTTGTCCGCGAACGCAGTAACGCTGGGCGCGGGCCACTTCGATCTGCTGGCCGCGGTCTCCGATTTCGCGAACCCGGCCGTAAAGTTGACAATCTCCGGCAGCCGATTTGACGTGGACGCTATAAACTTCAAAGGCGGGAGGTCTGGCGGCGGCGCCCAAACTTCGGCGCGCGCGAAACCGGCGGATAGCATACTCTCAGAAACCCGCCCCGCGTCGGGTGAACCCGCGCGCCTTGGCGGAAATTCGCCCGCCAGCGCCGCCGGTCCATCCATCGACGGCCGCGCCTCTCCCAGCGGCGGGTCCCCGCCCGCGCCCCCGTCGCATGCGCTGGCCCTGTCCGGCACAATTAACCTACACACGGTGTTCTTCCGCGGAGTGAAGATCGACGACCTGGCCGCGCAATTCGACGGCCGGGCGAATCAATGGGAGGTCAAGAATGTTTCTGCCCGTGCGTTGCGCGGCTCGGTCAAGTTGGCTGCGATATGGAACGGCGATCAACATCAGCTTTACCTCACCGGCGACGCGAGCCGAATCGATGCGCGCGCGCTTTTTATTGCTCTTGGCTCTGCTAATAAGCAGCCGGTCTCCGGAGACCTCAGCATGAAGATCAACGCCGGGGCGATTTTGGCCGGTGCCGGAAGGCCACCGATTTTGACTTGCGGCGGGGCCACGATCGTTATTGCCAACGGCGCGCTGGGCAAGGCTGACGTGCTGGTACGGATTATGGAGCTACTGAACGTCCGGAGCTGGCTGACCTTTAACCCGCCGGACCTGGATAAAACCGGCCTGCCGTTCGACAAGATCCTCGCGCGGCTGACGTTTGCGCCCCAGGCTCTTACCGTACAGCAGTTACAGCTAAGCGGCCCGGTGATTCGGCTGGTCGGACACGGCGAGATTTATATGCCTGAAAACAGACTGGATTTGCATCTGGCCGCGATGCCCTTCACCTCGCCGCGCTGGGGACTCGACAAGATGCCGATCGTGGGCGTCAAGCTAGGGCACACTTTCGACCAGGTCTTTGCGGTTCGCATAGGAGTGAGTGGACCAGCCAACGCCTCGGACGTTTCCCCCGAATTTTTCGGCAGCGTAATTGATGCGCTCGTCGGTATCGTCACGCTTCCGCTTGATTTCATGCCGGTGGACATCGTGCCCGATGCGATACTACCGCCTTCCACGCAAAACGTCAGCGCCTTTGACAAGTGCGCGCCCCCGTCGTAGCGGCCGGCAAGGGGAATGGGCGCCGGCTGGCGAAACCTGCGCTTGTCGGCGAGGTGGAGGCACACAGGAGCTGCGGGCGTCCGCCGCAGGGTTTAGGACGGCGGCGAAAGCGCGCTTGGGTGCTCGTGCGGACGCGCTATGGGGAGGTTCCAATCTCGCCATAGGCTTACCATGCGAAACACGAACGTTGCGGACGCGGCAATGATCTCGGCCGGCGTACCGAGAACACTAGCGCTAGCCGCGGCGATAACGATCAGCGCTCCGAGAAGCGAGGCGAGCGCGTATATTTCGCCGCGCAGCACCAGGGGCACCTCCCGCGCTAGAACGTCGCGCAGCGCGCCTCCGCCCACTCCGGTCAGCATCCCCAAAAGCGCGGCAGGCATCAGACCCAGCCCGGCATTGAGCGCGGTGGAGGTGCCGGTGACGGTGAACAGACCGAGCCCCGCTGCGTCGAAGACCTGGACTAGATTGCTCCAGTGCGCAACCCGCCGATATTCGACGAACACCACCAGCCCGGCACAAGCTGCGACAGTAAGATAGCGCCAGTCGCCAAGCGTCGCCGGCGGAGTGCGCCCCAGCAAAATGTCGCGCGTGATACCCCCGCCAAGCGCGGTTGCGGCGGCGAGGACAAGGACGCCGAACAGATCGAGCCGTTTGCGCACGGCGAGCATCGCGCCGCTAAGTCCGAAAACGAAGGTCCCTATAAGATTGAGGATTAGCAACACCGGCCTTCTGCACTCCGGGCCTCGAAACCGCCACAAGCCTTCATGTCATTTTCGATTCGCCGTGGCAAGCCCGCCATCGCCTAGCTCATCACCGCTTTTGCTTTTTCCGTCATGCTGGACCCTTCGCGTGTCATGCCGAGCCCTTCGCCTGTCATTCCGCGCGAAGCGAAGAATCCCAGCGTATGGCGGCTCAGGATAAACTCCGCGAAGCATCAACGCGAAGCGATTTGCCTGAAAGCCGACGGCACAAGGGCATAGAATCGCTGCGCGCAGGTTTTTCGCTGCGCTCAGAGCTTGTGACTCATTTACTGAGAACTGCAGGATATAGCGACAGGCAGACTCTGAGCTGGGGCCTCTACGGCCACCCCCATCCTCACCTTCCCCCGCCGCGCGGGGGAAGGCCGGGAAGGGGGCGCGGGCCTTGGCCGCGTAACGGGCACCGCAGCCCACCCCACTACTCAAAAAGATCACAAACTTTCAGAATGACAAAGGGAGGCGCGCAGGGTGATGGCCGCGCAAGCGGCGTGCGGATGTGCGCAAGTTATTCAATCTATTTGCGGGACAGCATACTAGCTGAAGGTCTATCCTTTGAGGTGCCCTATGCAAGTCTTCCCGTTGTTGTTGCTGCTGTTCGTTCCGTCAGGGCAGGTGGTACTATCCCAGGTGACCTCGGTTAAGACGGCCCCCGCCAGGTTGGCGTCCGTCAGGTTGGCCCCCGTCAGGTTGGCACCCGTCAGGTTGGCACGTGCCAGGTTGGCATCCGTCAGGTTGGCATCCTTCAGGTTGGCCCCCGTCAGGTTGGCCCCCGTCAGGTTGGTACCCGCCAGGATGGCACCCGTCAGGTCGGCATCCGTCAGGTCGGCATCCGTCAGGTTGTCCTTTTCCAGGGTGGTAGCAGTCAGGCAGGCACCGCTCAGGTTGGCGTTGCTTAGGTTAGTATGCTCAAAGCGGCTCCCCGATAGGTTATACTCAGAAAAGTCCCGGCCGTGGAAGTTGCAACCTTCGAACGCCTTGTTTGTGGAATCCTCGGCAATGTCCTCGCACGGGGTTATCTGGTTCGAGATAAATTCGCTCGAGGTTATTTGGTTCGAGCATGCCGCGGCGACTTCGCCAACCCCCAAGCCGCCCATCGAGAACGATGTGACGGCGGGTACGACGAACGCGCTCCCCAAGATGAGCCTGGTCAGGAACGAGCGCCTCGACTCGTCCACGCTCTCCAGAACCTTCTCCGGAAGGTCACCCTTCTGCATATCCGTCACCCCCACCTAAGTGCTCCGAAGCTAAATCGCGCCATTCTAAACATAAGGGCGTTTCTGCTGCAAGCATCCGACTCGATAGCGATTCTGCTCTTGAACGCGCTTGTTGCTTGAAATCACCGGAGGGGGACTCGAACCGCCCGCTGGGTCAGCTAACCAAACCCTCTTTCCGCAGCAGTTCCAAACACTCCGCCACTTCCTCCACCGGCGGTGTCGGCAGGTCGTAAGCCAACCGGAGGAGCTCGGACAGGTCGGCTTCGGCATTGCGGTCGTTGCAGAGCTCCAGGATGAGAGCAGCGGTTTGGTTGAGATAATGCACCCGATCCCGGTCGGGCTGATAGACGATACAACCGTCCGCGACCTCGTTGATTTCGAGACCGGGCGCCCTTACTGGATTGCGGTGCGCAGCGTCCGCCATAGCAAAACCCTCCTGATCGCGCGAGCGCGGTGACCGCGAATTCTAGCGTATTTCAGCTCAGCAGCCGACAGACCGATCCCAAACTGCGGCAACGGATGCCTGAATCTGTGCCGAGCTGTAGCGTGCAGCGAGCAAGGCAGCGGCGCGTGCGGCAAGCGCCGCGGCGAGTTCCGGGCTCTCTTTGACGCGCAGGCAGGCCCGGGCGAACGCTTGCGGATCGTCGGCGTACAGCAGGTATTCTCCATCGGCCGCATCTATTCCCTCGGCTCCCAGCCGTGTCGTCACCACGGGCGCGCCGTGGGCAAATGCCTCCAAAATCTTGATCCGTGTGCCGCCGCCGGCGCGCACCGGAACGACCACAACGTCAGCCGCTGCGTAAAACGGCGCCAGCTTTTCGACAAAGCCTCGAAACGTCACGCTCGGGTCCCGAACCAGGCCGCGCAGCGCGGCCGCGTCGCCAGCCCCGACCAGGTCGATGCGGATTTTTCGTTCGGTTGTCCGCCGCAAAGCGGGCAGCACCTCGCGGCATAAGAACAACGCTGCATCGACATTTGGAAAATAGCCGAAGGACCCGACAAAGAGCAGCCGAAGCGGACCGAAAGTTGAGGGCCGGCGCGAGCGAGCGCTATCAAGCGGCGTGTAACCGTTCGGCATCACCGCAAAGCAAACGCCGGGGAACCGGCCGCTTAGTTGACTCGCGTCGCCTTCGGAGCAAACGGTCACGCAATCGAACCGGGGAATATAGTGGTCGGCAAGGATCCGATATTTTTCAGCCTCGGCGGCTGCGGCAGCCGCCGCCCGGCTGTCTCCAAGCTCCGCCTGGAGGCGCGCCAGCCGTTCGCAAGTTCGGACGTCGTCATCGTCGAGGTCGAGGACACAAAACGGCCGCTCCAATGCCGGCCTACGCAGGAAAGGTTGTGCGAGGGGCGCCAGGTAGAGCCGCATCACATGAAGACCGGCAACCGGAGATTCGCTGCTCCATTCCAGCAGGGAAAGCGCGCTATCGCCGGTGCAGAAGCGGCTTAGGTAGGGTTTCGGATAATCGCGTTCGGCGCGCGCGCGCTGCTCGGAACCCAAGACGCGGGCGATCAGCGCGAACAACGGGTCGAGACTTTTTGTCAAATCCAACCCCCCGATCCGTACCGTGTGCCTCCGGACGAAATCCGAAGGCGAGCCGAGGTCCCCGCCCACGGGGACGACAAATAGATGTACATCGAAGCGGCGCGCCAGGGCCTCCAGCACCGAAGCCGCACGCATCGCCAGGCCATTGCCAAAGCGCTGCGGCATGATCGGCGTGAGGTAAAGCACACTCTCGCGGCGCATTTTTGTCATGCTGCGCGCTTTACCTAGATGACGCGTCGAGGCGCCGCAGAAGTTGGCAGGGCCAGCAGAATGGCTCCTCGCTTAGCAACGCGAGCAACGCCCGGAACGCCGGCCTCAGACCCGCGCGCCTCCACGCCAGCACGAGCGGCGGCCGGGACATCGGCATGGCGGAGCGGACGGTTCCGGCCGTCTCAGAGGCGAGTTGCAGCACTGGCGCCAGGTCAGATTTCGAACCCTTCCGGCAACAGCAAGGCATCACCGCCTGAAGGGCCCAGTGCGCGGCAGAAAGCCGCCAGTCCGGTTATCGGCCGAGCCTCGGCGGCCACATCTGTAAGCAGGGTTTTGGCGGCGATGAACCCGCTGAACAACGTGGTGGCGGCAGCTACAAGCGCTTCGGCGCCATCGGGAAAGGTCTGCGGAGCGAACTCCACGAACAGGGGAACACCCGCCGCCCAGAGCGCCTGACCCGGCTCAATAACGTCCGCCTCGCAGCCTTGGGTGTCGCTCCAAACGAATGCCACGCGCTCCGGCGCCACGCCATGAGCGTTTATGACCTCGGCCAGTGTCATCGCCGGCACCTCTACGATGCCGCGGATGCCCGAAACGCCCGCGAAGCTCAGCTTACGGTCCTGGCGACAGACTGAGCCACCACCGCTGTTGCCTTCTGGCAAGATCATCCGCACTCGGTCAACCCCGGCTGGGCTGATCGCTGCCTGGATGCAGGTGACCTGCTCCGCTAGCCCATTGTCGGCGACATTGCGGCAAAGAACGGCAAAGACCTCCGGTACCGGCTCGATGGCGAGAACCCAAGAGTCGGTCTCCTTAGCGAACGGGATGGTAGAGGTGCCGATATTGGCGCCTACGTCGATGACGACATCCTTGGGAGTGGCAAACCGATGATGGCGCCTCATCCAAGCGAGGACAGACCGGACCTCGGCCACTTGAAAGCCGCCGTCGACGAAGAGCTGCTCCGAGATGAATCGGTCCCACGGGAAAGCGGTCCATCGGGTCCCCTCGCGACGGAACGTAATTTCTTCGGCCTCATCCGCAAGAAGCTGCCATGCGAGCCTCGCGCGGTCCGCGCGCGACAGGGCGCCGGCTATCCGCCAAGCCGGCCTCGGTAGGTCCGTCCGGGCTTGCGCCGCCGGCTGCGGCCGGGCTCTTAGCGAAGTCGACGGCTGCTCACCGATCGGCATCACGGATCTATCTAAAAGGCCCGCAAGAGATCTGGAGATTCGCAAGCCATGTCCTATGTTCTCCTCGTTTAACGTTACGGGGCCGCGTGACGAGCCCCTCCGGATCGAACCGAACTGCCGTCAGCACACAAGTTGAGCATCCTTGCGCCGAGGCGTCATGTCGCACTCCGGATTTGACTGAGTACTTCCTTGGTCGCCGCCAGCGCTGAATCTAGGTCGCCGAGCTCGATCAGAAAGGTATCGGCCCGATCCACAGTGGCACATAGATCGCCGAGCCAGTCCCGTCGCCCTGAAACGGGTGGTGCGCATTGCGGAAGGACTCGCCGAGTCATCTCGACCTTGCCGCAACGCCGGAGCGCGGTTTGAGCGCCGTGATTGGGTTCGATGTAGATGATGGTCGAGACCGGTGCGGAGACTATCCGCCATGGCTTTCCAAACTCCAGCGGATCGAGCGCAATCAGTTGGCCCGCCTGTGAATTGCTGAATGACCCGAACCTATCGAGGACGGCCGAGCTCGGCATGAGGGCGAGGCTGTCCCTCCGGAACAGGAGAGTAACCGGATACGTTCAACGTAGATCGGGGGCGCGGCCCTTCCCGACGCATCGTTTTCACGCATGGCTTCGTTGCTTCCGCCGCAAGCTGCGAGAGACCCTTCGCTGGTCAGTGCACTTCGGGCAATTCCGCTTTTCCATTGCGGTATGCATCCGATCATAGTCCGAGCGAGATTCGGTCGTTCATCGCCTAACTGCCGGCAGCCTTGCCCATGCTCACTCAGGCGCATGCAGAACCTCGAGGTTGGGCATGCCCCAGCACTGGTATCCCATGTCGATAGCGAGGATGCCCAGACCCTCGGTCTCCATCTCGCCGTCGATTCGCAGGGGATGCGGGCGTCTTATCGCCGGATTAGCGGCACCGTAGGGAAAGCAGGGAAAGATGAGCCCGTCGCGATGGACGTCGGCGCGGATGAGCAGCACCGTGCCGCCGACCGCGTCCAACCGCACAAGATCCGGACCGCCACGGAGGTCGTTCATACGAACGCGGCCATGATCGCGCCAGGCGTTCAGATCGAAGGTCGGTCCGCCGTAGCGCTTGACGCAATGAGGATGTACGATGTCACGCCCGGTTGCAATTAGCCGCTCGATCAGACCAGGCGGGTAATCGATCACATCGACGTCGAGCCAAAGGACCCAATCCTGTTCTTTGAGCGCCCGAAACAGCAGATGATTTCTGGCCTTCGCCAAGACTTTTCGCCGCGGAATCTGGAACGCGCGGGTCCAACGGGGAAATCCCTCGGGAATCCGGAAATTGAAATTCCTCCGCCAAATCTCGACACCGGCATAGCGGCGCCGCAAATGCTCGAGTCGCTCTCGTATCAGCTCGTAGGTCTCATCATCACTGTCGCTTTCAAGAAAGCCGAGCGAGATCAATGACGCCGGATAGGTGAACTTTTCGAGCCCCGCAAAGTAAGTGTCAAGGAACCGCGCCGCGTTCTTGACCGGGGTAAGAATGAGGACCGTTTCCCGGTTGGCGGTCATTGCAGGCGTCATCTTTTGCCCGGGAGAAGCCTCCGTTCGGCTCTCTCATCAGCGCTTGTAGCCGTCCCAGTTCAGGTCAAAGGGCCCGGCTAGCCAGTTATGCCCCGGCGCGATCCCGGCACTATCGGGACGCCGCACCGGATCGACAAGCCCGGCGAGCGCTGCCCGGACGATCTGCCCCCGAGCCGATGCCGGCGTCGAACGCATCTCCTCGTCCTTCAATCGCCCGACCACCGCCGGCTCGATCGCGGCCAGGACACGCAGCGCGCCCACGAGATCGCGTGCCACCTCGCGGTCCCATGGGAGCGACGCGCCCGACTCCAGAACCCGGTCGACGAGCGGCATCAACGCTCCACTTGTCGCCACGGGACTGCAATTGTCGGTTGGCCCGCTGCCGGGGGTAGGAACCAGCTCCACGGGCATGTAAGGCTTCTGGAGCAATCGGCCCCGCCATCTGCCGTCCTCAGAGCGCCGCAACGCGCAGCTTCGAAGACCGTCCCCCTCGAGGCACAGTTCCGGCCCGTCCACGCCGTCGGCAACGTGCCAGTAACGCACGTAAATTGCGCCACTGGCGCCGACGCGATGGTCCGGCAGCAGCTCCATCCGTTGCTCGTCGGAAGAGACGCGGATGAAGATAAATTGCCGTATACGCGAGAGCCCGGCTTCCAGTCGTCGAGCCTCCTCCGAGCGAGGCGGTGGATCGAAGACCCTGCCGTCCCACCGCGTCCCGAGTTCCTTAAGGAGCGCGTGGCATTCGTCCTCTAGCCGGAAACCCTCGATTCGAGGATTGTTGCCGTTGAGGATCCACTTGGCCGTGTTCCGATGCTGAAACAGCAGCGTACCGTCCGGACCGCGTTGACAGAACGTCGAATCCAAAAGCTTGGGCCGATGCTGAATCAGATGATAAGCTTGCGCAACCATCAGCCAAGCAATTAAGAAGGTGTCCTTATCGCCATGAAGAAAGTCGTAGAAGGCGTCGGAATGCTGATTGATCCAATGCGTCAGGCACAGCGCCCGCCAGCACCTGGATTTGTCCAGAACCATCTGTCCCGATTCGAGTGACCACGTGTCGCGGTAGCTAAGGCCGCTGATTGCCCAAATCCCGTTGGCCGATGAAAGCTTCACGATATCCGGCCAGAACAGAGCCCCGGTCTCGCGAAATTCCGGCCGCTCGAACAGAAAGCTCGGCTCTCGCACGGGCACGTTGTCCGCGTCGAGCAGCAGCACTTCCCGAAAACGCGAGTGCATTAATGCGTAAGGTTTAAGTTCCCAGCCGCCGAGCCGTTCCACCTGGTGACGCTTCGCTACCTCGAGCGCGTCGACCGGCTGGGCGCCCAATTCTTCGAGCAAGCCGCGCATCGGCGGGCCCATTTCCTTGGCACCCAGGTACCAGACTTCAATCGGCAGCGTGCAACCGAGATGCCGGCGGAGGATCCCGATCGCAACCCATGCGCAGGTAAAGAGCCGAGGACCGCCGGCACAAATGACGATCCCACGTTCGGCGAAGCGATGATCAGGAAAAGTAGGATCGGCAACGGCAGCCGCCGCGAGTTGCGCTTTCAGCTCTTCCAGTGGAATGCCCAACCCTCGTCTCCGATAACCTTATACAGCGACTACAAGATACAGCGACCACAAGCGGGCTGCCAGCCCTAAACCCGCTCCAATCAGCGGTATCCAAAGCATTGTGGCTCGCCGCAAGCGCGCTTAAGGACTACCCTTTGATGGGCCGTGCCGTAGCGCCGGCACCGCGGCGCCGTTTGACTGGCATAACTCGGACCGAAGCTTGCCGCTTGGCTCGGGTTAGCGGCCCGCTCGGACATGGGTGCGACCCTAATTGGCCAGGGTAGGAAAAGTGCAAGCGAATGGGTCGCCCGCTAACGTTGCGCCAGGCCGAGAACGTCGGAGGCGGCGTGCTTGCTCGCAAGCTGGCGCTTGACGCGGAACTCCAGACAATCGGGCTCCAAGCCCTCGGCACGGCGGTAGCAGTTCTCGCTTTCCAGATAACGCCCCATTCGGAACGCGCAATAGCCCATTTCGGCAAACGCCCAGGCGCCGAAAATCCGCCGATCGTAAGATACCTCCCCCACGAGGTTCTCTGCGTCGACGCGGGCCAGGCGTTCGAAGATCGCAAGCGCCTCGCCATATCGCCCGGCGGCGGCGAGTATGCGCGCCTCGAGCCAATTGAGCAGCAGGTTGTCCGGCTGCAACCCAACCGCCTCACGAACAAGCTCCAGCGCTTCCTCTGCTCTGAGCAGGCGCAGCTTGGCCAGTTCGATAAAGCACAGAGCGTCTTCAGGCCCACGGACTAAGCTGCGCCGCGCAATCGTAGTTCCGTGCCGCCACGCGGCTTCCGCCTCGGCCAGGCGGCCGAGGTCGCGGTAGACCGTGCCGAGGTGCCACCACAGGTAAATCCTCCCAGGATCAACCCGAAGTTGCTTCCGTAGAAGGCGCAGGTTCCTTTCAGCCTTGTGCGCTTGATCCCCGTCATAGCCGAAATGGTCAATGGTCAGCTTTGAAGCCCCGACTCTGCCCTGGCCGGCGGCCACGAGCCGGTTCAAGTCCGGCATGATCGTCTCGTGAATCGCGCTCCGGAAGCGAATACGCGGATCGCGGCGGAACAAACGATGCTCGCGATAGGCCGTAAACCCGCTTCGCGGATAAAAGCGAACGGTGCATGCGCACAGCCGCGGATCGGCAAGCTCGCCCTCCAGGCCCTGGCGATCAGGAACCCGCGCCCGTTCGTCGGCGTCGATGTAAAGGATCCAGTCGCCCTCAGCTTGGTCGATCGCATAGTTTCGCGCCGCAGCGAAATCGTCATGCCACTTGTAATCCACTACCCGCGCGCCGTGGGCGAGCGCGACCTCACGGCTACGATCGCGCGAGCCCGTGTCGACCACCACGACCTCATCGACGAGCCCGGCAATGGATTCTAGGCATGCCGCTAGGTGCTTTTCCTCATCTTTGACGATGAGGGCCGCTGAGATCAGTTTCCTCACTTTCCCGCTCCCTTTGGCGGGCGAACCAAGCGCCTATTGCGAAACTAAGCGTGTCCCCTGCCCTCAACCGGTCGGTATCGAGCCAAGTGCGCGCAATGATCACATCGTGGGCCTTCGCGGCCTGTCATGACTTGCGCTCTCATTTCGGCGGAGAGAAGAGAACTCTTCTCGGCGTTTTCGAGCAGGCATCCGTCTCCGGATCCTGATTTGTGCTTGTGGCGCCGCTCTGCCGCCACCGTCTTTTTCCGCTCAACCAAGCTGTTGCAGCCATTCGGCATCTCCACCAACCGAGGGGAAGGCGGCTGCTGCTCAACCCAGGCGACCAGGCTCTCTGAGAGGCCGTACGCCGAGTATAAGGGCGTCCATAAAGGTCTATTGACTTAACTCCTGCTTTTTCCAGTTCAGTCTCGTTGAAACTTCGCTGGGCTTGCACCTGTTCGACATTCCCTTACCGCTTACTGTACCCTGTCAAGCCGGCCAAGCTGAAGGCCGGCTCAGACCTGCCAACTCTGCTCCTTGGCCGCGGCACGTTGGGTGAGGCGGGCCAGCGCAAAGATCGTCTGCGCGCGGGTCAGGTTATTGGCCGGGTTCCGGTATCTCAGCTTGGCGAATCCCCACAGTTGTTTGATGACTCGAAGGGGATGCTCCCCGCGCGCCCGGCTCCGCGAGCGCACCCGGTTAATCTGCTGCCGACGCGCGCCAAGCGGCTGTTTGACATTGGGCCGTCGATTGAGCCGGTAGCACATCCCGCGGGTCTCGTAGGCCTGGCGGCCGGCCTTCCTTCCGGTACGCTTGCCGATACGCTTGCCGGTACGCTTGATCGTCGAAGACTTTTCGTTGCTGCCCGTGCAAGAGAGTGGGAAGCTGGGTGATGTCGGGCGCCGGCGCATTGGTCGTTGTCACCGTGTGGACAATGCCGCACGGAGTGGGAGGTCTAGATTCCTTGCCGGGGTCCGTGGATCGATTGAGCGATCCGCCGCTGGGACTAGACGGGCCGGCGGCCTGTATCCTTCGCGTACATGGGTGCCAAGGCCATGAGGGTTTCGAGATGGAGCGGCGTCAACGGCCTCACCTAATCGCCGCGCGTCTTCGTGGCGGGCCGGGCAGCTTGCGCGGCCGCGCCCTAGATCGCACAGGCGCAAGCAAACCCGACCAGCGCATCGCCGGCCTGCCGTTCGAGAACCCCGCGTAGCTCGCTTGTAGCCATGGCCCGTTCCCTCTTCGAGGCTTGAGGGAAGCACGGGAAAAGCAGAGGGTAATCTGGGCCAAGCCGGCGGGGTTCGAGGCCCTAGCGTTCACGCCGCGTCTACTTGGCCGGTTTGGCGGCCTAAGCGACACTTGGCGGGAATGACGAAAAAGGCTTGAATTTGTCGAGGTTTTGGCTGGCGCGCCCTGAGGGATTTGAACCCCCGACCCGCAGATCCGTAGTCTGCTGCTCTAATCCGCTGAGCTAAGGGCGCGCCCGTGCTTGGTGATCTTCGCTCATCGGACAGCCGCTCGCAAGAGCAGTCTGATACATGCCGTCAGAGCTTCATCCTCTGACCCCATGGCCAACAAGAATGCCCGGATGCTACGGCAGCCTTCGACGAAACACGAACATCTACCGAGCGGCGACGTTGCCCCCGGCCGGACGGAGGCGAGCGCAATCAGACCTTGCCGCTATCTGGCAAGGTGTTTCGGCCTGAGGGTGAGAAGCGGGCGCGGCGGCCTCGGGCCACTTACGGCAGCCCGTCACGCTCGATGTAACGAAGCTTCTCCAGGGCGGTCACAAGTCTGACCAAGCTAGCTTTTGGCGATTCGCAGTCGGTCTCGATCACAATTTCGGCGTTGAGCGGCGGCTCATACGGATCGGAGATTCCAGTGAAGCCGCTGATTTCCCCTGCCAGTGCTTTTTTATAAAGTCCCTTTGCGTCGCGTTCGATCAGCGCCCCCAGCGAACATTTGACGTAGGCTTCGACGAAACGCACATGCATCCGCCGCACCTCGTCCCGAACCTCGCGGTAAGGCGAGATAGCGGCGGCGATCGCAACCACGCCGTTGCGCGCAAGAAGCTTGCACACGTAGCCCATGCGCCGGATGTTGGTGTCCCGATCGGTCTTGGAATAACCAAGACCTTTAGAGAGGTTGGTCCTGACTTCATCGCCGTCCAGCACTTCGACACGGTAACCGCGTCGCTTCAATTCCACGGCCGCAAGTTGAGCCAAGGTAGACTTGCCGGCTCCGGAAAGCCCGGTCAGCCACAGGGTAAAGCCTTTTTCCATCAAGCGACGTTACTCCGATCTAGGACATGGGAACCTTTTACGCTAAGTAATTCGAGCCATCAAGCGTCACCATGCTCAATTGCTCACCTTATGTCTTAAAGGTTACGTCAAGGTTAGCGGCCTACGCCAAAGGCGATCCAGGAACGAAGTCGGTTGACACGTACCGCGTTAATAGTTGAGCGCGGTCCGCGAATCGCGGCGTTGTGCCGGGGGTTGCGCCGACTCGGCGGGTTGCCTGCGATGGGCGGAAGCGAAAATAATCCTTCTCGCCGAATCAGCCTCACCGATTGCCGCGGGGTCGGGACGAATTGTGTTACGCTTCGGCCGCCGAGGCTTAAAATATTCCGGCAGGAGCAATTCAGGAGTAATTGATGACGCTTAAGCTTTACGAGTTGGTTGGCGCCGGTGACAGGAGGTTCAGCCCCTACTGCTGGCGGGCGCGAATGGCGCTCGCACACAAGCAACTGGCCGCCGAGTTTAGCCCGTGCAAATTTACTGACAAAGAACTCATCGCGTTCAGCGGCCAGACCAAGGTTCCTGTGCTGGTCGATGGCGACGATGTAATCAGCGATTCCTGGGCCATCGCCTGTCACCTGGAGGACAAGTATCGCGAGCGCCCTTCGCTGTTCGGCGGCGGATACGGACGGCCGCTGACTAAATTTTTCAATTCATGGGTCGATAGCGAGATCAACGCCGCCCTTATCCGAATGGTAGCCAGGGACATATATGACTGCGTCCATCCCCACGACCGCGACTATTTTCGCAGCACTCGTGAGGCCCGTTTCGGCTGCTCCTTGGAGCAGGCACAGGCCGAGCGTCCGGTCTATATGGAGCGGCTGCGCCAAGCTCTCGCCCCCGTGCGTACGCTGCTTGAAGGCCAGCCCTACCTTTGCGGCGAATCTCCGGCCTACGCCGATTACGTCCTGTTCGGCACATTCCAATGGGTCCGCTGCGCGAGCCCGCTTGAGGTCCTAGAAGCGACAGACCCGCTATATTCGTGGCGAGAACGGCTTCTGAATGCGTTCGACGCAATGGCGCGCCGGCATAGCCGGCTGACACGGGCGGCATGATCAACGGCGCCGGTATTGTTTGGCGCCGAACAACGTTTCCCATGCATCCTTATCGGCGGTCACGGGGCGCTTCACCTGGTCGGCCATCACGGCTATCCCCTTTTGCACCGCGGGCCGGCTTTCGATCGCCTCGTACCAGCGCTTCAGATGCGGGAAATCCTCAAGATTTTGGCCTTGCCATTTATGCGACCTGAGCCAGGGATAGGTGGCGATGTCGGCGATTGAATAATCGCCTGCTAGGTACTCGACTTGCCGCAGACGCCGGTCGATCACGCCGTAAATGCGGCTGGCCTCGTTGGTATAGCGCTGGATCGCATAGCCGATCTGCTGGGGAGCGTAGCGGCGGAAGTGATGCGCCTGGCCCAGCATCGGGCCCACGCTCGCCATCTGGAACATCAGCCACTGAATCACATCGTAGCGCCGGCGCATATCCGAGGACATGAGCTTGCCGGTTTTTTCGGCCAGGTACATCAGGATGGCGCCCGACTCGAAGATCGCGATCGGTTGCCTGCCCGGCCCGTCGTGATCGACCATCGCCGGAATCTTGTTGTTCGGACTGATCGCGAGAAATTCGGCTTTAAACTGATCGCCTCGGCCGATATCAACCGGAATCACTTTGTAGGCGAGGCCGGCCTCTTCGAGCATTATTGTGACCTTGTAGCCGTTCGGTGTGGTCCAAAAATAGACGTCGATCATCGCTTCCTCCGCTAAATTTTCGTCTTGAACGCGGCGCGGACAAGGGTGCTCTTCGCATCCGCCCGTGGTGAACGTCCGCTGCGGCCCGCGCGGGCGCCGTTCGAACCTGTCTACGAAAGCCGGCGAGCAGCGCGCTTTTCGGGTCTACGCTTTTGCGCTTAGCCGCGATGACACCGCGGCGTACCATCTTGACAGATGCTTTTGCTCGGGCTGGACGCGAATTTTAGAGACGCGGGCAAAATCGATCGCGCACAGCGCGGTGATGTCCGCGATCGAAAAGTTATCGCCGGCCATGAAAAACCTGTCGGAAAGCACCTGGTCGACCCAACTCAGGCTCTTTTCTGCGTTCTCACCCTGGACCCGAGCGTACTCGGGAACCTGCGTTAGGCGGCCCTTGAAAAACTCGTGCTGATGGCGAAAGGCGTCCATGACCGGCAGAAAGAGATGGAGCTCCATCCGGCGGTTCCACATCTCCACCAGCGCCCGCTCCTTCGCTCCTAGGCCCATCAGCGGCGGTTCGGGGTAAAGCTCTTCGAAGTAGCGGCAGATTGCGACGCTCTCGGCGATATGGGTGCCGTCGTCTAGCTCGAGCACGGGCAGCGTGCCGAGCGGATTTTTTTGTTTGAACTCGGGCGTGCGGTTCACCGCCTTGACGATGTCCACTTCCTCGTATGGTACGTTAATCCCCTTCTCAGCCAGGAAGATACGGACTCGGCGTGGGTTGGGTGCCGTCGAGTTGTTGTAGATTTTCATCGCGCCTCCGTTAGGCGGTCATAAATCCGCGGTTGTCTCCGGCGGCAGGAGCCCGAACATATCCCCGATCGCGCAACGCGTCGTACCCGCGCCGGATGAAGCCGGCATTGCGCGAATGCTGTCCGGGCAGCAGCTTGAGTCCGCTCGCGCGCGCTCTGGCGCATCATATATGCACAACCAGGCCCGCCGGTCGTTCAAGCTGCGTTTGTTCATCCCCAGCCTAGTGAAAGCGGCTATTGCTGTCCACCGGCGGCGTATCATAGGAGCAGGCTTCTGTCGCAACGGGCTCTAGCCCTGCTCGAAGTCGCTCCGATAGGTCTCGTACGCCTTAGTATATTCCATGGTGCGCGCTACTTCGGCGATGAACTGCTCATCGTAGCCGGCCCGCCGCAGCAGGTGAAAGCCCAACTCCATACCCGAGGATATGCCCGCCGCGGTAATCATTCGCCCGGCGTCCACCACGCGAGCCCGGCTTATGCGGCATCGGGGGGCGATCTGGGCTAGACGATCGATGGGGACCTTGCCGCGCGACGAGGCTTCGAGCGCGTCCGGCTCCTTGCGGTTGGTCGCCGGCAGCCCGTCGAGCAGACCCATGCGCCCGTAGATCCATGAACCGGTGCATACGCTGGTCAGCAGGCATGCCGCGGGCAGCGACAGGATGTAATCGTGAAGCCGGCGGTTGTAGATTTCCTGGCGCGTGCCGAAGCCGCCGGGTATGAGGAAAGCGTCCATCGCCGGCCGGTCGTTGAAGGTATAGCTGGGGACCACGACCAGCCCTGCCTGCACTTGTACCGGCCTCGCGCTGTCTGCGACCAGAAACGCGTCAAGCTCAGGATCAAAGCGCCGCGCCACGGAAAATACCCCGTAAGGTGCGGCGAAATCGACGATCTCCGCATCTTTGAAAATGTAGATCCCCAGTCTGAAGCCGGGTGTTCTTGCCGCCACAGTAGCTGTCGCCATACGTTTTGCTCCCCCCTTTAGGCCTAGTCTACCGCCATCGCGGGCGGTCGCGTAAGTTCTCTTTGCGCTTTTTTGCCGATGCGCGAGACGCGGTGACCCCGGAGGGCGGCGTTAAATCCAGCGCCGCGCTAGAGACGCTATCAGCTAGCGGAGCCAAGCGAGGTAGGCCCTTAGGAGCCGCTTCAGCGTCGGTGTCAGGCGGCCGCGATTGTAGGCGTCGGCGATCTTCTTTATCGCTTCTGCCTGCGTGGGGTACGGACGAATCACGTCGGCGATCGCGCCTAGGCCGATTCGGTTGGAGATGGCGAGCGTGAGCTCGGAAATCATTTCCCCGGCGTGACTTGCCACGATCGTTGCGCCGACGATCCGGTCGGTTCCCTCAACTAGGTGGACCTTTAGCAACCCGTCGGTTTCGCCGTCGAGCACGGCGCGATCGACGCCGCCCAGTTCCTGGGTCAGCGTAGCAATCTTAAGTCCGCGGCTTTGGGCTTCGCTCTCACCCAGTCCCACGTGAGCGATCTCGGGGTCGGTGTAAACGCACCAGGGCACGACCAACGAGCTTGCGCGGCGCCGGCCGAAAAAAAGGGCGTTTCGAAGCGCGAGCCGCGCCGTGGCGTCAGCGACGTGCGTGAACTTGTACGGGGAAGCGGCGTCGCCGGCCGCAAATATGTCTGCGTTCGTAGTCCGCAGCTGGTCATCGACCGTGATCCCCTCGGCCGCGTTGTAAGCGACCTCCGCCGCTTCGAGGTCCAGTCCGTCAATCGCGGGCGCGCGTCCGACGCCGAGAACGATTTCGTCGGCCACGATTTCGCGCGACTCGCCGCTTAGAGTCATGCGAATGAACTTTTCGCCCGCCCGCCTTTCAACCGCGGTGATCTCTCCGCCCGTAAGAATCTCCACTCCTTCACGCGCCATCGCTTGCTTAACCCGTTGAGCCGCCTGCGGGTCTTCGCGGATCAAGATGCGCGGCGCCGCCTCGATTAGCCAGACCTTCGCTCCGAGTCGCCGGAACGCTTGCGCCAGCTCGCATCCGATGGGCCCGGCTCCGATCACGGCGATCGTTCGCGGCAACTCGGTCAGCGAAAATACGCTCTCGTTGGTCAGATAGCCGACCTCGGCAAGTCCGCGCACCGGCAAGGCGGCCGGCCGCGTTCCGGTGGCGATGATCGCTTTGCGAAAGCGCAGCCGCTGCCCGTCGACCTCGACGGTGTCCGGCGCGGTGAAGCGCGCGTGTCCGATAAAGACGTCGATGCCTAGGGCACGCATACGCTCGGCCGAATCGTTGACGCTCAGCTCGGCCCGAAGCCTTCGCATCCGTTCCATCACGGCGCCGAAATCGACGCGAACCTGCTCCCGGGTAATCGCGATCCCGTATCGACCTGCGCGCTGCAGGTCAGCTGCGGCGCGCGCGGCGCGAAGCAGCGCTTTGGAGGGTACGCATCCGAAGTTAAGGCAGTCGCCGCCAAAAAAGTCGCGCTCCACCAACGCCACCGTCGCGCCCAATCCGGCGGCGCCCGCGGCGGCGACCAGACCCGCGGTGCCCGCCCCGATCACGACCAGGTTGTAACGTCCGGCTGGAGTCGGGTTGCGCCAGTCGGCAGGATGGACGTTGGCGATAAGCCTCTGGTTATGCGTATCGAGCGGCAGCATGGCGGGCGCGCCCGAAACCGTTACCACCGAGGCGTCGCTCCCGGTTTCGGTGCCGGCAAGACGCGCCTGACCACGCGCTGGCCGAGGTCGCGACTTTTTTCCGCTACAACGGCGAAGAGGGCGCGCTCGGCGCGGCGCCGAAATTCGTGTGGCGCTCCGAAGGCTGCGCAGGCGCCGGTGAAGCTTGTTTCGGCCGCCCGGGAATGAGCAAGCCGCCAAAGGGCGCCGTTTTTTCGGGGGCCGATATGATGCCGGCTGCGCTTCATCTGCATCGCGAAGAGCAGGCTTTCGATCCGGTTTTGCTCGGGCGCCGGAAAGGCCCTCGGGGAAATGTGATTATGCTCGCTGCCAAGCTCTGAATCGGTGCATCAACTCTTGTTCCTTAGCCGGCGGCAGCGGTTGGCGCGGCAAGCCGTTGAGCGCGCCAATCGTCAGTCGCATCTGACGCAGATACCTGCGGCATGAGCGGCATAGAGCAACATGGAGCCGAAAGCGAAACCTTTGGCGCATGGGCAACCAGCCCTCG
The DNA here is from genome assembly GCA_021831785.1 of Deltaproteobacteria bacterium. GTDB lineage: Bacteria > Desulfobacterota > Binatia > Binatales > Binataceae > JAJYYI01. The sequence goes on along the minus strand of JAKBMB010000011.1, from coordinate 330,950 downwards.
ATGTAGTCAGTGACAAGCCCGGTTAGTTGTTCACAGGTCAACATGGCGCGCTATCCTTTAGTGAAATGCTTTTCGAGCGCGCGTCTGACGGCGGACCGCGCTCGATGTAGCAGCACGCGTTGATTAGTCTCGCTAATTCCTAAGACGTTACGCACTTCGTCGGACGTAAGCCCCTCGAGGTCGCGCAAGGTAATAACCGCTTGCTGACTCGGCGGCAGTGTGGCGATCTCTTGCTCGATCAATTGAAGCGCTTCTTTGCGCTGCAAAATATCTTCCGGGCTGTCCACGCCCCAGCCGCGCGGCGGATCGTGCCATGCGCCGGAGGCGCTGAAACGGTCGGCGTCAAGCGCCGGCGTCGCGTTTTCTTTCGAACCTGTGGTTAGGGATGAAAAGTTGATTGAGCGCGCTTCGCGCATACCGCGCGTTTTGGCGCGATTTACCAGAATCCGAAAGATCCAGGTCTTAATCGCGGCGCGTCCCTCGAACGAGGCCAACCCGTTAATGACCGCCAGCCAGGTGTCCTGAACCACCTCTTCGGCCACGTCGAGATCGGCGACGAAAAGACGCGCCAGCCGCAACATCGAAGCATAGTAACGATTAATGAGCGCCGCAAAAGCCGCTTCATCGCCCGCCAGAAGCCGGCTTAGCAACTGGGTCTCATCGCCGCTCACACGCGCCGCGTGCGGCGCGGAGGACTGGTCCGATGAACCGCGCCGTGTATCTAGCCTTCGTGTCAAGACCCTGGGCAGCATCAGACCCTACTGAGAACCGCAGAATATAGCGACAGGTAGACTCTGAGCTGGGGTCTCTACCGCCACCCCCACGACTCTGCGCTGTCTCAATATTTTGCGATCCTCAATAGATCAAAACCATGACCCCGCGCACGCGCCGGTATGATAAACTATTTTGCAAAGCCTCGCGTATGCGATCTAAACCGTCCAGGCTCGCTGCGTCTGATTGTTCACCAGCGGTCGACTTTCTCGACTGTAGCGGCCCGGCGAGCGACAAGACAATAGATGATAACGACAAGCCCGGGTCCGCGCGCGGTTGACGGCGGCTGCGGCGTGAGAACAATCACCAAGGTGTGGGGAGCGCGATAGCTTTGGTGTGGACGAGGCGGAACTGGCGAAACTATAAGTGGTGGGGCTGCCGTCATTGGTCGCGGTGCGCGGGCCGCGGGTAAAAGGCTTCAGTAGGAATTCGTGCCGCGGCTGATTGATGATAGACAGTTGAGAGCGGATGACTCGGTTGATGCACCGAGTCTTTGTGACGCGGCGGGCACATGGAAACGCCTGATGCGATAAACGCCGGGGATAAACCGCTGCAATCAACACCGGCGGCGGGCGCCGGCGAGAATCCGGCCGCGCCGGCCGAAGCGCCCGCACCTGTCGAGGCGCAGCGCGGCAAAGTGACACGGGTGCGCGGTTCCGTTGTGGACGTCGAATTCGGCCCGCAAACCTTGCCGGCGCTAAACGAGGCGCTGACGGTAGAATGGGATGGCGGTTATCCGTTGATAATTGAGGTTGAGGAACACCTTGACCCGCACCTGGTGCGCGCGGTTGCCATGCAGAACACCAGCGGACTGCGCCGCGGAACGCCGGTGAGCAGAACCCGCAAGCCGGTCGAGGTGCCGGTCGGCGAAAAAGTACTCGGGCGCCTGCTCAACGTGGTGGGTGAACCGACCGACCGGCTCGGACCGATTGGCGCCGACGCGGTGCGCTGGCCGATTCATCGGGCTGCGCCCGCCATGATCCGTCAGGACCACACGCGCGAAGTCTTCTACACCGGGATCAAAGTTATCGACCTGCTCGCTCCGCTGGCCAAGGGAGGCAAGGCCGGAATGTTCGGCGGCGCCGGGGTAGGGAAGACCGTGCTCTTAATGGAATTGATCCGCACGACGGTCGAAAAGTATTCGGGGATTTCCGTGTTCGCCGGAATCGGCGAGCGTTCCCGCGAGGGCCACGAATTACTCGCTGAGCTTCGCGGCTCGGGGGTCCTTGAGCGCACGGCGCTGGTCTTTGGCCAGATGAACGAGCCTCCAGGCGCCCGCTGGCGGGTCGGCATGACGGCGCTCACGATCGCCGAATACTTCCGCGATGTGATGGGCCGCAACGTTCTGCTGCTAATGGACAACGTGTTCCGCTTTGTGCAGGCCGGCGCCGAAGTGTCGGGCATGCTCGGACGCTTGCCCTCGCGCGTCGGCTACCAACCGACGCTGGCCACGGAGATCGCCGAATTGCAGGAGCGAATAACCTCGGTTGCGGGGGCGGCCGTGACTGCGATCCAGGCGGTCTATGTGCCGGCCGACGACTTTACCGATCCGGCGGTGGTCGAGACCTTCCGTCATCTCGATTCCTCGATCGTGCTCTCGCGCGACATGGCGGCACAAGGACTCTATCCCGCGATCGACCCGCTCAATTCGTTTTCAGTGCTTCTCGATCCGCGGGTGGTCGGCGCCGAACATTACGCGGTTGCCGAGGAGGTGCGGAAAACCATCGCGCGCTACCGCGAACTCCAGGAGATAATCTCGCTGCTCGGCGTCGAGGAACTAAGCGCCGAAGATCGGCTGGCCGTTGAGCGCGCGCGCCGCATCGAACGCTTTCTCACGCAGCCATTTATGGTGACCGAACAGTTCACCGGAATCCCGGGAAAGTCCGTCACGCTCGACAAGACGCTCAGCGGATGCCGTGCGATCTTGGCCGGCGAGGGCGATAAATGGGCGGAGGCTTCGTTCTACATGACCGGCAGCTTCGACGACGTGCGGGCCAACGAAGCCGCCGCGGCCAAGGGTAAAGGGACCGCCTGAGGATGAAGCTCGTTGTCAGTACGCCGACCACGGTCGCCGTCGAGCAGGACGACGTGCGTCATGTGCGCGCCGAGGATCGCACCGGCGCTTTTGGAATCGCGCCAGGACATACCAACTTTCTGACGGTCCTAAAAATTTCGGTATTGATCTGGCGCGACGCGCAAGGCAGCGAACACTACGTCGCGGTGCGCGGCGGCGTGCTGCGGGTGAGCAACGGAAGCCTGGTCGAGGTTGCGACGCGTGAGGCGGTTCCCGGAACCGACCTGGCACGTTTGCGCGCCGAGGTGCTGGCTCAGATGACGAGGAATTTCGAGGCGGAGCAAAGCGCGCGCCTCGGCGCGCTGAAGCTCGAGCGGGCCGCGATTCGCCGGCTCTCCCGCTACCTGCGGCCGACAACTCAACCCTTCGCCCCGCCGGTGCGTTCGACCGAAGCGCCCGATTCGTGACGAGGTCCGGCCATGGGCGACGAGCAACGAAAACCGGATGAACCAAAGGAACCGAACCACGAGCTTGAACGGGCCGTGCGCCGGATGCAGGACCGCCGCGAGCGCTGGGCGCGCGGCGGTGAATGGCCCGTAACGCGGGCGCTCGGGATGATGGGGCGCTTCGGATGGACGATCGTCGCGCCGATCTTGCTGGGCGCGTTCGCTGGAAGATGGCTCGACAGGACCTTCCACACCGGGGTGTTCTGGAGCGCCGCCCTGGTTTTCGTCGGAGCGGCGGTGGGCTTCGCCGCGGTCTGGAGGAGGATGCAGGGCGAATGACCGGGCTCGCAGCGCTGCTCGCTTACGGCGTGCTTGGCGCGCTCATCGGGGCGGTATATTTCGCGATCCTCGACTGGAACGTGCGCCTATACGCTCGTTCACGCCGCGCAGCAGGCGCGGTAGCGGTGCACGGGGCGCGCCTTCTTGCTATTGCAGGATGTTTCGCCGCGATCGTGCGCCTTGCCGGAGCCGGCGCGTTGCTGGCGGCCTTCGCCGGGTTTCTCGCGGTTCGCACCGCGGCGATCCGCCGCATACGAAACAGCGCGGACGGTCCCGCATGAACTACTCGCCGCTCGCGACCACGGTCCTCTTCCATGCCGGAATGGTTCCGATAAGCCGCACGGTCGTGACGACCTGGGCGCTGATGGCCGCCTTGGCCCTGGCTTGCCGGATAGCCACGCGGCGGTTTGAAATAAACCTTAATGCGCTTCAGGCGGTTATCGAGACCTTGGTCGGCGAGATCGAGAACCAGATTGGCGCAACGCTCAATCGCGATCCGCGGCCCTTCTTACCGCTGCTGGGGACGCTTTTCATCTTCCTCCTGACCGCCAATCTGTCCGGAGTGCTCCCCGGCGTGAAAGCGCCGACCGCGGCGATCGAAACACCCGCAGCGCTCTCCGCGGTGGTTTTCCTGTCGGTACATTACTATGGCGTGCAGGTACAGGGCTTGGGGCGCTATCTTAAGGGCTATCTCAAGCCGAATCCGCTGCTGCTGCCGCTCAACGTGCTCGGCGAATTCACGCGCTCGTTTTCGCTGGCGATGCGGCTGTTCGGCAACGTGATGAGCGACGAACTCGTACTGGCGATCATCTTTGCGTTGTCCGGGCTGTTTGTGCCGATTCCGTTCATGGCCTTTGGAATCTTAGTCGGCATCGTGCAGGCTTACATCTTCAGTGTGCTCGCCGCGGTCTATATCGGAGGCGGCATAGGCGCGCTTGAGAAGTGACGGAGGATATCGGATGAACACACAGATCGTAAGCATAATTGCCGCCGCGCTGGCGGTCTCGATCGGGTCGATCAGCCCCGCGCTCGCCGAGGGGCGCGCGATTGCGGCGGCAATGGAGGGAATTGCCCGCCAGCCGGAGTCCGCGGGTACCCTGTCGCGCACGCTGTTCGTGGGACTCGCGATGATCGAGACGATGGCGATTTACTGCCTGGTGGTAGCCTTGCTGCTCCTGTTCGCAAATCCCTACGCTGCGCGCTGACGATGACTTTCGACTGGTGGACCTTCGCGCTGCAGGTGGTCAATTTCGTAATCCTGGTGTGGCTGCTCAAGCGCTTTTTGTTCAAGCCGGTCGCCGCAATCGTGGCGCGGCGCAAGGAGGAGATTGCCCATGCGCTCGCCGCGGCGCAGGCAGCCAAACAGAGCGCTGACCAGGCCCGCCAAGACTTCGAGGCGCGCCGGGCCCAAATAGAGGCGGCGCGCCGCGCGCTGATCGAAGAGGAGCGAGCGCGGCTTGCCGAAGAAGGTAAGAAGGTGCTCGAAGCCGCCCGCGCCGAGAGCGAGCAGCTCAAGCAGACGGTCCTCAAGCGCCTCGACGAAGAACGCGCCATGGTTGCCAATGAAGTTTTCGAACAGGCGGCCGGGCTCGCAATCACCTTGGCTGCGCGCCTGCTCGGTGAAGTGGCGGCGCCGGTGCTGGAGGGACCGTTCCTCGAGCGCGTGATCGAGCATCTTGACCGGTTGCCCGATTCCGAGCGCGCCGCGCTGTGTGGCGCCGACACTGCGGCGCCGCTGCAGGTCGCTACCGCCCATGCGTTGAGCGCCGGCGAGCAGCTCGAATGGCGCTCAGCGCTGGCCGCGCGGCTCGGCAATTCGCCCAACATCATCTTTTCCGCCGACCCCGAGCTGATCGCCGGCGCAGAACTCCGATTCCCTAACGCGACACTGCGCTTCAACTGGCGTGAAAGTATCGCCGCCGCGCGCCGGGAGATGGGGGGCCGTGGCCGCGCTGGCTGATGCTCTGCGGACGCGGGCCGCCGAGGCCCGCGTCCGGCTCGACCGGTTCAAGCCGGCGCCGACGCTCAACGTCTTCGGGCGAGTCGAGCGTGTCGGCGATGACGTCGCCGGCGTCTCGGGGCTTCCCGACGCGCGTCTCAACGAGCTGCTGCTGTTCGAGGCCAGTGGCGCAGGCGCGCCCGTGATGGGGATGGTACTGACGCTGGATCCCGACCTGATCGGCTGCGCGATGCTCGGGCCAAGTGCGGGCGTTGAGGCCGGCAGCCGCGTGCATACTACCGGCGCTGTCGCCAGCGTGCCGGTCGGTGAGAACCTGCTGGGCCGCATCGTTAATCCTCTGGGAAGCGCTCTCGACGGCGGCGCCGATGTCGGCAGTAAAGCCTTCGAGCCGGTGGAAAAACCTGCGCCCGCCATCGCCGACCGCGACTTCGTCCACCAGGCGCTTCACACCGGGCTGGTTGTGATCGACGCGATGCTGCCGCTCGGGCGCGGCCAGCGCGAACTGATAATCGGTGACCGCGAGACGGGCAAAACCGCGATCGCCGTCGACGCGATCATCAGCCAGCGCGGCTCCGGCGTAATTTCCGTTTACTGCGCCGTGGGCCAGAAAATGTCGTCGGTCAGCCAGGTGATCGAGGCGGTCCGGCGCTACGGCGCGCCGGACCGCTGCATCTTCGTGGTCGCCGCGGCCGACGATCCCCCGGGCCTGCAATGGCTCGCCCCGTACGCGGCATGTACCATGGCCGAATATTTTTCCGAGCGCGGCGGCGATGCCCTGCTGGTGATCGACGACCTGACCAAGCACGCTGTGATCTACCGGCAGCTTGCGCTTCTGCTGCGCAATCCGCCCGGCCGTGAAGCGTACCCTGGAGACATCTTTTACATCCATTCCCGCCTATTGGAGCGCGCGGCGAAGCTCAGCCGCGAGCGCGGCGGCGGTTCACTGACGGCGCTGCCGGTCGCTGCCACTGAGGAGGGCAACCTGGCCGCGTATATCCCGACCAACCTCATCTCGATAACCGACGGCCAAATCGTGCTTGAGCCGCGGCTTTTCCATGAGGGACAGAAACCGGCCGTGAACGTCGGCACGAGCGTTTCGCGTGTGGGCGGAAAAACACAGCCGGCGGCGATCCGCGCGCTCTCCGAAAGCCTGCGCCTCCAGTACGCGCAGTTCCTTGAGCTCGAAATCTTCTCCCGCTTTGGCGGCATGCTTGACGAGCGGACGCGCACGGTGATCGAACATGGTCGCAGGATCCGCGCGGTCCTGACCCAGCCGCAATATGCCCCGCTTGCCCTCGCGCATCAGGTGACCCTGCTGCTGGCGCTCAATGAAGGGCTGCTCGACCGGCTCGCGGTTGACAGAATCGGCGAGCTGCGGGACGCGATCGGAGACTGGTTGCAGCGCCGCGGCGCGGCAAACGCCGAACGAATCAACGCTACCGGCGAGCTTGATGCCGAGTCGCGCGCGGTGTTGCGCTCCCTGATGGCGGAGTTGGTGGAGAAGATGACCAGTAGCGCAGGGGTTCGGCCGGCCGCGGCGCGGGAGTGATTCGGCGATGTCGAGAATCCAAGAAGTCTCGGCGCGCATCATCTCGCTCAATGAATTGCTGGATATCGTCGCTGCGATTCGAGCGATCGCCGCCTCTCAGATGCAGCAAGGCCAGCGTTCGCTCGATGCGATCCACAGGTACTCCGAGGAGATCAGCGGCGCGCTGGCCGAAGTGGCCGCGCTGCTCGATGCCGGCGAATCCCGGTCGGGACCACCGCAGTGCGCGCGGCTCGGCATCGTGGCCATCTGTTCCGAGCACGGATTCTGCGGCGCCTTCAACGAACGGATTCTCGACCTCGCCGAGCGCGCGCTCGCCGAAAGCAACGGTGACGCGCAGCTTCTAGTTGTTGGCAGCCGGGGTGCGCTGCGCGCCGCCGAGCGCGGTCACCGCCCTAACCTCACGCTGCAGATGGCGACCCATAGCGGTGGCGTCACCGGGGTTGCGCGCCGCGTGGCGTCCGAGTTCTACCGGATGTTCTCGATAGGCGAACTGGGCCGGCTCGAGGTTATACACGCCGGCTTTCGCGCCGGACAGCAGACCGGGGTCGAGCGTCGACTGCTGCTGCCGCTCGATGCCAGCGTGGTGCAGCCGCGCATTCTCAGAATTCCGCCGCTGACAAATCTTCACGCCCCCGAACTTTTCGAAGAGTTGGCCGGAGAATACTTCTTCGCGGCGCTCGAGAATGCGTTGACGGAATCGTTCACGAGCGAGAACGCCGCGCGGTTCCGCACGATGGAAGCTGCGCATGAAAATATCGAAAAGAAGTTCAATGAACTTAACCTCCTGGCCCGCCGGCTGCGCCAGGAAGCGGTCACCACAGAGATTCTTGATCTGATCGGTGGCGCCGAAGCGATGAAGTCGGTCTGAGCATAGTTATGCAAACCACCCGCGCTTCGGCAGTGTCATCCGTGAAGCGCTGCTCGTCCAAGAGCGTTTTAAGCGTCTGTGCCTGCTACACCACGCCGCGGAAAAGCTCGTCCGCTAGCACGTGCCGCGCCAGCCGCGCGCGGCGCGGGCGAGTGCTTCAATGAACCGCAGCGCGCGTCGATCCTTCGCGTCACAACCCTGAGAAATATAAGACCCTAGATGGGAACCGCGAGTCCGCGCATACGCCGGTATAATAAACGGAGCCAGAAGGTCTTGCGCATGCGGCCGAAACCGTGCACGCTCGTCACATTCCGCGGTTAACCGGCGGCCGATTTTTTCGACTGTAACGGTCCGGCGAGTGAGAAGACAATAGTTGATAACGGCAAAACCGGCCCCGCGCAAGCATCGCGTGCGGCTCACGGCGACTGGAGCAAAAGGATGGGCACCAGAGGGCCGCGGGCGCGAGAGTTTTTGGGTGGACGCGGGAGGATTATAGGTGTTCGGCTCTGTCGCGAAAACGCGGCACAACTAAAACGCGTGAGGAGGCTTTTTCGATGAAGGCAACAACCACGGGCGCGATTCTGGCTACCGCGGTCGCTCTCGCATTTATGGCCCAGCCGGCTGCGGTTCGAGCCCAGGGAAGCTCTATGGCGAAGGGCAAAGTGCAGTGCCTCGGCGGCAACTCCTGCGCCGGGCAAAGCGCGTGCAAGACTGCGACCAGTCCCGGCCCGGGCAAGAATTCCTGCAAGGGGCAGGGGTTCGTTATGACGACTAGCGCCAAAGAATGCAAGGACGCGGGCGGCCATCCGGAAAAAAAGAAGATGTAGGCCCTGCGCTGCGAGAACGGCATACGGGAGCGTGCGGCCCAGGGAGCGTGCCGGCGCTTCGGGTTTGACTTCGCGCGTCTTGAGCGCGCGCAAAAGTCCGAACGTTACGCGCCCAGCTTGCTGGCACGGGCCGCACGCCCGGCCGTCACCGGGGCGCGCGTTGCCCGAGTCGGCGCAGGCGGCTGCAAGAAGGGGTAAGCTTGGCGCGACAAGTGCGTTTGTCTGCCGATGAGTGACGCATGTGGCGCTCTAGAAGTAGTCTCATAAGTGACCGTAGGGTGTGGATGTCATGCCGAGCGTCCCTCCTTAGGTTATGCTGAGAGCCTGTGAATTTTTAACGTTAGCCTTTGGTGTCATCCTGAGCGAGCGTTGCGCAAGTCGAAGAATCCCGGAAAAACTAGGGGTTTTTCGATTCCGGCCGCGCCGGCCTTCGCTCAAGATGACACAAGATTGGGCGGAACCCCAAAAAAACTCACAAACTCTGAGCGCGTTTATAAGACAGGCTCTAATGGTGATTGATCAGACGGTGAAGGTATTGGGGGGTGAGCGATGATGAAACGCGCGGATTTTCCTTGCCTTGGGTGCGGCGTCGGCCTGCGCACTGAGCACTATGATTTGGTGTTGCAGGAAAAGCCGGCGGTGGACTGGTTTGAGGTAATTACGGAAAATTTCATGGTCGCCGGTGGGCGCCCGTTGCAGGTTCTGGAGTCGGTGCGCGAGCGCTACCCTATCGTCTTGCACGGCGTCTCGTTGTCCATCGGCTCGACGGATTCGCTCAACCGCGAATATCTTGCCGCCCTAAAGAAGCTCGCCCGCCGCTTTGAGCCCGCGTGGGTGTCGGATCATCTGTGCTGGACCGGCGTTGACGGACGCAACCTGCATGACCTTTTGCCGCTGCCTTACACGTCCGCTGTAATTCGCCATGTGGCTGACCGCGTCCGCCAGGTTCAAGATACACTGGAGCGGCCGATTCTGTTGGAAAACGTGTCGACCTACATGCGCTTTGTCGAATCGAGGATGAGCGAGTGGGAGTTTCTGGCCGCCGTCGCGCAGCAGGCCGATTGCGGCATTTTGCTTGACATCAATAATATTTTTGTGAACGCCTTTAACCATCGTTTCGACCCCGCGCGGTATATATCGTCGATACCCATCGAGCGTGTCGTACAGTTTCATCTTGCCGGTCACAGTGACCACGGCGCCTACCTTCTCGACACGCACGACCATCCGATTCGGCCCGAAGTGTGGTCTTTGTACGAGCTCGCCGTGCGCCGGTTCGGGGCGGTATCGACGCTCATCGAATGGGACGACAATATTCCCGAGTTTGCGGTGCTGCAGACGGCCGCGAAAGAGGCGCGCCGAATTTGCGACTCGTCCGCTGCCAACGAGCGAGAATCTGGGACAACCGACAGTGGAAGAACGTTTGCAAAAACTTCAGCGCCTGCTCTACAAAGTGATCACGGCGCCGGAGGGCGTTGCGTCCGCGCCGGAAACCGAGGGTCGTAGCCTGCCGGCGGGCGGCCTTAGCGAAATCATCGTAGGCGATGAGCGGCTCGGCCCCGCCGAACGGCTGGCTATATACGCCGACGCGTACTTCTATCGCCTCCTTGAATGCCTCAAGGACGACTTCCCGACGGTGGCCGGGATGGTCGGCGCAGAGCGGTTTCACGAGCTTATCAGAGGCTATCTTGCCGCTTGTCCGCCGTTCCATAGCTCGGTGGTTTACGCCGGTCAGTTTCTTCCCGACTTTCTGCGCGGCCATCGCGCGCTGGAGCAATGGCCGTTTCTAGCCGAGGTTGCGCGGCTTGAATGGAGCCTGATCGAAGTCTTTCAGGCGCCGGACGCCGTTACCCTGAAGGCGCAGGACTTGCGCGCTATCGCGTCTGAGCGATGGCCTGAGCTGCATCTTAGGACCCCGCCCGCGCTGCGGCTTGTCGACTGCCGATGGCGCGTGGCCGAGGCGTTGCGCGCGATCCGTGAACCGAAGGAATGGCAAGCACCCGAACCTGTGGCTCAAAGCGTCGTGGTCTGGCGTTTGAACGGGGCGGTGTATTATCGCGAAATTGCGCTCGCCGAGCGCAACGCCTTTTCCCTGCTTGCCGAAGGGGCGAGCTTTGCGGCCGTGTGCGAGAGGGTTGCCGCAGTCTGCCCCGAGGGCGAGGCGATTGGCGAAATCAACCGGATGCTCGAGCGATGGCTTGGCGACGGCTGCCTAATGCTCGAAGACAAAAATTTGCCGCCGCAGACAAAGCCCGCGGCCAAGCGCCCGCCCGATGGGCCGACAACATAGCGCGGCGCTTTCCGCCGGTGCCTCGCCCACAGGCAATGGCGGCCTACGCTTGGTGCTCCAGGTGCCGTGCCACCTGGCACTCGGCGCTCGCGACGATTGATCGTCTACTCGTCAAGCAGCCGTCAGGTCACGGCGAATAGGCGCCATTGGTCGGGGACACCCCTGAGCGGCCGGGCGCCACGGTCGGTAAAGCGCAGGCCCGAGCCGGCGACGAGGTCCTTCACGGTGCTGGAGACGAGGACCTCGGTGGGAGCGGCGAGGTCGCAGATTCGCGCTCCAATGTGCACGGCGATTCCACCCAGATTGTCGCCGACGATCGCGCATTCCCCGGTGTGAACGCCGGCCCGCACGTTGATGCCGAGCGCCTGCACCGCTTCGCGAATTGACATCGCGCATCGCACGGCGCGCGCGGGGCCGTCGAAGCTGGCGAAGACACCGTCGCCGGCAGTGCCGAGCTTGCGGCCGCCGAAGCGCGCCAACTGCCGCTCCACCAAGCCGTAATAGCTCCCCAGCAGGTCGCGCCATCTGGCGTCGCCCAGCTTCGCCGCCTGTTCCGTCGAGCCCACGATGTCGACGAAGAGCAGCGTCGCAAGGATACGGTCAGGCACCGCTGCGCGGCGCATGCCGGTGAGAAACTCCTCAATTTCCCCGATAAAATCATCGCCGGCATCGACCCAAGGGAAATGGTCGGCGCCTTCCAGCGCGACGAACTTCGCGCCCGGAATCCGCTCGGCGACGCAGCCGCCGTCCTCGAGCGGAATGACTTGGTCACCTCTGCGATGCATCACCAGGGTGGGGACGCGGATCGTGGGCAGCACGTTACGGATATCAATCTCGAAGATCATCTGATAAAGCGCTACGATGTCGGCCGGGCTCGCGCTCATTCGCTCCAGCTTACACCACCAGCGATGAAAGGCCGGGTCGCTCGCGCGGCTCGGCGCCATCTGCGCAACGGCGACGCCTTCGCCCCAATGCTTTTCGGTCTGGGCAACCAGTTTTGCTATCTCCTCAGACGGCCTGCCGGTTGGATAGTCGGACGCCCATGACCAGCGCGCGCGGGTACTCAAAAGGATAAGCGCCGAGACGCGAGCCGGGTTGCTCGCAGCGAACACCGCTGCCAATGCGCCGCCTTCAGAGACTCCTAAGACTGCCGCGCGCTCCGCGCCGGCGGCATCCATCACCGCCCGCAGGTCGTCCATCCGCTCCTCGAGGGTTGGCACTGCGACGCCGCGGTCGGATAGCCCCTGTCCACGTTTGTCGAAAGCGACCACGCGAGCAAATGAACCGAGCCGTTCCAGCAAGCGCGCCGCCAGAGGGTCGTCCCAGACGAGCTCCTGATGCGAAAAGGCCCCGGGGACCATCACCAGATCGTGGGCTCCGCTGCCGAACACCTGGTATGCAACGTGGACGCTGCCGCTTTTCGCGTACTTGATCGCGGTCATGCGAGCCTCTCCGTCTGAGCAGGAGAATCTCGACACAGGTTTTAAGTAAACGATAGATTCTGCTGTTAGCGCCGAGGCGTTCTCAATGACTATCTATAACGCTACGGCGCGAAAGGCAAAGAACCAGCCCAACCGCATCCCGCCGGCTTGTGCCGCATCTGACTCGCGTCGGAGCTTTTCTGCTCAGCATGCTCTTCAAGCGCTTCGCCGCTCGCGATGTCACCTCGCACTGAGACGTAATCGAGTCGCACCGGCGGGCCGTCGCCACCAGCGCCGGGTTCCTGTTTGCCGGAGCGGCGTTCGCTGCGCATCGAAAAGGACGCCCGGCCAATTCAGGCCTGCGGCCGTCGGGCATGGGTTTGCGATGCGGCAGATCGGCCAGGGCCTCGCGGCCCGGAGATTTGCGCCAAGCGCTTGCCTTGTTGTAACGTCCGGCGCTCTAAGCGGACAATATATAAATTTCCATGGGAGGAACGTCACGTGGAATCCTGCGGCGAGGTTAAGACCGCTCTTGATGCCCCGATCGGCGCCGGGGCGAGCATAAATTTTAATCGCGTCCTAAGCGAGCACAGCCTCGGTCTGCTCAGCCGCGGGCGAACGGCAACGCTGCAGGTCAATGTCGGCAAGCTCTGTAACCAGGCGTGCCATCATTGTCACGTCGACGCCGGCCCGAAGCGCCCGGAGCGGATGACGCGCGAGGTGGCCGAGCGCGTCAGGGCGATCCTTGCGCGCAGTGAGCAGATTACAGGGGTCGACCTGACCGGTGGCGCACCCGAGCTCAATTCGAACTTCCGCTTCTTGGTCGAGCAAGCCCGCGCGCTGGGCCGGCGAGTGATGGTGCGATGCAATCTCACCGTGCTGTTCGTCGAGGGCATGGAATGGCTGCCGCAGTTTTATCGGCGTAATCAGGTGGAACTGGTTTGCTCGATGCCTTGCTATGGCCGCGAAAACGTCGATCGTCAACGGGGAGGCGGGGTTTTCGATAAGAGCATCGCTGCGCTGACGATGCTCAACCGCCTCGGCTATGGAATGGGCGATCCCGGGCTTACGCTCAATCTTGTGTACAACCCGGTCGGTGGCTTCCTGCCGCCCGCGCAAGCCGGCCTCGAAGCCCGCTATAAGGAGGAACTCAGGAAAAACTTCGGTATCGAGTTCGACCATCTGCTCACCATCACCAACATGCCCATCAACCGTTTTGCGGCCCAACTGCGCCACTGGGGCCAGGAGCAGGAGTACATGGGCCTGCTCGTCAATCACTTCAATCCGGCCACCGTCGCGGGCTTGATGTGCCGCCATCTGGTGAGCGTCGGCTACGACGGAAAGCTTTACGACTGCGACTTTAACCAGATGTTGGGGATGGCGCTGCGCGTCGGAGCCGACGGTCCGGAACTCACAATCTGGGACATTGACAACCTGCGCGAGCTTGACGGCGCCCAAATCGCCACCGGGCGCCACTGTTTCGGCTGCACCGCCGGCACAGGCTCAAGCTGCGGCGGCGCCCTCGCCTAGCCGCGGGAAGTTTTTGTCTCGCGCAAGCCGCGGGCATCATGAGGCTTGCCGCGCGCAGCGCATGCGGCAATCCGGCAAGCGGACCAAGCCCATCCTTGACCAGGCCCTTGCGAGAGCTTAAGCAACCAGGGGGTTCAGTTCTTCCAGCGTTTTGCCGCGGGTCTCGATTCCCAGCGCCAGCACCACTAGCGCGGCGATCACAAAGGCGCCCGCGCCCAGCGTGAAAACGCCGGCTTGCCCGGAAATCGGCTTGATCAAGCCGACGATAGTGGGACCCAGCAGGGCACCGACTCGGCCGACACTCGAAGCGCATCCGGCGCCGGTCGCCCGCGCGTGAGTCGGGTAAAGCTCCGGTGTGTAGGCATAGAGCACGCTCCACATAGCGAACATAAAAAACTGCATGCAAAGACCAAAGCCGACAAGCTGCGCAAAGCCGGTGGCCGTTCCATAGAAATAGGCCGTCACCGCCGAGCCCAGCAGCGTGACAATCATCATCGCCTTGCGGCCCCATCGCTCGATGAGCCAGGCGGCTGCCGCGAAGCCCGGCACGCCCGCCAGCGAGATCAGCGTTATATACAAGGTTGACCTGGTCACGGTGTAGCCCGCTTCCTGGAGCAGAGCGCCCAGCCAGGTGGTAAGACCGTAGTAGCCGACCAACGCAAAGAACCACAGCGCCCACACCATGATCGTGCGCTGCACGTAGCCGGGAGCGAAGAGCTCCAAAAAAGAAAACCGTCCCCGTCCTGTCACGGCGCTTGCGGCCAGTTTTATCGGTGTCGGCAACTCGGCGCCGCCGCGCGCCCGGCGTACGCGGTCCTCAAAGGCGCTCAGGACGCGGTGCGCCTCATCCGCTCGACCGCGGGCCTCAAGCCAGCGCGGCGACTCCGGAACGAAGAGACGGATCGCCAGGACAAAGAGCGCCGGAACCGCCTCGGCCACAAAGACCAGACGCCAACCGCCGAGCGGAAGCAGCAGGTAGGCCAGAAAGCCGGCGGCAATAAACCCAATCGGCCAAAAGCCCTCCAGCACGGCAATATAACGGCCCCGCTGCCGAGCCGGAATAAACTCGCTGACCAGCGATTGTCCGATCGGGAATTCCATCCCCATGCCCAAGCCGAGCACCGCCCGATAGAGCATCAACTGCCGCATGTTTGCGGCGTAGGCACAAAGCAGAGAACCCACGCCCCATATGATCATGCTCCCTTGGAAGACGATGCGCCGGCCAAAGCGGTCGGCCAGCATGCCGGCCAGCGCCGCGCCGAAAAACATGCCGACAAAGCTCATCGAACCAAGCGCTCCCGCTCGCGGTGCCGAGAGATGAAACTCGGTCCTAATCGAGCCTAAGACGTAGGTCAGCATGCCCAGATCCATCGAATCGAAAAACCAGGCCGTTGCAATGATCGTGAAGAGCTTTCGCTGGTAAGAAGTAAGCGGCAGGCGCTCGAGGCGCTCGGCCACACTGAACTCTCCTGATGGGTCTGATGTCATGATGCTCCTTCAGGCCAAATCCCCTAGCCGGTATCCCGTTACGGGTTTCCGATGTCAGCTCTCCATATGGATGGAGCGCTCTTCGTCTACGAAATTCCAGGATGGCGTCGATCCGTGATCTTTGCCGCGGCGCCGGCAGCGGCCGGATGCCTCCGGTGGCGACGCAGCGTCGAGAGATGCCATTTGCCCCCCATAAATTCCCCGACGCTTCTCCCGGCTCGGCCGCCCGTCGATAGCTGTTCCGCTCTGCGCTTCGACTCAGCCGTCTGCCCTTAACCGCTTTGCGCTCCTACGCGCCGCGCCGCAAGAGTATCGCCTTTCGAGTTGGACTATAGCAAGGGCTGACGGCAGGCAGAGACGAAGCGCCGTCGCAGGCGCTCTGCTCCTACTTGCTGTAGACCGGCATCTCGGTTCCTTCGGCTTCGCTCAGGACAGGGCTGTTCAGGTCCAGCGCCACCCGCCGAGGTCAATCGATGACCCGCGTCGGGGCTTTCAACTCCCGATCGAAGCTAGCCGGATCGCCGAGGTTTATTCCCGCGACAGCAGTTCCGTCCGGCACCACCGCGCGGTCCCCATTTGCGCTCACAAAAAAACAAGACCTCCGCGCTGCGGAGGTCTTGTGGGCGGATTGCGTCCTTAGGTTCGCCCAGTCCTCACCGTTCGGACGCTTAAGTTTTATTACGGAAGCGGCCGAACCGGTATTCGCTACACATTCACAGCAAAAACCTAAACGAATGCTATGATCGCTAGGGTGAAACAGCTCGACCTCTTCGTTAGCCCCCCGCTCCAGGTCAAGGGCGATAGGCCAACCGTGGACCACTCGACAACGTTCATCCCGAATCAGGAGCTTCCTATCCATCGCTGGTTCCGTTACTCTGCGGGTTTCTCGGCCGCGTGGGCTGGCGCCGAGATCGCCAAATATTGCTGCCCTGGTCGCTCACTGGTTTTCGATCCGTTTGTTGGCTGTGGTACGACGCTCATAGCGGCGCAGCACCTCGGCGTCGCGTCCGTCGGCATTGAGGCCCATCGCTTCGTACTCCGCATCGCCCGAGCGAAGCTCCGGTGGACTAGCGATGTTCGAGCCTTCGAGAGCTTAGCGTGTCACGTTCTTCAGCACGCCAGGCGTCGTCGGAGCAATGACCTTCCTGACGTCCCTTCGCTCATCTCTCGGATCTACGACGACGACACGCTCCGGAAACTTCTCGCCATCGCAGCGGCCATCTCCCACGCGGCTCCGCCTAAGCCCGACTCCCCCCAAGAACTCGCTTGGTTGGCCCTTGTCGCTATCCTCCGCGCTTGCTCGCACGCCAACACCGCCCCTTGGCAGTACGTGCTCCCGAGAAAGCGGAAGACGCGCGTGCTCGAGCCGTTTGAAGCCTACGGGGAACAAGTGGCCCTCATGGCGCATGACATGCGTGTTTGCCAGCTTAGTGCGCCTACCCGAGGCACAGCTGCGGCCTTGCTCGGAGATGCGCGTAGCTGTGATGGCGTCGCCGATCACGCCGTTGACTTGGTCCTTACATCCCCGCCCTACCCCAACAACTACGACTACGCGGACGCCACCCGAGTGGAGATGTCTTTCCTCGGCGATGTGGCGCGCTGGGCCGACTTGCATTATGCCGTCCGCAGGCACCTGATACCATCGTGTTCTCAGCATGGTTCCAAGGAGAACCTTAATCTCGATGAATTACTGCGCGACTCGGCGCTCGATCCTATTCGCTCCGACCTCGCAGCCACATGCTGCGCGCTCGCCGACTTACGAAGAAGGCGCGCAGGCAAGAAAACATACGACACGATGCTCGCAGCCTACTTTGCCGGGATGAGCTGCTCTTGGCGAGCGCTCTCCCGCGTTGTGAGGCCAGGCGGTCTGGTCTGCTTTGTCGTGGGGGATTCGGCGCCGTATGGCGTGCATGTCCCGGTTGAACGCTGGCTGGGAGCGCTGGCAGAAGCTGCACACTTTGAAGTGCTGCGCTTCGAGGAAACTCGCAAGCGTAATGTTAAGTGGAAGAACCGAAAACACCGCGTCCCTCTCCACGAAGGGCGCTTGTGGCTTCGGAGGTCGTGATGGCCGAGTCTCCTGCGCACAAGCTCGGCCAGTTAATCGGCCTTGCGATAGAGCGGGCTCTTGAGGAGCCCCTGCACGCCTTTGGGCGCCAGCACGGCCTTTACCTAGACAAGAAGGGGCCCCGCCCAGGGCGCAACGGAGTGAAAGTAACTTGGCTGGACAAGTACCGGAACACCCATGACCTGGACTTTGTGTTTGAGCGCGGGGGTTCCAATGTGGTTCGCGGGCAGCCAGCAGCGTTTATTGAGGTGGCCTGGCGACGTTATACAAAACACTCAAGGAACAAGGTGCAAGAGATACAAGGGGCGATCACACCGCTTCGCGATACGTACCAGGGGTTGTCGCCCTTCGCGGGTGTCGTGCTCGCTGGCGTATTCACCGATGGCTCGCTCCAGCAACTGCGTTCGCATGGATTTAGTATCCTCTTTTTCCCGTAAGAAGACGTCCTTGCTGCCTTCAGAAGGTCCGGTGTTGACGTCGGCTCTGAGGAAGACACACCTCTCGCCGAACTTTCAGCGAAAGTCGCGGCCTGTGAGCGTTTGGGAGACGCTGGGCTGACCAAAGTAGGCAAGCGCCTCTTGAAGAGGAGGGCGAAAGATGTTGAGGCGTTCTTCCACGCGCTGGAGGAGAAGGTGGTCAAGCACGTCCACCGCGTCCTCGTGGTTCCCCTCTTCGGGCAGACGCTGGAGTTTGCCAGCGTGGCCGATGCCCTTGCTAGCCTCGAGAAGATCGGCTCCATCTCGTCCGGTGCGACCGCTAAGGGGTTCGAGGCAATCGTGGAGTTCACGAACGGCGACCGCGTGACGGGCCATTTCGAGAATCTAGTGGGCCTCCGAGATTTCCTGACGCGGATGACGGCATAGCTCACGTCGAACCAGTCGGCGGTTTACGCGCATCTGTCGGGTCGTTGGCCGCCTGGACAGGAGCGCGACGGTGCTGCACTGAACCCGCGACTTCAGCGCTGGTGCATCGGTATCGGTCGCATCTAGGCGATCTACGGAAAACTGTTGCCACCGCCCAGCTGTCTCACTTTTCATTGGCACAGGGGGCCGCGTCGTAGAGCTGAATGATGCTAGTTTAGCGAATACCGGCTCGGCCGCAAACCGCAACCATACCGCCAGCGGCCGTCAGGACATGGTGAACCTGGAAGGGGTAGCGTTGGTGCGAGAGGGGGGACTTGAACCCCCACGAGGTTGCCCTCACAAGGTCCTGAGCCTTGCGCGTCTGCCGTTCCGCCACTCTCGCGTCGCACCGATGAGCCGGTAGGCTTTAACTAACCGGCTTGGCCGCACAATTCAAGCGGCCGATTCGGGTTGCCGGTCTGCTCCAAGATGGCGCCCAATTGACGCCTCGAAATCGCCTCGCGCGCAACCGTGGGCCGTATCGGCGCAATGCGCCCGCGCGCTCATGCTCGACGACAGCCGGGTGCCGATAGCTTGCTGCGCCGTCCGGTAAAGACAGCGCACCAAACCACTATGGCTTCCCGCAAATAGCTTGAATAACTTGCGCACATTCCCACGCCGCATCCGCCGCAGTCATTGCGCGCGCGGCGAAGAAGCTACGCCTCTCCTTGGTCATTCTGAGAGTATGTGAAGTTTTTGAGTAGTGGGGCGGGCCGCCGTGCCCGCCCGGTCGCCGGTGATTCATTGGTCGCGCGGGCGTGGCGCCCGGGCATCATGGCGGGCGCGGCGAACAAGCTACGGCCTGCTAGAGACATATCGCTTGCCAAAAATTCACAGGCTCTGAGCGCGACGAAGAATCTACGCGCAGCGATTCTAGGCTCTTGTGCGGTTGCCTTTCAGGCAACTCGCTTCGCGTAGATGCTTCACTTCGTTCAGCATGACAGAGCAAGGGTGCACAGGATGACAAGAAAAGCATCGCGGCCATTCACTCGCCGATCGCCGGACGGGCCCTGCACTGCGGCCGATACCACCCCGCCTAAGGCCCCGAAGTTAAGCAACTTATTTGCGGCACGGGGCGCCAGCATAGCACGGCCGCGTCTTCGGGTCCGCGCGATGGCGTCGAAAAGAAGAAGCGCGCTATGCTTACCACGATGCAGCTCGCGGTGATCATCAGCGCGCACCAGCGCCCCAAGGGCCTGGAGCGCCTGCTAAACAGCCTGGCGCCGCAATTGAGCGCGGACAAGCATTGCCTGCTTATCGCGGAGAACGGCACGCCCGCGCCGCTGAGCTTGCCCGAAAGCTTCGCCAACGTGGTTCACCTCCATGACCCGCGCGCGGGCAAGTGCCGGGCCCAGAATCGGGCTATCGCGCGCGCTCGCGGCGAGGTTTTGGTCTTTTTGGACGACGATGTGATTGCGGCCCCCGGTTACCTTGCGGCGGTAGAGGATTTTTTTGCCGGCCATCCGGAGTTCGCCGCGATGAAGGGCCGCATCCTGGCCGAGGAGGACCCCGCGCGCAAGCTAGGCGCGGCGGCTTGCTACGCGGCGCTGCCGCTGGTTGACCACGGCGAGTCGGTGATCGAGGTCAGAGGCGTCGTCGGCGCCAACATGGCGTTTCGCGCCCGGGCGCTGGCCGCGGCCGGCGGGTTCGACGAGCGGCTCGGTCCCGGGGCCGCGGGCCATGAGGAAGAGACCGAAATGTCGGCGCGGCTCAGACGCGCGGGAATGAGAATCGGATATGCGCCGCAAGCGATCGTTTACCATGCGGTTGACCCGGCGCGCGCGCGGCGCCCGGCCTTCTTGGAGCTTGCGCGCCAGCGCGGCTTTTCGCGCATCATCCATGAGCGTCGAGCGCTGGCCAAAATCGCGCTCGACAACCTTATCGCGATCCTGCGGCTGACGATCGCGCGCCGCCTGCGCGCCGGTCCTGAGCGCCTGGCGCGCGAAGAGCACCGGGCAGCGATCGCGCGCGGGATGCTGGACGGAGCGCTGCTCCGGCTGCGCCGGCGGAGCAAGGACGAGGCGGCCTGATGAAGCCGAATCGCGGCGCACTTCGAGCCGGGCGTCAGGCCCGTTCCTGCCTGGCTATAGGTTTTGCGGCTCGGGCTCAAAGCCGGCGCGCTCGATGAGGGCGAGGGTTTGCGCGTAGCCGAGACCGGGAGTCGTCAGGTAGCCGTTGACGAAAATCGAGTTGACGGCGTTGAAAATCTCGCTCTGGCGAACGCCGAGGTTGAGCTCGCGTCCGCCGGCGGCGCGAATTTCGCTCGTCGGGTTCAGCAGCCGAAATACGCAGGCCGCCTTGAGGCACTTCTGCGGGGTCAGCGCCGACATTTGCCCAAGCGGCGTACCTGCGATTGGGTGAAGAAAGTTGATTGGCACCGAGTCGATGCGCAGCCGGCGGGTAGCGTATGCAAGATCGAGAACGTCGTCGTCGCCCTCGCCCATCCCCAGGATGCCTCCGCAGCAGGTGGAAAGGCCGGCCTTGCGCACATTCTCGACCGTTCGCACGCGGTCGTCATACGTGTGAGTGGTGCAAATTTTGGGGTAAAAGCGCCGGCTCGTGTTCAGGTTATGGTTTACCCAGCCGGCTCCCCCATGCTTTAACGCACGCGCTTGGCTCTCGCTCATGAGTCCCAGCGAGAGGCAGATTTCGAGCGCGGGAAACTGCGCGCGCACGCGCTCGCAAGCTTCCCCCAGGTGCTCGACAACCGCGTCGGTTGGGCCCCGCATGCTGCATACGACGCAATAGCGGCGCGCGCCGCTGTCAACCGCCTGCCGCGCGCCCTCGACCAGCGCGCCGACGCTCTTGAGCTTATAGACGGGTATGTCCGCGCGCGAGATTTTCGACTGGGAGCAATAACCGCAGTCTTCGGGGCAGATACCGCTCTGCGCGTTGTTGAGCATGCAAATCTTGACACGCCGGCCGAAGCTTCGCTCGCGCACCTTGAGCGTTGCGCGGAGCAGGTCTTGAAGCCGCTGGTCAGGGTAATTTAGCAGCGAGCGCGCGACGTCGCGGGCAAGCTCTTGGCCCGCGATTACGTGCTCTACTACGCGGTCCAGGTCTAAAATTTCGCCTCGCGCGTTCATTGCTGCATTGCGCCCTCCCAGATTTTCAGGGGCTACGCTGGCAAACGCCCGCCGCCAGGTCAAGCCGCGCCTTTGACGAACCGGGTTTGCTCGGTGTTAAGCGTAGGCTTGACACAGCGCGCTGCGGCGTGTGTAGTATCGGAAGAAACTTACAGAACGAGTGGAAGTTATTTAGCAGCCGGACTCGCCGGAAAAGCTTATGATCAGCCTTCGCGCGACGAGCAATTCAATTAGTGCGGTAGCCGAAGCGAATGGCGTGAGCGCTTCTACACTGCGTCTGTGGGAGCAGCATGGGCTTCTGTCGCCGGCCAAGACTGCGCGGGGTCATCGCCGCTACGGTCTGCGCGATCTTTTGCGCATCCGCGATATTCGCCGGCTGCGCGAGGTTCGCGGTTTTAACTTGGCTGCGATTCAAACTTTGATCGCCCCCGAAGATGGCGCTGCGGCGCAGCAGGATTCGAGCGGAAGCTCGCTCGGGCAGCGCCTGCTCACGCTGCGCCGGCGCAAGGGATTTACCTTGCGCGACGTGCGCCAACGGACCGGGCTTGCGCCCTCTTTCGTAAGCTCTATCGAGCGCGGGGTAAGCGAACCCACCGTCGCCACACTCAAGAAGCTCACCGAGTGCTATGGCACGACGGTAGCCGCACTGACCGCACGGCGCGTGACCCGGGACGACAAGATAATTCGGGCCGGCGAGTATCGGCTGCTGCCGCCGCTGGGCCCCGGAATTCAGGTGGAGCAGCTTGCCGAAGGCGCGCTCATGATGGACTGCCAGCGCTGGACGCTTGATGCGAACTCTGCCAGCCAAGGGCCGTACGCGCACGAGGGAGAGGAGTTCATTCACCTGCTTATGGGGCAGTTTTTCATCACTCTGCATGGGCGCGAGCGCTACGAACTGCGCGCCGGCGATAGCATGTACTTCAAGAGTACGATCCTGCACTCATGGACCAATCCTGGACCCGGCCAAACCGTGCTTCTGTGGATCAACACGCCGCCTACTTTCTGAGGCCTGCTTCAGGGCGAGGGATTTTTGAGCCATGGCTCCGATGCTTGTGCTTTCAAAGTCAAAATGACCCGGCCGACTTCTTCCACCGACTCGACCCCGGCCGGCGATGGGGCCGCCGCTGCGCTCATTGCTCGGCGCCGAGCCGCAATTCCACGCGGTGTGGCGCAGGGCCTGCCGATAGTCCTGAGCGAAGCTCACGGCGCCGTGCTCAGAGACGCGGAGGGGCGCCGTCTGCTCGACTTTGCCGGCGGAATCGGCGTGATGAACGTCGGCCACAGTCATCCCAAAGTGGTCGCGGCGATCCAGGCCCAGGCCGCGCGTCTCACGCACTGTTGTTTTCAGGTGGCCGCCTATGAACCGTACGTAGCGCTAGCCGAACGGCTTAACCGGATCGTTCCGGGGCCATGGCCCAAGAAAACGCTGCTGTTGAACAGCGGCGCGGAAGCGGTCGAGAACGCGGTGAAGATCGCGCGCGCGGCAACCGGCAGGCCCGCCGTGCTGGTCTTCGAGCACGCTTTCCACGGCCGCACGCTTTTCAGCCTCACGTTAACCGGCAAGGTCAGTCCGTACAAGATCGGCTTCGGGCCCTTTGCGCCGGAGGTTTATCGCCTGCCCTATCCGTACTGCTTTCGCTGCGGCGGGCAGCGCCCGGACGGGGGCTGTTGCCAGGCGAGCGAGGAGCATTTTTCGTCCCGATTGGCCACGCTGGTTGCGCCTGAGACGCTGGCAGCGGTGGTGATCGAGCCGGTATTGGGCGAAGGCGGGTTCATTCCCGCGCCGCGTGATTTTCTCCACGCGCTCGTCCGCTGGTGTCAACGCCACGGCGTGCTGCTGATCGCGGACGAGGTGCAAACCGGCTTTGGGCGCACGGGCAAGATGTTTGCGATGGAGCACTGCGACGCGACTGCCGACCTTACCGCGATGGCGAAATCGCTTGGCGGCGGGTTGCCGATCAGCGCCGTAACCGGTCGTCAGGACGTGATGGACGCGCCGGTGCCCGGCGGTCTCGGCGGTACGTTTGCGGGCAATCCGGTGGCTTGCGCCGCGGCGTTGGCAGTCCTTGACGTCTTCGAAGAGGAGCGCCTGGTCGAGCGTGCGGCGGCTATCGGGGACAAGCTTCGCGAGCGTTTCTTACTTTGGCAGGCGGCTTATCCCTGGATCGGCGATGTGCGCGGCTTGGGCGCGATGCAGGCGTTGGAGCTGGTCGAAGACCGCTCGTCCAAGCGGCCCGACTCGCGGCGCACCGCTTTGGTTCAAAGGGTGGCCTTCGAGCGCGGGCTGCTGCTTCTGACCGCCGGAACCTGGGGCAACGTGCTGCGCACGCTGATGCCGCTCGTGATCTCGGACGCGGAACTCGCCGAGGGTTTAGACATCCTCAGCTCGGCTTTGGAGGCCGCCCAGTAATTGGCGCAGTTGCTTTGAAGGACTGATACGCCCTCAACCGTACCCGGCATTCGGATGTTAGGGGAATTACCTTGGCGCGCGGCGAGAGCAAACCCGGGCGTCGGATTTTTCGGGGACAGCGACATGAAAACATCTCATAACCGCAGCGGTTGGTTAACCAGACTCTTCGGCGCCGGCGTCGCCGCCGCGCTCGCCCTTGCCTTTGCGCTTGTCGCTCGCGCCGCGGGCGGCTGGAGCGTACTGAGCTATTACGGAACCTACGACCTCAAAACCAAGAAGCCCGGCCAGCCGGCCGCGAGTCTTGTCGGCCCCAAGGCGGAGACCTGGAAGACTCCGGCGGCTGCCAAGGGGTATCTCATCGGCGTTTCGTTTCCCCATCTGAAAGACCCCTACTGGCTGGCGGTTGACTACGGCGTTATCGATGAAGCCAGGAAGCTCGGCGTGGGGATTCAGCTCGTCGCGGCCGGAGGGTATACCGAGATCACCCAGCAGATAAACCAGGTCGAGAACCTGGCGAGCCAGAAAGTGAACGGCATCGTGCTGGCCGCGATAAGCTACTCCGGCGAGGACCAGCTTGTCGCCGGGGTAGTCGGCCGGGGTATCCCCGTAATCGAAGTGATCAACGATATCCAAGCGCCCCAAATTCGCGCCAAGGCCTTGGTGTCATTCTACGACATGGGCTACAAGGCCGGCGTCTACGTTTCCGGCCAGGCCAACAAAAGCGCCAGGCCCGTCAACGTCGTTTTTTTACCCGGCCCGGCCGGTTCGGGATGGGCGCCGGATACTTTGGACGGCTTCAAGGCGGCAAGCTCGAAGCTCGCACCAGGCAAGGTTAAGATTCTGGACGTGAAATGGGGTGACACGGGCAAGAACGTCCAGCTCCAACTGATCGAAAACGCGCTGGCCACCTACCCACAGCTCGACTATCTGGTGGGCAACGCCGTGGCTTCCGACGCCGCGCCGAGCGCCCTTGAAACCGCAGGTCGGGTGGGCAAGGTCAAAGTCGTGTCCACCTATATAACCCCGCCCCTTTACCAAGATATCGCCAAAGGCAAGGTGGCGGCGGCACCGACCGATTTTACCGCTCTGCAAGGCCGAATGGCGGTCGATATGATGGTGGAGATATTGAACGGGAAAGTGCCGGGCAAGGACTTTCCGTTCCGCAGCGGTCCGGTGATCCAGGTCGTGACGCCGAGCAACTACCGGACCTTCTCGTACGAGGCGATGTTCGGAGCGCCCGACTGGCGTCCGGTATTTAGCGTAAAGGCCGGCCGATAGGCCCGGCAAAGGCGCAGCGCGCAAAGCTTGGCTCCGTGGACGGCGTACGCGGGCCGGCAAGAGCGGGCGCGTTGTCAACGAGACGGGTTAGTGACCGATGAGCCGCAAGCCGCTTCTGGACGTGGAGGGGCTGAGCAAGCGCTTTCCTGGAGTTCAGGCACTCGACCGCGTTGATTTCGAGCTTTGCGCGGGTGAGGTTCACGCCGTGTTGGGCGAGAACGGAGCCGGAAAGTCCACGCTGGTCAAGGTTCTTGCCGGCTCGCTGCCGCCCGACGGCGGGCGGGTGATGCTCGAGGGGCGAGAGGTGGCGCTCAAAAGCGCGCAGCACGCCGCCCAACTGGGGATTCGCGCCGTGTTCCAGGAACTCTCGCTGGTGGCGCAGCTAACTGTCGCGGAGAATCTGTTCCTGGGCCGCGAGATAACGCGCGGCGGGATGCTGCAGAAAAAGCGGATGCTGGAGTTGGCGGCTGGCGCGTTAGCCCGAGTCGGCGCCAGAGTTTCGCCGAGCGCCATGGTCGGCGAGCTTTCGCGTCCGCAGCGCCATCTGGCGGAGATCGCCAAGGCCACGACGCACGAGGTGCGTGTGCTGATTTTGGACGAACCCACGGTAGCGCTGACCTCCGAAGACGCTAGGCACCTGTTCGAGCTTTGCGCCGATCTAAAGCGCCGCGGCGTCGGCATCGTCTACATTACCCACCGTTTCGACGAGCTTTATCGCTTCGCCGATCGGGTCACGATCCTGCGCGACGGACGGCGCGTGGGCATGTTTGAGACGGACCAAGTTGACCGCGCGCGCCTTATCACCTACATGACCGGCCGCAGCTTTGACGAAGTGTTCCCCACCTTGTCCGCGCCGCGAAGCAGGATTTGCCTTCGCGCGCGTGAGGTGTCGGTACCCGGTCGGCTGGCAAAGACGAGCTTCGAGGTGCGCGAAGGCGAAATTCTCGGTGTGGCGGGTCTGGACGCAAGCGGCAAATCCGAGCTGGCGCGCGCGCTGTTCGGCGTGCAGCCGGGGGCGCAAGGCACGGTGACGTTCGACAGGGCCGAGATTAACCTACGCCGCCTAAGCCCGCGCGCGATGATCGGGCGCGGCCTGATGTACCTGCCGGCCGACCGCCGCAAGGAGGGGCTGGCGCTATGCCGGCCGGTGCTGGAGAACATGACGATCTGCGCGCTGACTCGGCTGTCGCGCGCCGGATTTATCGCTAAAGCCGAAGAGCGCACGCGAGCGCGCGCGCTGATCGAACGGCTGCACATCAGGACGCCGAGCCTGTTGACACGCACCGCGGTTTTGTCTGGAGGCACGCAGCAAAAGGTAATGGTGAGCAAGGCGCTTTTGAGCTCGATCAAGGTCTTCATTTTCGACGAGCTTACCCAGGGCGTTGATGTCGGCACCAAGGTTGAGCTCTACCATTTCGTGCGCAACCTCGCCGCAGAGGGCGCGGCCGTAGTAACGGTCTTGTCGGATATGGCGGAGATCCTTAACCTGTGTCATCGTGTCTTGATTCTTTGCCGCGGCCACACCGCCGGTTTCCTGAGCGGCACGCAGATTTCCGAGGCCGCCGTGCTGCATCACTACTTCGGCGAAAAAATGCCGGCTACGGAGAACGCGGTCGGTGCGTGAAGAGACAGCAGTGCCCTTTGAGGCTGCCAGCGCGACGGTGGGATTCGGCGCGGAGGCATTCCATCGCGTTCTGATCCGCGTCGGCATTCTGCCGATCTTGATGGTAGTGTTGGTGGTCATTTTCGGCGTGATCGAGCCGCGGTTCTTGGCCTGGCAGAATATCCGCACCGTCGGCATCCAGTCGGTCTACCTAATCATCGTGTCGGTTGCGCAGATGATCGTGCTGCTTACCGGCGGCTTCGATCTTTCGGTCGGCTCCTCCATCGCCCTGACCAGCATAGTCACCGGTTCGGTCTTAATCGCGGTTGCGCCTGATTTCGCCGCCATTGCTAAGGCCGCGGCCGCCGGCGTCGCGATGGCAACGCTGATCGGCGCAGTGAACGGCGCTGTGGTGTCGATTTTCACGGTTTCGCCGTTCATAGCCACGCTGGCGATGATGTCAATCGCTTCGGGCGCGGCGCTGGTCGTGTCCGGGGGCGTTCCGATCTTCAATTTTCCTCCTCAGTTCAGCGATACCCTGGCCACCGGCACTCTGATGGGCGTGCCGGCGCCGTGGATTGCGGTGGGCTTTGTCGTTTTGCTGGTGTACCTGTTGCTTTCGTGGACCCGGTTCGGTCGCTACTTGTACGCTGTAGGCGGCAACGCCGAAGCGGCCCATTTGTCGGGCGTTCCGGTCAGACGCTCGCTGTTTTTGGCCTATCTGCTCGCCGGCGCGCTAACCGGCGTTGCCGGGGTGATACTCACGGCGCGGGTCGGCTCGGGCGAGCCGAATCTCGGCGCCACGGTGCCGCTTGAGTCAATCGCCGCTGCGGTCCTGGGCGGCGTCTCGCTTGGTGGCGGCGAGGGCACGCTTTTGGGCGCCGTCTTAGGAGCGTTCTTTTTGGTCTTTCTGCGCAATGGGATGGACCTGATCCGTATTTCGTCGTACGTGCAGATGGTGGTAACGGGAGTTTTGCTGATCATCGCTATTGTTGCCGACCGATATATTCACGGTCGATAGGGAAGCCTGCCGAGCAATCGAGGTGACTTCATGGTAACGCCCAACGCGACGAGCCGAGCGATCATCGACCGCCTGCCCGCAAGCGGCGAACGCCCGGAGGTGGTCTACCGGTACGCCGGCGACAGGTTCATCCTGTTGGAGTACGGCGACATAGTGCTCGACCTGCGCATGAACTTCCGCATCTTCGGCCTCAACGACGCGATCGGAAAGGTGCGCATTCCTGGGCTCATTGAGACCGTTCCGGCCTTGCGCAGCATGCTGGTACATTACGACAGCCTAGAGCTCTCGCCTAGGCGGCTGATCGAGACGCTTAAGGAGCTTGAGGCCGGTCTGCCGTCGGTTGCGAACCTGACCATCCACAGCCGGCGTGTGCAGCTGCCTATTGCCTTCGAAGACCGGCACACCAGGGCAGATATTCAACGCTATGTGAAATACACGCGCCAGGACGCGCCGAACATCGTCAACGGGCACAACATCGAATATATCGCCCAATACAACGGGCTCAGCGACAAAAACGAAGTAATCGAGTACATTTGCGCTACCCAATGGTGGAACGCGTGCATCGGCTTCTGGCCCGGGTTGCCCTTTATGTTTCCCCTCGACCCGCGCTATGCGATCGTCACGCCCAAGTACAACCCGACCCGCCCGTGGACCCCGGAAGGCGCGGTCGGCGTTGGCGGACCCTGCGTTGCGATCTATCCTGTGGCCTCTCCTGGCGGCTACCAACTTTTCGGCAGGACCATCCCCATCTTCGACTTGCAGCAGCGCAATCCGGCCTTTAAGGAGAATCCCATCTTGCTCAAAGCCGCAGACCGCGTCGAGTGGGTAGCGGTGAGCGACGAGGAACTGGAGGACATCCGCGCGCGGGTTTACGACGGGACTTACCGGTACAAGATCGTGGCGTACGAGGCGCTCAACGTCAGATCGTACTTGGAATTTCTCGATTTGATAAAGGACGAGGTTGCGGCCTTTCAGAAAAGGCAGTCCGAGGCGACCAAACACGTGCCGGTCCCGTAAGCGGCGCAAGCGCGGTCGCATGAGCACCGGGCGCGGCTGAGGCCGCGCATCGCGCTTGGAGCTGGACGTTCGCAAGCGCGTGAAACTGGTAGACGGAGAAAAAGAGCCATGCTTGAGGTAATCGAGGGCGGCATCCAAACCACGGTGCAGGAGTATCCAGGGCGCGTCGGTTATCTGAACCTCGGCACTTACCCGGCGGGTCCGATGGACCATTTCGCCTTCCGCATCGCCAACCTGTTGGCGGGCAACGCGCCGGGCACATGTGCGCTCGAGGTTACGTTGGGCGGCCTTAAGGCGCGCTTCAACGAACGGCGGGTCGTGTCGGTAACCGGCGCGGCGATGCAGCCGACGTTGAACGGGTCGTCTGTGCCGATGTGGCAAAGCTTCGAGGTCAAACCCGGTGACTTGCTCGCCTTGGGCATGGTTAAGGCCGCCGGCGGTTTTCGCTCGTACCTGGCCGTCAGCGGCGGTTTCGACGTGCCCGAGTACATGGGCAGCCGCGCCACGTTCACCGTAGGCGGGTTTGGCGGCTTTCAAGGCCGGGGATTGAAAAAAGCAGACCGGGTACCGCTCAATCCCGCTTCCGCGGGCAACAAGCTCGCCGGCCGCCGCCTGCGCAAAGAGCTCATCCCGAGCTACGCAGCCGAATGGGAGATCGAAGTGATGCGGGGTCCCCAAGCCGACCCCGACTACCTGACCGCCGAGGACATGGACCTTTTCTTTAGTAAAGCGTGGAAGGTCGACCGCAATTCAAACCGCATGGGCATTCGCCTGGAGTCTCACAAGTGGCAGTGGGCGCGCGCGACCGGCGGAGTCGCCGGAGGCCACCCATCTAATATTCTGGACAACGGCTACGCGGTTTGGACGGTGAACATTTGCGGCGATCAGCCGATCATCTTGGTTGCGGATGGCCCAAGCCTGGGCGGCTTCATCTGCAACGCCACGCTGGTTCACGCGTCGACCTGGAAGGCCGGCCAACTCGTGCCGGGCCGCGACTTGGTGCGCTTTAAGGAGGTCACCATCGAGGAGGCAATCAGCCTGGCTCGCCGTCTGGACGCGAGCGTTTCGGAACGAAGCATCGAAAGGGAGTATTAGCCATGACAATCAGGATGGATATCAACGCTGATATGGGAGAAAGCTTCGGCAGGTGGACGCTGGGCAATGACCCCGAACTGATGCCGTATCTGACCTCGGCCAACATAGCTTGCGGCTACCATGGCGGCGATCCCCATGTGATGCGCGCCACGGTCAAGCTCGCCAAGCAGCACGGTGTTGGCGTGGGTGCCCATGTGGCGCTGCCCGACCTGATGGGCTTCGGACGAAGACGCATGGCGATCCTGCCGCAGGAGCTCAAGGACTACGTGATTTACCAGGTCGGCGCGCTGATGGGTTTCGCGAAGGGCGCGGGCACGCGGATTGAACACGTCAAACCGCACGGCGCCATGTACGTGATGTGCTCCGACAGCGACGAGTACGCCGAGGCGGTGGTTGGGGCGATCAAAGAGCTGGGCGGCGACCTGATTCTGCTGTTGACCGGCCGACGCGTGGCGCAAGCGGCTGAGAGCATGGGGGTGCCGTTCGTGATGGAAGGGTACATCGACCTCGACTACGACGCGCGCGGCGAGCTTATCTTGGAGCGCGCCAAAAAGCCGCGCGACCCGAGCCAGGTGGCCGAGCGGGCCCTGATGCTCGCGCGCGAGGGCAAAGTGCCCGTTCGCGACGGAGGCTCGCTGCCGCTGGCGGCGCGCAGCGTCTGCGTCCACGGGGACGCGCCGAATGCACCCGCGATCGCCCGGGCGGTCAGGGAAGGCCTTACGCGGGCAGGGATCGAGCCGGTAAGCCTAAGCCATTTACTCTAACTTCACGCGCGAGGTAATCGATGGCGGACAGCGTTGAAATCGTCGCTCCGGTGGCGGGCGTGGTCGGGAGCTTGCCGGTCGCGGTGGGCGCCAGCGTTGCGGCAGGCGACCCGGTGGTCGTGCTGCAAGCGATGAAGACCGAGTTCCCGGTGGAAGCCGAGCTAGCGGGGACGGTCCAGGAAATTCTCGTTAGCGAGGGCCAGGAAGTCGAGATGGGCGCGGTGATGATTCGCCTTTTGCCGGGGTAGAAGGGTGACGGCGCTGCGCAAAGTGCTGGTTGCCAATCGCGGCGAGATTGCCTTGCGCGTGATGCGCGCCTGCCGCGAGCTTGGAATTGCCACTGTCGCGGTCCTCTCCGAGGCTGACCGCGAGGCCGCCCACGCGCGGTTCGCCGGCGAGACCCGCGAAATCGGCCCCGCCAAGCCGGCTGAGAGCTACCTTAATCTAGATCGCATCCTGGCCGCTGCGGCCGACAGCGGGGCAGACGCCATCCACCCGGGGTACGGCTTTTTTGCGGAGAACGCTGCTGCTGCGCGGCGAATAGAAGAGGCCGGTCTCACGTTCGTCGGTCCCACCAGCGAGCACATAAGACTGATGGGCGACAAGCTGGAAGCTCGCCGAGTCGCCGAGCGGATGGAGGTCCCCTTGCTGCCGGCGGCCGGGTCGTTGGACAGCGCGGAGGCCGTCACACAAGCCGCTGATCGGCTGGGATTTCCGCTAATGGTGAAGCCTGTGGCCGGCGGCGGCGGCATCGGCACCACAATCGCATCCGACCCGGCCGCGCTGGCGCGCGCCTATTCGCTCGCCTCTCGGTTGGGGCATCAGGCGTTTGGCCACGCCGCCGTTTATGTGGAACGCTATTTGCCCGACGCACGCCACGTCGAGATTCAAATAGTTGCAGACCATCACGGCTCAGTCGTCGCGCTCGGCGAGCGCGAATGCTCCTTGCAAAGGCGCTACCAGAAGCTGGTTGAAGAAAGCCCCTCCAGCGCCGTGGACGAGCGGCTGCGGCGCGACATGGCCGCGGCGGCGCTGCGCGTCGCTAAGGCGATCGGTTATCGCAACGCGGGCACGGTGGAATTTCTCCTCGACGCCGAGAACAGGCAATTTTACTTTCTTGAGATGAACACGCGCATCCAGGTCGAGCACCCCGTCACCGAAATGGTCACCGGCATCGACCTGGTCCGCGAACAACTGCGGATTGCGGCCGGCCTGCCGCTCAGCTTTACCGAGCCGGAGATCGAGCGCCGCGGCCATGCTATCGAGTGCCGCATCTGCTCGGAAGACCCGCTCAAGAACTTTATGCCGTCGACCGGGCAAATCTCAGCGCTAACTCTTCCCGACGGCCCGGGCATTCGAGTTGACAGTGGCATCGCCGCGGGCTGCACCGTGACGATGCACTACGATCCGTTGTTGTGCAAAGTGATTGTCTGGGATAGCGACCGGGCGCGCGCGACTGCCAGGATGCAGCGCGCGCTGAGCGAACTGCGCGTCGAGGGAGTGCGCACCACCCGAGAGCTGCTCCTGTGGGTTATGCATTCGTCGGAATGGAACGAGGGCCGCATACACACGCGCTTGCTCGAACGGGAGCTTGTGCTGCGCTTCAAGTCCTCCTCGCCGGCGCCCTAAACCAAGTTACTCTTGAGAGCCTGGGGCAGCGAAAAATCGCCACCCGCGGGCTCCTACCCGACCTGCTCCTCCGGTGCTGCGAATCAGATGAGCGAAGGCCGATCGCTCGTGATGCGGCGAGTCCACTGGTTGTCTTTATCGGAGGCAACGGTTTTCTCATCGGGGCCTTCGTGGCCGTCACTTTTCCTGAGTGCCGTTCGGTCGCCGTGGCGCGCTCTTGAAAAAGTGTTTCGGGAGGAGGCGGGACGCTATGACGTTACGCAGAATCTGGGTAGTGCCCCCGCCGATCGCGTACATTCGGACATCCCGCAGCATCCGCTCAAGCGGAAGCTCACAGGAATAACCCATGGCGCCGTGGATCTGAAGCGCGGCGTTCGTGACCTCGATCGCGTCCTCGGCGGTCACCAGCTTGGCGGTTGCTGCTTCCACCGGATCGGGGAATGCGTGCCCGGCGTTGCTTGCAGCCCTATAGACCAAGAGCCGGGCCGCCTCCAGTTTCGCGTGCATGTCGGCCAGCATCCACTGCAGGCCCTGGAACTCGCCGATAAAGCGGCCGAATTGCTTGCGCTGCTGGACGTATCGGAGCGCGTGATCGAATGCGGTCTGAGCCACGCCGAGCGCGATCGCGGCCGCGCCAACCCGCTGGCGGTTATAAGCCCGCATGAGCTTCGAGAACCCGTCTCCTGGCGGAACCAACACTGCTTCCGGCGGAACTCGGCAGTCCTGCAATAGAACGTCCGCCTCCGGCATACCGCGTAGCCCCATGATCTTCCGCACTCGGTCGATCTTGAGGCCGGGGTTGGTGCTCTCAACCAGCACGCCTCCGATGCCGTTGGGACCCGGCCGGCCCTCGAAGCGCGCGAATACCAAGTACAGACGAGAGATTCCGCCACCGCTGATCCACCGCTTCTCCCCGTTTAGGACGTAGATGTCCCCCTCGCGCTTGGCCGCCGTTTCGAGTTCGCTGGCAGCCGACCCGGCATCGGGCTCGGTAATCGCGATGGCCGGCTTATCGCCCGCCACGATCCACGGAAGATAACGCTGCTTCTGGCTCTCCGTGCCATAGTGGATGAGGGCGCCAGGAACTGCCGTGTTGGCGTCAACGACGATGCGCGCAACTACAGCCGACGCTTTGGCGATCTCTTCGGTGACAAGCGTGGTATTAAGCAGGCTTGCATTGGAGCCGCCGTAGGCTTGAGGGACAACCATACCCATAAAGCCCTCTTCGGCGAGTTTCTGCACGATATCAACCGGGTACCGGTCGCTTTCGTCGATTTCTGCCGCCCGAGGCGCCACGACTTCTTGGGCAAAGCGACGGGCCTCGTTCTGTAGTTCCCGATGCGCTGGTGTGAGGTCGAACAACCGCTGCTGCGCAGTGGCCTCGAACGACGAAGACGAAGCTAATCGAGTTCTCATCTAGCCTCCTTTGCGCTTGACAGACTTTCACTGGCCGACAACACCTTAGAGACCATCTCCGCCAAAGCAGCGCCATCCCCGCGTCGCATTGGCCCGGCCGAATTGGTTTACTTGTCGTCTTAGATTTTATCAAGTTGGCACTCCGCTTGAAAAATCGAAACGCGGCCTAGATGCATTTCCGCGACAGCGCGGTAGCGAACCAGCCGCTAGGCTCGCTTGACCTCAGGTTTGCAGACGCGGCCGGAGACGCTCGAGAAGACGGACGAGCAGTGTCGAATCGCGGGTCGTTCTCTGTAGAGCGAGACGAATGGATGACGAAAGGAAGCGACCTTATCGGAAGTACTGAGGCGCCCGGTTGGTCGCAAACGGCTCTAACTTCGTTGACCGCTGTTTTTCAGCTATGCCCTGCTCGACGGCCTTATAGCCGGGGCGAAAATTACGCTTGAGCTATAAGAGCGAAGGTTTTTCTCACCGGGGTGGATCGGCGAGGTCAAGCGATTATAGGCGGGGGGCGATTGTGTCCCGCAGTCGTCCTGACGCTGCCGGGGGACCATGCCACTCTGGCGGTGTGGTCGTTGCGCAGCGCGTCCGAGATGGGTTCCGGAACGCTGCTGTCGCATGCAGGGTCGCGCCGTTGGAGTACGACGCCTGACGAGCTATGGCTTATACAGCTTGCCTGATAGAATGCCGTCGTGTTTTTCGCCCCGTTTTTCTTAATCTACTTTGTCCTGCTGCTGGGCGTCCTGTTTTTTTTCTTTGCGCTTATCCAAGTCGGGCTTATCACCTACGCCCTCCAGCACACGGGTCTCACGGCGCAAGAAGCCTTTACGATGTTGCTGCTGAGCCTTCTGGGCAGTTTTATCAACATTCCGGTGTGGCGGCTTGAGTCCGAAGGAAGAGACGCGCTTGAGGTGGTGAATTATTTCGGCATCCGCTACCGGGTGCCGGCGCATCCGACCGGCGGCTCGACTGTAGTCGCGGTGAATGTCGGCGGCGCGGTGCTGCCAACGCTGTTGAGCCTGTACCTGCTGTTACGGGAGCCGGCGATGTTGGTGTCGGGCGTGTTGGCGGTGGTGATTGTCTCGCTGGTAACGTATCGCTTTGCGCGGCCGCTCAAGGGTGTGGGAATCGCGATGCCGATGTTCGTGTCCCCGCTCACCGCGGCGCTCGCGGCCTATCTGTTCAGTGGCCTTCTCGCGGGCAACTACGATGTAAGCGCGGTGGCGTACGTCAGCGGCACGATGGGCACGCTTATCGGCGCCGACCTGTGCAATCTTGGAAAGCTTAGGCAACTCGGCGCGCCGGTAGCGTCGATTGGCGGCGCGGGCACCTTCGACGGCATCTTCCTCTCGGGCCTGATCGCCGCGCTGTTAGCCTAGAGCCGTGGGCGCCGGCCATCGCGTGAAGAACGCAGCCGAGGCGCGGATGAGCCTACGAGGCGAAATAGGCTGATTTTGCGGAGGTTTTCACCGCCGATCTTGCGCACCCCGAGCCTTCCTAGACTAGACGTAGCTTCATAAGTGACCGCAGGGCATGGATGTCATGCTGAGCGCCCTCTTGGTCATCCTGAGAGTGTGTGAAGTTTTTCAGTAGTAGGGCGGGCCGCCGTGCCCGCCCTGTGGCTGCGGTGCCAGCCCGGCCGGTGGGTGGTCATTGGCCGCGCGGGCGTGGCGCCCGCAGCGGGCATGGCGGCCCGCCCCACTAGAGACATAGCGGGCGCAGCCTGCGATCGCATGCGGCGGCTAACCAAAAATTCACAAGCTCTGCGCGCAGCGAAGAATCTGCGCGCAGCGATTCTATGCCCTTGTGCCGTCGCCTTTCAGGCAAATCGCTTCGCGGAGTTTACCCTGAGCCGTTGTCCGTTGAGATTCCTCGCTTCGCTCGGAATGACAGGCGAAGGGCTCAGCATGACGGAGAAAGAAAAAGCGTTCATGAACGACAAAGCGAAAGCGTTTATGAGATAGGCTCTAGTGCTTGGCCTCGATGCGCCTGCCGTAAGAGACCTCGCCCTTATCGATGCGCAGACTGAAGCCGCATTCCGGATTCGTACACACCCACGCTTTGAAGATCACGGAGGCGCCGTCGGTGCCGTAGTCCGAAAGGGGAATCAGGAGTCCGTTATTGCATTTGAGACATTTAGGCAGCTCCACTCCCGCTCCTCCTTGTCCACTTAGCCTGCCCGCGTTTCCTAACTAGCAATTTAAACTATCTGACCGCGCGCTTGGAATCAACGCCGCCCACTTGAGCGCCCTGCGGCGAACCTGATGTGGCCCGCCGCACAGCGTGATAACCTGTAGGCCAAAGACGTTGGCCGAGACCCGCATGTTTCTCATCCGCGAGGTGCGCTCCGGCGACTTGGAGCAGTTGTTGGGGCTGGGATGCGCTCTCGACTCGGTGAATCTGCCGACCGACGCGCGGACGATGGCTCGGGTGATCGAGCGTTCGCAGCGCTCGTTTCGCGGTTCGATAAGAGATCGCGCGCGGGCGGTCTACCTGTTCTGCGCTCAGGAGGCCGGCTCCGCGATGTTGGCGGGCGCCTCGATGATCATCGCTAAGCATGGGACGCCCCAGTCGCCGCACTACTACATGGAGATAGGAACCGAGGAGCGGTACTCTCACACGCTGCGCAAAATGTTCCGTCACACGTTCTTGCGCTTGCGCTACTCGATGGACGGGCCGACCGAGCTCGGCGGACTGATCGTGGCCCCCACATATCGCGCCCATCCGCAAAGGGTCGGCAAGCAGCTTTCCTGGATGCGGTTCCTTTATATCGGTAAGCATCCGGAACGCTTTCAGCCGGAAATTATCGCCGAGGTCATGCCGCCAAAGACGGATGCCGGCTCACACTTGCTCTGGGACCATTACGGGCGGCGCGTAACCGGCCTCTCCTTCAAGGAAGCCGACCGCCTGTCGGCCCGCGACAAGGAGTTTATCAGAGCGCTGTTCCCCGAGGCGCCGCTATACACGTTTTTGCTGCCCGAAGACGTGCGCGCCTCGATCGGCGCGGTGAGCAAGCAATCTCGTCCGGCGGTGGCGTTGCTTGAGCGCGCCGGCTTGCGCTTTCTTGGACAGATCGACCCCTTCGATGGCGGCCCTTATTACGGCGCTGCCACGAGCGAACTCGTCGGCCTAAAAAGCTTATGCAGCCGGCGAATCGAAAGCGGGAATGTCGTGCTTGAAGGCGCGCTACGCTATATGGTCGCGCGCGAAGACCGCGAACACGGCTTTCGCGCGGTCGCGGTCGGTGCGGAACTCGATAGCCGACGCGTTGTGGCCCGTCCCGAGGCGCTCGAAATGCTTAACGTAGGTGTCGGCGAAGCGGTGGACGTACTCGTCCTCCCCGAAACTTCCGCCACGGCCTCTCCCGCCCACGGCGCAGAGAGCCTCACCGAGGCGAAACCGCCGCAGAGGCGGCCGGTGCCTCGCACAGACACGCCGATGAATCGGCGATGATTCGCCACCGGGATGCGGGCACGAGTTAGATGCCTTATCGACTCAGGCGAGCCGCTACATGTGTAGCAGGAGACGATAAACGCGCGCGGCGGCTTCAACCTCGCTGACCAGATTGTACTCGTTGGGCGCGTGAATGACGCCGGTGGAGGGGCCTGGACCGAAGACGACCGGCTGAAGGCCGACTGCCGCGTAGACACCCGCCTCGGTGCATCCGGCTTTTTCTCCCGTCTCGACCTCAAGTCCCGCCTGTGCCATCGCTCGCGTTGCTAGCGCCACCGTTTCGCTCATAGGCGCGGCGCGAAAGCCGGGATTGGCCCTCAGCTTAACGAGCTCGACCCTGAGCTTGGGGAACTCGCGCTCAAAACTTTCGACGACCGCTTCTACGGCGCCGGCGACCCCTTGCGGCGAAATATCCGGCGGCTGGCGCACCTCGAATTCAAGCCGCGAACGGGAGCCCGTGCAGCGAATCACGCCGGCGTTGCAGGTCAGGTCGCGGCCGGTTGAATCCGGCGCGACGCTGCGCATTTGCCGCGTGTCCAGTGCGAGGCGGTCGATAAAGTTCAGAAGGGCGCGCAGCATCTCGGCCGGTACCGCCACGCGGCGCTCTCCGCCGCTTGCGCCCCTCAACCGCGCGCGTTCAAGCGCGCCCGCCTCCCTCGGGGCCGCCGCTTCATCAAACGCGTTCGAGCTATCCGGCAACCCTATTTCGCCCAACGGCGCCGCGCTGCTCAGCGTGGCGGTCTCGCCGAGTGAAATTTCGCGCTTGCCGGCGACCAGCGCCTGGCAAAGCGCCGGCACTTTGTTGACCGCGTCTCCGCCTGCGAGCTCGACCACCTGAAGCTCCGGATGGCCAACTAAGAAACGCAACGCGCTCTCGATAGCGTTGCGGCCCAGATGCGGGGTGCTCGAATGGGCCGCGGCGCCGACAAACGAGGCCAGACGCACGGTTTTCGCATCGCCGAGCGGTTGCGCCTGGCCCTCGACCACCAAGCGGAAGACGTTAAGCCCACGGTTCGCGGTGATAAGCGCGAGGCTTGACGGCTCGCCGACGAAGGTCAAGCCGGGCGGCGCAAGCAAGCCGGTATCGGCCAATTCCTTAGCGCCGCGAAGCCCGCTTTCTTCCCCAAAAGTCGCAACCAGGTACACGGTGCGATGCGGCTTGTGGTTTTCAACCAAGGCGATTGCCTTAGCGGCGAAATCCAGCTTGGTATCGGCTGCGCCAAGGCCGTAGATACGTCCCTGGCTGAGCGACGGTTTGAAGGGGTCGCCGTCGCACGCCGTCCATAGCCGCGGATCCCCGGGCGCGACGGTGTCAAGATGCGTATT
The DNA here is from genome assembly GCA_021831785.1 of Deltaproteobacteria bacterium. GTDB lineage: Bacteria > Desulfobacterota > Binatia > Binatales > Binataceae > JAJYYI01. Next base: position 292,385 of record JAKBMB010000011.1, on the reverse strand, counting down.
GAATACTAATGGCGGCGCGTCGGCGCACGCTCCCGGGACGATCGCGATTAGATTGAGCTGCTCGCTTCCACAGCGGGCCGAGGGCAGCAGTTGCGCGTTGATGCCGGCGGGCGCCAACAGCTCGCGCGCGCACAACTCGACGATCGCCCGGGTGCCGCGATCGGTCACACTGGGGCACGCGATCAGCTTTTTCGACCATTCGAGCAGCGCCGGGTTAATCACGATTGCCGACCCGCGGCCTGCGCTCATTGGGTCTCAGTCTGTAAGCCGGCGCTCGATAATCGCGAACGCCTCGTCAAGTTCGGCCTCGGTAATCACGCCGGCAGGCAGGAACATCCGCACCCACGCCGGCTGATGGCCGCCGTAATAAAGCGCGAGCCCGGTCTCGAAGCATCGGCGCAAGAAAGCCTGCGTGGATTCATAGGAGCCGTCGCCTAATTTGAACGCGATCATCGCTCCTACGCCATGGAATTCCCGAAGCGCGTCCGGATAGCGCCGGCTAAGCTGCTCAAGCCGCTCGAAGCAAAGCCGCTCAAGGCGCTTTTCACGCCCTTGCGGCCCAAAAAAGCCTTCGCCGACAAGCTTTTCGACGATTTGCCGCCCCACCGCCATCGCCACCGTGGCGCCGGCAAACGTGCCGGAGACAAGACCCGGGTCGGGCGCCAACTCGGCGCGGAACAGCATCGCGCTCCCCTGCAGTATCTTACCTACCGTGATGACGCTCGCGTAATCGGCCAGCCCCAGCATGTCGGTAGCAAAAAGTTCCGAGACGCGGCCGAAAGTCTGGATTTCATCAATCCAAATCGGGATTTTTGCCCGCGCGCACTCCTCGAATAACGGCACGAAGAACTCGCGCGGCGCCGCAAGAAACCCCGCCTCGCCCTGGACCAACTCGACCAGGAAGGCTGCCATCTGCTCGCCGTCGCGGTGAACGATCGCGCGTAGCGCCTTAAGCGATTTATCGATGGACCCTTGATCGCGGGGGTCGTAAAAGGGAACGTACGCGACCGGAAACGTGTGCGGCTGACCGCGCCGGTAATCAGGGCGGTCGGTAATCTCGGCCATCGCGGTCGTTCGCCCGTGAAAGCATCCGCGAAAAGCAATCACCCCCGGCCGCCCTTCGCGCCGCCGGCGCACGAGCTTAAGCGCGTTCTCGTTGGCGTCGGCGCCCGACAGCGAAAGCCAGCAATGCTCCATCGTCGCGGGCGCGTGCGCCAATAAGGTGCGCATCAGAGCGCTGTACTCGCGGTTGAAGATCAGGTTGCCCTGCATCACGAGGTCGCTGCACGCCGCTCGAAGAGCGGTTTCGATCAGGTCGCGGTTGCCATGGCCGAAGATATGAACCCCGACGCCCAGCGCTAGATCCAGCACCCAGCGGCCGTCCGCCGCCATCATGCGCGCGCCTTTGCCCAGTCCCGACCCCAGATACGGAAAAAAAAGCGGCCGACCGCGATGCCGGGCCAAGCCTTCGAGCTCCGTGCGCGCCTGTGCCGCGGTCAGCGGCGGCTCGCCGCGCTCCTGGGCCGCGGCGATAGCGTCCAGCATCAGGCGCAGGCCCCGCTCGAAGTCGTTGCTGCGGGTTTCCATCGGTGAGCGCTCGGGCAGGTTTTCTTCCTGCCCAGGAAAATTCACCATGGCAGGCGCCGTCTTACTCTCGCGTCTCGGTACCTACTTTATCGTGCGGGTAGAGAAGCCGCGCTCGTTGTAGATCAAAAGGATGCGCCGCCCGCGCACGACGGTTTCCAGGGCGCACTCGCGTCCCCATAACGCGTACACGTATGCCAACGTCTTCTCGGCGTACTCTAGATGCAGGTCGCGCCCGTCGTGGTAATGGCGCAGATAAAGGGTCCGGTTTTGTCCGAAATCGGCGTCCTCGGCCTTGATCACCGGGATGCTGTTGGTGCCGATGTTTCTTAGTAGGGTCTCCTTGACCTCTTCAAAACCGTCCTCGTCCGAAACCTCGCTGACCACCAAGTCGCTGCCGCGCGGCTCGAACTTGAACAGATCGAGCTCCCGTGCCAGCTCGGCGGTCAGATAACGGCGCACGAAAGACGTATCGCGCTCCACTTCGCGTACCTGGAAAAGCTTCTCGTCGCCCGTTCTGTCGGGCCGGCCGTCGCGCTCAATCTCTTCCGGCGCGGGGTTGGTGTAGCGCCGATGGATGTCCTCCCAAATTTTCAGGCCCAGGTGATAGGGATTGATCTGGCCCGGGATCGGACGCACCACCTGGTTGTGCCGAACCAGGAATTCAAGATAGAGCCCTTGGTCGAGGCCCAGCGAGTCGAGGATTCGCTTATGCCAGTAACTGGCCCAGCCCTCGTTCATGATTTTGGTCTCGATCATTGGCAAAAAGCTGCGGGCCCCTTCGTCTACAATCGTCAGCAGGTCCTTCTCCCATTCGGTGAGGTAAGGGTTGTAATCGCGAATAAAAAGAAGCAGGTCCTGCTCCGGCTCGAGCGGGACCTTGTTCACGTCCGGCGCTTGAAACTCGGAGGGCCGATGGATTTTTCTGTAGGAGTCCGGCTTGGGTTGCGCCGCCTCCATCGTGAGCTTGACCTGTTCTTCGCGGCTGAGCTTGCGAATCGCCAGGTTGCGCCGGCGCTGAAAGGCCAGCGCGTGCGCGGCGTCGAGCACGCGTTCGACGGCGTCGATCCCCAGCGAGGGGTCCTCGACATACTTGCGCACCCGCATCGCGTGGGCCTTGAACAACTCCACGGTAAGCTCGGCGCGGGTCGACCTAAAGGTGAAGTTGTTTTTGAAAAAGTCGTTGTGGCCGTACACGTGGGCCATCGTCAAGACCTGCAGCAAAAGCGAGTTGTCGCGCATCAGATAGGCGATCGACGGTTTGGCGTTGATCACCATCTCGTAAGGCAGGCCGCTGACCCCGTAGTCGTAAAGCGTCTTGAGCTTCTCGTATTGCTTGCCGTAAGACCAGTGAGGGTAATGCGAAGGCATTCCCGAGTAGGCCATGTAACCGAGCATCTGGTAATGGTCGCAGAGCTCGAATTCCTGGTCGTAGCAGTTGAGGCCGAGCTTCGCGACCGCTTCGCGGATGCGGGCATCCCACGCTACCAGATCCTTCAGGTCGTAGTCCGCCATGCGGCTTCAATCCTCTTACTCCAGTTGCTGCGGCGATCGCGGCGCGCTTCTTGCGCCGCTTCGAAATTTTTGGGCAACAGGATCAAACCATCTCGCCGACGCTGGACTTCAAGCCGCCCCTTCGCTCGCGCGTTCCTTGGCTAAGAACGTTTTGAACGAGGGCCAAATGTCTTCCTTGCGTTCGATTAGTACGGTGTGAAAATTCGGCATGTTCAGGCGCCGGAAAACGCTCAGCATCGAAGATTCGTAGTAACGCGACCCCAGCGGCTTGATCTCGCCGTAGCCGAACAGGTTGCACACCTCGGCGAGCTCGCGCGCCGAGCGCAGCGCCGCCGGGTTGTCCGAGTCGAAGTTATCTCCGTCGGAACAGTGGAAGGCGTACACGTTCCAGATCGAGGGATGGTAGCGCTCGTGAATTATCTCCAGCGCCTTGACGTAGCCCGACGAGATGAACGTGCCGCCCGACTCGCCCTTGTGAAAGAACTCTTCCTCGCTTACCTCCTTGGCCTCGGTGTGATGAGCAATAAACACGATCTCGACGTTGCGATAGCGCGTCGTGATGAACTGGTAGAGCAGGAAGAAAAAGCTTCGCGCCAGGTACTTTTTCATCGTGTCCATCGACCCCGAGGTATCCATGATGCACATCACGACCGCGTTGGACTCGCGGCGCATCTTGGGCTCGACGTGCCGATAACGCAGGTCGTCGGTATGAAAAGGAAAGCGCCGCTCCGCCTCGTCCGTTTCCTGCTCTTCGGAGCCGTCGGTCTCGGGGCGGGTGGCCAGCTTGCGCATCACGCGCTGCTTGGCGGTGCGGCGCTTGTCCAGCCGGGCGCGGATTCCCACCTTGCGATGCCCCTTGGGCTTGGAGGTTCGCCGGCTCTCGATCTCGCGCAGCGCCTTGCGATCCAGGTCGGGGAGCTCGAGGTCCTCGAACATTATGTCGATCAGCTCTTCGAGCGTAACGTCGGTCTCGTAGTAATCGACGCCCGGGCGATCCCCGGCGCGGTCGCCGCCCGGGCCCTCGGTTCCGGCCTTGCCGACCACCTGGCCGGGCTCGGTGTTGCCGTCGCCTTGACCGACGCCCGGGGCGTTGTCGCCGTAAACGAAGCGGTATTCCTTGACCCCGCGCAGCGGGACCTTGATTATTTTGTCCTTGTCCTTGCCGATGATGGATTCCTCGGCGATGATGTCGGCGATATTGGTGCGGATGGATTCTCTAACCTTCTGGCGGTGGCGCGTCCGGTCCCCGGCAGAGCGATCCGAGCGTTCCGCGTTCGAGCCGCGGTAATCGCGAAAGATGCTGTCAACCATAATTGTGTCCGCCGCCGAGCCCGGCGCAAAACTAGGCGCGCGGCGCAGGGACCCCGAGGATGAACCGCGCCGCCCCTGGCTCAGTCTCTCCAGAGGTTGTTGGCAGCGTACTTCAAGACCACATCCACGCATGAATCGCAGTAGCCGCTTTCGAGCAGATTACTGACCATCGCGCTGTATTTCTCCGTTTGCTCCTGGTCGCGCGTGCGCGCCTTGGTGATGATCCGCGAGATATCGCGCACCGAGGTCATGAGCTTCTTTTCGATCGCCTCTTTGAGCGGCTCATAGCTGCGGTAGCCGATCCGCTCACCGCGGCGTGAGGCGGCCCACAGGTACGCGATCACCTCTTGCCGAAAACCATCGGCCGCCGAGCCGATAATCGCAATCTGTTCTTCGATCGACTTCAAAAAGCTCTCGTCAGGCGGAAGCTCTTCCTTGGTGTTGCGGTCGCGCACCTTGGTCCGGTTGACGTAAGCCTCGGCGTGGTCGAGGTAGTTCTGAAACAGCGCCTCGGCTTGCTCCTGGTACGAGTAAACAAAAGCCCGCGTGATCTCCTTTTCGAGGACTTCCAGATACGCCTTGTGCAGCGTGTCCTGCAGCAGCTCCAGATACTGCTTGCGCGTGTCGTCCGACAAGTCGGCTTCGCGCACCATCGAGATCAGCGCTTCACGGACGTTGATCGGATTGATGCAGTTGCCTTGCACGTTGTCGGAAAGCGCGTTGTCGAGCGCCTTCATGATGAAGCGGGTAGAGATGCCGAACATGCCCTCGCGCTTGGTGTCCTCGCGAAGCTCCTGCACGTCCACCTTCTTGGTGCGGCCTTTCTCGACCACCTCTTCCCCGTTGTACAGCTTGAGCTTGGTCATCAGATCACACTTCGAAGTCGGCTCAAGGCGCGACAAGATCGCGAACATCGAGGCCAGCTCCAGCGTGTGCGGGGCGACGTGAGCGCGGAAGTTCGAGTTGCGGATGATCTTCTGGTAGATCTTGACCTCTTCGGACAGACGCAGGTTGTAAGGCACCTTTACCACAACGATTCGGTCAAGGATCGCTTCGTTGGTGTGGTCGGCCTTAAACTTCTGCCATTCGGCCTCGTTCGAGTGCGCCACAATGCAGGTATCGACATAGACCATCCCATGGCGCCCCGGTGCGGGAATCACCTTTTCCTGGGTGGCGGTGATCATCGCGTGCAGATACTCGGTTTCGTTCTTGAAGACTTCGATGAACTCCACCATCCCGCGGTTGCCGACGTTGAGCGCGCCGTTGAGCTCGAGCACGCGCGGGTCGCCCTCGGAATATTGGTCGAGCTTCGAGATGTCCGCCGAACCGATCAGCACCGAGGTGTCTTGGTTGTTCGGGTCTACCGGAGGCACCACGCCGATCCCCACGCGGTTGCGCTTGGAGAAGCTGCGCGTGGCCACGGGGACCTTCTCGTACTGCGCTCCCAGCTCCTCCCGCAGGCGATACCGGCATACCGGGCAAAGGTCGCCTTCGATTTGCACGCCGAGCATCTTCTCGAACTCTTTGCGCAGATGGCGCGGGATCAGATGGAGCGGCTCCTCATTCATCGGGCAGCCCTCCACCACGTAAACCGGCTCGCTCTGTTCCAGCCCGCGCTGGATGCGCTCGACGAGCGAACTCTTGCCCGAGCCGACCGGGCCCATCAGATAGAGCACCTGGCGGCTCTCCTCGCCCCGCAGCGAAGCCGAATGGAAATAGCGGACGATCTGCGCGATGGTGCGCTCGATACCGAAAAATTCGTCGGCAAAAAAATTGTAAACTCTAACCGGGTCGTCCTTGTAGAGCCTTTTGGTGCGGGGATCGTCCGAATCCAGAACACCGCGCACCGCAGCGGCGATAATGATGTCGTAAAGGCGAGCGTGAGAGAGTTTCGCTATAGTGGGATTTTCTTTAACCTTCTCAAGGTAGTCGAGCAGAGTTCCACGCCATTGCTTGGATTCACGCGCGGCCCGATCTTCCCGGATTACCTGTTCGAAAGAGTTGGCCTCACTCATTCCTGACTCCTCTTCGCGTTGCGTCGGGATTGATCAGAGGGCGGTAGCAGGCTGCGCTCGCAGCTTGCTCCTCGAACCAGCTGGGCTGTGTGTGCCGTTTTCAAGCACCGACTCAAATATAGTATAGCCTTGCGGCGCCACTCAGACAAGCCAAACCGGGACGCGGGCGCGGCGCCGCAGTGCTTGGCGCGCAAGGCCCCGATTACTCCCACTAGCCGGCGAACCTACTGCGGCCTGAGCGCTCCTTACTCGCTCTCAGGCATCGCGACCCGCTCGTTGAGGGCAAGTCTGCCATCGGCCGTCCGGCCGATACGCGCGGCCAAAAGCTTGTCGTCGTGGGCAAACGTGACCCACCACCGCGCGCCAACAGCCTGCTCGAGCAGACGCGCCTTTGCTTCCATCGTTCGCAACGGGTCGAGATCGTACGCCTGGTTCCACGCCGGCTTAAGATGCGAGCGGGTCGGCACGATGTCGGCCAGATGGGCAAAGCCCTCGCCGCCGCCGGTCTTGACCGTAATCACCTGATGGTCTTTGGTGTGGCCCGCGGTGACCACCGCGCTGACTCCGGCGATGACTTCGGTCGTGCCGTCGAGCAGCTCCAGCGCTTCGGCCAGCGAGTCGAAACATTCGGGTACGTGCCGATACGCCGCGCGCAGCCGGATGTTGGCATCTTTTCGCGCGGTCTCGTACTCGCCGCGCTGAACCAAATAGCGCGCTTTCGGAAAGGCCGGCCTCAAAGAGCCCGAACGTTCGCGCCGCACCACGCCTCCGCTGTGGTCAAAATGGAGGTGGCTCAACACCACATGGGTGATATCCCCGGGCTCCATCCCGAGCGCGCGCAGGCCATCGATAAGGCGTCCCTCGCCATGAACGAACGCCTCGCGCTCATCCTGCGCGAGCCGGTTGCCAATCCCGGTGTCCGCGAGAATCGCGTCACGGCCTCTGACCACCAGCGGACAGGTGAGCCCGAGCCGCACGCGGTTGCGCTCGTCCGCCGGATGGTCCCGTTCCCATAGCACGCGCGGAACGACGCCGAACATGCAGCCTCCGTCGTTGCGCCAGGTCCCATCGGTAAGCAAGAAAACCTTGAACTCCCCGACCGTGAGCTTAGGCAAATTCATCATGTCAAATTGCATCCGCACGCAAAGTGCAGCTTTTCGCGGCCTGCTTGTGCCAAGCCTGGCTTGCGCTCCGGCGCCGCAGAGTCCACGGCGTGCAATCTACACGGATCCCGCCAGCCACAGCCCCAGCGCCGCGGCCAAACCACCCATCGCCACCGCAAGCCCGGCCAGAGGCGCCGCGCGCGCAACCATCGCCGCCAACGCGCGTGTGTCAACTTCGCGCTCCGCCTTCCCTCGGATATGCCTGCTCTGCGCTTTATATGACCAGACCGCCGTACCCGCCATCGCGGCGAACAACATCATCTTAGCACCCAATACGCACAGGAACCTGGTCGAGAATTGATATCCGATCGGTGCTCCAAGCTCCACGAACCGGATCGCTCCGGCCGAGAAAACGATAGCCGCGGCGAAAAGGTTTAGGCGCGTGATAGCGGGCAACACGCGTAAGGCGAAGGCTCTAAAGTCCGCACTGTCAGGCCCCATAGCGCCGGCGGCGATAATCACGCAGGCGCTGGCGCCGATCCACACCGCCGCCGCCGCTACATGCATCCAGACCATTCGTTGCGTTACGACCCTCGCGTGCGTGCGCATTCCCGCCTAAAACGGGCATGTCGAAGCGCCGCCCCGGTCGGTACGCGGCCGCCGGGCGGCGCGGCGAGGGCGGGCCGGCTTTAAGCGCGCGCGGTTCCGCCGCGGCCGTTGCGGGCGGGCTTGGGCGAGCTGGCGCTTCGCGTAGCGCGGCTTAGCGCGATAAACTCGAGGATGACGCCCTCGCGCAACGCCCAGTCGCTAATCCGCACGACGCGCTGGCCGAAACCATCCATCAGCGCTTCGGCCAGCAGCGCGCCGGCCACGATAACGCCCGCGCGGCGCGGGTTTAGGCCCGACATGCGCTCTCTTTCTTCGGCGGTCTGACCGCACAAAACGGCGCGCAAAAGAGCCAATTCCCTGCGCCCCAGAGGATGCCCGTGCATTTGCCGCAGGGTCTCGCCCGTGCGCCGCGCGTAAGCCATCGAAGCCAGGGTGCGAAAGGTGCCCGACGTGGCGATCATCTCCGTCGGCCCCTCGGCCGCCGACCTAGCTGCGAATGGACGCAAGCGCCGGTCGGCGTAAGCGCGCAGCGCGCAGATCTCCATCGGCTCGGGCGGGTCCGAGTCGATAAAGTGCTCGGTCATCCGCACCGCGCCCAGCTTAAGGCTGGTCTGCCACTGAATCCTGTTGCCCAGCGCCTGCACCAGCTCGACGCTGCCGCCGCCGATGTCCGCCACGAGCGCGCGCCGGCCGCGCAGGTCGAAGACGCTCGAGACGGCGCGGAAGATAAGCCGCGCCTCCTCGTCTCCGCTGATAACTTCCACGACGAGCCCCAGTTCCGTGCGCGCGCGGCGGATAAATTGTGCGCCGTTGGCCGCCTCGCGAATGGCGCTGGTCGCGACCGGCAAAATCGCATCCGCTCCTTCGCGCTCCGCGGCCTCGCTCATCGCCGCCAGCGCCTCCATCCCGGCCGCTGTCACTCGCCGCGACAGCCGCCCTTCGACCAACGTGCCGTAGCCGAGCCCCACCGGTTCGCGCATTCGCGCCACGATCTTGAAGCGCTCGCCGCGAATTTTGGCGATCACCATGTGGATCGAGTGCGACCCGATGTCAATCACCGCCACTTTGGCCGGAGTGCGGGAATCGCCGTGCGCAGCATGGCCGTTGAGGGATGAGGAGCGCATCGCTTCCGCCATGCGCATTACTATACCAGCGCGGCTTTGTGCTTGAAGAATAGAGCCCATCTCATAAACGCTTTTGCTTTCTCTGTCATGCTGAGCATTTCGCATTTTTGGATAGTGGGGCGGCCCGCCCGACTCAAATCAGTCACAAGCTCTGCGCGCAGCGATTCTATTTCTGCCCCCTCGCCCCCTGGGAGAGTCGGTGCGCTCCTGGATCACGGCGTCGGTGTCGAGGCCGCAACCCTTTCAGCACCCTCGCCCCCTGGGAGAGGGCTGGGGTGAGGGTGCTGAAGGCGCCGGCGCACGTTTCCAGCCTGAGCTGACAGTGGCTCGGGCTTTTAGCCCGAAATGACAGGCTAAAAGCCTGTCCCACGACTAAGCTGAGCGTGCACCCGTCACTATGTTCTGCAATCCTCAGTAGCCCTCCCGGGCCGGCACCCCTCCTCGGGCCGGCGCCGCGCGTTCGCTCTATCGCGAGCCGCGCCCGAGCAGCACCACTTTGACGGTCTGCAGGACTATCTGCACGTCGAATGCCAGCGACCAGTTCTTGATGTAATAAAGCTCGTAGCTAAGCTTTTCCAGCGCGTCCTCCATCGTGGCGCCGTAAGGAAAACATACCTGCGCCCACCCGGTGATGCCGGGCCGCGTGAAATGGCGATAGTGGTACAAAGGGATGGCTTTGGCGAGCCGTTGGACGATCTCGGGCCGCTCCGGCCGCGGCCCAATCAGGCTCATCTCGCCCTTGAGCACGTTCCACAGTTGCGGCAGTTCGTCGAGCCGCAGCCGCCGAATGATCCAGCCTATACGAGTGACCCGCGGGTCACCCTTGACCGCCCATACCGCGCCCGAGAGCCTTTCGGCGTCATGGCGCATCGAGCGGAACTTGTGCAGCCGAAAGACCTCGCCGTTGAACCCTACGCGCTCTTGCGAGTAGAGCACTGGCCCGGCAGAGTCGAGCTTTATCAGCACTCCTATGGCCAACATCAGCGGCGTGGTCATAAGGCCGATCGCCGCTGTCGCGCCGATATCGAGGATACGCTTAAGGCGCTGCGACCACGACGGGCGCCGAAAACCGGGCGCGAAAACCAGCCACGCCTCGCGCGCCAGCGGCAGCGGAATTTTCCCGGTCAGATGCTCGTAAAACGACTCGAAATCAAATACCTGGACCCCCGCCATCCGCCAAGCCAGAAGCTCGCGGATTGGCGCAAACGGCCGTTCCGGATCGGTTACCACCAGAACGTCGGCCTCGGGATGGATTTGCGGGAGCGTGCTGGCGGCAATGACGCCGCTATAATCGCCGACGGCGAGCTTTTCCAGGCCGTCGCTTTGGGTGGGCCAATCCAGCAATCGGTAGCCGAGATGAGCATGGCGGCGGATTTCACGTGCCAGCGACTCTGCCTGCGCGCCGCCGCCCAGGATACTCACGGTGATGCTTGCGCGCTCCGCGATACGCGCGAAGACGACGATCCGCCATACGGCCAGCAGGACCGTGGCGGCGATGATCTGGGTCAGGTAAAAGCGCCGGCCGAGATTGAGCGCGGGCGCCGCCATCGCCGCCGTCGCCGTAAACGTGCCCGCTGCACAGGCGATCATTATAAGGTTGGCGGCGGTGTTCGCTTTGGAGCGCGGCCGGGCGATCGCGTAAAAATCGCGCAGGTACAGCAGCAGCATCCAGAGTATCGGCAGCGCGATCCCCAGCGCAGGCATCGGCTCCGCCGCCGCGCGCGAATCGTTGGCGGCGGCGAGCGCCCAGAAGCCGGCGCGCGTGGCGGCCTCGACGCACGCCAGATCGCCGGTTACCAGCAGCGTCAACTGATTCGCAAGACCGCTGGGCGCGAATAATTTCACGTCATGCCTCTGCGAACGCGGCGGCGGTGCGGCGGGAAGGAGTCAGAGCGCCGCAACCCTTTCTGCCCCCTCGCCCTCTGGGAGAGGGTTGGGGTGAGGGTGCTGAGCCGGGCGCGGCAGCCACCCTCACCCGCGCCTTCGGCGCGACCTCTCCCCCTGGGAGAGGTGCAAAAGGGGTACAGACCGGCAGGATGGGTAACAGATTTGATGGCCCGGCAGAAGGTAGGAGCTAATGCCGTGGCGGGAGGTCTGTCCCGCGACTAAGCGGAGAGGATGCCTGTCACTATATTGCGCAGCCATCTGTAGTGGGGGGCTATATCCGGCGAGTATCTGTGCCGTGATCAGAATCCGGCGGCGGCGACGCGACGCTCTGTGCGAGGCGTTTCGATAGCGAGCTGATAGATGCGTTCGAGCTCTCGCGCCGAGCGCTCCCAGGAGTAATGCTCCTCGACCAGGCGCCGCGCGTTGGTGGCCAGCATAGCGGCGCGCTTCTGATCGCCGAGCAGGTTCAGCGCGTGACAAGCAAATTCTTTGGCGTCGCGAGCAATCAGAAGATGCTCGCTCGCAACGGCGAGACCGAGCCCTGCGGCGGCGATAGGCGTGGCGACGACCGGCGCCCCGGCCGCCATCGCCTCGAGCACCTTGTTCTGCATTCCGGCACCGCTGAGCAAGGGCGCAACCGCGACCGCCGCCCGATGGAGGTACGGCATCACGCTAGGCACGGCGCCGGTGACTTGCACGCCATTTACGGCAAGCCGGCCCATGCTCGTTGGCGGATCGGCGCCGACAATCATGAACCTGGCGTGTGGCGCCTCGCGCGCGATAAGCGGCATCACCTCGCGAGCGAACCAAGCGGCGCCCTCGGCATTTGGCGCGTAGCCCATCCGTCCGCTCATCACGATTAGCGATCGGTCTCGCCCGTCGCGACGAAATGCGATCGCTCGCGCATCGACCCCGTTAGGCACGACGTGCAGGTTGTCACGCGCGCCGATCGCGATACGATCGGCGGCGGCGACCACTATCGCGCGGTCGTAGATGTCAAGTAGGCGACGCTCATACGCAGCCAGCCGCGTTGCCTCAAGCCGCCATAGTGGGTGCAAGATGCTCGCGCCGCGTGTGGCGCGCCGCGCAAAATTGAGCGACAGAGCGTCGATTAAATCGATCACTCTGGGGAGCCGATTCAGCGCTTGGGCTATCGGCGCCATGCGAACGAGCTGGACATGGGCGAGGTCAAACGGCGTGCTGTCGATGAGCTTGCGCGCGGCTTCGGCATGCCGTCGCTCAAACCAGTAGTTGGTCTGCAGCGGCAATTTGTTGATGAACGACGCGGCCGCATGCACCGCGCGTCTTAGCGGCGAAGCCGGGATGGTAACGATTCGCTCGCAGAACCGCGCGACGTGCCCCAGGCTGCCTTGGTCGGCCGGCGCCGGGGCAAGCAGAGTAATCCGATGCCGCCGCGACAGCATCCGTATCTGATGGTACGCGCGAAGGCTGTCGCCCTGGAGGGGCGGGTACGGAAACCGTGACGCAATAAACAGAATGTTCATGCGAGTGGCGCCAAATGTGAAAAGAGTCTCGTACCCAGCGGTGGGCGACGGCGCGGAGGGATCAATGAAAGAGCTCAGGCCGGCGTGCTGTCGGCACGAGCGCTGGACACGCGCAACATCGGCAGCGCGGAGCGCGGAAAGCCGGGTGAAATCCCGGTCGATGCGTGTCCGTTTCTGCTCCGCAGGACCTTTCCTGCGAGCTCGATCACTTCGTCCACGTTGATCAGCTTCATACAGCGGTTATCGAAGGGGCACTCGCGCCGCCGGCAGGTATGACAATCGACCCATTTCTGGATGACGAAGCTCGACTCGCCCCATGGCCGCCATTCGCCGCGCACGTCGCGGCAGGAAAACAGCGAGATGCAAGGCGTTCCCATCGCAGCGGCAAGATGCTGGGGTCCTGAGTCGAGCGCCACGAGCAGGCGACATTTTTCGAGCAGCACACAAGTTTCCACGAGCGATAATCTCCCGGCGAAACTCGCGGCGCCAGCGCCGATCTCATTCGCGACGGACTCGCACACGGCTGAATCCGCCGCACCACCCAGCACCGCAACGGAGCGTCCGTCGGCAACCAGCGCGCGACCCACGGACACGAATCGGTCGCGCGGCCAAAGATTAGCGGGATACCCTGCACAGGGCGCCAGCGCGACCAATCGTCTCGAGGTAAGTCCCAGCTCGTCGATCAGGTCAGCGACGAAATTACGATGAGTCCTGGTGGCCGGCAGCGGCCATTGCGGCGAGAAATCGCAGGGTATCCCTGCTTCGGCAACGATACGAAGTAACCGCTCGACCTGAGTCGGAAGATCGAGCCATTCCGACTGGGCCTGGGCAAACGCGCCGATAGAGGAAGAGCGCCATCCGTACGCCCATTTCGCGCCAGCAATCCGCGCTGCGAGCATCGTGACCAGTAGCTTGCTTAACGACCAGTGAGCCGGGGGAATCTCGAACCAGATATCGAAACGACGCCGGCGCAAATCGCGGATCATCGGAAGCTTGCCGCGCAGGCCACCGAGCTCGCCCCTGTGGTATACGAGGATTTCATCAATCCAATCGGCGCCGTCCAGCAGCTTGAAGCTCTCAGCTTTCCCCAGTTCCTCCGGCCAGGTGACCAGGGTTATCTTTGCGGACGGGTAGGCGCGGCGGATCGCATATATCGCTGGTATCGCAACTACGAGATCGCCGAGCGCCGCCGGACGGAAGACGCAGATGCTCGCTGCCGACGCGGGCCGCGTGCGCGGCCACAGGCATTTCCGCAGAGCGCAGAGTACCGCGTTTCCCAGCGACTGAAGCGCGATTACGCACCTGGCTGCCACACTCCCGGCTCGCACGCCAGTCCAAAACTTACGGGATTTGGCCACCACCGGGCCTTGTGCGCCTCTATGGGCACTCACGCGATCTCAAGAGGCTCGCGTGCTATGAGAAAGTCACAGGTCCGAGGCCGCCTTGCCGCGCATAGGCTGCCTTGCCGATAAAGCCGTGGCAGGCGGGTCGACCACGGCGGCAGCCTCTCTATCGACCACACCTGAAAACCCAGGCTGCCTAGGATGCGCTCTGCCGTTAGCAGCTCATTCGTTTGCCAAAGCTCCGGATTGAACTCCATCAGCACTTTGACCCGTGACCAACGGCGAAGGCACTCTGTCATACCCAGAATCACGCCGAGCTCCAACCCCTCAACATCGATCTTTACGTAGTCCACGTCGGCCAGGTCCGCAAACAAAAGGTCTCCCGTGGTCATTCGAACTCGCCAACCCCTGTCGTGGGCATTCGTGCGCCGAAGCGAATGGAGGTTGCTGTACTCTCCCTTTTCAAGAAAAACTTCGCAGTCGTTGTTGCCCAGCGCCAGGGCGTGAGTTTCCACTTTGCATAGAGCGCCGGACAGGTTGTGCATCAGTTGTGCGAAGTTCGTGGGCTCGGGCTCAACCGCGACCACCCTGCCGTGGGCACCAATGCGCTCAGCAGCAAGTGTCGAGAACCAGCCGATGTGGGCGCCGATGTCTATGAAAGTGGCACCCGGCCCCAGCGTAACGGCGAGCAGGTTTGAGAGTTCGGCCGCAAAGCCGCGCAGACAAAACATTAGAAGTTCGTTAACGGCCATTCCTGGCCTCACCGCTATTCGGTTGCCGTAGCGCGTACGTATGCTGCAGGAACGATGACCCGCGAACGCGCGGCAAAGTCGGGTTGCTAGGCGAGGAATGATGTACCGGTTGAGCCTCACAGGCGCTTTATCCGTTGACCGGCGGCCGCGTACAGTACCTCGTTCCACTGGCCAACAAAACGGTCGATTCCGTACCTCGTTTTGACGGTCTGCCGCGCGCTCTGCCCGAGCCGGCGCGCCAGCTTCACATCGGCCAGCAGAAGTCTTGCGCGCGCGATCATCTCTTCGGCTGTATCGACGAGAAACCCGTTTTCGCCATCGACGATCGGTGTCACCCGATGCCGGATCGCTACTACAGGCATCCCGACAGCCATCGCTTCGAGCGTAGAAAGCGTGTATCCGCGCTCGGGTTCGCGTGTAAAGTTCAGATAACTGCGGTACGTTTGGTACATTGCCCGCAGGTCGTCCCAGTCGCGCGACGGGCGAGAGCCTTCTATTTTCGAATTGACGCCGATGATTTGCACGGGAAGCTTCTCGCGCACGCTCGCCATCATCGCGCGGTCAAAATGCTCGCGGTGCAGCGCGTTGCCCACCGTGAGCAGCTCTGACTTCTCTCCGGTGTAGGGGTACATCTCGGAAATCGGTATGCCGTGATCGATCACGGCTCCTTCAACGCCCCACCCCTGCTTGTCATATTGAGATATGAACACGAATCTCACGGCGCCCGACAGTGCAAAGACCTGGAACAGCGCACGCAGTCCGATCCGTTTCGACGCCCGCCGCAGCCACGCACGCAACGAGCCCCGGCCCTCGCCGACCCTTCGGACGTTACCGTGTATTACTTGAACGTACGGAATGCGGAAGGCAAAGGCGCGCGGCAGCAGACTCGCAAAATCGGTCGGCCTGTGTCCTATTATCACGCGGTACTCGCGCAAATCCCTGGCGTCGCCGATCGAGCTGAGCATCTCGAAGTTCGCCGGAAGCGGTCGGTTGTCGAAATCCCATTTCCCCACCACGTCGAAGGCATGCCCGGTATGAGCGAGAAGATACAGATACGCGCTGTGATGGTTTGCGGTAAGAACTCTCATCGATTTTCGTAAATAGTCTGCTTGTGTTGCTTTGCTCAGTGTCTCAGATGGCGCCACAAGGCTTGCTTGACGAGACGTCCGCGCCGTCGATCAACTCGTTGAAGAGTTCGCCATATCTGGCAGCGACTCGGGCCGCAGCAAAGTCATTCGCCCGCTGAGCGCCGCGCGACCGATACTGCTCACGTAAATTGTCGTCTCGTAGCAGCCTGAGAAGTCCGTCCGCAAGGGCCCCCTCATTCGCGACCGGAACCAGCATGCCGCAATGGCCCTGCTGGAGGATCTCGGAAGGGCCGGCAACGCAATCGGTTGAAACAACCGGTGCGCCGCAAACCATCGCTTCGGCCAGAACCATTGGAAAGCCTTCACCCGCAAGAGATGGGAATGCGAAGACCGTTGCTCGTCTCATGAAACTGAATGGGTTTGCTCTGTAACCAACGAGGTCTACTTCCAATTCCAGACCCTGGTTTCGGACCAAAGCTTGCAAGGCTCGTTTTTCCGAACCGTCGCCGATGATCACACACCTGGCTTCGCATCTATCCCGGACAAGACGGAACGCGCGGACAAGGCAGTCGAACCCTTTCAGCGGTTCAATCCGGCCCGTGGTCACAACTACCGGGATGTTTCGGTGAAACCACGGATGAGGCACGTCCTCCATCGACAGGTGCAGGATCTGCTCCACATCAATTGGATTGTATATGACGTCGCAGGAGTCGGGGCGTAAACGGGCACTCGCCGCGAGACTGCGGCGGACTCCTTCCGAGACCGCCACAATCCGGTCCGCCCTTTTGTATAACCACTTCGTCAGCCAACGCTGCAACCCAACCGTCGCGCGATCCTTTCGAAGCCTTTCCGCACCGGCTCCGTGCTCGCCCACCACGATCTTGGGACGGCGTCGTCGCCCAACGACACCCAGAAGCGTATCCCAGTTAGTGATTCCCCCGGACGTAAGCACGATCTCCGGCGCCTCTTCACGGATCGCTCTGGCTATCGCGATCGCTGCTCTCAAGTTCGCGCTTATCTTTTGTCTCAACGAACCGCCTCCTCGTATGCTAATAACGCGCGTTGGCACGGGGTAACGAAGGGTGTAGGCGCGGCGGTCGTCAAACAGCAACAAGCGCAAGTCAAACGCCCCCTTGTCCAGAAAGTTCAGCAGGTTGACAATCACGCGCGGGCTCCCCCCATCCATGAGGTCGTAACACACAATCAGGACGCGCGTTTTTGAAGTGGACATGCTTTACCGCTCGCCGAGTTTCGCCGGTCGAAGCGCCGTCCGTGGCTCAAGCCGCGCCGCTAACGCGACGAAGGTGAGAAGGGGACACCTCCTCACGCTGCGAGCCACCTACGGGCTCTTGCTTGGACGTGGCACGAACCGGTTTGATCAGTTCCAGTCATGTACGGGATTGCGCGGACGTGAGGCTGGGGAGCGCGATTGGGTCACCGACGCGCCTCGGCGGCGCGGAAAGTCTGAGAAGGTGTTGCAAGAGATATAACGCAAGCACAATTCCGAGAAACAGCACAAGTGGTATCACCGTGCCTTCGAGCGCCATGAGCGTGCCGCCCTTTGCCACGTGTATTAGTCCCTGAATGAACTGTGCACGCACCGCGAATTGCCATTCGGCCATGCGCCCGACGGAGGTCAATCTGACATGGGCGCCCTCTATCAGCATGCCGAGCAAAACGGCGGCCACGACCGCGCCGCCCGTCCCGAAGTTGACGTAGCCAACTCCGAAGAGGGTCAGCTCCGGCGCCATTGGGGTATAGTAGTCAACTGGCCAATTCTGCATTTCGTTGGCGATCACCTGGTTGAAGAGTGGCTTCTTGGGAGTCCCCGCGAGCTGGTCATGGACCCGGCCCACTTCTGCGCCAAAGGTGGCGCCTTGCTGATACGGGCCACTCCAGCCATAAAGCACGTAGTCGAGGGTCTCGGTCGCACCACTCGTCGCGCGCGAAAAATATAGTTTGGCGATGTCGTTCGTGGCACCGAACTTCATCCAGAACGAGCCAACCACAACCGCGACGGCGACAGCGAGCGCGCCAAACGCAACAAGCGTTGCCAGGCCGACAGCGCGCCGTGCGTAGAAAATCGCGACGAGCATTACCATCCCCGGTTCCAGCGCCGCGCCCTTGGAGCCCTGGAGCAGCAGAAACATACACGCGAGCAGAAACGCCAGCGCTGCTGCGACTAGCATCCAGCACCGCCGATAAATCTGGTGGAGGGCGTACCATACCGCAGCGCTAATGAGGGTCGCGCTCGAGCCGGTCATCTGAACCAACTGATTGAAGAGCCCCGTATTGGCCCAGACACCTGACGTTCCGTACCAGTCTCCGGTCAGTAGCGGAATTCCAAATGTCTCAAAGCGGTAGGCGGCGACTCCCAGCGCGACAAGGTTAAAGCCGACCAGCGCCCTGATTAAAGCCGGCCGCTCGAACCGGGAATAGAACTCAACCGGTTCGCGGCGCGCGCCGGACTGTCGCAGCGGGAGCAGCCGGACCATCGCGGCGCCGATCACGTAACACACCGCCATTGCAAAGACGAACAGATAGGTAAGGTGACCCGCGTCCAGATAGAAGCTGACCCCGCCGACGTAGAGCGAGACTATGTACAGCATCACCACGTTTACGATGCTGAAAAAACCACCACTCAGCCACCGCGTGACGAGGACAAGTTCCGTCATCAAAAGTGAAACCAGAATGACGTTGATCATCGGCGAGACTCTAAAAGGACATTAGGCACAAACGTGTTCGGCTGGAGGAAGTTCGACGCGCTTCAAGAGACGTGGTGGAACATGTACCGATCGTCAACGCTCGATGGGCCGCTTCAGGCGACTAGAGAAGGAACACCGCCAGTGTCGCTGTAACGAGAAGAAGCTTGACGGCGAAGCGGCCGGCTAGCATGGTGACTGCGCGCCCATCCCCAATGCGCATGAATCCTGATTAGCTCAGTCACGCACATGGTGCGCGGCTGGGAAAGATTGGCCCTCGGCCAACGATATGCGCGGTTGTCCAGAATGCGACCAGAACCGTGTAGGAAGCGACCGTAGCCCAGGCAGCGCCGTATGCTCCCCAGCGTGGTATCCAGACCAAATTGAGCGCGACGTTGGCGATAAGTCCGGCCAGCCGCCCAACCGCCATCAAACCGTTGCTGCCGTCGGCGATCAGCACTGTCGAAACCAACGTGGCGACAAACTCGAACGGAATCGCGAAGCATAGCACGCGCAGGAGCCCGGCCGCGGGAACCAGGCCGGGCCCGAAAACCGTCACGATGATGGGGAACGAAAGGAGTCGTATCGCGAGCGCTACCGCGACGCCGGCCATCGCCGACGCGGCGAGGGCGGCCGTGATGAGAACGCGCGACTCGCGCGAGCGCTCGATTCGTGCCAGCGCCGGAAATGCTGCGCTGGTAGCGAGGTAGTAGATGCCAAAGACGATCACAAGGACGCGGTACGCGGCGCTGTACTGTCCCAGTTCGCGCGCCGTGACCATCGCGCCCAAGAGCACCACGTCGATGCTCTGAAACAGGATGTTGCAGATGCGCGAGCCGCCTAGAAGCAGCACGGGCCACCAGCCGCTTTCGGCGGCAATCTGTGCGGGCAGAGCGTCGGCGCGCCCAGGATGAGATGCCGCGAGAGCCCGGCGCCAGCACACGCGGGTAAGAGCGGTGCTGCTCAAGATCGCGAGCGCCCCGGCGGCGGCGACGCCATAGAGCGGAGCGCGCACCATCAGCGCCATCAGACCGATCGCCGAGCCCACGTAAACCACATTCCCAAGCGTCTCGGACATCGACACTAGCGAAAAGCGCTCCAAGCCCCAGAACAGCCAATCGAGCCTAAGGCACCAGGGCAGCGCGCCCAAGGCGAAACATGCGAGCAACAATCCGGAACCCCGCGGCACCGGCCCCAGCAGGGCGTAGGCGCCAAGCGAGGCGATAGCGAGCACAGCAAGGATCAAGCGCTTGCGCTGAACCGTGCGCATCAACAGCGGTGTCATCTCGCGATTTCGCGCTACCAGGCGCACGCCAATGTCGGTAGCGCCCATGTCGGTGCTGATAACCGCGTAGCCGACCAGGGTCCGCCCAAGCGCATAGTCGCCGAGCGCCGCGGCGCCCAGTACGCGCCCGGTGTAAGCGGCAAGTATTAGGCTGCCAAGGCGCCCGATAAGCTGGGCGATTGCCAAGGGAAGCACCCGGCGCGCGAAGGACAATAGCCGCGCCGGTTGCGCCAGGTGCGCGACCGCGTTTCTCGCTGGCGCACGGGAGGCGGGCGCTGCAGCGTTGCGTTGGGCCGGGTCGGGCATCAGGTTTGGAGCGGCGGATGCGGCGGCTGACCGGCGGCGGGCGGCAACTGGGCAGCGAGCGAGTTGCGGGCGGCGAGCGAGAGCGTGTGGCGCTCGAGCGACTGCGACCAGGAATTGCGCGCGATTACTGCGAACGCCAGCATGAACAGCGCCAGGATGCCCGCAAGCACGCAGTCCAGGATTACCTTGGGCGAGTACGGCTTCTCGTCAACTACCGGCGGGTCGATGATGACGAAGGCGAAGTCCGCCTCGACCTGCGCCAACTTCTGACGGCGCACCTGGCGCGCGATAAGCTCGTAAAGCTGAGTTTGTAGCAGCACGTCAGGGGTCGCCTTGGCCTCTTCTTCAAAGGACACCTTCGCTGCCTGCGCGCTCTGAATCTCGCGATGGCGAAGCTTCTCGCGCAGGTCCTCGATGTAAAGCTCAAGCACGCGCCGCGCGATTGCCGGGCCGGGGTTCAAGAAATGAAGCGTCATGTTGCCGCTCAGGCGATCGTATTCGCAGCTAAATCTCTTCTGCATCAGTCTATAGAGCCGCCATTGCGAATAGCGCACAGGCCATAACCACGCCGGGCGCTTGGGAATAACCTGCGGCCCAAGCCGATAGCGCTCGACCAGCGCCATCGTGAAGGCGTAGCTGTTGAGAATCGCCATATATTCCTGCGCCGCTTCGCCCTGCGGCCCCCCGCCGCCAAGCTGCGCCGCGACCCCACCGAGCGCGCCCACGCCCAGCGCGGCGACGGCGCCGCTAAGCTTGTTGGCGCCGCTTTCCGGTCCGACCGGACGCAGTAGCGCCGTCGCGCGATAATACGGCGTCATCAGAAAGGCGGTGCTAAGAAACGTGGCAGCCACGGCAAGCACGGTGCCCACGGCGATGAGCCGCCAGCGCGATTTGAGCAGCAGCCAGTAGACGATTAGCTCCAGGCCTTCGTCGTAGCCGTCGAAGTCTCGGCTATAACCATTGGCGGTCTGCGCCGCGGAACCTTCTCCATTGCAGGCCGCTTTGGCCATCGCGGCTGCCTTGTTCTCGCCTTGTAACACCGTCCTGGACGACCGCTGATGCTTAAAGGTCAGGAGGTTAAGCGCCGAATATTTACGCGCCTTCGCCGCGATGGGCTACCGCCGCTCCCACCTGTAAACTAAAGGCAAGGTACGCAGCGTTGTTGATTTTCTTACGGCCGGCCGCATCTTGAGCCGCGCCTGCCGCGGCGGCCTTTAGCCGCCATGGCCCGTCTAGGCTACGGGGACGATCATCTTCGCGGGCAGCACGGCCCGCGCCCCGCTCATCGTGGAGAGCAAAACGGCAACCCGCTCGGCGCCGGAAAGATGGTGCTGAAAGATCCCTTCAAACCCCTCAAGCGGACCGTCAATTACCCGCACAGGTTCACCGGGTGAGAACGCATGGCGTGGCAACTCCACCGGTCCCTGCGCGCAGCGCTGCTTCATCTCTTCGACAATCCATCGCGGGACGTCCGCCGGTTGATGCCCGAAGCAGACTATGTCTCGAACCCCGCGCGTAAAACGCACGCGGCCGCACTCACGCTCGTAATCGAGCTGGGCAAACAGATACGACGGGAAAAGAGGAGCAACCGAGTCCACCATTCGGCCCCATCGACGGACTCGAACCTTGAGAAGCGGCAGCAGCAAGTCGCCGGCAAGTTGAGCCAGATGGCCCTGCGCGATCCGCTCTTCGCCCGCTTTGGTCCGCACCAGGTACCAGTTCGTCTCCATTTCGATACCGCTTTCGACGGCCGCACCTACATCGCGCTCACCTGCGCGCCGCTTAGCCATTGTGCTCTTTGGTTACCCTGTTGGGGCTCTATTAATCGAAGAATAATCGAAGCAATATCGAATATTTAGCGTAAATATCAGCCTGCTGCAAGTGGGTAACGCGTAAGAAACGTAGCCCGGCGAAAAGCGCTCGGATAATCCATAGTTTGAGCGCCTTAGCGCCATACCGGCGGCTGTTTTTTTGAGAATCTTGGGATTCTTACTGCCTCTGACAGTGCCTTGCCCATCTTTTGCGGTTTGGTCGGAGGCGGTCAGCGGGTCTGATGCTATAGCGGCGATAAGGTCGGCCGTCGATTGATGCTCGACGGCGCTGGTGGCACAATTGCGTTACCGGATGCGCAATGATTCCTTAACTAAGCGTTAAACCCCGCTTTTGCGAGGAGCGGACCTCGGAAGTCCGTGCCGGGCAAGACGATGCTCACTTCGACGCGCGACAATACCGGTCGCAGCGCAAGCACCACAGATGAGGGCTCACGGCCTTCCCCGCTGGATGTTCTGCTGGCAGCGCGGCTGCGTAAGTTTTTAACTCAGCTACCGAAGGTTTTGGGCGAGGAGGACGTTGAGGCGGTTCACGATCTGCGGGTGTGGAGCCGACGGCTTCAGCAAGTCGTCGTCGCCCTATTCCCCAGGCCGCGCAGCCCGCAGGCGCAAGCCGTGGTGCGCACGCTGCGCCAATCGCGCCGCGCGGTCGGGACGTGGCGCGATTGCGACGTTCTCATCGAGATGGTCAGGCGCAGGCTCAAGCGCGTGCGCAACCCCGACGAGCAACGCGCGTGGGAGACGGTTCACAGCTACCTGCTGGCAAGGCGCGAGCGAGCGATCGGCCGCGCTCGGCGCAGGCTCGCCAACCGCCGGTTCTTCACCCTGGGGCAAAGCCTCAAAGGCCTGACCCATAACGCCGCCTCCACGGCAGCCGGCCGCCCAACCCACGGCCATCCGAAAGCCCTTATGAGCGCCGCGCTAAAGGAGTCCTACGCCCTGTGGCGCAGCGTTTTTTCACGCGCGCGAAAAAGCTTGGATCCGGCCGATGTCCACGCCTTCCGCGTTCAGACCAAGCGCTTGCGCTACAGACTGGAGCTGGCTCGGGACCTCGGCGCCGGTGAAGTAAAACCGGCGCTGGCATGGCTGCGCAACCTACAGGACGCGCTAGGCCGCCTGCATGACCGGCGCGAGCTCGCGCGGATGGCCGCCAAGGCCCTGGCGGACCCGGCCTTTCTGTTAGAGCAGCCGCGAGCGGCAAGCCGCTTGCTGGCCAAGCTCGCTACGCAGCGCAAGGCGGAGCTTGCCGAGACCGAAGAGCTGCTCGCTCAGGTAGGAAACGCGCCGCAATGGCCGCTGCTCGAAGGCTTGATCGAGCAGCGCGCCCACAAAGCCGAAAGCGACGAGCACGCGCCCTCGCAGGCCGCGGCCGAAATGGAGCTTAAGCCCGCCTGACCGCCCGCGCATCGCTGAGCCCGGCGCGGAAATCATGGCGCAGGCCAAGCGGCCGGTCGAGTCATTAGGTTTGCGCAACGCGCTGACCGCCGTCGGCGCGGCTGGCGCCTGAGCAGGCCGCGGTCCGCAGCTTCCGCAGTGTGGCGCCGCAGGGTGCATCGCACAGGCGTTTGATTACTTGCGCAGCCGGCGCAGTTGGCGCTGCGTAAGCATCCATCGGAGATGAGCGGCGCCGGTCTCGAAGCGCCGCGCCAGCTCGAGCGCGACGCACGCGCCTTTCTTGAAATTCACCTGCAAGCCGTCTCCAGTTCCGGTGAGCAAAAGCGCCACGAGCCCGCTGAGCTGCGGCTCATGTCCCACGAGGAGCAGGCTCTGGTTGCGCGCGAAAGGCGCCAGCGCGGCCAGCGCGTCGGCCGGCGCCACGCTGCCCACCAGGGCGGGCAACTCCTGGGGCTGCGCGCCGTCCGGGTAAGCCGCGGCGATGATTTCCGCCGTCTCCTTAGCGCGCGGCAGCGGACTGGTCAGAATCGCGTCAAACTTGAGCCCAAGCGCGGCCATCCCCGCGGCCGCGTCGCGCGTTCGATCGCGGCCGCGCGGCGTTAGCCTGCGCGCCTCGTCGCCGACGCCTTGGCCGGCCGGCTTGGCCTCCGCGTGCCGAACGATGTAGAGCATCATCGCCTATAGTCTACCTTGGGTTGAAGCTTAAGCGCGGCTCCGAGTTTCCCCGCCCGGCCGCCAGAGCGATAATATCGCTGGGCGGATGCGGATTCCATAATCGCCGGTCTTTGGCGCCGGCGCCAACCCAATTCGATGGAACGCGAAACCGGCGGCGGCGCCGCCTCCTGAGCCGGGCCGGCGCCGCGAGCCGTGCGGGCGTGCTCGCCG
Organism: Deltaproteobacteria bacterium; assembly: GCA_021831785.1. Classification (GTDB taxonomy): domain Bacteria; phylum Desulfobacterota; class Binatia; order Binatales; family Binataceae; genus JAJYYI01. The sequence continues at coordinate 268,147 of JAKBMB010000011.1, read as the reverse complement.
CGGCGCGCCGCTGCAGGACAGCTTGCGGTCTCACTCGCCGTTGTTCGGCGAACCTTCTTCGGGCCGAGACGCTCCGGTGATCGGCAGGTAATCCAGGATATGGCGGCGCAGATCGTCCTGCACCTCGTCGATCGAGCGCCGCGCATCGACCGTAATGAACCCGAACTCGCTCGCCAGGCGGCGGTATTCCTCGATAAGGCGCCCCTGGTAGCGAACAAAGGAATCGAACAAATCGGTGCCGAGCGCCAGATGCATCCCGGACTCCCAGTAATTCATGCCCTTGTTCTGCACCACCCGCGGGATGAGCGTCTCGACGTCGATATCAAGATGAAGCACCAGGTCCGGCAAAAGCGCCATCCCGAAGAGGTCGCGGGTCCACGCCGGGTCGGCGCCCATCGCCGTGTTCCGCGCAAAAGCGGTGTACATGTAGCGGTCGGCGATGACGATAAACCCCGCCTGCAAAGCGGGCAGGATCTCGTGTTCGAGCCGGTCGGCAAAATCGGCCGCGTAGAACAAACTGAAAGTCGAGACGGTAAGCTGATGGCCGGCTTTGGCTTGGCCGATGGTCTCGTGCAGCAGCGGCGAGCGCGCCCAGCCGGTGTTGCTCACCGCGTAACCCTCGACTTCGAGCCACGGCCGCAGAAGCTGAATCTGGGTCGAGCGGCCCACGCCGTCAGTGCCCTCGATTGCGATCAAATGGCCCGGCAGCCGCTTCTCGGTGAGGTATGGCAGGCCGTGACCGTACCAACTTTTACGACGATTGGATGGCGGCCCCATGATTACCCCTCGCTTGCTCGCGATCGTAGTCGCGAAGTATTTCGCGCACCATTCGGCGCACGGTCCGCTGCTGGTCCAGAATCTCGCCGGTGGCGTCAATCGTGCGCAAGCCGAACTCGACGGTTAATTGGTCGTAAATGTCCAGCACCCGGTTCTGAAACACCGCAAAGCTCTCGGCCGGGTCGGAAGAGAGACCGAGGTCCATTCCCGCCTCGTGATACTTAAGCTTGGCGCGGCCCGAGAGCAGGCGCTCCAAAGACACCGTAATCGGAACGCGGAAGTAGAGCGTCAGGTCGGGGCGCAGCGCGAAGCTGTAGACCTTGCGCACCCATTCAGGATGTACCCCGCGCGCGACGTCGCGCGCAAACGCCGTGTAAGCGTAGCGGTCGGAAAGCACGATCATCCCGGCCTTGAGCGGGGGCAAAATGTTGTAGGTCAAACGATCGGCGAAGTCTACCGCGTGAAGCAGGCTGAACGTGGTGGGGGTGAGCAAATTCTTTCTCTTCCCGCGGCGCAGCGATTGGCGCACCAGCCGGGAGGAGTTCCATTCGGTAAAGCGCACCGGATAGCCGCGGGCGCGAAGCCATCGCTCCAGCAAAATCAACTGCGTCGACTTGCCTGAACCGTCGATGCCTTCGACCGCGATCAGTCGCCCCGGATACGGATGGGGCGATAAAAGAAGACTCCTGCGCGTGCTCTCGGACGAGCCTATCTCCTCGCGCGCCTGGCCGTCCTCATTCACCGACCCGCCGCACGCTAAGTTAGCTGCGGTCAGCGCGCCTTGCGCATCGAAACCATCTTTGGGTGTTACTGCCATAAGCTCGACGCCCGCTTTCCTGCCTTGAGCGGTAGCCGCAAACGCGCGCCGACCAGACATGCGCGTAGGACCTACTGCTGGGCTTTATCTTGGGTTTTGTTACCGTTGCTGGCCTAATCGGTCCAATCGATGTCGAACCTACTGAGGACTGCAGAATATAGCGACAGGCAGACCGTGAGCCTGTCCCACCCCCCTTCCTCACCTTTCCCCGCACCGCGGCGAAGGCCCGATTTCTGGTTCCTTCCCCCACCGCGCGGGGGAAGGTTAGGAAGGGGACGCAGGCCTTGCCCGCGCAGCGAGCACAAGGTCTCCCGCCCCGATCCCGCACGGTCTCAATGTTTTGCAATCGTCAATACTATTGATCGAACCACAGAGGAACCTCAGGGTCTACGATATCGGCAAGATTAGACCATACTGTCGCCTGACTGATAAAGCGAGGTTTAGCTCGAATTGACAAATCGCGCAACCGCTGAGAAGGCGAGCTTGCCGCGACGCTGCGGGCCGGACGGCAGTGCGGGGTCGCGCCGGCGGCGCAGTGACGATAAGCCGCCGGTCAACCTAGGCGAGCTTATCGCCGGGCGATTCGGTTGCCGGCGTGTGAGTGCCGGCCTCGGCGCTCGCCGCGGCTTGGGTGCGCTCCGGCTTTTCGGCCGACGCCCGCGCGCCATCCACACGAGTGCGCCGCGCGCGGCGCGGGTGCCGGCGAGCCGGCGGCGGCGGCGCGGAGTGCTGCGTCTCGGACTCGCTCCAGAGCGCGATTCCGCCGAGCAGCCCGTCGATGTTGCGCACCACTTTTACCCCGGACGGCAGGTCGAAGCGTATATACTTCGCGTTGCCTCCGCCAATATATAGCCGGTCGTAGTTGAACGTGCGCTTGAGGTCATCAATCGCTTCGCGCAAATAAGCCATCCATTTCTTCCTGCCCTTTTTTGCCAATGCGCGGGCGCCGAGTTCCTGCTCGTAGGTCCTACCCTTATGGAAGGGATGGTGCCCCAGTTCGAGCGCGATGCGCCGTCCGTCGGCAAACAGCGCCGAACCGAAGCCGGTGCCCAGCGTAATGACGAGCTCCAGGCCGCGCCCGCTCACCGCGCCTGCGCCCTGCACCGCGGCGTCATTGGCCACTCGCACCGGTCGTTCAAGCTTATTTTGCAGCGCCTTTTGCAGGTCGAAGCTGTCCCATCTCTTGCTTAGATTCGGCGCGCTATAAACGACGCCGTCCTTTACCACCCCGGGAAAGCCGGCCGAGACGCGGTCGAAGCCCGGCTGCATTTTAGCGAGCCTGCAGACCGTGCGGACCACCGCCTTTGGCGTGGCCGGTCTGGGCGTGGGGACACGCACGCGCTTGGTCAGCGGCTTGCCTTGCCGGTCGAGCGTGATTGCCTTGATCCCGCTGCCGCCTATGTCAATGGCGAGCGTACGCACCGAGTCGTCAGTAGCCCGCTCGGCCGCGCCAGTCCGTTCTGCCATCGGATTACCCCCCGCCGAAGCCTGTTGCCTAGCCACGCTAACGCGAAGGCGGCCCGAATTTCAATGTCTATAGCCTGCCGGCCGGGCGAAACCTGTCGCGCCCCTCGCGTCCGCCGCCGGCTTGCCCTCGCCCGTTCCCGGGCGACGCCCGCCCGTGGTTTTCCGCAAGAGCTCGCTTCGTCTATCATTTTCCGGAGCCCTGCGCGCGCTTCGAGCCGCGGCGCCGCGCGTTCTTTGCCGGTCCGGTAGAGTTCCGAACTATCAGCGAAGTGGAAAGTTCGATTGATTTCAAAGGCGCGCGCCGCCGAATCCCGGCGATCAGAGTTTCCGTGGCCAGACGCCCCATTTCCTCGCTCGGCACGCGCACCGTGGTGAGCTGCGGATTTACGTACTGCGCGATTGGCAGGTCGTCGAACCCGACAATCGAGATATCCGCAGGAATGCTCAAGCCGGACTCCCGACATTCAATCAGCGCGCCCACCGCCTGAATATCGTTCGCGATGAACAGCGCCGTCGGCGGGAGCTTGTGTCGAAGCATCCGGCGCGTAGCATCGCGGCCCTCGTCGAACTCGAAATCGCGCTCGAAAATAAGCTCGGGGTCCGGCGCGATGCCGTGCGACCGCAGCGTATCCTCGAAGCTTCGGCGCCGATCGAGCGCGCGGTCGTTGAGATCGGAGCGGCCGCAGATTAGGCCGATACGCCGATGGCCGAGCCCGATCAGATGCTCCACTGCCATGGCTGAGGCCTTGTAGTTGTCGAAGGAGACGACGGGCCATCCGCAGTCGTTGCTGTACTTCCAGGTGATCACGAACCTCACGCCGTTGTGCTCCATCTTTTGGTACAGCTCGTGCGCCCGCGCCACGCCGGTCAAAATCAGCCCTTCGACCCGCCGCTCCAGAAAACGGCGGATCAACTCGGCCTCGTACTCTGGCGAAAATTCGGAGATTCCCACGAGCACGGTGTATCCCGCTTGCTGCGCCACGCGGTTTACCGCTTGCGTGCAGGAGGCGTAGATGGAATTGGCGATAGTGGGGATGATGATGCCGATTTGGCGCGAACGACGCGAGGCGAGCGAGCCGGCAAGACCATGCGGCACGTAATGATGGCGGTTCACCACCGCCATCACGCGCGCCCTGGTATGCTCGCTGACGACCTCCGACCTGCTTAGCACGCGCGAGACGGTGGCCGTCGAGACCCCCGACTCGCGCGCTATTTCGCGGACCGTGATTACCCCCGGACCGCGCCGAGACGATCGTAATCTCTTAAACCCCATGTTCGACGTTGAATGAACGGTTGCGAGCCGCGAAGCGGCCTACCACGCGAGGCGTTTGTCCTCTCGATCCAGTGGACGGCGCCGAACGGAATGGCGGCGAACAGCAAAGAGCCATGCGAGTTACACCTTGTTGATTGATACCTTATCGAGATCAAAACCGGAAACCGGCTTGAGAGCCGACCCCGCACCTCCGTGCCATCGCGGCGCTCTGCTGGGCGATCTCGCGAGCAATCGTGGCGCGCCGCCACATGCAATGGGGAGATTGTCCTCGCTAGGCATCACAGACTCGGATGACTCTCGTCTCAAGTTCACCGGTATGAGCCTTGCTTTCTGCTTATCGACATACACGCGCTATGCGTGGCCAGCTTGATGGGCAACGCATTGACGTGAATGCAAACGGAGGCACGAAAATGAAGCGTTCTAAACTCCTACCCATTGCCGTCGGCGTTTTAGGCTCGGCGCTTGGCTTGGCTGCCATCGCGGCGCCCGGCTATACCTGGAGCTGGGGTTCCGCCGACCAAGAGAACTACGAATTCAACCCCGAGCATCGCGCGGAAATCCTCGAATACGGTGCTCAGTATGGCGCCAACTGGTCCGCGGAAATAAGAGACCGCGCGCTCGCGTCGCAAGACGGGGCTGTCGATCAAGCGCATGCAGATGATGCTGCCAATCCGCCGCGCACGGACACCGTCGACGCGCCAAGGGTCGACGACTAGCGCCCGGCGCAACCAGCAAGCGCGGGGCTTGCCTAAACCGTTCGCTGGGCTCATTGGCGTGGGCGGTCCCAATGCCGCTCACGCCATGTTTATCGAGCGGCGAAAAGCGCGTGTCGAGGCCGGTCGAGAGCTCCACAAAGCGCGCGTTCAAATGACGGCGTGCACATGCTCCGGAGCCGCGGAAGAAGCAGAGACGATCACCAGCGCACGCTGAAGTTAGATTCGTGTTGGGAGCTAGCCCTGAAGCGAAAATAATTTCATCGATGAAGACTCGGAAGTCCGCGTCCTATGCCTGCGGCATACGCCAAAGGCAGAGGACCGGCTTGCGGGTTTTTGGTGCGTTGGAGGTTGCCCGGTCCGCGGGCCTCGGTGGCGCGGGCGGCCCTGCCCGCGCGGGGCACGGGCGGGCATTCTTCGGCTTCGCTCAGAACAGGCTCCGGCCCGCCCCACTAAGATTTATTTTCGCTTCAGGGCTAAGTCTGCTCCAGCTTGTCGGGGTTCGACGGCGCGGCAGATGGGGTTTCTTCGAGCTTGCGGTACAACGTTTTCCGATCGATTTGGAGAATTGCGGCCGCCTCGGTCTTATTGCCGTTCACCGACTCCAGTACGGCGCGTACGTACTCGCTCTCAAGCCGTTCGAGGCTCAAGCGCCGCTCGAGCGCGTCTTCCAACACTCTTGCGCTGGCCGAGCCGCCGTCGGCCACCCTCGCGGGCAGATCCTTGACCCTTAGCTTGTCGCCGCGGCAAAAGATGACTCCGCGGTGAACGGCGCTCTGGAGCTCGCGCACATTACCCGGCCATCCGTAGCGGATCATGTATGCCATTGCTTCGGGCTCTACGTCGGGTATGGGCTTGCCGGCCTCCGCGCTCGCGCGGACAAGAAAGTGTTTGACGAGCAGCGGAATATCTTCCGGACGCTCGCGCAGTGGCGGCACCGCGATCGTTATGGTGGCTAGCCGGTAATACAGATCGGAGCGGAACTTACCCGCGGCAAGGGCCTTCTCTAAGTCGGAGTTGGTGGCCGCGACGATGCGCACGTTCACCGGCGTCTCTTCGGTCGCGCCGAGCGCCCGCACTCGCTTGTCCTCTAACGTTCGCAGCAGCTTAGGCTGCAAGGTTAAGGGCATCTCGCCTATCTCGTCGAGAAACAGGGTTCCGCCGTGCGCGGCCGCGAAAAGGCCGGTTTTGCTTTGCCGCGCGTCGGTGAAGGCGCCTTTTACATAGCCGAACAACTCGCTTTCGATCAGGTTCTCGGGAATCGCGGCGCAATTGATCGGGATGAAAGGGCCCTCGCGCCGCGTGCTCGAAAAGTGCAGCGCGCGCGCCAGCAAATCTTTGCCGGTACCGCTCTCGCCGGTAATTAACACACCAGCCTCGCTTTCGGCTACCTGTTCTATCATCTCCAACACGGCGGACATTTTGGGACTGGCGGTGATGACGTTGGGCAGACCGTAGCTGCGCGCAAGCTCTCCGCGAAGGCGTTTTACCTCCTGGCGGAGCTGGCGATTTTCCAGCGCCCGTGACACGACCAGCAAGAGCTCATCGTTGCCGAAGGGCTTAGTGATGTAGTCGGCGGCGCCGAGCTTCATCGACTCGACCGCGCTCTGAATCGAGCCGAAAGCGGTGATGATTATGACCGGCAGGCTCGGCGCCACGCGCTTAAGCTCCATCTGCAGTTGATGGCCCCCCATCTCGGCCATGCGCAGGTCCGAGATCAGCAAATCGGGGTCTTCCCGCCGGACGCATTCCAGCGCCTCCACGCCTGAGCCGGCGCTGAGTACGCGGTATCCGGCCGCGCGCAAAACGTCGCGCAGCACGTCGGTCATCTCGCGATCATCGTCAACCACAGCTATCGTTGCCGAACCGGCGCTCACGTGCGAACCTCAGCGCGCGAGACCCGCGTCACTCCGCCGTTTTGCGCGATCGGCATCGTGACGACAAACCGCGCCCCGTGCGCCTCGCGGGTCAAGGTTATCTCGCCGTTGTGATCGCGCATTATCGACTGGCTCACGGCAAGGCCCATGCCGGTGCCTCGACCCGGCTCTTTGGTGGTGAAAAACGGATCGAAGACGCGGTCCTGATGTTGGGCGGCTACGCCTGGACCACTGTCCTCGAAGACTACCTTAAGCCGCGCGGCGCTGTGTGCGTTCTCGGCGCCGGCCGTGATGCGTAAAGTACCGCCTTCCATCGCCATCGCGTCAAGCGCGTTCATGGCCAAGTTTACGAACACCTGCTGGAGCTGATCGGCGTCGCACTCGACCAGCAGCGGCGCCTCGCCGAACTCTTTCGCCAGTTTCACTCTGCGCCGTTCGGCCTCCGTCTCGACCAAGGTTAGCGCGTGCTCGATTATCACTCTGACGTCGCAGCGCGTTTGACGCGACTCGCGCGCACGCGCGTAGTCGAGCAGCATTCTGACGATGCGTGAGACGCGGTCGATCTGGACGATGATGATTTGCAGCCCGGTTTGAGTTTTGGCCGTCGACGGCTCGGTCTGCAGCAGATGTTCGGCGCGCGCGCGAATTACTCCCATTGGGGTTCCTATCTCATGCGCCAGGCCCGAGGCAAGTCTGCCGATTGTGGCAAGCCGGTCCGCCCGCTCCAGCCCGCGCTCCAGTTCCAGCTCGCGCCGATGGCGTTTCAGCAAATCAACGCGCGCTTTGGTGAGCTGCGCATCGAGTCTGCGGAACTCCTCAGTGAGAAGATTTACTTCGTCTCCGGCCAGTCCGCGCTCGGCGTCCGCTTCGGTCGAAAAACGCATCACTTTTCGCGACAACCCGGCGAGCGGCCCCGAAACATAACGGCGCACAAAAAACGAGATAGTCGCCGCCACCACCGCCATCACGATCAGGGCCACGATCACCGCGCCAATCTCACGCGCCCGGAGATCGTCGCTGATGTCGGTCCAGTCTTGCGCCATCAGTAGATAGCCGATGAGTTGATGGTCTTTGCCGTTCAGCGGCAAAAGCTGGCAAAACCAGTGCCGGCCGCCGGCCTTCCGCTCGAATTCGACGAAATGGCCCTCGTAGTCGAGCTGAAGCCCTTCGGCCACTGACACTAGCTCCTTGGGCATACCTGGTGGCCCGGACCAAAGCTTGCCATCAGAGCGGAGGACTGCGATCACGGTGCCTTCTATGCTACCGCGCTGCAGTACGTCACGGACTTGGTCCCACTCGCCGGCGTGAATGTCGTTCTCTAGCGCCGGCGCAAGGCCGTGGCTTGCAGCTCTGGTTTCGCGCTTGAAATCATTGACGTGCGTGTTGATTGACCGATGGACGCTCCAATAGGCGTGGGCCGCGAGCACCGGCGTCACCACCAGCCACAACACCACGGTTAACCTTCTGCCGATTCGCACCGGTTGTATTATACAAGCGTCACGATGACGCGCACCCGTGAAATTGCCCTGCCGCCAGCTTCGCTAGGCGGAAACTGTGTCACGGTTCTGTTGCAATTTTGTTGCCGGCAGATGCAACCGCTTTTGCGGGCAGCCGGGCTCGTGCCTGCGGCCTCATCCGGCTCTTAAACGCGGAGATTTTCCCCATCAGTGTGGCGTTTCTCTTCTGCCCAACGCGCTGCTCCCCGGACTCGCCCGCATCGCCCTGACAATTCTTGTCTTCGCAGACGCGATGCTCAATATGACTCGCGCCCGCGTCGCCAATCCCCGCGGAGCCCTCGGCGGCCGCAGCCGTGCCTCTCATGCCGCGCAACTTTCGCCCCCCATGGGTCATTCTGGGCGCTCGCTTTTGTCATTCTGAGAGCAGCGAAGAATCTACGCGCAGCGATTCTATGCTCTTATACCATGGCCTTTCAGACAAATCGCTTCGCGTTGATGCTTCACTTCGTTCAGCATGACAGAGAAAGCAAAGGCGTTCATGACCGACAAAGCGAAAGCGTTTATGAGATAGGCTCTAGCCCTTTACCGCAACTCGGAGAGATCACCGCAGAAGTTGGTCGCCCGCTCTCGCCACTTAACGACGGGCGGCGTTTAGCCGGGCGTGGAAGGTTTCACCGCGTCCGGGTCCAGCGCTTCGGACAGCGCCTGCCAAGCCAAAAGCGCGCAGCGCAGACGAGCGGGATAATCGCGCACCAAGGCCAGCGCTTGCAGCGCAGGCGAGATGCCCGACGGCGCTGCCCCGCCCGCGCCAAACCAGCGCGTCATCTCGCGCGTCAGGCGGACAGCGTCCGCACGCGTCATCGCGCAGAGCGCGTCGGTCGCGATTGAAGCAGAGGCGATGCAGACGGCGCAGCCGCGCCCGCGAAACCTGGCCGACGCCAGCACTTCGCCCCGCGCCTGGCGGGCCACGGCAATCCCCACTTCAATTTCGTCGCCGCACTGGGGATTCCTGCCCCGCCGAACTATTTCAGCCAGTTCAAGGCCGCCGCGGTTGCGAGGATGGCGCGCGTGGTCGAGCAAGATCTGATTGTAGATGCCGGTACTGATGGCCTTACTCCGACAGCAGGAGGCGGCGGGCGCGGCGCACCGCGGCGCACAGCGCTTCGATGTCCGACTCGTCGTTGTAAACCGCAAAGCTCGCCCGCACCGTGCCGGATATTCCCAGATGCTTCATCAAGGGCTGACAGCAATGGTGGCCGGCTCTGAGCGCGACACCCTCCTCGCCGGCGACCTGGGCCACGTCGTGAGGATGTAAACCCTTGACGTTGAAGGAGACGATTCCCGCTCTTTGGCCCTCTTGCGACGGGCCGTAAATTTCGACTTCGGAGATCTCGCTCAGGCACCGCATGGCGCGATCGGCCAAGGCGCGCACGTGAGCGCCGAGCGCGCCGACGCCGATCGCGTCCAAGTAATCCGCCGCCGCCGCGAAGCCTACCGCGCCGGCCGCATCGGGCGAGCCGGCTTCAAAGCGGGCCGGAGCCGGCACCCACGTGCTCTCCGACTCGCCCACTTCGTCGACCATGCCGCCGCCCACGATGAACGGCTCCATTTCGGCCAGCCTCGGCGCCGCGGCGTATAGCAGACCGATCCCCGACGGACCGTACATCTTATGCGCCGAAAAGGCCAAAAAGTCGCAGTCCAAGGCGCCGACGTCGATTCGCTCGTGTGCCGCCGCTTGCGCGGCGTCGACTAACACAGCGATTCCCCTCGCACGCGCGCGCCCCGCGACCTGCTGGACGGGATTAACGATGCCCAACACGTTGGAGACCTGGCTTATCGCGATCAGTCGGGTGCGCGCGCCGTACAGCTCCGATGCCGCATCAAAATCCGGCCGCCCATCCCGGCCGAGCTCGATGATCCGCAATTCGGCGCCGCGTTCGCGGCAAATCTTTTGCCACGGCAGAAAGTTAGAATGGTGCTCCAGCCGCGTGACCCAGACGCGGTCACCCGGGCGCAGTTGCCGGCGCGCCCAGGCGCAAGCCACCAGATTTATTGAATCGGTGGCGGAGCGGGTGAAAATCACCTCTTCGGCGCGCGGGGCGCCGATAAACTGGGCCAGCCGCCGGCGCGCCGCTTCGTAGTCCGCCGTGGCGCGCGCCGCGAGCGGGTAAAGGCCCCGATGCACTGGGGCGCAGGCCGCCCGATAGCATCTGGAGAAGGCCTCGATCACCTGGAGCGGCTTTTGCGTGGTAGCCGCGTTGTCGAGATAGCGCAGCGGTCCGGCCGCCTCCCGTAAAAAGGGGAAATCCTCCTGGACTTGCCGGCGCATAACTTGGCTCTTTCGCGCTCCCGCGCAGACGTTTCGGCGGCTATGCGCTTAAGCGCCCGCGCCCGCCCATCGGTAACCCGCTCCCGCCGCGGCGAACCTGGACAATCTCGCTGACGACGCACAAGGCGATCTCCTCCGGGGTGCGCGCGCCCAAGTCGAGGCCGGCAGGGGCGTGCACTCGCTCCAGATCCCGCGCCGCCGCGCCCTGCCGGCGCAAATAGTCCAGCACCAGATCGGCGCGCTTGCGGCTGGCGATCAGCGCCACGTAGCGCGCCGCGCCGCTCAGGGCGCGAGCGAGCGATTCGTGGTCGCCGCGATGCTGGGTGGCGATAACGACGAAGTCCTGCGCGTCCGGGCGAAATTCTTCGTACTCCAGGTCCTCGGCGATCAAACGGCTCGCGCCAGGATATTTCTCGGCCTCGGCCGCGGGGTCGTCCACGACCACCTCGAACCCGACCGCGTCGGCGAATAGGCAGACGCATTCGGCTATTCTCCCGTGGCCCAGTATCCATAGCCTGGGCTTCGGCAAGATCGGTTCAATGTAGAGTCGCATGCTGCCTCCGCACGGCATCCCGGCGCCCAAGACCTCGTCGTCGAGCTCTATATCGATGATCGCCGGGCTGCCGGCCGCGATACAGCGCAGCGCCTCATGAGCGGCGGTCGATTCGGCGCAGCCGCCGCCGACCCATCCTGCGACCACTTTGCCGTCGGCGTCGATCACCGCTTTGGCGCCGCTTTTGGCCGATGCGGAGCCTCGGGTCTCGACCACTGTTGCGAGCGCGAAGGGTCGCCCGCGAGAACGCAGCGCCTTCACCACATCAACTATGTCCTGCGCCATGGGTTTAGTTCCAACAATGCGACATTGCGAGCCGCGTCGGGTTCCGTGACCAACTCCGCATACGCGTCAGGGCGTGACCTTGGGCCGTGCAGCCGCGCGTGGCCTGGCGGACAATGTATGGTTAGATCCCGGCCCGCGGCGGCGGGACAATTCAACAACAAACGTCGCAACAAAATGACCTCTGACAGGAACCGCTGCCCAATTGCGCCAGCGCTACTTAACCCTGAAGCAAAAATAAATCCTAGTGGGGCGAGCCGCGGTGCCCGCCCGTGCTTCGCGCGAGCAGGGCCGCCCGCGCCACCGAGACCCGCGGACCGGACAACGTCCAACGCACCAAAAACCTCAAAGCCGATGCTCTGCCTTTCGGCTGTGACACAAGCATAGGGCGAGGACTTCCGAGTCTTCATCAATGAAGTTACTTTCGCTTCAGAGCTAAGAGGCAGGACGCGGGAACCGGTGTCTTCTTCAGTCGCTCCCGGTCGCTGCGTTCGCCTCGACCCGCTCGACCGCGGCTCGGTAGCTCTCCATAGTGTCGATATCAACCACGAAATGGTCGTTGTCCATCTCAACCGGCGCGACCAAATCGGGGTTACGTTCGATAAGCCGCTTGCAGCCAAGGTTGCGATCGCCCATCAGAATCGCTTGTCGATGCCGGTAGGCGAGGATGATTGGGTTGCCGCGCCGCCCGCGATACGTGGGCACAAGAATCGAGCGATCCCCGATTCGGTCGAAGGCCGAGATCAGAGCGCGTAAATCGTCCGCGGTCAGTAGCGGCTGGTCGCCCAGGGATACTATCACGCCCGCACAGGGCCGGCTAAGCGCGGTCATTCCGGCCCATACCGAACTCATCTGGCCCTCGCTAAAGCGCTCGTTCAGGACCGTTCGAACGTTCAAGCCGCGCAGCAGCGCAAGGACCTCTTGCGCCTGATGTCCGAGCACCACGACGATTTCCCGCAACTCCACGGCGCTCAGGCTTTCAAGCACGCGACGAAGCAGCGGAACTCCGCCCATCGGCATAGTTAGCTTGTTGGCGCTGCCCATCCGGCGCGACTGTCCGGCCGCCAGCACGATTGCGGAAATTTCGCTCATTTGGCCCTTCGAGCGGTAGAAACGGAGTCAGCCGCCTGTTCGAAGGCGTGCAGGCAGTGGGCCGAGCAAAAGTACCATGTCCGACCCTCGCGAGCAGCCGCGTACTGCGCACCGGCCGGGTCGACAGCCATCCCACAGATGGGGTCGACCGCGGTCGGCTGGGCCGGCGCTTCCAAGTCATCGGCATCCGCCGGCTGGGGAGTTGACAGTTCATCGGGCCGACGATACGAGGCGCGGCGCTCCCGGACCAGAGCGGCAAGCAGCGATAGCGCGATTTCCTCGGGGGTTGCGGCATTGATGGGGATTCCTGCCGGTGAAACGATGGCCTCGACGCGCTCGGCCGCATGACCGCGCTCGCGCAGGTATTGCTTCATTTTGGCGGCCTTGCGCTCGCTGGCAACAAACGCGATATAGGGTGCCCCAGTCGCGAGCGCCGCCTCGAGCCCTTCTTCATCTTTTTCGCCTTGGGTGGCAACAGCCACAAATCGCGGCTTGGGCTTGGCCTGGGAAAGCGCCGGACCGTCAATCACGCGTTTGGCGTCAACGAACATATCGGGCGCGGCGCCCTCGCCGGCCGCGCTCACCGCGAAGCCCACTCGGCTGGCTAAAGCACACAGCGCTTGCGCCACCGGCGTGACCCCAATGATGAGCAATTCGGGCTGGGGTTTGATCGGATCGATGAAAATGTCCAGAGTTCCTCCGCTGTGGCACGCCATGACCACGTGCACGATACCCTGCGCCCCGTCGGCCTCGCGATGCGGACTGATGCGGACGAGGCATGGACGCTCCTCAGCCAGCGCGCGAAGGGCGGCCTTGGTCACCACCGGCTGCGCGCATCCGCCCCCGATCCAGCCGTGGATCGCGCCCTCGGAATCGACCACAGCCTTGTCGCCGGGCTTGGCGGACGTCGGCGACTCGCAGCGCACCACCGTAACCAATGCGAACGGCGCGTCTTTCTCGCGCAGCTCAGCCGCCAGTTGCAGTACCGAATCGTTGGTCGTCATTTGCGATGGTCGAGCACGCCCTTTGTGTCACGCCGCAATACCAGGCCTGAGCAACGTCCAAACACGAACTCGCGAAGCGCCACGCCGTCATAAGCCGGCAAGATAAGGCTCCAGCGCCTCTAGGCTGGCAAGATCGTGAGCCGGCAGAAACGCGTCGAGATACGGAAGCGCGGCGGCCATCCCGGCTGCTGTCGGCTCATATCCTGGGCGCCCGAAAAGCGGGTTGAGCCAAACCAGACGCCCGGCTCTGCGCTTCAAACGATTTAACTCCAGGGCCAGGTCCGCGGCCGGACCCGTGTCAAGCCCGTCACTTATAATTACAACGATTGGCCGGCGAGCCACAACGTGCCGGCCGAAGCGGTCGTTGAGCTGGCGCAGCGAATGTCCGATGCGCGTGCCGCCCGCCCATCCCAAAGAAATCAACTCGATGCGCTCCTTCATGCGCTCGGCGTTGCGCTCGCGCAGCGCCTCTGTGGTACGTACGAGCTGGGTGTGGAACACGAACACCTCGACCTCGCTGAAGACGCGCGCGATTACCCGCGCAAAGCGCAGGAAAAGCATGCTGTAGAGGCTCATCGAACCGCTAACGTCCAGCAGCAGCAGCAGCTTTGGCGGACGCTTGACGCGCCGGCGCAAGGCGAGCTTAAGCGGCAGGCCGCCGTACGGCAGGCTGTTGCGAATTGTGGCGCGGAAGTTAAGCCGGCCCTTGGGCGCCGCCTTGAGCCGGCGCATGATGCGCTTGCGCATCCGTGTTGCCAGCCGCTCCACCAGCGCCGTAAGCGGCCGCATCTGGTCTACCTTGACGAGCTCGCGAAAGTCCTGGCGCGCTAGGCCTCGCCGGCTCGAAGCACCCGAGCGCCGGCCGTCCCGCCCGTGCGCTCCCGCCAACGATCGGTCCTCGTCCCAGCTTACAGCACCTGCCGGGCGCTCGTGCGTCCCGCCACCGCGCGCGCTGCTGCCCTCGACGATCACGGTGGTCGTGTGAGGCTCCTTACATTTCCAGAACGCGTCGAAGAGGGCCGGAAAGCGCTCCCAATCCTCGCGCGTGCGACAAAAGAGGCTCCGCAGAGCCCAGTACAAGGCTTCGCGGCTGGCGACCCCGCGGCTCACGGCGACCCGGGCGGCGTCAAGGTCTTCGGCAATTCCCATTCGCAAGCCATTAGCGCGGGCGAAACGAGCGAACTCAATAAACCGAGCGGTTATCTCAAAGCCGTTGGCAGCCACTTCCCGTCCGTCTTTCATCGCGCGCTGGCCTTAGGTCAAAATCTCGATTCGCAATGCCGGTCCGCGCAAAGCGCCGACGCGACCGGCGCGCCGATTCTCAATCGCGCGTCCCATCGGCGCCGAGCAGCGACTGAGCGAGCAGGCGCCCGACCATCTCGGGGTTCACCGCGAGCTGGTCCTCGCGGGTCTTGAGCAAGCAGATCAGGCTTTGCGCGAGCCTTTCCCGCTCCTGGTCCAGGCCCGTAATCCGAAGTCCGACCAGCGCGGCCGCCCAGTCCAGGGTCTCCGCCACGCCCGGCTTTTTCCGCAGCTCAAAGCCGCGCAAGGCCTGCACAAAGCTCACCAGCTCGCCGGCGAGCCTGCGACTGATTCCCGGCAAGCGGGCGTTGACGATGCGCAGCTCTTTCTCGAAGCTGGGGAAGGGCAGATAATAATACAAACAGCGCCGGCGCAGGGCGTCGCTCAGTTCGCGCGTGGCGTTGGAGGTCAGCAGCACGAACGGCGCGGAGCGCGCCCGGATAGTGCCCAACTCCGGGATGCTAATCTGATAATCGGAGAGAACCTCGAGGAGGTAGGCCTCGAACTCGTCGCCGGCGCGGTCGATTTCGTCGATAAGCAGCACCGGGGGTTCGGCCATGCTGATCGCCTGGAGCAGCGGGCGCTTGAGCAAGTACTCTTCGCTGAAGATTTGATGCTCCAGCTCTTGGTCGCCGCGCCGGCCCTCATGGAGCTTGATCGCGATTAACTGACGCTGATAGTCCCATTCGTATACTGCGCTGTTGACATCGAGCCCTTCGTAGCATTGGAGGCGGATAAGCGGGCGTTGGTAAGCGTCAGCGAAGGCCTTGGCGATGGCGGTCTTTCCCGCCCCCGCTTCGCCCTCGACCAACAGCGGGCGCGACAGCTCGCCGGCCAGCGCCAGCGCCAAGACCAGACCCTGTTCGGTAATGTAACCGGTCCGCTCGAGGCGCGCTTCGAGCTCGGCTAACTCCCGCACGGTTTTGCCCAAACCTTAGACTTGCTTCGAACGCGCCCCAAACAGTGACTTGATCAAGTTCCACAAGCTGCGCGCCAATGCCGCCAACACGTTGAACTCGCGCGGTTGCTGCCGCATCTCGGCCGCGGCCGCGGCGGCATGGGCGCCGCCGGCAGCCGCCAGCACATGGTTGCTCAAATTGGCGGCGAAGCGGTCAGCGATCTGTTCGGCCATTTGCGTCATCATGCGGGCGCCGAAGCTCGCCAGCTTGCCGGTCAGCGTCAACTCCTGAACGCCGCCGACCTCGCAGCGGTCTGGGCTTAGCGGCTTGACCCAGGCGCTCAGCTCGAGCGAAGCCGCCGAGGCGCCCTTCTCCTCCGAGCCCTTGCCTCGCACTTTGAGCGCCATCTTCTCGGCATCCATCGACAGAATTTCGAGCTGCCCCTTGAAGTTGGCCACTACCGGCCCGACTTTGACCTTGACCCGGCCCTGGTAATGCGTGCCGTCTATGCGCGCGGTGATCTCGGCCCCCGGCATGCAGGCCGCAACGTTGTCAACGTCCTGGATAACCTTCCAGGCGGCCGCGGCGGGGGCGCCAATCTCGATGGTTTTTTCCAGCTTTACCTGCACAGGCGCTGCCGTGGGCGAATATGCCGGCGCGCGCGCGTCGGCATCGACGCGTGAATCTTCACCCGCTCCTTTTATCCAGACCTAGGTCGTGAATTTTCTGCCACAGCCGCCAAGGCGTGTAGGGCATGCTCAGATGCGTCACCCCCAGATGAGCAAAAGCATCGATCACCGCGTTGGAGAAAGCCGACACGCCGCCGACGTGGGGCGATTCCGCCACCCCTTTGGCTCCGATCGGATGATGCGGCGAGGGCGTCACGGTATAGTCGGTCTCCCAGTACGGCGTCTCCACGGCGGTCGGCACGAAGTAGTCCATGAAGCTGGCGCCCTGCAGCGTGCCGCTGTCGTCATAAACCAACTCCTGCCCCATCGCCACCGCGAACGCCTCGGCCAGTCCGCCGTGAATCTGGCCCTCGATGACCATCGGGTTGATGCGCGTGCCGCAGTCATCCAACGCGTAAAAGCGCCTGACTTTGGGTTCTCCCGTGTGACGGTCGATATCTACGACGCACAAGTAAGCGCCGAATGGGAAGGTCAAATTGGGTGGATCGTAATACTCCACTGCCTCCAACCCCGGCTCCATTCCCTCGGGCAGGTTATTGTACGCCGCCCAGGCGATCTCCTTCATAGTCTTGGCTTGGTCGGGCACGCCTTTGACCTGGAAGCGATCGCCCTGCCATTCCAAGTCCTCTGCGCTGACTTCGAGCAGATGGGCGGCGATCTTGCGCGCCTTTTCTCGAATCTTGCGGCCGGCCAGCGCCGCGGCCGCCCCGCCGGTCGGCGTCGAGCGCGAACCGTAAGTGCCCAAGCCGTAGGGCGCGGTGTCAGTGTCCCCTTCTTCGATTTGGATCACGTCGGATGGGATGCCGATTTCCGTGGCTAAAATCTGGGCATAGGTGGTCTCGTGCGCTTGGCCCTGGGACTTGGTGCCGAAGCGCGCGATCGCCGCGCCAGTAGGATGGATTCGAATCTCGCAACTGTCGAACATGGCAATGCCCAGAATATCACAGGTCTTTCTGGGCCCCGCGCCGACCACTTCAGTGAAAGTTGACAGGCCGATCCCCATAAGCTCGCCGCGCGCCCGCTTCTCGGCCTGTTCCCGGCGCAGACCCGAGTAATCCACCGCGGTGAGCACCTTTTGCAGCGCCGCGGGATAGTTGCCGCTGTCGTACTCCCAACCGAGCGACGAGCGATAGGGAAATTGTTCCGGCCGGATAAAGTTGCGCAAGCGCACCTCGGCCTTGTCGAGGTCAAGCTTTTGCGCCAGAACGTCCACCATCCGCTCGATCACGTAGGACGCCTCGGTAACCCTGAACGAGCATCGATAGGCCACGCCTCCCGGCGCTTTGTTAGTGTATATCCCGTCCACCCGCGCGTAAGCGGCCGGAATGTCATACGAACCGGTGCAGATACTAAAGAAGCCGGCTGGCCATTTGCTGGGATCGGCGCAAGCGTCGAACGCTCCGTGATCGGCCAGCACGTGGACACGCAAAGCCTTGATTCGGCCGTTGCGGTCGGCGGCCAACTCGCCGGTCATGTGATAGTCGCGCGCAAAGGCGGTCGTCGACAAATTCTCGATCCGCTCCTCAACCCATTTCACGGGACGCCCAAGGACGATCGAAGCCACGATCGCGACTACGTAGCCCGGATAGACTCCGACCTTGTTGCCGAATCCTCCGCCGATGTCGGGCGAAATTACGTGCACGCTGCTCTCGGGGATCCCGGAAAGCATCGCCACCACGGTCCTCACGACGTGCGGCGCCTGCGAGGTCAGGTAGACGGTGAGCTCGCCCTTCACCTTGTCGAACGAAGCGACGCATCCGCAAGTCTCCAGGGGCGAGGGATGCACGCGCTGGTAGGTCATGGTCTCCTTGACCGTCACCGCGGCCTGGCCAAAAACGCGGTCGGCAGCCTCCCGGTCGCCAACCTCCCAGGTGAAAATGTGGTTATGGTGCGTGCGTTTGCCGTGCGCCCCTTCGCTCTTGCCCGCCAGATCCTCGCGAATCACCGGAGCGTCGGGCAGCAGCGCTTTGTGCGGATCAACGATGACCGGCAGCTCCTCGTATTCCACTTCCACCAAATCGGCGGCGTCGGCCGCTATATAACGATCGTCAGCCACTACCATCGCCACTTCCTGGCCCATGAAGCATACTTTTTCATCGGCCAGCACGGCCTGCACGTCGCCCGCCAGGGTCGGCATCCAGTGCAGCTTAAGCGGCTTGAGATCGTTGGCCGTCAGCACCGCATGCACGCCGGGCAGCCCCAGCGCCTTTTGCGTGTTGATCGACTTAATGCGAGCGTGGCCATGAGGACTGCGCACCATCTTGGCGAACAGCATGTCGGGCAGCTTGATGTCGTCTATGTAGCGGCCTTTGCCCTGGATGAACCTTGGGTCTTCCTTGCGCTTGCGCGCGTTGCCGATCCCCATCAGATGGTCCTTGTTCAGCGTTTCTGCGGCACTCGCAGCGTCCATTGCCCTTAGCCTCTCACTTGCCTCAGCATCGCACTTTTGGGGCGCGAGCGGTTGTGGTCCGCGCTTATTCACGGCGGTTCTGAAGACACCGACGACGAAAATTCCCTGCGCCTCCTCGAACACGCCCTGCGCGGCAGCGGTTCCTAGGCCTGCGCGCGCGCGGCCTTGAGCTTGTTCGCCGCGTAGCGAACTGCTTTGACGATGTTCTGGTAGCCCGTGCAGCGGCAGAGATTGCCCGACACGCCCAGGCGGATCTCCTCGTCGGACGGATCGGGATTTTCGTTGAGAAAACGAAAAGCGCGCACCATAATTCCCGGGGTGCAGAATCCGCACTGCAGGGCGTGCTCCTGCATAAATCCCTCTTGAACCGGATGGAGCTTGCCGTCTTTGGCCAGACCTTCGACCGTGATGATCTCGGCGCCTTCGGCCTGGACCCCAAGCACGGTGCACGACTTGACCGACTCGCCGTTGAGGTCCACCGTGCAGGCGCCGCAATGGCTGGTCTCGCATCCGATGTGCGTGCCGGTCTGCCCCAGTTGCTCGCGCAAGACGTGAACCAGGAGCTCGCGTGGTTCGGCCAAAACCTCAACCTGTCGCCCATTCAGGGTGAATCGGAGCACGTTTTTGTCCCCCATGGCTAATCTCTCCTGGCACGCTCCAGCGCGCCGGCCAACGCGCGCCGTGTCATCTCGCCGGCCATCTGAGCTCGATATTCGGACGGCCCGTGAAAGTCGTCGGCGGCGTCGCAAGCGCCGGTCGCGATCTGCGCGGCCTGCTCGATAAGCTCGGCGGTGATTCGCTTGCCGGCGAGCAACGCTTCGGCGCCGCTGAGCCGCAGCGGCATCGGTGCCACATTGGTAAGCGCGATACCGATTCGCGCGCAGGTGTCTCCTTCGCCCAGGCTTAGTTGTACCGCGCTGGCGGCCGTAGCGAAGTCACCGATTTTGCGCTTGAGCTTAAGGTAGGCAGCACCGCTGCGCGCCGGCGGTGTTGGCACTTGGATTTCGGTCAATAGCTCGAGCGGCTCGAGCTGGGTGTCGTACAAACCCCGGTAAAACCCGTCCATCGGCAGCCTGCGCTCGCCGGCAGGTCCCCGCGCGATGACGCTTGCCCCAAGCGCGATCATCACGGACGGATGGTCGTTGCCCGGGTCGCCATGCGCCAGATTGCCACCGAGCGTGCCGCGGTTGCGAATTTGCGGGTCGCCGATCTGCGCCGCCGCTTCACCAATCAACGGACATTTGCCGCGCAGCAACGCGGAGTGCAGCAGCGCCGTCTCGGTCGCCGCGGCGCCGATGCGGATCAGTCCGTCCGCCTCGCGAAGCTCCTTTAGCTGCGCGACCTCGCTGATATCGACCAGATGCCCGGGTGAGGCCAATCGCAGCTTCATCATCGGCAGCAGACTTTGCCCGCCGGCCAGTATCTTGGCATCCTCGCCGTATTTTGCGAGCAGCTCCAGCGCCTCGTCTATCGTGCGCGCGCGGTGATACTCGAAGCTTGCCGGAATCATAAGGTTTCCCCCCGAATTCTTCCTCCGGCGGCCTGCCGAGCTGAAACCGTCAGCTCCGGGTCCGCGAAACTCTTGCGCTCGCCCTAGGCGGTGTGCGAAACAGGAACCTTGAAGGCCCGGCGCAGGCGCAGCACGATGCGCCGGGCGACGCTCTCCACAGTCTTACCTCTCCACCAGGTACGGTGCCCTCGCGTCCCGCGAGGTCTTCATCCACGAGCCCGCGCAAAAGCCGGGCCGCTACTCCCCTGCTGCGAAGTTTTAGCGCCGAACGGGTATGCCGATCAAGCGCTTCTTGCGAGGCTATACAGCGAGTTTGGGGCGGTTCGGCAGACCGATTTCGAGATGAGCACCAGAAGTCGTCTGGTAGCGGCCGCGGAGATGGCGTAGCTGTGCGCGACCCGCGCCATAGTGAGACCCGCACGGTAAGCGCTATAATTGCCGGCGCCGAACGTTCTATCGGCGGACAAGGCGTGAGCTGCACAGATGAAGTCGCCGCGGTTATATCTTGAGCGCCGCGCAACGCGGGCGCTCACTCCGACCGGGGGCTTTCTCAGCAATTTCGCTTATTCGCTGAACCCCTACGTGGGGTGCGCCTTCGGCGACGGCGGCGGATGCCCGTTCTGCTACGTACGGGCGCTGCCCGTTGCGCAAGCTCTTGCGGGACCGTGGGGAACATGGGTAATCGCGAAGGTTAATTTACCTGAGCTTCTGGGGGCCGAGCTTAAGGCGCTGGAAGCCGCCGACAGGCTTCGGCACGCGACCGTTTTCATGTCGAGCGCGACCGACCCGTACCAGGGGTACGAGCGCGTGCTTAAGCTCGCGGGCGGCGCGCTCGAGCAATTCACGCGCCGCCCGCCGCGCCGGCTTGTGCTGCAGACGCGAAGTCCGCTGGTCGAGCGCGATATCGATATGCTGCGCGCTCTGGGTGAGCGTCTGATTGTGTCGCTCACGCTCGAAACCGACGATGAGGGCGTGCGCCGGGCGCTGACGCCGACCTCGCCGTCGGTCGCCCGCCGACTGCTCACGGCGCGCCGCCTGCGCGAGGCGGGCCTATTCGTCCAACTGGCGATCGCGCCGATGATGCCGAACAATCCCGAACGTTTCGCAATGCTTGCCGCCGACGCCGCCGACCGCGTCATCGTGGACACCTACGCCGGCGACGGCACCGGCGGGCAGCGTTCGCGAAAGCTCGGGATGGAAGACATCTACCGCCGCAAGCTAGGCCACGGAGGCGCCCTTAGCGCAGGTGCCGAGAGACCGCTGATCGCCGCGATGAAGGCGCGCCTGGGCGCGTATCGCGTACTGCTCGGCAAGGACGGCTTCAACACGGTGTGAGCGCGCTGCCCCGGCAAGAAAGCGTGCGCTAGCGCTTCTGCTCCATAACTACCTCGCAGCACTTAAGCGTGCCGTTGCCCGCCTTGGTCACGATTAGCTGCGCGCCGCACTTGGTGCAGACGTAAACTTTGCCAAGCTGGTTAGCCATGAGACGGATCGCTTGAACCTCCTTACACTGTCCTCTAGTCCGGCCGTGATTATTCGCCCTTGAAAAGGGGTTTGCGCTTTTCCAGAAACGCGCGCACGCCTTCGGCGCGGTCGGCTGTGGTTTGCAGCAGCGCATAGAGATCTTCCTCAAGGCGAATTCCCTGCGCCAGGGTCATATCGGCGCCCTTGAGCACCGCCTCCTTGGCCAGCTTGACGGCGATTGGCCCGCGCGCCAAGAGCGCATCGATAGCTTCGCCGGCCACTGCTGCCAAGGCCCCGGACCGCGGCGCCAGGCGCGCAACTAGGCCCAAGCGCGCAGCCTCACGGGCGCCGATCGCCTCACCGGTCAGGATCATCTTCAAGGCGGCCGTCTGGCCGACAATCCGCGGCAGACGCTGAGTCCCGCCAAAGCTCGGAATCAAGCCGCGGCCGACCTGGGTCAGCGCAAAGCGGGCGGCCGGCGAGGCAACGCGAATGTCCAGCGCCAAGGCCAGCTCGAGACCTTCATCGATCGCGGCGCCATTGATAACCGCTAGCGTCGGCTTCGAAACCGCCGCCAGCGTCTCGACCAGCCGCGGGTCGACGTCCGGCTCGAAACCCGCGCAAAACTCCGCGCCAGAGCCGCTCAGTGCGAACAGTCGAGTTGAGTCGTCATCTTCCAATTCTTGCGCCAGCTCCATCAATTCCGAGGCCATCGTAGGGTTAAGCCTGGCACCGCGCGCCGACCATCGCATCGTGGCGATCACACACCCGGCGCGGCGCTTGAGCTCGAGCTTGGGTTCGCGCCGGGACCGAGGCATTGCGCTGCAAACGTTCATCGCGGGGCACTTAGCGCCGGGCGCCTGCGGCAGGGCCCTCAATTGAGCGTCGATCGTGAGCCGCGGCGCTGGTCTCTCCTGCGCGTCGCTCCGCCTCGCTCGCCCGCGACGGCGGCAGTCGGCGCCTTTTCGCCGCCTTCGGCGCGGCGCGGCTGCATATCCATCGCCAGGGGTGACTCATCCTTGGGCGCTGGTTAAGCGCGCACGCAATTCATTGCGCAAGATTTTTCCCAGCGGATTTTTCGGCAACGACTCGACTATCTCGTAACTCTCGGGGCATTTAAAGCTGGCCAGACGCGCGCGGCAAAACGCCTCGAGCTCCTTAGCGCTGGCCTGCTTGCCGGGTTGGAGCGCGACAACGGCCTTGACCGTCTGGCCCCATTCCTCCGACGGCACGCCGATAACCGCGGCCTCTTCAATCGCCGGATGGCTTACCAGCACGGTTTCAATTTCCGCCGGAGCTATGTTTTCGCCGCCGCGGATGATCATGTCGTCCTTGCGTCCAGCGAAGTAAACATAGTTATCATGGTCGGTCCAGCCGAGGTCTCCGGTGGCGCGAAAGCCGTCGGACAATAATGCGTCGTCGCTGCGCCCGGCGTAACCTTTCATTACCCGGGGCGTTCGAATGCAGATTTCTCCCACTTGCCCCTCCGGCAGGGCCTCCCGGGCTTCGCCGATAATCTTCACCTCGACGTCCGGCAGCGGCCGTCCGATGGAGGTCAGCCGCTTCAGTTTGAGCTCGATCTCGGCCGGGCTGCCTTCCAGACGATGGTCCTCGGGACCGAGCACGGTGAGCGACGAGGTCGTTTCGGTCTGTCCGTAAGCGTTGACGAAACCGACACGCTTGGGGAACGCCTTGATGGCGCGTCTGATGACCGGCAGGGGCATCGCCGCGCCGCCGTAGGCCAGGTTGGTGAGCGTGGAAAAGTCGGTTTTGGAAAAGCTCGGTTCGTCGAGCAACTGCTTCATCATCGTCGGCACGACGAAGGCATGGGTGATGCGCTCCCGCTCGACCAGGCCGAGCCAGTCGCGCGCGTCAAACTGCGGCATCAATACCAGCCTGCGGCCGCTCCAGACATTGGTCATCATCGCGACCATACCGGCGATATGGTAGAACGGCACGCAGACCAGCGCCGCGCCGCGGTCGCTGCCGTCAGCCATCTCGACGTTGGCGGTAACGTAAGCGGTGAAATCATGGAAGCTCAACATCACGCCCTTGGGCAGCGCGGTCGTGCCGCTGGTGTACATCAGGACCGAGACATCGTCATCCTCGACTTCAGCATCCGTTTCGTCCGGCGCCACGCGCTCTGTGAGTTTCCGCAAGGCCGGAAAATCGGCAGCCGGCGCGCCGGTGGAGAGCAGCGCCGTAATCGTGGCGAGCCTCGGGCGAATCCGTCGGATTTGCTCGTGATAGCGCTCGCCGACTAGGAGCACCTTAACCGCCGCGGTGTTAATCATATACTCAAGCTCCGGGTCCTTGGCGCGGTAGTTAAGCGGTAGGAACGTCAGCCCGCATTTAGCGGCCGCGTAGTAAGCGGCAATATAAACCTCGGAGTTGGTGTCCATCACTGCCACCACATCACGCTGAGCGAGCCCAAGGTTTTTGAACACCGCGCTTGTGCGACATACGCGGTCGTGCAATTGAGCGTAGGTGAGGCGTTGGTCTCCAAAGACCACGATCTCCTGGTCGGGAAAAACCGATGCCGGGATGTTGACGAAATTCACCGTGTTCACGGAATCCCTGCCCTCCTTACTTGAGTGCTCAATTTCGCCCGCCGGGCCGCCGCGCCCCCCAGATTATTGAGTGACCCGAGGTCTGCCGTGCCCCCTAGTCTTCGGCCTCGAGGCGCCGCTTGGGGCCGGTTCCGGAGACCGGCCGAGCCGCAAGCGGGCGGCGAGCCTGTGCTCCAGTTCCAGCCCCTGGCTTAACGGCAGGTCAAGCCCCTCCCATACCGCGGCCTTCGCCGCGGCCAGCGCGAGGCGAGGCTTTTGCGCCAATCGGCCGGCCAGTCGCGCCGCTCGCGCCATCAACCTTGCCGCAGGCACCACTTCGGCCACTAAACCTATACGCTGGGCTTCCGGGGCGTCAATCCAGCGTCCACTGATGCACAGGTCCAGGCCGGCGCTCTGACGCGCGCGTCGCGCGACGGTCTGCGTTCCGCCTACGCCCGGGATCATGCCGAGCGCAGTCTCGGGCAGGCATATGCGCGTGTCGGTGGCGGCGATGGCGAGGTCGCACAGCAAGGCCATCTCGAGCCCACCGCCCACCGCAAGCCCGTGGACGGCGGCCAGGGTGGGCATCGGAAGCGCGCGCAAGAGTCCCCAAACATCGCGCCGGAAGCGCGCCCAGCGGGCTACTATCGGCGACGGCGCCGAGCCGAATTCGCTCACGTCGCCGCCGGTGGAAAAAGCGCGCCCGGCGCCGCTCAACACTGCGGCGCCGACTTCTTCGTCCGCGTGCAAGGCGAGCAGAATCTCGAACAGGTCGTCCCGCATCGCCATGTTGTAGGCGTTGAGACGCTCGGGGCGGTTGAGCGTTACCCAGGCTACGGCGCCGCGTTTCTCATACCGCACCGTGGCAAAGCCGCGATGCGCCAGGTCGTCCATAGTTGCACAATTATCTCACTTTAAGGGGGCCTTTTCTAAAGCGATGGGGTCGGCTTGGCCGCGTTCCTCGTGGACGATGCTCCCCCCTACGATCGTCATTTTTACGTAGAGATTCTCAAACTTCCCCGGCGGGACATCAAGCGGGTTCGCGGAGAGCACGACCAAGTCAGCCGGCCTTCCTACCGCAAGCACGCCGCCTTCGCGGCCGTCCAATTGCGCCGCGCGGCTGGTGAACAGCGAGAGGGCTTCGCCTATGCTCAGCGCTTGCTGCGCGCAAAGCTCGTCGCCGCCCATGCTGCGGCGCGCAACCGCCGCGTATACCGCCGTCAAGGGCTTCGCAGGTGTCACTGGCGCATCGGTTCCGCCCGCCACCGGCACTCCCGCATCGATAAGGCTGCGCAGCGCAAACAGGTGGGGAGACAACCCCGGCTCGCCCGCGTACTTGCGGCCGCGATAGTACAGGAACCCGGGATTGCTGACCACCCAGGCGCGGCATGCGGCCAGACGTTCGAGGTAATTCGGCGGAATAAGACTGCCGTGCTCGATCCGGAACCTGACCGGAGCCGTCGGTTCATCGGAGAAAAGGCCCTTCGCTTTGAGACGGGCTTGGGCGCGTTCGATAACGCTCAACGCGGTCTCCAACTCCTCAACTTCCGTGGCGTGAAAGGCGCAGGCAAGCCCCAACTTCAGCGCGCGTTCGACCCGCTTTACCCATTCGCTCAGCTCGCGCTCGCGAGCGGACCGGAACCCGTCATGCTGCATCGCAGCCGCCGGCATAAATTTAACTGCGCAAAGACGCATCGCCGCCTTGTCCGCCGTCTGCTGAGCGCTTTGCACATGGTCGAGATGCTCAGCGCCAATCATCAGGCCGACTCTTTGTCGGATCACGCCGGCGCGAACCAGACCGGCGAATAGTTCCACTTCCTCAGGCCCGTTGTCGGCGCCGGCGTCGGTAAACGACGTGATGCCGGCCTTGGCCAGCGTGCCGCCGAAGGCGCGGGCGCGCGCTTCGAGCTCGTCGCGCGACATTCGCGGGATTCGCCGCGAAAGCCGCTTCTCCAGCCCCACGACCAACCCGCTGAGGGTCTCGTCAGCGCTCCCTAAGACCTGCGCCGCAGCGGGCAGCGCGCGCGCGCAAGCCTCCAAGCCAAGGGTCTCGATTGCGCGCGAATTTAGCCACGATGCATGCAGCGTCTGATGGCGCAAGCGCAGGGGATTGTTTGGCGCTACTCGATCAAGCTCGGCGCAGCTCGGACCGCGCCCTTCGACGGTCTGCGCCTCATCGCAGCCAAAAGCTTTGACCCACGCGCCGGGCGGCGTGCTGGAGGCGTGGACGCGCAACCGCTCAAGGATTCGAGCGAGGCTTGTTTCGCGGCTTAGGTCGAGACCGGCACTGGCCGAAGCGGCTTCAAGAAAGTGAAGGTGGCAATCGGAAAAGCCGGGCGCGACCACCGCCCCTCGCAGATCGGTCAACCGCGTTTCTTGCCCGGCGAGCCGTCTTAAGTCCTCGAATCTGCCCAGTGCCGAGATTTGTCCGCCGCAGATCGCAATTGAATCACAGTCCGCACGCCCTTGAATAACCCCACCGTAGAGCAGCAACGAGGCTGAGCGTTCCGTCATCGGCTTGACGCAAGACCGCTGGGCGGTCTCAACCGTTCAGGGATTGTACGCCGGCCGGGACGAGCGAACGAAAGGGCTGGCTGAGCGAGAAAAGTGGACGTCCTCATCGCCGTCTTTAGGTTCTCTTGACCCGCCGCAGCAACGCTCGCAGGCCGAGTAACGGGCGCAACGACCTCGCGCACCGCGAAGGACGGTCCACCGGGGGCCGGCCGGTCCGATTACTCAAGATGCTCAGTCTGACGAGGGCAGCGGCTTGACCTCTTTGACCTTCATCTGGGTCTCGCAGCACATGAACGAGCCCTCGCCGGCTTTGTTGCAAAGGACCTCAGTGCCGCAAGTCTCGCACTGGTAGCGTTTTCCGAGCACGTTAGCCATGTAAAAAGCCCTCCTGTCCCCGGGGATGAAAGTTAGCCCAATCTCTCCGACGTTTGCACGATTTCCCGCCCATGCGATGCGCCTGCCTCTTCGCGAATCTCGCGAGCCTCAACGCCAAGGTCCCCCGGCGGAATCGGCCGAGCCGGAGGCTTGCAACCGTCGAGGTGCTTCCTAGCTGAACGGCAAGTCGCTGACCACAGCCGCCAGCATTCCCTTTGAGTCTTCGATCGTAACCTCGGTGTTGGCTGCCCAGGCGCTATGATGAAGAATCGCGAGTGCGAGCGATCCTAGCCGCGCTGACAGCGCCGCGCTGCTGACGCGCCCCACCTCCTTGCCGGCCAACAAGACCGCAGCCCGACGCTCGACCTCCCTTTCACTACGAACCCGCAAGCCGAACAGCCGCTTTCTTAGCTGTCCGTGCGCGCTTACCCTTTCGACCGTCTCCTGTCCAAGGTAACATCCCTTGGCAAACGAAATCCCCGCCTCAAGCCGTGCTTCCAAAGCGATCGTCTTTGCGTCGGTGTCGACGCCGACGCGAGGTATGCCGTTTTCTACGCGCACAATTTCAAGCGCGTCCGCGCCGACCTCGAGCGCGCGTGGATCAGCATCGGCGCGGCCAAGGCGCGCCATGAAGCCGCGCACCGCGGCGTGCTCGCCGAGAAGCGTAAAGCCGCGGCATCCGCGCCGGTCAAAGGACGCGAGAATCAAGTCGTCCGCGGTCACGAAGTGAGACCGTTCCGGCATCGCGACGGCCGGTGAAGGGGCACGCTCAATCGCGCGCGCCGCGGCGTTGCCCTGAATTTCCAGGACGCTCAAGCTTTCGTCCGCAAGCAGCTCGACATCGTCGGCAACGATAAGCTTTTCAAGCTGCTCCCTCGCCGGCGGCCAAAGCTCTCGGTCGAACTCCAGCAAAAGCTCTTGCTCGCGCGCGCAAACATAGAAATCCGCCACTACATGGGCGCGCTCGGTGAGCAGCAGTCCGTAGCTAACCGTGCCGGGCTTTAGCGCCTTGATATCCTGGCTGCACATGCCGTGCATGAAGCCGACCCGGTCTTCGCCCGACACCCTAACCACCGTGCGCTCGGGCATTAAGCGAAACGCGGCGCCGTCGGTTGCGGCTGCATACTGGCTCGCCACGGGTAATCCATGCGCCGGCGCGTTCGAAGCTTCGCTATTCGCTGTGTCGAATGTCATGCTTGTTTGGGAATCCTGGAGAAACCTCCCGTAACGCGATTTTATTTATTCTAGCCTTTGCGGATCGACTCCCTCAACCAATCGACCGCAACCCTGGTGAAAGTAACCGGGTGATATTGGCGGGAACTTTGGGAACCTCGCTGTGCTGTGCTATATGAGACTGATAGTAGTCGGAGGCGACACCTATGGGTGCATTTATTTTGGGCTTGTTGATCGGCGCGGCCGGCGCCATCGCGCTATTTATTTACGACGAAGGCGAGGTCTTTCTCAAGCTATCTCGCCAGATCAAGACCGTAACCGACCGCTACAAGCAGCAACGCGCCAATTAGGTTTGGCCGCGACTGCGGATTTGCGTGGCCTCAGGCGAGCCGGTGCGCAGGGCAGGACCGCAACTAACACGAAATCCTTCTGTTCGGGCCGCATTGTCACTTCTGACTGCCGCTGACCGCCGCCAAAACGGCGCGTGGAAAAGGGATGCATCGCCTGACGCGTCCGGCTTAAGCACTAAAGGCAGCGCCGGATGCGCCTTTTTCACAGTCCTCGCCGCAACATTCGAGCGACAATCGTCCTCATGACATCGCCGGGCGGCTGCTCCCTGCCACGGTCTAGGCTCGCCGCCAACCTGCTATTGCGATAAAATAATAAACGGCAGGAGTCGCAAACCGTCGTTAGTTCGCGCGCGGAGGCTTCCAACCCGAGCAGACTGCTTACGCAATGTCGACTCCCCGGCGCGCCGCTCAACCGCCGGCGCCAATTTAGACAGAGGATAATCGACGCCGAGTAATTAAAGATGCTGATTCAAGCGACGCAACTTCGTCCAGGCATCGTGATCGAAAACAATCACGAGCTCTGGCGCGTAATGACCGTGCTTCACATAACGCCCGGCAACTGGCGCGGCATGGTCCAGACCAAATTGCGCAATCTGCGCACCGGCTCCCAGACGGAAACCCGCTTCCGCTCTGAAGACCGCGTCGAGCGCATAATCTTGGACCAAGCCGAGATGGAATTCCTCTACCAGGAGGGTGACAGCTTCCACTTCATGAACACCAAGACCTACGACCAGGTTACCATCCCAGGTGAACTGGTGGGGGATGCGGCGCCGTTTCTTGCGCCGAACCTTAAGGTAGAAGTCGAGTTTCATGAAAACAACCCGATAAGCGTAACGCTGCCCAAGACCGTCAATCTCAAGGTCGTAAGAACCGACCCTGGCCTCAAGTCAGCTTCCGCGACTAATTCACTTAAGCCGGCCACTACCGAGACCGGCTTAGTGGTGCAGGTCCCGCACTTCATCACTGAAGGCGAAGCGATCACGATCAACACCGAGACGCGCGAGTATCTGGCCCGTGCCAAGTGAGCCTGTTTCGCCGGCTTTAGGGGCTCAACCTCGGCCGCCGCGTAAAGAGCGTAGCCGCGACGCGCGCCGTGACGGGAGGCGATGAGTGAAGGGCCTTTGAGCGCGAGGAGCGACTCGATTTATCGTCCGACTAAGCGGTTGCGCGTTGAGTCTACCCCGCACGGCGCCGGCGGAGACCAGCGCAACGCGATACGCGCGGGTCCGAATGTCTTTGTCGCGCACACGCAGCCTGGTTTCGAAGGGGTCGCGCAAAGCGAGCTAGCCGCCGTTGCGGGAGGGTTTCGCGCGCTCGGCCGGCGCATAATTCCCGGGCGCAACGGGATCATCCTGTTCGCGGCCGGCGAGCCTGAATCCTTGAACCGTCTGCGCGCGGTCGAAGACCTTTTCGCTTTGGTCGGTTACCGGCGCGCGCTGTACTCACATCTAATTTTGGAGCAAGCGCGCGGCGCAGCGCGCGCAACGCCCTTGATTGACCCGGCACTGAGTACGCGCGCGCGGATGACACCCTCGCCCAAGGGCAAGCGCGGGCACAGCTTTCGCGTGGTGGTGCGCATTGCCGGACAGCAGCCCTTTCGGCGAAGCGATCTTCAGCGCGCGGTCGAACGGGGCGTGCTCGAGCGCACCGACCACCGATGGCGTCTGGCCGACGACCAAGAGGGGGCAATTGAATTCTGGGCAACGCTAATCGATCGCGAACTGTTCCTTGCGCTGCGCCTAAGCGACCGGCACTTGCGCCATCGCGAGTATCAGTTGAGTCACCGGCCGGCGGCGCTGCGCCCCGCGGTCGGCGCCGCGCTGGCCTGGCTCTCCGAGCCGCGCCCCCAAGATATCGTCATGGACCCGCTCTGCGGCACCGCCACGATATTAGTCGAGCGTGCCCACCTGGCGCGGCATAGGCTGCTGCTCGGCGCCGACAACTCCCTTGACGCCATTTGCGCGGCGCAAGCTAACCTCGGCCCGCGCCACAAACCTTGGCAATTGGCGCGATGGGACGCGACTGCGCTTGCGCTTCGCGACCGATGCATCGATAAGATAGTCACCAATTTGCCATGGGGCAAAAAGCTCGGCGGCCGCGAGCAAAACCAACGGCTCTATCCGCGATTGCTCGCCGAATTCAGACGGGTGACCAAGCGCGAGGGCCTGATCGTGATCCTCAGCGGCGAGACTCGACTGATGGCGCAATTGATTCGTGAGATGAAATTTCAGCGCGCTCGCAGCCTGCCGGTGCAAATCCTGGGCGCCAGAGCCGCCGTCTATGTGCTGCGCCCCTGGTAGCCTTCGACAACTCTGAGCGACGAGCAACCCCTGCCTTGCGCTGAGGTTGCGCTTGACACCCGGGGAGCGACGAGGAGTCGCCGGCTCCAGGATCGGAATCGGAGCGCAACGCCGATTCGGCAACCGGCAGCGTCATCCGCCACGCAGGCTCAATCGTTCGGCTTGCGAGCGCAGCGGCTCGGGCAGCGTCACGTTGGCCGCGTCGCTCCAGATGCTCTCCAAGCGGTAGAGTTCGCGCACCGGCTCGTGGAAAATATGCAGCACCACGTCATTGTAGTCGAGAACCACCCACCGCGCAGGCGCCAGCCCCTCGATTGAAAGCGGCCTCACGCTGTCGCGCTGAAGTCGTTCTTCGATCCCTTGAGCAATCGCTGCGACCTGAACGGTTGAGCGGCCGCTCATGATGACGAAATAGTCGGCGATCGAGGCCAGATGCTCGATCTGCAGGACGACCAGATCGTACGACTTTTTCTCCAGCGCCGCTTCGACGATAATCAGCGTTTTGTCAAGAGCATTCACGGCGCGCCCTGTGCGATCATCTCCGTTCAGTATAAGCGGTGGCGCGCAATATAATCGGCGACCTCCAACGGCACCAGGTAGCGAATCGATTTGCCCTGCCGAGCAGCGCGGCGAATCGCCGTGGCCGAGACCGGAATATAGGTCGTCTTGACAAAATACAATTCGCGTCCGCTCGTGTTCGCGTAATGATCATCGACCTTCCTGTAGCCAAAGCGCCTAACGTTCGCAAGGGCGTTTTGCGGCAGCTCCGACTCCGCGCCGTAATCGCGGGTGTGGACGACGAAATTGCATAGGGTCGTAAGCTCGTCGGCTGCTCTCCAGCTCTCCAGCTCGCAGAACGCGTCGATGCCCATCATGAGAAACCATTCCGTACGCTGGCGAAAGCTCGAAAGAAAAAACCGCACCGTGTCAATCGTATAGCTACGTTCGGCGCGCCTTACCTCGAAATCAGAGATCATGAAGTGCAGATTGTTTTTCGTCGCCAGCCGCACCATCTCTAGGCGATTGTCGGCAGGAGCAAGCTCGCCATCAAGCTTGTGTGGCGGCGTGCCGGCCGGGATGAAATACACAAGATCGAACCGCATCGCCTCGCGCACCTCTTCGGCCGCGCGCAGATGACCCATATGAATCGGATTGAACGTTCCGCCGTAGAGGCCTATTCTCATGGGTTTTGCCGGTCGCCGCGGCGGCTCCAAAGCGTCAGATGCGGACTTGGCCCTCGCCGCGGACGACATACTTGTACGTGGTCAACTCGCGCAAACCCATCGGCCCGCGGGCATGCAAGCGGTTGGTCGAGATGCCGGTTTCGGCGCCGAAACCGAACTCAAAGCCGTCGGTAAATCGCGTCGAGGCGTTGATGTAAACCGCCGCCGAGTCCACCTCCTCGGCAAAGCGCCCAGCCGCCGCGAGGTCGCCGGTGATGATGGCGTCGGCCAACCCCGAGCCGTGGCGCGCGATGAAAGCGATCGCCTCATCCAGGCTGTCAACCACCTTGATTGCGAGGATCAGGTCGAGATATTCGGCGTTCCAATCTTGCTCGGTCGCGGCGATTGCCTGGGGAATTATCCGGCGGGCGCGCTCGCAGCCGCGAATCTCGACGCCGCGCGCGCTCAATTGTTCGCCGAGCGGGCCGAGGAAGTCCGCTGCCACGGCGTTGTGCACCAGCAAGTTCTCTATCGCGTTGCACACCGCGGGACGGCTGCACTTGGCGTTGACACAGACTTCCTGCGCCATCTCGAGATCGGCGGCGCGGTCGACGTAAACGTGGCAGACGCCGTCGAAATGGGGCAAGATGGGGACCGTCGCGCCCTCGAGCGCCCGCTTCAATTCGGCTCCGCCGCGCGGAATAATTAGGTCAATCATGTCGGCGCGCTGCTTCAAGACCTGGATGGCGGCGCGGTCGGCGTTGTCGACGAACGCCGCCGCCGTGGCCGGCAAGCCGCCCGCAGCCAGCGACCGAGCGGTCAGCCGAGCCAGCACCCGATTCGTCTCCAGCGCGTCGCTTCCGCCCCGCAGCACGACCGCGTTGCCGGCCTTGATGCCCAGGCACGCGGCATCAATCGTAACGTTGGGCCGCGATTCGTAGATTACTGCGATAACGCCGATCGGGATGCGAATCTGCGTAATCTCAAGCCCGTTGGGCCGGCGCCATCCGGCGATTATCTCGCCCACCGGGTCGGGCAGCGACGCAACCTGCTCGACGCTTAGCGCCATCGCCTCGACCCGCGCCCGGTCAAGCTTGAGCCGGTCGAGAAAGGCTGCGCTTCGGCCTCGGGCCAGAGCCCGCGCGTAGTCGCCTTGATTGGCGGCTAGGATTTCGTCGCGCGCGTCCCTTAAAGCCCCGGCCAACAGGCGCAGGGCCGCATTTTTTTCCTTACCTCTTGAGCGGGCAAGCACACGCGCTGCTTGCCGCGCTCCGTGCAGCATGGTCTCCAGCTCGCTCTTGAGCGCCATCAGGATGTCCTTAGCGCTATCACAAGCCCTTCAGCAAGGCCATGTTATCGCGATGGACGATCTCGTCGGAGACCTTATAT
Source organism: Deltaproteobacteria bacterium (assembly GCA_021831785.1). Classification (GTDB taxonomy): domain Bacteria; phylum Desulfobacterota; class Binatia; order Binatales; family Binataceae; genus JAJYYI01. The sequence goes on along the minus strand of JAKBMB010000011.1, from coordinate 234,419 downwards.
CCGAGCAGGCGCAGAATCTCATTCGAGCGTCTGCCCTTGAGCATGAGCACGTGTGTAGCGGGATAGTTGACCAAGCCGCGGCCGAATTCGAGCCCCTCTTCGTCCGCCAGAGCCACGCAATCGCCGCTTGCGAAGTCGCCGCGCACCTCCTTGATGCCCGACGGCAGCAGACTTTTGCCGTTAACGCGCACCGCTTCGGCCGCGCCGCGGTCAAGGCGCAGCCAGCCCGCCGGCTTGAGCGCGTAAGCAATCCAGTGCTTGCGCCCTTTGAGCCGCGCGGCGGCTGGTAAAATTAGGGTGCCGCTCTCTCGATTCGGGTCGAGCGCGGCGGCAAGGCCGTCGGGCTCGACCCCGGAGGTGATTATCACCGCGGCGCCGGCGCGCATGGCCTCGCGCGCCGCCTTGAGCTTGGAGGCCATTCCGCCGGTGCCTATCGGTCCGGCGCCGTCAGCGACCACGCCCCTGATCTCGCCTTGTCCGTCAGCGATTAGAGGAATGCGCCGCGCGTCACGCCGCCGGCGCGGGTCGCCGGTGAGCACGCCCGGGACGTCGCTAAGCATCACCAGCAGGCCGGCCTGGGCCAGCACCGCGACTAGAGCGGAAAGATGGTCGTTGTCGCCGAAGCGGATTTCGTCTACCGCGATGGTGTCGTTCTCGTTGATGATGGGCACCGCGCCATGCTTGAGCAGCGTGTTGAGGGTATGGCGCGCGTTCTCGCGCCGGCGCGTCTCGGCCAAGTCTCCATGGGTCAGCAGGAGCTGGGCCACCGTAAGCCCGAAACGCGCGAACTCCTCGGCGTAGATTCGCATCAACTCTATCTGGCCTACAGCGGCCGCCGCTTGACGCGCGGCTATAGAGGCGCCCGGTACGGCGCGCAAACAAAGCCGGCCCGCCGCTACCGCGCCGGAGGTCACCACGATGGCCTGGCGACCGGCGCGCGCTTGCTTGCTCGCCTCGGCGGCGATCCGCGCGATCACTTCGCGCCGCAGACCATCCTGGCCGGCGAGCACGCCGCTGCCCACCTTAAGCACGAAACGGCGCAGATGGCGGAAAATCTGCGGCTTATGCGCTAGCTGCGACATCGCCGCTCGACGTTCGGCGCAGCTCCCGCGAAATCGCCGCCAGCAGCGCTTGGAGGCCCTGCCCGTCGCGTGCCGAGATGACGTACGCCTCGGTCTTGGCCTTAAGCGTTACCTGCTCGACTTTCACCGCAACAGCCTGCCGGGAAAGTAAATCCATCTTGTTGAGAGCGACCAGTAAGGGGCGCCGGAGCAGTTCCGGGTCAAATGCTTCAATCTCGCCTCTTAAAACCGCCAAATCGTGCTCGACGTCGCTGCTCAGATCGACCACGAGCACCAGCACCCGGGTACGTCGAAGGTGGCGCAAAAACCTGATGCCGAGGCCGTGTCCCAGATGGGCCCCGCGGATTAGGCCGGGAACGTCGGCGATAGTAAAGCTTTGGTCGTCGGCGGACAATACGCGGCCGAGGTTCGGTACCACGGTCGTGAACGGATAGGACGCCACTTTCGGCTGCGCGCCGGTCAGCGCGCCAAGCAGAGTTGACTTGCCGGCATTGGGTAAACCGGCGAGGCCAACTTCGGCGATAAGCCTGAGTTCCAGGCGTAGCCGGCGCTGCTGGCCCGCGCATCCAGGGGTCGCGATGCGCGGCGCGCGCAAAGTAGAAGAAGTGAAATGACGGTTGCCCAAGCCGCCGCGCCCGCCGCGCGCGGCGATCACCTGTTGGCCGCGGGCAGCTAGGTCAGCGATCACGGCGCCGCTTTCAAGGTCAAGCATCACCGTGCCGACCGGTGCCTTAACCACTAAATCCGCTCCTGCCCGCCCATTTTGATCCTTGCCCCGGCCGTGCTCGCCGTCCTTGGCGGCCAGGTGGCGCCGATGCGTCAAATCAAGCAGCGTGACGCAGCTCTCGTCGGCCTCGAATACAACGTCGCCGCCGCGCCCGCCGTCGCCACCCGCAGGCCCGCCCAAGGGCCGGTACTTCTCCCGCAAAAAGGCGATCGCCCCGTCTCCACCCCGGCCGGCGCGCACGAAAACCTCAGCCTCGTCCACGAAACGCATGATGATGGGTAAATTATAACAATAACGCAGGTTCGCGGCTGTCACTGCACGGCCAAGCCGTCGCCGTACTACGAACGCTCACGAACGGCGGGTTAAAGCTCGCGCATGGCGCCCGCCACATGCTGTTACGGTCTCTCGCGGGAGGGTAGTTGAAAAAGCCGGAAGGCGCTCTAGATGAGCGCTAGCCGAGCGTGGCGCCAAATGTTTGCGTCGGCCCAGCTTCCACGTATGCCTCTTTGCGGCCGCGCGCCTTAGTCCGATACTTTACCACACCGGCAATCAGAGCGTACAAAGTGAAGTCCCGGCCCATCCCAACATTCTGCCCGGGGCGAATTTTGGTGCCCAGTTGGCGAACCAATATATTGCCGGCTTTGACCGCCTGACCGCCGTAGCGCTTGACTCCGCGACGCTGGCCGGCGCTGTCGCGGCCGTTGCGGGTCGAGCCCTGTCCCTTTTTATGCGCCACAGCGAATCTCCGTAATTTTCAACACCGTGAGTTCCTGCCGATGGCCCCGTTTGCGGCGGTAATTCTTGCGCCGCTTTTTCTTGAAGACGATCACTTTTGCGCCGCGCGGCTGAGCCATCACCTTGGCCCGCACCTGGGCGCCGGCAACTGTCGGCTTGCCGATCCGGTTCTGGCCTTCGGCGTCGATAGCCAAAACCTCATCCAACGCGACCTCAGCGCCTACGTCCGCGGCGATGCGCTCCACGGTGAGCTGGGCGCCAACCGCGACGCGATACTGTTTGCCGCCTGTCCTAACGATTGCAAACATGGCCGATTGACTGGAACCTATAGCACGCAAACCGGCGTGTCAATTAGAGGACCTGGAAGCCCGATGCGCGAAAATAAGCTTGGCTCTGGTCTTGACGCAATAACTTAAAGCAACGACCGCGTTTAAACCGCGCGCCTTTCGCCGCGCTCGCCAAGCTGCGCGCGGGTTCAGCCGGGGAAAGTCGGCGCGCCGTCCGAATTATCTATCGCTTGGGCGAGCCGCGCGGCCGGTCAGGCGCGCAGCGTCCGGGCAAAAAACTCGAGCGCGCGCGACCAGGCGTCCCTGGCGGCCTGCTCGTTGTAAACGTCCGGGCGCGTATCGTTGAAGAACGCATGCGCGCATCCGGGGTAGATCTTAACCTCGCCGGGCAGTTTGAGACGCTTGAGTCCTCGCCAGATTGGAATTATTCGACCGCGGAGGTCGGAATGAAACCGACAATGCCGCTGCGCAGCCTGATCTTAAGCCATTTGTTGCCGACCCCGGTGACCATCACATATTTGCCCCGATGAACGTGAGCGACTACCTGGCTGCTCGTGTTGAGGTCATTATATACCGGCGAGTCGTGGGACAGCAGAAACCGCCGCTGCCTGACCGCCTTCACCTTCTCCGCCGCGTTCGCGTTTTCCGTGGGCGCCGGCGTACTCGCTGAGGTAGGCGAGGGCCTTTCGTTCACCACCGCCGTCGGCGGCAGCAGATTCGGGTCCAGCGCGCGCACGGCGGCAAACTCGGCCTGCGCCTCCTGCTGGCGTCCATTCTGCCTGCTAAGCAGCGTCGCCAGCGCGTAGTGCGCCTGCGCGTCCTTAGGCGCTAGGCCGAGCGCAGCGCGCAGCTCCCGCTCCGCCGCCGCGTCGGCGCCTTGGCGTCGCAAGATTTCGGCCAGCCCGAGATGGGCGTCCACGTTGGCCGGGTCGAAGGCCAGGACGGCCAGGTACTGCTCCTCGGCGAGCCCAAGCCGCGACATCTGGGCGAGCAGACGCCCGAGCTTAAGCCGCGCAGGGATGTTTTTGGGCTCGAGCTCGATAGCGCGCTGGAACTCCTGACCGGCCCCGTCGGTATTGTGTTTGAGCAGGTACAAATCCCCTAACGCGAGATGGGTTCGGGCGTCGGTTGGGGCCAACTTCTCCGCGGCCTCGAAGTTCTGCTCCGCCTGGTTCGGATGGTCGTGTTGCATCGCCGTGCGCCCGGCTTCCAGGTAGTTATCGACGGAATTGTGCTGACATCCGCTCCCCAGCCCCATGGCTAGCGCCGCTACCAGCGCCCCGGCAGTCCTTGCGAACCGTCCGGCTCCACCTTCTATACGTCTTTGCCTCATCCTCATTCCCGGTTGCTAACGCGCTTGTGCGTCATAGGCTTAGCTACTTCTCGTTGCCAACTCTCAACTCGACGGCTGCCACATTTTCCCGCCACCAGCTTATTTCAAACTTTGGACGTGACTAGATGTGCAGTCAAGCTGTCGCGGGGTATTCGCGCGCGGCACAGCCGGGGTGACGGAATATATCTCAGAAACGCGGCGTCGTCATAGGTAAAGGCGTCAGTGGACGCAGAGCGGTGATCCGCGGCGCTGCTCCGTATTCGTTCTCGTGGCGGCAGTGGTCTTCGCTGGTGTGCGCGCAGCGGTCGGGGCGCTGTCTCTCTCGCAGCGGCCGAGGGCGTTGAGCGCCCGATTGCGCGCAGTCGGCTTCGCGTCCCGGCTATACTTGCAATGCGACCCCGGAACCTCAGATCGCGGCTGCCGAACCTAAACTTATCGTCGGCTCTGATGCTGAAAAGGCAATCCTCGCCGGCGAGTAGCGGTTTGGGTTTCGAGGTGAGGATGATCCCCGAACGAAAAGCGGCGATGGTCCTAAGTGTTGCACCGCGCGCAAGGGAAAGGCCGGACGCCGTTGGCCGGGGCAGCCGGCTGGGCTATAAGAGATTTGGTGCGCGTCGTACTTATCCCGGCCAAAGAAGCCACCCTCGCCAAGAGGCGGCTCAGCTCAGGTTTTTCCTCGGAACAGCGCCAACGCTTGGCGCGCGCGATGTTTCTGGATGTTCTGGGCGCGGCCAAAGCGGCGCGGCGCGCCGAACGTGTGGCAGTAGTGACTTCTGACCGAGCTTTGCTGGGCTTAGCCGAGGATGCGGGCGCGATAGTCCTGGACGAACGCTTTCCGCGCGGACTCAATGCGGCGGTCAAGTTCGCCACCGCTCATCTCGCAGCGGCCGGTGCGCTCGCGGTATGCACTGTCCTGTCGGATATTCCGCTCACCCGCGCAGAGGATATAGACGCCCTGTTCGAGGCCGCGCCCCGCGATGGTCGCCCCGGCGTAGTGCTGGTCCCTTCGCACGAACGCGTCGGGACTAATGTCATCCTGCGTCAGCCCCCCACCGTTATCAGAACTCGCTTCGGTCCTAACAGCCTGGCACGTCATCGTGATGAATGCCGCATGGCTGGAATCCGCGAGCAAATCCTCCAGTTGATCCGCCCGGCGCTTGACCTGGATTATCCTGAAGATATCGTCGCTTTCGCGCAGGTCGCCAGCGAAACTCACACTTTCCGCGAGTTAGCAAGGCTCGGGCTTGCCCGCGGTTGAGCTTGAATGCGCCGCGGGCTAATTTGCAAATGTAGCCAGCTCTCGATCGGGTATAAGCCCGCAGCCTTTAAGCGAGGCGAGAGGTGGTTCGGTTCATGTATTGCCGCAACGCCCGGGGTCGGCAGCGGTCGAAGATTGCCGGCGGCGGCGGGATGACTTGCACCATTGCGCGCAAGCTGACTTAATCAGTGCGACCCGAATAAAGCCGGATTCAAACGCGAATATTCCTAGAGCATGCACGGCTCGCCTCGTCTTCAATTTGTCATGTACCGGATAACAAAGCCCATCCGATGGCTTGGCGAGCAGGCAATCGGAGACCTGGCGGCATTGGGACGGTTCGCGATCTTCTTTGTCAACGCGCTGCTCTCCGCGCTGACTCCGCCTTACAAGCCGCGGCTTATCGTGCGGCAGCTCCGGCTGATCGGCGCCGATTCGATTTTTCTGATTGCGCTGATCGGCTGGGCCACCGGTATGGTGCTCGGCTTGCAGGGCTACAACACTCTGCATCGATTCGGGTCGGAAGCCGCCCTGGGAACCGTGGTCGCTTTGGTCTTGGTGCGCGAACTCGGACCGGTGCTGTCGGCGCTGATGATCACCGCTCGGGCCGGCTCCGCGATGGCCGCCGAACTCGGGTCGATGCAGGTGACCGAACAGGTAGACGCGCTGAGCGTGATGGCGATCGATCCGGTACAATACCTCGTGTCGCCGCGTATTGTGGCGGGGTTTATCAGCTTTCCCCTGCTAACCGCGATTTTCGACGTAATCGGGATTTTCGGCGGCTACGCGATTGGGGTGGGCCTGATGGGCGCGCCTGCGGGCAGCTACTTTCACGGGATTACCGACAACCTCACTCCCCACGACGTTGCCAGCGGCTTCTACAAGGCGCTAATATTCGGCCTCGCCGTGACTTGGGTCTGCTGCTACAAGGGCTATCACGCGCGGCGGATGGCGACCGGAATAAGCCAGGCGACGACCGAGGCCGTGGTGCTGTCCAGCGTGCTGGTCCTTTTGTGGGACTACTTTCTTACGTCAGTTCTCCTATGAGGCGGTCATTAATGGGGCGGCGCGACGGCACGCCTCGGAGTGTAGTGCCGAAGAGCGTGTCGAAGAGCGTGTTCGTCGGCGAAAGACTTGATGATGTGTCGACAGCGTGGGCCAAGCAATGTTCGCCGGCGGCGGTGACGAAGACCTTGCTCGTCGATATCCGAAGCCGCGGTCAGGGCGCAGTTGCAACCGCTGCTGGTCCAACTATTTGCGGTCAGGCGGTAGACTCGACAATTCTAATGACCGATATTCTCCGGCCCGCCAGTGACCGCTGAGAATAGTAGGTTGGCGACAGTGGGCGACATTATTCGCATCACGGCGAAGAAATTCCGAACATGGACGCGGAGCGCGAGCGTACGCCGCGGCCAGCGCGCGACGCCAGGAGCGCCAGGCCGGTTAAGCGTGAGATATTCGCTGGTCGTAGACTTCTAAATATAATGATGACGGCACCTCAGGACGGCGGCTCGACGATCGCCATCGATGTCCGCGACTTAACCCGCCGCTTCGGCCCGCAGACCGTGTTGGATCGAGTTAGTTTCGCCTGTCCGCGTGGAAAAATAACCACGATCGTCGGACCCAGCGGATGCGGCAAGACGGTCTTGCTCAAGCATCTCAATTTTCTCCTGCGGCCGGATTCGGGGAGGATTGTGATAGACGGCGAGGACGTGACCGACGCGGGATGGAGCGAGCTGAACCATGTGCGCGGCAAATTCGGAATGCTGTTTCAGGCCGGCGCGCTGTTCGACTCTATAACCGTGGCCGAGAACGTGGCCTTTCCGCTGGTGGAAAAGACTCGTCTAAGCCGCCAGGAGATAGCCCAGCGAGTCGCGGAAAAGCTCGCCGCTGTCGGCCTTGAGGGCGCGGGCAATAAATTCCCGTCGCAAATCAGCGGTGGGATGCAAAAGCGCGCGGCGCTGGCGCGAGCGCTGATTCACGACCCAAAAATTTTGTTGCTGGATGAGCCGACCACCGGGCTCGACCCGACTCGCGTTGGAGCGATTCATCATTTGATACGCGGCACCCAGCAGCGGCTCGGCTTGAGCGCGGTTCTGGTCAGCCACGATGTGCCGCAAGTGTTCGAGATATCCGACCGGGTCGCTTTCTTGCACAAGGGTCGCATGAGACTCTATGGCACGGTTCAGGAGATTACGTCCTCTCCCGACCATATGTTCAGGAGCTTTCTGGCGGGCGAGGAAATCGACGAGGAAGAAGCCGAGGCGCGCTCGAGCGCGCTCGCCCGGTGAACATGTATGTACGCCAGTCGCGCAACGCAACTAGTCGTCGGAGCCTTCGTTTTGATGGGCATCGTCGCCCTGTTCTATCTGTCCGTGCGTTTGGGCAACGTGCAGATATTCTCTCCAGGCGGTTATCAGATTTACGCCAACTTTGACAATATCAGCGGAATTAAGTCCGGAGATGCGGTCGAAATCGCCGGCGTCGATGTCGGCCGGGTAACCAACCTAGCGCTGGTCAACGGACGGGCCCGGCTCACAATGTGGCTCAGGGACAGCGTCAAGGTGGACAAGGGTGCTGTGGCCTCGGTTAGAAGCCGTGGTATCATCGGCGACAAGTATATTGCGATCGCCTTGGGGCCGAGCGATAAGTTGCTGGCCAATGGGGACACGCTGAGACAAACAGAGTCTTCCTTCGTCTTGGAAGACGCTATCGGCCAGCTGATCAACAACGCCGGCTCCAACGCCGGCAAAGGCAAGGAGTAAACGGATATCACAAGGGTAAATGCTGTCTAATGACCTTGCCGCGAGACGGATTTTCGCATAAAACTGCCGAACATCGCGGCTGCACGGCGGTCGCGAAGGTCGGCGCTAATTCCGATTTGCAACGTGTCATCGCCGCCGCCTCAAACCGGATTATCGCAGGAATAGAAGGCCGGAGCTGGTTCCTGACGGTTTCTTGGCCAGCTCAATTCGCGGCCTCGGTTCCGGCGTGATTCGGAGAAGAGCCAACTATGGATTATTTCGCAGTGAATTTGCTCCAAGGTGGGTCCGCGCTACGCGCGGCCGCAAGTCGCTCACCTTGGTGTCGGGCGTTCGCGGGCGCGCGATTGGATGGGTACGTGCTGGCGGCTGGTCTGGCGCTGTTCGCCTTGGTCAGCCTAGCCGAATCGCGAGCGCTGGCAGTCGCGCCCGACCCGATGGCCGAAGTCAAGACGACGATCAGTCAGGTCCTGGAGGTTCTCCGCAACCCGTCATATAGAAACTCGCCCCAGATATTGCGCCAACGCCTGCGCACCGTCGTCGAAAGTCATCTAGATTTTCGCGCGATGGCGCGGTCGGCCTTGGGCGTCCACTGGCGCTCGCTTTCGGCGGCCGACCAGGACCAGTTCGTGACGCTATTTACCCGGCTGATGGAAGATACCTACATCGGCAAGGCGGCGAGTTATTCGGGAGAGACAGTCGAGTACATAAGGGCTTTCAATGACGGCCCCGAGTACGCTCAAGTCAACACTAAGGTCATCCAGACGGGCCACGATCCGATAAGCATCAATTACCGGCTGGAGCTTCAAGACGGCGACTGGAAGGTGTACGACGTGCTGGTCGATGGAATCAGTCTTATCTCCAACTACCGAACGCAATTCAACCGCGTGATTAACCGCGACGGCTATCCCAAGCTCGTAGAAATGATCAAGAGCAAGATTCAACAGCTTGATTCAGTACAGGCCGGCAAATAAGTTGCCAAGCGGCGAGGTCATCATCTTCCAACGGGCGCGAAATACACTGCTGCTCGAGCAGCAGGATAAACCGTCGGCGCTCGCTTGTGCCGCGCGTGGAGAGCCCGGCGAGGCGTTTTCGCGGCGTCGGCCGTGTCTTGCGCTAAGCTTTACGGCCGTGCTGTCGCTAGTCTTTTGGCTCGCGCTGTTTCTGGCGCCGTCGCGCCTGGCGGCCCAGACACCGCCCGGCCTCTCCTTGGCGCCCGTCGAGGCAAGCCAGCAAGAAACAAGCATGGCATATTCCGATCCTCTGGCTCCTCTCAACGAGAAGTTTTTTACCTTCAACATGGAATTGGACCGCTGGGTCACCCGGCCGGTCGCCACCGGATGGAGTCACGTCGCGCCGGTGCCGGTGCGAAAAGCGCTTGGCCGCTTTTTCGATAACGTCAACGTCATTCCGCGTTTTGCCAACAACCTCTTCCAGCTCAAGTTCGCTTACGCGGGCGAGGAAGTTGGGCGCTTCTTGATCAACACTACCGTCGGAATCGCGGGCTTCTTCGACCCAGCGGACGCCTGGTTCGGACTCAAGGAGCATCCACAGGACTTCGGCTTGACTTTGGGCTATTACGGCGTCGCTATGGGGCCCTACCTGATGGTCCCAATCTTTGGCCCTTTTGACCTCAGGGACGGGGTTGGGTACGTGGTCGACGGTTTCATGAACCCGGTCGATTACGTCGTGACCATCGTGCAGGTGGTCTACATATACACGGGTGTGATCGCTACGCGATCAGTCAACTATGAATCCCTCAATCTGGACCTATTTGAGGACGCCGACCGCTATTCGGTGGACCTGTACGGGGCCGTGCAGGACGCCTATCTGCAACATCGCGAGCGCCTGCTGCGCGAAGCTCTGCACCCGGAGCGGCCTCAACCGCCCGAGCATCCGCAGCAATCTCCGTAGGACCAAAAAGCGGACGTGCAGACCGACCCTAACCCACATGCTGCCAAGCATGGTACGAACTTCTGACGAGAGGCCCCGACTCGACGTAGCGAAAGCCCATCGCCAGCGCCTCCAATCGAAGCTCGGCGAACTCTTGGGGCGCCACGTAGCGCGCGACCGGCAAATGATCGGGCGACGGGCGCAAGTATTGACCCAGGGTGAGGATGTCGCACTCTACCGCCCGCAGGTCCTGAAGCACCGGCATTAGTTCGCCAATCGCCTCGCCCAAACCCAGCATCAGTCCGCTCTTGGTCAGGACTTCACGGCCCAAATCGCGCGCCGCGCGCTTGGCATGCTCGAGAACGCTAAGCGCGCGCGCGTACTTGCCGCCCGGCCGCGCGGTCCGGTAAAGCCGAGGAACGGTCTCGGTGTTGTGGTTGAACACGTCGACCGGCGACTCAATCACGGTCTCGATGCTTGCCTGCGCGCCCTTGAAATCGGGCGTCAGGACTTCCACCCGCGTCGCGGGCATCAGCTCTTTTATCGCGCGCGCGGTGGCGGCGAAATGCGCCGCACCGCCGTCTTCGAGGTCGTCACGGTCAACCGAGGTCACGACCACGTGGGACAGTCCGAGCCTTTTTACCGCGGCGCCAACGCGCCGCGGTTCGGCCGGGTCAAGCGGCCTGACCTTGCCGTGCGCAACCGCGCAGTACGGGCACTTGCGGGTACATACGTCGCCCATCAGCATTATCGTGGCCGTGCGATGGGAGAAGCATTCGCCGATATTCGGACATCGCGCTTCCTCGCACACGGTGTGAAGATTCAGCTCCCGCAGCAACTCCTTGGTGCGCGCGTACTCGGGCGAGCCCGGCGCTCGAACTTTGATCCACTCCGGATGTCTACGCGTTATCATCGCCGCCTCGCGCCGCCCATCGTTGTTACCCCCGGCTCAACCGAAGAGAGCCGAGGCAGCGCGGCCGGTTGCGCGTCGTTGCCCAATGAGCGCTCGCGCAAAACCTCAAATACCGCTTCTTCCACAGGCTCAACCGCGCGATAGCCGAAGACCCGCGCAAAATGCACGCTTGCGCTTTGAGCAAACCAGGCCACGGTCGCTGCCCAGCCGCCCTCGGCCGCCAAAGAAGTCATCACGCATCCGGATATCCCGCACGGCACGATGGCCGAAAAGTAGCGCAAATCGGCGCTGACGTTCACGGCAAACCCATGCATCGTGACCCAACGGCGTATCCCCACGCCGATCGAGGCAATCTTGCGCGCGCCAACCCATACCCCGGTCAGTCCCGCGCGCCGCTGCGCGCCGACGCCATGGTCTTTCAGCGCGCCGATTATCGCCTCCTCCAAAGCGCGCAGGTAGGCGTGTACGTCTTGCGCTTCGCCGTCCAACTTGATGATCGGATAGCCAACTAGCTGCCCCGGACCGTGATAAGTGGCTTGGCCCCCGCGCGAAATGCGATATACCGGAACGTTAGGCTGGGCTTTGAGGATGTCGACCTCCGGCGCGCCTCGTCCCAGAGTGAAGACATGGGGATGCTCGAGCAGAAGCAGGGTGTCGCCTACAAGCCCGCGACGCCTCATTTCGAGCAGGCGCTCCTGCAGCGCAAGCGCAACAGGGTAATCAATCAAGCCGAGAAAGCCCGCCCTCAACGTCATATGCGTTTAAGCGGCCCGCGCCGCTTGATCTCGCCACTGTGGAATCCTTTGAACCTCGTCGGCGAAAAAATCGGCGGCTCACCCGGCCGCGGTTATTCGTTCGCCGAACCTCGACCTCCAATCTTTAGAAGTTTATTTCCTCACCATCGACAGCGAGCGCCGCTTCCATGATCGCCTCGGAGAGCGTGGGATGCGGATGAACGGTCTTGCCGAGCTCCAGAGCTGTGGCCTCCAGCGTCTTGCCCAGAGTGACTTCGGAGATAAGCTCGGTTGCGCCGCGGCCGATGATCTGACATCCGATAATTTCCCGGTAAGGCCGGCTGGCTACCAACTTGACGAAGCCTTCGGTCTGATTGATGGCGACCGACTTGCCATTGGCGCGGAAGGGGAACTTGCCTAGCATGACCTCGATTGCGCTCCGGCGCGCCTGGGCCTCGGTCAGCCCGACCGTGGCCACTTCCGGCTCGCAGTAGACGCAGGCGGGCACCGCGGCGAGGTCAACTCCGATCTTCCGCACGCCCGCCATAATCTCGACCGCGGCCACGCCCTCGGCCGACGCCTTGTGGGCGAGCAGCGGCGGGCGCGCGACGTCGCCGATCGCGAAAACGCTCGGGCAACTGGTGTGGAAGGTTTCGTCAATCTTGATAAAGCCGCCCTCCGCGAGCTCGACGCCCGCCTTTTCCAGTCCGAGCCCGCCGCTCAACGGCGCGCGGCCGACGGCGACCAGCACGGCCTCGGTCTGAAGCGTCTTGCGCTCGCCCTCGCCCTCGACCGTGACGCTCCAGGCGCTCCCGTTGCGCGCGATCGAGCGGTAAGCGTGGCCCAAAAGCATTCGCACACCGCGCCGGGCGTACGCGCGGCGCAGCTCCTCGGCCACTTCCGCGTCGAAGCCGGGCAACAACTGATTGACCATCTCAACTACGGTCACTTGCGCGCCGAAAGCCTGGTAGAAGAAGCCGAACTCGAGGCCGACCGCGCCTGCCCCGATAATCACGATACTCCGGGGCAGGTGATCCAGGAGCAAGGCCTCGTGGCTGGTCAAAAGGCTGTCGCCGATCTTCATACCGGGGAATAGCTTTTCGGATGAGCCGGTTGCAATCAGAATGCGCCCGGCCTCGATTGACTCAACGGGAGGCGTCTTGCCATCGGCGCGGCTCAGTGCCACCGTGTTGGGGCCGGTTAGTTGAGCGCTTGCTTCGATTAAGTCCACCTGATTCTTCTTCAGCAGATAGCGCACCCCGCGCGATAATTTCTCCGCCACCTCGCGGCTGCGCGCGATCACGTGCGAGAAATCGGCGCGAATTTCGCCGACTTGTATGCCGTGCTCCTTTGCGGCCGCGCGAATCGTCTCGAGCGTGTCGGCCGAATTGAGCAGCGCTTTCGAAGGAATGCAGCCCCAGTTGAGACACACGCCGCCTGGGCGATCGCGCTCGACCACCGCAACCCTCATTTTGAGTTGGCTGGCACGTATGGCCGCGACGTAGCCGCCGGGGCCGGAACCGATAACAATCAGGTCATATCGGGCAGCAGGCAATGGCTGGTCCTCCTCGTCAATACTCGACCGGCTCTATTTTCACTCGACTCGGCCGGCCAAATGCAGGGCGTGAACTGCCTTATCCCAATCGATCAAAGCGCTGCGCGCCAGAGATTTCGGCAGTCTCGCGCCGCCGGCCCGCCGCTTCCTCGGCGCAACTCGTCAATTTGCCCGGTTACCCCATCGCCGGGTCCGCGCAGCCGCGTATCCCGCGCGCTGGCCTATTGTCAAGCGCTTCGCTTTTCCTGGCCGGGGTGTTTTCCGTGCCGCCTGGCCTACTGCAAAAGCAGGCTCGCCGGGTTTTCGAGAAAGCGCTTAAGCTCCTGCAAAAAGCGGCCGGCGACCACGCCGTCCACGATGCGATGGTCGCACGAGATGGTAACCATCATGGTTTTACCGATGACAATCTGGCCCTTGCGCACGACCGGTCGGTCCTTGATCGCGCTGACCGCTAGAATGGCCGCCTGAGGCGGGTTGATGACGGCGGCGAAATGCTCGACGCCGAGCATGCCCATGTTCGAGATGGTGAACGTGCCGCCGGAAAGCTCAACGCTGGTGAAGCCGCCTTGCGACGCTTTGGCAACCAGCCGATGGGCCGCGCGCGCAATCTCCGGCAGTGAAAGCCGCTGGCATTCGCGCAGCACCGGCACCACCAGGCCGTCCTCAATGGCCACTGCGATGCCGATGTTAACGTCGGGATAGATGTTAAGCCCTCCGTTTTCGTAGCTCGCGTTCAGGCGCGGATAGCGCAGCAACGCCAACGCGCAGGCCTTGACAACGATATCGTTGTAAGTAATGTCCTCGTCGAAAAGTTCAGCCGCTTCGAGCGACTCCTTGAGCCGCACAGCCTCTTCCATGTCGATCTCGGCGGTGACATAAAAATGCGGTATTTCCCGCTTAGAGGAAGCCATCCGTTGTGCGATCGTCTGGCGCATCTTGGACATTTCCTCGCGGCTGCCCAGCGTGCCTTCGCGCGGGGACACTAAGCGGCGCCGGCGGAACAATTGCTGCTCGCGCAAGAACTTGTCCACGTCGCGTTTGGTAATGCGCCCGTCCGGTCCGCTGCCGCGCACATGGGCCAGGTCAACCCCCGCCTCTTCGGCGGCCCGACGCGCCAGCGGCGAGGCCTTATAACGATGCGCCGGCTTAGCTTCGGCGCCCGCCTCACTCGCGTCTGGATAAGTCCGCGCCGCGTCCTCGGTTTCGGGGGGCGGCGCGATTATCACGCTGGGCATCGCCGAAGGCCGGCCGCCCAGCACCGCATGAACGCGAATCGTGTCGGTTTCCCGTTGCTGCTCTCGGCTCGTCCCGGCCGCGGGCTCGGTCTCGTGCTCCGGCTGCGCTTGGGCCGCGATGCTAAACTCGGCCGGCGTCTTGCCGTCCGCGGCTTGTGGCTCGAGTTTTTCGCCAAGTTCCCGGCCGGCGATGCTATGCGCTGCCGCTGCCCTTACCGCGCTTACGGGCCCGGTCGCGGAGGGTCTTTCGGCTTTCCCATGTTGGTCGGCAGCCTCCCCAGGGCCGCCGCCGCCGGACTCAGCTTGTGCCTGTACGCGAGCCGCTTGCTCAGCGCCTGACCCGGCAGGTGCCATCAACGCGATGACCGTTCCGACCGGGGCGCTCTCCCCTTCTTTGAGCTTTATCTCCGTGAGCACGCCATCTTCAAACGATTCGAGGACCATGTCGGCCTTGTCAGTCTCGACCTCGGCCAGTGCGTCGCCGCGCCGCACCGCATCCCCGGGACGCTTGAGCCAATGAAGAATCTTCCCCTCTTCCATCGTGTCGGAGAGCTTAGGCATCGTGATCTCGCCAGCCATATTTCGGTCCCTCTCGATTGACTTCAAAAAACCGCCCACGCGCCGCGCGCAGTGCGAGAGCAAAGGTTTCGCGCCGCTAGCGCGAGCGCTGCGCGCGTCACTGTTCGGTGCCCGGATGGGCCTGCCCCTTGGCCATGCCGAGTTTTGCCGCAAAGCCGCCGGCGCCGCTGAAAGCCGCTACGCCATGCGCGGCGCGCTCTATACCACGTGCTCGACGGCGCGAATGATGTCTTCGACACTGGGCAAAGCCGCCGCCTCGAGATGACGATTGTAGGGCATCGGAACGTCCATGCTGGCCACCCGCTGTACCGGCGCATCAAGGCTGTCGAACGCAGCTTCATAAATTTGTGCCGCAATCTCGGCCCCCGCGCCTCCGGTACGCCATCCTTCGTAAACCACGATCGCGGCCCCGGTCTTTTTGACCGACTCGACAATCGTGTCGATATCGAGCGGATTGAGCGTGCGAAGATCGATGACTTCAGCGTCGACGCCCCTCTCCTCCAGTGCCTCGGCTGCCTTGAGCGCGTCGTTAACGCACTTGGAGTAACTCACAATCGTGGCGTCCGAGCCGGCGCGTAGAACGTTCGCTTGGCCGAACGGAACCAAATGCTCCCCGTCGGCCACCTCGCCCTTCATCCCGTAGAGCGATTCGTGCTCAAGGAAAATGACCGGATTATCGTCGCGCACCGCGGTTTTAAACAATCCCTTGGCGTCGGCGGGCGTGGCCGGGATGACGACGCGCAAGCCCGGGCAGTGAACAAAGTACTCCTCGAGGCTCTGACTGTGTTGGGCGCCAAGCTGGTGGCCGCCGCCTTGGGGCGCGCGGATGACCAGCGGCACCTTGGCTTGGCCGCCGAACATATAGTGAATCTTCGCTGCATGGTTAACAATCTGGTCCATCGCCAGCAGGCCGAAGTTCACCGTCATCAGCTCGACCACCGGCCTCAGGCCACCCATCGCCGCTCCCACACCGGCGCCGACTAGGGTCAGCTCGGATATGGGCGTATCGCGTACGCGCTTCTCGCCGAAAATCGCGAGCAAGCCGTCGGTGACTTTGAAGGCGCCGCCGAAATAGCCCACCTCCTCGCCCATGATAAAGACCCGCTCGTCGCGGTCCATTTCCTCTTTGATGGCCTGGTTAAGCGCCTCGCGGTACGAGATTTGTGCCATTTCACCTGCTCCGGTCACTCGACGTATACATTCTTGGCAACTTCGCTAATCGGCGGCTCGGCGCTTTCGTCAGCGAACCGCACCGCATCCTCGACCACCGCATCGACCTCCCGGTCGACGCGGTCCAAGACCTCACCGCTCACTCTGCGTTCATTCAACCGGCGCCGAAATCGCTTTATCGGGTCGCGCTCCTGCCATATCCGCTCCTCGCGCTTGGAGCGGTACTCGGCCGGGTCCGACATCGAATGGCCGCGAAAACGGTAAGTCACCGCCTCGATCAGCGAAGGACCGACACCCTCGCGCGCGCGGGCGGCAGCCTCGAGCACCGCGCCGTAAACTTCGAGCACCTCCATGCCGTCGACGCGCACGCCGGGGATATTATACGGTTCGGCGAAGCGATAAAGCTCCTGCTGGCAGATCGCTCTTTGGGTCAAGGTGCCCATACCATAGAAATTGTTCTCGCAGATGAAGATCACCGGCAACTTCCACAGCGAGCATAGATTGAGGGTCTCATGAAAAGCGCCCTGAGGCAGCGCGCCGTCGCCGAAAAAGCAACAGACGACCTCGGGCTCTTCTTTGTAATGTATCGAGAGCCCCAGCCCGGCAGCCAACGGCAAACCGCCGCCGACGATGGCGTATCCGCCCATGAAGCGCGCTTCCGTGTCAAACAAATGCATCGATCCGCCGCGGCCATGCGAGACCCCGGTGGCTTTGCCGAAAAGCTCGGCCATCACCTTTTGGGGCGCCACGCCCTTGGCCAGACAATGGCCGTGTTCGCGGTAGGTGGAAATTACATAGTCTTTGTCATAGAGCGCGTGAATCGCTCCCACTGCCACCGCCTCTTCACCTGCGTAAAGATGACAAAAGCCGGTGATCTTGCCCCGGGTGTACATCTCGGCGACCCGGTCTTCGAAGCGCCGAATCAGACTCATCAACCGGTACAAGTCCAGCAAATTGCTCTCGGAGAGCGTCAGCAGACTGCGCTCGGCCAAATGTTTTTCGCGTTCAAGAGCCATTGGTAACTTACCTCCGCCGGTCGCAACGAACAGCCACTGCGCCGGCTCAAGTGCCATCTTAAACCCAGGCTAAGGGTAACTCAATTTGCGCGCTTTTCGTTGGTCCTTGATCGCGGCCGCGGCGCGTGACAACCCTTAATCGTAGATCGGAACAAAGCTCCTAGCGCCGAGAGACTCACGGACGGCGCGGCGGGCCGGCATTGCACGCGCGACGACGCGCGCCATTACCAGGCCCGATACTCGATCCGACGGCGGTCCCGGCGAGCCAGGCCGCAACCGAGTGCGCAAAAATCCAGGCGCTTTGCGCTCTGTTCAGTTGGCCCGGATTAATAATATTACGTTGCCGAATCCTATACTGGCGCATCGCCGCGCGCGGTCAAAGTGTGGGCGCCACGCCGGCCTCCATCTCCGATCGCCCTCGCGGACTTTGCGGCCGGCGCAACAGGCTTGGGCCGGCCATCTTGTCGGTCGCGGTCAAAGCCTAGCAAACAGTCCACCTAGCGCGGCCACGGGCGCAAACGACATTCGATGAAGCGGCGAGGCGCCCAGCCGCCTGAGGGCGGCGAGGTGCTCTGCCGTGGCGTAGCCCTTGTGACGGGCAAAACCATAGCCCGGGTAGCTCACTTCGTACTCACCCATTATCCTGTCGCGCGTCACTTTGGCCAGGATTGACGCCGCCGCCACCGAAACGCTCGCTCGGTCACCGCCAACCAGGCGCGTGCATTTAATCTCCACCACCGGCGACGGGCCGCGACCGTCAACCAGCAGGTGGTGAGGGCGCACGGCCAAAGCTTCAATCGCGCGGCGCATGGCCAACAGCGTCGCTTGGTATATGTTCAACCGGTCAATCTCTTCGACCGGCGCGAGCCCTACCCCGGTGGCAAGCGCGCGCTCGATAATCAGCGCGTAAAGTTGCTCGCGGCGCACGGCGCTCAACTGCTTTGAGTCGCGCACCTCCAAGGGCGCCGCCCCTTGCCGCAGGATCACTGCCCCCGCCACTACCGGCCCGGCCAGCGGTCCCACGCCGGCTTCGTCTACCCCGGCCACGGCGACGATGCGCTCGCGCCATAAGCGCTGCTCGTGAATTAAATCCGGCAACGTCTTCGGCGAGGCTTGCGCCGAGATAGTCCGTCGATTCATCGGCTGCACCTAAACCTCACTGAAAGCCTTGGCGCACGATTATGCATAGAAACAGCCGGCGATTAAAGCGTTACCCTCGGGATTACCTTCGATACCTCCAAAACCGTCGATAAGCCCCGCCTTGCGGCGCGTAAATCCTGGCCTCGCGCTTGGAATCAGCGGTACCGCCGAAAGGCAGCCGGACGGCGTGGCCGGCCTCGATGGGCGGCATATGACAAGCCTTGCCTAAGGAAGCCCCCTCCTACGACATCGAGCAGAGCATTGGAGAATGTTGCAAATTTAGGCCACGGAAAGTCCGGCAGAGCGACGATAATGTGTCAGTGTGTCAAAAGTTCGACGCCAAGAACCAACCGCTAGCAGAGCCAATTTTAAGCAAGATCCAGCGAAATCCATGTGGCTGAGCCTGGCACGCTATTTGTTTTCACAGAAAATCCATGAACGCGCTGCATCAGCAGAGCGTAAGTCATCGAGGGAGGTATAAACAGTTATGGATTCAGATGCGAGCAAGGTGTTGACGGTCAAGGAGCTCTCCGTCTATCTGAAGGTTCATCCTTCGACGATCTATCGACAGCTCAAGCGAGGCCGGTTGCCGGCGTTCAAGGTGGGGAGCGACTGGCGCTTCAATGTCGAGTCAATCGATCGCTGGCGCCTTGAACAAGACACCGCGGCTTAAGCCGCGGCGCAGAGCGGCGCTGCGCGATGAGCCCGAGGGGCCGTCGTCGGGCGACGGTACGGGGCGGCACTAGCGGTCTGAAGGGTTAGCCGGGCCGAGATAGTCAAATACCAGTTGTCCGCGCAGGGGATCGATCTTTGCGATAATCACGCGGACGGGAACCTCGCCGAGCGGCGCCGGTGCTCCGCGCAGGGCGCCGCGAAGCGGAAAATCGAGCAGCTCGGCGCTGGCTCCGGCGCGCAGTGCGCGCGCCAGCAGCGGACGCTCGACCCGGCTGCGCTCCAGGTAACGCAAGGCCCAGTAACGTTTGGCGCGCCGCTCCAGTTCCTTGGCGTTCAGCTCGGCGCTTTCGGCGTTTGCGAGCACGCCCATCAACTCGTCGCTGCGATAAGCGGCGCCCCCTTCGAAGGCGAGGGCCGCAACCACCTGACGCTGTAGCGCCAGGTCGGCGTAACGGCGAATCGGCGAACTGAGCTGGGCGTACACACTAAAACCAATTCCCGCGTGGAAGTCGGGATAGAGCGACAAACGCGGACGCGGAGCGGCCATCTCGGGGCCGAAGCTGGGCTGCACGCGATAGATAATTGCCAGATGGCGGCCGGCGGCAAAGCGAGCCGCCACGAAATTGCTCAACAACATGAATTCCGCAACCATCTGGCGTGCAGGCGCGCCGGCGTCTACCGCGCGCATCTCGATGGCCCCATCTCGCACCTTGACCTTAAGCTCGCGGCGCTGCACCAGAACGGCGCCCGCTCGCCGGCGCCGTTCTCGAAGCTGTAAGGCAAGCGCGTTGAGCCAACGCAGCATCGTGGCGACCTCACCGTCAGGGCTGCGGTCCTCGTCGTTCTGGTCAAGAAGGCGATCTACGTCGTCGTAGGTCAGACGCCTGCTAACGACAGCTTGAGTGGGATAGAGCGAGGCCTCGAGCAATTCGCCCGTCTCGTCCAGGCGCGCGTCGGTCACCAGCGTCGCTCTCGGCTGGCCGGCGAGCAGGCTTGCCCGATCGCACGAAATTTCGTCGGGCAACATACGCACCGTTGCTTCGGGTAGGTAGACGGTGGCGCCGCGTTGGGCGGCGTCACGGTCAAGCGCGCTGGTCTTTTCCACCAGATCGGCCACCAGCGCGATAAACACTCGCACCCGAAACGATCCGTCCGCCAGCCGCTCGCAGGTTAAGGCGTCATCGACCTCTCGCGTCTCCTCGTCGTCGATCGCAACCACCAGGGCGTCCCCGACGCCCGGGCGCGCCGGCGCCTTGGCCCGCGCCGCTTCGGCGAGCACCGCCGGGGTAAACTCTTGCACCAGCCCCCCGACGGCGACGAAGCGCGGCGCTTCGGGCTTCGCATTGAGCCGCTCCAGCAGCTCGAAGGCGGCCTCGACCGGCTCCACGTCCGGCAACGCCTGCGTCAACATGGCGCTCAGTTCACGGCTCCGCGTCGACGGGTTCTCAAGAAAGCGGCGCAGGTGGCTGATCAACAGGTCGTGAGTGCCTTGATCGGCGAGGTCCTCGCCGGCCAGAAGCTGACGCATGGCGGATTGCAAACGCTGGCTGGTTTCGCCGCGCAGACGGTTGCGTTCCTGCTGTAATAGCGTTCTCTCGACCCGCGCAGCGTCCTGGGGCAGAAACTCAAAATGGCGGCGCTTAAAGTAGACCTGGTCATTCAGCAACGCCTCCAGCACGACGGCCTCGGCTACCGTCGAACGCCGACCGAAGTATAGCTCGGCCAGTTCGCCGGCGCTAAAGCCGCGGCCCTGTTCGCGTGTTACCTCCCAAAGAAGGTTAAGGTCGAGCTCGGCGGCAAGCTCAGCACGCGCTGCGCTGAGGGCGGCCAAAGCCGCGGCAAACGTTTGCAGTTCAGCCTTGCGGTCAGAATGCGAGATAAAGACGAGATCGCGCTTGACCTGTTTTTCGCGCCCGCTCTGCTCCAGCACGATGACCATAGCGCCCTGTTCGCGAACAGCCAGCGCAGGCCGCAGCTTACTCTGATCGAGGTACTCGACCAGCGTTCCTACCAACCGTTGGTTGGAAGTAATGCTCATGTTCGTTGCTTTGGGTTTCAGCGCTGCGCGCACGGAATCAAGAACGGTCTCTCCTGCGCAATCCGCACCTTCTATCGGGTCCCGCGGGCGAAATTAACTCGCCCGCACTTTTAGTATAGATGCTGGGGACTTTGCGAAACCGGCCGCGGGAAAAAGCATTCGATCCGCAGCTCCGACGGCGGACAAAGCCTTGACGCGGGAACCGCAAGCTCTAACCGGCCATAGCAAATGATGTCACCCGCCCCAAGACCATGGCGCTTTCGGCCGCAGGTACGGCGTGAACGGGGCAGCATCCTTTAGCGTCTTGCGAAAGCGGCCGCGCAAGCACCTGAGCTCTCGCCCGGCGACCGCCCGCCTTGGACGGTCTGGCCGACGCAGAACTACCCCGGTCGCCGGCATATGAGCCGTTTCGCTCCGTCCCTGTGCAAATTTCGCTTACCAAGCTCCGCCCCACCGGTGAAGCGTTAAGCTGTCGCCACGCTCCCCTGCCTGGCGCGCCTGGCATCCGGCGGCGGATTCATCGGTAGTTCCGGCGTCAAAATCACATCGGGGATAAGCTGAAGGCGTAGGCGGCCGGCTTGTTACCCGCCCCTTGTAGAGCGCAGCCGGGGTCGCAAGCCAAGGGTTATCTCGCGGCCTGGCTGGAAGTCAGCCGCGATCGCGCATCCCGGTTCCTCGCCGAGGCGCTCCGGACGTTTCTCCCGGGCCCCGGTTTTGGGCTTCGTTGACGCGAATTGCTCGCCCTTTGAGGTCTTTGCCGTTGAACTTTTTAATCGCCGCGTCGGCAGCCTCATCGGTCTCCATTTCCACGAAGCCAAACCCTCGGGACCTTTTAGTTTCGCGGTCCACGATCACTTGCGAACTCTTAACCTTGCCTGCCTCTGAAAAAAGGTCCTTTAGATCCTGATCGGTAACACCCCAGGCAAGGTTCCCAACATACAATCTACAAGACATGCATTGCTCCTTCGATCTAAAACACTGCCCCGGCAGCGCGCTCCAGCCATCGCGCGCGCACAAACGCTCCGCCGGCTCCTTGGGTTCGGCGCCAATCATAGCGAGCGATTCGTCGAGCGCATATACCTATTAAAATTTTAGCATATAAGCCGACGCCAAATGCAAACCCTACCTTTCGCGCGCAGCGCAAGCCTGAGAACAGGCCGTTCAAGCGTTGCGGGAACCGGCGTAATGGCTGTCGAAGCTCCTCATAGCACACCGTGCTCGCCATCGCGCGGGCGCGGTCGTCAAGTTTTCGCGCTTCGGCTGGCTCAATTGTCCGCAAGGAGCGCCCTTTAGGCCCGCGAAACGCAAACCTCGGAGCGCGTGCTCACAGCCCGTCGTTAGGACAGGTCGCCTGAACTTGCGTTGAAGCGATAAACAGGCCGACCGATTGCCTGGCCCGAGGAGCCTTCCCCAGGCGGGCCGGTCGACGGGCTTGTTCGGCCATCCGGCGCAGCCGTAAGTCGCGCGAACCGGGAACTCAACAATCCGGCGAGCCTCGGCACGCCGGATTGTTTTTGTGAAAAGGACCTACGGCTAAGCCGATAGGCGACCTTGCTTGCGAGGAGCTAAAAGCTCGCGCCTCGGGCGCAAATAAACCAAATTCGCCGCCGCCTTCACCGTAGCAGTGAGTAAATTATCGATGCCAACTCGATCTCCGCGCGCTGCAATAGAGAAACAATTCAGCCGCGACCAGTGACTTACATTTGAGTGCTTGTTTTTGTCGCCTCATTTGGTTTGCCCGGCTGTCCGCGAATCGTCACATGCTGGCTAACGTTTAAAAAGTGAAATGGGCTTGTGCCAGCATATAAACGTGGGTATATTTTATCCGACTTGCAAGTCCGATGATTTTCTTTTCTTAAGGAGTTTACCAGATGCCACGTCGAGCGGGTCCGGAGTTATCTTCAGCGATTCGGCAAATGCAGCAACAGGCGCGCGCGTTGCTGAATCAGGTGCGCAAGCAGATACGGGCAAAAGAAAACGACCTCGAGCGTTTACGTGGAGAAGCACAGCGATTAGGAATGCTGGCTGGCCAGGCTGGGGTTTCACGTCACATCAGCGCTAACAGCGGCCGTACTGACTGGCGCGGCATCTTGGCGCACCTGCCCAAGCAGTTCAAGGCGTCGAACATACGCGCGGTGCGAGGGCTGCACAACAAGCGTCCGTCGGAGATTTTTGCAGCAATAACACGGTGGATCGAGGCGGGGGCAGTCAAACGCAAAGCGCGCGGGGTTTACGAACGAGTCGACTGAAACTGACCAGAGAGTTGGCTTAGCGTCTTTGAAAGGGCGCCAGCCACCGAACCCTATCGCGACGGCGCGGGTATTTGAAAGCTCAGAAATCCGGCTGGGTCGTTACAGTCCGATAGTTGCTTCGATTCAACAAGCGGAGTCGCTAAAAAGGTGCGGCTTGCCATTGGTGCGCACACCGAAACTCCGCGCTTCTAGTCACTGCCGGTCTTCTTTAGAGACCAGTCGCACAAGATGGCAGTAACAACTATTGAATGGCGAAATGATAGCGTCCGCATGATCGACCAGCGTCTGTTGCCCGGGCGCGAGGTGTTCAGGGTCTTTCACGACTACCAGGGCGTGGCGCGGGCGATCTCCGAGATGATCATTCGCGGAGCGCCGGCAATCGGGGTAGCGGCAGCGATGGGGGTAGCGCTGGGGCTCAAAGGGACGCACAGCGCGCGAGCCGAGCGCCGCTTCGCCGTCGTAGCGCACAAGCTTAAATCCACTAGGCCCACCGCGGTGAACCTTAGCTGGGCGCTGGCGCGCATGGAGCGCGTGCTCAGGGCGAGCTTGGATTTGCCGGCGCGTGCGCTGTTCGAGCGTCTGCGCGACGAAGCGCTGGCCATTCAGCGCGAGGACGTGGCGGCCAACCGCGCGCTGGGCCGGTTTGGCATGCAGCTTTTGAGCGACCCGTCGGTGGTGCTCACGCACTGCAATGCCGGAGCTTTGGCGACGGCGGGCTATGGCACAGCGCTGGGCATAGTCCGCGCGGCGCGCGAAGCGGGCAAGAAAGTGCGCGTGGTTGCAGATGAAACCAGGCCGTTTTTCCAGGGGTCGCGGCTTACGGCCTGGGAGCTGCGCAAGGACCGCATACCGGTAACGGTCATCGCCGACAACATGGCGGGGTTGTTGCTTTCGCGCCACGGTGCTGATTGCGTGATCGTAGGCGCCGACCGGGTGGCCGCAAATGGGGATGTCGCGAACAAGATCGGCACCTATCCGCTGGCGGTGCTGGCTCAACGCCACGGGATACCGTTCTATGTGGCCGCGCCGCTTTCCTCGATTGATTTCACCTGTCCCAACGGCGACGGTATCCCCATCGAGGAGCGGGCCGCCGAAGAGCTGGTCATGGTCGGCGGGCGGCGAGTTGCGCCCGCCGGGGTCAAGGCGTTCAATTTCGCCTTTGACATCACCCCCGCGGACTTGGTCACAGCGATAATTACCGAGCGGGGCGTAATCCGCCCTCCATTGGACCGCGGACTTGTCGCGCTCAAGCGCGTGCTCGAAGGGCCAGCAGCCGCGGCGCAGGGCGCAGCAACCGGAGCGACATTCTCTGCGCCCGCCGCTAACGCTTCAGCGGGCAGCTACCTGCGTTGATCCAGCGCCCGGTTCAGTCCGTCGCCGAGCAGGTTAAATCCCAACACGGCGAGCCCGATCGCCGCGCCTGGCGCGGCCGTGAGGTTGGGTGCGATCAGCAGGAAGGCACGCCCCTCGTCGAGCATGTTGCCCCACGTCGGCGTCGGCAACCTGGCGCCGAGACCCAGGAACGAAAGCGCCGCTTCGGCAACGATTATCGCGGCGACGCCGAAACTCGTGCGAACAATCAACGGTCCAGCCAGCGCGGGCAGCAGATGGCGCCAGAGCAAACGCTCGGTGCGGCTGCCCAGCGCGCGGGCCGCGACCACGTAATCGCGTTCGCGCAGCGACAGAATCTCGCCGCGCACCAATCGCGCGTAGCCCGTCCAGCCGATAGCGCACAACGCGATCGTCAAATCGAGCAGGCCCGGACCGAGAATAGCCGCCAGCGCCAGGGCGAAAAGGATGCCCGGAAAGGCCAGCAGCACGTCAATCAGGCGCATCATCAGCTCATCCGCCGCGCCCCCGGCCAGCGCCGCCGTTCCGCCGATTATGCTGCCGAGAGTGACCGACACGGCGACCACGGCCACCGATACGGAGAGCGAGATTCGCGCGCCCCAGAGCAGGCGCGCCAGCACGTCTCTGCCCAACGCGTCGCATCCCAGCGGATGCGCCCATCCCGCGGGCGCGAGCACCAGGTTCAGGTTTATCGCCAGCGGGTCGGCGGCGACCATCGACGGCCCAAGCGCCGCCGCCGCCGCGAGCGCGCACACGATCGCCCCGCCCGCTATCAGCGACGGGTTGCGCCACCTGGGTTTCATCCCAGCCTCACCCGAGGGTCCACCACCGCGTAAAGCAAATCGGTGAGCAGGTTCACCAACACGTAGGAGAGCGAGAATGCGAGCACGCAACCTTCGACCAGGGGGTAGTCGCGCGAGCCTATCGCTTGCAGCATCAGCCGTCCCAGTCCGGGCCAGGAGAAGATCTGTTCGATCACGATCGAGCCGGTGAGCAAAGCCCCGACTTCGAGGCCAAGCACGGTGATTACCGGGGTGGCCGCGTTGCGTACGGCATGGCGGACCAGCGCCGCGCGTTGGCCAAGTCCCTTGCTTCGCGCGGTGCGCATGTAGTCCTGCGCCTGAGCTTCGATTAGGCTCTGGCGCAGGATTCGCGCGACAATTGCCGCCATCGCCGTGCCCAGCGTGACGGCGGGCAGCACCAGATGCGCAAGACCCCCGCGCCCACTAAGCGGCAGCCATCCGAGCCGCAGCGAGAACGCGATCATCAGTAGCGGCCCCAAACAAAGATGGGGAACCGAGACGCCCAGAACGGCGAACCCCATCGCGCCTAAGTCAAGTCCGCTGCCCGGACGCACGCTGGCGAGAAAGCCCAGCGCGAAGGCGACCAAAATCGCCACCGACAGCGCCGCCGCGGCAAGCTCCAAGGTGGCCGGGAATCGCTCCAGTACAAGGTTCGCGACCGGCGCGCCGGTGACTATTGATTGGCCCAGGTCGCCGCGGAGCAGGTGGCTCAGAAAAATAAAATACTGGCGCAGCAACGGCTGGTCGAGACCCAGGGTATGGCGCAGGCCCTCGACATCGGCCGGTGCGGCGTTTTCTCCCAGCATCGCGACCACCGGGTCTCCCGGCGTCAGATGAATCATCGCGAAGGTCAACGTCGCCACGCCGAGCGCGACCGGAACGAGCACCAAAATGCGGCGCGCGATATAACCGCGCATTTACCTATCCACCTCACCCGTACCGTCGAGGCTGATCATGGCGAATGAACGCCAACTGCCGTTCGGATAGGGGGCGAAGCCGCGCACGCGGCGGTTCATTATCGTCACGTTGTCCTGCCACCACAGCGAGACGTAAGGCAGATCCGCGGCGGCCAATTTCTGGACCGCGCCGTAGATGCGCCGGCGCGCGTCGCGGTCCATTTCGACCTCGGCCCGTTCGAGCAACTCATCCATCTTTGCGTTGGAGTAATAGCCGCGATTCGAGCCGTGCGGCGGCAGCATCTTGGAGTCGAACACCGTGTAATAGTGATGGGGATCGTTGATTCCGACCCACGCCAGGGAGGCGACATCGAAGTCTCCGTGCTGAATATCGCTGTAGAACGTCGCCCACTCGTTGGTGCGCACGTCAAGTCGAATGCCGACCTTGGCGAGCATCGCCTGGAAGACCTGCGCCAGGCTTCTGCGCTCCTCATCGCCGGTGGTCTTATAAACCAAGGTGAACCGCGTCCCCGGGCCCTCGCCGGCGGGCGCCCTGAGTCCGGCTTCGTCGAGCAGGCGCGCCGCGGCGGCAGGGTCATACGAGTAGGTTGCTACCTCGGGCTCGTAGGCCCAGTTCTCCGGCGCCAGCATTCCGCTGGCCACCCGCGCGGTGCGCGCCAAAAGGGAATTTACGATCGCTTGCCGGTCGATCGCCATCGCAATCGCTCTTCTCACGCGAATGTCGCGAAGGCGAGGGTCGCGAAAGTTGAAGATGAGATACTGGTATCCCACGCCGGCATAGCGCACCACGCGCAGTGCGCGGCGGCCTTGCAGATCGCCTAGCATTTGCGCAGGCACATTGTTCTCGGCGAAATCGCCGAGGCCTTTCATCAATTCAAGCGCGCGCACGATCGCATCGGGCATCACTTTGAACACGATCCCTCGCATCGCCGACGCCTGGCCCGCCCACCAAGAGTTACGTTCGAGCACCACTTCTTCGTCGCGCTCGAAGCGGGCAAGCTTGAACGGCCCGGACCCCGGCGGCGGCAGACCGCGCGGTCCGTTCGCCGGCGTTCCCGCCGGCACGACGCCGAGCGTGGCCAGCTCGAGCGCGGCGGCAAAAGGCCCGTTGGTCGTGAAGCTGACGGTGAAAGCGTCCGGCGCGTCGACGCGGGCCAAGGCCGCAAGGCTGCCGCGCTTAAGCGAAGCTGACGCCGGGTTCATCGCGGAATCGTACGTGTACTTGACATCGCGCGCGGTCAACAGTTTGCCGTTACTGAACCGGCAGCGGCGCGCGAGGTGAAAAACCCACAGGGTCGGGGTCGGCCGCTCGATACTCTGCGCGAGGTCTCCGGCAAAGCCGCCGCGCGAGTCGGCCTTAACCAGGGAATCATAGATAAGCTCGCCAATTCGCGAAGAGATCACGTCGGTCGCGTATCGAGGATCGAGCGTGGAGGGCGAGGTTTCGATCTCGACCCGCAACCAGTCGCCCGACCGGTCGCTCTCGCGCGCACGCCCGCACCCGGTCAATATGACGCAGCCCGCCGC
Organism: Deltaproteobacteria bacterium; assembly: GCA_021831785.1. Lineage (GTDB taxonomy): Bacteria > Desulfobacterota > Binatia > Binatales > Binataceae > JAJYYI01. Next base: position 206,441 of record JAKBMB010000011.1, on the reverse strand, counting down.
CAGCAGCAGCAGCGCCGTAAAAGCAAGGCGCCATCCGCGGCAAATCGGCGAGCGCCACCCTCGAGCGCGAGACCTTGGCTTCATTCAGTCCCATGCGATAATAACAGAAGTCGCCCGATGCAAGCCTGCTCGAAGGAGGCTCAAGCTACGATGGAATGGCGTTCGCGCGTCACGCTCAAGCAAGGGGATATCACCGAGGCGCAAACCGACGCGATCGTCAACGCGGCGAACAACGACCTGCTTCTCGGTGGCGGAGTAGCGGGAGCGATTCGCGCCAAGGGCGGCCCGCAAATCCAGCAGGAATGCGACCGGATAGGGCCGATAAAGGTCGGCGAAGCGGCAATCACCGGCGGCGGACGCCTCAAGGCGCGCTTCGTCATCCACGCGGCGAGCATGCGGCTTGGCGGGCGCACTGAGGAAAACGACTTGCGCAACTCGACGAAAAACGCGCTCAGGCTCGCCTCCGAGCGAGGTCTCAGGTCAATTACCTTTCCGGCGATCGGCACCGGCATCGCCGGCTTTCCGCTCGCGCGATGCGCCGAGGTGATGCTGGCTGAGATACAAGACCACCTGCGCGCTCATCCCGAACTCGAGCAGGTCCAGATAATCTTGTTTGACCGCCAGGCGCTGGGGGAATTCAAGCGCGTCTTTAAGGCCATGGCAGGCTAAGCCGCACCCGACGCCGTGCAGCTATTCGAAGCCGGCAGCTTGACGTGCCGCGGTTGCGGAGAGCGCTCTATAGCGGGGCGCGCGCGCGAAAAGCCGCGGCTCGCCGGTCGACGGCAAGTAGCTCACGAGCATAACCAGGCGGCGTGGCGCCGCATCTGCGCGCCCACCCCGCGCGGTTGAAGCAAGCCCTACTCTAATCCTAGACGCTGCTTGCCCTCGGGGGAGATCATCTGCGGATTCCACGGTGGATCCCAGACCAGTTCCACGTTGGCATTGCTCACGCCCGGCAGGTCAAGGAGCTTCTGCCGCGCTTCGGCGGCTAACGAGAAGCCCATGCCGCAACCCTGCGCCGTGAGGGTCATTTTCATTTCAATCCAGTTGTTTCCGTCCTGCTGCGGGGCGATCTGCATATCGTAGACCAAGCCGAGGTCGACGATATTGACCGGGATTTCGGGATCGTAACAGGTTTTCAGCGTCTCCCAGACGAGTTGTTCGAGGTCTTTGCCCTGCGCGCTCGGCGCCTCCTGCGCAGCCGGGGGCTCCTTGCCAACTGCGTCGGCGTCCTTACCAGCGATCCTGAAGAGACCGCCGTAGGTCGGCGCCTCGACCGTGAACGACCCGCCCAAGGCTTGAGTGATGAACACTTCCAGCCCTTTGGGAAGCGTGACAACGTGTCCGGCCGGAATCTGAACCGCCTCGCACCCTCGGCTAAGCTCAATGCGCTCCATCGTTCGCTACGCTCCTTATTAAAGCTCTCGACGACAAAATTACTCCGATGCCATCACATCCCCAACATATCGTAAGCGGCGTCTTGCGCGAAGCAGCCTCGGCGTTTCCGCGTCAGATTCTCAGGACCGCCTCGCTCGACCGCCCCGGCGCTATCGCCTAATTATTGTCTGCGCCGTTGCGAGGCGGCTCTTACAACGGCCAGCCCGCCCGAGCGTAGGCCATGTCCCAGAACAGATACTCAAAACGGCTGCTGGTGAGAAAGTGGCGCTGCAAAGGTTCGGTCGCGGTTTTCGGCCAGCCCTGCGTCATTTGGTCGAGCAGGCCGCGCAGCGTCTCTACCCCGGCCGCGAAGTCAGGCGAGGCGTAGGTCTCGATCCATTCGCGATAGCGCGGGTCGGTGCCGCGGTTTGCCTTGCGCGCCAGCGCCGAGCCAACCTCCGCGTAACCCCACTGGCAGGGCAGTATGGCGGCGATGATTTCAGCCAGCCCGCCGCCGTACGCGACAGCCAGCAAGTGATTGGTGTAGCCCAGGGTAATCGGCGCCGCAGCGGTTCTTTCCAGCTCTTGCGGCAATAGCCCAAAACGCGAGCAATAGCTGCGATGAAGCGCCATCTCGACGCCAAGGGTATCGCTCAAGAGCTTGGCGAAATCCCGCATCGTGCCGGGGTCGGCGGCCTTCGCGCAGGCGAGCGCGAAGACGCGGCAGTATTCAATCAGGAAGACATAATCCTGCTTGAGGTAGTAGACGAATGACTCGACCGGCAAGGTGCCGTCGCCAAGGCCAAGAACGAACGGATGCTCCAGTTCCCGCCGCCAGATCGGCTCGGCCTGGGCTCGCAACTGCGCGGACAAAGGTCCGCTGTTCCCCGGCCCGCTGCTCATCGCCGGTTCAACCTGCCCGCTCGCCGCGCACCAGATGGTTCAGCGGCCTTGCGCCGTGTCCGATCGCGGGCGCTGCGTCAATCGCTCGAGTGACGAAACGCTTGGCCGCGGCGATAGCCTCGACCAGTCCGTCGCCACGGGCAACGCGAGCGGCGATCGCCGCGGAAAGCGTGCATCCGGCGCCGTGAACCGGGATGCCGCGGGTCCGGGGCGCGCGAAACTCCCGCATCTGATGCCCGTCGTAAAAAATATCTAACGCCTCGTCGCCCTCCAGATGACCGCCCTTGACCAACACCGCGCGAGCGCCCATCGCGACGAGCGCCCGCGCCGCCTCGCCCATCTGCGCCGGGTCGCGCACCGGGCTGCCCGTTAGGACCTCAGCCTCACGCATATTCGGCGTCATCAGCGAAGCAAGCGAAAGCATGCGCGAACGAATGCAATCGACGGCCGACGGCTGCAACAAAACATCCCCGCTCGTCGCCACCATCACGGGATCGACAATCACGCACGGCAGCGGGCGCCGGCGCAAGCGGTCGGCTACCGCCTCGATTATCGCGGTTCCCGCAAGCATCCCGGTTTTCGCCGCACCGATCTCCAGGTCGTCGACCACGGCGTCATATTGAGCGCTGACGAAATCAGGGGCAAGCTCGACGATAGCGCTGACGCCCCGCGTGTTTTGCGCGGTAAGGGCGGTGATTACGCTGGCGCCATAAACGCCGAACGCGCAGAAGGTCTTGAGGTCGGCTTGGATTCCCGCGCCGCCGCTCGAATCGGAACCGGCAATCGTCAGCGCTACGGCCCCCATTCAGCCTCCCCGCTCTTGTTTTGATGCTGCGCGTCGCAACCTGCGGACATCCGGCTCATCGCGGCCACGCAGGACGCAGACGTTAGCCGCACTTAAGCTTTCTCGCCGATCAGCTCCGCCAGCACCCGCGCCGGATGGTCGCGCGGATCGACCTGGGCATAGGCCCGCTCGATTCTGCCATGTTCGTCGATTAAGTAACTGATACGCCTGGCGTAGCGGGCTTTTGGCTCGTCACATGCCTGATAACTCATCCCTACCGATCGGTCGATGTCGCAGAGCAGCGGAAACGCAAGCTGGTACTTTTTGCTGAAAGCGGCATTTTCCTCGACGGAGTCAAAGCTTATTCCGAGCACCGTCACGCCCAACTCTTGAAAATAGTTAATCTGCTCGCGGAACCCGCGCGCTTCCAACGCTCAGCCAGGCGTGTCGGCCTTGGGATAGAACCACAACAAAACCTTCTTTCCCCGCGTTTCGGACAGGGTCAACGTGTTGCCCTGATCGGTTTTGAGACAAAATTCCGGGGCTGTGTCGCCTGGTTTAAGCATTGCTTTAACTGTTCGCGATAAGGGTCTTGCGCGCTAGCCGGCACTTAGCGTGTGAGATTAATCTAGCTTGAGTCAACTCGCGCTTGGGCCGAGGAGCATCGCTGATGCCAATCGTCTAGAGCAAAGCTTATGGCGCGCCGGCGTCGGTGGCAACCTCTGGTGGCGACAAGAGCCGTCGCAGCGGATCGGCGCCGGCTTAGCTGGCGCCTCGGCCGCCGGGGATTGGGTCAAGGCCGGCATCTTCCGCGGCACCCAGCGCGAGCGCCGACCAGTCCATTTCCCCACGGCCCTTGGCCATGCCCGCGATAAGCCGATCGCGCACCAAGTTAGCCAGCGGCATCGGCGTCTGGCACGCAGCCGCGGTTTGAACCACCAAGTCGAGGTCCTTGCGCCCCAGGGCGAGCTTAAAACCCACCGGCGCGCTGCGGCGCTCGGCGATGGCCTTGCCGTAGTTGCGATACACCGGGCAACTGAACAGCGTGTCGCCCAGCATCTCGATCACCTTGACGCGATCGACGCCGTTCTTTTCCAACATCACCACAGCCTCGGCGACGGCCTCCATCGCCGCGCCGATCATGAAATTGCCGGCGAGCTTGGCGACATGCGCGGCGCCCGGGTCTTCGCCGAAGTCGAACACAGCCTGGCCCAGACGGCGCAGAATCGGCTCGACCCGCGCCTTGGCCGGCTCCGCTCCCGACAGGCAAATCCACAGCTTGCGCGCCGCGGCCGCGTCCGGGCGGCCGAAAACCGGCGCGCCGAGATACGCGCAGGCGTGCTCCTGGTGGAGCTGCGCCAGCCGCCGCGCGGTTGCCGGCGCGATAGTGCTCATCGACACATGCACGCCGCACGGACCAAGACGCCGAACAAACCCCGCGCTGCCCAACACCACGTCTTCCACCGCGCGGTCGTCGGACAGCATCGTGAAAACGATTGCGCCGGGCACCGCCACCTCGGCCGGACTCGCGGCCAGCGTTGCGCCCTTTTCGACGAGCTTCGCGGCTTTCGCAGCGGTCCGATTATAGACGTGCAGCGGGCGATGACCTGACTCAAGCAAATTAAGCGCGATCGGAAAGCCCATTTGCCCCAATCCGATAAAACCGAACATCGGCTTTAACTACCTCCTCGCCTGACGAGTTATACGTGCCTTGAATAGTTCGGGCGCCTGGTGGCCATCTCTCAGCATGGTCCGTTGAGCGCGGCATCGGCCGAGCTATGTCCGTTCCTCTCCCCATCGAGAGACGACGGCCGCGCAGCGCAGCGCTTTTTCTGCTCCCTCGCCCGCGAAGTGGGAGAGGGTTGGGGTGAGGGTGCTGAGCCGGGTGCGGACCCCGGACGGGGCGCGCAGCAATTGTTGTTTCTCAGTGGTCCCTCACCCGCGCCGCGCTTTCGCGCGGCGCGGCCTCTCCCGACGGGGAGAGGCGTTAAGCCGCCACTCAGGCCCCTCCCGCAGGCGGGCGCGGGCGCCAGAATTGTTCACCGAACTCTGCACTCCAGAGACCAGGCTTGCAAAATGACCTCGAAGCGTCGCGGCGAGCAACGCCGCTTTGCCTTAAGAGCGCGCCGCCCGGTTATCACCACGCCTGCGCGCGCCACAACGCGCCGGCGTTACGTGCTCTTGCCACGGCGTTGCGACGTAAGGATGGCCACACGCTTTTCTTACGACAGGTTTTACCGTGGCCGCCACGACAGGGTCTCAGCGCCTAACCGGCGTTGGGGCGTGAAGCGCTCACAACCCGGGCCATGGCGCCGCGCGCGCATCTGAGCGCAAAGCCGGCGCATCTGCGAACGCTCGTTGAGACCGTGGTCCGACGCTCGCGGCGGATGCCGGCGCCTTAAGCGCGCAGAAGCTTGGCGAATTTATCCAGCGTGGAGAGCACGGCGTCGCGGCTCGCCGACGCCAAATAGAACACCGTGCGCTCAGCACCGGCTTTCGTGAACTCTTCGACTTTAGCTTGGTCCGGCGGCGCGGCGAACACGGTTACCGATATCGACCTCGGGTCGCGGCCCATGCCCTCGGCTTCGCGCCGGAGATCCTCCATACGCTGCGCCAGATTCCCCATGCGCGCCGCATGCGGCAGCCATCCGTCGCAGAATCTCGCCACGCGCTTGACCGCGTTGGGCCCGTTATTCCCCAGTATGATTGGCGGATGCGGCTTCTGCATCGGCTTGGGGTACGACCAGATGGGGTCGAAGTTGACGAACTCGCCGTGATACTGGGCCTCCTCTTTGGTCCAGATTTCCTTGATCGCCTCGACGCGCTCGCGCAGCAGCTTCCAGCGCGACTTGTACGCGGTGCCATGGTCCTCCATTTCCTCGGCATTCCAGCCGCCGCCGATGCCGAAGATCACCCGGCCCTCGGAGAGCACGTCTAGGCTTGCAATCGCCTTGGCGACGATTATCGGGTCGCGCTCGACCAGCAGGCAGATGCCGGTTGCCACCTTGATTTTCTTGGTCGCCATCGCGGCGCTCGTCAGCGCGACGAAAGGATCGAAGGTGTGAACATATTCGCGCGGCAACTGACCGCCGCCCGGATAAGGCGAGCGTCGAGCAACGGGAATATGGGTATGTTCGGGAAAAAAGAGCGATTCGAAGCCTCGTTCCTCGGCGGCGCGGGCAACCTCCGCCGGGCGAATGGTATAGTGGGTGGGAAAGATAGCTACGCCGAACTTCATCGCTGTTAGTTCACCTCCCCGGTTGGCCTTTACGGCTAAGCTAACATCTGCCACGCAAGACCGCTACTTTCGGTCCTGGTTTGAGTCTAGCAAAACAAATCCGAACGGCGCCCGCGCGGGCGCCGGCATGGCGGGCATGAGCCCGTCATCCAAAACGGCTATACTATCGTCAATTTGTTACGAGAGGTGCGGTTTGAACCAGTTGCCGGTCGAACGTCCGGATTACGGCCAACTGTACCGCGAGCATCACGGGCGCGTTCTGCGCTTGTGCCGGCTCTTGCTGTTGCAGCCGGAGGACGCAGAAGACGCCGCGCAGGAGGTTTTTGTCAGGGCGCTTGGTTACTGGGGCGAAAACGGAGCGCCGCAGTCATGGTCGCGCTGGCTTACGCGAGTCGCGGTCAATACTTGCCACGACCACAGGCGCTCTGCGTGGTGGAAGCGGCGCTCGAGGTCGGCGGAAGAATTCAATGAGAGCGACTATGCGGATGATCGTCCGACGTTGGAGCACGAAGCGATCAACCACGAGCAATACCGGCGAATCTGGCAGCGGTTCCGCAAGCTCTCGCGCCGCCAGCAGGAGGTCTTTGCCCTGCGCTATTTAGAAGGATGGTCAACCGAGGACACCGGCCGCGCGCTGGGCTTGACCGCGGGCAGCGTCAAACGCCACCTCTCGCGCGCGATCGCCAATTTGCGCAAATCATTGGTGCCCGAGCCGTGAACCAATGTCTGAAAGAAGAAGTGCTGCTCGACCTGTTATTGGGCGAAGGTTCCGCCGAGGCGCAGCTTCACATCAAGGGCTGCGCGGCCTGCGCCCGCAACTATAAAAACTTAACGCAACACATGAAGTCGATCGAGACCGCGCTCAGCGCGCCGCCGCCGCCGGCCCCGGTTGGACTAAGACTGCTGTCGTGGATGCCCGCGATCGCGCCCGCGTTCGCGACCGCGCTTGCGGTTTTCGTTACGGGGTTCTGGCTTGGCCAGCGATTCCTGCCCTCCAATGCCGAAATAGTTTCCGCGAGTGCCGCAAATAGCTCCTCCCCGGGGAACGAATCGCTGGCCTTGGCTGAACGCAGCAGCGCGCAGCTTGGGGGTGAAGGCCAGCCGGCTTCCGCTTCTTACGTGACTTTTTTGCAAGACAACTTCGAGCAGGACGACACATGTTTGGGCCAAGACCGGCAGTTTAATCCGGCCTGTTCGCGAAGCTGGACGGCCGAGAACCGATAAAGGCGCGAACGAACCTATTGAAGATTGCGGAATACAGTGGCAGGCACATTTTCCGCTTGGCCTTCTACAGTGGGACAGGTTTTAGCCTGTCATCTCGGGCTGGAAGCCCGCGCAGCGAGCACCAGGCCACCCCCACGACTCCGCGCCGTATCAATATTTTGCAATCCTCAGTAGCTGCGAATTTATCCGGACGGCCGCGAGTTGGTCGGCTTTTTGGCAGGTGCTTGAAGCGACAGGTCAGAGGCTGCTCGTCCGCATAGGGTCACGCGTGCAAATACGGGGCTATAAGGAGCAGGTGTCATGAAGCGTTTTAATCTGGGCATCGCCGTCGCGAGTTGCGCCGCGCTGGCGCTCGCTTCGTTTACTGCCTACGCCGGTCCCGGCGAGGGGCACGGCTCAGGGCGCATGGGGATGGCGCCTCTGATGTCGGTTCTGGAACCGCAGCAGCGAAAGCAGGTGCACGCGATTTTCATGAGCGATCGCTCGCGGCTCGATCTGCTCCATGTCCAACTGCGCGAAGCGCGCCAGGCCTTAATCACCAAGCTGCTATCGCCCGCAAAAACGGTCGATGTGACCCAGGAGGTGGCCAAGCTTAAGCAGGCGCAGGAACAGCTAATCGATGAGCGCATTAAGCTCGCCCTCCAGGCGCGCAAGATAATGTCCGCGGACCAGCTCGCCAAGGTCTCCGCGCTGTGGAGCAAGTGGCAAAGTCTGCGCGAGCAAGAACGCGCGCTGTTCGAAGAAGCGCGAAACGGGAGCAAGACCGGGAACTCCGGCGCTGCCGGCGCGCCGGAGCAATCCCAGTCAAAACAATAACGGCAATCCACGCGCGAACGACACTACCGGCGGCAGCGGCCGCGTGCGGCGCCGCCGAGCTCTCTATCGCTTGCCGCCGGGGAATTAAATCAGGGGAGGATCTTCATGAAGCTTCAAGGCAAGGTGACCGCCGTCACGGGCGGCGCACAGGGAATCGGCGCGGCGATCGCGCGGCGCTTCTTCCAAGATGGGGCGCGGGTCGCTGTCCTCGATACCAACGCGCCCAAAGCCAAAGCGGTGGCGGAAGAATGCTCGACGGCGGGGCGGGTTGGAGTCGCAATCGAATGCGATGTAAGCGAGCGCGCGAGCGTCTTTGCCGGTGTTGAGCGTGTGGTCAAGGAATGCGGCGGGCTGCACGTGATGGTCGCGAACGCTGGCATCTGCCAGGTACGTCCTTTCATGCAGCTTACCGAAGCGGACTGGGACCGAATACTTGCGGTCAACGTGAAAGGGGTGGTCTTCTCGTTCCAAGCCGCAGCCCAGCACATGATCGAGACGCAGACCAGGGGTCGACTCATTGCGGCCTCTTCGATCGCCGGCCATCAGGGCTATGCGATGCTCGCGCACTATTGCGCCTCGAAGTTCGCCGTGCGAGCCGTGGTCCAGGCCTGCGCCAAGGAGCTCGCCCCGTATGGCATCAACGTCAACGCCTACTGCCCGGGAATCGTGGCCACACCGATGTGGGAGAACATGGACCGCCAGCTCTCCCAGATGACCGGCGCGGCGCCGGGCGAGACGTTGAAAAAGTACGCGCGGATGGCGCTGCTGGGAAGGCCGGAGACGCCGGAGGACATCGCCGGGCTGATAAGCTTTCTCGCCGCTGACGATTCGGTTGCGATAAACGGCCAGGCGCTACTCGTTGACGGAGGAATCGTGTTCGTCTAGAACTGCGCCTCTCCGCTCTGCGGCTAACGCTGAAGGCGGCGCCCGAACCAGCTCGACACGCTTGGCGATTCCAACCAGGCATACAGCGCCGGCAGAACCAAGAGAGTCAGCGCTGTCGAGGTCAACAGGCCGCCGATAACAACGGTCGCGAGCGGACGCTGCACTTCCGCGCCGGCCGAAGTCGAAATCGCCATCGGCAGAAAGCCTAGGCCTGCAACGAGCGCCGTCGTTAAGACCGGTCTGAACCGTATCTCGGCGCCCTCGCGCGCCGCCTTTAGAGGCTCGACACCACGCTGGCGCATCTGGAGAACGTAGGACATCAGAACCACGCCGTTCAGGACCGCGACTCCAAACAGCGCGATGAAGCCCACGCCGGCCGAGACCGAGAACGGCATGCCACGCAAGGCAAGCGCAAAAATGCCTCCGGTCGCAGCCAGAGGGACGTTCAGATAGATCAAAAGCGCGGGCTTTGCGGCTCCGTACGTAGAATACAGGAGCATAAAGATCAGAAACAGGGCTAGAGGAACCATCAGCTTTAGCCGATCTTCCGCGCGTTTGAGGTTTTCGAACTGCCCTCCCCATTCAATCCAGTAGCCAGGCGGCAGCTTAATTCTCTCGTCGACCGCACGCCGCGCAGCCGCCACGAATCCTCCGAGGTCCTCTCCCCTGACGTTGGTCTCCACGATCAGTCTGCGATGGAGATTCTGACGGCTTATCTCTGCCGGCCCCTGTTTGACGCTTATTTTTGCAAGCTGCTTAAGTGGGATGAAGCCTTTATGATGGTCCGAGACCCGAAGCTCGCCGATCTCTTCGGGGCTTGAGCGGTCGGCCGGCTGAAAACGGACCTGGATGGGGAATCGGCGCGAATCCTCAAAGAATGTTCCGACGGTCTTACCGGCAAGTGCTTGAATGGTATCGAGCACATCGGCCGCATTGATGCCGTATCGGGAGATAGCGTCGCGATCGACGACCGCTTGCAAGTACCAGGTTCCGGCGACTTGTTGGGGTTTGATGTCGGAGGCGCCCGGGATTTCGGCGATAACCCTGACGACCTCGTCGCCCAGCCGTTTGAGCGTCCCCAAATCGCTGCCGTAGATTACCGTTGCCACATCCGAGCGCGCCCCCGAAATTAACTCATGCATTCGCATTTCAATCGGTTGCGAGTAGGTGAATATGACGCCGGGCAGATTTCTTTTGAGGACGGCGTCAAACGCTCGCGTCATCCCGTCCGGGGTTTTAGCCGTTTTCCACTCGTGACGAGGAGCGAGAAACACGTACGAGTCGCTTTGTTCGACGCCCATCGGATCGTTCGGTATCTCGCCCGTACCAGTCCTCGTGACTACGCTGACCACTTCTGGAAAGCGCCTTAGCAGCCGCTCTACCAGCGTGCTGTCGCGGATCGATTCCTCGAGCGACGTTCCAGGCACGCGCCAAGCCGTTACGATAAGCGCGCCCTCATCGAGTCGAGGGATGAACTCCGTCCCGAGAAATGGCGCGGCGAACAGACTGAGCGCGAACACGCCGGCCGCGGCGCCGGCCGTTGCCAGCGGCCGCTTCACGGCGCGCGCAAGCACGGGAGTGTAAAGCCGGCGGGCGTGCCTGATGAGAACCGTTTCGCGCTCCGACGCGCCACGGCGCAGCAACACGCTCGCCAGCACGGGCATCAACGTGAACGAAAGCAGCAGCGCGCCAAACAAGGCGAACACCACGGTCAGCGCCATCGGGCGAAACATCTTTCCTTCAACGCCCTGGAGCGAGAGGATCGGCAGGTAGACGATAATGATGATGCTCACCGCGAAGAACATAGGCTTCAGTACCTCGCGGCCGGCCTCGCGAATCACGTCCCGCATTTCTTCGTCATCCAACCGCCTCTCGGTGCCTGAAACGCGGGCAGCCTCCGCAAGATGACGAATAATATTTTCGACCATCACTACGGAGCCGTCGACAATCAGGCCGAAGTCGATCGCGCCGAGACTCATCAGGTTTCCTGAAAGGCCGGTCAGGACCATGCCCGTAAACGCGAACAGCATTGAAAGCGGAATCGCGGTTGCCACAACCAACCCGCTGCGCACATTGCCCAAGGTCAGCAGCAAGACGGCAATGACGAGGAGTGCTCCTTCGGTCAGGTTTTTCGCTACCGTGTGAATGGTCTTGTTCACCAGTTCCGTACGATCGTAGTAGGTGTCGATGGTGACGCCGGGCGGCAGCGTCTTCTGGATCTCTCCGATTTTCTTGTGCACTTGCTGGGCCACGCGCCGGGAGTTCTCACCGATCAGCATCATGACCAGTCCCGTCACCACCTCGCCGCGCCCGTCGCGTGTGGTCGCGCCCAGTCTAACCATCGGCGCGAATCCGACCTTACCTAGGTCGCGAATGCGGATCGGCGTACCATCGCCGCGAGTGGCCACGATTACGTTGGCCAGCGCGTTGGCATCGGTGATGAGCCCTTCGCCGCTGATTAGGTATTGGTCTCCGGCGCGCTCGATATAGCCGCCTCCGGTGTTAGCGTTGTTCTGTTCGACAGCGTTGAACACCTGCCTGATCGCAAGGCCGTAAGCCACTAGTTTCGCCGCGCTAAGTTCTAAGGTTAGCGTCTTTGATTCGCCACCGTAGGAGTTGACCTCTACCACCCCCGCAACCGACTTGAGCTTGTACGCTATGTCCCAATCGAGCATTGAGCGAAGCTCCATCAACGAGTAGCCCACGCCGCGCACCTCGAACTGATAAATTTCTCCCAGACCGGTCGCGGTCGGGCCCATGGCCGGACCCCCGAATCCCGCCGGGATCATCTGGCGCGCCTGCGGAAGACGTTCCATCACCAGACGCCTGCAAAAATAGACGTCCATCCCTTCCTTGAAGTAGATCGTGACCAGAGCCAGGCCGAAGCGCGACAGGGAGACGATACGTTCGATTCCAGGAAGGCCAGACATCGCGGTCTCGATGGGGAACGTGATAAACCTCTCCATATCAACCGGGCCCAGACCGGGCGACACGGCGAGGACCTGAACCAGATTGGGCGTGATATCGGGGACGGCGTCGATCGGCAGCTGGCCGAGCGATTTCATTCCGAGCGCGATCAGCGAGCCGGCGAAAACCAGGACAAGAAAGCGGTTGCGCAGTGAAAGTTCGAAGATCTGCTGAAGCATCCGTTTTGCGTGTAAATCTCAGCGAGCAGCCGATTCCCTCACGAGAACCGATTTCAAGTAAAATGCGCCTTTCCTCACAACGCGTTCTCCGGCAGCCAAACCGGAGCGTACTTGAACTGCGTCATCCGAAGCCGTCGCCAAAGAAACGACGCGCGGAAAATAAGTTCCCGGCTCTTGTTCAATGAATACGACAAACTTCTCCCCGACTCTTTGTACCGCATCCGCTGGAATCACAATCCCGGTGCGCTCGCCTGGTGCCGGGCGCAGCTTGACATGCGCTCTTGCGAACATCCCCAGCCGCAGGTGCCGGTCCGGATTTGCTATCTCGACTCGCGCGCTGGCGGTTCGCGTCGCCGGCTCAATAATGTCACTGATGTAGGTAATCGAGCCGCGGAACTCTTCTCCCGGGTAGGCGTCGACTTGAACTCCCACCGTATCACCGATTCGCACGCGCGCAAGGTCTTTCTCGTGGATGTCGGCGAGCAGCCACACGACGCGCAGGTCGGCGATCGTAAAAACGGTTTGATCAGGTCTGACCTGTTCGCCGACCACGATATCGCGGCTTATCACGGTGCCGGAAAATGGGGAGAGCAGAGGCAACAAAGAAAGCCGTCCGCCAGCGCTATTCCAGTTCGTTCCAGCAATCTCGGCTTCAGACAGGCCCAGTAAACGCAGCGCCTCGCGCGCTTGATTGTAGACGGCTTCGCTGCGCTCGAAATCGCCCTTCGCGCTGAGATAATCGCGTTCGGACGAAATCTGCTTCGCGTACAAAGTTTTCAAACGATCGTAATTGCGCTTGGCGACGTTTAAGTCGGTTCGGGCGCGTAGGAATGCGGCCTTGGCTTGTCCCAGTTCCAGGCTGTCAAGCTTGGCTAGTACGGCGCCTTTTTTCACGTTGTCACCAAGGCGGGCGTAAACTTCGATCGCCTTTCCGGGAACGCGCGGACTGACGTCAGCGACGCGATAGGCGTTAGGTTTGATAACCGCCGTAGTGACGAGTTCGCGGCTCAAACCGCGAGATGACGCCGGTACAGTTTGCAAGCCGAGTGTCTGAATCGCCTCCGGCGCCAGGCGAATCGCTCTTTCAAGAGCGGGAACATGGGCCGGCGCCGACTTGTTGGCGCCGGGCGGCGCAGGCGCGCCGCCTTTGCAGCCGCAGATTGTGGTTACTAGCAGGAAAACGGCCGCCATCGCGGGCATCCCGGGCAGGTTCACGGCTGGCGCAGCCTTTCGAGAGTTGTTCCGGCGACGGTTTCAACCGCGATTCGAGCGACCCAGTAGTCCCACAACGAGTCCAGATAGGAAGAATTCGCCGCCACGAGGTCGTTCTCAACCACGATCAGCTGAAGCAGACCGATCTCGCCCAAACGATAGGCGGTGTCGATCAGCTCGAAGCTCTCCTTAAGGCGACCTAAGGCGTCGGCCTGAAACACTTCTAAAGCATCGCGCGAAGCTTCGTACGCCGAAAGCGCATCGCGCACCTGCTGTTCAATCGTAAGCTTGGTTGCCCTGCGCTCATACTTGGCGCGGGTCTCCAAACCCTTGAGGTCCGTCAGCTCGGCTTGCTTGCGCTCGAACAGCGGTATTGGAAATCCAACTATACCGCCGATTTCGCGAACGAATTCGCCAGGAATTTCAGGAATCTGTCCAATAAAGCCCCCTACGGTCAGGTTGGGGATCCTCAGACGTTTAATCAGTTCGATGTCGGCAGCAATTCGACTGATTTGATAATCGCGAGCGCGTAGGTCCGGCCGATTAGCCGACGCCGCTTGTAAAGCTCGTTGGGGATCGAGCGCTATCGTTCTCCCCACAAGAAGTGAGCCGCTGACCTCCAGTTCGCCGGTGGGAACCATTCCGAGGGAGCGCTGCAGGGCTCGCAAGCCGTTCTGGTGGTCGCGATGCGCCAACAGCGTCATTCTGCGCGACTGGTCATAGCGTATAGCAGCAAGGTTCGCCTCAAGCCTCGCGCTCTCGCCGGCCCGAAAGCGCATGGCAGTCGCGTCGCGCAGCCGTCGATTGAGATCCTCCACTCGCTCCATCAAGTCCAGGCGCTCACGCAAATAAAGAGCCTGGTAGAACGCATATTGCGCGCGCGCTCTGGTTAGCCGTTCCGCGTCAGCGACGTTCGCTTGGGCCTCTGACAACGCCCGGTCTGCCGCTTTGATTCGCAAACCGCGCTGTCCCGCAACCTCCACCTCGACAGTCGCGGTGCTATAAATTTGCGTTGCGTTTCCGCCCGGCGCAAACTCAAAATGAGCCTGCGATGTTTGGACTTGAACCTGGGGATTGTATTGGTTTAGATAGTGCGCCTTGATCGCGCGCGCTCTTGCCGTTTCAAGCTGCTGGCGGGCCGCCTGCAAATTCGGATTGTTTTCCAGCGCAACAGCGATCGCCTCTTCGACCGTCAGGCCAGCTGCCGCGGCCGGACGAACCCCCAAAGCGCCAAGGGCGACGATTATCAAGAGGAAAAATGGCAAAGGCGAACCGCAAAGCGTGTCACGGCGAATATCTACATTGGTACGCAAGCAGACGCCCGCGTTAGACTGTGATACTAGCATGACAATCAGGCGAGAGGTCCCCGTTACAATCCGGAGGTCGTCCGGCCCTCTCGCAGTGTGAGTGCGATTACGCACGTCATCTGTGACTGCCTGGCCTGCCGCCGCACGACCTCGCCTCTTAACCACGTCTCGGGACAATATTGGACAGCACGGCTTTTCCCGCCGACCATGCTGGTCCCTCGAGACCTCATCAGGTGGGGCGTTGGCGCCCACCGAGGGTCATCCGCCCTTTCACACGTCGAATCCCTTAGACATAAGAGCCAGCTCGGGATGTCGAAAGCTGTCGGCTAGGTTAACAGTAGCAAATTCGAGGTCACGGAGAGCAGGGCCGGATAGTTTAGGAGCGAATTCTCTCTATGCCGCTCGCAACACGCGGCCGCTCGGCGGTAAAAACTGACGGCCTAGGTCCGAGGCCGGCTGCCCTTGGACTCGCTGCCCTGTCGCGCGCGCATCGAGACCGCCCCCTTCGAGGCTCCCTCTTGCGCGCTGAAGAGAGACGCCGCTCGCACTATAGAAGGGAAATTTAAGTGAGGGTTCGCCGCACGGCTCTCCGAACGCAGTTCCTTGTGGACGGCGCGGTATGGTTTAGGTCACGTGGCACTTTGCACAAATCCTCGCCCCGCGCCATAAAGGCCGTCTTAGCGAACCAAAGAAGGCAGAGTCTACCGTCTGCCGAGGCGTGCGTAGAGTTCGTCTTCGGCCTTGCTCAGCGGCGACGACAAAACTTCATCGAGCAAGCGCCGGAAGAGCGGCAAACCCCGCGCCTGCTCCGCCGTCCAGCGCCGGTCGAAGGCGCCGCTGCGAATCTCGGCTATCGCCTTGCGCATCAACGCTTCGACTTTTCGATCGACAAAATCGGCGCCGTGCGTCAATTGCCCGAACTGACTGGTGTGAGAATGGAGCCTGAGTTGGCGCCAAAGGCCGTCGGTCGCCATAGCGCGGCCGATCTCGCCGATCTCACCTGACCCGTAGAGCTCCAGAATCGCCACCTCGCGGCTGACGCCTCCCTCGATCAGCATGCGAAACGCTTTGTCGAGGATGTATAGAAACGCGCCCGCCCAGGTATGCTCGGTAAACAGATCGACCAGTGTTTCTTCGTTGAAGCTGGACTCCACGACCACCCCGTGGGGCAGAAAGCCGCCAATCCCGTCAGCCAAGGCGAGCGCGACGGCGAGCGCCTTGCCGGTGGCGTCCTGATGCACCCCGACCAGAATCGGGACGCCCTCGTTGCGGCTGGCCAGCTCGAATACGCCTTGACCGATCATGCGCGGCGCCACCAGTACGACATCCACGTCAGCCGGCGCGATCACGTGGTTATAGGTGACGTTATAGCCGCTGGCCATCACCAGCGCGTTGCCCCTAACCAGATTAGGCCGAATCAATTCATCGAAGATGGGCGGCGCAACCTCGTCCGGCAAAAGCAGCATCACGATGTCGGCCAGCGTGGCGGCGCGATCCATTGGATGCGTCTCAAAGCCGTCTTCGCGGGCCTTGCGCCAGCTTTCGTCCTCGCGATTGCCGACGATCACGTGGCGTCCGCTCACACGCAGGTTAAGCGCCTGCGAGCGCCCCTGGTTGCCGTAGCCGATGACGGCGATCGTTTTGCCGTCGAGCACCGTCCGGTCAACGTCCGCCGCCTGAAAAATTCTTGCCATTACAGACCCCCGATGCGCCGGATGCTCAGTGCGCCGCGTAGCGGCGCCTGTTGCGCGCCAATTGCCGTTACCGGGGACCCCGGTTCCTCCCCGCAGGGGAGTCGTCGGTCAGGTGCTGCTTAGAACAGCAGCATTCCGTGTCCGGACGCGGCATTGACCAGCGTCGGCATGGCAGCGCGAAGCGGCCGCCAAGTTTGGCTGGCCGGATCGTAGAGTTCCACGCCTACCCCGGGATTGCCCGCGGCCTTGTCGGCGCCGGAGCCGGCAACGTAGCACGCCGAGGGAGCCGCGCCGTTGCAATTTTCGCCGCCGGCAACCAGCACGCGGCCGGCGTTTGTCCCATGCGAGAGCAACGCAACCACGTGACCCGCGCGCCCCTCGTTGAGCTTGCCGGTCGGGCGAAACTCGCCGGTCGGCCCAACCGAGGGATCGTAAAGGTCCGCGGTCCCCTGGCTGCGCTGCTTCGTGCCCAGCGCCGTGCCGTCGCCATTGGCCGAGATGCCGCCGGCAATCAATACTTTGCCGGCCAGCGGACCGCTTGCGAAAAGCGTCGCCGAATGACCCGCACGGGGCGAGCTCATGCGCGACCCCACCCTCTTGAAGCTAACCGAGCCCGGGTCGAAAAGCTCAGCGGTGTCGGTAGAATCGCCCTTGAGCCGCGCCTTTGCCGCAACCCCGCCGGTGATGAGCACTTTGCCTGCCAGCGGACCCTTGATCACATTCGGATCAAACAGCGTGGCTTCAGCGAACTCGCGCGGCATAGCCATCATGCCGGCCGAGACGAACGCGCCGGACTTGGGCTCGTAAATTTCCACCGAGGCAAGCGTGTGCTCGAAAAAGCCCGTGCTGTCGCCGCCGACGATTAACACCTTGCCGCCGGGAAGCAAGACTGCGGCGTGGTATATCCGAGCGTCCCTCATTGTTGCGGGCAGCGCGATGAACCTGTCGGTCGCAGGATCGTATAGCTCCGCGGTCTTGACCGGGAGCGTGGAGATGATCCCGGTCGGGATGGTCGCGATTTTGTCTTTTACTCCGCCGGTCAGGAGCACTTTGCCGTCTGCTGGACAACCGCACCCCTGAATTACGGTCGCGGTGTGCCCGGAGCGCGGGGAAGCCATCTTATACCCGCTACCGGCGCCGGCCCGGGTAAAGCTGCCGGTGGAAGGGTCGTAGAGCTCGGCGCTGTCAAGCGCCTTGCAGCGCGGTCCCAGAGCGCCGTTGCCGCATTTGACCCCTCCGGCGACCAAAATCTTGCCGTTGGGTAATGGCGTCGCCGTCGCCATCTCGCGGCTTTCATTGAGCGGCTTCGCCGTAGTGTCAAAGCGCCCGCTGTCCGGGATGTAGACCTGAGCCGCGCTGGTCGAGCTCACAAATAGCGCGCTGGCCAGGTAGTGGAACAAGCTCCCACCTATATCGCCGCCGGCCACCAGGATCACCGGATTGACCACGCTGGTGACGGGAACATGCTTGGTGTCGGACGCACTAGCCGAAGCTGCTGCAAGTTTGTTGCCGGAAGGCCTTTGTGCGTCGCCGGCCGAGCCGGCGCCCGCGGTGACGAGCAGCATCCCGGCGGCGAGCAAAATAGCTTTGCCGGTGTTGATTGAAATTAGTCGCCGACAGGCAAAGCCCGGCGTCTCGGCGCCATTCCACCGCTCGCTATACGCGCCGCAAAACGCGCCCGGCAATCGGCGAGCGCTAGCCGCGCAGCCATTTCGCCTAAACTCCATCATCTACCCTCCGAAGAGCGTGTTGTGTGACGAGCACAGCGTCCGAAGCTCGCATAGCACCGGCGGCTGCGCGTGCCTAAGCGCCGCGCCATGCCCGTCCTGCATGGCCCGGCCAGCGGTTAGCCCGTGTATCTCATAAGTTTACTACTTTCGCCTACCGCTCGGCTACGCCGTGTACTCATCTGCGCGGGGGTGGTGCTTTCGTCGAGTTGGCGGAGTGACGGCGCGCGAACGACCCGGGCCCCGGCGCGCGTAATGACGGTCGCAGCGCTCGGCCCAGGGTCTCTCCAACACGGTCTCCGTCTCGTTTCAGCGCCCTACGTAGCGCGGCTTGCGCTTCTCGATAAAGGCGCGCGGTCCCTCTTTGGCGTCCTCGGTGCGCATCACCTCGCGCGTCGCCTCGTCCTCCATCCTGTAGCCCTCGTCGAGCGGGCGGCCCAGGGCGCTGAGCACGGTGCGCTTTATCGCGCGCACAGCTAGGGGGCCGTTCTCAGTGATGCGCTCGGCGAGCTCTTGCGCCTTGGCCATCACCTCGCCCGGCGGGGTGACATAGTTCACGAAGCCCAGGCGATACGCTTCGGCGGCGTCGATCCTGTTGCCGGTGAGCAAAATCTCCATCGCCTTACAGTACGGCATCTGACGCGGCATCCGCACCATCGATCCGGCCGACGGCAAGATCGCCCATCTCACCTCTTGCAGCGCGAACGTCGCAGTTTGCGACGCGACGCGCAGGTCGGTCCCCTGCACCAACTCCAGCCCGCCCGCGATGCAGAAGCCGTTGATTGCGGCGATAAGCGGCTTGTCGGGGTTAAAGTCGCGCAAAAGGGCCGCGCCAACCAGCGAAGGTTTCTCGGTCACTTGGCGGTCCCACTCATCCTCGGCAGGCCGCGCGCCGCTAAACAGCGGGATCAAGCGCGCAAGGTCAGCGCCCGCGCAGAAGGCCTTGTCGCCGGCGCCGGTCACAATCGCCGCGCGAATCGCTGCGTCGCGATCGATCTCGTGCCAGGTCTCCGCCAAACGCACGACCAATTCCGGGTTGATCGCGTTGCGCGCCTCGGGACGGTTTAATGTGACGTAGGCGATATGCCCTCGCTTCTCGAACAGAAGAACAGACATGCGAACTCCCTCCGACTCAACTCATCCGTGCCACCGGTAATTTCAATAATCATTCTATCAGCAACGCCCGCATCCGTAACCTCGCGCCTTCTCAGAGCTTGTGACTCATTTAAGCGGGACGGACCGCCGTGCCCGCCATGATGCGCGGGCGCCACGCCCGCGCGACCAATGACCCACGACCGGGCCGGCACCGCGGCTACAGGGCGGGCACGGCGGCCCCCCTATTAGTCAAAAAGATCGCACACTCTCAGCCGAGCCCGCGTGCGCGCGTCCATCGCGGTAGCGTCCTCACGCGCGCCGTTGTAAGCTTTTCCTAAGGCGGCCCGGAGCAGTGGCGTTCACCACAGCGAGCGCAGCCCGGAAAGGCGCAATGTTCGGATAGGACGCCGGGCAAGCAAAATACGAACGGTCTTCAGCTTCTACTGAGTTATGGCAGGGCGAACGGCAGCGAGCGCGATCGTGATGGCGGGGGGGCGCAGCACGCGCATGGGCGCGCCCAAGGCATTGCTCAAATTCGGCGCCGTGACCTTGATCGAACGCACGGTGACGGAGCTAAGACGTGTTTTCGCGGACGTTATCGTAGTGGCGGCGCTTCCAGGCGAAGCCGGCTTTGCGCTGCCCAAGCTTGACGCCACGATCGTCTTTGACCCGGTACCGTTCGAAGGGCCGCTTTTGGCGCTCGGGCTCGGCCTTGAGGCCGCGCGCGGTGAAATAGCTTTTGTGTGTCCGTGCGACGCGCCGGCGTTGCGAGCAGAGGTCGCGTTGGGCCTCTGCGCCGCGGTTGACGACTACGATGCGGCGATTCCCCTGATCGACGGGCGCTTTCAGCCACTGCTCGCCGCCTATCACAAGCGATGTCAGTCGGCGGCGCAAGCGTTGCTCGCCGGCGGCGAACGGCGATTACGTGCGCTGGTGCCGCTGCTTAAGGTTCGCATACTGGACGAGCGCGCGATGCGCGAGTTGGACCCTCAGTTGAGTGCGCTGCTCAACCTGAACACGCCCGACGACTATCGCGCAGCGCTAAGGCGCTCGCGTTCAGCCATGAGCGCTCCAAGCTGAACCGGCGCCGCTCGGTTCGCGCGCCCGTCAAAAGGATGGCCCTTATGCTCGCTCACCCGCGGGCGGCTAGCGAAATAAGGAGGGATGCGCCATGAGAAGCGCTATCGGCATCGAGGAGCCGGACCTTTTGCTCGTGGTCGATGTGCAAAAGGACTTCTGCCCAGGCGGTAGGCTTGAAATCAAGGAAGGCGACGCGGTGGTCCCGGTGATCAACCGGCTCGCGCGCCTGTTCCGCCACGCGGTCTTGACCCAGGATTGGCATCCGGCGGGCCATCTCTCTTTCGCCTCGGCGCAACCCGGCAAGCGTCCCTTCGAGAGCATCGCCCTGCCCTACGGCGAGCAAACGCTCTGGCCCGACCACTGCGTGCAAGGCAGCGACGGCGCCGAGTTTCACGCCGGCCTTTCCGTTCTGTGCTCGGAGCTTATCCTGCGTAAGGGCTTTCGCCGGGACGTGGACTCCTATTCGGCGTTCAAGGAGAACGACCGCAAGACCTCGACCGGACTTCGCGGCTATCTGAAAGAGCGCGGCTTTAGGCGTCTGTTCGCCGTCGGACTGGCGCTGGACGTGTGCGTGCGCTTCTCGGCTGAGGACGCCGCCGAAGCCGGGTTCGAGACCTACGTCGTCGTCGACGCATGCCGCGCGGTGGACCCTCGGGCCGGCCTCGAGGCCGCTAAGCGGTCGTTCGCAAAGGCCGGAGTGACGATGGTCGAAAGCGCCGCGCTGGCGTCCTGAGCGCGCCAGGCCGTTTACGTCCGCCGTGGAGCCTACTCGCTGTTGGACTATTTGCGGGCGGCGGCAGATAATTGGCCCGGCGCGGGCGACGGGTGGAACCAGCGTTTGCGACGGCTTCGCGCGGCAAAGTATGCGAGCAAGGAGAACGACGGCATGGTGAAGCTCGGATTTCAGCTCCCGAACTCGGGTCCGCTGGCGACGGCCGCCAATCTGCTCGAAGTCGCGCGCAAGGCCGAAGCCCTGGCCTACGACTCGGTCGTGGTCACCGATCACATTGTTATTCCGTGGAGCATCGCCTCGCGCTACCCGTATAGCCGAAGCGGGCGCTTCTCCGTCCCCGCCGACGGCAACTACTTCGAGCCGCTGTCGCTCTTGTCGTTCGTCGCCGGCGCGACTTCGCGCTTGCGCGTGGGAACGAGCGTTATGGTCGTGCCGTATCGAAACCCGGTGTTGAGCGCCAAAATGCTGGCCACGTTGGACGTGCTTTCGAACGGGCGGCTTTTCGTGGGAGTAGGGAGCGGATGGCTCGCCGAGGAGTTCACGGTGATGGGCAGCCCGCCGTTCGCCGAACGCGGCCGGGCGACCGACGAATGGCTGGAAATCTTCGTCAAGCTGTGGACCGAGCCGAAACCCAGCTTCGACGGAAAGTTGTACCGCTTTGCGGAAGTGGGCTGCTTCCCTCAGCCGGTGCAAAAGCCTCATCCGCCGATCTACATCGGCGGAAACAGCCGTCCCGCGCTCAGGCGCGCGGCCAAGTACGGGCAGAGCTGGCACGCGTTCAGAGTGCCGGCGCGAGAGTTGCCGCGCCGGCTTGATTACCTGGAGAGCCAGCGCGCCGCCTGCGGCCGCGAGCGCACGGGGCTGGGCTTCAGCGTGCGCTACGGCGCGCGCGTCGTAGCGCCCTTAGGCGATACGAATCGGCGGCCCGGCGAAGAACCGGAGCGCGTCTTCGTCGGCACCGCCGCTGAGGTAGCTGAACAGCTAAAGCCGGTCTGGGCGCTGGGCCCTACAGACGCAATTTTCGACTGCCGCACGGGCTCCCTGGATGAGGTGACAGAAACCATGGAGCGGCTGGCCGGCGAAGTCTATCCTAGCCTCGAGCGGTGAAAAGACGCATGCCGCCTGGCTTGAGACGCACAAACGTTGCCGACCTGCGCCGCCGGCGCCGCCGGGCCGGAAATCTCGCGGACGTTTTGCCGCGGACCGGTGAGTGACCTGACATATTTATTCGCGTAACTTTGAGCTGATAGCGCGAGGTCGGCGCTTCGTATTTAGCCACGGTCAAGATAACGGGGGGTTCAAATAATGACACTGCAAGCACGTCGTCTTGAAGGCAAAGTAGCGCTGGTCACCGGCGCAGCGCAGGGAATCGGGCGCGCGATCGCAACGCGGCTCGCCGCCGAGGGCGCCAGCGTGGCGATCGCCGATATTGACCGCGAAGCCGCGGCGCGAACCGCGAGTGAAATATCGCGCGCCGGCACCGCGGTGGCGGTCGCGCTTGACGTGACCCAACTGAGCAGTGCCGTTGACGCAGTGAGCTATGTCGAGCGCGAGGTCGGCCCGCTCGCCATTCTGGTCAACAACGCGGGCTGGGACAAGGTCCAACCCTTTGCGGAGAGCGATCCTGAGACCTGGGACAAGGTGATCGCGGTGAATTACCGCGGCGTCATCCACTGCTGCAAGGCCGCGGTCCCGGGGATGCGCCAGCGTGCGGCAGGGAAGATCGTGTCGATCTCGTCGGACGCGGGCCGTGTCGGCTCGAGCGGCGAGGCGGTTTACGCCGGCTGTAAAGCCGCAGTAATCGCCCTCTCCAAAACCCTTGCCCGCGAGCTTGCCCGCGACAATATCAACGTGAACGTCGTCTGCCCCGGACCGACCGAGACCGCGCTGCTGCGAAACGCGATGGCCGGGCGGGAAAAACTGGTCGACGCGATGAGGCGGTCGATCCCGATGCGCCGGTTGGGACAGCCCGAGGATATCGGGGGCGCCGTGGCCTTTTTCGCCTCTTCGGACGCTGACTACATCACGGGCCAGGTCTTAAGTGTAAGCGGCGGCCTTACTATGGTGGGTTGAGCCGGCCGTGTCCCACGCGCCGCTTGCGTCTGCGCGCGAGACTTTACCCACAAAAGGCCCCTCTAAACAGCCTCGCAAACCACGCGCAACTCGCGCTTGCCGGACGATTTTGCCGAGCCATCCAAGCCCTCCGCCGTCGCATGCCTGAACCACTTGCATTAATAGGTTTAAGTTGTTGGACGGCTTTGGGCCCAAGTTGTAAGCTTGCATTGATGGAACGGGCGCTGAAAAAAGTCGACATCCTGCGCCACGAACTCAAGGCCCTGCGCTACCTTCTGGACAGCTTTTACGAAAGCGGCTCTCAGCGCGGGCAAGCTCCGCCGCGCGAGGACTTTCAGGCCGAGCAGAGCCGGCTTATCTACGACGCGATCGTGACCGCTCGCGGCCGGGACGAAGCCGAAGCGCGCATCGGTGAGCTTGAGTTGGACGGCGTCGACATTGAGTCGTTCCTGCACTTAAGCGGCCAGCACTACTACACTTACCCCGGCCTGGTGCGTCAACGCGCCGCGGCGATCCGCAGCGGCGAGCTAGTGGTCGAAGACACTTGAGCAGCGCGGCTTTCGACTCGGGCGAACTGTGCTTTCTCGCCGATGGGTCCGGCAGCTTGATAGGCTACCAGGAAACGAGCGCTTCGTGGACCAACCTGCTGGCGTTCTCGAGCGAGCAGAGGGCGCTTCAATTTCGCCGAGACAGCGGACTTTCGAAGTGCGCGGTGGTGGCGCTCGACCTCGCCGACGCAGCTAGCCTTGGCGCCTTAATTGCGCAGGTCAAGCGTCGGGCCGTGCGTTCGCTGCTGGTTGATCTGGATTACCACACCGGGCGCTGTCGCGAAGTAGGATTCGCTGGCCAAAGTCTGGCCGCGCCAACCGAACGGCAGCTTGCGCCGCGGACAGCCGGCCTCTCCGTGACGCGCACTTGATACCGACTATCGAGCATCTTGAGCTGGCGCGCGAGCGGCTCAAAGGCGTAATTCGACCTACCCCGCTGGTGCCCAGTGCCACGGTCTCGCGGATGCTCGAGGCGGAGGTTTTTTTCAAGCCCGAGAATCTCCAGAAAACCGGTTCGTTTAAAATCCGAGGTGCCTACAACCGGGTCGCCTGCCTCTCGCCGAGTGAGAGGCAGAGGGGCGTGGTATGCGCCTCGGCCGGGAATCACGGCCAGGCGCTCGCATACGCCGCGAGCCGGGCGGGCGTGAAAGCGACAATAGTGATGCCGGAGTCGGCACCATTGGCCAAAATTGCCGCCACGCGCAGCTACGGGCAAAGCGTGGTGCTGAGCGGAAGCGACTACTTGAGCGCGGCGCGCGCCGCTCACGAGATTCAAGAGTGCACCGGAGCGCTGTTCGTGGACGCCTATGACGACCCTTGGGTAATCGCCGGCCAAGGCTCGGTCGGGCTTGAGATCGCCGACGAACTAGAAGCGCACGCAGTGGTGGCTCCGGTTGGCGGCGGGGGCCTTTTGGCGGGAATCTGCGCCGCGCTTTCATCGCGTCTGCCCAAGGCGGAGCTGATCGCCGTTGAGGCCCTGGGTTCTCCTCAACTCGGGCTAAGCCTAAGCCGCGGCTGCGCCAGCACGCTCGAGCGGCCCGTGGACACGATCGCCGACGGCCTGGCGACCGGCAAACTCGGCGAACTGCCGTTCGAGCTGATTCAAGGCCGCCTGAGCGAGGTCGTGGACGTGGACGATTTCGAGATCAGTGAAGCCGTTTTGCTGATGCTCGAGCGGCTGAAGTTCCTTACTGAAGCCGCCGGCGCGGCGGCGCTCGCCGGAGCGCTCAAGATTAGGCGGCGGCTTAGGGGCAAGCGCGTCGTGATCTGTATCACCGGCGGCAATATCGACATCAATCTGCTCGACCGCATCATCGGCCATGGCCTGATAAAGATGGGCCGGCTTTTTCGCTTCGCGGTGGATTTGCGCGACCGTCCGGGCGAGCTCGGCAAGCTGCTCAAGATGATTGCGGATACCGGAGCGAATGTCCGCGCAATCGATCACGACCGAAACCGGCTTGACGTCGCGATCAGCGCGGTCGAAGTCGTCCTCGAGCTTGATACGCGCGGTCCCGAACATATTGCCGCGCTGCGGGCCCATCTGGAGGAGCACGGCTACTCAATCCGCGCCGCGCCGGAGCAATCGGCGGACGGCTAAGGCCGCGTCCCGCGGCGCGAAGCTGCGCCCACCCGGCCGCCGCGGTGCGCGGTAACTATCCGAAAGCGCCGCGCGGCGGAAAAGCGGGCGTTAGGAGAGCTAACCCTGAAGCGAAAATAACTTCATCGATGAAGACTCGTGCGAAGCACGGGCGGGCACGGCGGCCCGCCCCACTAAGACTTATTTTCGCTCCAAGGCTAAGACGGGTGGGTTGGACGGTCGACGAGTATGTTCAGGGAAAACTTGTATTGAGCGGCCGCGACCGAGAGCTTTCGTAGAAACGCCGGCAAATTCGCTCATTTTACTGAGAACCGCAGAATTATAGTGACAGGCAGACTCTGAGCGTGGCCCTCTACTGCCACCCCCATCCTCACCTTCCCCCGCCGCGCGGGGGAAGGCCGGGCGGGCCTTGCCCGCGTAGCGAGCACCAGACCACCCCCACGACTCTGCGCTCTCTCAATATTTTGCAATCCTCAATAGGTAACGCAAGCCGCACCGTAACGGGAACGGATCCGCACCGGAACAGGGACGTTCGCTTTTGGTAAGTGCCTGTAAAGTAACGGTTTGTCGGCAGAACCGAAATCGGTCTAGGGCCTATCTCATGAACGCTTTCGCTTTCGCCGTCATACTGAACGAAGTGAAGCATCTACGCGAAGCGATTTGGCTGAAAGGCCATGGTATAAGAGCATAGAATCGCTGCGCTCAGAGCCTGTGAATTTTTGGCCCTGAAACAAAAATCAATCTTAGTAGGGCGGGCCGCCGTGCCCGCCATGATGCGCGGGCGCCACGCCCGCGCGGCCAATGACCGACCCGCCAACCGGGCTGGCACGGCGGCCGCAGCGGCGGGCACGGCGGCCCGCCCTACTACTCAAAAATTCACCAACGCTCAGAATGACATCCGTGCCCTACGGTCATTTATGAGACTATTTTTAGTGACTCTAATATCTATTGATCGTAGCGCTCCGGCAGAGCGCTGTGAAAAGAGCGAGGCAGGGCGCCAGAAAGGGACCCACTGGGAAGGAAGAGAGAGGGGAACTCACGAATGCCGCATGTGCGCACGGAACCCGCCCTTCCGGCTCTTTTTCCGCCGCGGGGTAGGGTGTTGGATGTGGGTCCGGCGGTATTTCGGCGCCTTCTACGGGCTTTTATTTCGCTCCGACACAGCGAAATATCGGCGGGTTCCCATTTGTCACGCGTGTGATAAACGGTCCGCGCCGGGAGCTGGTCTGCCGGCCATGCGTTGCAAATGACGCTTGACATTGAACGCCTTGCGTCATATCATCCGCGTAATGGCGATCCGATCTTTTAAGGACTCGGACACCGAAGCCATCTTTAACGATCGACCCGTAGTCAGATTTCACGCGATTCAGCGGGCGGCCCGCCGCAAGCTTCTGGTGCTGGATGCCGCGACTGATCTGCGGGTGCTGGCGATCAATCGTGGTAACCATCTCGAAGCCCTTAAAAAAGACCGGGCAGGTCAATACAGCATCCGGATCAACGATCAATGGCGGATCTGTTTCGTCTGGAAAGAAGGAGATGCGTTCAATGTAGAGATCACTGATTACCACTGACGGCGGCTGTGACCGCAACTGCATTCAAGTTACTCTATTACTACATTAAATTTACTCTATTCAAGTATCTATATGCCTAAGACGCTTTCCCCAATTCATCCTGGCGAAATCCTGCTTGAAGAGTTCCTGAAGCCCCTCGATATGAACCCGCACCAGCTAGCGATGGCGCTGCGCGTGCCGCCGAACCGTATCGCGCAGATCATCGAGGGCGAGCGCGCGATCACCGCAGACACAGCTTTGCGCCTTGGCCGCTATTTCGGTGTCAATCCGCAATTTTGGCTGAACCTACAGAGCACCTACGATCTGCGCGCGGCAGCGCGGAAACATCAGGCACAGATCGAGCGCGACGTTCAGCCGCGCGCGGAGTAGCCGTGGTGCACTTAAGCGCGAATTTCTCGGGGGGGAGAATACGTGGCATCTCTAACGTATGATAATCAGGGTATCGAAGCAACTCGAGCCTATTGAAGACTGCACAAGATAGTGACACGTATTGCCGCTTCGCCGCGGCTCTTTGTGTCATTCCCGCGCGCGTGTCCTCCGCGCGCGAGGAATCCCGGATTGCGCTGCCACGGCGGGCGAAAAGACCGGGATTCTTCGCGCGCCAGCCACGCGCGAGAATGACGGACCAGGGAATCCCGCAAGAGCGGAAGTGTCACTATGATACGCAGGGCTCAATAGGGAGGCTACTCCATTTTTGACAAGGCCTAGGAGCCCGCCGGCGCCACGTAAATCCTATGCACAAAATCGGTTATGTGGTGTTATATCGCGTCGCACTTTGTCGCACCTCTTTTGCGCGCAACACCATTAGCGCCCCACTCTCGCAAGGGTTTTGTTGGTTTTTTTCGCTCTTTGCAAACCCACAAAATGGCTACTCGATCCGCGCCGCGCCGGAGCAATCGGCGGACGGCTAAGCCCGCGTCCCGCGGCGCGAAGCTGGGCCCACCCGGCCGCCGCGGTGCGCGCGCACCCCGCCGACCTTAGCGCGTCAGTTGCGTGGGTCTGAGCCCGCTGGTTTGGCCGCGCGGCAAACGCTAGTATTGCTACACTTGCTCCGTATCAGAGTCGCCGGCGGACAAGGAGCCGGCGGCGATAATCGACGCGGGGCGAAAAGAACCTGAGATGAAAGCTATTCGCCCTGCGGGACAGCTGGTCAGGGCCGGCGTGGCCATCATGCTGGCCGCGGTCGGGGGTTTCGGCTGCTTCTCGCCGCTGCTCGCCGGAATCGGCGGTGGGACGACGCTTTACCAACATGAAACCTCGAGCAAATCGTCGAGCGGCGCGAGCGGGTCCGATTCTTCGACCAAGACCAAATCGAAGCAGAACGCGACGGCCAAGGCCGATGACTCGAATGTCGAATAGCCCGCTTCCGGTGCGTGCGCAGCCGCGCTTGGGTTAACGGCACGTCATGTCTCCAATGCCGCCAACACGGAGCGCGCATGGCCCGGGGCACGTTTTCGCCGCGCAAACCGCTGACCACAGCGAGCTGCGCCGTTTCGGTTTCAGCGCGGGAGCGGGCGTGGCGCTAATCTTCGGCCTCGTTCGCCCGTGGCTGCGCCATTACCCGACGCCCTATTGGCCGTGGATCGTCGCGCTCTTGCTCTGGCTTACCGCGCTGGTTTATGCGCCGGCTTTGAGCTTTGCCTTTCGCGGTCTTAATCAGGTAGGACGCGGGTTCGCATGGCTGGTCACGCTGCTGCTGTGCGCGGTGGTGTATTACGGATTGTTCGCGCCGGTGGGTTTGGCGATGCGCGCACTGGGGCGCGATGCGTTGGGCCGCGGGTTCGAGCCGGCGCTGGCGAGCTATCGGGTGCCGAGCCGCCAGCGCAGCCGCGAAAGCATGGAGCGGCCATTCTGACGCCATGCTCTGCTGCCCGCGGCGGAAAGCGCGGCGCGCCGCCGCGCGAGTTACTGCGTCACGCTTCTTGCGTCACGGCCCGAAGCGGCGAGCATCCGCCCTGGAGTGTCGGCCCGCGCCGATCAGTAGGGCTGCGCCAATCAAACCGAGAATCCGTCGCTCGTGGCGCTAGCCTCGGGCGCAGTTAGGTGGCAGAGCCCGCCGGCTAGCGCTTAGGAAAGTTGAAGCGCATCAGGTGCGTCCTCTGCAACAAGCCGCGCCGGACCAATATCTTTCGGCGGGAAGTCAAGCGCGCGAGGGGCGGCCGCTCAGCGCCGCGCCGAGGCGGCGTGCGGCGCTCGGGAGGGCTATGAGGAGCATAAGACTCTGAATGATAATGTTTTGGAAGAAAGCCGCAGCCTGCATGTTCGGCGTGATCTTCGCCGCGCTGCTTTTCGAGGTCGCCGTGCGCTTTACTCCCTTCGCCGAGGTGCACATGATCACCTACGACTCCCGGCGCGGGTGGGCCTTGCTGCCCGGCGGCGCGGAATTGTATACGCGCGAAGGGCGCGGCTACGTCAAGATCAACCGCGACGGCCTGCGCGACATCGACCATAGCAAGCACAAGCCGGCGGGAGTGTTTCGAATCGCGGTGATCGGCGACTCTTATGCCGAAGCCGACCAGGTCGATCTTCACCGCGCGTTTTGGTGGGTGATGCAAGAGCGGCTGCGCGCCTGCCCGGCGCTCGCCGGCAAGCAGGTCGAAGCGATCAACTTCGGGGTGCGAGCTTACGGTACGGCGCAAGAGTTATTCTCCCTGCGCTACCACGCCTGGCAATATTCGCCGGATTTCGTAGTGCTGGCGGTTTACGTTGGCAATGATATTCGCAACAACTCCGTCCGGCTCGAGCCCAACAAATGCCGGCCGTTTTTCGTCGAGCGCAACGGCCGCTTCGTGCTCGGCGGTCCGTTCGTCGATTCTCCCGCGCTGCGTTTGCGATGCATGTTTCGCTATGAGTCGCGCGATTCCCAGGTCGCCAACCTCCTCGGCGACGCTGTGATCCGCGTGCGCAGCGCTCTGCGCGAGCGGAT
Organism: Deltaproteobacteria bacterium; assembly: GCA_021831785.1. Taxonomy (GTDB): domain Bacteria; phylum Desulfobacterota; class Binatia; order Binatales; family Binataceae; genus JAJYYI01. The sequence continues at coordinate 176,505 of JAKBMB010000011.1, read as the reverse complement.
GGAGGCGAACGCCTCCTCCCAAGCACTCAGCGCGAACCAGGAGCAAGCCTGGCCGCTCAACCTGGTTTACGTCACGCCGCGCGAACCGGTCTGGGATGTGGCTTGGCGCGCCACCGACGCCGAAATCACGATGGTCGCGCGCGAAGCGCAAAGCCATCACGCAGGTTTCCTCGCCGTCACGCTTTCGGACGCCTTCCAGGTTTACCCGGATAAAGCGCGGCGCGCCGCCTACGAAAAACGGCTCGGCGTCCAGGACCTTTTTTATCCCGAGAGAAGAATCGCCGCGCTGGGCCTGCGTGAAGACTTCGCCGTGCTGAATCTGGCGCCCACGATGCAGCTCTATGCCGACGAGCATCACGCCTACCTCCATGGCTTCGGCAACGTGGGACTGGGCGCCGGTCATTGGAATGAGCTGGGCCACAAACTGGGCGGCGAGATGATCGCCGAGGACGTCTGCGCGATGTTGTTGCGGGGCAACGCCGCGGCGCGGCCGCCCGCGGCGCATTCGGCGCCCTGAGGCGTTGGAGAGGCTTTGCGGCTTCAATTATTTTGTTGGCGCTCGCGAGCAAGCCGCCTCAGCCGATGCAGGCCGCGCCTTCAACAAGGCTCGCTAAACGCGCCTGGCGGCGGCTTATCGATTCGGTGCCATGGCCGCGTATCGATTCGAAGCGAAGATTCAAAGCGGCGAGACCGAGCGCGGGCGGATCGTCCGCGGACCAACAAGCGAACGGTTGCGGCGATTGACTAGAAGAAGAACCTGGTTGCTGGCGCCGGTGCTGGCGTTCGGCGCGGTGTTGGGCGCGCTGGTCCTGGTCGAAGCCGGTGTGCTCGTCGCTAATCATTTCTTTCCCTACTACTATTGTTACGACGCGGACCGGGGCTGGGGCTTGCGCCCCGGCGCAAGCGGATGGTGGCGGCGCGAAGGCGTCGCGTACGTGAAGATCAACAGCCGGGGCCTGCGCGATCGCGAGCATAGCAAGGCAAAGCCGCCGGGCGCCTTCCGCGTCGCGGTGCTGGGCGACTCCTACACGCAGGCCATCCAAGTGCCGGTCGAGCAAACCTTCTCGTCGGTCATGGAGCGCCGGCTGCGCGGATGCCCGGCGCTTAAAGGCCGCGAACCCGAAGCGATTAACTTCGGCGTTGACGGCTACGGCACCGCCCAGGAGCTGATCACCCTGCGCCGCGACGTCTGGAGCTATCATCCGGACGCGGTGGTGCTGGCGGTCTTTTTAGGCAACGACATTCGCAACAACTCGGTCAATCTGGAAAGCAATCAGTGCCGTCCGTTTTACGTGCTGCGCGACGGCCGGCTTGAGCCGGCCGGCCCCTTTGCGAGCTCGAGCAGCTATCGCTTGTGGTGCCTGACGCGCTTTGACTATCGCGGCGTCGCGCCGCTGGCGATGCTGCGTCGGGCGTTCGCAATCTTGCTCCATCCGCCGCGCCGGCCGACCCCGGAATATCCCTTCGAGCCCGCCCTCAACTACAACGTGTATAAGCCGCCCGCCGACCGAGCCTGGCGCGCGGCCTGGAGCGTTACCGAGGCGCTGCTCGGCGAGATCAACGCGGCGGTCCGCGCCCATCGCGCGCTGCTCTTGGTGGCCACGCTCGACATGGGGATACAGGCCTGGCCCGAGCCTGTCGTGCGGCAGCGCTTTATGCGCGAGATGGGTCTCGACGATCTTTTTTACGCCGACGACCGCATCGCGGCGCTGGGTCTGCGCGACGGCTTCGCGGTGCTCGGCTTGGCCAGGCCGCTGCAAGCTTACGCGCAGAAAAGCCATGTCTACGTGCACGGCTTTTCCAACACGCCGACCGGGTTTGGTCATTGGAATCAGACCGGCCATCGAGTGGCCGGGGAACTTATCGCTGCACGCCTGTGCGAATTGGCCGGCGAAAACGCCGCCGCAAGTACGGCCGACAACGCCTTGCCCGGGAAAACCCCGGCTAACGGCCTTGCGGGCCGCTAACCGTAAACGACCAGTCGTAGTTTTGTCCGTTCGCGGTGATCGAAACCGCGTACGCCACGCCGCGGCGCAGTGGTGCCCGCGGAATCAGCACGATCGCGCCGTAGGCGGCCAATACGTTGCGCGCCCATTCCTGGTCGGCGGGGTTCGGGTTGGCGTAGCTCGCCGCGTCAAACGCGCAGTGCTCTACCGGCGCGCCGGAGAGCGCCAGCGCATGGGCGGAGAGAACCGCCGGCACGAAAGTCCCCAGTTGCAAGGTGAGGGGCAATCCGGCGGGCAAGTGATAGCCGCGACAGCTTGCCAGCGGGTTGGGCCATTCGCCGGTAATCGTGCGCGAGAACGGTATCGCAGCGCCGGGCGGTGGAAACATGACCGGCCCGGCCGGCGCCGCTCCCGCGCGCCAGCTATGGGGCAGCTCCAGCGCGCTCGCGCATACGCCGCTCTCGCAGTAAACGCCGTAGCCGGCCTCGCTCAGCCCCGAGTCAAGAATGGAGAGGCGATGAAATGGCCCGCGCATCCAGTCGTCTACCGGGTTAATCTTCTTTCGCCGCGCGGCGGGTTGGGAATCGTACCACTGCTCGACGTCGCTGCTTTGGGCGGCTTTGAGCCCTTGCGGCGTGTACCAGGGCTTGTCCGGGCTTTCCGTATGCATCAAGGGGCCCAGGGCGTCATTGCGCCGGATTAGCTCGGCGAAATTTTCGACCAAGTAGCGGGCGTGGTCATAGTCACCATGACTTAGCGCCGGATCGTTGGCCAGCGGCTTGAGCTTGGCCAAGCCGCGGAAAAAATTTATGCGCTTGAGCCACGGCTCGGGCGCCGTCGCAACCGCCCCGGCGGTGGCTCGCGAAGGGAACGCCGCCGCAGGCGCGACCGGGTAAGCCGATGACGACGCAGCCGCGTAGGGCGAGGAAAGCGCTGCCGGACGCGCCGGCGAAGGGGCCGCAGGTGCCTTGCTGGTCGCAGTAGGCCGCAATTCGACATACGCAAATAAAGCGCACGCTGATAACGCGAGCGCGACTGCGACCAGGCGAAGCGGCCTTTGCCCGTAGCGGCGGCGCTCGCTGCGCGTTGGCCGGGCGGATGAACCTGGCGCGGCCGCCAAGGCTCGCAGCTCGAGCGCCACCGCGCCGAGCGTTATCCGGTCGCCTACATTCACCGGGGCGGCCGACTCTACCCGCTGTCCGTTGACAAACGTGCCGTTGGTCGAGTGTAAGTCGAGAATCTCCCAACCGCGGCCGTCAGCCTGTCGTCGGATAAGCGCGTGCCGGCGCGACACCGTGGGATTACGGATTACGAGACCTCCTTGCGCCTCGCTGCCGAGCGCAAGATGGTCTTCGGTCAAGCGACGCTCAGCCGGTGGCGCGCCGCTTGTGACGGCCAGCACCAGAAGTGGTCTCATAAATGACCGTAGGCTACGGATGTCATTCTGAGTTCCGCCCTTTGTCATTCTTCGCTGCGCTCAGAGCCGGTGAATTTTTGGCAAGCTGCCGCATGCCGGCGTAGGCTGCGCCCGATAGGTCTCTAGTGGGGCGAGCCGCCGTGCCCGCCCCACTACTCAAAAATTCACCAACGCTCAGCATCACGGACAAAGCGAAAGCGCTTATGAGATGCCCTCTAGCCACCGGCTTTCCGCAGGCTCGCCTGTTCGCTCAGCGCCCAATTTGTGTTTTCCTCACGAGCCAGCGATGCGTCCTAGTCTCAGGCGGCATTACTGACTTTACAGCAATTGCTAACGGCTCGGGATTCTTCGCTCCGATAGGCTGCGTGTAGAATGACAAAGCAGAGCGCCATTGCTGTCATTCCAAGCGCTTCGTCCGTCATTCCGAGCGCAGCGAGGAATCCCAGCAATGCTCGTTGGGTGTTATGCAAAGACCTCCAAATGACAGAGGGCGTTAACCTTCCGCTCAGCGCGAGGCCGAACAAGATGATCGACGGTCTCTTAGATGCTGCGGAGATACCGCGCGGGCAAGCCGAACGCGCGCCAAGTGCGCCCGCGCCCGGCACTGCCGGCGCCGTCGCGGCTACCAGAGCGCGCGGTACGATTCGGTCCTGCCGGTTTCGACGTTGACCAGCAGCACCTCGACCCAATTGTAGCTTCCCGCCGGAAAAAAGACGTAGCCGCTCGCGCTGAAGTTGTATTCGAGTCGGGCCGGGCGCAGCGCAAGCGACTTCAATTGCTGATTGGCTTGACGCCGTGCGGCGGCGGCGCCGCGCGGAGCGCCTTCGAACGCGCCGAAACCCGCGCCGACGGCGCCGCCCAACAGGGCGCCGGGTTTTGCGCCGCCTTCGAAAGCGCCGGCCAAAGCGCCGACTCCCGCGCCGAGCGCGCCTCCGGCAGCTCCGCTCGCCGCGCCGCTCTCCAACACGCCGGCCAGTTCGTTGGCGCCGCCCGCCAGCCGCGCCGCTTCACCCGGGGGAATTGCCGCCACGCGGCTGTCCGTTGACACCGCAAAGATCTGGCGTGGAACGACGCGGCGCGGAACTTGGTCGCCGTTGGAGATGGCGATATACACCGGCGTTACGCCACCGACCGTGGGGGCGCGCGTGGCGGTAACCGTGATCTGGTTCTCGACCGGCACCGGCACGGCGTATTGCGGGTGCGCGATCGGCGCTGGCGCTACGCCACAGGCCATCAGCGTCAATGTCGCGGCCCATCGAAGAAGCGTCAGTATCCCAGCATGACGCAACGGCCGCAGGGCCCGAACGCGCACCGGCGCAACGGAACCACCGGACGCTTCTTTCGATCGTCGTCTCGGCGAGGAGGCCGGCGCGTCGGTCATTGCGGTGAGAGCTTAGCTTTTTTTTCCGCGCCGGGAAAAGGGCGCGCATCGGCCGGCTTACGCCAAGCCGAATAACCGACCGTGCGTAAAAACCGCAGCGGATCGAGACCATGCCGGAGGCGCGAAAAATTTCGCCCGGACCAATCCCGTCGATTAGGCCGGCCCGCGCCGGCCGCTCGTATCGGCGCCGCGGGCATCGCTCTACCAAACGGCGCGATATGATTCGGTGTTGCCGCTCGCGGCATTGACCAACAGAACTTGAACCCAAGCGTACGTGCCGGCGGGAAAGAAGACGTAGCCGCTGGCCGTGAAGTTATTGTCTAAATGCGCCGGGCGCAGCGCGAGCGAATTCAATTGCTGGTTGGCCTGGCGCTGAGCCGCGCCTTGGCCCGCCGGCGCGCCTTCGAACGCGCCGAAACCCGCGCCGACCGCGCCGCCCAAAACGGTCGAGCCCGGCACGTCGCGGGTAGCCGCGCCCACCAAGGCGCCAAGCCCGGCGCCCAGGGCGCCGCCGGCGCCGGCGCCGATCGCGCCGCTTTCCAGAATGCCGGTCAGCTCGTTCGCGCCGCCCGCCATCCGCGCCGCCTCGCCCGGTGGAATCGTCGCCACCCGGGCGCCGCTCTCGGTGATTGCGTAGACTTGCTGGGGCAAGAGCTCGCGCGCCACCTCATCGCCGTTGCTGACGGCGACAAAAACCGGTATCACGCCGCCGACCGCAGAGCCGGGCTTAGCGGTCACGGTGATTTGGTTTTGGACCGGCGCGGGCACCGTGTATTGCGGATGCGCGATCGGCGCGGGCGCCACGCCGATGCCGCATCCGAAGAGCGCCGGCGCCGCCAGCAGTGCGGCACAGATTAGCGCCGCTGGGACCGCCGGGCGCTTCAAGCGCGCGGCGGCCGGGCCGGTCGCCTGGTCTTTCATCGCCCAAAAATTCCGCTTGACCGACACGCCGGCCCGCGATCGAGCAGAGGGCGCGCCGGGTCCGCCGTCGGCGCGGGCGGCCAAGGTCAGATCTCCGTACTTACGGCATCCTCGCGCTGAGAAGGCTCCGGCCGCGTCGCGATCGGCGTGTAGTGGCGAAGCTCCTCGCCGACATACACCTGACGCGGACGGGAGATCTTTTGCTCGGAATCCCGCACCATCTCGCTCCATTGCGCAAGCCAGCCCGACGTGCGCGGAATCGCGAACATCACCGGAAACATCGTCGTCGGCAAGCCCATCGCCTGGTAAATGATCCCCGAATAAAAATCGACGTTCGGGTAGAGCTTGCGGGAAATGAAGTAGTCATCTTCGAGCGCGATCCGCTCCAGTTCGAGCGCGATATCGATCAGCGGGTTTTTGCCCGTGACCTCGAACACCTGGCCGGCCAACTCGCGCACAATCTTGGCTCGCGGGTCGTAGTTCTTATACACGCGGTGGCCAAAACCGTAGAGCAACCGCTCGCCCGCCTTGACCTGCTTGATCACCTCGGGCACGCGCCGGGGAGAACCGATTTCCGAGAGCATCCTGACCACCGCCTCGTTAGCCCCGCCGTGCAGCGGCCCGTAGAGCGCCGCTACAGCGGCGGCGGTGGCCGAGTAAGGATCGACGTGGGAACTGCCGACCGAGCGCATCGCATTGGTCGAGCAGTTCTGCTCATGGTCGGCGTGAAGGATAAAGAGCACGTCGAGCGCCCGCTCCAGAATGGGATTCGGCCGGTACTTAAGCTCGGTCATCTTGAACAGCATCGAGAGAAAGTTGCCGGTGTAACTGAGATCGTTGTCCGGATAAACGTACGGCAAGCCGCGGCTGTGACGGTAGGCAAAGGCGGCCAAGGTGGGCAGCTTCCCGATGAGGCGGCGAGTTTGCAGACGGCGCGACTCGACGTCGAAAATATTCGCCGCCTCGGGATAAAAGGTCGACAACGCGCCGATAGTGCCGAGCAACATCCCCATCGGATGGGCGTCGAAGCGAAACCCGTCCATCAAGTGCTTGATGTTCTCGTGCACCAAGGTGTGGATCTTGATATTGTTCTGCCAAGCCGCGTAGTGGCGGTCATCCGGCAACTCGCCCTTGATGATCAGGTAGGCGGTCTCCAGATAGTTGCTGTGCCGGGCCAGTTCCTCTATCGGATAGCCGCGATAGCGCAGAATCCCTTTGTCGCCGTCGATAAACGTGATCCGGCTCTTGCACGCCGCGGTGTTGGTAAAAGCCGGGTCGTAAGACATCAGACCGTAATCGTCCTCGGAGGTCTTTATCTGACGCAAGAGCGAGGCCCGAATGACGTTGCCCTCTTCGATCGGGAGCTCGTACCGCTTACCCGTGCGGTTGTCGATTACCGTGAGCGTGTTGGTCGCCATGTCTCTCCCTCGGTTTGATTCGCGCTGCCAGGTGCCGAGCGAGCACTCCGCTCGGACCGGCCCACTCGGTGCTTTTCCCCTCGAACACACTATATACTTCGGTTCGACTGCCATACAGTGTCGGCAGTCACGACGGGGCTGCTCGACAGGGGTCACGAATTCTTTAAGCCTAAGCTGGGCCAAGAAAGCAACAGCCGACGTGCAGTTCTCTTGTCCCGCGGCACGTGCCTCGGGTATGGTAAGCAACCGGGAAGCCGGCGTCCGGTGGCCGACCAAACTGATGGCAAAGTTCGCGTTACTCCTCCTCGCCGCCGTACTGACCTCCGCCCCTGCGGCTCTCGCGCAATGCACGGCCGTCAACCTGCCCGTTACGTGCTCCTTTTCTACAGGCGGGGTCGTGAGCCCTAATTCGGGCCTTTCGACACCGAACACCGCGGATGCCGAGGCCGGCGTAATGACCTTCGAGCAGACTAGCTGCACCGCCACTCTGGTTCTGTATCAGAACTTCAACGGCTCTCTGCGCTCGACCACCACTCCGATCAACGGGACCTATAGCGTGGACGCGGCCGGAGTCGGCGTCGTTGATTTTACTGCGAGCAGCGGCCCTAAATTCGCGTTCGCCGTCGCTTCGCCGAACAGCGAAAGCCCTCCGATCGAGACTGAGCTGCGTCTGCTCTACATCACGCCCGACATTTCGACCAACCCGACCATGGTGAGCCTCGTACTTGGCGGAACGTGCAAGGCGCAGTGAAAGCGCCGGGGCAAGCTTCGGTCCCCGCTCGCCTGCTCTTTCTGTCCCCTCTCCCTATGGGAGAGGGCGAGGGTGCAGAGAGCGTGGTCCGCAGCGCAGCAATTGTTGTTTCTCAGTGGTCCCTCACCCGCGCCGCGCTCTCGCGCGGCGCGGCCTCTCCCCATCGGGAGAGGCAAGCAGAGCCGGCGGCCTTTCTCGGCCGGCAGGGGCGTTAAGACCACCGTTTGCGCTCTAAGGTCAAGCTAAATCAGAACAACAAAAGTAAGCCGGCGGCGACTTGTCTTAGGACGCGCCTTCCGCTATGGTTTCGACGCAGTTAGCAACGCTATCGAGGAGTTGGGACTAAGACTATGCGACGAGTCACGCCCTTTTTGCTGGCAGCCGTTCTATTATTCTGCGCGTCCGCAGCGCATGCGCAATGTACCGGCACCGGAGTCCCCACCCTACCCGCGATCTGCTCCCTCTCTATGGCCGGGGTCACAAGCACGAGCCCGACGATATCCACTTTAAAGCCCAACGAGCCGCTGGGCGTGGTGGGCACAATGACCTTCTCTGACGCAGCCGGCTGTCCGGCGACCGAGACATACTTCTCGAACTTTAACGGGACGCTAGGAGGCACGGGTACTACACCAGTCACCGGAAGTTACACCATGGCCAATACTGGGATCGGAGAGGCTACATTCGGCAATGGGGATGCCTACCAAATCGTCGTAGATACCCCCGGCTCGACGACTGGCAGCGAAACGGAGGTGCGCTTGCTCTTCAATGCCCCCGATACTTCAGGTGGAACCATCTCAAGCATCATCCTCGTCGGGACGTGCAAGACCCAGTAGCCACGTCATGGCGATAATTAAACGACCGATTTGGTTGCTGCTGTTGGCGATGCTGGTGGTTGCCGGATGCAGCAGCGGCAGCAGCTCAAGCCCCACACCTACGCCGACGCCGAACGCCGGAGCCGCGCCCAGTTTTCCGATGCGCGCCTCGCAGGCTATGGAGTGACCGCTCCGGCCCGCGTCCCCACGTGAATGGCTCTTGGCGCCGTGGGGCACTCTCCCTGACAACGCTGAGCACTCCTTTGTTCCCTCTCCCGCTCGGGAGAGGTCGCGCCGAAGGCGCGGGTGAGGGACCTTCTATAATGGCGCCGGCTTCGCTCGTCACGCGGCGCACAGGCCTTCTCGGCGGTGTCCGAAAACAGCGTGTCGCTTAGCGGCCACGCCCGCAGAAATTGCCCTGAGCTGCGGCGCTTGGTACATCTTTAGAGCAAACCCGTCGAGGGGAATCCCGCGAACCCGGTACGAGAGGAGGATGTGATGACAACGGACAGGCTCCAGTGGAAGGTGCTGACGGCGGCCTCGATCGCCGGCCTAATCGGCGGATCACTGACCAGTTGGCTGCTCAACGCGGCGGTCGCCGGTGCGGCCAGGGGCGGCGGCCATGCCCGCTTGGTCAGGGCGGACGTTCTGCGCGTAAAGAAGCTGGTGGTGGTAGATCGCGAAGGGGCGCGGCGCGCCGAGATAAGCGCCGAGAGCGGCACCGGGCTAATCCGAGTTTACGACACACAGGGCAAGCCCCGCGTGGTCCTCGGAGTGCCCGGCAATGACGCCGCCCTAGCCCTGTACGACGACACCGGTAAAGTGCGCGTCGCGGTCGGCACGGGAAGCAACAACGATTACCTGCGTATGTTCGACCAGAACGGTCAAATCCGCGTCGGCTTGGGCATCCAAGGCGACAGCTCGGCGCTGGCCTTTTCAGCGGCCAGCGGAATCTTGCGCGCCGTCGTTGGCACCAGCGGCAACGAGGTTCAGGGTTTGACGGTTTACGACAGTAAGGGCAAGACGCGCGAGATGGCCGCGCTGACCGGCGATCAGCCGGTGCTGCAAATTCAAGACGGTAGCGGCAAGGTGGTCTGGAACGCGCTGCGATAGGCTACGCGGCCCGCGTCAAGATTAATGCCGCGCCCGGCGGGTCCGGTTTGACGGCGGCGGCGGAACCGGACAGCACCGTCTTTAGCGCCGCAAGGACCTGTCGCTCAGGCAAGGCTCCGGCTTTGTGAACATTCTTGGCATCTCGGCTTACTACCACGACAGCGCGGCGGCGCTGATTCGCAACGGCGAGATAATCGCCGCGGCGCAGGAAGAGCGTTTCTCGCGCAAAAAGCATGACCCCGGCTTTCCGCGCCAGGCCGCGGCTTACTGTCTTGCGGCGGCCGGCGTTAAGCTGTCCGAGGTGCATCGGGTCGCCTTTTACGACAAGCCGCTGCTCAAGTTCGAGCGCATGCTGGAGACGTATTTCGCCTACGCTCCCCATGGTCTGCGCTCGTTTACCCAAGCGCTGCCGGTCTGGGTCAAGGAGAAGCTGTTTCTGAAGTCGCTGCTCAAGCGGGAGCTGGCGCGCGCGGGCGCGGTGACGCCGGAGCAGGTTCCTCCGCTTTTGTTTACCGAGCATCATCAGTCCCACGCCGCCTCGGCCTTTTTTCCGAGCCCGTTCGAGCGGGCGGCGGTGTTGTGCATGGACGGCGTGGGCGAATGGGCGACGACGTCGGTCTGGCTCGGCGAGGGCAACCGGCTTTATCCGCAATGGCAGCTCGACTTTCCTCACTCGCTGGGCATGCTCTACTCGGCCTTTACCTATCACGCCGGGTTCAGGGTCAATTCCGGCGAGTACAAGCTGATGGGGCTCGCGCCGTACGGCGAGCCGCGCTATGCCGGCGTGATCTACGACAAGCTGCTCGACCTCAAAGATGACGGCACTTTCCGGCTCGCGCTAGAGTACTTCGACTACCCCGCGGGCCTCAAGATGACCAGCTCGCGCTTCGAGCGGTTGTTCGGCGGACCGGCGCGCCGGCCCGAAGCCCCGATTACACAGCGCGAGATGGATTTGGCGGCCTCCATCCAACAGGTCACCGAAGAGATCGTGCTGAGGCTGGCGCGCACTGCCGCACGCGAGCTTCGCGCGGACTACCTGTGCCTGGCCGGCGGCGTCGCGCTCAACTGCGTGGCGAACGGCCGGCTTTTGCGCGAAGGCGGCCTGCGTGGCATCTGGATTCAACCTGCGGCGGGCGACGCCGGCGGCGCGGTGGGCGCAGCGCTCTCGGCCTACCACGAATACGAGGGCGCGGCGCGCGGGGCATGCGAAGGCGACAGCATGAAGGGCACGCTTTTGGGGCCGAGCTTCAGCGCGCAGGAGATCGCGGGCGCGCTTGACCAGGCCGGCGCGCGCCATCAGCGCTTCAATGACGACGACGCGATGCTAAGGCGCGTGGCCGCGCTGCTGGCCGAGGGCAAGGTCGTGGGATGGTTCAGCGGGCGCATGGAGTTCGGACCGCGGGCGCTGGGCGCGCGCTCAATACTGGGCGACCCGCGAAATCCCAAGATGCAATCGGTGATGAACCTCAAGATCAAGTACCGGGAATCGTTCCGGCCCTTTGCCCCGGCGGTCCGCGCCGAGCGCGTTGCCGACTACTTTGCGCTCGGCCGGCCGAGCCCCTATATGCTAATCGTCGCGCCAGTCAAGGAAGATCTGCGCACGCCATTGAGCGAGGAATATCGGGGGCTCTTCGGAATCGATAAGCTCAACGTGCCACGCTCGACCATTCCGGCGGTGACCCACGTCGATTACTCCGCCCGCGTGCAGACCGTCGATCAGGCGGTTAATCCGCGCTTTTATCGCCTGCTGCGCCGGTTCGAGGAGCTAACCGGATGCGCGGTGCTGGTGAACACGTCGTTCAACGTGCGCGGCGAGCCTATCGTATGCACGCCGCAAGACGCCTACCGATGCTTCATGCGCACCGAGATGGACTATCTGGCGATCGAGAATTTCCTGCTCGACAAGACCGCCCAGCCCGCGCAAAACGGCAACACTTCCTGGCGCGAAGAATTCCAGTTGGACTAGTAGCGGCCTCGTAAACAGGCACGAGCGCTCTTTCTGTTCCCTCTCCCTCTGGGAGAGGGTTGGGGTGAGGGTGGCCGCGTGTCCGCAACCCTCAGCGACTTTTATTTTTCATTGGCCGCTCACCCGCGCCGCGCTGCGCGCGCCGCGTCCTCTCCCAATAGGGAGAGGAAAAGGTGGGCACGTAGTCGGCGCTACATATACGGCACGGAATGCTTGACGTGGAGCGCGAAATTCTCGATGTAAGCGCGAGCCAGCGTGGGATCGGTGATGAGCAGCAGGTTCTCGGCGTCGTAACGCTCCGCCGAGTAGGTGAAGTTGAAGCTTCCCGTGATGACCGTTTGACTGTCAATAATCATAATCTTGTTGTGAGCGTTTTTGTGCACTCCGTCCAAGAGCGGGATTATTCCGGAACGCGCCAGGTACGTTGCCTCCGGATATCCGATACGCAGAGCATTGCGCCGGTCGAGGATTACCTGCACCGCTACTCCGCGCCGGTAAGCGCTCACCAACGCGCGCGTTATCGAGCGGGTGGTCAGAAAATACGCCTGAACAAGGATGGTTTTATGCGCGGAGTTTATTGCTCCGAGGATCAGGTCCGTGCATCGCGGCCCGCCTTGATACTCCGGCGTGAAGCATAGCGTGATCCCGTCCGCAGCGCGCGCGCTCGAAGTGCGGCTCGCCGACAGCGCGGCAAATAAAAGCGCTGCCGCGACGCCGATGAAAATTGACCGTGACGCTCGTCTCATTTCTAAAGACCGCCCTCGTAGGTTCTATCTACACTCGAATACTTCGGGGCCAAGGCGCCGATCGCTGCGATAACTCCCAGCTCGGCCGCTTTCGTCGTCCCGAGAGTTGGTGAATTTTTGAGTAGTGGGGCGGGCCGCCGTGCCCGCCCTGTGGCCGCGGTGCCAGCCCGGTCGTGGGTCATTGGCCGCACGGGACTGGCACCCGCACATCATGGCGGGCACGGCGGCCCGCCCCACTTATAATGAGTCACAAGCTCCGAGCCGGCGAGCGAAGCGAACCGTGTCGAAGAACCGGCCCTTCGACTCCGCTCGCCGACTCCTCTTCGGCAGGCTCAGGGTCAGGATAACCTGAAGACAGGATTCGCCGCGCCTTTCGTACACCGACTATGAACTCTTAGAAGAGCGTGTAAATAAACGGCGAGATGGCGGTGACCTGCGTAATGACGACGGCTGCCCCTAGGATTATCAGCGTGCCTATTAATGGAACCAGCCAGAACTTCTTACGTTCCTTGGCAAAAGCCCACAAGTCTCTCAGAAAATCAACCATTGATGGGAACCCTCCGCCCGCGGCCGGCGAGCTGTGCTCCGTGTGTCGGCCTGGCCGGCGCGGCGCGCAATTAGACCGCCGGACGCCGCCATTCCGATACGCTTATTTAAAGTCTAACAGGCCCCGGCCGCTTGTCGAACAATGAAGCGATCTGCGGTAACGAGCCCGCGAGTTAGGCGCGGCCTGCGCCCGCGGACCTCGCCCGCTGACCGGCGGCGGTGAAACTCGTTCTTGGGCTCGGCTGGCAGCCTGGCGGCCCAGCTAGTATGTTAGCCTAATGACAATTGTAATTGCGCGGGCGTTGTCGCTTGTGGCGCGCAGCGCGCCTACTGAATAGCCACGTCATGGCCGGCGTCGGAAAGCATAGCGTGCTCAAGAGCGCGCGAGTCGAGCGCGGACTGACTCAGGCCGCGCTCGCGCACCAAGCGGACATTTCGCGCCAGGCGTTGAGCGCGATCGAGGCCGGGGTCTACCAGCCCACGGTAGGAGTGGCGTTAAAACTTAGCCGCGCGTTGGGCAAAAGTGTGGAGCAGCTATTCGCGGGCGATTTCGAGAGCAAGTTCGAGCGCGTGGCTGCGGTGGTGCTGGAGGCGCAAGAGGAGCCGCAGGCGGCGCAGCGGCCGGCTCACAGGCCCGGGCTTTATTTGGCGCGTGTCGGCGGCCAGATCGTCGCCGCGACGCGGCCGCCGGTCAACTTAAAGCTGCTCCCGGCAGCGGGCGTTATCGAGCGCCTTGTCAGCCATGGCGCCAAAGCGCAGGTGCTCGCCTTTCGTTCGGCCGCGGAGATCGATTCCACCGTGCTGGTCGCCGGGTGCGACCCGGCCGGGGCGCTGCTGGAGGAATATATGGGGCGTTTACCGGGCAACGTTCGCGCGGTCTGCCTGGAACGCTCGAGCCTCGCCGCGCTGCGCGCCCTGCGCGCCGGAATGGTGCATTGCGCCGGGGTGCATCTGCGCAACAGCAGCGTCGAGACCTGCGCCGCTGCGCCGCGGGCGGCTTCGGATTTCAACTTCGATGCGGTGCGCCAGGCGCTTGGGGATGAACCGTTCGTGATGGTTCATTTTGCCCGTTGGGAGCTGGGCTTGGCGGTCCCCGTCGGCAACCCGCTGGAGATACGCGGGCCCGCCGATGTCGCCCGGCCTGGAGTCAGGCTTGCGCTGCGCGAGCCGGGCTCGGGCGCGCGCCAGGCACTGGAACAAGCACTGGCGCAAAGCGGGCTTAGTCTAGGCCGCTGCGCGAGAACCGGGCCGGAAGTTCGCAGCCATCTGGAGGCAGCGGCCACCGTGGCCCAGGGACGCGCCGACGCGGCGGCCACGCTTAGGGTCGCAGCCGAAGCGTTCGGCCTCGACTTTGTGACTTTGCGCAACGAGCGCTACGACCTGGTCGTCACTAAGCAGGCGGCCGGCGAGACCGCGGTTCGGGCGGTAATCGATGCGCTCAGCTCCTCGCGTTTCGCGCGCGAAGTGAGCAGTCTTTGCGGCTATGACACGAGCGCGATGGGCTCGGTGGTCGAGCGTTCGTGACCTAGGCGAACGGCCGCTGCCATGGCGCCGCATCATTGCGAGATCACCATCTCGCTGCTGGCAGACAGCGAAATCGCGCTCGACGGCATCAAGGGCAGCGGGAGCTGAAAAGCGTATTGCACCTGCACCTCAACGGTGCTGCCGGGCTGGTTATTCGGCGTCCACGTCGTGGTAACCGTGAGCTGCTTGGGATTGAGGCCGGCGGCCATGTTGGTCACCACGCCCGCGATGTCATTGGTGGTGGCCGGTTGCGGGCTGGTCGCCCCGCGCACGATGGCATACCGCGTCGCAGCCTGCGCAGCGTACGAGACGAAGTCATAGGCTTCGAGAAGCTGGCTTAACCAGAAAAGGCCAATGACGACCAGCAACAGCAGCGGCAGGACCAGCGCAAATTCCGCCGTGCTCTGGCCTAGCGCGAACCTCCCGAACCGCCGCTGATGCAACGGGCAGCGAAGCGGCAGAGCGCGAGCGCCTGCGGGCGCGAAAAGATGGGCCCGCCTCTCGGCGCTCGCGGCCGCCGGCAGCCGTCTTCTTGAGTCGTCCGCGGAAGCGGTCCGCATTGCTCGCCGAGCTAGCTTCATTCCACGCGCATCGTCGCCTGTCCGGAAACGGTAGTCGGCCAAGTTACGAAAGGGTAGCTGGTCAGGCTCTTGAACCCGGCGGACGTGTTGACCGTGACATATATAGTTTGCTGGCCGCTGGTGCAGCTACCCGCGCCGCAGGTTATCTGGGAGCCGCCGGTGCCGCACTGGAGGTAACATGAAGCGGTAGCGGTGAAGTTCTGGACGCCTTGCGCATTGCTTGCGGCAGCGCTTTCCATACCCGAGAGATCCGCCGCGGTGGCCACGCTCTGAGCACCGTAACGCGCGCCGGCGACGGCGGCGTTGCTGACGGTCAGGGCGGCGTAGGCCAAACGCCCGGCCTCGATCGCGCCCAGCATTAATCCGATGCAGACCGGGATAGCCAGGCCTAACTCGATCGCGCTTTGGCCGATGCTCCGGCGGTGGCCTTTGCTCGCGTTGAGCGCTACGGCCCAGGGTCTTTCGAGCGGTTTGCGCAAATCGCCGAGCCCGCCCGACGCCGACAAATCGCCGAACCCGCTCATCGCTGACGGATTGCAACGATACTTGCGCAACGCTGGGAATGGGAGAGATAGGCGATTATCCGTTTTCATCGCTATTGAACCAAGGTCGCTTGCTTGATCGGCGAGCCGTTGACAAGCGACGAGTAATCGTTGTTCAGCGTGCTGCCGCTAGTCATGTGCACGGTGTCCGCCACGATAATCGTGTAGGCGGCGTCGGCGCCGGAGGAGTAGTTAAGCGAGGTAGTCGGAAAATACAGCGCGCCTTGGAAGGTTGCGTCGGCGCCGCTGTCCATGTAGCTGGACGCGCCCGACGAGCCGACACTGCGGTCCTGGAAGAACAGAATGCCCGCGAGCGAACCCGTCGTCGGCGCCGTCAGGGAAATGTTGGAGCCTGAATTTAGGTTGACGCCCTGGTAGGGATAACTGGTTCCGTTTTGCGTGTTATAGAAAGTGACCCCGGTGCCGGTTAAGGTGCCGCCGGAGCAGACGTCCATGCCTCCGCCTTCGAGGACGTAAGTGCCCGCGCCGAGGTTCAGCGTGCTGTTACTGCCGACGCTGATGCCTCCCTCAAGCACGTAGGTTCCTGCTCCGAGCGTCGCACTGGCGCCGCTGCTCAGCTCGATCGCGCCCAGATCGCAGTTTCCGTTAGAAGGCGGCCCCTGAATAAAATAGTTCCCCGGCCCGAGCGTCGCCGTCGACCCGCTCGAGGCGGCGAAACCGCCGGTGATGTAGTAATTGCCTTGGCCGAGGTTCAGGGTCGACGTGCTCGACAGAGAAATCCCGCCCTGAATGGTGTAATTCCCCGGGCTGAGCGTCGCCGAGCCGTTGGCCGCCACCGTAAGTCCGCCCTCGAGCGTGTAGTTTCCGCTGTCGAAAGTCAGCGAGGAGCCCGAGGCGACCATGATCTGGCTAGTGTAGGTGCACGGCGTGATCACCTTCTGTTTCGAGCCTGCAAGGGTGAACCCCGGCTGCGAGCAGCCCGTTGTGCCGGGATTGGAGTTAGCATTGCTGAAGCTCGGCGGCGCGAGGTACGCCAGCGGATCGCTGACCTGAACGATTGGGTAGTGCGTGTTTGCCGGCAACGATCCTTGCGGACTGGAGCTGCCAAGACCGACCCATGGAGCTGTCAGATCCCCACCCGAGGTCACCTGCAACGCCTGATTACTGGTCGAATTCACGATGACGCCGCAGGCACTCGTCAGGCTCGCGCCCGACGCGAGGGAGAGCGCCGTCTGCGCGGAAGGGTCGAGCGCATAAACGCAATCGCGGCTGTTGCCGGCGTACGCTATTGCTATGGCATTAAGCGCGACCGAGTCCATGCCGAAGACGCGCATAAAAAATGTCGGCTGGTTCGCCGCGATCAGCGCTTGCACGTATTGTGACCCGGTATACTGACCCAAGGTGGGCTGGCTAAGTGTCACGCTGACGCCATTGAGACCGTCAGTGAAGCCATTGAGCGAAGCATCGTTCTGTCCGGCCGCCTGCCAATTCCCGGCCTGGCTCAGCGTCCAGGCACCGGCGATAGCGGCGCTGTCGGCGGCGGTCTGCATCAAAGTCTGTTGGCGGCGCAAGTAGCCCACGTCGACCGCGAGCGCCGTGAAGCCAACCAACCCCAGCATCGCCAGAGCGGCAACTATCACGACCTGGCCGGACTTGCCCCTCGCTACAACCGTTGTCCCCATACAAACGCCTTGTGCCTTCGGTGAAGTCGTCCGAACTTCCCCGCCGGCAAGCGCATAGGCGAGCATTGTTCGTGCCACCGGCCGCGCAATCCAAGCTAGATTTACCGTCTCGGCGAGAACGTAGGACGGGCGGTTTAGGTCCCCGGTTCGGGTGTTCTAAGCCTGCTTGACTCACGCTAAGGCAGCTTTAGATTTTCGCTACGCCAAGTTTCCTGCGTCTCGACTGCCTGGCGTATAAAAGGGGCGGGAGAGACGAATTGGCTGCTCAAAAAAGGGACATAGCGCTATTCGGCGAAGTTGTCCGGCCCTGACACACAAGGAGGCTAGCTCGCCAGGCGGCGCAGAACAGGCGAAAGACAAATCGCGCCTTCCATCGGGCTAGGCCAGCTCCACTGGGAGCGCCACGCGCGGCTTAGGTGGTAATGAATGCGCCGGCGGCAAAAAGAAATGGCCCGCGGCCGCTGCTCGGATCCTAGCAGGTAGCGACAAGGGCCTTGCCGGCGACAAGAAGCCAGCGTTGACAAATAGGAGCGCGAGCCCGAAGAATAAGAAGAATAAACAATATAGCGGACTATCGACGATGACGCTGCTTTTGCCGGCTGCAAGCTCCGAGCGGCATCTGACCCTTGAACGTGACAACGCAATTACGTGCGGGCCGAGATAGAGACTTGCGGCTCATCGGGCCCGGCGAACCTGACCAGATAACCGCGGCGCGGTCAGCCTTATCGCCGCACAGGACCAAGGTATGCGTTTGCTCGGCCGTCTCTCATTGATGATTGCGGCGCTCAACCTGCTGACGGGCTGCTCGTACTACCGGCAGTACAAGTTCGACCAGAAGCTCAAGCAGGCGAAGCAGACCGAGTCGATGCTCACCGCGGCAGGGTTCGTCACGGTGACGGCCGCGTCGGACCAGCAGAAAAATCTGGTCGCCTCCCTGCCGCCGCTGCAGCTCCATCACTACCCGAGCCGAAAGGGGATGATCTACTGGTATTCGGACCCGTACTCGTGCAAATGCGTGATGCGGGGCGACCAAGCGGCCTACACGCGGTATCAACAGATTTTGATTCAGAAAGAAATGGTGGATGAGGCGCAACAGGCGGCGCTGATGAACGAGGAGGCGGCGCAGGAAAATCAGATGATGATGCTGAATTCGTTCAGCCCCTTTATGTTCCCCTAGGCGGGAGGGGAGCTTTAAAGCCGCGGTCGCATCCCGACCTTCACGAAGTATTGCGCGCGGTTACGTACAAGCGGCCGCTTTACCCGGCGCGTGAGCGGGGCGCGCCCGCAGCGCTGAACTAACACGCCGGGTAGTGTCCACTACAGAAGATCATTGTGTGGGTCGCTTTCAGCTGCTTGTCGATGCGGCTATATAGCGCCGAGGACGGGAGGCAGATCGAGTGGACGCAAGAACATTGAAGAAGCGGTGCAAATCCGCTGAAGTCATTTCCAAACATATCAGAGCGATTGTGAACGAGCTGGCCAAAGTTCCGTCTTTTAACGGTAAAGCCGCCTTTGTGGACGGGGTACTTCGCGTAGACACAGAAGCTTACAATTTGAGCTTCGATTTGAAACGAGACGTAGAGGAATCAAATTAGGACACTGCCACACGCCGGGAAAGCTGGACAATGACCGCTAGTCAGCGCCCCCGGCTGCTTAGGCGGATGGGCACGGCGATCTTCCTTTTGCTCGGAGCCTTGGCGCCGCCGACCCTCTGCATAGCCAATGCGGCTGATTCATTTGAACCTTTCACCCGTTACACGCTCGTGGTGTCGGCCGAAGGCGGTATCAACCATTTCGGGGGGCGCCTCAACTCGACTTTCGTTCAGACCTGGGACTTGGCCGCGCGGTTTTCCGTGCTGCCCTTCGATTCGTTTCGGATGAACCTCCTCGGCGGCGGGCTCGACGGAGCGCTGGAAGTCGGTCTCCAGCCGGTCTTCCAGCGCTTCGAGACGTTGGGGCAAAATTTCGCCGGCGTGGGGCTCGCACTGCGCTACTACCTTATCCACTGGCGCTTCGGCCGATTCGTGCCCTACGTGAACGCAAGCGCGGCGCCCGGCGGGACCGACCTGCGTATATCGGGACTGCAGGGGCCCTTCATGTTTTTGATCCAAGCGGGCTTCGGGCTGAGCTATTTCGCGACCGAACACACCGCGTTTTACGCCGGCTACCAAGTCGAGCACGTTTCCAACGCCTACACCCACGGTACCGACTACGGTCTTGAGTCGCCGGGCGGCGCGGTTTTCGGCGTGTCGTATTTCTTCCACTGATGCGCCGGCTGGCGGCCACGAAGCAAGGCGCGCCGCCTAGAATAGGAATCGGCGCACATTGACGCTGATCAAGAGCCCCAGCTCGGCCATCATCACGATCAGCGATGAGCCGCCGTAGCTTACCAGCGGCAAAGTGATGCCGACCACGGGGAGGATGCCCGCGGCCATGCCGATGTTAATCGTCACCTGCCAAAACACGGTGGCGACCACGCCCAGCGCCAAGATGGCACCGAAGCGGTCGCGCGTCTGGCGCGCGATCCAGAGCCCGTGCGAGATCAAGAGCGCATAGACCGCCAGCAACGCCAGCGAGCCCGCAAAGCCGAACTCTTCGGCGAACACCGAGAAGATGAAATCGGTGGTCTGCTCAGGCAAAAAATTAAGCCTGCCCTGCGTACCCTGCAGAAACCCCTTGCCCCACGGTCCGCCGGACCCCACCGCAATTTCCGACTGGATAATATGGTAGCCGGCCCCGAGGGGATCGGCTTGCGGGTCGATGAAGCTGACGATCCGCTCCCGCTGATAAGGTTTGAGGTAATGCCAGGCGACCGGCGCAGCCAGCGCCACGGCAAGCAGAATTGCTCCGAGAGTGCGAAGGTTTAAGCCGGCGGCGAAAACGAGGGTCGCGAAGACCAAGACCAGCAGCAGGGCCGAGCCGAGATCGGGTTCCTTGATTATCATCAGCATCGGAACGGCCACACAAGCGGTCGGCGCCGCCAGATGGCGCAGGCGCAGTCCGCCGGCAAGCGGCCGCTCCTTGAACAGTTGAGCTACCACGATGATCAGCGCGAGCTTGACCAGCTCCGAGGGTTCGAGCTGGATAACGCCGAGATTGAGCCAGCGGCGCGCTCCGCCGGTTGAATGACCGGCCAACAGCACGAGACCCAAAATGGTAAGACTCCCGAGATAGATGACGTAGGCGTAGCGGCTCAACGCGCGGTAGTCAAAAAGCGCCGCGAACACCATCACCACAGCGCCCACACCGATCCAGATCAACTGACGCACCACGAGCGGGGGAAGCCCATGATGACGAGGTCCGCCATACGAGGCGCTAATTACGGCGAGCAGACCGATCAACGCCAGAACCAGCGTCAGCACCGCAATCTGCCAGTCGAAATGGTACAGAATCCGGCGATCTAAGGGCATCTACCGCTTAAGCGAAGCCGGGTTTAGTCCGCCCGTTTGTTGGCGCGCGATCCGGCGTCGAGGGCCTCTTGCAGCTTAGTCGCGGCAGGCAGCCCCTTGGGCGGATAGAGCTCGAAGAACTTAGCCATCACGTCGTGCACGACCGGACCAGCCGAACTCCCCCCGTGCCCGCCATGCTCGATGACACAGGCGACGGCTATCTGCGGCTGCTCTTTGGGCGCGAATGCGATAAACCATCCATGGTCGCGATAACGCTCAGGCAGATTCTCTTCCTTGACCCGGTCGCCTTGCGCCTCCTTGACGACCTGCGCCGTGCCGGTCTTGCCGCATACGGTAATGTGCTCCAACTGCGCACGATGGCCCGTGCCGCCGGCGCCGTTGACCACGTCGGCCATCGCGTCACGCACTGCCGCCAGCACGCTCGGGTCCACGTTGATCCGGGCTTCGACTTCAGCCTTGTAGGACTGCGCCACGCGCCCGTCAGCGCCCACAACCTCGCGCACGAAATGCGGTCGGTAGCGAATGCCGCCGCTGGCGATTTCAGCCGCGAGCTGCGCCATCTGCAGCGCCGTCACCCCGACGTAGCCTTGACCGATCGCGACCGAAAGCGTTTCCGCCGGATACCAGCGCTCACCGAAGCGTTTGCGCTTCCAGGCCGACGACGGTATCAGACCCGTCCGCTCTTCGCCCAGCCGTATCCCGCTGCGCTGTCCGAGCCCCAATTGCTCGGCCCAGTGGGCTAGACGATCGATCCCCAACCGTAACCCGACCTCATAAAAATAGACGTCGCAGGATTGCACGATCGCCCGATGCAAAGCGACGTCTCCGTGTCCTTCCTTGCGCCAGCATCGGTATTCCCGATTGCCGTACCAAAGACCCCCGGGGCAGAAAAACACCGTGGCCGGGGTGATAGCTTTTTCCTGCAAAGCTGCGATTGCATCCACCACCTTGAAGGTTGACCCCGGCGGGTAAACGCCTTGAATCGCGCGGTTTTCTAGCGGATGGTCGGGTGCCTTGGCCAAGGCGCGCCAGGCTGCGGAGCTGATACCCCCGGTGAAGTTGTTGGGGTCGAAGCTGGGATGGCTTGCGATGGCGATGATCTCACCGTTGTTGGGATCGATCGCCACCACGGCGCCGGTTTGCGCTCCGAGTGCCTGTTCGGCGGCTTGCTGAACCTCAAGGTCGATCGTCAAGGTGACGTTGCGGCCAGGCTGCTCGGGCACCTCACCAAGCAGACGCAAGCGCCGACCTACCGCATCCACCTCGATTTGGCGGCCGCCGCTGGCGCCGCGCAGAAAGCCTTCCAATCCGCGCTCCAGCCCGAAGCGGCCAATCTCGTCGCCGACGCGGTAATCCGGCAGCTTGGCCAAATCCTGCCGGTTGACCTCGCCGACGTAGCCGAGTAAGTGCGCTGCCAGCGCACCGTAAGGGTAGTGGCGACGGGGAGTCACTGCGAGGCTCACCCCGGGAAGCTCGAGTTGATGGGTTTCCAATGCCACCACCTGATCCCAGTCGAGCCGCTCTTTCACCGCTATCGGCTCGAAGGCGGAGCGTCCGTCGTCCTGCGCTTCGGCGAGTTTGTCAGCGAAGTGGTCGCCACCCAAATAGCGCTCGAGGTTCCTGATGGTCGAGGTAAGATCGGTCGAGTCCTCCGGAACCAACATCGCGTCGAACGACGGTCGCGTATCCACTAACACACGGTGATTGCGGTCGAAAACCAACCCGCGCGGCGCTGGCACGCGCAGCGTCCGGATGCGATTTCGATCGGCCAGCTCGGCGAGCTGCTTGGTGGAAACGATCTGGAGGTAATACAGACGCGCCGCCACCGCGGCTAGCGCCACAAACATCAGCGCGGCCAGCGCTTTGAGCCGAAGCTCGAAGCGTGGCGAGGCGCCGGAGCCGTACCAGCGGTTAACGCTAGCCAAAAGCCTGCTTACCTCGCGCTCGTCGGACCTCGGCGCCGAAGTCTAACGCAAGCATAAGCCCGATAAAGATTTAAAATGATAAAGTTCGCACTCAAAAGCACTACGTGTGCCAAGACCGAGGACTATCGAGCATCTCCTCGTGCACTTCTCCTCCTAGGATACAGCTTACTCGCGCTGACTCGTTGCGGGCAATCCAAGCAATTTGCCGCCTTTACGCAAAAGCGCGAATACCATCGGCGTCAGGCACGCCGTGAGCAGTGCCTGCGCGAAGATCTGCGCGAAAATCCGCCCGGCATGCACCTGTAGGTCTTGGCCCGCCCCGGTCAGCAGCAAAGTGCCGAAGTCCCTGAACACTACCGCCAGGAACACGGCGACCGAGCCGACCACGTCGTTATTGACCCATAAGTGGCGAGAAGTCTCGTAGCACACAAAAAAGACTATCGTGACCAGGAGGGCGTTGAGCCCGATCCGGGTGCCGGAAAAGGCATCGGTAGCGTAGCCGAGCGCAAACGCGAGGATCGCAGCGACCAAGTTATGATGGCGAAGTCCGAGATTAACCGCCAGCACGAGCAATAGATCAGGCACTAAGGCGATCACCCCGATAAGATGCATCACCGAGGTCTGCACGGCCAGTGCAGTGAACGCAGCCAAGGAAAACAGGACGGCGATCCGCACGGCGCAGGCTGGCGCTCAGTTGTGGTCCATCGAACGGAGAGGTTGTTCGGTGAGAACCAAGACCTGTTCGAGTTGGCGGAAGTTGACCGCGGGAGCAACCCTCACATCCAAAAACAGGCCCGAGCTTTGCGGGCGCACTTGACTGATGGTGCCGACGAGAAGGCCGCGCGGAAAGACCCCGTCGAGACCCGAGGTGACTAGGCGGTCCCCGGGCTTAACGTCCTCGCTGCGCTGGACGTACTTGAGCACGACGCCGTCGTCAACCGCGCCGGCGACGATCGCATGGATGCGGCTGCGTTGGTCGAGCACGTCGGCAGCACAGTTGTGGTCTTCCAGCAAAAGCACCCGCGCCAAGTTGCGGCTGGCCCCGATGACCTTGCCGACTACGCCCTGCTCAGACAGCACCGCGAGCCCCGATTTGACCCCACTGCGCTCGCCGCGGTCTACCACGATGGTCCTTGACATGCCGGTCGCGTCGCCCCCAATGACGTTGGCCGCGACGGCTTTCATGCCGAGCGCGCGCCGCACCTCGAGAAGCTCGGACAGACGCTGGTTATCGGCTTCCACCTCGGTCAGACGCGCTTGCAGAAGGTCCAACTGCGCAAGTTGCGACTTGAGCCGCTGGTTTTCCTGGTTGACGCCGACCAGGTCGAAGTAGCTGTGGTAGATCCGTCCGCTCGTTCTGGCCACGCGCGCCATCGCGGCGTCCAACGGGAACATCAGCTCCATCAGTATTCTGCGCGGGCGCGAACTCAAATCGCCCTGCTTGACGCCGGTGGAAAGCAGGTGCACCGAGAGCAGCAGCAGAACCGAGCCGATCAGCAGCAGACGGTTGCGCCGCGCCACCGATCGCCGTCCGCTAAACGCTGCGCCGAAAATCGAGCCGGGGCCGAACCTAGCGCCTTCGTATTCACTCGACGGTAACGTCACGGAGCAAGCTCAGCTCGTCGAGCACCTTGCCGGCGCCCATCACTACCGCGGTCAGCGGATCCTCAGCCAGCGTCACCGGCAAGCCGGTTTCCTCGCGCAACAGCACGTCGAGATTGCGCAGTAGGGAACCGCCGCCGGCAAGCACGATGCCTTTATCAACGATATCCGAAGCGAGCTCGGGCGGCGTGCGTTCAAGCGCGATGCGCACCGACTCGACCACCTGGTGCACCGGCTCCATCAGGGCTTCGCGGATTTCCTCGTCGGTGATCTCAACCGTCTTGGGCACGCCCGCGACTAGGTCGCGCCCCTTGACCTCCATCGTCTGAATCTCGCTGCCCGGGTACGCTGAACCGATTGTGATCTTGATGAGCTCGGCGGTTCTTTCGCCGATAAGCAGGTTATACTTGCGCTTGACGTGCTGAATTATCGCCTCGTCCATCTTGTCGCCGGCCACGCGCACCGAGCGAGAAAACACAATACCGGCCAGCGAGATCACCGCGACCTCGCTGGTGCCGCCGCCGATATCCACGATCATGTTGCCGCTCGGCTCGGTGATCGGCAGCCCGGCGCCGATCGCTGCCGCCATCGGCTCTTCTATCAAGTAGACTTCGCGCGCCCCGGCCGACTCTGCCGACTCCTTGACCGCCCGCTTTTCGACCGGCGTGATGCCGAAGGGAACGCAGATTACGATGCGCGGGCGGACCAGCGTTTTGCGGTTGCCATGAACCTTGCGGATAAAATAACTCAGCATCGCCTGCGTTATCTCGAAATCCGCGATTACTCCGTCCTTCAGCGGGCGCAGGGCGACGATTGAGCCCGGCGTGCGCCCGAGCATTTTTTTCGCCTCCGCCCCGATCGCCAGCACTCGACGCGACCCGCGCGTGTCGCGCTGGACGGCCACCACGGACGGCTCGTTGCACACGATCCCTTCGCCCTTGACAAAGATGAGCGTGTTGGCCGTGCCGAGGTCGATAGCGAGGTCGTTAGAAAACCAACCGAAAATTGAGTTGAGCACCGCTGCTTCCTGCCACCTCGCCCTGCGCGCTTTAAGCCGCGCGAATCATACGAGCACACTCTGCGGACCTGCTCCCGAGCTTGGAACGTAAGCCGGATTGAATCTTGCGGAAATAAACTAAAGCCCTCGCGCAGACTCCAAAACGCTGGTTCAACCTAACATACTCCACGGCGCGCTCGCAAGTTGACTTTTCACATCTTGATAACACTGAGACACTGCTGCGTAAAGCAGGCCGATTGCCACGATGTCAAGCAGTAGCCTAATATCTAAATTACGATGCTTAGCGCACTGCGCAGACATGCTTACTCTTGGGCGGTTAGACTGGTTCTGGCCCTCATCGTAGTGGTGTTCGTGTTCTGGGGGATCGGCAGCGGCTTTTTCGCCCAGATTCATCCGGTAGCCACGGTCGACGGCGACAAGATTCTACCCAATGAAATCGCCCAGGGGGTGAGCCAAATACGAGCGCAAATGCTCGCGGACTATGGCAACGCAGCGGCCTCTGAAATGCTAAAGCAGCTTAACCTGGGTCAGCTCGTCTTGGAGCGCCTCATCGAGCAGCGCCTGGTCAGGCTGGAGACGCGTCGGCTTAAGCTCAGGGTCAGCGACGTGGCGCTCGCCCAGGACATCGCTGCGAATCCCGTGTTCCAGCGCAATGGCGAGTTTGACCGACAGCTCTACGAAGACGTGCTGCGCACCAACAACCTGCTGCCCGCCGAGTACGAGCAATCGGTCAGGGCACGATTGACCGGCGAGCTGCTGCGCGCGATGGTGATGCGAGGGGTGTATGTCAGCGAAGCGCAGACCCGCCGCGCATACGATCGCCGCCACGAAAGGCTGTCAGTTGCTTATCTGGAGGTGCCTTATACCGATTTCGTCGCCCAGATGGAGCCTTCGGAGCAACAAATCGAACAGTTTTACAAGCTGCGCGCCGACAGCTTTCGCGAACCCGAGCGGGTCAAGATTGAATATCTCAACTATGACACCGAGCGTCTTGGTCAAAGCTTTAACCCTTCCCAAGGCGAAATCGAGAAGTACTACAAGGCAAACCTGCAACGCATGTTCACCCATCCCGAGCAGCGGCGGGTGCGCCACATCTTCATTAATGCCTCCAGCGATCCCAGCACGCGCGCCGCCACCACCGCTCGCGCCGGCGCGCTGCTCGCCAAGCTCCGGCAGGGCGCCGACTTCGCCGAGATGGCGCGCCAATATTCCGATGATAGCGCAACGCGGGTGAACGGGGGCGAATTGGGCTTCATCGCGCGCGGCCGGATGGTTAAGCCGTTCGAGGACGCGGTCTTTAAGCTTAAGGCCGGCGAGCTGAGCGGCGTTATCGAGCTGCCTTCGGGCTTCGACTTGGCGCAGGTCGAGGAAGTGCGCCCCGCTCACACCGACACGTTGGCGGCGGTGCGTGATAATGTGGTCAAGGCGCTCAAGCTTCAGCGCGGAACGGAGATCGCACAGCGCGAGCGGCGGGATGACTTTCGCCAAGCGCTCAACGGCCTCGGCCTCAAGGAGATCGCCGACCGGCGTGGCCTGGAGGTGGTCGAGACGCCATTTTTTGCCGTCGGCGAGCAAATTCCTAAGCTCGGCGCCGACCCAGCTTTCGGCGGCGAAGCTATGAGGCTCAACAAGGGCACCGTGGGCCTCGTGCGGGACCGCAATGGCAGCGCGTATCTGGTCAAGGTCCTCGATAAGGCTCCCGCCCACATACCGGCACTTAAGGCCATCCATGACCGGGTCCGTGAGAGCCTCATACAAGATTTGGCGGAGGCAGCCGCTCGGCAGCGCGCGGCAACCTTGCTTAAGCAGATCAAAAGCCCGGCCGACATGGACGCCGTCGCAGCTTCGGCTAAGCTCAAGGTCCAAAGGACCCCCGAATTTGACCGTGCGAGCCAAACCGTCCCCGGCGTCGGCCGCTTCCCCGAGCTCGTCGAGGCCGCCGCCACCGCCGGTCGGGTACCCGGGGTGATTGACCGGGTGATGGAGCACGACGGGGACGCGTACGTCTTTGTGTTGCTTGAGCGCAAGCCGCCAACCGATCAACAACGGGCTCAAGACAAGGCTGAGTTCGAGGAGCAGCTACTTGGTTCCAGGCGCGAGAGCGCCTGGAAGGCGTTCCTCGACGCGCTTAAGCAACGCGCGCAGATTGAAGTAGACCCGAACCAACTGGCCAGCGCTTCGGGCGCTGCCTAGTCGGAGAGGCGATTCCTGAAAGACCATGACCGAGCTCGAGGACCCTTCAACAGACGCGGGCGCTGCGGTAAACGTTGACCCGTTTTTCTTATCCGGCAACAATCTGAGCGTTCTTTTGATTCACGGCCTTACCGGTACGCCGCACGAAATGCGTTTCCTGGGCGAGCGGCTGGCTCATTCCGGCCTGCGCGTGCTGGGCGTGAAATTAGCCGGTCATGCGGGCACGCCGGAGGAGCTTAGCGCTACCAGCCACGACCATTGGTACCAGAGCGTGATCGCCGGATTCGAACGTTTACGGGCTCATGGAGATCCGATTGTCGTCGTGGGACAGTCCGCGGGAGCGGTGCTGGCGGCCCGTTTGGCAATAGACCAAGGAGCGGAGGTGGCTGCGCTGGCGCTATTGGCGCCGGCTTTTTTCCTGCGCCGGCGGATATGGTGGACGCTTAAGCTGCTGAACGTCGCACACCCCTGGCTCGGCCGCGTCTTTTTGCGCGGCTCGGAACCTGACCTACACGATGCTGCGGCGCGCCAAGTCCACCCCGCTATGCGGCTGATTCCGCTCACCGCGCTGCTGGAACTGGTCAGGCTGGCCACGCTCGTGCGTGCACGTCTGGCGCGGCTCACTCAACCGGTGCTGATCATTCACAGTCGGCAAGATCACCTTTGCCCACCCGCCAATGTCGATCTTTTGCTGACCCGCCTTGGTTCGCGCGTCAAGCGAGTGGTGCTTCTGGAAGAAAGCTTTCACGTGATCTCGGTTGACAGCGAAAAAGCGCGGCTTGCCGACGAGGTGGCGAACTTTATCGCTCAGGTGCGCCAGAGCGCGGAAAAGAGCTCTCGCGCCGGTGCGTTCGCCACGGAATCTCCGTACAGATCCGGTACCGCCTTAAGTTCCTGACCGTGCAGGCATCCCCAGCCGGGCTGTGCGGCGCATCAGTATCTCGCCGGCGGGGCGGCGCTGAAAGCCGTCGTCACCGAGTTGTGATTCGCGGCCAGGCCGGCAGACGCGCCCTGCCGTATTGCGCTTCCACCAGCCACAGCGTGGCCTCGCGAAAAAACCATAAACGGACCCGCATCCACCCCTTGGAGCGCGCATTCGGATGCTTTAGGCTTACCGGCAAACAATGACCTTCAACCGGTTAAGCCGCGAGCCGAAACCGTGCCTTTAGCCATCGAATTTCGTGCGCGAGCGCAAAACGCGGCAAGGCGAGCGCCCGCCCGCGGCGCTTGGCGGCACAGGACGCGGTTGGCAATGGGGTTGGTGCTTGGCCTGCTTGCTTGGACGCTGGCGGCGCCGGCGCGAGCGCAGATAACGTTTCCTTCGGCAACGCCGATTTCCGCCGGCAACCTCATCGTGCGCGAGCAGCCGTTTATGGCGAGCGGCGGTCAAGGCTATCAAGCCTACGAAAATCAAATCGTCGTAGTTTACGGTTTTACGCCCGATATAGCCTTCGTCCTTGATTCCGATTCCTACGTCTATCAAACCGCGCGCGTACAGAGCGCAGGCGAAACCTTGCAGCGCAGCGCGATGGGCTTCGGCGATACCCAGTTCGTTTTCCGCTACACGATCATGCAGGAGGACGATATCGGCTCGACCCTGCGCCTCGCGCCAATCATCGGCGTCGTGATGCCAACTTGGATGGACGATCAAAGCGACAACTACGGCCGTGTTCCGCCGCCGCTGCAGCCCGGCTGGGGTGCATGGGACCCGCTGGTCGGCAACACCTTCTCGTGGCAAACTCTGGACTGGATGCTGGCGGCCGATATCGTCTATCAAGTTAACACCGGAGCGGAAGGCTACAAGTTCGGCAACGTGTTCCGAGTTGATGGCGGATTTCGCTATCGCCTTTGGCCGTGGCCGCTCCGCTCGGGTGTGCCGGCCGAGATCTACGCTTCGCTGGAGGCCAATCTCATCAATGCCGCGCAGGACCAGGCCGTCGGCGTCGCGCAACCGAACACCGGGGGCACCAGTTTGTTCCTTGACCCCGGCATAATCTACACCACCGCGCAGTATGGTATTGTTTTAAGCGCGCTGCTGCCCGCGATGCAGCAGCTCAACGGCAGTGCGCCGCTGATTCATTACGAGATTTTATTGTTGTTCCGATGGAGCTTTTTTACTCCCTATCATCTATAAGCAGCGCCCCGCCGGTGCGTTGGCACAGCGGTGGGTGCCGGCCTCTGAAGCGGCTTGCTCGGCGTCCAGCGCTCGCCGCGCTGGGCGTCGCATTGATCTTGCTGGCGGCGGCCGAGACCGGCGCGGCGCAGAGCGTCGGCAGCGTCGGACGCGAGCGCCAGGCGTCAATCACGGTCAAAGGCGTGGCCAATCCTTTCAGTTCGTTCGGCATCGTCAAGCGCCTACGTCAAGTGCCCGGAATCAAAAACGTAACCTTCGACTTGTATACCGGACAGGCAATCGTAACGCTTGACCCCGCGGCAGACATAAGCGAGACGCAGCTCCGCGAGGCGGTGCACAACGCGAGCTACACCGCAGGCAAGATCCAATGGCGTGACGCGTCCGTCAAGCGACCTGGAACAACCGAGCACTGATTGCGCACACCGTATCGCGCAACGCCGGAGCGCCGTCACTTGCAGCCTTGGAAGCTGTGCCTGACAATCCGGGAGATTGCGCTGTGCGAGCCTGGGTGTCGGTGGTGCTTTACAGCCCAAAGGCGAACCGGCTTAGACCGCCCGGTTTGAGCAGAGGCGATGTCGGCCTGACGCAAGCTAAGCTGCGCCGATCTGCTGGTCGAGGAGTCCATCGATGGCGCGAGTGAGCGCGCTTGAGTTCCTACGCGCCTGCGCGCGGCCTAGCCAATTGCCGGGGACGATCTTAATTTACGGGCCGCAAGCGTTTTTGCGCGAATACGTGCTCGACACAGCCCTCGCCTCCATGAATAGTCCGGGCCGCGAGCGCCTAAGGCTCCAGCTCGGCCCGAACGACGCTCCCGCCGCACTGCTCGGCGAGCTTTCGGGGCCAAGCCTTTTCGCGCCTACGCGCATGATAGCGTGCCGCGTTTTGCGCTCGCGGCGCGCCCGAACGCACAGCGCCGACGAAGGGCTTGACACCGGCGCCAAACGCGACGGCGACGCGCAGCTTGCCGAGGCGATCGTCAAGTTGGCATCCTCGACGAGCCTGGTGATGCTCTACGAGCAGGAGCGCGCGCCCGCGGCTATCAGCCAGACCGTGGAGAACCGCGGTCTGGCGGTCGTTTGCGGCAAGCCGTTCCCAAACCAGGTTGAACAGTACGCCCAACTGTTCGCCCGCCGACTTGGGCTTGAGCTTTCCACTGCCGCGGGCGCTCATCTGGCTGAGCGATGCAACGCTGACCTCGGCGCCCTGCACAACACGCTCGCCTTGGCCGCAATCGAACTCGGTGCCAAGGCGAAGGTCGGCATGAAGGAGTTGAGCGGACCTTTTGCCGGCAGCGCACCGGAGTTGTTCGACCTTGCCCGCTGCGTCAGTAGCGCGCAGGCCGGACGCTTTTTGGCTTTGCTCGACCGCGCCGGCGCGCTTGGCCGCGACGCGGTCGAAGTGCTCGCGGTCGAGATTATCCCGACGCTGCGCCGGATGCTGCTGGCCGCCTCGATGCTCGCCGAAGGGCGCCGGCGCGCAGAAATCGCGCGCGCTTTAGGGATGGGGCCGCAGAGCCCGGCCGTCGAATCTGCTATCGACGGCGCGGCCCGGCTCGGTCTTAATCGTATCAGAGAGGCGTACCGTGAAGCGGTCGAGCTGGACACGGCCTTTAAGACGGGCTTGGTGCGTGAGCGACAGGCGGCGCTGTGCCGCCTGATGCTTGATATGGCACAGGCCCCACGCGGCGTGTAGCTCCCGCCGTCAGCGGTCAACTCCCGTCCGCCGGTCTCAGCAGCGAAGCAGGCGAAAGCACCAAACCTGGCTTTCCGGTGAATTTGAAAGGCGACGTGATCAACCGCACTTGTTCCCGGGTGGAGGTCACAGCGATTTGACGAAGGCGGCGATTTCGTCGAGCGTGGCCTGAGCCTGGTCGCGCTGCGGGCTATGGCCGCACTCGGGCAAAAGCACGCTGCGCGCTTTGCTGCCCATCCGGCGCTCGATCGCTTCGATCTGTGCGCGGCTGCCGTACTCGTCCAGCTCACCCTGAATGATCAGCGCGGGAACCTTGATTCGAGGCAGGTACTCCTCGATGTTCCAGCGCGCGAAGTCGGGGTCGAGCCACGAGTCGTTCCAGCGATGAAAGGCGTACGCCGTGTTGTCGCCGTGCCAGCGCTTAAGCCGCGCGACGAGGTCGCCGCTCTCGAACGCTTGGCGTGCCGCCGCGATCGAGCGCAGGGTGAGCGGTTCGACGAAGACATGCGGCGCGATGAGCACGAGGCCGCGAAGCCCACCGGCGGCACTGCCGCCGGCGTAAATGATCGCGATCGAAGCTCCGTCGGAATGGCCGATGAGGATGTGCTCTTTGATCCCCGCGGCGCGAAGTACCTGCGGGAGTACCTCCAGCGCCTCGTCGTGCATGTAGCGCACGGAGGCCATCGGCGCGTCGCCCCGCTGCGAGGCGCCGTAACCCGGCCGGCTATAGGCGAATGCGTCGAGACCAGTGGCCTCGGCCACCGCGACCGGAAAGTCGCGCCATAACGCACAGCATCCAAGCCCTTCGTGCAAAAATACAAGCCTGGGACGTCCGTCGGCGACGGCTGCGGCCTTCGCGCGGGTTCGATACGATTCGCATTCGATCCGCCCGGCGCCCACGCGCAGAAATCCGCGGCTCGAGGTCATCGGGCAAAAGCGAGCGCTGTAGACCGAAGTCCTTCTAAACGTCTCGTAGCTTGAATCTTTGAATTTTTCCGGTCGCCGTCTTCGGCAATTCGTCGCGAAATTCTATCCAGCGCGGATACTTGTACGGCGCAAGGCGCTCCTTGACGAACGCCTGAAGCTCCTGCGCCAGCGCTTGCGAACTCTTGGCGCCGCCCTTGAGGACTACAAACGCCTTGGGCTTGACCAAATTGTCGGCGTCGCTGCGGCCGACGACCGCGGCCTCGAGTACGGCCGGATGGGCGGCCAGCGCGGACTCGACCTCGAACGGCGAGACCCATATGCCGCCGACCTTGAGCATGTCGTCCGAGCGTCCGACGTAGCGGTAGTAACCATCCGGCTCGCGGACGTACTTGTCGCCGGTCCTGATCCACGCGCCGACGAAGGTCTGGGTTGAAGCGGCGCGATTGTTCCAGTAAGCGCTGCAGATCGACGGTCCCCGACACCATAGATCGCCAACCACTCCGTCGCCAACCTCGGCGCCTTGGTCGTCCAAAAGCCGTATCGTGTAGCCGCCGACCGGCTTACCGCTCGTGCCGTAACGAACGTCGCCATGCCGATTGGAGATGAAAATATGCAGTATTTCGGTCGAGCCGATGCCGTCGAGTATGTCTACCCCGAAGTGCTCCCGCCAGCGCCGCCCCAAGTCGGCCGGAAGCGCTTCCCCGGCTGAGGTGCATACACGCAGGCGCGGCGAACCCTGCGCCCGGCCGAGCGCGGGATCGGCGAGAATCGCCGCGAAAAGCGTGGGAACGCCGTAAAAGATCGTCGGCTCGTGCGCGCGCATAACTCGCATCACCATCGCGGGCGAGGGGCGCTCGGCGGTCACCACGGCGGTCGCGCCCACGTGGAGCGGAAATGTCAGGCTGTTGCCCAAGCCGTAGGCGAAGAACATTTTGGCGGCCGAAAAAACCACGTCGGCCTCGGTGATGCCAAGCACGCGCTCGCCATAGAGCACCGCCGTGTGAAACAGACTTTCATGCCGATGCATCGCCGCCTTTGGACGGCCGGTGGAGCCCGACGAATACAGCCAGAATGCGGTTTCATCAGCTACGGTGGCTGCCGGCTTGAGGCTTTCGCACGACTCAGCCATCAGCCGGTCAAGACTTTTGACTCGCTCGCGCATCGGCGCCGGCACCCAACTCGTGGCGCCGGCATCGTAAGCCTCCGCGACCAGCAACGCGCGCACAAACGGCTGCTCGGCAAGCGCCGGGCCGAGCCGTTCAAGCAGCGGCGCGGACACCACGACGACCGGTGCGCGAGTGTCGCGCATCATGTAGGCGTAGTCGTCGGCGGTCAAAAGCGTGCTGATCGGCACCGGCACGACGCCGGCTTTGATCGAACCGAAAAAGGCCGCGGTGAAATCCGCGCCGTCGAGCAAGCACACCATCACGCGCTGCTCCGTCGCAACGCCAAGACGCTCCAGCATATTGCCGAAGCGATTGACGCGCGCGGCGATCTCTCCGTATGAATGCGCGCCGGCGTCGTCGATGAGCGCGACTTTACCGCCGCGTCCTTCGCCCAGATGGCGATCGATAAAGTGAGTTGCGGCGTTGAACTCGCGCGGCACTGGGGGACGAGCGCCGGCTTCATCGTCCGGGTCCTCGCCGGTTTGCGCACCCGCCAAGGCCGCGCCTTCATCTCCGCGAACCAGGCGAAACTCCAGTTGCATGATCTTGCTCTCCCCGCGCAATCGGAGCGGCTTGAGCTCCTTGCGGGCCTGCGCCGCCCTGCGCTTGTCGCCGACTTAAAGCCACCGCCCCGCGTCGCGGTGCCGAACCTTGAGGCCGTTGGACAGCCACGCAAAAAGCACGGAAATAAATTCGATTCTACTTATAGGCCCAATCTTGAACTTAGGACAAGGGCGGTGCATAGATAGGCGTCGCAAACAAATATACGGCCTGGAACAACGCCGCCTAGCAGCAGTATAATCACTCGGGGGTTGTGACGGCGGCAAAGCCTTTTCCTACCCGAGCGCGAATCGATGATTGATTTTCAGACCGAGCCCAGCCGCTACCGGCATTGGAAGCTTAGGTTCGACGGTCCGATCGTAGTCCTGCTCATGGACGTGGACGAGAACGGCGGCCTTGAGCCGGGCTATGAGCTCAAGCTTAACTCGTACGACTTGGGCGTAGATATCGAGCTGTACGACGCCGCGCAGCGCCTGCGCTTCGAGCATCCGGAGGTACGCGCGGTGGTTCTCGCTTCGGGCAACGAGCGAGTGTTTTGCGCGGGCGCCAATATCAGAATGTTGGCCCAGTCGGACCACGGGTTCAAGGTCAATTTTTGCAAGTTCACTAACGAGACGCGCCTTGCGATCGAAGACGCCTCAGCCCACTCCAGCCAGCGCTGGCTCACCGCGATAAACGGCTCGTGCGTCGGCGGCGGCTATGAACTTGCCCTGGCCACCGACTATATCCTGATGGCGGACGACGGCAGCACGTCGGTTTCGCTCCCCGAATTGCCGCTGCTGGCCGTACTGCCGGGAACCGGCGGCCTTACGCGCCTGGTCGACAAGCGGCGCGTGCGTCGCGACCTCGCCGACGTGCTCTGCACTACCGAGGAGGGCGTAAGGGGAACGCGCGCGATAGAGTGGGGGTTGGTGGACGAGCTGGCAGCGCGGAGCAAGCTTATGGAGGCGGCCATCGGGCGCGCCCGGGAGTTTGCGCAGCGCTCCAACCGTCCCGCTGGGGCGCAGGGGATAACGCTCGCGCCTTTAAAGCGCATCGTTGAGCGCGATCGGATAGCATACGAAAACCTGACCGTCAGCATCGACCGTAACCGCCGGATGGCCAGCCTGACCGTGCGCGGGCCAAGCGCTGCTCCTCCCCAGGACGCACGCGCGCTCGGCGCGCAAGGGGCCGAGTTTTGGCCGCTCAAGCTCACGCGCGAGCTCGAGGACGCGATCCTGCATCTGCGCCTTAACGAAGAGACGCTTACAAGCTGGGTATTTAGGACCGAAGGCGAGCCGGAGCGGGTCGCTGCGTACGACCGTTTTCTGGTCGAGCACCGCGACGATTGGCTGGCGCGGGAAACGACGCTCTACCTTAAGCGGACGCTCAAGCGCCTGGACGTTACCTCGCGCTCGCTGTTCTCGCTGATCGAGCCGGGCTCCTGCTTTGTCGGTGCTCTTTTCGAGTTGGCGCTTGCTTGCGACCGCAGCTACATGCTGTGCGGCACCTACGAGGACGACGACCGCGCGCCCGCGACTATCGGCCTTACCGAACTTAATTTCGGCGCGCTTGCGATGGGCAACGGGCTTAGCCGGCTGGAGACGCGCTTTTGGGGCGCGCCGGAAAGTCTGGGCCGCGCGCGAAAGGCCGCTCTGGGGCGCTTCATCGAAGCGGCGCAGGCCCTCGAATTGGGGCTGGTGACCTTTGCCCCCGACGATATCGATTGGGGCGACGAGGTCAGGCTTGCGCTCGAACAGCGCGCAGCGTTCTCCTCTGACGCGCTTACGGGCCTGGAGGCTTCGCTCAGATTTGCCGGGCCGGAGACCCTTGAGACGAAGATCTTCGCCCGTCTCTCCTGCTGGCAGAACTGGATTTTTCAGCGCCCGAACGCGGTCGGCGAAAAAGGAGCGCTTAGGCTTTACGGCACGGGCCGGCGCGCTGAATTTGACGGGAGACGGGTATGACCACAATCGATTACGCCGAGCGCATTCCGAACAACGTCAACCTAGGGGAGGAGCGGCGGCTCAAGCGCGCGCTCGAACAATGGCAGCCGCGGTTTTTGGACTGGTGGCGCGAGCAGGGACCGCAAGGTCATCCGAACACGGAAGTGTACCTGCGCACTGCGATCTCGGTCGACGCCGCCGGCTGGGCGCGTTTCGGCTACGTTCGCATGCCCGAGTACAGATGGGGTATCTTTTTGGCCGAACCGCAGCCGGCCAGGACGATCGGCTTTGGCGAGCATATGGGGCAGCCCGTATGGCGGGAAGTTCCGGGCGAGTACCGCGGCGCGCTAAGGCGGCTAATCGTGGTCCAGGGCGACACCGAGCCCGCCTCGGTCGAGCAGCAGCGCATCCTAGGGCGAACCTGTCCGTCGCTCTACGATCTCCGCAACCTCTTTCAAGTGAACGTGGAAGAAGGACGCCACCTGTGGGCGATGGTCTATCTGCTGCACGCCTACTTTGGCCGCGACGGACGCGAGGAAGCCGAAGAGCTGCTCAGCCGGCATTCGGGCGATTCCGACAAGCCGCGCATCCTGGGAGCGTTCAACGAGCCCACACCCGACTGGCTCTCGTTCTTCATGTTCACCTTCTTTACCGACCGCGACGGCCGCTTCCAGCTCGCGAGCCTCGCCGAGTCCGGCTTCGACCCGCTCGCGCGCACTTGCCGCTTCATGCTTACTGAAGAGGCCCATCACATGTTCGTCGGTGACAGCGGCGTAGCCCGCGTCGTGCAGCGCACATGCGAGTTGATGCGCGAGCGAGACACCGACGACGTGGGTCCGTATGACGGGCTCAGCCTCTCGCTTCTCCAACGGTATCTCAATTTTCACTTCACGGTTTCTCTCGATTTATTTGGCTCGGAGCTTTCGACCAACGCCGCCAACTACTACTCGATGGGGCTCAAAGGGCGCTACCAAGAAGAGCGCAACCGCGATGACCATCGCCTTACCGCCGCGACTTATCCGGTCACTGTTTTAGAGAACGACAAAATCCTGATTCGCCAAGGACCGGCTCTCGCCGCGCTCAACGAAAAGCTGCGCGACGATTATATCGCCGACTGCGCCAAGGGCGTCGAGCGCTGGAACCGCGTCATCAGGTCGGCAAATATTGACTTCGAATTACGCCTTCCCCATCGCGCCTTCAACCGCAGGGTGGGCATGTTTGCGGCAACGAGAATCGCTCCTGACGGCCGGGTGGTGAGCGAGGACGAATGGCGCCGCAATGAGGTTCGCTGGCTGCCGACGCAGGCCGATCGCGATTTCGTGACCTCGCTAATGCAGCCGGTGACCGAGCGCGGGAGGTTCGCCGGATGGATTGCGCCGCCCGCGCGGGGCATCAACCACCAGCCCCTCGACTTCGACTACGTCCGCCTGACCTGAGCTTGAGGTCCGTTGAATAATTCGTCGCTAAGGCGCAGGTCGCTGCGGCATGCGCCCTCGTCATCGTGAGCCGGCAAGCGAACCGAGCCGCGTCAAAGGGCCTACCCTGAGCGCTTGAAAGATTCTGATCGTCAGCCTTTGGTGTCATCCTGAGAGTTTGTGAATTTTTGAGTAGTGGGGCGGGCCGCCGTGCCCGCCATGATGCTTGTCTTCGTCATCACCGTGGCGGCGGGAATCTTCATGTCGGATTTTTTGGGACGAGGACCGGGGTTCGAGCACCCCCGCCCGCGCCGTTTAAACTCGGGACGGGGGAACGCGCGCCGTGTCCCATCCTTGTGTTAAGGCGCAGGCCTCGCGCTGCTCATGGCGCTGCGTACAGCACCTTCCCCTTCGCGTTGGACAGCACCAAGTAAGATTCCGCTCGCACCTCGCTTGAGCCAGTTGCAGGATCATACAGTTTCGTCGCTCCAAACGCGGCGCGCCAGCGCCAACGCTACGCGAAAAAAGTGGAAACCAGGTTTGGACCCCACGTAAGAGTGGCGCGGCGCGCAACCTCAAGAAGGCTACGTGATGACGGTTAGGCAGCGGCCGTGCCCTATCGGGGAGCCCATCTTGTTCGGAAGAGCTTTTCTGCCGTAGGCTAAAAGTGCCTAGGATCGACACGTAGCGTGACAGAAGCGAAAGGCGACGCGCAGGTTTGGAACGAGGCCGTTTGTTGGGGCTGGCACATGTAAGCCGCGCCGGAGGGGCTTTCGGCGGCGACGGCCGGTTTGTTGTTCAAGCCTGCGTACAGAGGTCAGTCAACAATGAACGAAGTGAATCATCGCTCGGTTAAAACCAACGGCATCACGATGCACATCGCTGAAGCCGGTTCCGGCCCGCTGGTGCTGTTATGCCACGGCTTTCCCGAATGCTGGTATTCGTGGCGCCATCAGTTGCCCGCGCTCGCCGAAGCCGGCTTTTGGGCGGTGGCGCCGGACCAGCGGGGCTATGGCCGCACGGACTGTCCGCAAGCCGTCGGCGCGTACAACATCTTCCAGCTTGTCGGCGATATGCTCGGGGTCGTAAAGGCGCTGGGAGCACCAACCACGGTGATCGTAGGCCATGACTGGGGAGCCCCGGTGGCGTGGTCCGCGGCGCTGCTGCGGCCGGATGTCTTTCGCGCGCTGGCCCTGCTAAGCGTACCGTACCGCCCGCGCTCGGCGGTCAGGCCCAGTGAGCTGATGAGAGCGCTAGCCGGCAATCGGGTTTTCTACCAGGAGTACTTCCAGACCCCCGGCAAAGCGGAAAGCGAGCTCGATGCGGCTCCGGATAAAAGCATCCGGGCAATCCTCTATTCCGCCGCGGGCGACGCCGCCCCCGCGCAGCGATGGCGCTACCTTTTCGAAAGCAACGAGCGGCTGTTCGACACGGTGAGCCTGCCCGAGAAGCTGCCGGCGTGGCTGACCGAGAAGGACGTCGAGTTTTACGCGGCCGAGTTCCGACGGACCGGATTTCGCGGCGGACTCAATTGGTACCGCAATATCGACTTTAACTGGGAGATGACGCCGTTTCTCGACGGCGCCAGGCCGAGCCAGCCGGCGCTGTTCATCGCCGGCGAGAAGGATCCGGTGATAGAGTTTTATGGTCCGGCCTACCAAACGCTCGAGAACGCCCTGCCCAACCTGAAAAAAAAGACCCTTCTCCCGGGGGCGGGACACTGGATCCAGCAAGAACGTCCGCAAGAAGTCAACCGGCTGCTCACCGACTTTCTGAAGAGTCTTTGAGCCAAGCGTTAGCTGCTCACGCCTCGGGCGAAGCGCTTAGCGGCGAGCCCCGTTTTCGAACAGCGGCAATTGCCGCGCGCTGGGGCATGGCGGAACCTTGACCGGGTAATCTCCGGTAAAACACGCGTCGCAGAAGCCCTCGCGCTCGTCGGTAAAGGAGTAAAGGCCTTCCCAGCTCAGGTAACAGAGGGAGTCCGCGGTGATGAAGCGGCGAATCTCTTCGAGCGAATTATGCGAGGCGAGCAGCTCCGAGCGCGTTGGCGTGTCGATGCCGTAAAAGCACGAGTACCGTGTGGGCGGCGCGGCGATCCGCATATGAACCTCGCGCGCTCCGGCCTGGCGCAGCATCGGGATCACCTTGCGCAAGGTGGTGCCGCGCACCAGCGAATCCTCGACCAGGACTACGCGCCGGCCGTTGAGCACCGCATTCACCGGGTTGAACTTGATGCGCACGCCGAAATGCCGGATCGCTTCCTGTGGTTCGATGAAAGTGCGGCCCACGTAATGGCTGCGTATCAGTCCCATCTCGAACGGCAGCCGCGACTCCTGCGCGTAGCCGATCGCCGCCGGAACGCCCGAATCGGGGACCGGTACGACCACGTCGGCGTCCACCGGACATTCGCGAGCGAGCACCTGTCCGTGCCGTTTGCGCACCTGATAGACGTCGCGCCCGAATAGCCGGCTGTCGGGACGCGCGAAGTAGACGTACTCGAAGATGCACCGCTTGGGCGGCGCCGACGCAAACGGCATAAACGACCGCATCCCGGCCTGCGTGACCACGACCACCTCGCCGGGCTCGACCTCGCGCAGATACTCCGCCCGCACCAAATCCAACGCGCAGGTCTCGGAGGCCAAAATAAGCGAGTCTCTGAGCTTCCCGATCACCAGCGGCCGAAACCCGAACGGATCGCGCGCCGCGATCAGCTCGTGCTCGCCCAAAACCAGCAGCGAGTAGGCGCCGCGCGCCTGCTCGAGCGCTTCAACCACGCGCTCGACCAGCGTCAACGCTCGCGAGGCGGCAATCAAATGAATGATAACCTCGCTGTCCGACGAGGACTGGAAGATAGCGCCCGCCTTCTCCAGCGCTCGGCGCAGCTCCTCGAAGTTCACCAGATTGCCGTTGTGGGCCAGCGCGATTCCGCCGGCCTCGTACTCCGCGATCAGCGGCTGGCAGTTCTTGGGAAGCGTTGCGCCGGTCGTCGAGTAACGGTTGTGGCCGATGGCGCTGACGCCCTGGAGCTTGCGGATGGTCTCGGTGCTGAAGACATCGGCCACCAGGCCCATGCCGCGATGGGAAAACAACGCCTTGCCGTTCGACGAGACGATGCCGGCGGATTCCTGCCCCCGATGCTGCAGGGCGCAAAGCCCGAGATACACCAGGTTGGCCGCTTCAGGGTGGCCGTACACACCGAAGACACCGCACTCTTCGTGAAAGGCGTCAAGCTTGGACTCTTCGACCGACAGGTGGTTTGACAACTCTTCAGTCACCCTCACCAAGCCTCCTCGGCAGCGCCCGCTCATAAATCGCGAGCAACGCTCGGCAATCTTCGTCGATCAGCGACCCGATCTTCAGCCGCGGCACGCCGCTCACCTGCCCGATGGCCTCAAGCTTAAGCCCCCGGTGCGCAAAGATTTGCCCGACCTCGTCGCGGCGCGCGGCCGCGTACGACAACACCACCAGCGATGTTCCTTCCGCGAACAGGCTCCGTTCGGGACCAAGGCCATCAAACTCCGGAATTGTTACTTCGGCACCCAAGAGCTTTTCGCAGCCAAAGCACCCCTCAGCCAAGGCTGTGGCAAGCCCACCCGACGACACGTCATGGGCCGAACTCAGCAATCCCCGGTCCGCCGCTTGTGTCAAAGCCTCAAGCAACGTCTTCTGAAGCTCGGGATCGATCTGCGCAAGCTTAAGGCCGTTGCCGTGTTCCTCGCCGAGCCCGAACAACGCCTCGTACTCACTTGCGGCTAACGAGAGCGTGCCGCTCTTAACGAATGCTATCACGTCGTCGGGAGATTTGAAAAAGCTGCTCACCCGCTTGCCTACGTCATCGAGCCCGCCGACGATCGCGACCGTGGGCGTAGGCGGGATCGCCTGGCCTTCGGTTTCATTGTAAAAGCTTACGTTGCCGCTCACGACCGGGATTCCTAGCGCCAGCGCGGCGTCGCGAATCCCCTCGACCCCGCGGACAAACTGCCACATGATTTCCGGGCGCTCCGGATTTCCGTAGTTGAGGCAATCCGTGATGCCGAGCGGCCGCGCTCCAACGCATGCCACGTTGCGCGCCGCCTCGCACACGGTCGCGATCGCGCCCAGATAGGGGTCGAGCGCGCAAGCGCGAGGATTCGAGTCAACGGCTAACGCCAGCCCTCGCTTGGTCCCTTTGACGCGCAGTAGCGCGGCGTCGGAGCCGGGGCCCAGTACCGTGTTACTCTGCACCAGGTAATCGTACTGCCGATAAACCCAGCGCTTAGAGGCAATATTCGGACTGTCCAGCATCGCACGCAAGGCCTCGGTTGGAGCGGGACGGCGCCGCCTAGATGCTAGCGGGGCTGAGACTTCGCGCCTTGAAAGCGGCTGCGCGGGTTCAAGCGATCCGGCAGCGAATTGCGTTAGTTCGCAGCGCGTTGACGCGGGCTGCTCCGCTGCCGCGGGCTGTGCGGATGTGAGTTGCGCCCCCTTCGGCCGGGGACTTTGTGCGCCAGCCGCGGCGGGAGGTTTTACCGGACGCTCATAGCTCGGCGCGTCGGTAGTCAGAGCGCGCACCGGAATGTCGGCGACCAGTCCGCCGGCCAGGCGCGTGCGCCAGCGCGCCTCGCGCGTTATCCTTCCCACGACGCAGGCGCTGACGTCCCATTTCTCGAATACCGCGAGCACCTCGCTCTCGCGTCCGGGATAGGCTACGAGCAGCATCCGCTCCTGTGACTCGGACAGCACAATTTCGTAGGGCGACAGGCCCGGCTCGCGCAGGGGCACGCGATCAAGGTCGAGCTCCACGCCGAAGCCGGCGCGCCCCGCCATCTCGCTTGACGACGAAGCTAACCCCGCGGCTCCCATGTCCTGAAGCGCGGCGACCGCGCCGGTCTGGAGCGCCTCGAGGCACGCCTCGATCAGCAGCTTCTCGGCGAAGGGGTCGCCCACCTGCACTGTCGGACGCTTGCTCTCGCTGCCGGCACCGAACTCGGCCGACGCAAGCAGACTCGCGCCGTGGATGCCGTCGCGCCCGGTCGCGGAACCGGCGTAGATTACCGGAGCGTCAACAACTCGCGCGGCGGCGCTCGCCAGCTCGCCTTCGCGCGCCAGTCCCAGGCAGAAGGCGTTGACCAAAATGTTCTTGTTGTACGCCGGGTCAAAGCCCACCTCGCCGCCGACCGTGGGCACCCCGACGCAGTTGCCGTAGCCGCCGATTCCGCCGACAACGCCGCGCACCAGATACGCCATCCGCGGATCGTCGAGCACGCCGAACCTAAGCGAGTTGAGACTCGCGACGGGCCGCGCGCCCATGGCGAGAACATCCCGGATTATTCCGCCAACCCCGGTCGCAGCACCCTGATAAGGCTCGACATAAGAGGGATGGTTATGGCTCTCGAGCTTGAATACGGCAAGATAGCCGTCCCCGATCGCAACCGCCCCGGCATTCTCACCCGGAGCCGTCGCGACGCCGGCGCCGCGGCTCGGCAGCATCCTGAGGTGGCGGCGCGAGGACTTGTACGAGCAGTGCTCCGACCACATCACGGAAAACACTCCCAGCTCGGTGAACGTCGGCCGGCGCCCAAGCCACCGCTCGATCAGGCGATACTCGTCAGCGACAAGGCCATGATCTCGCGCCAACTCCGGCGTAACGTCCGGGTCGCCGCCAAGCCCTAGCGGTATCTCGGCCATCAAGCGCCCTGTAGCAGAGAGCCGAAAAGCTTAAGTCCGTGGGTGCCTCCCAGACAGGCTTCGACGGCATGCTCAGGATGAGGCATCAGACCGAACACGTTGAAACTTTCGTTCGCCACCGCAGCGATAGCGTTCATCGAGCCGTTCGGATTAGCCTGCGCGCTAAGTCCCCCATCGGCGTCCACGTAGCGCAAGAGCACTTGCCCGCGCTCCTCGATCCGGCGCAACTCCTGTTCGGGAGCGACGTATAAGCCTTCGCCATGCTTAATCGGCAGGCGTATCAACTCGCCCGGGCTCAGCAGCCGCGTCAGCGGTGTAGAGGCGTTCTCCACCCGCAGCGTTACCCGTTCGCATATAAAGGAGAGCGAGCGATTGCGCGTAAGCGCGCCTGGCAAAAGCCGCGCCTCGCACAGCACCTGAAAGCCATTGCATATCCCGAGCACCACGCCGCCTTCAGCGGCCAGGCGCGCGACGCTGTTCATAATCGGCGCAAAGCGCGCCAGCGCGCCGCAGCGCAGATAGTCGCCGTAGCTAAAGCCGCCGGGTAAAACCACGCATTCGGCGCCGTAAAGCCGCTCATCCTTGTGCCACAGGGAAACCGCGTCCTGCCCCATGACCTCGCGCAGGGCATATAGCACATCGCGGTCGTCGAGCGAGCCGGGGAAGGTGACGACCCCCCACCTCATTCGCCTTCAACCCTAAGCCGGTAGTCCTCGATTACGGTGTTGGCGAGCAGCCGTTCGCACATGGCTTGCGCCGTTCGGCGAGCCTCGGCCGCCGACCCGGCCTCGATCTCGAGCAGGATATACTTCCCCACTCGAACGCCGCGCGCCTGCCGGAAACCCAGACTCTTAAGCGATTGCTCGATCGCCCGGCCCTGGGGATCAAGCACGCCGCGCTTTGGCGTGACAAAGACTTCGACGAGCAACCTTCAAACCTCGAAGCGGCCGCCGGCATCCGGCCGCGCTCAGCGCCCGAAGCGCTGTCGGACCTCTGGGCGCAGCCCGGCGCGCACGCTCATCGCGA
The DNA here is from genome assembly GCA_021831785.1 of Deltaproteobacteria bacterium. GTDB lineage: Bacteria > Desulfobacterota > Binatia > Binatales > Binataceae > JAJYYI01. The sequence continues at coordinate 132,537 of JAKBMB010000011.1, read as the reverse complement.
CACGCGTTCCAATATTTCGTGATACGCCTCTTCGACCTTCCCCAGGTCGCGCCGGAAGCGGTCCTTGTCGAGTTTCTCGCCGGTGGCCTTGTCCCAGAAACGGCATGTGTCAGGGCAGATTTCGTCGCCGAGAAGAATTTCGCCTTTATGGCGGCCGAACTCGAACTTCGCGTCAACCAAGACGATACTGCGCGGGTCGAGAAAATCCCTCAACACGCGATTTATCTTGTGCGCCAAGTCTCTGAGTACGGCCAACTCCTCAGCCGTTGCCCAGCCGAAGACCTCGGCGTGGTCGTCGTTAATCAGAGGGTCATCCAAGGCGTCCGATTTATAGTACCATTCCACGACCGGCCGCCGCAAAATCTCGCCTTCGACGCGGCCCAGGCGTTTCGCCATCCCGCCTGCGACAATATTGCGCACTACCACCTCAACCGGAATAATTTCGAGCCTCCGACATAACATCTCGCGCTCGCTGAGCCGCCTGACAAAGTGCGTGCGGATACCGGCCTTTTCGAGCAAGGTGAAAAACAACTCCGAGACACGATTGTTGACCGCGCCTTTGCCCTCGATGGAACCGCGCTTTTTCGCGTTAAACGCGGTCGCATCGTCCTTGAAATATGCAATGATCAGGTCGGGATCGGCGGTGGCAAAAAGCTGCTTCGCCTTTCCCTCGTAGAACATTTCGCCCTTTTCAAGCATAATGTCGCTGCTCATAGTCGCACGCCTCGACAACTCGTCTTAAATTTGCCGGCAGTCCCTCGCCGGACTCGAGAAGTGGTCTCATAAATGACCGCAGGGGGCGGATGTCATTCTGAGCCGCTAGGCGAAGAATCTGCGCACAGCGATTCCCTGCCCTTGTGCCGTCGCCTTTTAGCCAAATCGCTTCGCGTAGATGCTTCACTTCGTTCAGCATGACCGACAAAGCGAAAGCCTTTATGAGATACCTCTAGACAGCGGCATCCAAACGATGCTGAATCGGGCCCTCCGCGCCGTGGCGCGCCGGGACGTTGCCATGTCGGCTCCCGATGCTGCCGCTCAGGACTCAAGACCGCCCCGCGCCTGCATTCGCTTTAGCCTTTCTTGCGCCCTGGCGTAAACCTAGTAACCAGTTCTTGTGCTAGACCGATATAATTCTCCGGCGAGAGGTCCTTGAGCCTAGCCTTGGCCGCCACATCCAGCGGTAATGAATCGATAAATTGCCTGATTGCCCCGGCGGAAATCGCCCGCCCGCGAGTCAGTTCCTTGAGGGCTTCGTAAGCGGCGGGGATCCCGTGCCGGCGCATCAGGGTCTGAATCGCCTCGCCAACTACCTCCCACGCCTGCTCCTGCTCCAGGTCCGCTCGAATTTTTGCCTCGTTCGCCGCAACCGAGGAAAGACCCCGCTCCAGCGACGCCATAGCGATCACGAAATAACCAAACGCCGTACCAATGTTGCGCATCGCAGTGCTATCGCTTAAGTCCCGTTGCCAGCGCGAAATCGGTAGCGTGCTCGACAAATGGACGAACAGCGCGCGCGCCAGGCCTAAATTACCCTCGCAATTCTCCAAGTCGATCGGGTTGACCTTATGCGGCATGGTCGAGGAGCCCACCTCGCCGGCGCGAACACGCTGGCTTAAGTAACCCTGGGAGATATAGCCCCACATGTCGCGAGCAAAGCCGATAAGGATCGTGCTGATACGGCCCATCAGATCGAACAACTCAGCGATAAAATCGTGGCTCTCGATCTGAGTCGTCAGCGGATTCCATGTTAGACCCAGGCTTTCGACGAAGCGGCGCGAATGAGCGATCCAGTCCGCCTCGGGATAGGCGAAATGATGGGCATTGTAGTTGCCCACGGCGCCGTTGGCCTTGCCTAAATACTCCTGCTGCTTTAGCCGGCGCAGTTGGCGTTGAAGCCGGAACGCAAAAACCGCCAACTCCTTGCCGAGCGTCGTGGGCGAAGCGGCCTGTCCGTGGGTGCGCCCCAGCATCGCGAGCCCCTTGTACCCCTGCGCAAGGCCGCCCAAAGTTTCAACTACGCGTCCTAAGCGAGGCTCAAGTTCGGCCTCGACAAAATTCTTCAGCGACAACGCGTAAGCCAGGTTGTTGATGTCCTCCGAGGTGCAAGCGAAATGCACCATCTCCAGCGGCAAGCCAAGCCCCAGCGCCTCGATCTTGCGGCGTAGGAAATGCTCGATTGCTTTAACGTCATGATTGAGCGCGCGCTCGATATCCTTAACCGCCAGGCCGTCTTCGAGGCTTAGCTCCTGATAGAGGCGGCGAAGCTTAGCTTCGACCTCGCGGTTCAGCTCCTGAACCGCCGTAACCGCCGGGTTTTCCGCCAGGGCTATATACCACTCGATTTCGACCCGACAGCGATAGCGAATCAGCGCAAACTCGCTGAAGTACTTTTCCAACGACCGCGTATGGCGCGCATAGCGCCCATCGAGCGGGGTGACCGCCAGGAGCGCGCGCTCTTCGGCTTTAAATTGCGCTTGGTCCATGTCGCGCCGCTTGATCATTCCGCGCGCCAAGGAATACCTCTTAGCCGGCCGGCAAGCCCGCGCCGCCACCCGCTGCGCTGCGAGCTTTCGTAGTCAAGCTTGCCGATATCGGCTCAATCCGCGCGCTTCATCGACCCATGCCTGCCGGAGCGCGGGCCGGCACACCGTTATCGGCCGGTATGCCCGAAGCCGTGGCCACCGCGCTCGCTCTCGGAAAGGCTCTCGACCTCGACCAACGTTGCCCGCGCAACCGGCGCGATAACGAGCTGCGCGATCCGATCGCCCGGACGAATAGTCACCGGTCGGGTGCCGAGGTTGATCGCCAGAACCATGACTTCACCGCGGTAGTCGGCGTCAATCGTGCCGGGCGCATTAATCAGCGTAAAGCCGTCTACGATAGCCCGGCCGCTGCGGGGACGCACCTGACCTTCAAAGCCCGCAGCTATCTCGAGCGCGATTCCGGTGCCGAGGGCGACGCGCTCCATCGGCGCGAGCATTAGCTCCCGCTCCAGGTTCGCGTACAGGTCAAGGCCTGCCGCCCCTGCGGTCGCATAGGCGGGCAATGGCCCGGCGCCGGGCCGCGTGCGCCGAAGCTTGACGACAACCTCCATAGCTTGGCGCGATGCTAACCAGCCTCGCTCCTGGCCGTCAATCGCGGCGTCTTGCGCGCCCGTCGCCGGCGAGCGCCGAGCCGCTCCGCTCTTAGCTTGATTCCACCATCAACACGGCGAACAGCGCGCGGCCGCTGGCCGCATACGGTGCGCTGGTCTTCTCTATTCGGGATTCTTCGCTGCGGCCGGGATGACCCAAGCTAAGGCTCCCAGAGCCAGGCAACTTATTTGCGGGAAGCGGTACCGGATGCCATAGACAACGCTGAACCTTGAGCGCCCACGCCGTGCTCCCCGCGTCCGCCCAGAACCGCGGTCCGGCCCTCATCCACGGTTTCTATGCTTCAGGCGAGGGGACTTAAGACTTCCTTGCCGACTTTGTGCCCTTTGAGGTCGCCAAGCAAAACTACTCCCATTTGTTCGGCTTTGAACAATGTGGAGGCCAGTTCGACGATGTCGTTGGCGCTCACCTGCTCGATGCGCCTGGAGACCTCTTCGAGCGGGACATGGCCGCCGAAGTAAATCTCATTGTGCGCCAGTCGATTCATCCGGCTGTCGGTGGACTCCAGCCCCAGCAGCAGGTTGCCCTTGAGCTGGCTCTTGGCCCGCACCAGTTCGGCCTCGGTCAGGCCTTCATGGGCCACTTTACCAACTTCAGTCAAGGTTACTTCCGCCACCTCGCGCGCCCATTCGGCATTTGTCCCGGCGTAAACCGCAAAATAGCCGCAATCCAGGTAAGACGACATGAAGGAATGAATCGTGTAGACCCGTCCGCGCTTTTCACGCACCTCCTGAAACAGGCGTGACGACATCCCGCCCCCCAGCGCGGTGTTCATCACGTAGCCGGCATAGCGCAAGGGGTGCCTGTAGCTGACGCCGGGCGAGCCGAGGCAAATATGCACCTGTTCGAGCGGCCGCTCGTGATGAACGAAGACACTGTGGCTTTCGGGCGGACTCGTAAGAACCTGCCTGCCGTTGCCTGCGACGGCGCCAAAAAGCTGCTCGCAGCGTTCAACCACTGCCTGATGCTCGAGATGTCCGGCTGCGGCCACGAACACCCTCTGGGCGCGGTAGCGCTCTTTCATGAACGAGACCATCATTTCGCGGTCGATTGTGCCAACCGTAGCCGCGCTGCCGAAAATCGGCAGCGCCAGCGCGTGTCCCTTCCAGAAGCTGAGATTGAACAAGTCGTGAATCAGGTCATCGGGAGTGTCTTCGGCTTGGGAGATTTCCTGCAACACGACGTGGCGCTCACGGTCGATGTCCTCGGGGCTAAACAACGATTCCAAGAAGATGTCCGCCAGGATCTCGAGCCCTAACGGCAGATCGTTGCCCAAAACCTTAGCGTAGTAACACGTATACTCCTTGCCGGTGAACGCGTTCAGCACTCCGCCGACGGCATCGATCTCTTCGGCGATCCGCGCTGCGCTGCGCTTTTTAGTGCCCTTGAACAGCAGATGCTCGATGAAATGAGAAACGCCGTTTTCGTCCGGCTGCTCGTAGCGAGACCCGTTCTCGACCCATATTCCGATCGAAGCGGACAGCGCCTGAGGCATTGCCTCGGTCAGCACGCGCACGCCGTTCGAGAGCACGCTTTTGCGGAACATCGCCGTCATTCGCTCGCGGCCTCTCCGGTCTGCTGCGCCTCGCGCAGGGAGAGGCGGATTTTACCGTTGCGGTCGACCTCGAGCACCTTCACCATCACCTCGTCGCCTTCGTGCAGCACGTCCTCGACCCGGCGCACGCGATGCGGAGCGAGCTGCGAGATATGGACCAGACCGTCGGTGCCGGGAAGAATTTCGACAAAAGCTCCGAATTCGACGATCTTGCGCACCTTACCTCGATAAATTTTCCCGACCTCCGGCTCCGCGACGATCGCGCGAATCGCGTTTATCGCCTTCTCCATCGCGGCCTCGTCGACCGAAGCTATGGTCACGGTGCCGTCGTCCTCGACATCGACCTTGCAGCCGGTCTCCTCGACGATCCCCCGTATAACCTTGCCGCCCGGTCCGATTACGTCGCGGATCTTGTCGGGCTTGATGCGTATCGTGGTGATACGCGGCGCGTAATTGGAGACCGTTTTGCGCGGCGCGGAAATGGCTTTCTCCATCACGCTCAGCACGAAAAGCCGCGCTTCGCGGGCTTGATGAAGCGCCTGACGCATCACCTCGCGCGTCACCCCGCCAACCTTGTTGTCCATCTGGATCGCGGTGATGCCGTCGGCGGTCCCGGCGACCTTGAAATCCATATCGCCCAGATGGTCCTCATCGCCGAGAATATCGGTGAGCACGCGCACCTTCTCCCCTTCCTTGACCAGACCCATCGCGATCCCCGCGACCGCTGTCCTCACCGGAACACCGGCGTCCATCAGGGCCAAGCTTCCGCCGCACACCGTCGCCATCGAGGAACTGCCGTTGGACTCCAAAATTTCCGAGACCACTCGGATTGTATAAGGGAATTCCTCTTCGCCGGGAAGGACCGGCGTGAGCGCCCGTTCCGCAAGCGCGCCATGGCCGATTTCGCGCCGCGAAGGCCCGCGCAGGGGCTTGGTTTCACCGGTGGAAAAGGGCGGAAAATTATAATGCAGCAGGAATTTTTTGTACCGCTCGCCGAGCAGCGCGTCGATCTTCTGCTCGTCAACCGAGGTTCCCAGCGTCACGGTGACCAGCGCCTGCGTCTCGCCGCGCGTGAAGAGCGCCGAACCGTGAGTGCGCGGCAAAAGCTCGACCGCCGCGCTTAGCGGGCGGATTTCGCTGCTCTTGCGGTCGTCGATCCGCCGGTCCTCGTCGAGAATTGCGCGGCGCACGCGGTCGCGCAAGACCTTGCCGTAGGCGTCGCGCACCTCGCTCTGGCGCTCCGGAAAGTCGGCGGCCAGCTCCGCGGTCAGTTTCTGCTCCAACTCCTGCAAGGCCTTACCGCGCTGTTTTTTTTCAGCGATAGCCAGCGTGTTGTCAAGTCGCTGCGCGGCCCTCTCGCGCACGCTGTCGAGCAAAGCGCGGTCAATCTCCTTGACCCCGAACTCGCGCTTGGGCTTTCCGGCCAGACGGCGCAGTTCCTGCTGTATCTCGAAAACCGGCCCCAGGGTTTCGTGCGCCTTGAAAAGCGCCTCCAGCACCGTCTCTTCATCGACGATATCGGCCCCGCCTTCGAGCATCACGATCGAATCCGGTTTGGCCGCGACCACCAGCGACAAGGCGCTGCGCTCATGCTCGCTAAGCGGCGGGTTAGCCACCAGCTCTCCATCGAGCAAGCCCATGCGCAGCGCCGCCACCGGTCCGCTATGGGGCACGTCGGACACCTCCAACGCGGCTGAGGCGGCGATAAGCGACAGGGTGTCAGGGTCATTGTCACGATCCGCCGAAAGCACGGTCACGACCACCTGCGTCTCCTTGTCGTAGCCCTTGGGAAACAGCGGCCTTATCGCCCGGTCGATGAGACGCGAGGTCAGAATCTCCTTTTCCGACGGACGCCCTTCGCGCTTAAAAAACCCGCCCGGAATCCGGCCGGCGGCGGAGGTCTTTTCCAGGTAATCAACTGTCAGCGGGAGGAAATCTATGCCCTCGCGGGCCTCCTGGGACGATACCACCGTGGCCAGCACTATGGTCTCGCCGTATTGCGCCAGCACGGCCCCGTGAGCTTGACGCGCCAGTCGCCCGGTCTCTAGTGAGAGCGACCGGCCGCAAAATTCAATCTCTAGCTTTTTGTACATAAAGAAACCCACTCCGGCGAGAAAGAGGAGGGCGCCGAGGCTGGACGAGCGAACCTCCGGCCCGTTCGCGGTCGCGGCATTGATCATCAGACAAGGCCGTGTCGCCAATGGACCGGAAAAACGGACCCGAACCCTATCTTCGGATACCCAGCTTTTCGATCAGAGCCTTGTATCGGTCGAAATCACGGGAGCGCAGATACTCTAGAAGCCGGCGCCGTTTGGCCACCAACCTCAGCATGCCGCGACGCGAATGATGGTCTTTGGCATGCCGCTGGAAATGGCCTGACAACTCCTCAATCCGCGCCGACATCAGCGCCACCTGCACCTCCGGTGACCCGCTGTCCCGAGGCGAGCGCGCGTGGGCGGCTACGACTTCCCGCTTTTTGGCGGCCACAAAAGACATCGAACCCTAACTGCTTTCCTCTTTTCTCTAATTTTCTTTGACTTTTCGTCTTCTCGTTTATCATACACTTTCTGAGGAGTAAAGGTCACCAGGCTTAGGCCTAAAAACTCGCAAAAGTCGGCTCCGTCCGCTACGGAGCTCAGCAATTGCGATTAGGTCGCCGCCAAGAAGCACTTTGACCGGCCTCGGCTCGACCGTCTCCAGCGCCTGGGGAAGCTCCAATACGGACGCGTCGCCGTTGCGCAAACGACGCGCAGTCGTCGCATCCACGGATACTTGCTGCAAATCCGCAAGTGCGTCGCGCATCGCGATCAACAACCCGAAATCGTCGCGGCTATCGTGGCCAAAGCGGCATTTAAGAGTTGCCAGGGCGTCGTCGAGGGCGCAGCTTTGGTCGAGCGAGAAGCCGGCGCTGCAAGTACGCTTTAACTCGGCCAACAATGCCACGCTGCCCAGCGCTCGGCCGATATCGCGCGCCAGCGCGCGCGCATAGGTGCCCTTCGAACAGACCAGCACGAAGCTCAGCCTGTCCTCGGCCACCGCTTGCAGACGCAGCGATCGAATCGTTACGGTGCGCGCCGGGGGCGTGATTGTGAGCCCCCGGCGCGCAAGCTTGTAAAGCGGCTGGCCTTGGCGCTTTACCGCCGAGAAGATCGGTACGGTCTGCGTAACCTCGCCCGAAAACATGCCCTCCACGCGGGCCAGGGTCGGCGAATCGAGCGCAGGCACTGGGGCGCGCGCCGTAACTTGACCCTCGCTGTCCAACGTGTCGGTCTCCAACCCAAGCTGAATTATCCCGTGGTACTCCTTGTCAGCCGTCTCCAGGAACGGCGCCAGCTTGGTGGCCTCGCCGATAACGACCGGTAAAAGACCGCTCGCAAGGGGATCAAGCGTTCCCACATGACCGACGCGCTCGGGTCTAACCCACGCCTTGATTCGCCGCACAACCTCGGCCGAGCTCAGGCCCGTAGGCTTATCGATAAGCAAAATGCCGTCAGTCGGATAGACGGACGGCGTCATGCCGCGCTTACCGGCGCCAGCATTCTGAGTCTGAAACCGACGAGACGATGGCATGTCAGGACCGGCGAATAGCTTCATTTACCCAGCCGCCCGGCCTATATCTTTTGCCGGGTTCGCGTCAATGCGACCGTTTATCATGAAGAAAAGCGCCATCAAACCCGTTGCCAACCGCTCGCTAAACACCCGGGGCTGATACCGGAATAGATTTGCTCGCCGGAGCATGCCTAATTCCTAGGCCTCCGGCTAACGCTTCGGCCCGCAGGAGCGCAAAAGCGAGTCTATACGGACCGCGTTTTCAACGCTGTAATCGAAACTGAAGGTCAATTGCGGCGTAACGCGCAGGCCGAGCAGACGCCCGATATGCTGGCGAATAAAACCGCCGGCGCGCTCGAAGCCGGCGAGCGCCTGTGCGGCTTTGGCCGAGCCTTCCAAGTGCGAAAAGAAGACCTGGCAGTGGCGCAAATCGGCGCTAACTTCGGTGCGCGTCAGCGTGACACCCCGCAGCCTTGGGTCCTTGATCTCGCGCTGCAACATCCCTGCGATCTCTCGCAGTATCGCTTCGGCAACCCGCTCCGGCCGCCTGCGTTGCTCGTCCAATGACATCGGCGTAGTCCATCAATAGCATGAGCGCAATAGCGTTAGCGCCGGCTCGCGCGGCCAACGAAACCTGAGCTCTTGCAGGCCTGGCGATGCTGTGAACCAACCCGCATTTACGCAGCACCAGCGCACCCGGGTACGGAGCAATATAGCGAGCGGTCGTCCGGCAGCAACCTGCACGCATACGCGCCGGCGTAACTGCCTAGGCCGTCGCCGTCGCGCCTCTCGTCGTTCCACACCGCGGCGCGTTCGAAAGCCCCGGGCGCATATGTCAAAGCGAGCGCTACCCTAAAACTCCGGCAACCGCGCGAAGCCTCGCCGATATCGGACAGCTTCGTTGGTCTCAGGGAGAGCCTCCCCACGCGCTTGCGACCTGTGCAGCTAAGCGGCCGTGCTTGCGCAGGCGCAGGTCGGAGGCCGACCGCCTCAGCAGTTAAGGATCTCCAGATGCTCCTCGCCGAGCAGCGCCAGCCGCAAAGAGTCAATAAAATTAACCACCTGGCGCAGTGCGCTATCGACAAATGCGCGGTCAGTGCCTAGTTGACAGATCCCGAGTTCGGCGCGCTGCCAGAAGTCATGGTGGTCGGATTCGACGATTGACACGTTAAACTTGTTCCGCACGCGGTCCTTTACGGCACGCAGGACCTGACGCTTGCCCTTGAGCGATTGGTTCTCGGGTAAGACCAGGGTCAAACGCAATATCCCGACCACCATGCCGGCACCTGCCCTTGCGGGCGATCAACCATCCGCGTCGAGGGCCAGCCTTATCCGGCCAACCCCGGTGGCCGGCCGAAAGGCATCGCGCACGTCGCAACTCGGCGCTCAGAGCTGCTTTTCCAGCCCAACTTCCGCGGTCGAAAACCCTCGGCTCGGCGCAGTCAGGCGACGCGCCACTGCTTCAAGCTCGAAGGCCTCAATAATGTCTCCCGGCTTTACGTCGTTGAAGTTCTCAAGACCGAGACCGCATTCGTACCCGGCCTGCACCTCCCGCACGTCATCCTTGAATCGCCTGAGAGACCCAATCTTGCCCTCCCAGACCACGCGGCCGTCACGAACTAGGCGCGCTTGGCCCGAGCGCGCGATCTTGCCCTCCAATACCATCGAGCCCGCGACGCGAAGCCCCGAGACGGTGAAAACCTGCCGCACTTCGGCGCGACCCAGGGACTTTTCGCGATAGCTTGGAGCAAGCAGCCCTTCCATCGCCTGGCGCACTTCGTCAAGGGCCTGATAGATCACCGAATAGAGTCGGATATCCACCCCCTCGGCCTCGGCGAGCGCGGCGGCCTTCGGCTCCGGGCGGACGTTAAAGCCCACCACAATCGCCTTTGAAGCCGTCGCTAAGGTGATATCGGTTTCAGTGACCCCACCGACCGAGGCGTGAATCACGTCGAGCTTGACTTCTTCGGTGGCCAGCCGGCGCAGCGCCTGGCTAAGCGCCTCCACGGAGCCCTGGGTGTCGCCCTTGACGATCACCTTAAGCTCCCGCGACTCCCCAGCCTTCATGCGTTGGCTGAGCTCTTCCAACGAGAGACGGCTGGTTTTCTGTAGGTCGCCCTCGCGCTGTTTCCCCTGGCGCAATTCCGCTATCTGGCGCGCTTTGGCCTCTTCGTCGACAGCGTTAAACGCGGCGCCGGGCTCGGGCACGCCGGAGAGGCCGAAGATCTCCACCGGGATTGACGGACCCGCTTCCTGCATGCGTTCGCCGCGATGGTCAATCATGGCGCGAACACGGCCGAATGATGTTCCGCAGACAAACGCGTCCCCTTGGCGCAGCGTTCCGTCCTGGACCATAACGGTTGCCACAGGCCCACGCCCGCGGTCGAGCTTGGACTCGATCACGCTGCCGCGCGCGAGGCGCTTGGGGTTGGCCTTGAGTTCCAGCACCTCGGCTTGCAGCAAGATCATCTCGAGCAAGTGGTCGATACCTTCGCCGGTGCGCGCCGAGAGCGCCACCGTAATCGTATCGCCGCCATATTCTTCGGGCGCAAGGCCGCGTTCCGCCAATTGGCGCTTGGCACGCTCAACATTGGCGTCGGGACGGTCAATCTTGTTGATCGCCACCACAATCGGCACCCGGGCCGCTCGCGCATGGTCGATCGCTTCTTCGGTCTGCGGCATTATGCCCTCATCCGCGGCTACCACCAACACCACGATATCGGTTAATTTGGCCCCACGCGCGCGCATCCCGGTGAACGCCTCATGGCCCGGCGTGTCAATAAAGGTGATCGTGTGGCCGTTGACGCTCACCGTGTAGGCCCCGATATGCTGGGTGATTCCGCCCGACTCGCCGGCGGCAACGTTGCTATGCCGAATCGCATCGAGCAGCGAGGTTTTGCCGTGGTCGACGTGCCCCATCACGGTAACCACCGGCGGGCGAGGCGCAAGCTGTCCGGCCGGAGCCTCGACCTCTTCGCTCATCAGCGAGTCCACATCAAGCGCGGAGCTTTCCACCTGGTAGCCGAATTCACCGGCGACCAGCGCCGCCGTGTCAACGTCCAGCCACTGATTCACGGTGGACATGGTTCCCAGGTCCATGAGCTGTCTGATCACCGACGCGGCTTTAATCCCCATGCTGTGGGCCAAGTCGCCGACGGAAATTCCCTCGGCGATTCGCAGCGTGCGCTTGGACGCTTTGGGCGTGGTGATCGTGGTCTTTTTCTGCTCTTTACCCGGTAAAGCGCGCTTTTTCTTCGGAAAGCGAAATCCGCGCACTTCGCGCTCGGAGAGTGTCTCGCTGCTGTCCTTTTTGACGACGCGCTTTTTCTTGAGCACGCGGGCGCCCGGCTTAGCCGCGCCCGGCAAACCTATGTCCACACCCACGCCGGGCGCCGGCGCTGCGCCGGCGGTCTGGGCGGCAGGCCGGGCGCCGACCGCGGGAGCGGGCGGCGGGGGCGCCTTGTGCAGATCTATCTTGCCGAGGACCCGTGGTCCGCGCTGCGCGAGATCATCCAGACTCGGGCCCGAGGGGCGCGCAGCGGGCCTCAGGTTGAAGGCGCTAACGCTAGGCGGTCTGACCTCCTCTTTGGCCGGGCGTTGAGCGGGTGTCGGCTGCAGCGGACGTTGGGCGAGCCGTTCGCGATCACGCTCGCCGGCGCGTTCGAGAGCGCCAGGCTGCGCTTCGCGCGCTCCGCTTCGAGCTTCATCCTGCTTTTGGGCGTGCTGTTCCTCGCTCGCGACCGCTTCCGGGCCGGTGCGCGAGCCCGCCGGGGATGTAGCACCTTGGCCGAGGTCGGTCTCCGGCGGCCGTACCTGTTCGACCGCAACCGGGGCGACCCCGGCCACTTCGAACGCCGCCTGCAGCGTCACGCTTTCTCCCTCCGCAGCCGCCTCCAACCCAGCCGGCAGGCCTATCCCCGGTGGCGCCTCGGACTCGAGGCTCTTTACATCTTCGAGAAACAAGCTCGCCGCCGCCTCGCCGGCCGGTTCCACGCCAAATGCAAACGTATCCTCAGGCCTTGACGGCGGCGGCTCGGCATGGCGGCGCCTCACCACGTTGGCAGCCAGGCGCTTTTCGACCATCACTCCCGACTGGGTTTCGAAAACCTCTTCGCGGCGAAGGGCTTCGGCCCGATGGGCTTGAGAGTCGAGCTCCGCCTTCACGCGCTCTGCTTCGTCCATGCCAAGCAAGCTCGACTCGGAGCGCACGCCGCCAAGTTCAAGGCGTTTGCAGCTTGCCAACATCTCTTCGACGCTGACGCCCCAATCGGCCGCCAGGGTCTTGATTCTCTTTCGCGCCATTGTCGTTAACTTAACTTTGACCCTTGTCTGACAAGCTAACCAGATGTTCGAGCTTCTCCGCAAGCGCCTGCCGCTCGGCGCGGCTCAGGCCTTGCCTGAGCGAGACGAAGGTTTTGCGCTTGGCCGCAACGAAAAGCCCGACGCATCGCCTTCGCGGATGTAGATAACCGCCGCGGCCGCTAAGTTGGGCGGCGGCGGCGATGTGCGCACTTCCGGCGTCCGCGACAAAGCGCACCAGCGCCGACTTGAGATCGGTTTCGCGGCACCCGAGGCAGGTGCGAATCGGCTTACGATTTGACCTCGGCGTCGGCGCTTGTCTCACTCGGGCTTAGGTTCACCGCCGGGCTGTCGGCGGCTTCCTCCACATCGGGAGCCTGCGCCGGCGAGGCGGCCTCCTGCGCCTCGGAAGGCGAGACCGCCGAAACGGCCTGCTCAGCCGCCTGTTGCAGGACTTTCTGCTTTTTCTCGACGTGAGCGCGCGCGGCCTGGATTAGCTGGTGCGCGCGCTCCGGGCTGATTCCCTCAATCTCGACCGTCTCCTCCTCGGTCTCAGCCAGTTGCTCGGCGGAGCGCAAACCCCACTGGTAGAGCAATTCGGCGTTAATCTCGCCGACGCCCTGAATCGCGTTAAGCGAGGCTCGCGCCGCGCGGGCTTCCTCTTCCGCCTCCGAGTCGCCGCGGACCTCGAGCTTCCAGCCGGTCAAGCGATGGGCCAGACGTACGTTCTGCCCGCGTTTGCCGATCGCAAGCGAAAGCTGGTCGTCCGGCACGATCACCTCCATCGAGCGTTCTTCTTCGTCCAGGATGACCTTCGAGACCTTGGCCGGCGCCAGAGCGCGACATACCAACTCGGCCTGGTCTTCGGCCCACGGCACAATGTCAATTTTTTCTCCGCGCAGCTCTTGAACGATTGCCTGCACACGCGTGCCCTTCATCCCTACGCACGCGCCAACCGGGTCGACGTCCGAGTCCTTGGAATAAACCGCGACCTTGGCCCGTGCTCCGGGTTCTCGCGCGCATTGGCGAATCTCGACAATTCCTTCATAGACCTCCGGCACCTCCTGCTCAAACAGCTTGCGCAGAAATTCCTCGGCCGTGCGCGAAAGCACGATTACCAAGTCGCGCTCGGTAAGCTGAACGTCTAGAATTAGCGCGCGGATTCGGTCTCCTTGCCGATAACGCTCGTGTGGAATCTGCTCTTTCTCGGGCAACACCGCTTCGGTCCGGCCCAGGTTTACGATGATGTTCTTGCGCTCGAAGCGCTGTACGATTCCCGAGGTTACTTCGCCTTTGCGGTCCTTGAACTCGCCGTAAATCTGCTTACGTTCGGCGTCGCGTATGTGTTGGATAAGGTTCTGCTTGGCAGCCTGCGCGGCGATTCGGCCCATCGCCGCGGTATCCAGCTTGATGAGGATTTGATCGCCCACCCGGGCTTCCGCGTCATAGCTGGCTTGCGCCGCGCCGAGCTCGATTTCGAAGGCCGGGTTCGCCACCGCCGCGACCACGTCCTTAATCTCGAACAACTCGACCTCGCCCAGTTCCGGGTTGAAGCGAGCCTCAAAACGACGATCGGCGCCAAACGTCCGCTTGGCCGCCGACAGCATCATCTCCTCGATCGCTTTGACGACGATCGTCCTTTCGATACCCTTCTCTTTCGAGACCTGATCGATAACGCGGCTCAGATCGATTTGCATCGCGTCTCCTCAGACTCGCGGGAGTCGTTCGCTGCGCAATCCGCATCGCCCTTGACAGCCCTACGTTTCAAGACCTTTCCCGCCGTGCCTGTCCGGCAGCCGTTCGGCCGCGATCAATAATAATTATTTCTAATTATTCGAACTCGTATTCGCGGTTAGCCGCCTTGATTTCGCTGAACTCAACCCTTTGCCGCTGCCGGCTAAACTCATCGTCAATTTCAATGGCCTCGGGGCTCACCGCCGCAAGCGGTCCCAAAAACGTCTTCTGGCCGCCGCGCGGCGCCCGTACATAGATTCTCACCCGCTGACCCCGAGAAGCCTCGAAGTCGCCCAGCCGCGAGAGCGGGCGATCAACGCCGGGCGACGAGACCTCCAACACGTAACTGCCCTCGAGGGGGTCATAGACGTCCAACATCCCGTCAAGCACGCGGCTGACGCTCTCCAGCTCGTCCAGCGTGATCCCACCGCCCGGCCGGTCAATCGAAAGCCGCAAAAACCCTCCTTTAGAGGACCTCTTGCATTCGATCCACACCAATTCGAAACCCTGGCGCTCGATGTGAGGCTCAAGCAATTCGGCCACTCTATGCGCCATCGGCTCAAGCTGTACCACTATCGCAGACACGGTCGCGCCAACAAAAAATGGGCCCGAAGCCCACCTTACTTCTTTACGTTAACTTAAATGAAACAATCTTTCAAGTTGACCATCCGCGCGCGATGCCGGGTGGCGCGCCTTGGCCATGCGTTTCGCCAACACGGCGCGTTGCAGACCGGACGGTCTGCAACGCGCCGTCAATAAATGGAAGAAGGAAACGGTAGCCCCGCAAGGTAGCACTTGCGAAGCCGAAATCTCAAAAACGGACTCTAGAACATCACGCTTACGTTCTGCGGGGTCCGCCAAAAACCGGCTCTTGTGAGGAAGCTCTAATCCCCACTCCTTATCGGCGAGCTTAAAACGCCAGCTATTGCCCCGCAGCGCTCCATACCGATCGGCAGGCCAAAGCTGGGCGGCGTTATTTCTTTCTACGCGTCAAGCCGTCGTTCCCATGCATCCGCCCGCTCAACACGCCGACGGCGGCGCCCCGGCAACTGCGGCGAAACTACGTTAGCTCTAGCCGTGCCTGGCCTTCAGGTGCAGCTAAGCCGGCTGCCCCTTGATAACCACGGCTGCAGCCCAAGGCCCCGCCGACCGGCGATTTTCCCGCCCTTGCCAAGACGCGCCGTCGCCACGGGGCGCGTCAGATTCATCCAATCGAGCCCTTACCTAGAAGGGGAGCCAAGCCTCGCGCGCCACGTGATCGGCTTCATGGAAGATGCCTATGGCGGTGTCGTAGTCACCGTCTTTCATCGCATCCTCGCCGGCCGCATAGAGCGCCCTCGCGTGCTTTACATAGCGCTTGCGATTGCCGTCTTTGGCTGCCTTATCGATCAGCTTCTTAGTCTTGGCCGCCATGGCCTCCGCTTGCTCCTTCTGCATCGCGTTTTCCTGCGCCCAAGCCGACACGCCGGAAGCGCCGGCAATTGCCAACGAAAGCAGCACCGCCGCAAGTCGTCCAGCTCTAGCAGTCTTCATGCACTTGACCCCCTTTGCGTTAATGGCTCACGTGGCCTCGACGCCCGTGCGCCCGTTTATTAAACCCAATTTAAGTACCATTAAAGGACCACATACGCAACAATCAAACCCGTATTCGTGCTGGATCCGGGCAATTGGGCAGCGAAGGCGACGAAGGCCGGACCACGCGCGAGCTTTCGGACAGTGCAGCATACCAGATCGGGTCCCCGGCGGGGCCGATCGCCCGGCCCACTAAGCTACGCTTCCCTAAAGGCCCTTCTCGACGGAACCGAGACGAATCTCCGCTCTACCTCGTTCGGGTCTTGCGCAGATTCAAACGTCTCGCCTCGTCTGAATGGGCATTTCTGCTTTGACGTCGGCGCGGCGGGCAGGATAGGGCATATAGCTAATCCGTCCCCCATAATGCAAGGGTTGTTAGTGGTTTTTCTCGGGGGAGGTTCCAGCGGGTAACAAGGCGGTCAATTGCGTCGCTTTGTAAGGGTCGATACCGGCGACGCGACCGTTTTGCGGGCGTTCTCCGGCGAGATCTGGTAATTCGCCGGGGCGCTCGCCGATGAATCGGAGGCTGCCCGACACCGACGGATAATTACCCGACCGCAGCGACAAACGAGCCCTTGACGGCAACCTCTCCCTTTTGATTTGTCGCTTCGAGCTCCCCGTCGATTCGGTTTTCCCCCTGCTCCTGGTACTTCTTGGTTATTTTGCCGCGGCAGGTAACCGTATCTCCGGGCCATACGCGGGTGGTAAAGCGCACTCTGAAGCGCCGTACCTGTCCGACGCCGGCGTAGTCGGTTAGACATCGCGACAAAAGACCAGCCGTGAACATCCCCTGAGCGAAGACGGTCGGGATGCCGACTGCTTCGACAAAGGTTTGATCGTAGTGCAACGGAACGAAGTCGCCGGACGCGCCCGCGTAACGCACGAAGTCCATCCGCGACACACTTTCCACGGTTAGAGCCGGAATTTCATCGCCGACGGCAACTTGGTCAAATCTTAATTTTTGCCCCATAATCCTTACTCGTCGAATCACCGGCCGCATCGCCCCGGCCGGATCGGAGCAGCATCTAAGGAACGCGCGGCGCTCGCCGCCGCAATTGGTTCAACCGGGTTTGACCGGTTGGCCGGTTTCAAGGATCACCGAGCGCGAGATCGCCACCCGCTCACCCTTTTCCTTGGTATACGTCGTTTCCAGCACGGTAAACGTCATCGTGCCGCCACGGCTGCCCGCCTTATCGTAGACATCGGCGACTCGCGTAACGCCGGTAAGCACGTCGCCAACATAGATTGGCTTGAGTAGCTCAAATTCCTGTTCGCCATGCAGCACCCGGCCGAGGTCAAATTGCACGGCCGGCATCGAGTACTCGTCTTGCCAGAAGGCGCTGGTCATCAGGAAGGTGACCGGTATCGGCACGCCGCCGTACTCGCGCCGCGCCGGTTCGGGATCGAAGTATGCAGGGTTGGGATCCTTGATTGCGCGGGCGAACTCGCGCACCTTGCCCCACTCGATAGGCATCTTAAATGGTCTGCCGCTCTTGTCTATCGCGCTTTTATCCGCCATCGGACCCTCCACTATCGGTATAACGCGCTGTGTACTGCACCAATGCGCTCGCGGGCCGACGGGCCACCTGGCCCTCAAAACCCATGGCGCAGGCTCTCCCCGCCGTCCACTACCAGCGTCGCGCCGGTGACATAAGCGGCCGCCGCCGAAGCCAAGAAAAGACAGGGTAAGGCGACTTCCTCGACGCGCCCGAAACGCCCCAACGCGCGCGAGCGCGCCACCGCCTGCTTGACCGCCTCGTTGGGCCACACCCGCGGCGCGGCGCCCTCGGTGTCGATCGGTCCCGGCGCGATACAGTTAACTCGAATCCCCTGTGCGCCCCATTCCGCCGCCAGCGACTTGGTAAGGTTCACCACACCCGCCTTCGCAGCGCCGTACGACGGCATCGTAGAGGACCCCGAGATACCGGCAATCGACGAGATATTAATTATGCAGCCGCCGGTCTCTTGCTCCATGAACCGGCTCGCCGCCGCCTTCGCACAGAAAAACACGCCATCCAGGTTTATTGCCACCACGGCCCGCCATGCGTTCGGACTGAGCTCCAACGAGGGTGCGGCGATACCGGCGCCATGGTTGTTGACCAGCACGTCAAGCCGGCCGAAGTGCTTGACCGTCTCGCCAACCATCGTTTGACACGCCTGTAAGTCCCTGACATCGCAGGTCAGCATCTCGCATTTGCCGCCCGCGCTGCGAATCTTGTCTCGCGTGGGCTCCAGATGCTCGGCTTTGCGACTGGCGATTAGCACCGGCGCCCCGCGAAGGGCGAATTGCTCGGCGATCGCCGCGCCGATCCCGGTACCGCCGCCGGTCACAATCGTCACCTTGCCATCGACGCTGAACGGGTCTTTGCTCGCAGGGCTCATCGGATGCTCATCCTCTCTCCTCGCTCAGATGTTCTCCGTTGCTCTGGGTCAAATCGAAAGCGGAATGTCCTTGCCGCCTTACGGCTCGATTAGACGACCTATTCGGTTAAAATTACGACATCTCGTCGAGCAAGCACTCGCAGCCAAACCCTTACGGCCTCAGGCAAACCACCCCTCAAAGCATGCGCAGCGGCCATCACTTACCGACGCGCCGCACGCCGCCGCTATTGCTGCGGTTCGAGATGCGCCAGTGCTTTTCGCGCGCGGTCAGCAAGCTCGGGGTTGTTCTGGACCGCCAGCACCTCGGCGCGCCGATAATGCTCTCGGGCAAAGGCGCGCTGCCCCATCGCCTCATAGACCTGGCCCAGCTTAAGCTCCGTTTCCGCATTCCTTGGACACGCCGAGGCTGCGTCCTGGTAATAGCCCAAAGCTTGCTTGAGATCACCGGCCTTCATCTCTCTCGCGCCCCGTTCGGCAGCCCTCTTCGCCAACTGCGAGTCGCAGCCACCGGGCGCGCTCGGGGCGGGCGCGCTGGGGACCGGGGCTGGATTGACGCCTCCTGTCTGCGCTTGCAAAGTCGCTAGATCGCGCTGCATCTGCTCCAGTTCAGTCTGCTGCTGCTGCAGTATTCGTTGATTTTCCTGCGCTGCTTGGCCGAAACAACCCGCGATAAGCCCACTGCTCAAGGCTATCAGCCCAAAAACGCCTGCCAAACGTACAACTCGCTTTATGAACCCAGGCTCTAACCTCGCTCGCATAGCCCCTTTCAAACTCCCCCAACGCACAACTTCCAAGACAGAGACCGACGTGACCTGACGCCTTACGGCGCAACGATTACACCGGCGCTGCCGCTGGCCGAACGGCCGTCCGCCGTGGTTACTATGGCCGTTACGACGTAGGAGCCCGGCTGCCGGTAGGTATGAGTGACCACCTGGGGCGGGGCGACCAGCGCGTCGCCGTCACCGAAGTTCCAATGATAGCCCGCATCCTCCATGCGCTGCACACCGCTCACGCGGGCGCTAACCGCCACCGTCAGCGGCGCCCGCCCATATGCCGGCACCAGAACCAGAGCAACGCCGAGAATCTCAGGCGAGCCGACACCGCTCTGCGCCGGTGTCCCCGCCGCCGCTTGGCCGCGCGCGGCATTCACACCAACCCATGATAATGGAATAAAAACGCTCAGACAAAGCGCCGTCAACCCCGCACCGACGCTGCCTAGGCGAGCAATCCCACCGGACGCCGCGCCCTTCTTCATGAGCCGTCCTCAATACCGATATGCTCGATGAATTCCTTGACCGCCGGTAGCTCGCGCAGGTTGAAGGTCGGATAGGCGCGCGAGAAGAACTCGCGCGCGTCCTGATAGACCAGCGTCGCCTTGCCCATCGCCACATCATAGAGATCAGCCGCGAAGATATTCAGCGAAAGCTCGCCGGACTTCAGGTCCGGACGAATTTTGACGACCTTATGCCAAGGCGTCCACGCGAGTTTGCTCATGGTTGGCAATGTTTCAGATCCCCCGCAGAGTTATTCTTGGTCACTGGTCCTTCGCGATGGGCAATCGGCGTATGCGCGTCGCCGCCTCTTCGATCACAACGACGGCGCCGCTTGTGAGCGCTTCTTCGATCGGGCCCCAAGCACTTGTCATTCGCTCATGCATTGACCTGGTGTCCGCACAACGCACGCGGAGAATCAGCACCGATGGCGCTGAATCACCGGAGAAGGCGAGCAGCTGTCCGTAATCCAGATCGTGCGTGATCACGCATTCTTTTCGACTTTTTGCTTCGGCGAGGATGCTCGCGTCGCTCGCTCGCGCCACTCCGATGTCCCCGGCGTGCCGCCACTCGTGGCCTGCGGGAGCGAGCATTCGTCCAAGCGCCCGCGGCAGATTCATGTTGAGGAGGAATTTCACTGGTGCTCCAGCGGAACGACCTTCTCCTCCATCAGGGCGGCGGCGAAACCGAGCGCCTGGTAAATGTCTTCGCGCTCCAGCTCGGGCCATTGCTTGAGCATCTCTTCGATGCTCATGCCGCCGCTCAAAAATGCGAGCACGGTGGTCACGGGAATCCGCATTCCCCGGATACACGGCTTCCCGAAGCACTTCTCGGGGTCCATCGTGATGCGATCAAAAAGATGGTGCCGAATTTCCATTAGTCGAGTTCTCCCAAGGCATTGGCGGACTTCAACCGCTCTTCGAGCTTGCGAAAATCTTCGTCAAAAGCCTGGCGCTCGTCACAATCGATAGTTGCGCTCCGAAGCACGCGCATTGCTTCAACCCACTCGCGCGCTACTGTTCTAAACCACGCGTCGATCTTTCGACGCCGCTTCTCGATTTCACGGCTGCTCGCGTATAGCGCGTTGCCTGTCGTCCAATTTTCGGGTCTCGTTCTCTGCGTTTTCAAACGCTCTAGCCGCAGCGTCGTAGGCGCTGACGACCTTTTTCAGATTCGGCCACGTTAATGACCGGGCAACTAGAGGTAACTGAGCCCGCCAAGCGGCGTCCAGAAATTCATGAAGCACCCGGGTCGATTCGGCGCTGAGGGCACGATCGGCGTTCGTGAACATCTCAGCTAATACGGCGCGGCCCGCCGCCTTTCGTTGGCTCTCTTCGGTGTCTCGCTGCAGACGGCGTGACCCAAGAAAGCCGACAATTGCACCAATGATCCCTCCGATAACGGAACCGAGTAGGCCGCTCAGCAAGTTGTCCCAACTCATCGGAGTTTTTAGCCTCCCTCCGCCTTGGTCTTGAACAGATCGGCCTGCCGATCTTCCACCGAGCCTGGGCGGGCGGAGATATGGCCGATGATGATTTCCGGCAGTGAGCGCTCTTCACTGCCCGGGCCCATCGCGCGTCAGGCGGCGGCGCTGGTCGGAGCCCCTAGCCTCTGTAAAGCCATTCGCTGAGGTCCAGCGTTACGCTCTTATTGTCGGTCAGCACTAAAGCCTTGGGAGAGCATTTGATCTGCACGCTCGGCACGTCCGTGTCAGACGGCAGTGCGTAGACCACCTCGCCTGCCAAAAGCGACACTAAACGGACGCGTTCCTCAACTCGCCGGCCGGTGCCGCCGACCTGATACGGATCGACAAAATAAGTGTAGCCCCGCGCCCTGACGACATATTTGTCGTAGGCCTCAACCACGCCCACAAACAGCCGCGTCGTGTCTTCGCGAAACAGTCTGCGGTCAACGACCAAAATCCGGTCCTGCACGCTAAGTGGCGTCATCGTGTTATTCATTTATCGCAACGGCCGCGCACTCGCCGCCGTCTTATTGGCGCCGCGACGCGGAGGCGACGATGATCGGCGCGTTAATTCCCGCTTCGCGAGGTTCCGATGCCGTCAGCCGGGCGCGCACGATCTCGATGCTCGCGCGTTCCTCAGTTTAAGTCACGCAGAAAGGCCCGGATATCCGCGGCCAGGGCCTCGGGCTGCTCCATCGCCGCAAAATGGCCGCCTGAGGCCATCTCCGTCCAGCGCCTGAGATTGTACAGCCGCTCGATCCAGCTCCTGGGCGGCCGCAGTATTTCCTTAGGAAATACCGCCAGCGCGGTCGGCACTTCCACCTTCTCTCCCGGCGCCAGGCGCCAGGGGCGGCGACGCTCCTCGCAATATAGGCGGATTGACGAGCCTATGGTCTCGGTGAACCAGTAAATAAGAACATTGGTCAGGAGCTGGTCCTTGCTAAAGCAGCGCTCAACCTCGCCCCCGCAGTCGCTCCAGGTTCTGAATTTCTCCACAATCCAGGCCGCCAGTCCTAGCGGCGAATCGTTGAGTGCGTAGGCGAGCGTCTGCGGCTTGGTGCCTTGAATCGCCTGATATCCCGCTTCGGCGCGGCGAAAACGCTCGGCCTCTTCGAGGAACCGCGTCTCCGCCTCGCCCAAGCTTGAAAAATTCCGCCCTTGGGCCGGAAACGCTCCAACCATATTAAGATGCAACCCGAGAACGTGCTCCGGATGCGCCTTGGCCAGGCGCGAAGCGACAACCGCGCCCCAGTCGCCGCCTTGCGCGGCGAAGCGTTGGTAGCCGAGCGCCTCGGTCATAAGCTTAAACATTATTTCGCCGATCGCCGCAACGTTCATCCCTGGCGCGCAAGGCCGTTCAGAAAAGCCGTAGCCCGGCAAGGACGGCGCGATCACGGTGAACGAGTCACCGGCGGCCGCGCCACCCGCCGCCGGATCGGTCAAAAGCGGCACGATGCGCATAAATTCATATACCGAACCTGGCCAGCCGTGCAGCATCAAAAGCGGTTTCGGGCGCGGTCCGCGTCCCACCTGGTGGACAAAGTGGATCTCGAGGCCTTCGACCTCGGCCGTGTAATGGCTTAGGCGATTGAGCTCTTGCTCGTGACGGCGCCAGTTGTAGGTGTTGCGCCAGTAATCCAAAAGCTCTTTCATGTAGGCCAGATTAGTGCCGTACTCCCAGTCTGCTTCGGCGACCTCATCGGGCAGGCGCACGCGCGCCAAACGCTCGCGCAAGTCGTCCAGCGCTTCCTGCGCCACGGTGATTTTAAATGGTTTTGCGCGTTGCGGATTCAACGAGGCCCCATCTGTTTCACCCTTGGCCGAGTGCCTGCTTGACCATCTCGCTTGCGGTCTTGCCGTCCAGGCGCGCGCCGAAGCGGGCCTTAAGTGCCTTCATAATACTGCCGAGTTGAAGCTCCCCCTTCTCGACCTCCGCCGAGATCGCCGCCTTAAGCTCGGTCGGATCGAGCTTCGCCGGCATATAGCCGTCGAGCACCTCGGCTTCCTTTTCATACTGCGATACGAGGTCCGCGCGCCCGCCCTGGCGCGCGAACGAGAGCGCCTCGTCGCGTTGGGAGCGTTCTCGCTTGATCACCTGAAGGACTTCGGTTTCATTGGCGGGGCGGCGCAATTCCTTTTCCAGCCGCGTAACTTCAGCGAGCACGCCGCGTATAGTCATGGTGCGGATCGTGTCGCCGCTTTTCATCGAAATCTTGAGATCGCCCTGAAGTCTCTCTTTCATCGCTTTCTGACTCCGCAGCTATACACGCCGTCGCAGCCGCGAGACTATCAGACCCTGGACGGAGCTTTGATACCTACCAGCTACGTGCCCAATCCCGCTGGTGCTCGGCCCTCGCAGCCGCCAAGCCCTTCCAGCATGAGCATACTCCGCGCAGGGTGCGGGCGCGAGTTAAGAGAATCCAAGTGCGAGCGCGCGCCGAAGCCTTAGCCTTTGGCCGCGTACCAGCGGAAGAGCATCAGATAGACGGCGACCCCCGTGACGGATACGTAGAGCCAGAGCGGAAAGGTCACGCGAGCGATCTTACGATGCGCGGCAAAGCGCCCGGTAATAGCGCGCCACAGCGTAATCAAGACCAGCGGGATTATCGTCACCGCCAAACTTACGTGAGTGATCAGAATCGTGAAATAGAGCGGACGGACCCATCCGCGACCGCGAAAGGGGACGTCACCGACGTGATAATGGTAGATGCAGTAGGAAACAAGGAAGGCGCTGGAAACTACGAACGCCGAAACCATGCACGCGCGATGGGCCGGGATGTGCCGGCGACGAATGAAAGCGTAGCCTGCCAAGAGCAGACAAGCCGCAAGCCCGTTCAAACCGGCATTGAGCGCCGGCAGATCGTCAAGCGAGAGCATTGCTCAATCCGCGCCCATGCCTAACGCCTTTAGCGCTATTCCCCCATCACCCGGACCGGGATTTACGAAGTAAATCGCGGTCCGACCTCTCCCGGCTTGCGCACGCGGCCTTCCGCCGCGCGCGCGGGAGAGGTGATAGGATGGGCGCGCTTTCTGTCCCCGCGCCCGCGTTGTTTTGCGGGAGAGGGTCAGGGTGAGGGCGTAGGATTCCGAATCGATATCCATGGAGCAGAGCACTGAGCTTGCCGCAGCTTCTCAGGCGCGGTCGAGAATCAGCGCGAGCAGAACCAGCGGCAGATAGATTAGCGAGGCGAATAGCAGGCGGCGCGCGACATTTCGCTCGCTCGGCCGGCACGCCATGGTGACGCCGTAAAAGAGCATCGCGGCTCCCGCCGCTACGGCCACCAGACCGTAGACCCGGCCCGCGACACCCGCAAACACCGGCAGCACGCTCACCGCAAACAGGGCCAGGCAAGTTTCAATCACGCGTCGGCCAGTCAACCATCCCTCTTCGTCGAGCACCGGCAAAAAACGCACGCGCGCGCGCGCGAAGTCCTCGCGATAGAGCCGAGCGATCGCAAAGGTGTGCGGAAATTGCCAGAAAAACATGATCCCGAACAGCAGCCAAGGCGCCGGCCTGGCCAGGCTGCTTACCGCCGCCCAGCCCGCCACCGGCGGCAGGGCTCCCGAGACCGCGCCGACCACCGTGCAGAACGCCGAGTGATATTTAAGCGGCGTGTACGCGAGCAGGTAAATCATGCCCACGGCGGCCGTAATCGCCGCCGCCGGCCAACTGACCGTGGCGGCAAGCACCACCCATCCACTCGCCATCAAGCTAAGCCCGAAGACCAGCGCCTCGATCGGGCGCAAACGGCCGTCGGGCAAAGGCCTGCCGCGCGTCCTCAGCATCAGGCCGTCGGCCCGCCGTTCCATGTACTGGTTTAAGGTGAGCGTGCCGGCGGCAGAGAGCGCAGTTCCCAGCACCAATTTTACGCCCAGAAAGGAATCTAACGCGGCGCCGGACGCGAGATAGAAGCCCGATGATGACGTCACCAGCACCATCGCGACGATGCGCGGCTTGGTCAGCGCAAGGTAGTCGCCCGCTCGATTGAGCGGGCGGGCCATTCCTAACGCCGTATCGGCAGCCGGATGACTCACGCGCCAGCCCGTCCTTGAGCCGTCTCCATCTCCGCGCGATCCAGGGCCGCGCTGCTCGCGGTATGCGCGCGCGTCAGATGATGAGCCCTAACCGCAAGCGTCAAGCTCACCGCCAGCAGCGCCGCCCCGATCGCGACGTGAGCCGTGGTCGGGATCACGGCCCGGCCGCTCCAGACCGTCAGCGCGCCCAGGCTTATTTGCACCGCCAGCAACGCCCCGAGCGCGAGCGCTATGCGGTAAAGCCGGAGCTGATGGCGGTAAAAACGCGCCACCCTAGCCACCGTCCAGGCGACCAGGACGATTACTAAGAGCGCGCCCACGCGATGAGCGAAATTGACCGCCACAGGAGCCGGAAAACGCGGCGGCACGAGACGGCCAAAGGAGAGCGGAAAGTCGGGGATCACCAGCCCGGCACCCATATGGCGCATCAGCGCGCCGGCCAAAATCTGCGTATATATGACGGCCGTGGTCAACGCGGCCAAGCTCGCCAGCGGGAGCGAAGCCCGGTCGACCACGCGCGCCTCGCCCTCGGTCCAGTGCGGATTGGTGACGACGCACAAGGCAACCATCAGGCAAAAGAAAGCCTGCGCGCAGGCGGCGTGCGCAACTGCTATCGCAAGGGGCAGCTTGAATAGCACGGTGAGCCCCCCCAGCAGCGCTTGCACAAGAATCAAACACAAGGCGCTGACCGCCATCAACCGCACGCCATAGCGCGGCTCCCGGCGCACGATCCACACCGTTAGCATCAAGGTGAGAATCGTCACCAGCCCGGCGACCATACGATGGCCATGTTCGTAGAGCACTCCGCCGGTCATCCGAGGAAACAAGCCGCCGAACGAGAGCGGCCAGTCCGGTACGGCTAACGCCGAGCCGGTCGAAGTCACCAAGCCGCCGACAAAAATCAGCGCGAAAGTTGCCGCGGCGGTGAACAGCGCGAAGCGGTGGACGGCGCTCGCCTTTGGCCCATGCCGAGGTTCTGCGCGCTCAGACATCAAAACCGCCGCCCATGGCTTATCTGCATCTTCTCAGCCCCCGCGAAAGCAAGACCGCCGCACTTGACGCGCTTGAGGCTCTTATTATTACCTATCCTGAACGGGGAGGGAATGCGATTTAAAGCGCCCTTGCGGCTCAACCCACTGTTCGGTACGGGGATATGGCTTTACCTCCAAGCCGCTCGGTGATCATGCAAGCCGGTGCGGTATCATGCTCGTCGCGCAAGCGCGGGCGTCACGCCGCTGAGAGGCGCGCACAGCACATGACGACTATCCGCATCCATGAGCAATCAGGGCACGGGCCAGGCCATTATGATTCCGCTGTGTAGCGTCACAACCGCCTTTCGGATGAAGTCCGCCGGCCACCGCCTGCCGGTCTTAACCACCGACATCGTCGGCACAATCCGGCTTGCCGGACGATTGCGCCTCGGCGCGGGGAAATGCTTGCCATGAGCCGAACGATTCCCGAGGCGACCATCGGCGCGCTCTTCGAGCGCCAGGCCCAGGCGCTTGGTGAGCGCCCTTTTCTTAAGGAAAAGTACGGCGCAGAGTGGCGCGCGTACACGTGGGCCGAAGTGGCCAAGGCGGCGGGGCGCATACGCGCCGGCTTGCTCAGGCTCGGGCTTAAGCCCGGCGACAAGATCGCGATTATTGCCGAGAACTGCCCACAATGGGTGGTCGTCGATCAGGCGGGACTGGGGTTGGGCGCCGCGATCGTGCCGCTCTACACCACGATCAGCGCGGAGGAAACCCAGTTTATCCTCAACGACTCGCAGGCCTCTGTTGCCGCGGTCTACGGCGAGGCGGCTGCGCAAAAGATTTCGGCGCTAAGCGGCGGCCTCAAGGCGCTCAAGTATATCGTGCAGATGCATCCCGATGGCGGCGGACAGCAGTCGGCAGGCGGACCGGGCTCAACGCCGGCGATGCTTGCGCTTAGCGCCTTCGACAGCGAGCAGCCGGCTGCGCAATTCGAAGGCAGCCGGGATTCCCTGGCAACGATCATCTATACCTCGGGCACCACCGGCTCGCCCAAGGGCGTAATGCTGACGCACGGCAATCTGCTGGCCAACTGCGAGGCCAGTGCCACGGCGATAAGTCTCTCCGGCAGCGATGAGTTGCTTTCCTTTTTACCCTTGGCGCACGCTTTCGAGCGGACCGCGGGTTATTACACTCCGCTGGCCGTCGGCGGCGTGATTTCATACGCTCAAGGGCTCTCCCAACTGGCGCAGAACCTGCGCGAGGTCCAGCCGACACATTTTCTTACCGTGCCGCGCTTGCTGGAAGTAGTCCGCGACCGGGTCAGGCGCACGGTCGAAGAAGCGCCGGCGTATCGAAGAAAGCTGTTCGAAGCGGCGATGCGGGTCGGCAGCCGGGCGGCCGAATTTCGCTTTCGTGGGAAGCGGCCGCCGGCGCATATCGCGCTTGGGATGGCTTTGTTTCGCCGGCTGGTGTTTGCCAAAATTCGCGCTTTATTCGGCGCGCGCCTGCGCTATCTCATCTGTGGAGGCGCCGCGCTTTCGCTCGACACCTTCAGTTTTCTGGCGGCGGCTGAAGTTCCGATCGTCGAAGGCTACGGTCTTACCGAGGCCGGACCGGTGGTGTCGGTAAATCTTCACGGGCGGACCCGACCCGGCACGGTCGGTCTGCCGCTAGCGAACGTCGAGGTCGCTTTGGCTCCCGACGGCGAGCTGCTTGTCAGGGGACCAAGCGTGATGAAGGGCTACTACAAGCGCGAGGAGGAAACCCGCGAGGTCCTCGATCCGGACGGCTGGCTTCGCACCGGCGATCTGGCAACGATTGACGCCGAGGGATTTATCGCGATCCACGAGCGGAAAAAAGAGATTATCGTGTTGTCCGGCGGTAAGAACGTTTCGCCGGTTTATCTGGAAGGCAAGCTTACCAGCGATCCCTTTATCGCACAGGCCTGCGTGGTCGGCGACGACCGCAAGCATCTGGGCGCGCTGCTGGTGCCCGATTTCGACGCCCTAAAAAGTTACGCGAAGGAGCACAAGCTCGAACACGCCGAACATAGCGAGCTTGCGCGCAACGCCGAGATTCGCAACTTCTATTCGCGCCGCCTGCGCGAGATTAATCGCAACTTGGCAAGCCACGAGCGGATTGGCGCGTTCTACCTGATTGACCAAAGCTTCTCGCAAGAACGCGACGAACTAACGCCGACCCTCAAAGTGCGGCGCAAGGTCATTCAACGCCATCATCAGAAAGAAATCGAATCCATGTTTGGCGCCGAGCGCACGTCCTCTTGAGCGCGCGCTCGGCACCGCGCAAGAGTCACCGAGCAATGCCCATAAAGGCACCGCGGCGCCGCCTGGCCAAGACGAGTAGCTTCGCGCTCGCCGTCCCAACATCCGCCTCTCATCGCGCCAGGCTTAAGCCCTTAAGGCCGTTGGCCGCTAATTTTGCGGGCGCTTGAGGGCCGGCGCTTCAAGCCGCCTGAGCCGGCGCCGGCGATGACCCGCGACTTGTGTCTAGCTGCCGGAGCCGGGTTTATCGAGGGAGTTGGCGTCGCGCGGTCTCCCATCCCCGGCCATCTGGTCGTGAATCGTTACCAGTTTGCGAATCAGATAGGCGCGCTTCCCCTTCGGCGTGTGTACCTCGATTTCATCCCCTGCGCCTTTGGCCAACAGAGCCTTGCCCAGCGGAGAAGAAAGCGAGATTCGGTTGAGCCCGGCGTCGACTTCCTCGGGCACGACGATCTCGAATTCGACTTTTTTGCCATCGTCCAGGTCTTCAAGCCACACTTTGCTGCCCAGGCCCACGCTGTCGCGGGGCACCGAGTCGGCGTTAATCCGCGACAACTCGGCGATTCGCACCTCAACGTTGGACAACCGCGCGCGCAAGAACTCCTGGCGCTGTTTGGCCATGGCGTATTCGGCGTTTTCCGAAAGGTCGCCATGGGCTCGCGCGCGCTCCAACTCGCGCGGTAAATCGATCGTTAATTCGCGGCGGA
Organism: Deltaproteobacteria bacterium; assembly: GCA_021831785.1. GTDB lineage: Bacteria > Desulfobacterota > Binatia > Binatales > Binataceae > JAJYYI01. Next base: position 103,563 of record JAKBMB010000011.1, on the reverse strand, counting down.
TAGTCTCGGCTTCTTTACGCAACCGCTCGATCACAGGCAATTCGGCCATCGAGCTACCCTCCTTGCTTCCGGCTTCTTTTTGATTCTCGCAGTCCAGCAGGTCGGCGAGCTTGAGGATAAAAGTGCTTGCCCGGTCCTAAAGCGCGCCGTGGAACGCCCTGCTTCGCGCTGATGCACTCTTGATGGCCGTACCAAGTCCGGTCTCTCGCGCAGCTCTCTGTTAACCTACCGGAGCCCAATCCCGCGGTGATTGTCAAGTATCATCTATGCCCCCTTGACCGCGGTCTTTCGCCTAATCGGCGATAATCGAAGTTAGGCTTCGGGTAACCCCAACGATACTCTGGATTTTATGTACCACCAATTCGCCCAGCGACGACACGTCGGCCGCCTCAGCCACGGCGATAATGTCGTAAGGTCCGGTGACCGCGTGTGCGGAGCTCACTCCGGGCACTGCCCTTAGCTTTTGCGACACCTCCTTAGCTTTGCCCGGGGAGGTGTCGATCAAAATGTACGCTTTCATCGCCATAGACGTTCCTCCTTTTTGCGTAAACCGCGCTTGAGGTCATCGCGCGCCGCAGTCCAAACCTTGTTGGCTGCGCTTGACGCACAAGGTCAGACGCCAATACGCCCTGTCGCACGCCGGCAAAGAACGGGCACCCAGGTCGTCATGGGTTGAGCTCGCTCAGATGCCAGGGGCAACCGGCTTGCCCTGCTCGCCGTAACGGTAGAAACCACGGCTGGTCTTGCGCCCCAGATAGCCCGCATCCACATATTTTTTGAGCAGGGGACAAGGGCGGTACTTGTCGTCGCCAAGCCCCTTATGGAGCACCTCCATAACCGCAAGGCATGTGTCGAGGCCGATCAGATCAGCTAACTCAAGCGGACCCATCGGCTGATTGGTCCCGAGCTTCATCCCGGTGTCGATGTCAACCACCCCGCCGATCCCTTCGTAGAGCGCGAATATGGCCTCGTTGATCATCGGAAGCAAGACGCGATTGACGATAAAACCGGGACAATCCTGCGCCGTTATCGCCACCTTACCCAGGCGCTGCACCAGGGCTTGAGCCGCGGCGTAGGTTTCGTCCGAAGTCGCAAGGCCGCGCACGATCTCGACCAGCTTCATCACCGGCGCCGGATTCATAAAATGGATGCCGATAAAGCGCTGCGCCCGGCCGCTGCGCGCGCCCATCCGCGTGATCGAGATCGACGAGGTGTTCGAGGCGAAAATCACCTCCGGCGGGCAAAGCCGGTTAAGCTCGTGAAAAATCGGCGCCTTGACGCTCTCGTCCTCGACCACAGCTTCGATCACGAGAGCGGTCCGCGCCATGTCCTTGGGCTCGAGCGTGATCCTGATACGGCCGAGCAGGTCGTCGCGCGCCTCGGACCCGAGGCGGCCCCGCGAGACCGCCCGATCCACGTTATAGGCAATTCGATTAAGCCCCCGCGCGCATGCATCGCGGTCAACGTCAGTCAGCAGGACTTCGAGACCCGCCTGAGCGGCGACCTCGGCGATTCCAGCGCCCATATGACCGGCGCCGATCACGCCGATTACGTTAACTTGGCTAGTCATTCGGCAAGCATCTCTATACGCCGCTTCGCCCGGGCTCGATCGATTTCCGCGCCGTCGATACGAGCCGGCGACTCCAACCTTACCACCCCAAGTTGCTCGCTAGCAGCCCAACTTACTCGCTCCTCGGGTCGCTTCACCGTCAAGCAATAACCACCCTGGGCACTCTGAGTCAAATCGCCCCTCGGCCAGCGGCCCCCCGCGGACCAGTGATCTCAAGCGTAGCAAGTCGCGAGAACACCCGAGCAGGCGCTTGATGCCACATTAACTGGACCGCTACGGTCGGGCCACAGGTTGACCGGCTGCCTTCCAACCGTCGATCCCCTCAGGCATCACGCTCACGTCTTGGTATCCTGCTTCGATCGCCCGCCGGGCGGCCGTATGCGAGGACGTTCAAGCCTTATTATGGCAATAAAAGACGAGCTTTGCGCTCTTGTCGTGCGGAAGCTCTTTGGTCACGTCGTAGCTGCTCTCGGAACTCAGCATCACCGCGCCGGGTATCACGCCTTCGTCGTTGCGAACTGGCGGATAGTTCGCGTCGAGAACGACGACTTTCTGCTGATGCGACGCCCTCAGGCCCGCGAGGTCGTTGACGTGAATTATCTTGAACCGGGGCGTATCGCTGCTGCCCAGCAACGAGGAGAAATCGAAAGCCGGGGCCAAGTTCGGCGCGGCAAGCACGACCATCGCCAAAAGCGCGATCACTCTCGCTAGCCGTACAATCCTCATTGCTATCGCTGCCACAACGCGGCGGACCAACAGGTTTCCCTCCAGATTCATACGGCTATTTTAGCGCTCCTTGACGGTCGCGGCGCTAGCAAAATTATTGACGCTCAGGCGCCGGGAAATTCAGCTCCCCGGGGTTTAATGAGGCCGGTTCCACGCGACTTTCTCTAAACGCCAACGACCGTGCACGGCTTGCCGGCTATGCTGGAAAAACGGCCTCGCCGGCAGCGCGAGCGGCCATCGCCTTATTTTCGTGCCGCACGTGACGGGCGCCTCGTGAAGCTCACGCTGCAGAACCGTCCAAGCGGCGGCGGCTCTCGGCTTGACAGGGCGCGCGGCGCGCTTCAAGATGGGTATCAGCAATATTAAGAATCACTCTCATTTTCAAAGTCGCTGCATCAGCTTCTGACGTGATGACTTCAACGACGGCTGCCTACTTCCTCTATTCGACCGGAATACTTCTGCGCGAAGGCTTCGAGGCTTTGTTGGTCGTGGTCGCGTTGACCGCGGCGGTCGGCCAACTGAGAAACCGGCGCGCAGTAAGGAGTATCTATCTGGGCGCGGCTCTGGCGGTTTTGGCCAGCGTATGCCTGGCATGGTCACTCGGCGATTTGCTCAGCGACAATGCCAGCGACGGCCTTGAGGGGGTGTTTCAACTCCTCGGCGCGGCAACTTTGCTGTACGTAAGCTCGTGGCTCGGGATTCGCGGACAGGCCGGAAACTGGAAGGCATTTGTTAGGTCGCGGGTCGAACATGCGTCCCATAGTTACACGCCGGCAGCAGCGCTTGCGCTGACCGCGTTTGCCGCGGTGATGCGTGAGGGAGCGGAAACGATCGTATTTTTTCAGGCCCTGCTGGCCGGGGCTGACCAGGGAAGCGAGCGACGGGCGGTAACGGGTGGAATCGTGCTGGCGGCCTTCGGCCTAGTGGTGCTCGCAATAGTTTTGCAACGGGCGGCGTCCTGGTTGCCGATCGGTCGGTTTTTCAGCGTGACGTCGGCGCTATTGGGCGCTCTTGCCGTGGTGTTCGTCGGCCAGGGAATCGCGAGCTTACAGGAGGCCGGGATACTTCACGCAACGCTCGTGGCGCAGATACCGACGATCAAAATTTTGGGCCTATTCCCAACCGTTCAGAGCCTCAGTGCCCAGTTGGCGCTGCTGCTGGTAGTGGTGGCCGCGGGCTTTATCCAGCGCCTGTGGCCTGTGGTAGCCTCCCCCGCCTCTAAAGCCTAATAGACCTACGTCCCTGCTCGACGTTCCGATCCTTTTCGGCAGCCGCTTGCGTTTTCCGCCAGATAAGGACTTGTCGTCCGGTTCCCGCCGCGAGCATAAGGACCGAGGACAAGCCTTTGGCTCCTCAACGCGGGAATTTCGAGGTAACGAACCCTGCCGCAGAACCGAGAGGATGACGTTTTTCTCGTGCGGTGAGAAATCCGGGCGCAACTTATTGAGGACTGCAAAATATTGATAAGGCGCGCAGTCGTGGTGACCTCGTGCTCGCTGTGCGGGCAAGGCCCGCGCCCTCTTACCGGCCTTCCTCCGCCCGAGACCGTCGATTTTCTTGTTCGACAGCGCGGCGGAAGATGAGGATGGGGATGGCTCAGGCTTCCAGCCTGAAATGACAGGCTAAAGCCTGTCCCACGGTAGAAGGCCAAGCTCAGAGTTTGCCTGTCACTGTATGGTGCAGTCCTCAGTAGGTCGCGAAAGCTATTGCAGCCGTCGCAACATACAAGGCGCGTCCGCCCCTCGAGATATTACGCCAGGACGTTGACCAGCGAGCTTTTACCGATACTCGAGGCCAGGCTCGTCAAAGCCTCCTGTTGCAACTGCGCCAGAGAAAGGGCCGTTGCATCGGCAGCCAGGTTGGCATCCACCAGCGTGCTCTCGCTGCTTTGAAGCTGGGTGTTGGTGGCGCTGGCCTGCGTTTGAACGCTCTGAAGGAGTTGCTGCGAGCCGCCAACCGCGGCCGTGAAGTTGCTCAATAACGTCAGAGCGCTTTGAAGCTGCGGCAAAGTGCCGGCAACCGTGCTCGGCGAGCCGCTATTCAATGCGGCGACCAAAGCGCTCAGCGCGCCCATAGCCCCGGTATTCGAGGCAGCATCACCGAACGCTTGTGTACCATCAAAGGCGAGTGTCACGCTGGTTCCGTCGGAAAACGTAACCGCGTTGCTGCCGCTGTTGCCCTGGTAGTCGCCCGAGGAGTTGTATGCCGGCGTGCCGGAAGCCGTGCCGGCAAACTCGGATACGCCGTCATATTGAAAATTGGCGGCATTGACGATCTGAGCGAGTAGACCCTGAGCGGTGGTCGCCAAAGAGCTCGTATCCGTGGCCGAGAGCGTACCATTGGAGCCCTCGGTGGCGACCGAGATCGCCTGATCCAAGGCTTGCGAGGCTTGTTGGAGCGCGCTGCCCGCGGCCTCCAAGCGGTTCAAGGCGTTGCCCGCCAAAGTGCCGTCATTGGACAGCGCCGATTGATCGACCGCCAGAATTTGCGCCTCTCCCCATGCGGCCGGATTATCGGAGGGCTGGTTAACTGCCACACCCGTCGCCATCTGGCGCTCGATGTTCTGGATATTGTCGAAGACGTTGTTAAGGTCTTGCGCAACCGAGTTGGCGAAGAAAATATCGGAACCCATGGCGCCCTCCTGCAACGTCACGGAAGATTCGTGAGCAGAAACTGGGTCAGATTGAGCCCCACGGAGATAGCCCTGCCGGATGCTTCCAGCGCGTTCTGGTACTGAAGCAGCATCGTCAACTGCTGGTTAAGCGAAACGCCGCTGACCGAGCTTTGAAGCTGCTGGAGCGATTGAAGCAGGTCCTGCGCCTGAGACTGCTGCTGCGTGGCGTTTTGCACCTGCGCGCCGAAGGTGGCGCTGAGCTGGGACCAGGCTTGCGCCGCCGTGCTGTCGGGAAATTGGGCGTCCAGCCCATTGGAGTTTTGCAAACCGGCGATCGCCGCGGCATTCGACCCGTCTCCCGGAACACCCGCGGCGGTCTGCGCCGCAGCGATCTGGTCCAGCGTCAAAGACGAGCTGACCTGTATCGGACCGCCGCCGGATGGAATGACGAACAGCGGGTTTCCGGTGCTGCCGTCCAACCCGTAGCCGGTTTGCTGTTTCTGGTTAATCGCGTTGGCCACGCCATCGACCAGATCGTTGACTTGCGCCATGGCCTGGGAAATCGCCGAGACCGCGGCAATAGTGCCTCCCACCTGGCCGCCGGCCTGGCTGTTTTGCAGCGCAAGGTCGCCTTGGGGAAGCTTTATTTGAAGCGTCGCACCGGTGCCGGATACGCTCAATTCGAGGGCAAAAGCCTGCGACCCGGAAACCAGCGGCATACCGCCAATCGTCACGTTCCCGTTGCTGTCAGTGCTAGCCCCAACCAAATTGGCCAATTGCAGAGCGGTCGCGTTGCGCTCGTCCACGAGCGCCGGCGCGCCGGATGAAGCCGGCCCGCCCGCGGCCTCGGCGGATTGAATCCGGGTATTGAGCTGCGCCATCTGGCCGGCCAGGTCATTGACTTGGCCAATGACCGAAGGCAATCCGGCAAGCGCGTTGCTCTCCGTCTGAGCCAGGCCGTTATCGATGGTCTGCGACTGCTGCGCAAAGCTCTGTGCCGCGGAGAGCACCGACTGGCGCACGCTCATATCCTCAGGCGAGGCCGAGAGATTCGTGAACGCGTTGAAGACGTTCTGAATCGTGGCGCCGAGGTCTTGGCCCGACTGCGCCGAGAGAAAGCTCTCCCCAATCTGCGCGAGCTGAGCATAGCTTGTGTTGTACGATTCCTGCGACTGCGCCTCGTTGATCTGGGAATTGATAAACGGAAGCCGAGCCGCTTGAATTCCGGTGACCTGGACCCCGTCGCTCGCGCCGGCGGCTCCAACAAGCGGCGCAAGGTTGACGGATTCCGTTGAGTAATTCGCGTCGGAAGCATTGGCGATGTTCGACGAGATCGTTGCCAACGCCTCTTGGGCGGCATCTACGCCGGTTTGCGCGATGGAGATTATATCGCCGGACATCCTAAATGTCCCCCCCCTTTACTGCTGCCCGAGCACGCCCTCCAGCTCCGCAATACGCCGCTTTACCCCATGGCGCAGCCGGCTGAGCACCAAGCCCACGTGTTCGAGGCCGTCGCGGATAGCCAGCAGTTCGCCTGCCTGGTCGGCGCGATAGGTAGCGTCCTTTAGACGCTCGGCCAGCGAAGCGATCTCGGCCGCTACCACAAGCGCCCCCTGGGTGGTGCCAAGACCTGATGCCAAGGCCCGAAAATTAGCCATTTGCCAACGCTTTGGTCACCGCACCGGCGACCTTTTCCGGGTTCGGACTGTAGCTACCCGTGGCGATGCTCTTTTTTAGCCCGGCCAGCAGGTTCGACCTCACCGGGGGTGACATCGTTTTGAGCTGGTTAACCATCGAAACCAGCGTTTCAGCCTCGCCGGAGAACTGGCTCAGAGCGGCAGGCTGGTCCGTCTGGGCGCCGGTAGACCGTTGAGAAGATCCCCTGTTCACCACCTCGCGGCCGGCCTCCGCTACGCCTGGCGGCAAGACCTTTGGCGGTATTCCTCCGTTTATCACGTTTGACATGGCAGTCTCTTTGCTCGATGTAGCGCCGCTTTCACCTAATAATATCGATCAAAGCTTCACTTTTTCTCAACGCCGGCGGCAAAGGCGGCTTCGCCATACTTTCGTGCGCTGCAATCACCTTTCGGGAGGAGGCGGCAGATGAGAAGCTGGCGCATAGACTCCCGGGGGTGGCGGCAACAAAAGCGGCCCGCGGCTGTCGTGCGGCAAGTTAAAGAGCGCGGAAATGCCGCTTAAGCCCGAGCCAAGGCTATCTAGGGCGGCGGAAAGCGCCCGTCGTTGGTCGGCGTTCGGCCTGGCGTCGGAGCCGGGGTTGCCGTGCCTTTGCAACTCATGCCGAATCTGGTTCACCAACGGTTTCATCGCCGGCGACTCAGCGAGCACTTTGCCCAGGGTGTCTTCGAGAAAAGCGCCGTAAATTTCCGAGGCCGGACCGTCGCCCATACCCATCAGGCCGTTGCTCTCGTCGCTAGCCCCTTTTAGCAGCTCGTGGGCCACCATTTTGCCGAATAGCCCGGCGAACCCTCGCGCTGCCCTCACCGAGGGGCCGTCTTTCACCGCCGCGCTGGGTTGAAATATGGGACGGTCGAAACCCGGCACATTAACTTTCATCGGCTTACCTCACGACTAGCCGGCCGTATAGCACGCCGGCCTGTTTAAGCGCCTCGAAGATTGCCACGGTGTCGGTCGGCTTCACCCCCACCGCGTTGAGCGTTTCCGTAACCTGCCCGACAGAGGCTCCCTGCGGGGTCATAAAAAAGCGCGACTTTTGCTGCTTCAGGCCCACTCGCGCCGTGCGCAGCGCCACCGTGCGGCCCGTAGCAAAAGCGTTAGGCTGTGACACCTGAAGCTGGGGCTGAATCGTTACCGTATAGTCGCCGTACGACACCGACGCTTTGCCGACCGTGACATCGCCGCCGATCACCACCGTCCCGGTCTTTTCATTGACCACGACCTTGTCCGACATCGGCGGATTGATTTTTATCTTGCCCAAAGCCGCGGCCAGGGTGGCGGGCGACATTCCGGCCGGCAGCTCCACTTTGACACTGCCGGGGCTTTCGACAACAGCCAGGCTGTCTCTGAAATAGTCATGAACGGCGGAGGCGATGGCCTCGGCTAGCTCGGCGTCAGGGTCTTCCAGATCGAGCTGTACCGCCGATTCTTTGGAAAAGCTGCCGGCGACCTGGCGCTCGACCGTCGCGCCCAGCAGGATCTGGCCCGAAGTTTGAAAATTCGTGCTGATCGACGCCCCCATCGCTCCGGCGAAATAGCCGGCGATTGACACCGGTCCCTGGGCCACCGCGTAAACCTGCCCGTCGGTCCCTTTAAGCGGGGTCATGAGCAGGTTGCCGCCCTGAATCGAGCTCGCGTTGCCGAGGGCCGAGACCCACACGTCAAGCCTCGTTCCTTTGCGCGAGTAGGAGGGCATTTCGGCCGTCACCGTTACGCTGGCAAGGTCGATCGGCATGATCATCAGGGGCGACGTCAGCAAGCTCGGCGGCAAAGTAACGCCTTCGTGCGCGAGGGTATTGAGCACGAGTTGAATCGAGTAAAGCGCCATCTGGTTGTCGCCGGTATTCTGCAACCCAGCGACGATTCCGAGTCCCTGCAGATGATTGACGCGCGCCCCGCGCACATGAACGAAGTCGGCGATCGCAGCTTCTCCCAGCCTCTCGCCCTGCGAAAAGCCGAGCACGCCGTGAGGCGGCGGATCAAACTGCGGCCGCTGAGCATCGGGCAGCGAGATCATCGAGCTCTGGGCGAGCGCTTGCGCCGCGCCGGTCATCGCCACCGCGATCGCGAGCGGAATCACCCAGCACCGCCTCAGATAAGCGAGCGCGCTTCTCAGAAGGGCCATACCCACGACAGTATCCTTTCGCCCCAACCGAAGCCCTGCTGATCGCGCACTTGCCCTTGTCCGGTCAGTGCTAAGCGCAGGTTGGCCACCGAGGACGACGGAACCTGATTGCTCGAATTGATGTCCTGGGGCCTGACCACGCCGCTGACCACCAGCAGGTCGTCTTCCCCATTGATCCTCACTCGCCGTTCGCCGTCGATAATAAGATTTCCTTCCGGTGTCACGTGCGTCACCACGGCGCTAACGTTGCCGACGAAGGTGTCGGTCGCGCTCATCGTGCCATTGCCGGTCTCGGAAGATTGATACGACGTATTCACCAAGGTTGAAGGATTCAAAAACGTGTGCAGTGAAAGATAGTGCTCAAGACCGAACAGGTTGGTAAGGCCGCCCTTCACGCTGGTCTGGTTGCCCAGCGCGGAGTTAGCGCCGGTGGTGCCGGCCAGCGACTCGTTCACCTGCACCGTCACCACGTCGCCGACGCGAAACGCCTTGTAGTCGGCGACCAGGTTCGACATGATCTCGTCCACGCCGACCGAGCCGTCGCCTGGCGCCGGTGGATTTACTGTCTGAGCCGGAGGCACCTCCAGGCTCTTGGCCATTTTTTCCGTCGGCGGGTGTTCGACGACGCGAAACGTCGAGCAGCCGGCGGCCACGCCTGCCCAGAACATTAGCAAGAGCGCACAACGCTTCATCCCGCCCGCCTCACCTGAGATCGATTTCCGCGCGGCCCGGGCCGGCGGCGCGGGCCGCGACCAGCCGCCCGCTGGTCGGGTTCTCGAGCGTGATCGCCTCGCCGTCGCCGGCATCATTGATCGCCTTAAGATGGGTCAATAACGTGACCGCGCCGTTTTTGACCGTCACCGCGACGATCTCGCCCGAATGAATTACGATTGCTTTCTGGAGGTCGGACGAATGCACCGCGCCGCCGGCGCGCAGCGCCACCAGGGTCACCGCCCGTCCGTCGAGGGTTGAAAGCATGTCCGGACTGCCGGCAAAGGCATCATTCCACCCGACCCGGAAGTCGGCCCGAGTAACGGTCTGCCCGGCGCCGAGGCTGCGCGCGGCGACCAGGACCTGCTCCTGAAGCCCGGCAGTCGCCGAGCAATATATCGTTCCCCCAGGCGCATCCAGCTCCACCGTAAAGCCCGGAGAAGAAAGTGTTTCCACGCCCGGGGCCACCTGCTTCACCGTTGCCCCAGGCGGCGGGGCGCAGTCGAGCCTGACCGAGGTCAGTCGCAGGCCCTTGGGCACGATGCTTTGCAGCTCGTGCTTTACCTGCTGCGCCATTTGCGCCTTGAGTTGCGCCTGTTGGGTCGGCTGCGCCTGTTGCGCCGGCTGCGCCTGGCCCCGTGCCTCTTGCGCCGCGGGCGACTGCGCGCCCGCGCTTTGCCCCAGGCCGGCGAGCTGCGCGACGGCCAGCGCCGATATCGCGGCGATAGACTTCATTACACTGGACGCCGAGCGCCTCGGCCCGAACCTGATCTTGAAGTTCTCGAACATGCGCGCTTCCCTAATCGGGCTTCCGAGAGCTTAGGCTACGATCACCATGCTGCTCGCCGTGGACATCATCTGCGCCCCCACCTGGGTTGCCTTCGAGCCGGCTTCGTAAGCCTGCTGCGCCTGGATTAACTCAACCATCTCCTCGACGATCGACTCGTTGGGCATCTCCACGTAGCCCTGCATAACGCTGCCGAAGCCCTGCTGGTTGGGAATGCCGACCTGCGGCGCGCCCGAGCTGATCGCCTGCAAAAACAGGTTCTGCCCATAAGGCTGCATGCCGGCGGGGTTGACGAAACGGACAAGCTGGAGCTGACCGAGCACCGTCGGCGCGGGGGCGTTGTTAATCTGCGCGGAAACTTGGCCCGACGGGCTGATGGTCACGTTCTCCGCACCGGGAGGTATCGTTACCGCGGGAATTATCAGGTAGCCGTCGAGCGTGGTTAGCTGGCCGTTCTGGTTGACGCGCAGGCTGCCGTCGCGCGTGTAGCCGAGATTTCCGCCCGGAAGCTGGACCTGCAAGAAGCCGTCTCCCTCGATGGCCAGGTCTAGCGGGTTGCCCGTGTTCTGCAGCTCGCCCTCGGTGAAAACCTTGTCCACCGCCGCGATTCTCGTCCCCAGACCCACGTTGACGCCGGTCGGCAGAAAGCTTTGCGGCGAGGAGAACGTGCCCGCCAGGCGCAGGTCCTGATAGACCTGGTCTTGAGTGCGCGAACGCGAGACTTTATAGCCGATCGTGCCGGCGTTAGCCAGATTGTTCGCGATGACCTGAATGCGCATCTCCTGGGCCTGCATTCCGGTCGCCGCGGTTTCAAGCGCTTGCAGCATCTATTTACCCTCCCCCCTTTTTCTCGAAATCACGCGTTGACGTTAAGCGCCAAAGCCTGATTCGCCTGGTTCCAGTTCTCGTCAATCATGTGAAAGGCGCTCAGCGAGTTCTCGTACTGCCTTGCGCTCTCCAGCACCGACACCATATCGCCGACCACGTTGCCGCTCGACATTTCCAAAAAGCCTTGGCGCACCCCGGCTTGGTCGCTGATCGGCAGCGCGTTGCCCGACGCGGTCCGGTACAGAGAGCCGCCCGCGGCGACCATCCGCTCCCCCGCCGGATCGACCAGCTTGATCTTGCCGTAACTGACCGTACCGACGCTTACGATGCCGTTGGGCGAGATCGTAATGCCGCCCTTGGGGAGTAAAAACTGCGTGCCGTCATCCTTGAGCAAGGGCCGATCGGCCGCGTAGAGCGTCCCCATATTCGGATCGTCGGCCGTCGGCGCGACGCGAAGCGCTCCATCCCTGGTGTACAGTTCGTCGCCGTTTTGGTTCTGCACCGCGAGATAGGCGTCGCCGCTGACGTAGATGTCCAACGGGTCTCCGGTGTCCTGCGAAGGTCCGGGCATCGCCGCGAGCACCGGCTCCGACGGTGTCGTGGCATACTGATAGGGCGAGCTGCCGCTCTTGCCGGCTTGCGCGATGATCTCGAAACGCCTAAAGCCGGGCGTCCAGATGTTGGCCAGGTTGCTGCTCTCGCCGCCGAGCTTGGCCATCTCGGCAGCCAGCCCGGAAGCTGCCACATAGAGTCCATTCATCCTTCGTTCGCCTCCTGTGAAAGCGCTTTTCTGAGCTTGGCCACGGCGCCGGAAATCGAGCGCGCCACCGAGCTTATCGACTGACCGACAATCTCGGCGATCTCGCGCAAGGTCAGGTCCTCATAAAAATAGAGCGTCAGCCTGAGCCGTTCGTCGTCGTCCAGTTGCTCCGCGATAAGACGCTTCACCCGCGCCCTCAGCATCGGGTCGCCCAGGGCGTCAGCATCCGCGCCGATCGTCTCCGGGTCATAGGGATTCGCGGACTCGGCAAAGAGCGTGTCGGGCGGCGGCGGGCTGCCGCGCAGCATCCGGCGGATCTCGTCGATCATTGCTCCTCTAACGTAGGGCCGCGCGAAAAGCCCGAACGTGGTGCCGCGGCCAGCCTCGAAGCGCTGGGCCGCGCGGAGCAGTCCCAGCGCCCCGGCCGAGAGCAAGTCGTCTTTTTCCAGCCCGAGCCCGGGCGCGACGTAAATGCGGTCCATTTCCCTCAGTACCAGCGGCAGATGAGACTCCACCAGGCGCTTTATCCGTTCCTCACTGCCGTCGCCGGTCACGTCCCTCTCCGTTGTCGCGATATGGTTCATGCGACCTTCCCGACCGGTTCGTTCGCGACTACCCGCCCTACGATTTCGGTCCTGATAACGGACGGAATGTCCGCGGCTCCGAGCACCTTGAGCCTGGGCGAGACCCGCTTGACCACCCGTTCGAACGCCCGGCGAATTTGCGGCGAGACCATGATTGGCGACGCATCGCCGTGCTTTTCCGCGGACTTCGCGATCGCGTACCGGACCGCGCTTTCGACCCGGCTCCACACTTCAGGGCGCGCGGGAAACGCCTCGCCCGCGGCTAAGGCCTGGAAAAAAGGTTCCTCCAGCGCCGGTTCGACCGGCAGAATGCGCAGCATCCCATCCGGGCTGCGCAGCGGCTCGCAGATGATGCGCCCGATGCGTGGTCGGATCCTTTCGGCCAGCTCCGCCGGCTCCTTGGACGCCGATCCTTCGGCCGCGATAGCCTCGAGAATCGCCGGAAAATCTCTGATCGCGATGCCCTGCGAAAGCAGGTTTTGCAACACGCGATAGACCGCGCCGAGCGAGATTCCTAGGCCGGAGAGTTCCTCCACGATGCGCGGCACGAGCTTTTGCGCCTTCTCCAGCAACTCCTCGGCGTCGCGTCTGGTGAGGATTTCCGCCGCGGCAACTTTCACCGATTCGCTGAAATGCGTCAGCAGCACCGCCAGCGGCTCGATAATCGTATAGCCCGCCAGCCGCGCCTTCTGCTCGTTAACTCCCGTCACCCACCAGGCCTTGACTCCAAAGGCCGGATCGGCAGTCTCGATGCCTTTGACGTCCGACTTCGGGCCGGCCGCGCCGGGAATCGCGAGCGACATTCCGGCGCGCAGCTCGGCGCGCGCAAGCTCCGTGCCGCGCAGCACGATCCGGTAAGCATTCTGCGCCAGCGCAAGGTTGTCCGCGATTCGGACCTGGGGAATAACGAGGCCGATCTCGTCGCGGACCGCCTCGCGGATTTTGCCGATGCGATCGGCGAGCTTCCACGGCTCCCTGACGAACGGCACCAGTCCGGCGCCCAGCTCGAGCCCGAGAATGTCCGGCCAGGGATCCTGCTTGCCGCGCGCCGGCGCCGGCGCGGGCTTGGGCGCGTCGCCCGGCGCGCCGGCCGCGCGTCGGCTGAGTAACGTTTGGATCGCGGCGAGCGCTATCGCCATCACCAGAAACGGCGCGTGCGGCAGGCCCGGCAAAAGCCCGAGCAGACCAATTAAAAAGGCCGCGCCCCACATCGCGACCGGGTTGCGCAAAAGCTCTTGCCCGATCACCGTCGGCAAGTCCATCTCGCTCGCTGTGCGCGAGACGATGAGCCCGGCGGCGGTTGAGGTCAGCAGGGCGGGAATCTGCGCCGCCAGGCCATCGCCGATGGTCAGGATGGTATATGTCTGGACCGCCTGGCTCGCATCCATCCCTTTCTCGAAGTATCCGATGAAGAATCCCGCGCCGAGATTGATCACCATGATCAGAATGGCGGCCACCGCGTCGCCGCGCACGAACTTCCCGATGCCGTCCATCGCCGCGTAAAAATCGGCCTCGCGCGCCAGCTCGCGCCGGCGCCGCTGCGCCTCCTGGTCCCCGATGGCGCCGGAGTTGAGGTCCGCGTCGATCGCCATCTGCTTGCCCGGCAGCGAATCCAGAGTGAAGCGCGCCGCCACTTCCGCCACCCGACTGGCGCCCTTGGTGATGACGGCGAAGTTGATAATCGCCAGCACGGCGAACACTACGATGCCCACCGCGTAATCGCCGCCGACCACCATGCGCCCGAAGCATTCAATCACGCGGCCCGCCGCCGCCTCGCCCTGATCGCCGTGCAGCAGGATAAGCCGCGTCGAGGCGACGTTGAGCGACAGCCGGAGCAAGGCCGCGGCCAGAAGCACGGTGGGAAAGGCCGAAAAGTCGAGCGCCTTCTTTCCGGTGGCGGTAGCCACGAGCATCGCGACCGACAGCGCCAGCGACAGCGACAACATAATGTCCAGCAGCGTCGGTCCCACCGGCGCCAGCATCCCGCTGAGCACCAGCACCGCGGCCAGCGGCGTCGCCAATTCCGAAAGCGCGAGCGGCATCAGACCCTACCCCACCGGCGTCCGGACGGCGCGCGCCTTAAGCTCGGCGCGCATCAATGCGGCCAGGACTTCGGCCACGGCGCGGTAAAACCGGGTGGAAACCTCCTGGCCGACCTCTATGGTTTGAAACAACGCGCGGCACAGCGTCGGATTGGACACCACGGGAATCGCGCCGAGCTTGGCGATGCCGATGATGCGCGCCGCCGCTTCTCCCGCTCCTTTGGCGACGCATAGCGGCGCGCGATCGAAGCCGCGCCGATAGCGCAGGGCAACCGCGTAGTGGGTGGGGTTGACCAGCACCACGCTCGCCGTTGCGGCCTGAGCCACGCCGCCCATCTTGCGCGCCCGCTGGCGCATCAGCTTGAGCCAGCGGCGCTTAAGCTGCGGGTTTCCTTGTTCTTCTTTCAGTTCGTCAAAAAACTCCTGGCGGGTCATGCGCAGCTTCGTCTCGAATTGGTAGCGCCGGTAGGCGTAGTCGAAGAGCCCGAGCAATACGATCAGCGCGCAGCTCCAAGACAGAAAGCTCCGCGTCGATCTCTCCAACACGGTCAAGCCGTCGGTGATCCCGCCCGCCGGGAAAGACAAGATGCCGGCGCGCGCCGTTTTCCAGGCCACGGCGGCAACCGCCAGCAGCCCGAAACCCGTCTTGCCGAGCTGCAGCAAGAACTCGGCGGAAAACAGCCGCGTGAAATACTGAAACGGATTTAACCTGGACGGTTCAAAGCTCATCCTGACCGGCGCGAAGACCGTGCCTTGTACCATCGTGCCCACAGCCGCGCCGGCGCAGGCCACCACGGCCATCAGCACCGGCATCGCCGCGGCAAACCACAGTTCTCGCATGAGCCTCACCGTTCCGTCCTGAAATTCGATTCCGCCGCCGAAAATCACCGCGAACAGCCGGGCGATAATGGGGATGCCCCAGTTCAGCGCCATCGCGGCGGCCAGGAAGGACGCTGCGGCCGTCAAATCGCGGCTTCGCGCAAACTCTCCCTGCTCCAGAAACTTGCGCCGGCGCGACGGCAGCGCCGGATAGGTCCTCTCCGCTTGATCAGCCATTGACCCACGCCAGCATCGTGAACAGTGTCCGCGCCCAGGCCCGCTCGATGCTCCAGGCGAGGCCATAGGCATCCAACAACAGCAGCCCCAGCCCGGCCATCGCGACCGCCGCCGGCGCGCCGATAAGCAGGCTGAGCTGCGGCGATATTCGACTAATCACGCCCTGAGCAAGGACTACGATGAACAGCGGCACCAGCAGCGGCATCGCGATCGACGCGCCCAGCAAAAACATCCCCTCGGCGCCCTTGAGTATCTGCCCCAGGCCGGGAAACGTCATCGCGCCCAGCGGCGCTACCTCGAGGCTTTTGGCCAACCCAAGAAAAAGCACGCGGTGCAGGCCGCTGCCGAAGAATAGAAAGCCGGCAATCACGATGAAGAACTCGCCGGTGATTGCGGTCTGAATCGGCGCGTTGAGAATTTCCGCGGCCGAAAGCTCCATCTGCGCGCCCACTACTTCTCCGGCGATCCCCACCGCGCCGATCATCACCGCAGTGGCCAGCGCGATCGCGAACCCCAGGCCGGCTTCCCGCAGCAGCATCGCGCCCGCCACCAGCAGCCCGGTGTCGGCCGCCGGAAGCGTCAGCGCAGCGCCCCAGAGCAGCGAACCGGCCAGCACGGCAGAAAGAAGCACCGTCACCGGGCCCGCCACAGAGACCCCCAGCAGCGGCGGCAAAGCCATGAAAAAACCCGCGCTGCGCGTGAACAGCAGCATGAAAGCGAGCGGCAGGGCGTCGGGCAAGGTAAGGCTTTTCATGATTGACTGATAATCCACGGGATGGCGTCGAGCGTTTTGCGCACGAACTCCGCCAATCCGTTTACCGTCCAGGCCGCAAGCACCCAAGCCACCAAAAACGCCGCCACCAACTTGGGCGTGAACGCCACACTCGCATCTTGGATTTGCGTGGCCGCCTGCAGCATGCCGAACACGATCGCGACCACCGTCATCAGCCCCAGCGCCGGCGCGGACATCCTTAACGCCGCGATCAACGCCGCTTTGAAAAGATCGCCTGCCAACTGCGCCGACACGCCCTTCTCTTCCTGTCCGTCTCTGCTAGCTCGGCTAAGCCCGCGCCGTTTCCTACGTTCGGTTTTGCCGGCGCCCCAAGCCAGCGGTTCGTTGAGCGGTTCTCATGCAACACCTCGTGAGCAAGTGCATTTGATTCATTGAGGAATTCCGAACGCGAAATCCTAACTGAAGCTCAGCATCAGACCTCGCAGCAGCAACGGCCATCCGGAGGCCAGCGTAAACACCAGCAGCTTGAGCGGCAGCGATACCAACGTCGGCGGAAGCATGAACATGCCGAGCGCCATCAGAATCGCCGAAATGGCAAGATCGATCGCCATAAACGGCAGATAGATGAGAAATCCGATGCGAAAGGCCGCCGTGAGCTCGCTTGAGATAAAGGCCGGAACCAGCGCGTAAAACGGCAGCAGCCGCGGGTCGGAGTCGTCGGCCAATACGCCGCCTCCTTTGGCCAGCAGCAGGCGCGACATGGCGATGTCCTCCTTGCGCGTCTGCTTGAGCATGAATTCGCGCAGCGGCGCTTCGGCCTGCGCAAGCGCCGCGCTCGGCTCCAGGCTGCCGGCAAGATAAGGCTCCAGCGCGTGCGCTTTGATCGTTTTCCACACCGGCATCATCACGAAGACCGTCAGGAACATAGCGATGCCGGTCAACACCATGTTCGGGGGCTGCTGCTGTAGGCCCAAGGCCTGGCGCAACAGCGACAGCACGATCACGATCCGGGTGAAGGAGGTGAGCATCACCAGCAGCGCCGGCGCCAGCGCGATAAGCGTCAGCAGCGCGGCCCATTCGAGCGGCTCCGCGGCACGCGGACCGGGGTCGAACTGAAGCGTCAAGGCCCACGCCGCAGCCGGACTGGCCGGTATCGCGGCGATCGCCGCCGCAAACGACCATCGCTTCATTCGATCACCAGCTCGTTAAACAGGACGCCCTTGACCGCGCCGTGGAAGCGATGGTTAAGGTCGCCCGTCAGCGCGCTTTTGAGTTTCCCCACGCCGTCCGGGTTCATCAGGTCTTGCGAGGTGTAGAGGCTGGCGTCCTGCACGAACCGGTCGCGGACGTAGATCATGTCTTGGCTGACTTTGCCGCTTCGCCCGCAGCAAACCTCGAGCACCGGCGTCGCCTTGAGGTAGTGCTCGTTTTGCACGCCGCGATCGGCCAGCCGCACCGTCATCGCGCCGACCTCCACCAGGACCGGCGGTTCGTCCACCGGGACCCGCGCCGCGGCGTTTCGGCGGTACATGAACATTCCCCCGCCTACGCCGCACACGGCAATCAACGCCGCCCCCACTATGACTGCGGTCATCTTGCTCACGGCTGAATCGGCATGTTGATCAGGGTCGATTCGACGTTATCCTCGCTCTGAAGCGCCTTTGCGTTGGCGCCGTAGATGTTTTGCAGGACGACTAAGTTTACCAACTCGTCCGACACGCTAACGTTGGACTGCTCCAGCGCCCCATTGCTGACGGTCCCCGCGGCGCCGGCGCCCGGAGCGGAGACCGTAATCGCCCCGGCGCTCGGGGTCGCTTGGTACATACCGCCGGTGGTGAGCTCGAGGCCGGAGTTAGAAACGAAGGTCGCCAACGCAACCTGTCCGACCTGCACCGTCTGACCGTTGGAATAGGTGACCGAGATTTGGCCCCGGGAGTTGATTTGGCTGCTCACAGGTCCAGCCGGCGCGTTGCCGTCGGCGGTTCCGCTCACGCTGTCGCCCGAAGCGTACTGGGTGATGTTGCTAAAATTGAGGCTGAGCGAGAGCGCGCTGGCGCCGTCAGTCAAAGTGGCGTTCAACGCGCTGGTCGGCGTCGCGCCGATCACCATCGCGCCGCTGCTATTGAAATCGAACGTCCCGCTGTTGTTGGTCAGTCCGGTGGTGCTCCCGTCAACCGTCGCCAGCCAGGACCATAAAACGTCCCCGGTGTGGACCGTGTCCGGGCCGTTGTTCTGGAAATAGAAGGTCAGCTCGTGGGCATTGCCGAGGCTGTCGTAAACCGTGACGCTGGCGGAATAGTCGTACGTCGCCGGATTGCTCGGGTTGATCGTGGTTGTGCTGGCTATGACCGGGTCGCCGGAATTCACGTTGCCTGACAGGGAAACCGTGGTCGAAGCCGCGGGGGCGAGCAGTGCTTGCGGAATCTGAATCGGTCCTACCGTGCCCAAGCTTCCGTTGCCCTGGACCGTATATCCCAGCAATTCATCGCCATTGGGGCCCAGCAGCGCGCCGGTCGGTCCGACCGTCAACTGGCCGTTGCGGGAATAGACCTGTTGACCCGCCGACGTCTGATAGATAAAAAACCCGTTGCCCTGGATGGCCATGTCAAGCGGCTGGCCGGTCTGGTTGAGCGTCCCCTCGCTGAAATCGCTGCTGATGCCTGAGACCGTGACGCCGCCCCCTACCGTAGTGCTGCCGACGTTCTGGCCCAGAAGCGTCTCGAAGTCCGCCGATTGCGACTTAAAGCCGACCGTATCCGCGTTGGCGAGGTTATCGCTTACTGAATTAAGCGCGGTCTCGACCGCCGTCAGTCCGGTTTCGGTGATTGAAAAACTCGACATTGTTCACACCTCTTTTTTGGCGTTTTTACGCTGACGCTGGGCCATTACATGACCGAGGTCACGGAGCTCGCCGGAACCAATAATCCGCTGCCCAAGTTGAGCACGACCGAACCGTTGCTCAGCGTGACAGCCTGCACCGCGCCCTGCGCGGAAAGCCCGCTCACAGGCGTTCCGGAAGAGTTCAGGATTTGCACCGAATAGAGTCCATTTGGTGTTCCCGAAGGAGGTTGCCAGGTAAAGGCCTGCGGCGAACCCGCGCCGCTGACGGAGATGTTCGCTTGGCCAACCTGGATGCCCTGTGCGTTAGTGACGCTCGCGCTATAGGAGCCCGCCGCGGCGGGCGTGAACACGATCGACGTCGCCTTACCGTTGTTGACCGCGATATTCGATCCTGGAGCCGTAACCGTATGATCGAGATACGCACTGGAAGCTTGCGCTAGAGAGCCGCCGCCACCGATTTCGGACTGGATGTTGCTCAGCGTCTGCAGCTCCGAAAAAGATGCCATCTGCGTAATATATTGCGTGGGATTCTGCGGTTGCGTCGGATCCTGGTTTTCGACCTCGGCTATCAACAGTTGAATGAAGTCGGTCGCCGTCGGCACCTGGGGCGAAACCTGTTGTGACGCCGGCAGGGAGGCAACGCCGAGATTGCTACTAACTGTGGGAGATGCGCCAAACATCAACCTACCTCCTCGGTAAAAAAGATCTCGCCGCTTTTTGGGTCGGAGGTGAGCCGCGCGGCGTGCTGTTCGCCTCCGTTTCCGTTGCCGCTCTTTTCCTTATTCGCGCCCTGCGGGTTGACGCCCACGGAAATGTCGCCGACCACAAAGCCGAGGGACTCGATCGCATGTCTGAGCTGCGGCACTTGCGCTTGGGTCAGCGATGCCGCCTCCGCGGTGGAGGGAAGGAGCGCAGCCCACATGCCGTCGCTCCCTTCCCTCACCACTCCCCGCGCCGCGGAGCCCTCGCTTTCGACCCTAAACGAGGCAACCCGCATCTGTGAACGCGCGTCAAATGTTTCTTGTGCTGCCTGTGTGGCAACCGTAACTTGAACGCTTGGCGTGCCAGTCGGCCCGAAAGATGAACCGCCGGTCCATTCCGAGCCGGCCCCCGCAGTGACGTGGGCAAATGCGCCCGATTCATTGCTATGATTGTCTTTATATGAGTTTGTCATGCCTACGCTCTCAAATCTTGCTTGTGCGAAGGCTGAGCTGGTAAGCAACTGTCCTGGACCTGAAGCGGCCCGCTGAGATGTGTTTTCAGCCTGGATGGCTTGCGACGTTTGTGAGCTTGCATCGCCGCGCGCCGAACCTTGGATGGCGATCGTTTCTTCAAGGGCTGCTTTTTTACTAGCCGAATCTTCAGCGGAGCCAGTGGCTCGACCGGCCGACGAGCCGCCGGTCGAGCTCTTCCGCTCAGGTCCATGACTCCGAGCAGCGAGAGCAGAAGCTCCGGCGCTCGTCTCTTCCAAGGTGACGGCACCTGGTTTGCCGAGCCGACTCTGATGTTTGGCTTCGATATGGCCGGCCTGTGTGCCACTGGCCGGCTGAGCCGCGTTCGTCTCGGGCGGCCAATCCCCCGCAGGCGCTGGGTTGGCCGCTGATGGGTCGAGGTGTCTGGGAGCCACGTTCGACCTCGACGGCCCCTCGCTCGCACGCGCTAAGTCGGCTACGCCAGGCGCAGCCAGACTGGATAAGCGCGGGTCAGCAGATACTCCCCCGGTCGAAAAGGCCCCGCCGCCGTTCGCATCCGGACCACGGCTGTCGCCAACTGCGGCAAGACTCCTCGGCCTTGAGAGGGTCGTCGACTGGGAAGCGTTGCTTGCGCTGGAAGAAGTCTCCCGCCTTGAAAGGGTGGGTGGCGGCGGGTTCAAGCCAAACAAGACGAGACCAGACGAGCCTCCCGATTTTCCATCAGATTGCAGCGCCCCACCTGCCGCACCGCCCTGTCGATGCTCGCTTCCCGTCGCCGCGCGGTCGCTAAGGGTGGAGGACGCAGGCGGCTTAGACGAACTGGGCGTTGCCGGCAAAAATAGCGCTACGGGAGAAACCTGCCTTACCGCATCAGATTTCCCGGCTGTTGGGATGACCGCCGAACCCAAGGCTGCGGTCTTGTCGCCCGACACGCGCGCTTCAGAGTGCCGCACGGCCCTATTCGGTTCTTCGGCTCCCTTTCCATGTGTAGGGCCTTTGGTCGGTCGGCTGGATGTGCCGCCGCCGGAAAGCGAACCAACGGCCGCGCCAAGCAGCGCGCCGAAATTGTTCCCGCCCTCTTCTTGAAGGCCCTGTTCGCCGCTGCCGTTTGGTAGCTGACCGTCGTGGAGCTTGAGGATCGGCTCGGTGGCGCTCGCAGCGAGTAACCTTATCGCTTGCATGTTAAAAACCCCTCGGCTTCCATTTCATCGCGACGTTCTTTCAAACGCACCCTGCGGGCACGGTCGGCTAACTCTATCTCGCCAATTCGATCGTGCGCGGCCTTGGCCTTGACAGTAAGGCTTGCCGCGACGGCAATGTCGGTTTTTAGCTCGGCGACGGTCCGAAGCCGCTTGATTCGGGCCTCACCGAGTGGCGCTAGATCGGAAAGCGTTTCGCTGCGCGAGGTCGCAGCCTCGGTTGCTCTGGAAGCCTCCACGCAGCGGGAGTCGGCGCGGGCCTTTTTCTCTTGCTTGAGGCCCAAGTCGGCCGCTGCGGCCTGATAACGAAGCCCGCGGATCCGTTTGAGGCGAGCGATTAAATTACTAGGTATCCGCATTATTTTCCCCCAAGGTCCGATCGAGCTGGAAAACACTCTGCTCGAGCGAAATGCCTTCGTTGACGCCTTGCTTCAAGAAACCGTCGAGCTTGTCATGTATCGCCACGGCTTCATCCATGAGCCGGTTGTTGCCCGGCGTATAGGTGCCGATAGCGATCAGCTCTTCCGCTTCTTTCCAGCGCGAATATAAGTCGATGAACTTGGTCCGATCCTGATGATGCCCGACCGATGTAACCCGGTGCGCGACGCGGGAAATTGATTCTAAAACGTCGATAGCTGGGTAATGGCCCCTTTGCGCAAGCCTCGAGGACAGCTTGATATGACCGTCGAGAGTGCCCTTTGCCAGTTCTCCGACGATGTCCTGCTCTTCGTGCAATAGTACGGTATAGATTCCGGTTACGCTTCCGCTTTGAAAAACCCCGGCCTGCTCCACCAGTCGCGGCACCAAGGCGAAAACCGACGGCGGATAGCCCCGGGCCGTTGGCGGCTCGCCCGAGGCAAGTCCGATTTCACGCTGCGCCATGGCGACCCGGGTCAGACTGTCCATTAGCAGCAATACATTGCGTCCTTTCTTTCGCAGCCACGTCGCGATCGCGGTCGCCAGGAAAGCTCCTTTGACCCGCATTGCCGCGGGCTCATCGCCGGTCACGACCACGACGATCGAACGCTCAAGCCCTTTTGTCCCGAGCAGCTCGTCGATGAATTCGCGCGCTTCCCGTCCGCGCTCGCCGATAAGGGCTATGATCGTCGCGTCCGCGCCGCTCGCGCGCGCCATCATTGCGAGCAAGGTCGACTTGCCCGCCCCGGGCATCGAGAAAATTCCAATCTTTTGCCCTAGACCTAGGGTGAGGAGCCCGTTTATTGCGCGGATGCCACTGTCGAAGGGCTTTTCAACCGGATCTCTGGAGTTCAGCTCGGTCGGCGCAGGCGTGATCTCAACCTCTTCGCCGCCGTAAGGCAGCGGCTTTCCGTCAAGCGGCCGGCCAAGACCGTCGAGCACGCGACTCATAATCCAGTCGCCCAACCTAAGTGTCAGATGAACCGGTTCTACTCGCGCTTCAGGCCGCAGTCGCCGAGCCTCCTCGATCGCCAGCAACAGCAACCCTTCTTCGCGAAAACCAACCACTTCAGAGATGACTCCGTCGACGCTCACCATACTTCCAACCGGCAAAGGCGGTCCGCTAGCTTGCAGAAGCAGACCAACCGATCGCGTGAGCCGGCCGCATACCGGGAACACCGGCGGCGTGAAATTCATTAATTGTTTCTCGGCCGAAAGCAGATTCACGCCGGCTCTCCGTGAGACCCCATTGCGTGCCTGGTCGGCTTTTTCTTGAGCATCGTCTGTTCCACCTGAGCCATCGCGGCCGACAAGGATCCTTCGACGAAGAGCGGGCCGCCCTCGACCCGAAAGCCGCCGGGCTCGAGCAGCGGATCCTCCTTCACGTTGAGGCCACCGAGCAGCCCCTCGACCAGCGCCATATCTGCCGGGTTGAGCAGCACCACCTGGACACCGGCCGGCTTAAGAGCAACCGTCGCCTCCTTAATTGCTTTTATGAGGAAGGCCTTGCGCAAAGGGTTCGCTCCAGTGAGCCTCTTAAGCAGTCCCAAGCAAAATTCCAGGCTGAACGACTCAAGCTCCGAGAGCACGCTCCGGTAGGTTTGGGAAAGCTCTTGGCTGGCCCCTCGCAACGCATCGATCATGCGCGCTGCCTCTTTTCTTCCTTCCTCCGCGCCACGCTCACACCCCTCTCTGCGGGCGCTTTCATAGAGCTTGGCCGCTTCCGCCCTCGCTGCATTGATTCCATCTTCGTACCCGCGCTGGTACCCCTGGCTGCGAGCCTTTTCAACTTCCTCTGCCAGCCAGCGCCGGCCGGCATCCTCTTGATCCGCCTCGCGTTCACGCTTCAGCGCCGCAAGACTCGGAAAGGACTGCGCCAAGCCGCGTTTGGGACCACCGTCGCGTTTCTGCGCGCTGTTCACTGCTCCAGCGTTCATGCTGCCTCGCTTAATCCGCCTGAAGTTGAGTGACCGCCACTCGTCCCGGCGCTTGATTCATCCATCCATTTGCGGAGTATAGCGGCAACCGCCTCCGGATTGCGTTCGGCTTCCAGATTAACGCGCAGCCTCAAATCCTGATCGGGTTTCGGTTCGACACGGGCGTTGTCTACCGGCTTAGTCGCAACGGAAATCTCCGAGATCTGTTTCTTTAGCCTTCCCGCTAAGCGACGCTTACGAGCGCTCCGAACCGCCAGCCAACTTCCAAAGCCGAGAATTACCAATCCCACGGCCGTCGCCACCCCGAGATACATCAGGTTGCTGAAAAGCTCGCGCAGTTGTTCAGCGAACGACGGCGGTGGCGGAATGTAGGGATGGGCAAGGGCCGCACTCTTTACCTCAACCAGGTCTCCTCTAGCTGGGTTTCCGCCTACAGCGGCGACCAAAAGATCCTTAATCTCCTTAAGCCGGTCGTCGGGCTGGGCCTGGAAAGCCCCGGCCTTGTAAATTCCATCGACCACGGCTGCAACCGAGATGCGCTTGAGGCCGAACGCTTCACGCGACTCCAAGATATCGCGGGTCGAGGGCCGATAATTCACGATGTCTCGTCGAGAGTACGGAGGAGAGGCGAGTGCGGTAGCTCCGACCGTGGCGGGCCGAGGCGTCGTTCGAGATCCCGAGGAGTCGGAACCTGTAGCGTTTTGAGTTGCTGGCTCAGGCAGGGCAGAAGGCACCGGCAAATTAGAAGTCAGCCCCGGGATACCCAGCGTCGTTTTCTCTCCAACCGGCTCCTCGTTGTGTTCCTCGCTTAGGATTGCCGGTTTATTCCCGAAACCGTAAAGATGCATCGTCTCCTGACGCTTCCGCTCATCGAGCTCAACTGAAACTTCCACAACGTAGCGGCCCGGGCCCATGATTTTCTGAAGAATCTGTTCGGCTTTGTCCTCAAGCACTCGCTCCGTTTTCTGACGTAAAACTGCCTCCTCGGAAAATTCCGCGCCGTTTTGTGACGGAAAGAGCACACTTCCGTCGTTAAGCGTTACGGAGACCTGGTCTGGTCTAAGACCCGGCAGCGAGGAAGCGACCAGATGCGCAATCGAGCGCGCGGTAACGATATCAATCATCGCGCCCGGCACCGGCGTAAGCATCACGGAGGCATGCGAGGTTTCCTCCGGCGCGAGCGCAAAGGGAGACGGGCGATTTATCGCGAGCATAACCCGCGCATTTTCCACCGACCGCATGTCCATGATGGTACGCTCTAACTCGCCTTGAAGGGCGCGCTGATAGGCCACCTGTTCAACGAAATCACTTGCTCCCAAAGCCGGACGATCGAATAAGGCAAATCCCGCCTGGCCGCCGGAAAATCCGGGGCCCGACGACAGCAGCTCTTTCGCTTCGCCGATCTTCCCGTCGGACACTCGTATCCAATCTTGACCGGCAACGTAACCAATTCCGTGCCGTCTGAGGCGCATTTCCAGAACGCCCATGTCAGCGGGTGAGAGGTTGGAGGCAAGGACAAGGCTCCCGCCAGACGAATAAGTGGCAACCGTTGCTACTGCGAAAAGAATCGCAACCAAGAAACCGCAGGCAAGATCGAAGGCCAAGCGATTTCTCGCCCTTAGGGCCAGCATTTGTTCCCAGGCCCACTTCAACCAAACTTGCGCAGAGTCCACGACTTCGCCCTTCTTAGTTGCTCGCCTAAACCGGCATGCTCATGATCTGCTGATAAGCTTGAATGGCCTGCCGGCGAATCGCCATCAGAAAACCCAGCGATACGTCGGCGTGCTCCGCCGTTACGGCAGCCTCCGTCAAATCTGCCCGGCCCGTTGCGTACTGGGCGCTCAACTTGTCAGCCTCCTTGAGGAGATTATTCGTGCTCTCCAATACCGTCGAGAAGCCGCCGGCGGAGGCTGGTTTGGCCTCCGGCTGCACCACCTGCGCGACCAACTCCGGAAGGCCTGACACTCCCTGAACGCCTGCCACGGCGCTTCCCCTTCTTACGACAACAGGTTAATAGCCGAAAGCATCGCGCTTTTGGCGCTTTCAATCGCCGCTAAATTAGCTTGATAGACTCGCGACGCTTCCAGCACATCCACCATCTCGTTGACCGGGTTCACATTGGGCTTGCTAACGAAACCCTGACTGTCAGCCAGCGGATTTCCCGGGTCATACTCTTTGCGCGCCGACGACGGATCGGTAAAGACCGCGGCCGTCGCCACCCCAAGCCCTACCGGTTCGCCATCTTCGCCCGTCACGGGCCGTGAAGTAAAAACCGGAAGCTTGCGCTTGTACGCCCCACCTTCCGGCGACGTAATCGAATCGGTATTTGCCAGATTTTGCGATGATAGCGTAATCCGCAAAGCTTCTGCGGAAAGCGCGCTGGCCGCGATTTGAAACACCCCTTGAATCATGTCCGCCCTTCCCCTCCGGTCGCGCTACCCTCACCTAGCAGAGCGGCCGGCTATCGTCGTTGACAAGCT
The DNA here is from genome assembly GCA_021831785.1 of Deltaproteobacteria bacterium. GTDB lineage: Bacteria > Desulfobacterota > Binatia > Binatales > Binataceae > JAJYYI01. Next base: position 77,265 of record JAKBMB010000011.1, on the reverse strand, counting down.
CAGCTAAACGCAGTCTTTAGTCGGGTCATCATATCGCCAAAAAGCTTCATTGTTGCTACGTAGGCAAGCGAGTTCTGGAACACTTCCCCTAGCTCACTAGAGACGTCCACACCTGAGGAGTCCGCCCTAAGGTTCTCAAGGACAACCCGTCCTTGGCCGGCAATTTGATTTTCCTGCGATGCATCGGGAAGATCCCTAATAGTCAGGTCGAGCGCGCGCCGGAAATCGATATCCCGGGGCAAATAACCTGGAACATCGCTATTAGCCAGATTTTCGGCCAGAGCCGATTCGCGCAGTGAACGCACGCGCAACGCGGACGCCATGATAAAGCCCGCAGTATTCACGCAGCTTCCCCCTCTTCCCCAGGAGTGAGAATACAGTTTGCGCACCTGCTGCGCAAGGTCATAGACGCATGTTTATTCATGGAATTTTACTGTGTGCATCCCGGTTAGTTGGAATACCGTTCAAATACTTCCAATAATAAGCATAGACTGTTTTAGTCCACTTTATTTTCTCATCAGGGTTGAGCGAATGGTACGATCCGGTGCGTCCCCAGAAGTCACCGCGTCGGTCCATAGCCATCTTTAAGATCCGCCCGCCAATAATGAGATTTGTCCCAGGATCCAGCAACTGCTCCTTGGAATAGCCGAGACGGGAGCCCCAGAACGAGAAGTTTATTTGCATCAAACCGACATCCGCGTCGCGAGCGCCAGCCAGCAACATCATTGCTTCTTCACGCGAATTACAGTAATAGGCTTGCCCGCGGATGTTCAAAGCCCACGGATGCCATCCGCTCTCCGCCCCGGCTACAGCGACCAGTAGGTCGAGAGGGACACCCGTTTTTCGCGCTGCTTCGACATAAGGGTTGGCCGTCGGCAAGCCCTCTGTTAACGTCGCCGAAGGCAAAACCAACTGCTCCCCAGCCAGACGAGTTGAAGTCGATAGAACGGGACTCGAGCGGCTCGGCGCTGAACCGGCCGGTGCCGCGAGTGAAGGCGCGACGAAGACCCCTGCTTGCGCGGCAAAACCGCAAACCGCAAGCGCCACTAACAATTTTCTCGCGTCAAACATTACTCGACCATTACCTCGCCCGTTCTGACACGGATTTTACCCTCGTGCTCCAGCCTCAAGGCGATAGCGTTGATCTCGCGCCGCGCAGCCTGGACATCACGCATCGGAACCCTGCCGAGGGTCTCCATTTCTTCACGGATGACCTCTCGATTTTCCTCGGTAAAGCCGGCCAACACCGTCTGCTGGCGTTCGCGATCGATCCCCTTGAGGGCCATCGCCATGCGTTCGGGCTTGACCTCGGACAAGACCGTCTGGAGCGCGCGTTTGTCGAGGCCGAGAAGATCTTCAAAATGGAACATCTCCTGCTCAATCGCCCGCGCACGCTCTGCGTCTTGGGCGCGAATTCTTTCGACGACACGGGAAGCAAGTTCTGAGTCCATCTGATTGAGCACTTGCGCAGTGAACTCGACCGCGCGGTCGCGGCCATCCTCGCCCGCGCCGGATTGGCTCGAAAGCGCAAATTCGAGCGCTTCGAGCACCGCGTCCGCTCCGGCCGCCGAGATGTTGACCCCGCGGGACATGCGCTCTACGGTCTCAACCTTCAGTTCTTCGGGCAGGCGAGAAAGAGTCTCAGCCGCAAATCGAGGAGGAAGGTGAAAGAGAATGGCGGCGATTAGTTCGGGCTGCTCACCTTTCAAAAAGTCCGATAGAGCCTCCGGCGAGCTTTTCTCGGCCATCGCTTGCCAACGGTCGCGCCGTAAGATCCGATCGACTCCCTCCGCTCCGTATGCCATCGCTAACGCTTCGCGAATTTGGGTGCCCGGTCCGGGTCCGGAACTACTCAGAAATTGCAGAAACGTCGCTCGCGTAGCATCTTCGTCGGGTTTGAGCCCTGAGTATTGCTGCTCAACGTAGTGCAATAGCCGCCGAACCTCCTCCGCTGAAAGGTGTTTGAGGACCCTCGCTACGGCGTCACGTTCGAGTCCCAAAATAAGTAACGCGGCTTTTTCCATTCCGCCCAGAGTCATCAGGACCTATCACCGGGTCAGACCTATCGCCGGGTCCACTTAAGCGGCGCGAATTTTCGCAACGGCCGCTTGCCGACCTCCGTAATTTCGACGCATCGCAGTCCGTCGCGAATCAGCAAGCGGCCCTTGGCCGCCGTTTTACCGTTTACGTCAAGCTCCACGTTTACAGGCGGATCTCCTAGTTCAGCTTCGAGCACGTCGCCGGAACCGAGGGTCGCAACTTCGCCCAACGTAAACCGCATGCGGCATAGAACCACGTTGACCTCGACGCAAGCTGTGCGAATCCTCGCGAGAACGTCCACCGTTCTACGCTTCCCCCTCCTCATCTATAATTTCATCGCCGCCGAGAACGTAAAATTTCGCTTGCTCGCCCGCAAGCTCGACTTTTAGTGGGAGCAACTTAATGCTGTTGCCGGCTCCAAGCCAAGCCTCGTTCGGGTCGGGCAAAAGTATGGTGTCGTTCGCTTTTATTGCCGCCAACTCGGCCAGCGAGATTCTAAATGAGCCAAGCACCACACTGGTTTCGATCGGCAGGTGGCGCGCCGCATGCGCAGCAACCGATATGTCCTCCGGAGGCGAATCATCTTTTTCCGGTCCAACCAGCCGCGAGGCCATCTCGGTATCAAGCACCGCACAGATTGGCAGGCCCATTCGCTCCGCAGCCGGCATCTCCAAAGCGTACTTGAACGCCACGATCTCGCGTAAGTTGACGAGGGCGTCCGTCATGTCGCGCAGTCTTCCGCGACTGACAACCGTCGGCTGGTTCAAACCGGCCTTCGCATAAACCGACAAAAATACTTGAGTCAACCGCTCCGCCACCCGCCAAAAGGAGCTTTCTTCAAGCGCCGTGAATGCTTTTTTCTCCGATGTCTTTTGTAGGTTAAACCATTTGGCGATGATCCGGTGACCAAGTTCCGGCGAAAATAAGACTGCGCCGGCGTGCGGTAGCGCTTCGCCGCAAAACAGTACGACGTAGGTGTTTTCAGGAAAGCGCTGGAAAAACTTGAGCGGCCCTTCCACAGCGAAGCCCGAAAATCGGAGCTTGACCGCATGCGCCAAAGATTCAGTTAGAGCGCCCGCCACGCTCTCGTGCAGCGAGGCAACAAATCTCATCCCCTCTGCGTTGGCCGTCGTCCGCCAAAGCTCAAGCTCGCTACCCTCTGAACCTGGTGCTGTTTGCCGTTCGCTCATTGCTCGGGGCTGGCGTTGGGCCGGATGACGATGTCTACTCGCCGGTTAAGCGCCCGCCCTTCTTCAGTGTCGTTGCCTGAGATCGGCCGGTAAGGTCCGTAACCGGCCAGAGAAAGCCGATTTGCGTCAAGGCTGGAACGCTCGAGTAAATAGCGCAGCACGTTGCCGGCCCTCTCCGCCGAAAGGTCCCAATTGTCCGTGAAGCGAGAGTTGTGGATGGGAATCGAATCAGTAAACCCCTCAATTCTCATTCGATTTTTTAAGTTCCCGATATTCAAGGTAACCGCCTTTAAGACCGGCTCCTGAGCTGGCTCGATCTCGGCTTGGCCGCTTTTGAAAAAACGTGCTGCGGCCAACGAAATGACCAGTCCCTCCGGCGTAAGTTTGAGCGATACCCCGGAGTCGGCAAAGGTACTGAGGTCGCGCTCGAGGCTTTCTTTAATCTCCTTGAGTTGAAGGAAATCCGAGCGCGTGAAGGTCCGCCCAGCCGCGGAATCCGGTCTCGACAGCGCAACCGCGTCCGCTGCTCCGGCTGGGGGCTGGGCAGCAGTCGCGTGCGACGGAGCCGCGCCGGCGACCCCTTGCGCCACGCCTGGCCTCAACCCGCCGCTCAAAGGCCTTGCGCCTACCATACGAGCAACTGACTCGATCCCTGCCCTGAGCCGCGCATCCTCCAGGGAAAGAGCGAACAGTAAAACAAACAGGGCGAAGAGGGTGGTGATAAGGTCGGCATAAGAGACAATCCAGCGCTCATCCGAGTCGTGCTCCTCTTCACCCCCCTCCAAGTCATCGAATAAGCCCACGTTTCCTTCGGACGCGTCTCACGCTGCGTTGACGCGATCATCAGGTTCTTGCTGTTCTCTAGGTCGGCCGCTCTCGCGGCCGCTCGTAGGGTGGGTTGTAGCACCTTCTTTGAGATAATTGCGCAGCGCGGTCGCCGACATACCATCTTTCATCGCCAGGATCCCCGCGACCACAATCGCATCGAGCAGCCTCTCCGCTTTCGCTCGCGTCCTGATCTTGCGCGCTAGGGGTATCGCCACTAGGTTCGCTAGGCCAACGCCGTAAACGGTGGCCACAAATGCGGTGGCAACGCCTTCTCCCACGTGAGAGGGATCAGCGAGGCTATGCATAGTATGAATAAGGCCCAGAACCGCGCCTAAGATGCCGAAAGTCGGCAGGTAGCCTCCCGCGGCCTGGAAAACCTCCGCTCCGGCCGCGTTGCGTTGATGACGTTCATGCAGCAGTCGATCGAAAAGCGATTCAATTTTTTCCCTTTCTGCGTTGTTGGCAATGAGTTTAACGCCCGTGATGAGCGTAGGGTAAGTTTCGTGACGAGTGAATTGTTGAAGCGCAACGCCACCTTCTTTCTTGTTGACATGCGCGTAAGTTGCCAAGCGATCGATTAGGTCAAACGGATGAGGCAGATTATCCGTGATGACTTTTTTTAGGTCAAAGATTGCCGCCTTGAGACAAAATGGCGAGAAAGAGACCATGCACGCGGCAATGGTTGCGCCAATCACGATTAGCCCGGCGCTCCACTGGAAAATGCTCCTAACATCACCCCCTTCGAGCCATTGACCGACGAGCACACAGGTGGGACCAAAAATAATCCCTAAAATGCTTGCGACATCCAGTGAGCCGCCACCTCCTTCGCTTACCAGCTCCACGTTCTCACTTTCTTGTTTGGGAATCGGCTCGCTCATGTTGCTCACCTCACAAAGTGGTTCAGACCGCTGGCCCGCGACGCCCCGTCAACATCCACTATTTCGATGATACGGGCTCCGATTTGGTCGCCCTCAAATACTACCTCAGCCCGCGCAAAAAGCAGGCCGTTGACATGAACTTCCAGTGGTTCCCCCTTTCGCTTGTCCAATCGCAGAACATTGCCCGCCCGGAACTGTCGGCAGATATCTTTCACCGCCATCACGGTCCTGCCAACCTCAACTACCACAGTCAGCGAGATTTCGTTGAGCGTTTCGTTAAGAGCAGCATTGAGACCGCCGCTCGCGGATGCCACCTCTAGGCTAGCTTGCGGCTCCTCAACCGCCGAGCTTCCATTGGCGTCCGCCTTCTTCTTAGCTTGCTCGCTTTCACGCTCAGCCATTGGCCCTAACCTTCCGTCTGGTGTTGGATAAAAATTCGCCGCCACCCGCGGTCTTCGACCACTACTGCTGCGCCCAGACACCGCCCGCCCGCGTAAATATCCACGGTCGCGGCAGAACCTCGCAGCTTGCCGAGCGGTATATAGCATCCGGGCTTGACGCCGCGAAGGCCCGCGAAATTTGTTACAAACGACCCTAATACCGCGGAGAGCTCGACTCTGACGTCTCCGACGCGCTTCGCTGTCACGACGGAGTTTTCCGGCTCGAGCGGCCCTAATTTAGTTGCCTCTTTTAGCCGGCCACGTAGCGCCATTACGGGTGAAAGCTCGATTGCGGTCATCATTGCACTACCGCTACCGTCGACCGAAGAGCTGAAACTGATCACTTTGTCCTCAGCCAAGAGCGCCTCCCTAGCCATCGTCTCCATGCTAAATGCGCCTGTGGAAGATGCTTCCACTCCGAACAGCTTAGCGAAGCCGGCGGAGAAGCCGTCCGCTATCGCTTTTCCCAACATTTTGCCGACAGCCGCCAGCTCCAAATCGGTCAATCCCTCGCTGCCATTCGATTGCCGATTCCCGGCAAATACCATCTGCATCGTGGCCGCCTTCAACGAAGCACTCATCGCTAGTATCCCACCGGCTCGCTCGCCGAAGCGCACAGTCAGCACGATCCCCGACGGCAACGCGGCTAAGACCTCTCCAAGTGTCGCGATCTTCAGTGACGGGAGCTTAATTCCTACCGATACACCAAGCCGTGGGAAGCTAGATCCTATCGTTTCAAAAACTTTGCTGCCGAGTCCGCGCAGAAGCATCAACTCCTGGCGGCTTAGCGTGTAAGTTTCCGATAAAGCGACCAGACCGTAGTCGCTGAGTGCCCCCATTTGCCCTCCCTTAATCAGCCGAGCGTGTGGCTACCCGCCCATGCTAATTGAATGAGACTCTATCAATCGGAAGATTTTGCGTCAACAAGCAGCCGAGAAAAAACCCGGCGACGGACGAGCTTATTGATGAAACCACATGCCGTCGCCGATATGGGCGCAAGGAGGAATTAAATGCTAAGTCTGGTCACAAACGAAGCCGCGTTGATCGCGTCAGACGCACTCGGCGCGAACCAAAACAATCTCAACACGACCATCCAACAGCTCTCCACAGGCGAACGAATAGTGAATGCCGCCATCGACCCAGCAGGCCTCGCGGTCGCGTTGGAGATGAGCGGTCTTTTGGGCTCGTTGGGCCAAGCTTCGACCAACGCCAGCAACGCCCAAGGGATGCTGCAGACCGCCGACGGCGCGCTGCAAAATATCGGCAACGTGTTGACGACGATGCAGCAGTTGGCCTCGGAGGCGGCCGACGGCACCATCAACAACACCCAGCGGTCGGCCCTAAACTCGCAATTTACTCAGCTCTTCAACGAAATAAACAATATTGCGCAGAGCAGCCAGTTCAACGGCATCGGCCTGCTCCAGGGTGCAAACACCACCTTTCAAGTGGGGCCTAACAATAATTCGCTGAGTCAGCTTCAAATCGGCATGCCCAACGTTTCGGCCGCGGGCCTATTGAATTCCTCCGGCCCCTCCTCGGTACCTTCCGGCACCGAAATCTACACCAGTGGATCGAGCCAGAACCTGGCCATCGCCGATCCTACCGGCAGTCTGGGCCTGCTCGCTTCAGGTACGGGTAATGCGGCTGACACCGGCACGGCCAACACCGTTGCGACCACTGCCCCGACGACCCCGGGCGACAAGCTCGCGGTCGCAAGCCCGGCTTATATAACGCTCACGGTGACGAAAGTCGCTGCTGATAGCGGCGGCGGTAATGATGTAACCTTCGCTCTTGCCGATTCGAACGGCGGCACCGGAACCTATATCACGGTAGGCAAGACCCCGGGCATGTATGTAAACAACCTCGACAGCTCTGGGCTGGACTTCGGTTTCAGCAGCACCAACGGATACACCGTAGGTCAGACGATTACGCTCTCGTTCTATGGCAGCGGCTCCCTGGCTGACATTTCGACGCAAACAAATGCGCAGTCTATGATCACGGCGACGACCAATGCTCTTGCCACCTTGGCGGGTTATCGAGGAAACGTCGGGGCGTACGAGCAAGACCTTTCCACCGTGTCGGCGAACTTGTCGTCGGAACAGCAAAACCTGACTTCAGCCCTGTCGAACATTCAAGACGCTAACGTGGCCCAAACGTTTGCGACGTTTACCAAGGAGATGGTGCTGCAGCAGGCGGGAATCTCCGTGCTCAAGCAGGCGGACTCGATACCTCAGCAGCTCGCAACGCTGTTCCCGTAGCCGTCAAGTAAAGCAACTTCGGATGACGCCTTACGGCGTCATCCGGGTACGGGGCGAAGGCTGTCGTAAGATCCGGCCGTGACTCACCCCCCAAATCATGGCCTATCCGCCCCGGCGGCGCGCCCCGTACCCGGATGATGCCGAAGAGGCAAGACGAATCGATTTAGGAGATGTAACTCATGGGCGCATCCACTCCGATAAGCCTACCAAATTTCGCTAATATCAACTTCAACACCATAATCCAGTCGATCATCGCCGCCGCCGAAGTTCCCATTGGAGCATTGAATCAGCAGGTTCAGGGCGAGCAGACGGCGATCAGCACCTTGGGGACGCTTCAAGGGGACCTTACCGGGCTGCAGAGCGCCCTCGCGCCGTTTCAAAACGACAACTCTTCACCTCCGATGGGTGTCTCGGTCCAATCCGGAGCACCGTTCAGCGCATCTGTGACCGGCACTGCTGTTCCAGGCAGCTACGATGTGACCGTCAATCAACTGGCCACCGCCCAAGCGCTCGCTTCTCAGGGTTACTCTTCAGCTAGCGACACCACCGGTACTGGAAGCATAACGATAACCATTGGAGGCGTGCAAAACCAAATTACGATCAGTTCGAGCAACGACACGCTCTCGGGCGTGGCGGACGCGATCAATACCGCCAACATCGGAGTCACTGCGCAGGTGATCGACACCGGCTTACCTTCAGCTCCATATCGTCTCGAGCTTGTTTCCAATCAGACCGGGGCCGCCAATGCATTTCAGGTTTCGACCAGCCTGACGGGCGGAACCGCTCCTAATTTTGCCAGCTCCGCCGTGAGTCCCGTCGATTACAGCGGCATTACCGGTACTGCTAACAGCTCCTCCAACGGACCGCTCGTGACTGGAACCTATAGTGGGGCTGATACCCAGGGCTTCTACTTCACGGTTACCCAAGGCGGAACGATTGGCTCAAGCGCGATCAACCTCTCTTGGAAGGACTCGGCTGGCGACAGCGGCACAATAAGCATACCTTCAACCTATACCGCGGGCAGTGCAATTACCGTCGCCGACGGCCTTCAGCTTTCGTTTAACGCCACAGGCGGAACGCTCAACACCAACGACACATTCTCTGTTGGGGCCTTCAATCCGGTTGTGCAAAATGCTCAAGACGCTCAGCTTCTGGTGGGCAACCAAGCTGTGGACTCCGGAACCAATTCGGTTTCCGGCGCGATCCCCGGCGTTACGCTCAATCTTATCGGGACGGGCGGGCCGTACTCGGTGCAGGTCTCGGAAAATACCGCCACCGAGTCCAACCAGCTACAGAGCTTCGTGAACGCCTACAACCAGCTTCTCTCCGACATCAACACGAACACCGTCGCGGTCCCCGGCCAGAACCCGCCGCCATTAGCGGCAAACGGTCCGCTCGAGTCGTTGGCCGTTGGGCTCAATGCGGCCCTTGGCACCATTAATCTGTCCAAGCTCGGGATCACTATCGACGGCAACGCGGTCACCAGCAACAACGGCCAACTCCAGTTCAGCCAGAGCGCCTTCGATGCCGCTTTTCAGAGCGATCCCACCGGTGTTCATAATGCGATGAGTCAGCTCTACAGCACCCTCAATAGTCTGGTCTCCGACGCGCTGACGCCGAACACCGGCGTGATCGCCTCGGAAACAACCGCATATCAGAACCAAGTCATCGGTCAAGAGCAGCAAATCTCATCACTCACGCAGCAAGTGCAGCAGGAGCAGACAATGCTGGAGAATCAGTACAGCCTTCTCCAGGCGCAGGTCAATCAATATACCTCAATCTTGAATCTACTTCAGGCCGAAAGCGGCACCTCCAGCTCGGCCAGCACCAGTAGCAGCACTAGCGGTAGTAGCAGCCTCTTGGGTTAGCGGCGGTGAACGCAAAAAGCATGAGATGTAACCGGCGAGCGCTGGACGAAAAGTCAGGATGTTCATAGAAGCAAAGCCGCCGCAACCGGCTTAGCTCCGCGCGGTCGGCTTTCGTTTAGAGTTTCCAGTCTTTGGCAAGTTCAAATGGCCCCAGTCGAGTCAAAACACCTGGTCCGATTCAGCACGCAGGCGCTCAGCGCCTACCGCAGAGCGCAAACGACGGCATCCAGCCCCGAACGTGGCGTAGGCGACGCATACGACCGAATGGCGGGCCGTCTCGACGAGATCGAAGCTGCGTTGAGAGAAAAAACACATCGACAGATTGGGCCATTAATTGAGCAGGTCTGGCTCGGCGTATTCTTTATTACCTCGCTGCTTGATGGTTCACGGAATCCTGACATTGTCACGCAAATCAAAGCGCTCAATCTTTTCGTAATGACCCGCCTGGCGCGTGCCAGGCGCAGCGGGTTGCCAGAAGACGTTCGGGGCGTCAGCGGTGTGCTTAGGAAACTCCATGAACTCTTTCTCACCCTTGATCTGGCGAAACAACGCGGGCGTGGCGGAGAGGAAAACGATTGATAGTCGCAGCCGTTTCGAGGCACAATTCAAGCCAGCCGTCCAACCAAATCAGAATGGGGGATCAACGAGTTGGGGTTCAGACACATACACGGGTTCAAGGCCGTTGGTGACATGGGTGCCACCGAAAACCCCGGTCGTGCGCCCCAGAACTTAGTTCTTGAACGACTGCGTAAACGGCTAGACAGCTTGTTCGCCAGCGGCAAAATCCCCGGAGAAAACGGTCTGAACGAGATCTTTCCGGTCGGGTTAACGGCGGAACGCGGCCGTGTGCTAAAAGAGGTCTGCGCCACGGTCAACGCCCAGCGAACGCTTGAGATCGGCATGGGCTGGGGCGTCTCAACCCTGTGCATTTTCGAAGCGCTTTTGACCAACGGGGCAGAACCGATTGCCCATGTTGCCGTCGATCCGTTTCAGAAGGCGATTTTTCACAATGCCGCGCGCATGATGCTTGGTGAGCTGGAGCTCGAAGAGCGGGTCGAATTTTATGAGGAGATGTCTTTATTGGCGCTTACACGCCTGCTCCGACAAGGACGCCGCTTTGACTTCGCCTTTATCGACGGGGATCATCGCTTCGACGCGTGCTTTACCGACTTCTGTCTCGTGCATCATCTACTCTTGCCCGGCGGCGTGGTGCTATTTGACGATACCTGGCTCGACGCCGTTCATCTAACGGCCCGCTACGCGATAACCAATCTCGGCTACACCGAATTTGTGCCGCCCTGCGCCGTTCCCTTTCACTGCTCGCGCCCCATGTTGCGGGGGCTAATAAAGCCCGCTGCTGAGCCCTCGCGAAACGGGCTTTGGACCGAACCGCTGGTGGCTTTTTTCGATCCGCAGCCATCCTCGCCGACACAGCCCGGGGCGGCACACGAAGACAACGGCTCGCAACGCCCGGTTGCAGCCAATCTCGTTGCGGCCGGTCTCTACGAGGCGGCGATGATAGATACATTGGACCTGGTAGCCGGCAAATGCCGGGCGGCGCGAGCACTTCTCAGCGGAGCCTACTCGGCGCGAGCATCGGTCGTGCTAGAGGAGACCGAGCCGCTCTTGGACGATTTACGCCGCGCAATTGCAGAGCCACAATTCGCCGCGGCCGCGCGAAAGCTTCTAGCTTCCATTGCCGACGCGATCGACGTAATCAAAGCCGAACGAAAAGCCGCGCCGATCACTGAGACGCTTGCAGCGACTGAACAGCTCAAGCAGCTAATTCGCCGACAGTTTCATGGCCATCAACCAGCTTGACTGCAGTTTAAGTGACCATGCGAGAAGGGAAAATGTACCGGGAGGCGACGAGATTCCGTAACGTGACAGCCAAGGGCCAACGCAGCCTTCCGGTGTGGCTTGAGCCGACCCTCGGACGGCGAGAGAAGATCACAGCGCACATCCAGGCCGGAAATCGCATGTTGGCGCAAAACAGCCTGGGAGTGGCGGCATTGCACTACCAAGCCGCCCTGGAACTGGCCCCTCAAGAGCCGGTAGCTCACTCGAATTTGGGCGTCGTTTTCACCCGCCTCGGTCAGTTTGAAGAGGCTGAAGCGCATTTCAGACGAGCCGTTGAGGTCAAGTCCGATTTCGCGGACGCTTTGGCCAATCTGTCGGGTCTGCTCAACGCCACTAAAAGATTCGAAGCGGCCGCGCAGACGGCGCGCCGCGCCCTCAATATAAATCCGGGCCATGCGGGCGCGCTTTTTTGCCTGGGCAGCGCGCTGTTTGCACAGGGCGACGCCGCGGCGGCCGGAGCGTTCTTTAAGCATGCCGCCGAGGCCGCGCCCGACCAGCCGATGCTGTGGAACAGGCTTGGCGAGATGTTTCTTCTGAAGCAAAAGTTTGCCGAAGCCAAAACGTGTTTCGAAAAAGCTCTGGCACTGAATTCAAAAGACCCCAGCGCCTACACTGGACTAGGAATTGTCGCGAAAACGGAGGGTCGATGGGACGATGCAAACGCGCTCTTAGTCCGCTCCATCGCGCTCGATCCTCGCCATCTCAGCGGATGGCTGAACCTCGCTGGAGTGTTTGCGCTTGAGGGCAAAACACCGGCGGCAAAGGGCGCGCTTTATATGGGGCTTAAGCTCAAGCCAGACGACGGGGCAATACGCCTTAAGCTTGCCCTTACCATTCCGGTCATCCCCCGTTCGAATGAAGATATCGACGCGCAACGGGCCGCTATGCGCCGCGAGCTGAGAGCCTTTATCGCCGCACCCGCGCCGGTTCTCGACCCATACTTACAAATTAATCAAAGCAATTTCCACGGCGGCTACTACGCGCGCAATGAAGCAACAGTCCAGAGCGACATAGCGCACGCGCTGCTCGCGGCATGTCCGCGCCTAGGCTGGGACGCGCCGCACTGCGCAAACGGAGTCCCGCGAGGCGAACGAGTACGCCTGGGCCTTATCACCACATTTCCCGAAAAGCATATCGTGGGTCAGCTTTTCCGCGGCATTCTGGAAAATTTCTCACGCGAAGCGTTCGACATCGTAGTCTTCGTCTCGCCGCGCTCAGCATTGATCCCTTCGGCTTCGGGCGAAGGGGCAACCCGCGTCATCACCCTCCCCCCGGATTTGTTCGAAGCTCAAAAGATAGTGGCGGCGGAGCTACTCGACGTGCTCTTCTATCTCGACGTCTTGGTCGACACGTTGACTTACTACCTCGCCTTCGCACGCCTTGCGCGGGTACAGTGCACCACCTGGGGACATCCCGTAACGACAGGAATTCCGAACGTCGATTATTTCCTGTCGGCCGCCGACTGGGAGCCTGAGGCCGGCGAGCAGCATTACACTGAGCGGCTGGTCAGGCTTAAACGGCAACCGATGTACATCCGCCTGCCCGCCGCGCCGAAAACCGTCGCTGAACGCGCCGAGTTTAACCTGCCCAAAGGCGCGCGGCTTTATTTCTGCGCCCAGAGCCTGTTCAAGATTCATCCTGACTTCGATCTCGCGTTAAGCGACATTTTGCGGCGCGACCCGGGCGGCATTATCGTTTTGCCCGCGAGCGAACACCCCCACTTGAACCTGGTTTTGAGCGAACGTTTCAAAACAATGTTTCCAACAAACGCCTCGCGCGTGCTATTAGTCCCCCGGATGTCGCCGACCCGCTTCTTACGATTGCTTACCGTGGCCGATGCGGTGCTCGATCCGTTCCATTGGAGTGGCGGCAATACGACGATCGAGGCCCTCGCTTGCGGTCAGCCGGTCGTAACGCTGCCGGGCGAATTTATGCGCGGTCGCCTAAGCCTCGGGTTTTACAAGGCTATGGGCCTGTCGGAGTTGGCGGTGCGCGACGCGGACGAATTCGTTAATGTCAATATCCAGATCGCCAACGATCCGGCAACCAAGAGTCTGCTGCGCGAAAAGGTGGCCGCACGTCTGCCGTCTATCACCGAGGATCTCGAGGCGATGAAGGAGCTTGAGGCTTTTCTGCTGACCGTCGCTCGCAATGGGTAGCTTAAGGACTATGAGGCTGAATAGCTTGGAGATCGCTGCCATTTTGGCGCTGTCGCTGGCGGCCGCGGTGGTGGCACGGCCACAGACCCTGCGCGCAGAGTGGATTTACAATACCGACCAGGATCAAAAATCTTCAAAGCAACTCAGCAACAAAAACTCATCGAGCGTCGTCATAAACCCACCACCAGTCGTAGACAGTTCGGCACCAGCCCAGCCGATTCCCAATATTCCGCTCATTTTAGCGCCTCCGTTCATGCCGGGCGCTCAACGCGCTCCCGGGATGTCCACATTGCCGTCTCAAGGCGGCACCCTACCCGCACGCTGATAGCGCGGCCGCCGAAGCATTGCACGCGCCCTCTGGGCGTCAATCCTCGCTGATTCGTTCCGACCTAACTCATTCATTCCGACCTCGCTGATTCGTCCCGAGAAGCGGTTGCGCCATGCAGCCGCCCAGTTTAAGCCCGTTTGCGCGGCAAGCAAGCGCCATTCGCATTCTGCATTCGATTGACACCCGGGCCATCAATAGCCAATAATCAGTTGTCATTTGATTGTGCGAGCTAAGTTAGGCAGCGTATGGAATTCCTAGGTGGGGATATCGACTGCCGCATCTGGAGCAGCTTGCCGGAGGCGCGAATCCGCGCGCTTGGCGAGATGGTGAACGTCGGTGGCGTGTGCATGGAGGTCTACTCGGTAAGCGTGCGCCGGGACGCTATAACCATCGTTGGGCGGCTGTCGGCGCGGGCGTTAGACTATCGCGAGCATGAGCGGTCGGGACGGGCGCAGATTGCCTCGGGCGGCGCACCGTCGTTTCATCTGACATGGAGCTCCCTGCTGCAGCCGTCGGGCGTGCTCGGCTTTATCGTTTTACGCCGTCCGGTGGTTCTCACCGGCGGAGCGTGGTCTCCGCAAGAACCGGCGCGCGTGGCGCTCGAAGTGTCGCGCCGCTCATGCGAGCCGCTCGAGATGTTTATTGGGCCGGCGTGCTGTGTCCTATGTAACGGCGACATCGCACCGGAGCGGCTCGCGGCCCTGCCGGACGTGAGAACCTGTGTGAACTGCCAGCGCCAGCGCGAAACCGCCGCGAGCCGTTCAAGAAACGGCAAGAACGCCTATGCCTGAGGAAGTTGAGATAAGGGAATCATCGGTCGGGCGGCTACGGGTAAGACGATGCGGCTCGATAGAAGAGGCGCAGCACGCGGCGGGCGAGCAAGCGCAGGCGATGGAAGGCGCGGCCGTCGTACCGGTGGTGATTTTCGAGCAGGGACGACGCACATTTCTGACTTCCGTAATGTCGATGAACTGGGTCGCCAACCATGCCGAATCGCGGCCGGCTCCGAAGGGAGCGCAGACCGATGCCGCGCTGGCGGCTTTGAACCGCCCGCTCGTGCCGGCGCATAGCCGAGCCATCGGGCGTTACCTCAGGGAGCATTACAGCGAGAACTATATTATTCCTCCGCTAACGCTAAATCTCGACCAGCCCGCCACGGTTTATACGCTGGAGTTTCGCGACGCGCCCAGCTTGATGGGATACTTGGTGCTGCCGCCTAACGCCCACATGACGATCACCGACGGTCAACACCGCCAGCACGGCATCGCCGAATTTCTCAACGAGCTGCGCCAGGAAAGGCCTAACGACTACGCCCAAGCCGCGCGCAACGGAGTGCCGGTGATGATCGTGCCGGAGAGCAACATCGTTCAGGCACACCAAGACTTCGCCGACTGCTCGAAAGTCAAGGCGCTGCCGCCGAGTCTCTTGACCGTCTATGACGCGCGCAATCCTGGCAATCGGCTGGTGATCGACCTTGAGAAAACCTGCGCGCTTTTTAAGGGTAGGATCGATTCGACCAGCAAGGTCCTGTCACGAAACTCCACCCTCCTGTTTCTGACCAACCAGGTACGCCAGCTCGTAAAGGAACTTTTGTGCGGCTCTTACGCGCTGCCGGAGCGCGAGTTCGCGCGCCGCGCTCAAGAGCAGCTCGCCAAGAAATACCAGTACGAAGACGCGCTGAAAAAATTCTCCGCCTACGTTAACCACGTGACCAAGGCGCTTGCAGTCTGGAGCAGAATCTCAAGGCTTCCCGACACCGTCGAGGCGGGAACGATTCCGGCCTTGCGCGCCGAAGGATGGCTGTGTCTGACCGCAACCGGGCTCAACCTCATCGGGCGCGTCGGCCATCTGCTTTTTCGCAACGGGACCCGAGAGTGGCGCGCTTACGCCGAACGGCTCGGCGAGATAGACTGGAAGCGCAGCGCCGACTTTTGGAGCGGCAATGTCGTACAGAACAACCGCATTCTCACCCAGCAGGGGCCGCTGCGCCTGGCGGTCGAAAAGGTCTGCGACGCTATCGGATTGACCCAGGAGCTCGCTGCGCCAAGCACCGCGAACGAAAGCGTGGTGGAACAGGTCGCGACGACCTCCGGGTAGCGGCTGCCGACCGCAAACCCGGCCCCGATTCGCAGGCCGGCAATCGCAGCATCAACTTCGCCATCTCATTGACGTATTTGGGCTATCAGGTTGACTTGCAGCCTGGGACCGCCCCGACGGGTGTCGGCGGCGGCGCGGCCGCGGCCTCACGCTTAAGCCAGGTCATCGCGCAGAACGCACCGGCCCATGAGCCGCCGGCCGCGAATAACACGTAAGCCGCGTTGTGCGTGTAGCTGATTACGGCGAACGCCGACAGCAGGTACCAGATGCTGCTCCAAGTGGCGGCGCGCAGACGGCGGCGCTGCGAGACCGCCGCGTTGAAGAGAACGTACACCGCATCGGTTAACGCTGTCGAGGCGAAAACGCCACCCGCGATCCAGGGATTCAATCCGATCATGTGCGAATTCCATTTAGCGAGAGATAACGGGTCTCGCATTCATCGTCGGCTGGATGCCGGCTAGGCTAGCCGAAAAAAAACGGCGTGGACTTGCAGAAAAACACCAGCGGCCGCGCTCGTCCACCTCGCCCAACCGGCTGGATAGGGCAAGGCACTCTGCAGCACACGCGCAACCGCTACATCGCCCGGAAAATACAGGTATCGCCCGCAGTATAGGCTAAGAGCCCGCTTCCCGTGGCGCCGGCGATCAGCGCCAATACGGTTCGCTTCATATACGTCGTTGCAACTCCTTATCGAAGCGCCGCAATTCCCGTCACTCAGCGCGGCAGCACTTCGATTTGGCCCTGCATCTCAGGCTGGTGGCGCAAGCAGAGAAATCGGAACAAGCCGGGTTTGTGGAAGATCAAGACATAAGAGGTTTTCTTGAGCGCCGGCAGACCAACCCACATCATGGGCTTGCTCTCGCCGTTGTTGGCCATCAGCGCGAAATCGTGATCGTCATCAGGTTGCAGGTTCGAGAAGGTGAGGCGCACGGGTTCATCTACGCGCACCGCGATGAAAGCGGGCGAAAAGGCGTAAACCTCGCCGAAGCGGGCAACAGTTTGCTTAGGCCCGGTCTCCTTTACCACGATAGCTTGCGTGAGCACGTCAAATTCAATTGCCGCCTGACCCGCCGCGCTGACCGTGATGATCCGCGCCGCCTCTCCGTGCGCCGGGAAATAAGATTCCTGGCTCGCCGCCTTAGAGGCGGTTAGCGCTACAGCTAAAGCGACGCTCGCAACGGCGAGCATCGCGGCAATCCTTTCTTTGTTTCTCCGGCACATATTAGACCGCGCGGGCTGCCGGTCAATATCTCGAACTACCATAACGAATTACGATCACGAAACCAGATGACGGCTTCAGAGCGTGAACAGAGGAACACCGGCGGCCATATTCCGTTGACAAGACTTGTCATCACCATAGACGCAGCACTCGACCCCGAAGCAACGCACGCTTTGATAGCGATCAACCCATGATTCGGGGCGCGAGCAGGATCGTTCCGCTCGGTTGCGAAAGTCTCTTTAGCTCGCCAATCGTGTGCAATTTCGCTATCGTTGAAGCGCTCAGCTTCGCAGTCGTCTAGTTACGGCAGATTTGCACGGGGTGGTTTGTTCTGGCCGGCTTTTTGCGCAAGGCGAGGAGACCTGCTGTACCGGCATTTGCCGCGCCGGCGAGGTGTGCGGCCGGCGAGCTACAAGTAGGGGTTAGCGAGCAGCCGCAGTCTTCGCGGTACGGGAGCGCGCCGGCCGCTTATCTATTGCCTCTGCCATTGGTTCGGCTGCGCTCCATTTACGGCGTATCAGCCGCGTTGGTCTGTGGGGATGCGCTGGGAAATTTTGGCCACTGGCCGACGCATACATGGTTCCTATGGCCTGTAGCGCTCGGTGCTGCCGCTCTTTTCCTTTTCCGCAGAGCGAACTTGGGGCTCGTCGTGGCGCTGGCGGCGTTGACGGGCGCGGCTGCGTTGTCGGTGGGCGATCTCGGCGCCCAAGACCACGGCGACCGGTCAATCCGTCGCTTCCCGGACGGCACGCCGCTTACAATTGAAGGGATGCTCTGGCGCGAGCCGGAGCGTTCTTACGGCAGGCAGCGTTTGCTGGTCCAGGTGGAGCGCGCGCTCCTGGGCGCAGGCGCCTGGCAACCGAGCACGGGACTGGTTCGCGCAACGCTGCTTCAAGGCAGCAACTATCGAATCGGCGAGCGGCTTAGGCTCAGCGGACGCCTGCGCTTCCCGCGCAACTTCGGCGACCCCGGCGAATTCGACTACGAGACCTATATGGCGCGCGCGAGAATCGCGGCGACGATGCTGGTCAGCGCGCCCGACCAAATCGCGGTCCTGAGCTATCGGCCCTGGTTCCCGTGGAGCCAGATCGAGCGCGCGCGCGCGCATATCGCGCGCTTTATCGACGCCACCCTCGATTATCCCGAGCGGGAAGAGGCCCGCGCCCTGGTGATCGGCGACCGCGGAGGATTGGGGGAGACCGTGCGCAATGATTTCGCGCTGACCGGAATGGCCCATCTGCTGGTGATCTCCGGATTGCACATGGGTTTTGTTGCCGCGGTGGCTTTCATGCTCGCGCGCTTGGTTTTGTCGGCGGCGCCGCGGCTCCTGATCTTCGGTCTGGCTAACAAGATCGCCGCTCTGGCTGCGGCGGGGGCGGTCGTAGCCTACGCGCTCGTCGCGGGTCATCATGTGTCAACGATCCGCGCCGTGATCATGGTCGTCAGCTACGCGTTGGCGATTGTGCTTGACCGCTCGAACGAGCCGCTGGCCGCGCTCGCGACGGCGGCCGGGGCGATTATCCTAGCGCTTCCGGGCTCGACCGCCGACATCGGTTTTCAGCTCTCGTTTGCCTCGGTCGCGGCGATTGTGCTCGGGATGCGCCGGTACGGAGCCTGGTGGCTGAGCTACTGCGAGCGCCGAATGCTGAAGCTTCGCCCGGCCTGGCCGATCTATAGAGCCGCGGGCTGGCTCGGCGGCTATCTGGCGCTCTCGTGTTACGTGGCAGTCGGCGTGAGCGCGCTCACCGCTTATCACTTCAACCAGTTCTCGCTCGTCGGCCCGCTGGCCAACGCGGTAGCGGTGCCGATTATGGGCCTGGTCGGCACGATCGGCGCGTTGTGCGCCGCGGTGCTGAGCTTCGAGTTGCCCGGCGCGGCGGCCGTCTTGCTGCGCGCGGCGGGCTGGTTTCTGTCCGCCGGCACCTATTTGGCGGCATGCTTCGCCGCCTGGCCCTTGGCTTGGGCACGTTGCTTTACGCCTACTTTCGAGGAGCTTTTAATTTTTTATGCGCTGCTCTTGCTATGGCTGACCAGACCGGTCGGCGGGTCCGGGCTTCATGCCAGCTCGGCCGTACGCTACGGCGTTCGCGCTAAATCGACGACAGTTGAGCATCGCGCCACCACGGCCCGATGGCGCCAAGCGGCGGTGATTTTGCTGCTCGTTGCTCTGACGGCTGATGGCGCATGGTGGGGCTACCAGCGTTTTTTCAACCCCGCGCTGCGCATCACTTTTCTGGCCGTCGGCCAGGGCGACGCCGCGGTAATCCGGTTTCCCGGCTCGCGCGTGATGGTGATCGATGGCGGCGGAGGGCTAAGTCCTGCGTTCGACCCGGGCGAGCGCCTGGTAGCAAGATTTTTGTGGTCGCAAAAGGTAATGCGCGTCGAGTACCTGGCGCTCAGTCATCCCGACTTCGACCATTATGGCGGACTGGAATTTCTGGCTCGCAACTTCCGCCCGAAAGAATTCTGGGCCCCAGCCGTCCCGAGTCCGGACCCCCATTACGCCGCTTTGCTGTCCGCTCTGGCGTTGAGCGGCGCGCGCTTGCGCCTGCTCGACAGTTCGGCAGCGATCGGCGATATCGGCGGCGTGGCAGTGCGCTGCCTCAACCCGCCTGCGCAGCGCGCCCTCGCCCACAATAACAGCTCAATGGTGCTGATGCTGGCACGAGGGCTCAACCGCGTATTGTTTACCGGCGACATCGAGGCGCGCGCCGAGCAGGCGCTCCTTGCGTCTTATCCTGGACAGATTCGGGCGACGCTGCTCAAAGTTCCGCATCATGGAAGCAAGAGCTCCTCAACGCCGGCGTTTGTCGACGCTGTGCAGGCGCCACTCGCGATCATTTCGGTGGGGCATCTTAACCGTTATGGATTTCCCGCCACCATGATCGTGGAACGTTACACCGCATCGGGCGCGCAGGTTTTGCGCACCGACGAGGACGGCGCCATAACGGTGGAGATCAACGCCGCCTCGATGCGCGTCAGGGCGAGCCGCGCCGTGGCCGGTACTCGCGCTGACTTCGTGATCCGGCGCGGTCACTCGTAAAGCGAGAGCGGCTCAAAGGTTGAAAGTCCGGCGACGCTGTGGGAGACTTGTTGGCGAAACGATCTACTGTACGCGACGGCGGTGGGCCGCGCGGCCGGGGCCCGCAGGGGCGCACACCGCACAGGCATTAGCCTGCCGCACAGACGACGGCCCTTTGCATAGACACGAAGGAAAAGTGATTAGGCATGGCTGAAGATACGCAAACGACGGACCAGGGTCCGCGCCCGATTGTGCCCTTTTTGCGGCTTGAGCCCAAACCCCATCTGGTGGGCAAAAAGTGCACTTGCGGCGCGGTTTTTGTGGACTCTCGCCGGGTGGCATGCGCTAAATGCGGCGCCGACGGACGATTTAGCGAAGTCGCGCTTTCCAACCACGGTAAGGTGTACGTTTTCTCCGTGGTGCATCAGTCCTTTCCGGGCATCAAGACGCCCTACATAAGCGCGATCGTGGACCTGCCCGAAGGCGCAACCGTGCGTGCAAACCTGGTGGACGTTGACCCTGAGGAGGCGGAGAAAAACCCGGGCAAGGTTTTCGGCATGCCGGTCGAGTTAACTACCGGCGTCGTGGGCAAAGACCGCGAGGGGCACGACGTGGTCGTGTTTTCGTATCGGCCGGCTCGCGCCTGAGCGCGGCTCCGTCTGGCTGCGGCCGTGACGCGGCCGTTGTGCTCGCTCCGAGGTTTTGCGCCCGAGGCGTCGCTGTTGATCGCTGATGGCCCGGCGAACCCGCGGCGAGACCGCCGGAACGCGCCCGGCCGCACGAGCGTGTCTGTGCGACTTCTTGCGATAGCGCCTAACGCTCTGGGTTCCCTCGCTTTAGCGCCCTCGTGGATTCGCTGGGACGCTGGGGCGTAAGATGGCGCTATAGAGCTGCGGGCTCGGCTTACGAAACCTCGTTTACGAAACTAATGATGGGCCGCGAGACGAAATGACACGCCGCGCCCGGCTGATGTTTTGCGCGCGCTGGCATGCGCCGCGCAAGTCTTCAACGCAAAGACGGCGGCGCTAAGGAGGGTCTTCGATGAGTAACGTCTATGTGCTAGGCACCGGGATGATCAAATTCGGTCGCTATCCCGAAAAGACGGTCCCCGAGCTCGGCGGCGAGGCTGCCTTGCTGGCGATGAAGGACGCCGGACTCGGTATCAAGGACGTCGAGTTCTTCGCCTGCGGAAACCTGTTTCAGGCGAGCATGATGGTCGGCCAGCGCATCATGCAGCAAATTGGCCAGACCGGCATCCCGGTGGTCAACGTCTCCAACGCCTGCGCTACCGGCTCAACGGCGTTTCGCGAGGCTTACATGGCGATAGCCTCGGGGCTTTACGATATTACGCTCGCGGTTGGAGTCGAGCAGATGGGCAAGCAAGGCCTGCTGGGGGGCGCCGGCGCTGGCGGCGATCCCGCGTACTCGACCGAGGGCAGGCTGGGCTCCGGACTGATGCCGGCGGTGTTCGGTCAGGCTGGTGTCGAGCACATGCGCAAGTACGGGACGAAACTTGAGCATTTCGCTAAGATCTCCGTGAAATCCCATCAGCACGCAACCAAAAACCCGTTTTCGCAATACCGCAATGCGCTGAAGCTGGAAGACGTGCTCAACGCGCGGATGATTTGCTACCCGAACACGCTGTACATGTGCTGCCCGACCGGCGATGGCGCCGCGGCGGCAATTCTGGTGTCGGAACGCAAGCTAAAGCAGCTTGCGGGCGGCCGGAAGCGGCCGCGGGTTATGGCTTCGGTGCTCACCTCCGATCCCTGGACCGAGCGCGACTTGGCGATGCCTGACGTGAGCACGCTTACCCGCGCGGCGGCAAAAAAGGCCTACGAGCAGGCCGGGGTCGAACCCAAGGATCTGTCGCTGACCGAGCTACACGACTGCTTCGCTACCGCTGAGCTGCTTCACTACGAGAACCTCTTTCTTTGCGGCGAAGGCGAGGCGGGCAAATTCATCGACGAGGGCGGCGGCGTCCATCCAAGCCTCGGCGGCAAGGCCCCGGTCAACGTTTCCGGCGGCCTGCTCTCTAAAGGTCATCCGCTGGGTGCCACCGGCGTGGCTAATATCTGCGAAGTCGTCTGGCATCTGACCGAGGATGCGCGCGCCAAGGAGCGCCAGGTGCCCAACGCAAAGGTTGGGCTCGCGCACGTCATTGGACTGGGCTCGGCGTGCACGATCCACATTCTAGCGATCTGAATCCTAGCGATCCGGCGCCGGCCACGCCCCTTGCCACAGCAAGAGCGAACGGAACTCGGCGGCAAATCCCGTCCGCAAAGCATGCAAGAAGGGCCGCCCTGGCGCGGCCCTTCTTACTGCTATAATGGCGTGCCGACCCAGCGTACCGGTTCCGCCACGTGCCGGTCTGCGTTGAGCTAGGTGTGACTGAGCCGCAAGCAAGCGCGCGCGATTCGCGCTCGAACCGCGCGGCGCTTTCGCGTTGATTAGAACGCGCCGGAACAATGCGGGCAGACATGCGTCGTAATTTTTGCCAACGGTTTTCGGCTGCTAGCGCCACGTCGCGCGGCGCGGTTTGCGTCACACGGCGGTTGAAGATTTGAGCTCGACGGCGGCAGCGCCCATTACGAATGGCTAAGCTCACCCGGCTCAGAGGCTTTCAGGACCAGCTCGGCGCCGAGGCCGAGATGCTCAGCTTGGTCGAGGCGCGCGCCAAGGAGGTGGCGCGGCGCTACGGTCTCGGCGAGATTCGGATTCCGCTGATGGAGCGGATTCAACTTTACGAGCGCTCCACCGGCGAGACCTCGGACGTGGTGGCCAAGCAGATGTACATCGTCAAGCACGCCCAGGAGAGCTCCGCCGCGGACACGATGGTGCTGCGACCGGAAGGGACGCCGGGAGTCGTGCGCGCGTACATCGAGGCCGGGCTTGACCGCTCCGACCCCGAACAACGCTTCTTTTACTGCGGCCCGATGCTGCGCTACGAGCGCCCGCAGAAGGGCCGCTTTCGCCAGTTTCATCAGTTCGGCGTGGAGGTCTTCGGCCGCGCCGACCCGGCCTGCGACGCCGAACTGTTGGTCATGATCGACGATTTGCGCCGCGAACTGGACCTCGAGCTGGACTTTGAGGTCAACTCGCTCGGCTGCGGCGAATGCCGGCTGGCGTTCCGCGAGGCGCTGCTCGCCTTTGGCCGCGCGCATCTCGAAAGTCTGTGCGCGGATTGCCACGCCCGCCTCGAGCGCAACCCGCTGCGAATTGTCGATTGCAAGACCGACGCGGCGCTGGCCGAACAGGCGCCGAAGAGCATTGATTATCTGTGCCCGGATTGTCGGCGCCATTTCGACGCCGTGCTCGATCTGCTGCGATACAGCGGCGTGGCGGTCACCGTCAACCCACGTATCGTCCGCGGCCTCGACTACTACGTGCGGACGACGTTTGAGGTAAGCTCGCGGACGCTCGGCGCGCAGAACGCGATAGCTGCGGGAGGCCGCTACGACGGCCTGGTCGAGAGTTTAGGCGGCGTGCCGGTCCCGGGCATCGGATTCGCCATCGGCTTGGAGCGCTTGACGATGGCCATGTCCCCACAGGATCGGCACGCGAGGGCCGTTGCAGCAGCCGCCGGCGGACACGCGAAGCCGCCAACAGCTCGCTCCGACAGTCGGCAGGCGCCGTTCATAGACGCGGCGGTGCTCGCGCTCGGCGAGGAGGCGCTGCCAAAAGCCGCGGCGCTGGCGCGCGAGATACGCCACAGCGGGCTTGCGGTCGAGTTCGTCTCGCCCGCGCGCGGGCTCAAAGCCCAGCTAAGACGCGCGGACCGCGCCGGCGCGCGATTCGCCGTAATTATTGGCGAGGATGAGCTATCGCGCGGCGTCGCGACGCTGCGCGACATGACCTCGGGAGCCCAGCGCGACGTGCAGCTCGAACAGGCCGCGCAGGCCGTAAGCGCGGCGGCCGCAGAGTCGTGACTATTTTCCTGTCCGCCGCGGGCGAGTATCCTTCGTAGGACACGCGGCGATGGCTATCGAGCGAACTTTTCAACCCCTTCCGCCCTGGCAGCGCACTGACTATTGCGGGGCCCTGCGCGCATCCGACGCCGGCCGCCAGGTGGCGCTCTGGGGATGGGTTAGCGGACGGCGCGACCACGGCGGCTTAGTTTTCCTCGACCTGCGCGACCGCGAAGGGATAGTTCAGGTGGTGTTCAACCCGGAGCGCTCTGCCGCCGCGCATGAGCACGCCCGCACGGTGCGCGCCGAATATTTCGTCGCGGTCAAAGGCGAAGTGGTGCGCCGCGCGCCGAACACGGTGAACGCCGCGCTGCCCAGCGGAGGGATCGAAGTAATGGCGGACGCGCTCGAGGTGCTTAACGCCTCGGCTCCCCCTCCGTTTCCCATCGCCGATGAAGAAATCGCCGGGTCCCAATCCGGCGCAATGTCTCTTTCGGGATCCCAATCCGGCGCAATGGTCTCGGAGGAGCTGCGCCTGCGCTACCGCTACCTCGACTTGCGCCGGCCGCGCATGCAGCGCAATCTACGCCTGCGCCACGCGATCGTGCGCGCGACTCGCGCGCATTTCGACGAGCACGGGTTCGTCGAGGTCGAGACGCCGATATTATGGCGGCCGACTCCCGAAGGCGCGCGCGACTACCTGGTGCCGAGCCGAGTTAATCCGGGCCGTTTCTACGCTTTGCCCCAGTCGCCGCAGCTCTTGAAGCAGGTTTTGATGGTCGGCGGGTTGGACCGCTACTACCAGATCGCCAAATGCTTTCGCGACGAAGATCTGCGCGCCAATCGGCAGCCCGAATTTAGCCAAATCGACGTCGAGATGACCTGTCCGCGGCCCGAGGACATCATGACGATAGTCGAGGGAATGTTCGCGCGAATCTACCGCGACGCGCTCGGGGTGACGCTAAGCGTGCCCTTTACGCGCCTCACGTACGAAGAGGCGATGGAGCGCTTCGGCAGCGACAAGCCCGACGCCCGCTTCGGAATGGAACTCAAGAATTTAACCGACGCTTTCGCCAAGACCGAGCTTAACGTGATTCGGCGCTCGCTCGCCGAGGGCGGCGCGGTTTACGCCCTTAAGCTTTCGGGCGAGTTTCAACCGACCCGCCGCGAACTTGACGAGCTGGTTGCTCAGACTCATTCGCGCTTCGGGCTGGGTCTTAGCTGGGCCAAAGTGGCGGGCAGCGAATGGCAGGGGCCGATCGCTAAGCACATCGGTCACACGGAGCGCTCCGGCGCCGCGCTCGCGCTGGAGCTCAAGGCCGGGGATACGTTGTTTCTGATCGCCGGGGCGCGCGATAAAGTGCGCCCGGCGCTGGGCGACGTGCGCCTTCAACTCGGGACGCGTTTTGCCCGGCCGGCGCGGCATCTGTTGCGTTTTTTATGGGTGGTCAATTTCCCGCTATTTGAATACAGCGAGCAGGAGAAGCGCTTGACCTCGGTCAACCATCCGTTCACTGCCCCATGTCCGGAGGAGCTGGAGGCGCTCGAGCGCGACCCGCTATCAGCACACTCGCTCAGCTACGACGTCGTGCTCAACGGCGAAGAGTTAGGCGGCGGCTCGATTCGCATCCATAACAGCGAAGTGCAGTTGAAAATCTTCGAGCTCTTGGGTTTGTCGCGCGAGCAAGCGGTAGACAAGTTCGGCTTTCTGCTGGAGGCCCTGAGTTACGGCGCCCCGCCGCACGGGGGAATTGCGCTGGGCGTCGACCGGATAGCGATGCTGGTCTGCGGCACGGATTCGCTGCGCGACGTGATGGCTTTTCCCAAGACGCAGCGCGCGGTCGATCTAATGAGCGGCGCGCCGACCGAGGTCGATTCGGCTCAACTCAAGGAGCTGTCCGTTAAAGTCGTGCTATGAGTTGGCGGCGAGCGTTTTGCGTGCCGGCCCTGCTCGGCTGGGCGGCATTAGCGTCAGGCTGCGTCGGCTCGCAGCTTCCGGTGATCGGACAGCACTCCGACCTTCAGGTGCATGCGGTGAGGTCGATTGGGAGCTTGCGCATCAAACAAGTCGCCGTGCTGCCCTTGCTCGAAGCGCCCGGGCGGGGCGTCGCGAGCGTGGCCCCCGGAGCGAGCAGCTCGGTCAGCGCGGAACTCTACGGTCAAATCCTGCTGACCTCGGAATGGCGGGTGGTGGCGCAGATTCAAGTCGACCAGGCGCTGCGCGGCCTTCCCGAACAGACCGCCGACAATCAGCGGAAAGTGGCTCTCGCGCTAGCCAAGGCGGTCGGCGCGGACGGGATTTTTTTCGGCACGATAGATACCTACCGCGAACGCGTCGGCATCGACTACGCCGCGGCCAAACCGGCGGCCGTGGGCTTTACGCTCAACTTTCTCTATGTTCCGCTCAACCAGATTATCTGGACCGGCAGGTTTTCCAAGGAACAGCGCGCCCTGAGCGAGAATCTCTTCGCGCTCCCCGACTTCGTGCGCAATTACGGCCGTTGGGTTAGGGCGCACGAAATCGCCGAACGAGGAATCAGAGAGGCAATAAATGACCTGCGCAGCCGCCTCCCGGCGCCTGAAAAGGTGAAAATTTTCGGCAAAGGCTCCAGCTACCAAAAGACGGTGAGCGAGCGCCAGCAGCTACAAAATTTGAAGTCCTCGACGACCCAGTAGCAAACCAGGCAAAGACGGCGCGCGAGCTCGCGAGGAAACGGCGCCCTGCGGTCGCCAAGCATTCGCGGCGTACCGCGAAAAAGCGCTCGACGCGATGGCGGCGATGCTTTCGGTCCGCCTCAGTCCCACGGCGAATATGCCTGCGCGCGCAACGCTTCGGCGACCGCCGGATGGACAACGCGGCTTTCGTATGTGTTAAGCCCCCGCCGGATAGCGGGGTCTCGCTGTCCCGCCTCGAGCACTCCGTGCTCGGCAATCGCGAGCACGTAGGGCAACGTGGCGTTGGTCAGCGCGTAGGTCGCCGTGTGGGGCATCGCAGCGGGCATGTTGGCCACGCAATAATGCACCACCCCATGATGAACATAGGTCGGCCGCCTGTGAGTGGTCGGGCGCGAGCTCTCGGCGATGCCTCCCTGGTCGATCGATAGATCGACCAGGGCCGAGCCGCGCTGCATCGAGACCAGCATCGACTCGCTGATCAAGCGCGGCGCCCGCGCGCCCGGAATCAACACCGCACCGATCACCAGTTGCACCTGTCTCAACTCTTCTTCGATCGATGCCCGGTTTGACATCAGTGTCGCGACCCGGCTGCCGAGGATATCATGGACGTAGCGCAAGCGCGTCGCGTCGTGGTCGACAATCGTCACGTCTGCGCCCATGCCTGCCGCGGCCTGGCAGGCGTTTGCGCCCGCGATGCCCGCGCCGAGAATGAGGACCCTGGCGGGCTTGACTCCGGTAGCGCCGCTTAGCAGCATACCGCATCCGCCCACGGACGCGTGCAGGCACCAGGCGCCGGCCAGCACCGCCATCCGGCCCGCCACTTCACTCATCGGCGCGAGCAGGGGCAACGCATGATCGTCGAGCTGGATGGTTTCATAACCGAGCGCGGTCACGCGACGGCGCACCAGTTCGCGCGCCAAGGCCTTTTCGGCCGCGAGGTGAAGGAAGGTGAACAACAACAGTCCAGAGCGCAAAAAGCGGTACTCCGAGGGTCGGGGCTCCTTGACCTTGAGCACCAATTCGGAGCGCGCCCATAATTCGGCGGCGGACTTGATTATCTGCGCCCCGCTTGCGCGATACTTGCCGTCGTCGATTCCGCTGCCCAAGCCGGCGCCCGCCTGAACCAATACGGCGTGGCCGTGGTCGCGCAGCGCGATGACGCCGGCGGGGGTTATGGCGACGCGATTCTCATCCGGCTTTACTTCCTTTGGAATCCCTACGATCATGTCCTAATCCAATAATTATTAGCGCTGTGGCGGAAACGGAACTTGTGCCTTGATTTGGCTGCGAACCAACTTGATAGCCGCGCTTGATTAAAGTACTTAGGCCAAATCAGGCGCCATGTATACGTCTTTGCGCTCGCGCGATGAGTCGAATCTGCCGGCTACGGAGGCGGGTCAGCTTGACAAGTGATGCGAAGGCGCGCTTGATCGGCATGGATCGCGACTTGCGTATCGCCGTGTCGTGAGAGCGAGGACACCGGCCAATGGCCCCAACCCGCAGATTTTGCGGAGGAGGTTATGGAGATTCCCGAGGGTCTCAAGTACTCAAAACAGCACCACTGGGTTGCAGCCGAGGACTCTGTCGCCACGATAGGCGTTACTGATTATGGCCAGCAACAACTCGGCGAGATAGTCTATATCGAACTGCCGGACGTAGGCGAAAAAATCAGCAAAGACGACCCTTTTGGCGCGATCGAGTCGGTCACCGCGGTTGCCGACCTGTACGCGCCGATAACCGGCACGGTGATGGAAGTAAATCACGAGCTTCCCCAAAGCCCGGAGATGATCAACGAGGATCCGTACGGCGACGGCTGGCTGATCAAGATCGAGATTAGCGAGGTCGGCGAGTTGAACGAGCTTATGGACGGCGAGCAGTACGAGGAGCTGATCGACGCGGACAGCGAGTGACGGCTCAGCGGCCTTCGGCGGACGTGGGGTTGTCGTTGTCGCTCGCCGCTTCAACGCGTCCCACGGCCAGACGGTAGTTGCGCGCAAGCCCGCTCGGTGGGTCGACGAACGCGATTACAAAAGACGTGGCTTGACCAGGGGCAAGCTCGAAGTTAAGCGGCGCCTGCAGCTTCTGGAAAAACGCGACTTCCCGCCCCGTCATCTGGGTAACCATACCGGGCTGGACAGTGTTGCCGCAGAACACGGCTCGCGCGCTGACCTCGCGCTGGCTGTCGTCGAGTAGGCCGGCCCTAATCTGAATCGTGCGCAGCGGCCGCGCGCTCACGTTCACGGCCGAACCGGCGATTACCAGAGCGCCGCGATTATCCTTGAGAAGCTGAAAGTCAGCGCGAATCCCGGTTAGCCGCACCGGGCCAACAGCGCTCGACAGGCTGAGATCGCCGCGGAAAAACGGCATCCAGGCCAGCGCCTCGCGGCTTAAGGCCGGCCGGCTCGAAATCAAGACGCTCAGCGCCGCAAACATCACTACCAACACCACAAAGACCATCAAGAAAAAACCGCTGGAGCGGGGACGCTCCTCGCTCATCCTGCCGGCGCGCCGGCGCGCCACGTGTTCGCTCGCTTCGGCGGCGAACTCGCCACTTAGCGCCATGGACCCAGCCTGTCCCTTGGCGGCGAATTCCGGTGGCTGAGCGCCCAAATCGGCAAGCTCTTCATCGACGCCGCCCAAACGCGGTCCTTTCGGATCCACAGCCAATGCGCCCGGCCGCCGGTCAGTGCCCACTCTCGGCGAGCGGTAGCCGGCGCTTCGCGCACTTGAGCCGCCTCGGCCGAGGCTAGCCGCTTGATCTCTCGCCGGGCCACTTACCTGCATCCCAGGTTCATGTGCTTGCGCGGACAAGGCGCCCTTTTCGGTGGCTGCGGCGTCGCGCTTATCTGCCCCGGGTCCAGGCGGCTCGCTACCCGGCGCACTCTTTTCCGCCAAGCGCGAGCCCGGTTGAGGAGCAACTCCGCGGCTTTGCCGGTCGAGCGCCTCTAAGGCTGAGCCGATGGTCCACTCCGAGCGTGGCGATCGCCTGGCACCGGCCTCTTGCCCCGCGCTTGACGCCTCCCCTATACCTTTGGCGGGAGGTTGTTCGGCGTTGTGGCTGCTCGGCTCTTCGACTACCCAACGGTCGCCGTCGTCGAGGTCTCGAGCTAACTCTGCACCTTCGACTTCCGCCGTCGTTCCGCGCTCGGCATCGGAAACCGGATCGCGAGGAAACGCCAGCGCGGCATCCGAGGGTTGTTTCTCGACCTTGGATTCAGCATCTGAAGCAGCGGCTTCGGATGCCTCAAAACCATGCGCCGCGGCTGTCGCAGTCGAATCCTGAGCCGGCGAGGTAGGTGGCTTGGCCGGCGCACCCCGCGCGGACGGCGCAGCATCTTGACGGGCCAGCGCCGGCGCGGGCACGCCAGTGCTTTGGCCTGGGCGCAAGATGCTTGAAAACACGTGCCCACATCGCGAGCATTTGAAGGTCGGCCTCTCCTTAGGCAGAATTCGCTCGTCGATGCGATAGCGCGTGTTACAGCTCGGGCACTGAACCTCGACCATCGTTCGCTTCACCGCCGACGCGGTAAAGATTAGCATACTTCCGCAGCAGAGGCATCAACGTCTCATGCGCAGCATTTCAACTCACGCGCAGGCATCTCATGCTAAAGGGCGCAGATGCGCATCGCGGTCCTAGCCCGACGTTTCGACCCCGCCGGCGGCGGCACCGAACGCGACCTCCTCGTTACCTGCGACTATCTGGCGCGTGCAGGCCATCAGGTGACGGTATATGCGGCCGACTTGCGCGGCAGATCGAGCAAGCTGCGCGCGCAACAGGTGCGCATCGTGCCCGGCGGCCGAACCCTGGAACTGCTTTCGTTCGCCTATCTTGCGCCGATCCAAGCGCGCAAGAGCGGGGCCGACATGACTATAAGCTTTGGACGCACCGTCAACGCAGAGGTTCAACGATGCGGCGGCGGGGTGTACAGAAGCTATCTTAGAGCAGCGTACCGGTGGCGCGGGCCGCTCGGCGCGCGCCTGATGGACTTGAGCCCCTACCGCCGACTCCAAACTCATATCGAGTCGCGGGGCTTCACTTCGCCACGCTTAAGGCTCGCGCTAGCGGTGTCGCAATCCGTATGCGACGACCTTGTCGCGAGCTTCGATCTTCCCCAGGAGAAGGTCGCGACGCTGTATAACGGCGTAGACGCCGAGCGCTTTCGGCCGGTGCAAAACGCCGGCATCAAGCGCGAGCTTCGGCGCCAATTTGGCCTGCCCGCGTCGGCGCCGGTCGTGGCCTTTGCCGGCAACGGGTTTGCGCGCAAAGGTCTGGGTTTTTTATTGCGCGCTTGGCCGCGTCTGGAAGGCGAGCCGTGGCTGGCCGTGGCAGGCGACGACCGCGGCCGTCGCGCCTTCAGGCGGCTTGCCGACCAGCTAGGCGTGGCGTCTAGGGTCGCGTTTCTTGGCGCTTTGCGCGACGTCGCACCCCTATACCAAGCCGCCGACGCGCTGGCGCTGCCCACGCTCTTCGAAGCCTTCGGCAATGTCGTGATTGAAGCGATGGCGTGCGGACTCCCCGTGTTGACCAGTACCTGGGCGGGCGTTTCCGAGCTCATTCCGGGGCCGTTGCGGCCGCTTCTGGTGAATGACCCGCTCGACCTCGGCGAACTGACCGCTCGCCTGCAAACGCTGCTCACCGCGCCCGCCGAATTGGGCGCTGTGGCGCGCGCGACCGCGCAGGAACTTACTTGGGACCGCTACGGATCAAGGCTGCTTCAATTAATAGAAACTTGCCGCTTGGCTTGACTCGGGTGCCGTCGCGCAGCGTCCTCGCCCCGCTCCTATTGGGTCCTCGCGGTCGCGAATTTGAAAGCCCGTCCCCGCCAGCAACGATGCGCGGGCGATTAAAGGCGCGCCTGCGTGCAAAAGCGTTCCCCGAATACGGGAGACTTCTTCGGTTCGGCGTTACGCGAAGAGCATCTCGGACATGGCGCCGCCGGGCGGGATCATCGGCATGACCTCTTCCTCCTTCGGTATCGCGACGTCAATCAGCACCGGCCCTGGCGTACCAAAAGCCTCCTTCATCACCGTAACTAGCTCGCTGGGCCGTTCAATCCTGAAGCCCCGGGCGCCAAAGGCCTCAGCCAGCTTGACGAAGTTCGGCACCGACATCGCCGAATACGAATATCGCTCGCGGTAGAATTTTTCCTGCCACTGGCGAACCATGCCGAGGAAATAGTTGTTCAGTATCACCACTTTGACGTCAATGTTGTATTCGACCGCCGTGGCAAGCTCCTGAATATTCATTTGAATCGAGCCGTCGCCCGAAACCACCACCACCGGCCGGTCCGGCGCGGCAAGCTTCGCTCCAATTCCCGCCGGCAGCCCGTAGCCCATCGTCCCCAGGCCGCCGGAAGTCAACAGCGAGCGCGGATGCTCGAACGGAAACAATTGCGCCACCCACATCTGATGCTGACCGACGTCGGTGGCAATGATACAGTCGCCCTTGGTCAAATTGTGCAGCTCCTCGATAACCTGGAGCGGCGCCACGTGGTTCCCGTTACGCTGCTCATAGAGCGGCTTCTCCTGCTGCCATTGGAGAATCTGCTGATGCCATTTCGTCCACACCGGCTTGCGCTTGGCGAGGCTTTCGCGATCCTTGACGATGCGCAGCATCTCGGCGAGCACCGACTTAATGTCGCCCACAATGGGGATATCGACCTTCACGTTCTTGGAGATCGACGACGGATCGATATCGACGTGGATGATACATTCGGCCTTGGGCGCGAAGTCCTTAAGTCGCCCGGTCACACGATCGTCGAAGCGAGCGCCGACGGCGATCAGGCAGTCGGTGTTGCAGACCGCGGTGTTGGTCCCATACGAGCCGTGCATCCCCAACATTCCCAGGCACAGCGAATTGGAGGCGGGAAAACAACCGAGCCCCATCAGCGTCTCGGTCACCGGAATTCCCAACCCTGCCGCCAGCTCGATCAACTCGGCCGAAGCATCCGACCATTGCACGCCCCCGCCGATATAGAACAACGGCTTCGAGGAGCGCTCGATGGCCTGAACGGCGCGCTCGATCTGGCGCAGATTGCCGCGTATCACGGGCTTAAAGCCCCGCAAGTCGACCTTATCGGGATACTTAAAGACGCATTCGGCCTGCTGCACGTCTTTTGGCAGGTCAACCAACACCGGACCGGGCCGCCCGGTATTCGCGATATAAAACGCCTCCTTGATGATGCGCGCCAAGTCTCCCACTTCCTTGACCAGGTAGTTATGCTTGGTGCAAGGCCGCGTCACACCCACGATGTCAGCCTCTTGAAAGGCATCGTTGCCGATCAAGTTGGTCGAAACCTGCCCGGTGATCACCACCAGCGGCGTCGAATCCATATAAGCATCGGCGATTCCGGTGACCGTGTTAAGCGCGCCGGGGCCTGAGGTAACGATGACCACACCCGGTCGGCCCGCGACTCTGGCGTAGCCCTCTGCCATGTGTACGGCGCCCTGCTCGTGACGAACCAGGATGTGCTTAATCTTAGAGTCAAGTAGCGCGTCATACGTCGGCAGGATCGCGCCGCCAGGATAACCAAAGATGACGTCGGCGCCCTCCGCCATCAAGCTCTCGATCGCGATTCGGGCCCCGGTGAGCTTTTTCATCTGAATCTCGCACTCCTTGGGTTCCTGCGTATGAATGGAGAAACACAGTGTAACTAAGAAAAGCGCCAACGAAAAGCCGCGGCGGGCGATAGCTTTCAGCTACCGCCCGCCGCCTGTTGTCGAGCATCTGCGCGCCGCAGACTGCGCGCCGACAGTTCTCGCGCCGCGATGCGTCGTTATGCCTTAAGGTTATGCTTTGACAAAGGCAACTCTCGAATCCGCTTGCCGGTAGCCGCGTATACGGCGTTGCACAGGGCCGGTACGAAAGGCGGTACGCCGGGTTCGCCCACGCCGGCCGGCGGAGCGTTGCTCTCGACCAGGGTAACCTTGGTGTAATACGGCGCGTCGGCGATCCGCGCGACCGGGTAATTGTGGAAGTTCGACTGATCGATCACGCCATTGGTAGCGGTGATCTCGCCGGTTCGCGTTACGCTGGTGCCGAAGACCGCGGCGCCTTCGAACTGATTGCGCACGACATCCGGGCTGACGACCAGCCCCGCGTCCACAACGGTGTCCACGCGCGGGATCTTGAGCTCGCCCTTGTCGTTGACCTCGACTTCGACGACCGTCGCTACGTAAGTCAAAAAGCTGCGGTGCGCCGCGATCCCCATTCCGCTGCCTTTACCGAGCTTGCGCTTTCCCCATCCCGCCTGGCTGGCCGCCATCTCGACGACTCGGCGCAAGCGGCTGGTGTCTATCGGGTACTGCTCGGTGTTTCCGTTATAATTCCAGTAGCCGATGCTCTTTAGGTCGATAATGCGCGGCGGGCCGATCAGGTCGAGCAGATACTCGACCGGATCGCGCTGCGCGACATGGGCCAGCTCGTCCGAGAACGACTGGACCGCGTAGGCGTGATAGATGTTCGCCACCGACCGCAACCAGCCGATGCGCACGTGGGCCTTGGCCGGTCCGTTTTCAACGCGAAGATTGGGGATGTCGTACGGAATGTCGTTCCAGCCCATTCCCACTTCGAGCGGGGCGCCATACATCGTATTCGCGTCGAAGGTGCTCATCAGCGACGGGAACACCGAACGCTGCAGCCAGGCACTGGGCCTGCCGTTCTCGCCGAGCGCCGCCTTCATATACATCGCCGCGACGCTGTGGAAGTAATCGAACTTGATATCGTCTTCGCGGCGCCAAGTTACTTTCACCGGTCGGCCAACCTCTTTGGACAGGAGCGCGGCCTCCGCGACATAGTCCGGCATGGACTTGCGTCCGAACGCGCCGCCCAAAAGCGTCACGTGGCAGATGACGTTCTCCTTCTTGATTCCGAGCGCGCCCGCGACAGCGTCCTGCACCGCCTGCGGGTTCTGCGTCGGAGCCCACGCCGTGACCTTACCCTCGCGATAGTCGGCGACCGCGTTAGGCGGCTCCATCGGAGCGTGCGCGACATGCGGCGTGTAGTATGCGGCTTCGACGATCTTGCCGCCCTTGGCAAAAGCCGCTTCGACATCTCCGTCGTTGCGCACGACCTTGCCGGGCTTCCGCGCGGTCTCCTCAAGCATCTTGCGGTACTCGGTGGAGTTGTAGGATGCGTTAGGTCCGTTGTCCCACTCGATCTTAAGCTTGCTGCGTCCCTGAAACGCGGCCCAGGTGTTATCGGCAATAACCGCGACACCGCCGAGCGCCTGAAAGGCATAAGGCGGCTTGAACGGCGGTATCTGAACGGTCCGGCGAACGCCGGCCACGCGCCGCGCCTCGCCGTCGTCGTAGGATTTGACTTTCCCCCCGAGCACCGGCGGATGCTCGATTGAGGCATAAACCATTCCGTCCAGGCTCGTATCGATGCCGTAGAGCGGCTTGCCGCTGCATATCCCCGCCAAGTCGTACATCGGAGCGCTCTTGCCGATATAGCGCCATTTGCTACTCGGCTTGAATTGCAGTTCCTGCTTTTTGGGCACCGGCAGTTTGGCCGCCGCACGAGCCAACTCGCCATAGCCCAACTTGCGCCCGCTCGCCGCGTGGACCACCGTACTCAGCCGGGTCTCGCATTCGTCCGGCGACACCTTCCAGCGCTGCGCGGCGGCGCGCACCAGCATCAGGCGCGCGGCGCCGCCCATCTCGCGCATAACGTCAAAGAATTCTCGGATGGAATGCGACCCGTCCGTGTTCTGCGAGCCATATCGCGCGTCGCCGATTCCTTGCTGCAGCTTCACCCGAGTCCAGTCCGCATCCAGTTCATCGGCCAGCACGCGCGGCAACGAGGTGCGAATTCCGGTGCCCATCTCGGAGCGATGCGCGACGATGATGACGGTTCCATTCGGTTCGATGCCGACGAACAGGTTCGGATTGAAGACCGCGTCCTTTACGTCCGGCCCGTAAAGCGGCTCTCGCACCGCCGCCCATAGCACCTGGGGAAGGAAACGGACGCCGAGCACGAGCGCCCCGGCCGAAAATGCGCCCTTTAGGAATCTGCGCCGACTTACGTTTTCTATACTGTTCGTATTCATGCGCTTTCCCTCGCCGCAGCTTTGATCGCCGCGCGGATCCGCTGATAGGTTCCGCACCGGCAGATGTTGCCTGCCATAGCCCGTTCGATGTCCTCGTCGGTGGGCGCAGCTTTGCTGTTCAAAAGCTCGACTGCCTGCATGATCTGTCCCGCCTGACAGTATCCGCATTGCGGGACGTTGAATCGGATCCACGCCTTCTGCACGGGATGCAGCCCGTTTTTGCCGAGCCCCTCGATGGTCACGATTTCCGCGCCCTGCACAGCACTCATCGGTAACACACAAGAGCGAACCGCCTTGCCGTTCTGATGCACGGTACAGGCGCCGCACAGCGCCTCTCCGCAGCCGAATTTAGTCCCCGTCAGGCCCAGTTTATCCCGCACATACCACAAAAGCGGCATCTCGGAATCGCCATCAAACGAATGTTCTACCCCGTTTACCTTGAGACGAATCATATTTTTGCCTCGCTGGCCATAACGTTGAATGGTGGGCTTGTCTGCAAACCTCTGGGCGTTCGCGCAAAACCTCGGCCCGGGCCATGTCCCCGCGTATCACTTGCCTCGGCAGGTATCACGAATTCAAGATTTGCTGTTCGTCCCCATTGCGGCCTCGGACTTGCAGGACGCCGTTTTGCGTCATCTTTCTCCGCATCGCACCCGGCCCTCCCGCTCACATATGCCGCGCGCCTTGCGCGCGCTCAAGCCTGGAATACGGGCCGCGAGATCGCCTACGTCCGCAGGAATCAGGCTATTAAGAATTTCCGGCTCTGGAGGTCCCCTCATATGAAAAAAGCACGAGTGCAAACTTGTCGCAACGGTTTTTGCCATCGTTGTCAAATAAATTTTTCACTAACTTTAAGCTTTCTCGAACCATAGCATAGAGCCTGAAAGCTAGAATGATAGTCAATAAGCTATAATACTTGACGTTTCGCATGGGTCGCCGCGCTTTAGGCGAGGCCATCCTTAAACCCGTTTTGGGTTAAACCCAAATTCGGATTATCCAAGTCTCTCGGTGGATCAAGGGCGGGAGAAGCGCGTTTTGAAATCCATATTCACCGGGGAATACGAGAGCTTTCTTGAAAGTCTCATCTCCGCTCGCAAGGCTGCCGGCATCACCCAACAGAATCTGGCGCTACGCCTGAGAAAACCTCAGTCGTTCGTTTCGAAATATGAGCGCCGGGAACGACGGCTCGACGTGGTCGAGTTTGTCACAATTTGTCGAGTCATTGGCGTCGATCCGTGCCGCATTATCCGGGAGATTGAACGTCGTCTCGGCTCTCATGGCAAGCGGGGAGGCGGTAATTGAACACGGCCGAAGTCCTAAAAGCGGCCGCGACGCATCTGCAGAGCCTGTCGGGGCAGGTCTTCGACGTGGTGACCGTCTCCAAGCCGATTTCTCCGAATGCGGCGGTCAACCTGACCAGAGTGATATCTAAGCTATCGCCACTGCTCGGGAATCTGATTGAATTCAATGCTGTCGAATTCCTTAACGCCCAGCCCACTTTCGCAGGATTGGGCACCTGGAAGCGTCAGGACCCTGGCTTTCCGGACACAGTCTTTGAAGGGTCGGTAATTCCAACGCCGGGCTTCGAAATCAAGGCATGGTTTCCGCTCGCCACGGAGATCACAGCCCGGTTCAAGGATACTCAGAACCACTTTGTTCACGACCAAACAAATGTTTGCATGCTGGCATGGTTGCCGGACCAACTCATTTTCGGCAAACCGCGTATTATCGATGTCTGCATTGTTCCCGGACTGTCGGTCGCGAAAGCCCGTGACGACCATTATCACAAGCCGCCGGATTACCTGGTGCTGGAACCGGAAGATACGAAGGCGCGGACGCGTAACCTTCAGCAGACCAATACCAATGGCTATAAGTTCCAAGGCAGCCGGACTCAATTTGAGGTTCCACACGTTCGTGAAGCCGTGAGGGCAGCAAAACTTCGAGCGCATAGTGGCCCACTGTTCCGCTGTCGCCGGCTTGTGTCCATCGAGTGAGAAGTAAGGCCGACCGGCGGGCTCCCCGTGTGTGTTGGCGTACTCTTGCATGCGGCCGAACATCTCGGACGGGGTCTAGTACCAGAGGTGTCCTTGATCGAAGTACTTACGAACGGCTGCATCTGCGACACCACACCGCAGACCTCGTTGGCTTTGCGGCGCGGGAGCCTTGTCCGCTTCCATTCCCGCAGGAGCCACTCTCGAAGCCGGAAACCGTCAATGCGAGCTTCGCTGACGTACCGAACGCAAACTTCCGAAACGAGCGGATGCGGCCAGGGCCGCCCTACCCGGAGCCGCTTTGACATTGCAGGATGAACGCCACTTCACCCAGGCGCAGCTCTGCACCGTCTTCGAGCACCATCGAGCCGTTCACGCGCTGATTGTTGACGAAAGTTCCGTTGGTGGAGCCGAGGTCGCTCACTTCGTAGTCGCGCCCGCGCTGGCGAATCAACGCATGAGAGCGCGACACGCTGGGATGCGGGATAACGAGGTCATTCTCCTCTCCGCGGCCGAGACTAACCTCATCCTTCGCGACGCTATACTCGGAGGCCACGGGCTCCGGCGGATTGACCGCGATTAGACGCGCACCCTGCGGCGCCGAAGAACGCCCGGGCGCAACCAGCCCCGGCCCGGGCGCTGCGCGCGCGGGTATCTGACCGCGGCTCAACGGCGCGCCTCGGGCCACGACGGAGCTCTGTTCGGCCGCCGCAAGCGCCGCGTTTAGTTCCTCGATCGGGACTCCGAACCGCGCCCGCGACAGCGCAAGCAGACCGAGTATGGCAACCAGCGGAACAACCCCGTTCCACCAAGCGAAGAAAAGCTGCCGGCTGCGCGCCGCTTGAGAGGTCGCAGGGCCAAGCTCGGGCACGTTGATTCTAGCGCCGCCGATGCCGCGCACGCGGTAGGCGGTCTTGGCGATCGCGCTCTGGCCGCCGTAGTTAACCTGCAATTCAACCTGCCGTTCGGTGCCGTCCTCGATGGGCCGCGGCGTCTCGTAGGTGAGCGAGTATTCGGTGGCGATCGTATGACCGATCTGGCGCACCAGTTCCGGGAAGCGGCTTTCCTCGGTAATGATATTGTACGCGCGGCCGTGTGTGGCATGCACCAGAAAAGCGTAGTCCGGAGCGATGAAGGGCGGCGGTACGACAGCGTAGAGCGTAAGTCCCTGGCGCTTGAGCATCTCGGCCACCTTGTCGGCGGTCAGGTCGGTGACCTCCGTGCCGGGTTTATGATGGGCCCAGTAGGCCGCGTCGTGCTGGGTATAGGCCGAGCCGTCGCCGGCGTGATGGTTCTGCGCGTCGCTGATGAGAATCAAAATTCCCTGGGCCTTGGGACGGAAGGGAAAGGTTGAAGCGTAGGCCATCGCGTCCAGTTGGTCCTCGGGAATATCGCCGCCGCCGCCGGCGTGCAACGTGCCGACCCAGTTGATGAACTCGTGTACGTCCGAGGTCATCTTGTCGCGGTACGGACACCCGCAATCGGCGAACGACGACACTACGTAGTCCTCGAAAGTCACCAGCCCCAAGCGGTAGTCGCGATGGTTGGCGGCGAGGTCCTGCGCGAACGCGATCACATTTTCTTTGACTGCATCGATATACGGCTGCATCGATTCGGTAATGTCGATGACGAAAACGATGTCGACCGGCCGCCCCTGTCCTTGACCGCGAAAGCTTAGAATCTTTGCCGGCGTACCATCCTCAAAAACTTTGACCTCGTCCTCTTTGACGTTGCCTACGGGCGCGCCGTTCTGGTCGGTAAGCCCGAAGTCGAGCTCCACCCCGCCATCGCTGTCAAAGTGCTGCAGGCCCGGGTTCCCGACCGATAACTGAAGAGCGGCTTGCGCCGAGCGCGACGGCCCAGCTAAAACAAACGCCAAACAGAACGCCGTCAGCGCGACGGCAAACGTTGATCCCACACTTTTCACGAGTTGAGGCGACCTCTAAACACGAACAGCTTGGCCGTGTCTACTATAGCTTGCACGCTGGCCGGTGCGCCACTTAGCTTGTCAGGTGTAGAGTAAACACGGCAGGGCGCCGCCGACGCGGCGTGTTGCGTATCTTAGCTCAGGCGCCGATTTTTGACGTAACTTTAGCTTGATGGGAACCCGGTGAAACGATCTCTGCTCGCACGCATCGCCACACTGCTCCTTGCTCCCCTGCTTTTCGCCCTGCTCCTGTTGGCCCTACCCTGGGGCACGGGCACGGACTTGAAGTCCTCGAATGCAGCCACCCCCAGCGTGCCCAGCGGCTCACTCGAGATTGGGTTGGTCGACAGCCCCTCGGCAGGGTTTCAGCAGATCGCGCTTAGCATCGCTCAGGTTAGGGTTAACCCGAGCACCAACCCCGAGGTCAGCGACAGTGACATCAACTGGTACGCCATCTATCCCGCGCCCGAAGTGAGCGGCGTGGGCTCGGGCTTGCAATTGAACTTTAACAACGTGCAGGCCGAAGCCCGATTGCTCAACACCGTACAGTTGCCCGAGCAGGTCTACAATCAGATTGAAGTGATCTTTCTGAACGACCCTGGGGTGATCGTGCCCTCCTGCACCGGCGCGCCGGTGCTGGAGGGATGCATCGCCTACGGCTTGAGCATTACCAGCGGCGTGGAGCTCAGAGCCAGCGCACCGGTGCCGGTCACCGCCAACAGTATGACTCAACTCGTTCTCGATCTTAACCCGAGCGTTTTGATTCCCCCCACCGCGCCCGGCGGCAGTTATCAAATGTCGCCGACCTTGAGCGTTGTTTCGCCCAACCAGTATCTGGCTCAGGTGACGGGGACGGTGTCCGGCTTCACCAACTACGCCGGCGTGCTGGTAACTGCTTTGCCCAGCGGTACCGCCAATATCGTGGCACAAGTTCCGGTTACTCCGACGGGGACGTTTGCCTTCGGTTTACCAGCGCCGATCGGTGGGAGCGCCGCCTATGACCTTTACGCCTCAGGCCCTGGGGTGAGCTTCGCCGGATATAGCGGCCTGCCGCTGTCCGTCGGCGTAACTTCGACGCCCGTAAGTTTCACCGTCGCCCCAACCAGCAATTTCGGCCAGATCGGCGGTACGGTGACTGACAGCGCCGGCCACCCGTTGGGCGGCGCGCTGATCGAGCTTCTGGTTCCACCCTCCAATAACTCCAGCGCCAACTGCTTGGACACCCCCAGTCAGTGCGTGGTAGTAGCCTCGACCAACGCCACGCCCGGCAACGCGGGCTACAGCTTCGCCAACGTGCTGACCGTGCCCTTCCCGGCGAGCGGACCGGCCTATTCGCTGCGCGCGTCGTACTCAGGCCACGACGCCGCGGTGAGCACGGTCAACGCGCCCGCCGCCAGCGGAGCGACAGTCACCTGCTCGCCGAGCGCCAACCCCAACAATTGCAGCTTTGCACTCACCAGCGCGCCCATCAGCGGCGTGGCGAGCGTCGCGATTGCCCCGCCGCCCGGCACCGACGTAGAATTCGAGGTCGTAGCCGAACAGACCGGCACGCAAAACATCGTCGCGGCCACCCTGTTTCCAGTGGTAATACCGGCGGGCGAAACTTCCACTTCTTTTTCGATTGACGTGCCGACCCAACCGGGGGTATACGATTTGGTCGCAACCACGCTCGATTTTTACCAGCAAATCGACCCCAGCACCTTCACCGGGCACAACCTACTCACCGCAACCGGCGTTCCTGCGGGCGCAAGCGGCGTCGACCTTGGCACCTTCGACTGCGTCGGCCACGCCAGCATCGGCGGCACCGCAGTCAGTCCCACGGCCGAAACCACGGTGCAGGTCGCCAAGTGCGCGCCGCTGCCCTCGGGCGGGAGCTGCATCGCCCCGGCCTGCACCATAGAAAGCAGCTCAACGGCAGGCTGCCTGGTAGACGTGATGCAATCGGCGGTGGCGCCCTCATTTGCCTCCAACGCGGGGCAGTTCTCCGTCTGTGTGCCGCCCGACCAATATACGTTGACACGCCTGGACAGCGGCGCCGCCGCCAGCCCAACGACCATTGTCGTGCCAACCCCGGCGCCAATCTCAAGCCCGTGTCCGAGCGTATGTCAGGGACCCGGGCCGGGATGCCCTGGAGTTTGCTCCACCACGAACGTCGGCAATCTCAGCGGGGGCTAATATGCGATCTTTCGTGTCACATTTCGTGGGTAATGGCCGCTGGGTTTCGCCCCAGCCGGCAGGCACGGCTAGGACGCTAGCGGCGCGACCAGCTACCGAGGTTCGGTGCGCAGCAGGCGCCCGAACGCC
This sequence comes from Deltaproteobacteria bacterium, assembly GCA_021831785.1. Lineage (GTDB taxonomy): Bacteria > Desulfobacterota > Binatia > Binatales > Binataceae > JAJYYI01. The sequence goes on along the minus strand of JAKBMB010000011.1, from coordinate 35,222 downwards.
GCGCGCAGGAGTTGTTGCGGTGCGTCGGGCGGAGCTCGTCACCGTGGGGCTGACCGCCGCTATACGGTTAGCTATAATCGGGAGTTGGTGCCTGTTCGCCGCCGGCTGCAACTACTTCCAAGAGGTCTTCGGCTCGGCCGTCTCCAGCGAGCGCGGCTTTCAATTGGTTGGCACGTCAGGCCTGCCGTTCAGCGCGACGATCTCCGATCTGGACTCATCGTGGCAGATCCAAGGCGCCGTGCCGCTGACAGTTCTTCTCATAAATGCGACGCCGCCGGTGAGGATGGTGCTCACCAAGCTGCGCAACGACGATTTTTCCCTGATGAGCGTCGACGCCATAGGCGGCAGCACCATCGTGTACGCCAACGAGGCTAGCCAGCCCTATGCGACCACGCAACTGCAGTTGACCAGCACCGTCCCAACGATAGGCCCTCCCGCCAACCCGGACATCCGCTATTTGGTGCTAGGCCCCTACGGAATGGTGGTAAACGGAACGATCGAAGATCAAAACTCGGTCTTTCAAGTCTCAGCGACTGCACCCGTAGTCTTTATCTTCAAGCAACCCAACGGGCCCACTACGGCACAACTTTCGGAAAACAACATCGGCTTCGGCCCCATGACAGTGGAGTTATTCCAGAACGGCGTCTTGACGAACACCGTCACCAATGGCCCCAATGTCCTTATACCGTCACATCCCAGCAATTGAGGCGCGCCGCCGATAGCGGCCGCTCGCGTCGTCGAGCCGCGTTTCGGCCCGCAACCAGAAGCTCGCGCGCGCTCGAGGCGCGCGATCCGGCACGGCAAACGCAGGCGCCAACATCGCGGCGCGCAGCGTAAGGCGCCTTGACGGACCGGCAAACGCGGCCACCGCAGCATCGACCGCTGCACCACAAGCGCATGTGCCACACCTAAGCGGAGTTTGACAGCCAAGACGGATCAACGTAGCTTCGATTTCCAAGAGAGCAGCCCCTGCTTCTGCCGCAGCGCCGCGACCTGCACTTGCCGATAAACGGCGAGATCCCGTAGATGAAGCTCTTCAGTCTTCGACGTCTGCTATTCAGCGCCGTCCTCGTTGCGTTGGCAGTTTTGGCCGTGCCCGGATCCCGATTACTCCGTTATTACATGACCCACGTCTCGACGGACGACGCGTACGTGGACGCAACGGTGATGATGATCGCGCCGCGCGTTCAAGGCACGGTCTACCGCGTTTACATCGACGACAACTATGTCGTCAAGGCCGGCGACCTGTTGGTGGAGTTAGACCCGCGCGATTACGCGGCCGCATTGGCTGAGGCCCGGGCGGTGCTCGAAAACGCGCGCCAGACCGTGGACCAGCAGTTCGCGGCCGTGGCCTCGGCCGAGTCCGCCTTGCGCCTTTTCCAATCGCAACTGCACCAGGCTCAGTTGGACTATGCCCGCGCCAAAGCACTGCGCCAGGCCGAGGTCGTCTCGCAGGACTACTACGATCACGCGTTGACGGCGCTCAAGGTGGCGCAAGCGAACGTGGCACTGGGCAAGCAGGAGCTCGAGCGCGCTCGCGCCGCCCTGGGGCTCAGCCTGGACGACCACGAGCGCTACGCCCGGCCAATTGTCAGGCAGGCTGAGGCAGCGTTGACCGCGGCTCGGCTTAACCTGAGCTATAGCAAAATTTATGCGCCGCTCGACGGCGTGGTTACCCACAAAACCGTCCAGGTCGGCAACCGCGTCCAGGCCGGCGAACCGATGATGACCTTAGTGCCCTGGCACAACCTCTACGTCACCGCGAACTTCAAGGAAACCCAACTCACCGACGTGCGCGTGGGGCAAGAGGCGGAGGTCGAGGCCGACATTTACCCCGGCTATGTCTATCGCGGACGCGTTGACTCGATAGCGCTGGGCACCGGGCAAGCCTTCGCTCTTTTGCCCCCGGAGAACGCAACCGGCAACTGGGTTAAAGTCGTCCAGCGCGTCCCGGTCAAGATTTTGCTCGACGGGCCGGTTCCTCGCGACAAACAGCTACGGATTGGGCTCTCGGTCGAGGCGTCCATCGATATCGGCGACACACGCGGACAGTTGCTCACCTCGACCCTCCAGCAACAGCACCATATACCACCCCCCGGCACAGCGATCCTGAAATGAAACACCAGTTCTCGCCTACCCAAGCCCGCAAACCAACCTGCGGCCGCCCAAGGCCGTGAACAACGGATAGCAGCCTTCAGCCCGCAGATGTCGATCGCTGACTCAACCCGACCCGCTTCGGCAAGCTCGGGGACGGGCAAATATAACGGGCAATATGAAGGGATGTCAGGGTCGCGGCTTCAGAGCCGAGCGCACGGGCCAGGAACTACGGGCTGAACATGCCCTTTCTGGGGCCGCCGCGCGAAGGTCCGCTGCCGGGCCTGGCGCGGCCGGCAAAATCACCCCGCTTGACGTAAACCAACGCCGCCACCCCAGCTAGGCCTACGACGATAGCCATTCCGGTTCCCGTCGCGGCAGCCAACCGGTCCGTAGCCGCCAGCCGTGCCGCTATCGCTCGTATCGCGAGTGCAAGCGCGCATAAGGCGATCAACCCGACGAGGATAATCGCAAGCGGACTAATCCGCTTGCGTGCTGCGCGCTGCCCAGCCGCCGGCAAGGCCTTGGCGCGCCGGCGCCGGCCTTTCTCTATCGGAACAATAACCGCTTTTTTAGGAGCCTGCCTGTCCACGGCGCACACGCTCCGAAGAGGAATAGATCAAGTGTAGCGCCGACGCCGCGCTAGGGCCAGCGGCCAAGCTCAAAACCAGCGCCGACAACGCTGAAAGCGAACCCTACCTGCGTTCGAGCTAAGCGACCGGTATCCCAAACAGAGAAAAACGGCTCGCCCCAGCCGAACCCCAGGCCGCCCTTGGCAAGCCACGCGATGTGGAACATGTGCCCGTGGCCTGCGCCGATCTGACCCAGACCTCACACCACCACCGGGGCCAGCATCAATCCCGCACCCTGGTTCGTCACCATGAGGAAGGACCACAGCACGAGGTGGCGCGGGCCGATGCGCGCTAGCAGGCGTGAATGTCTGCCAAGGTTAAGCAGCCGATAAATTCCGCGCGTCTTGCGGTAATAGCGGCGAGAGACGCGGTCCACGTGCCGCCACTCAAGCCGGCTTCGCCGCGATTTCGGCGCGCCGGCGCTCGTGCGTCGGGTGGTGATGACACTGACGCCAGTGTCATATATAAAATTGTCGTTGGATTCGGCGTGGCCGGTCCGGTGAGCGCGCCAAGCATGGCCGGCCACGCCGTCGCAGCGAAAATCGTCGCCGACGCCGTTGCGGCGAGGTTCGCCGGTGAAGTCAGAGCGGCAAGCGGTACGGACGCCGCGCTCCAGTTCAGGACTGCCAGGGGGAAACACGATGAATGACGCAGCAGCGCGAATCGCGGATCGGCTGGCCAGATATCTTGGTGCGCCGGTCGCAAGCTGTAAAGTGCTGGCGAGCGGCTGGGAAACCACGGTGTTCGAGTTTAGCGTCGACGGTCGCGCCGCGAAAACCAAGCTGCCTGTCAACCGGCCCCTGGTTCTGCGCTTTTATCAGGCCAAAGACGGGGCGAGCAAAGGCGCCCGCGAGTTCGACATCCTGGCCGCTCTAACCGGCACGCGATGCGTGGTGCCGCGACCTTACTGCTTCGAACCCGACGCCGACCCGTTGGGCGCTCCGTTCCTGGTCATGGACCGCGTGGCAGGCGGGCCGCTACTGCGCACGCACAGTTTCTTTTGCGCTTTCAGGACCTTCTCGCTCGCCTTCTTCGCCTTTGTACGCGCGCAGATAGAGCTGCATCGTCTAGACGCGAAAAGCCTCGGCCTGGATCGCATCGCGCCCGCCTTCGCGCCCGAGGGCCAACCAGCCGACGCTCCGCTGCTGAATCGGATGTTGGGCACGATTGCCGCCCGCGTCGAATCGGGGCCGCTGCCCCAGCTCAAACCGGCGCTGGACTGGGCGGCCGCACGCGCGCCCGGCTTCGCTGCGGGCAGCGCCTCGTTTCTCCACCTCGACTACCATCCGCTCAACGCGATCGTTAAGGGAGTCCACCTGACCGGAGTGATTGACTGGGTGTTCGCCGACATCGGCGACCGCAATCTGGACGCCGCGATGACGGCGATGATCATCTCGTCATACGCCTTCGAGCGCCCGCGATGGCTGAGCGCGAACGTCTCCGGCAATACGCTGAGAAAAATCTTCAGCACGCTCTACGTCGCGCTGTATCATTCGATGGCGCCGCTGGACTTCGAGCGCTTCCGCTACTTCCAGGCGGTGGCCGCGCTGCATCGTCTTTCGATGTTCGGCATCATGCGCCGGCGCGGCGCCGAACTGGAGGGCTTTCGACCCGAGGCCGCGGCCGACGTGACGCCCGCGGTGCTGCGGCTGTTGTCCCGCTACGCCGCGCGCAAGACCGGGACCGCAATCGCGCTTGACCAGCCGAGTCTCTCTGCCGCCTGACGCCGGCTCGCGGACGGCTCGCACACCCTATCCTTCAGCCTTGGCGCGAAGGGACTGGCGCAGCACGTACGGCAGAATACCCCCATGGCGCAGGTATTCCTGCTCCTCGGGCGTATCGACGCGAGAGCGCGCCATGAACTCGCGCTCGCTCCCGTTGTTCCGGACGCGGACCTTTAGCTGCTGACCGCGCTTAGCGCCCGCGGACAAGCCCTCGATTGTGTAGACCTCGCGTCCGGTAAGACCCAGCACCCGCGCGTTTTCGCCGGGCATGAACTCCAGCGGCAGCACGCCCATGCCGACCAGGTTGCTGCGATGGATGCGCTCGAAGCTTTCCGCGAGAACGGCCCTGACGCCCAGAAGCTGGGTGCCCTTGGCCGCCCAGTCGCGCGAGGAACCGGAACCGTATTCCTTGCCCCCGATGACTAGCAGCGGCACGCCTTCGGCGCGGTAGCGCTCGGCGGCCTCGAAGATAGTCGTCTTCTCTCCGTCCGGCAGATGAAGCGTGAAACCTCCCTCCACCCCGTCCAGGAGCAAATTGCGCAGCCTGATATTGGCGAACGTTCCACGCACCATCACTTCATGATTGCCGCGGCGCGCGCCGTATGAGTTGAAGTCGCGCGGCTTGACGCCGTGCTCGATGAGATATTTGCCCGCCGGACTCTCGGGCGGAATCGAGCCCGCCGGCGAAATATGGTCGGTCGTGACACTGTCACCGAGCATCGCCAGCACGCGCGCGCCCCGAATATCGGTCAGCGCGGGCGGCGTCAACGGAAGGTCGTCAAAAAAGGGCGGCCGTCTGACGTAGGTCGAGCCCTCCTCCCACGGATAAAGCTCGCTCGCCACGGTCTTCAAGCCGCGCCATCGTTCGTCACCCTCGAAGACCCGGCCATACTCGTCGCGGAACATGGCGGCTTGCACCGCGCGCGCGACCGTGGCGCTGAGCTGCTCGGCGTCGGGCCAAATATCCTTAAGCCAGACCGGCTTGCCGTCGCGTCCGGTTCCCAGGGGCTGCGCGTCCAGGTCGATATCCATCGAGCCCACCAGGGCGTAGGCCACTACCAGCGCCGGCGAAGCCAGATAGCTGAAGCGCGTCAGCGGGTTTATCCGGCCCTCGAAGTTGCGATTGCCACTGAGCACGGCGCAGGCGACGAGATCGCCCTGTTTAACCGCGCTTGCGATCGCCTCGCTGAGCGGTCCGCTGTTGCCGATACAGGTGGTGCATCCGTAGCCCACCAGGTTAAAGCGCAAACGTTCCAGATACGCCATCAGACCGGCTTTCTGTAAGTATCGGCTCACGACTTTCGAGCCTGGCGCAAGGCTGGTCTTGACCCAGGGCTTGGACGCCAGACCCCGCTCGACCGCGTTTTTGGCGAGCAGCCCCGCCGCCAGCATCGCCGCCGGATTGGAGGTGTTGGTGCAACTCGTGATCGCCGCGATCAACACGCTTCCGTGTCCGATCTCTGCCCGCCCGGCCTCGGCGGACACGCTGACATTGCGCCCCAGCTCGCCGGGCGCCGGGTCGCCGGCGCGGCCGTTGCGCGCGGCGGACTCGATCCAGCGTTCAACCGCTCCGGCGTCGAGCGCAACCCCCCGTGCCTTTATTTCGCCCGCCAATTCGCGCCTGAACTCGCGCTTGGCCGCGGCGAGCCTTACCCGGTCCTGCGGGCGGCGCGGTCCGGCCAGGGACGGCTCGACAGCTTCAAGGTCAAGCTCTACAACGTCGCTGAACTCCGGCGCCGGCGTCTCGGATGTCCAAAACAGGCCCTGCTCCTTTGCGTACGCTTCGACCAGCGCGATCTGCTCGGCAGCGCGTCCGGTCAGCCGTAGATACTCAAGCGTCAGGGCGTCGATCGGGAAAAACCCCACCGTAGCACCGTACTCGGGCGCCATGTTGGCCAGCGTGGCGCGATCGGCGACGCTCAGCGAGGCTATACCCGGGCCGAAGTACTCGACGAACTTACCGACCACGCCCTTGGCCCGCAGCATCTGGGTGACCGTCAGCACCACGTCGGTGGCCAGCGTGCCGGGGCGCATTCGCCCCCGCACGCGCACGCCGATTACCTCCGGAATAAGCATCGGCAGCGACTGTCCGAGCATCGCCGCTTCGGCCTCGATTCCGCCCACGCCCCACCCAACCACGCCCAGGCCGTTGATCATCGTGGTGTGAGAGTCGGTGCCCAGCACCGTGTCGGGATACGCCTCGCCCTGCGCCGAAACGAAGACCACCGACGCCAGGTACTCAAGGTTCACCTGATGCACAATTCCGGTGTCGGGCGGCACTACCTTGAAGTTGCGCAGCGCCTGCTGGCCCCAGCGCAAAAACAAGTAGCGCTCGCGATTGCGCTCGAATTCGAACTCAACGTTGCGCTCAAGCGCCTGGGGCGTGCCGAAGACATCCACTTGGACCGAGTGATCGATTACCAAATCCACCGGCTTAAGCGGGTTGACCCGCTCCGGCTCGCCGCCCAGGTCCCGGACCGCGTCGCGCATCGCAGCCAGGTCGGCGACCACCGGCACACCGGTGAAGTCCTGCAAGATCACGCGGGCAGGCATGAAGGACATTTCGCTCTGTCCGGCACCCGCGGGCCAACGCGCCAGCGCCTCGGCCATCTCGGCCGTGACCGCGCGTCCGTCCTCGCGGCGCAAAGCGTTCTCGAGCATCACCTTGATCGAATACGGCAATCCCGCGAGCGAAAATCCGCGCTGCTCAAGCGCGTTAAGCCGGCGCACGGCGTACTCACGCCCGCCGACGCTGAGCGTTCCCTGGGTGCCGAAGCTATCCTTGGCCATAGGTCTCTCTCTCTGAATAATTTTACGCCGAGGCGGCGCGAATTTCGCCCTTGCGATAAAACTTACGCGCCGGCCCCATCCGCTGAACCGCCGCCACGGGCGGAGCGGATGCGGGCGGCCATGCGCATCAGCGGCGCCCTTCGCTGCTGCAATCGCGCGGCCCGCGGCGCTTAGCCCGCCGGCAGTCGGCGCGGCGGCGGCCCCGGCAACCCGTCGTAGGCCAACATCGCGCCATCGGAATGGAACTTCATCGAGGCCAGAGCCGCGGCGCGCGCCGAGCCGAGCGCCGGCTCGCCGTCTATGGTACTAACCCTGACCTTGCGCCGAAAGGCCAACAAAGCGCCGACCGCGCCGACCAGCTCGCTGTCCTCCAACGCCGCGATCGTCTTCAGCTCGCCGCCGGCGAACGCCAGGATCGGCCGGCCGCGATCGAACACGATAATGTTGGCCGGCTCTCGCGTCACGCCCATTCCCGCCAGCATCGCTCCGTAGGGATTAGCCGGGTCGGCGGCACTGAGCGCCAAGGGCCGCGGCTCGCGCATCCGGCGCCCCAGGCGCAGGAGCTCGAGCGCCTCGGGCAGCGCGTACTGTTCGCCGGAAAGAGCGCGCACGAAGTAGCCGCGCCGAATCAGCCCCGCGTACTCCAACCGGCGCAGGGCAAAAAGCAGGCGCGGCCATTTAGGGCCCGAGCTTTCGACCTCCAGGCTTTCGCGCGCCAGCACGCCATGGCGCTCGAGCAGCTTGAACGCCAGTTCGCGGTCGTTTTCCGCGACCGATTCCGGGCTCGCGGCGGGCCTGCTGACCACGCTCCAGCGTCCCGCCATGCCGGAGCGCAGCCGGACCTGCATCGCGGACCAGCGCCGGCGCCGCGCGGCCCGCCGCCCGTGGCTTTTCGACATCGCCGGCGCGCGCAGCGGCGCGAAGCTATCGTTGGTAACCAGCCCGGCGTACGCTAGGCGCCAAAGCGAACTCAACACCTCAAGCTCGGCAAGGCCCGTGCGGGCGCATAGCTGGTCGAGAAACTGCGCCCCGCCGGCGCTCAGCGCCCGATAGACCGGCGTGTCATCGAGCTGCCCGCTGGGCTGGGCCGCGGGCAGCCAGGCGACTTTGCCCGCGCGCGCAAGCAGCGCCACCCGCGCCGGACGCTCGCCCGCCGCGCCGTCGCCGGGAACGCCAATCCAGGTGAAACGTCCGCTCGCGCACAAGAGGTCCAGATATTCCGCGCGGTAGTCGGGCGCGCGCGCGCGCAGAATCGTTTCCTCCCAGAATTCCGGCGCGTACGCCAGCCCTTGCAGCCGTTCGAGCAGGAACGCCACGCCCTCCAGCCCTGGCTCAAGATTGCGCCCGCCGATACGATGCCATCGTAAGAGAAAATCGACAAATTCGGCCTCTTCGCAGGGTTCGACCGCGCCGCGCAGCCGTTCGAGGGTCAGGCGATGAATCCGCTCGAGGTTGTAGCGCTCGCACCATTGCTCGGCGCTCGAGTCGGTGTAATGGCCGCGAAAGACAACGCCCCGGGCTTCCAGCGATACCAGCGCCCGAGTCACCTCCGGCAAGCTCGAACCCAGGCGCAGCACCAGTTCGTCTACGCTCACCGGTCCCGAGGTTCTAAGCGCGCGTCGCGCCAACTCTTCTACCGCCTCCTCGCGCGTCGGCGCCACGCTTTCCGGTCGAGCCGCGCGTGCCGCTGCGACCTGGCCCTCGCCCGCGGATCCGTCCGGCACCTCTTGCGCCGCCGCCGGTCGCGCCACAGTTCCGTTGACCGCCGCTTCGGCGGCCGCGAGCACGCTTTGCGCCGGCCCCGCCTCGGCGGCCGGCCTTCCGTTTTCAGCCGAGCTTCCGTTTTCAGTGGGCGTTGGGCATCCGTCGAGCATCAGCGCCGCTTCGCCGGCGAGAGGTTCATCAAGGCTCTCGCATTCGCCAGCGCTCACGATTCGGACCTCCGGATATACCGCGCGAAACAGCGGTAGGTCGGCGCGTGCCACGATCAATTCCCCGCACGGGAGGCCGCCTTCAATCCGCGCCAGCCGGCCGCGCCGCTCCAGTTGCTCAAGCGCCGCCAGCGCCGCCGGTACGGCGCGCTGCGCCAGCGCCGCCGGTGTCAGCGCCCCATGGGCGCGCAGCATCTCGTAAAGCTCATCCCCGTCGCGTGCCTGCCGGCGCGGATCGACTGCGTCCGCTTCGGCGGCCACGCGCTGCGCGGCCGCGCGGTCCAGCAAATGAGCAAGCTTGCCCTGATCGAGCACTTGCTCGATCAGCCCGCGACCCATCGAGACGCTGCGCGAGCGGCGGTTGGCCCGCTCCCCGCCGTCGAGAAACGCATAGTCCCAGGCCAGCAGCAGGCGCTGCGCCATCACCGACGGAGAAACCGAATCGACCACGTGAACCCGCGCCTCGCCCGCTTCGAGCGCTGCGAGAAAGGCTTCCAGGCGCGGCAGGTCGGCGCTTTCTTCCAGGCACTCGCGCATCGTCTCGGCGACCACGAAGTGCTCAGGTATCTCGACCTCGCGAGGCCGGTTCTCGAAGCAGGCCTGCTGGGTAGGAAACAACGCCACGAGCAAATCCTGCGCGCGCAGCCGCTGAATCCAGGCCGGCGTGGCGCGCCCGCCCATGCGCCGCGTCAAGCTCAGCGCGCGCCCGCCGACATGGCGGAACCGCGTCTCGAACATCGGCGCGTCGAGCACCGCCTGCGACAGCGCTTCGCGCACGTCGCGCGAGCTTACCATCGCGAGCAGCTCCTCGGGCGCAAAGCTGTGGCGCGAATTGAGCGAGAAGAGCACGCCGTCATCGGTGGCCGAGGCTTGAATCTCGAAGTTGAAGCTGCGGCACAGGCGCTTTCGCACCGCGAGCCCAAGTCCGCGATTAAAGCGCATTCCGAACGGCGAGTGCGCCACGACCTGGGTCGAGCCGAGGCCGTCGAAGAAGCGCTCGACGACGAGCGTGCGAAAATCGGGCAGCGCGCCGAGCGCGACAAGGCCGGCGCGCACGTGCCGCACCGCCTGCGCTGCGGCGCCGTGCTCGAGCGCGCACTCGCGGCACAACCACTGCGCGGCCGCGTCCTCGCCGCCGTCGGCCAGCCGCGCCACCAGCTCGGCGCGCAGCTCGCAGAGCTCGGCCGACAACGCCGGGCTTCGCCCGCCGGCCTCGGCCTCCCAGAACGGAAGCGTCGGCGCCATCCCCACAGCCGGCTCGACCATCAGGCGACCGCGGGAAAGACGCCGTATCCGCCACGGCATCGAACCCAACGCGAACACGTCGCCACGCGACGATTCCTGGGCGAAATCTTCCTCGACCTCGCCGATCTTGCGCCCTTCGGACTCAATCACGACGTCGTAGTTGCCGCTGTCCGGGATCGTACCGGCGCAGGTGAGCGCGGTCAGGCGCGCGCCGCGCCGCGGCCTTACGGCGCCGGCATCGGGGTCATAGAAGATTTTCGGCTGGGCGCCGCGGATTCGCTCCGGCAGCTCCCGCGCCATCCCTTCGAGCAAGCACCGGAGCGCGGCGCGGCCGAGCCCGGTGAAGTTATACGCCCCGCGCAAGAGCCGCAGCAGCTCCGTCTCCGTGACTTCACCCTGCTCGGCCGCGATAGCGACGACTTGCTGCGCCGCGACATCCAAGCATCCGCGCGGAATCTCGACTTCGTCCAACCGCCCGCGCTCCATCGCGCGGACCGCGGCGGCGCATTCCAGCAGGTCGTCGATCGTGAGCGCGAAAAACCGCGCCTTGGCCTTCGCGCCCAGCATATGGCCCGAGCGGCCGATGCGCTGCACGGCCGCGGAGACCGACTTGGGCGAATCCACCTGACAGACCAGCTCGACCGCGCCGACGTCGATCCCCAACTCCAGCGACGAGGTGGCAACGATCGCCTTGAGCTCGCCGCGCTTGAGCCGCTGTTCCGCCTGAAGCCGCTCGGCGCGCGCGAGACTGCCGTGATGCGCCCTTACGGCATCCGCGCCCAGCCGCTTCTGCAGGTTGAGCGCGATCCGCTCGGCCCAGCGCCGGCTCAGGGTAAAGACCAGGGTGGTGCGATGGGCGCGCACGAGCTTGGCGACCTCATCGTACATCGCCTCCCAATGCTGATGGGTGGCAAGCGGTCCCAGCTCGGGCCCCGGCGCGATCACCTTGAGATCCGCGGCGCGAGGACCCGCGTCGGCGCGCACGCAGCGAAAAGGCCGTCGGCGCGGCGGCGGTCCGTCCTCGTCGGCTTGCGCGCCGCACAAGAACTCGCCCAGACGCTCGATCGGATTGAGCGTCGCCGATAGCCCGATTCTTGTCGGACGCGCTCCGGCCGTGTCGCACACGAGCTTCTCCAAGCGCTCCAGGGTGATCGCCAGATGAGCGCCGCGCTTATTGCCGGCCAGCGCGTGCAGCTCGTCAACGATCACGAAGCGCACGCGCGAGAGCTTTGCGCGAAAGCGCCGCGAGGTGAGCAAAATGAACAGGGACTCGGGCGTCGTGACCAGAATATGGGGTGGACGGCGCAGCATCGCGCCGCGCTCGGCCGCCAGCGTGTCGCCCGTGCGCACCGCGGCGCGCACCTCGGGCAGCTTGATGCCGCGCTGCGCCGCGGTCCGGCTGATACCGGCGAGGGGTTCCTCAAGATTGGCGCGGATGTCATTGGCCAGCGCCTTTAAGGGTGAAACGTAGACGACCGCCACCTCGTCGCGCAGCGCCCCGCGCTCGGCCTCCCGCACCAGGTGGTCAAGCGCCCACAAAAACGCGGCCAGCGTCTTGCCGCTGCCGGTGGCGGCGCACAACAGCACGTCGTGGCCGGCCTCGATCGCAGGCCACCCTAAGGTTTGGATCGGCGACGGAGCGCCGAAGCGATGCTCGAACCATTCGCGCACCGCATAATGAAAACCCTTGAGTGCTCCGTTCACTTTACCTTTGAAGCTTATATCATCGCGCGCCGGCCGGCGCACGCGGCGCCGAGAGCCAATCCTGTCCCGAGGCGCGGCGCAGACCCGCCGTTACCAGCTTAACCCAGGTGTGAGGACAAAAGCCGGCTCAGCGGCGAGCGGCGGCGAGCAGCGCAGGCAGTTGCGCGGTGAATTCGCTTCGCGAAAGCACCTTGCTAAAACCCGCGTCGCGCGCCGCGGCGAGCATTTTTAGCTCGACGTGGGAGGCGAATCCGGTCAGGATCGCTGCAGGCGCCGCCTCGCGTGCGGTTTGCGCCACTTCGAGCGAGGGAAAGTTAGCGTCCGATAAATCGACGATGATCACCCCGGGCTTGAGCGTTTCGCAAAGCTCGCGCGCCTTCCCGAGGTCCGAGCCGTAGAAAGCATCGACGCCGATATTTTCGGCAGCGGCGTCAATCTTGGACCTGAACATCAGGTCGCGAACCAGTATCAGCACATTTTGCCGGTTCATCGCCCCGCACCGCCTTTTTTCACGCAAGACCCCTCGTTGGGGCTACGCATCCGATATTCGCCGGCTTAATCGCCCGCGTGGAGGAATGCCGCGGCCGAGCGAACCATCGCCAGGCATTCCGCCCAACGGCATACGCGCGCAAATTTGAGCCGGCGCGCACCAAACCTGTGCACGCCGGCGGCGACTCACCGCTTCGCGCCGTCGGCGCTAAACCTGGCCGGCGAGACCGAGGACAAGTCGAGCGACGGTGTCCTGCCGGCAATAAGGCCGGCGATCACCTCGGCGGTAAGCGCCGAGAGCAGAATACCGTTACGGTAGTGCCCGGTCGCATAGTACAGTCCCGCCAGCGTCGGCGACGGGCCGATAACCGGCATGTAGTCCGGCGCCGCAGGCCGCAGACCCGCCCACGCCTGGCGCAGGGGGAGCGCACCTAGCGCCGGCACCAGCGAGCGCGCGCCGGACGCAATACGCGCGACGCCGTCAAGCGTGACGCTCTTGTCGTAGCCGGCTTCCTCGCTGGTAGTGCCGGCGAGCAGACGTCCGCTGCGGCGCGGCACGATATAGCCGCGCGGGGACAGGATCGCATGTTTGAGCGCGTCCGCCGGAGCATCGAAGCACAATATCTGTCCGCGCACCGGGCGAATCGAAACTCCGTCGGCGGCGCATCCCTTGATCCCGCTCGCCCAGCATCCGGCACTATTCACCACGACGTCCGCCTCTTGGAGCGTGCCGTCGCTCAGACGCACGCCCGCAACCCGGCCGGCGCGCGCGACGATCCCCTCGACCGCCGAGCAGGCGCAAAACTCGGCCCCGGCCCTGATGGCCGCCTGAATATAGGCCTCGGTGAGCTTGCGGTTATCGACCACGCCTTCGCCGGCGAAGCGCAGCGCGTAGGTGACCTCGGCCGAGAGCGCCGGCACCAGCTCTCTAGCTTGCGCTCCAGTCAGTTCCTCAAGCTTGAATCCGGCGTCGCGCTGCCATCTTAGCCGCGCTTCCAACTCCGCGCGTTCCGCGTTGTCCAGAGCAACCCACAGAAGACCGGCACGGTCGTATTCGGGATTGACTCCGCTTTCGTCAAGCAGCCGGCGGTAAACCCCGTTCAAGGCATCGAGCCCTGCAAGGCACAAATTCACCAACGCGCCTGGGCCCTCAGCCTCTGCCTGCGGGCCGAGCATCCCGGCGGCCGCCCAGGAGGACTCCTCGCCTAGTTGGCCGCGGTCGTAAACGCGCGTCTTGACGCCCGCCCCGGCCAGCCGCCACGCGATCGCGCTGCCGATTACGCCGCCGCCAATCACCAGAGCGCGCATTTTACCTCCGCCCTTTTGCAGTTACTCGCCTTAAGCTCAATTCCCAACTGACCTGGCGTCTGGACCGCTGCTTGCCGCACCCGGCCACCACGCCGCCGGCGTTGCCCGGAATTATACCCCTCAGGACGACCGGCTGTCGAAAATCTGCCGGAAACCTTGAGACTGCCTGCTCGACGGTCCGCGGCCTCGGCCGCCCACGCAGCCCATCAGAGTCAAAAGCGGATCACGCTTGAAGGAGTTGCCCGAAACCCAAGGGATTTGCTTGCGCTCAGACCGCCACTCCGTTAAGCCGCGCGCCATGGTGCGCCAGTCCCTCCAGCGACAGGCCGTGAAAAGCAGCCTCGGCCCGTGCCATGTCCGCGAAAACCGCCGGCGCCGAATAGTCGCTTTCGATCCCGTCTAGCGTTTTTTCCAGAGCGCCGATCAGCTCAAGCGCTCCGCGCGCCTGTTTCGGCGGGTCAAACGCCCGATGCAGCCGCTGGACCCAACCCTCGAAATTGGTAAAGCTGCCGTCCAGCTCCGGATGCGCCGCGATGGGCAACACCTGGCCGGCAAAGGAGGCCGTCTGGCTGGCGCTGACGTCGAGCAAAATCAGATGTTCCAAAGCACCCAGCGCGCGCATGAACCCCGCCCGCCCGAGAGCGCGCGCCGGGTCGGCGCGCAGAACAATGAGCACCTTGAGCTCGCCCTGGCCGGCCGCAAAAGCCAGGCTCGCAAGTCCGTCAAGCGCAAGGCCGAGCGCGCTGAGCCCGCGGGTGTTCGGATTTTTGTCGGCGCGAATTAAGAAGGTGTCCCCGGGTCTGGCGTCAGCGGACGAAAAGCTGACTCCGCCGACGCTCGTTGAGCCTATCGTGCGGCTCAAAAAACGCTTGAGCGCAAAGATTTCTTCGTTGGTCGCCTGGGCACCGACCAGCGCGCCCACGGCATTAGGGCCGTAGTCTTGGGAGCATCGGCGAATTTTCTCCGCCGCGCGCGCAAGCGCCGCCTCCCAGCTCTCGGCCGCGAACCGGTCCGCGGCCTGGACCAGCGGCTGTGTCAGCCGATGCTCGCGCTGCACGGCGGTAAACGAATGGCGGCCTTCATCGCAAATCCACCACCGATTCACGTTGGGATTGTAGCGCGGCTTGTAGCGATAGATGCGCCCGCGATGATGGTCGATGTCAATCGCGCAGCCGCGCGCGCAAGCGCTGCAAACCGACGGCGCGCGATGCAGGTACCAGACCCTCATGCGGAAGCGAAAATCCTTCTCGGTGAGCGCGCCGACCGGGCAAATATCCACCACGTTGCACGCATAGCGGTTGTCCACTCTGCGGCCCGGGTACGTGTCCACCACGCAATGGTCCCCGCGCTCGAAGATGGCCAGCTCGCTGGTATGGGTGACCTCGTCGAAGAAACGCGTGCAGCGGGCGCACAGGATACACCGCTCCTGGTCCAACATGATGTCCGAGCCGATGTCGAGCGCCTTGCCCTTCTTGTTCTTTTTGCCGAGCGGGAAGCGCGAGGGCTTGCGGTCATAATCCATGTAGTAGTCTTGGAGCTTGCACTCGCCGGCTTGGTCGCAGACGGGACAATCGATCGGATGATTGATTAGGAGGAACTCCAGCACCGCGGCTTGCGCGGTCTTCACGCGCGGGCTTTCGGTGCGAACCACCATCCCCTCGGCAACCTTGGTGTTGCAGGCGATTTGCAGCTTCGGCGCTCGTTCGACTTCGACCAGGCACATGCGGCAATTGCCCACCACGCTGAGGCCGGGATGGTAGCAGTAGTGGGGAATCTCGATCCCCAGCATTTCCGCCGCCTGGATGAGATTAACCCCTTGCGGAGCGTCGAGCTCTCGCCCGTTGATTGTAAGCTTGGGCATCTTTGCGATATGCGGCCTCAGCGGGCCGTGGAATCAAGCTCCTGAAGCGCCCGCGAACCAGCGCCGACAGGTTCTGATTAGAGCCTCCCCTGCGAAGGCCGGCGGACCGGTCCCGCAGCGCAAATACGCCCGGGCTCCGGCGCTCCCGCGCAAGGCGCGATGCCGGCGGGTGCTCGCCGCGCATTCACAAGACGGCTTCCAACGACTACCCGGGCGATTACCCTGGCGCATGCCGACGGGCGGTGGCGCACCGGATTCCGCCCGAAGTCTTGTGCTCTTGCCGGAAGCAAGCTTTTCGGCATAGCTTTGCCGGCAGTTCCCGCGCATTCCGCCTCCGCATCCGGGCGGCCGCTTTGCCGCCTCAGGAAGCGGCGCCCGCCTCGGTAGGCGGAAAAGGCGGCGCGTCCCGCGGCGCGGCGCCGGCGTACCCGCGCTCGAAGCGATACGGGCATCGGCGCCGGCGCACGTGCTCAACGAACTCTTCTTTGAACTTGCGCACAAAGCTTCTCACCGGCATGGCGAGGCTGTCCGCGAGCACGCAGATAGTATTACCCTCCATGTTGTCCGCGATGTCGATGAGCTTATCGAGGTCCGCGGCCTCGCCGCGCCCGGCTTCGAGGTCAATCAGCAGCTTTTCGATCCATCCGCACCCTTCCCGGCACGGCGTGCACTGACCGCAGGATTCGTGATGGTAAAAGTTGGCGATCGTTCTCAGCGCATCGACCATGCACGTGTCCTCGTGCATCACGATCACGCCGCCGGTGCCCATCAACGATCCCGCGGCGCGGACCGAGTCGAAGTCCATGTTGACCTTGAGCGCCTCGTCGGCGGTAAAAACGGGAAACGAACTGCCGCCCGGGATCACCGCCTTGAGCTTCTTACCATTGAGGATTCCGCCGCCCAGATGTTCGTCATAGATCATGTTCTTGAGCGGGAAGCCCATCGGCAACTCGTACAGCCCGGGGCGATTGAGATGGCCGGACAGGCAAAACAGCTTCGGACCCGGGCTGGCCGCCGGACCGATGCCGCGATACCATTGCGCGCCGCGCGCGATGATATGCGGCAGGTTCGACAGCGTCTCCACGTTGTTGACGACCGTGGGGCAGCCGAAGGCGCCGTGTATCGCCGGAAAGGGCGGCCGGTTGCGCGGATATCCGCGTTTGCCCTCCAGCGACTCGAGCAGCGCCGTCTCCTCGCCGCAGATGTAAGCGCCGGCGCCGCGATGGGTGTAAATCTCCACGTCGAAGTTCGCGCCCAAGACGTTGCGCCCGACGTATCCTCGCGCGCGCGCCTGCGCCAGGGCCTCGTCGACGCGCCGCTTTTGCAGCGCAAACTCCCCGCGCAGATAAATGTAGCCGACGTGCGCGTTCACCGCGCGGCAGCAGATAAGCAGCCCTTCGATTACCCCGTGCGGATCGTTCTCCAGCTGGTAGCGGTTGCCAAACGTTCCCGGCTCGCTCTCATCCGCGTTGCAGCACACATATACGGGCTTTTGCGAGTCGCGCGGAATAAAGCCCCATTTCGTGCCGGTAGGGAAAGCTGCGCCGCCGCGCCCGCGCAGGTTGGCGGCCTTGACCTCGTCGATAAGCGCGGCGGGCGTCATCTCGGTCAGCACCTTGCGCCACGCCTGATAGCCGCCGTGCGCCTCGTAGACCTCGATCCGGCGCAGGTCAGGAATATCTACCCAGCGCGAAAGGATGCGCTCCATGGTCGGCACCAGCTAGGCGGTCGCGGAACCATCGGCGGCTACAGCGCTGCGCCGCCCGAACAATTTCTGCTTTTCGCCTTGAATCTTGCGCTGCAGGGCCATCAGCGCGTCCAGCACCGCCTCCGGACGCGGCGGGCATCCGGGAACGTAGACGTCCACCGGCACTACCCGGTCGATACCCGGCAGGGTCGAGTAATTGTCGTAAAAGCCGCCGGTCGAGGCGCAAGCTCCGAATGCCATCACCCATTTCGGCTCGGCCATCTGGTCATACACGCGCTTGAGTATCGGCGCTTGGCGCACCGTGACCGTTCCGATCACCATCAGGAGGTCCGCCTGGCGCGGGGTGAAGCGAGGCAACAGGGCTCCGAAACGATCGATGTCATACGGCGTCATCGACAGCGACATGTACTCCATCGCGCAGCACGCGGTGGCGAAGGGGTAAGGAAAAATCGAAAATTTGCGCGCCCAAGCTACGGCCTTGTCCAACCGTGTCAGCAACGCCGCATCACCCAGCAGCGCCGCTTCGTTTTTATTGGGAAGGTTCGCCTTCGCACCATTGTTCATGGCTGCAACTCCACGCCGGCCGGCCCGGCTTAGCCTGTCATCGTCGCGCGGCGGCCTCCTATTGCCCGGCCGCGAAACTCCGCCGCTGCCAGCCGCTATCTCCAATGCTACACGTCCCAACGCAAGAGGGGAACGTCTGCGCCCTAAAGCTAACGCTCTTAGCCCTAACTCTTAACGAGGGGACAAAAGATCGACTCGCCATCGACTAGCGCGCCCGGGCGCTAAGGCCTTGCGCGCAGCCGTTGGCCGCTATACGACCCTGAGCGCCGCTCTCGTTCGCGCGCGAGGGTGCAAAGTATTCGCCGACGCCACCGAGCCCCTACCTCAACGCCCGGCTTGACGCCGAGCGCGGACGTCGGTCATTGTCGTACGTCGCGCGCCGCGTAGTAGCGCCCGAAAGCGCTTCGCTCAGCGTTTGCGCTGACCAGGGCGGAAAAATCAGGCTCGCGACGCCAAGCCGCGGCGTCGCCTCCTCCTGAATCGGGATCGGTGCGTTGACCCGCAGGCCAAAGCTGCGCGTCTCCCCAGGCATGAGCGGGGCCGGCGGAGCGAGAAATCCGGTGAATTCGAGCGGATTGGATATGGCGGGGTAGCTCGCGGCAAACACCGGCGAGCGCCTGCTGCCTTGTTCGAAATAATAAGACAGCATCACGCGCACCTCGTCGACGGGCTTATCTCCCGCGTTGGTAATCTGACCGAACATTCCAGCTTCGCCGGCGCTAGTCATTTCCCGCCTGACCTTCGCTAGCTTAAGCTTGACCCGGTAAAACCGGGCCTCGGGCGCGCGCGCTCTGGCTGCCGCCACCAGCTCTAGCTCGCGCGCGTAGCGAAAGGCAGCGCCCTTAGCGCCGCTTGCAGGGGGATTCCCCAACGCCGCGAGCAACTTGCCGTAGGTCCTCGCCGCCTCGTCGAGGCGGTGCTGGTGATACAGGCGCAAAGCGTCGCGGTGCAAGCGGGCGACGCGCTCGCGGGAGGCGAGGTCGGCAAAGAGCCTCCAGCGATGAGACTCCTTCACTATCACCAGCTCGTCATCGTAGCTCAGCCGCGGATAGTTGTCCCGGCTAAGCGAATCTCGCGCGGCGCGCGCGGCCGCGACCGGCCCGTGAGCGCTCTCGATCGCGCGCTCCCATAGTGGCAGATCGATCGTCGTGACCGTGACCGGAACAACCGCCTTAAGACCGTGAACGCGGGCTTCCTTGTTAAGAGCGTATTGCGTCTTGGCCTCGGCCGCTTCAAACCATGCGCGGTCCACGTCCGGCGCAAGCGGCATATCGGCCGCGAACTGCTCCGGCGTTTGCGCAAGCTGATCGCGCCGCGACAGCATCTGGTAGCACTCCTGATAGCGGCCGAGCTTCAAGTCGGCAAGATACTTGCGCGCGACCTCGCTGGGGCTTTGGCCGCACGCACACAGCAGCGCCGCGAGCATCAGGAGCAGCAGGGGGCATCCGCGGCCCCGTCTTTTGCGCCCGCCGAACACTTGAGCCACGCTCTCTGCTTGGGCTTAGCGCGCGCCGGCTGGGGCTCTCGCCGGGGGTTCGCCGAGAGCCCCAGGCCGCGTCCCGATGCCCGGTCGGCAGCCCCACGCTTGCGCTGCGAACACGTCCCGATTGCTTCAGGCCGGCCCGATCTGCTTGAGCTCCACCGTGTTGCCCTCGGGATCGCGGATGTAGACCGACCAGCCCATGCCGCGGGCGCCGTAGCGCTCCTGCGGTTCGCCGATAACCTCGACGCCCAGTTCGCGCAATCGCTGCGCCAACGCGTTGACCTCTTTGGTCTCGACGCCCAAGCAAAAATGATCGACGTTGCCTGCTGCGCCGGTGCCTGCGCTCTCGACCGGGATCAAATCGACCATGCTGCGGCCCGCGCGCAACTGAATAAGGCCGATGCTCTCAAGGCGGCGTTCTTCCGTCAGCCCCAGCACAGAGCAGTAAAATTCAAGTGTGCGGTCAATAGCGCGGCAGCGCAATACCACGTGATCGAGCTCCACGACGCGCAAAGGTGCTTTCATTTTTAAACCTCGCTCCATTGCCGGCCCGGCTGCTCGTCCGGGCCTCGGCAGCGATCTTCGCCTTAGCCAGGACTCCGGATCAAGGGTGCCGGAAAGGTGAAATCAACCCGCTCGGCGCGCGTACACGCCTCTTCGACCATCCGCGCTAGGTCAAGCCTGCTCTCGGCGGCGTCGACTTGGGATGGACGCGCGTGAGTTTCGGGATTTCGCGGCACAAAAAGCGTGCAACAGTCCTGGTCGGGGAGGATTGAGATCTCAAAGGTTCCCAGTTCGCGGGCCTGCTGGACGATTTCGTTCTTATCCATGCCGACCAGCGGCCGCAGCACGGGAATCGGCGCCGCCTCGCCGATAATCGCCATATTATCCAAGGTCTGCGAGGCGACTTGACCCAGGCTTTCGCCGGTGACCAGCGCCGTTGCGCGCAACTTGGGCGCTAGCCGTCCGGCGATCCTCATCATGAGGCGCCGGTAGAGCACCACTCTGAGCGGACGCTCAACCCGCGCCACAATTTGGCGCTGAGCGTCGGCAAACGGCACCAGGATCAGTGCCGCCCGCGACTGATAGCGCGCGAGCAACTCCGCCAGCTCGCACGCCTTTTCCCAGCTTGCCCGCGAAAGCAGCGGATAGCTGTGGAAGTGCACGAAGCTCAAGCGCAGCCCGCGGCGCATCATCCGATACGCGGCCACCGGCGAATCGATCCCACCGGAGAGCAGCACTAACCCCTGGCCGCTGATTCCCACCGGCAGCCCTCCGGCGCCCGGACGCTTGCCGAGTGAGACGTAGGCGCGATCGGTGGCGATCTCGATCACGACCGCAAGCTGCGGGTTCGTCAGGTTCACGGCGCAGTTAAGGCGCGCCTTGACCGCCGCGCCGACTTCCCGCTCCACTTCCATCGACGTGAACGGCAAGCGCTTGTCCGAACGGCTCGCGCGCACGGCGAAGCTGGCCGCGTTAATTCCTTCGACCATTTCGAGCGCCGCGCGCGTGATGCTTTCAAGCTGGGCACTTGCCGCCCGCGCGATAGAAAAATTCTGCATCCCGAAGACCAGCGCCGCGCGCTCACTGATCGCCTCGTCGCTGACTTCTTCGGGAAGCTCGACCTCGAGCGTTGCACCCTGCGCAATACATTTTCCCACGCCGAGATCGCTCATCACCGCCCGCAAGTTGGACTTAAGCTGCTCGACAAAACGCCAGCGGTTTCGCCCTTTAAGGGCGATCTCATGAACGCGGCCGATCAAGTACCGCATGCTTTGCGGGCTCGCCGGCGGCTGTCGTACGGCTTGTTGTTCAAATGCTAACCTCCCTACTCGTTCCTCAGAACGCGCGGTTTCGTTGCGCTATGCGCTGTTTGCGATCGCCATGCGCTGCCGGTTATCGTGTTGCATTGCGGGTCCGCGCAAAATGCGGCGACGATCGCCCGGTGGATGGCGTCCACGCCGCCGGCAGCGCTTTGCCTCCCGGGCTTGAGAATTGGACGCGCGGACTTGGCGCCGGCGCTGGTCGTCCCTAACATCATGACTGCCCCGGGCGCAACTTGCCGGCAAATGCTCGCCGGTCTATGCGGGCGCGGACCGGCAGGCTGGTTTGGCGCCCCGATTGGCCGTAGACTGAATCAGTTCGCACGCGGTCACGCACGCGCCCTTGTGATAAGGAAGTCATCCGCATGATGTCACTCAAAGAAGTGGACAAGGTAGAGATTACCACGGTCGTCGACAACTCAATCGACCTGCTCATGCCCAGCAGGCCCACCGTGCGCCGCAGCGCGTTGACCTCCGGCGATTGGCTTGGACGCAAATCGCTGATCGCCGAACACGGCTTCTCGGCGCTGGTGAAAATTAGCACGCCGGAGCACAACGAGACGGTCCTGTTCGATGCCGGGCTCAGCGAAAACGGGACGGCGCATAATCTTGAAGTGCTCGAAGTCAAGCCCAACGAGCTGCACTCGATCGTGCTGAGCCACGGCCACGCTGACCATACGACCGGACTCGCCGGCATGTTTGCCCGGCTCGGCAAGCGCCGCATGCCGCTGCTGCTTCATCCGGACGCCTTTCTGCAGCGAAAGGTGGTTCTACCGGACGGCCACGAAATCGGCCTTCCGCCGCCGGACCGCCGTATACTAAGCCGCGAGGGCATCGAGGTAATCGAGCAGCGCGCGCCGTCTTTCCTCGTCGGCGGGATGCTGCTTGTCAGCGGCCAGATCCATCGCTCGACTGACTTCGAGACCGGCTTTCCGATCCATTTCGCCAAGGTTGCCGAGCACTGGCAGCCCGACCCGCTGATCCATGACGATCAGGCGGTGGTCCTGAACGTCAAAGGCCGCGGACTAGTGATCCTCACCGGCTGCGGCCATGCGGGCGTGATCAACACCGTGCGCCACGCGCAAGCGCTCACCGGCGTGAGCCGCGTGCATGCGATAATCGGCGGTTTTCATCTTTCCGGAGCGCTCTTCGAGCCGCGTATCGGTCCCACCGTGGCCGCTCTCAAAGCGCTCGCGCCGGACATTATCGTCCCGGGCCATTGCACCGGATGGCGCGCCACGCACGCAATCGCGCGCGAGCTGCCCGACGCCTTTATCGCGAGCAGCGTTGGCACCACGCTCACCTTGGCCGCCTAACGGGCCCGGCGGCTTCGCTCGCGCAAAAGCCGATGTATCAGCCAATCGAAGATCACGCCGTAATCGGCGACCTCAACACCGTCGCCCTGGTCGCCCTTGACGGCACGATCGATTTCATGTGCTTTCCCGATTTCGACTCGCCCACCATCTTCGCCGCGCTGCTGGACGACAAGCGAGGAGGATTTTTTCGGATCGCGCCGGTGCGCGGCGAGTACAGCAAAAAGCAGCTCTATTTGCCTGACTCCAATATTCTTTTGACGCGCTTTCTTTCCGACGCCGGGGTGGCCGAAGTCCTGGACTTTATGCCGGTTGAGGAGTCCGGCCATGAGCATGCCGTAGTGCGGCGCGTTCACGTGGTGCGCGGCGAAGCGCGGATGAAAATGACCTGCGCGCCGCGCTTTGACTATGCGCGCGCCACCCACCGCGTCGAGCGCGGCGACGGATGCGTCCGCTTCATCTCGGCCGGCGCCGACGACGTCGTGCTCTGTCTTCGCAGCAACGCGCCGCTGCGCATCGAGAACGGCGACGCGATGGCCGAGTTCACCTTGCGCGCGGGGCAGGCGGCGGACTTCGTCCTGGAGCAGGACGGCGGCGCGGATTCGCCCGCGGCCGCGCCCGACTTCGTGTCGCAGAGCTTCGCCGAGACCACGGGCTTTTGGCATCGCTGGGTCGGGCGCTCGAACTATCGCGGCCGATGGCGCGAGATGATAAATCGCTCGGCCCTGGTGCTCAAGCTGCTCACCTCGCGCAGCCACGGCTCGGTCGTCGCCGCGCCCACCTTCGGCCTGCCCGAACAGATCGGAGGCGAACGCAACTGGGACTACCGCTACGCCTGGGTGCGCGACTCCGCTTTTACCGTGTACTGCCTGTTGCAGCTCGGTTACACCGAGGAGGCAACCGCGTTTATTAAATGGATTCACGCGCGCTGCGCCGACTTCGACGGCCAAGCCGGCGCAGCTCCGTTGAAGCTAGTTTATCGGCTCGACGGCAGCTCGCACCTCCCCGAAGAAACCCTACCCCATCTGGAAGGTTACATGGGTTCAAGGCCGGTGCGCATCGGCAACGGCGCGGCGGACCAGCTTCAACTTGACATCTACGGCGAGCTGATGGATGCGGTCTATCTGCATGACCGCTACAGCGAGCCGGTGTCGTACGACCTTTGGAACGACCTCGCCCGATTAACGAATTGGGTGTGCGCAAACTGGCGCGCCAAGGACCAGAGCATCTGGGAGGTCCGCGGCGGCGGCCGTGAGTTCGCCTTTTCGCGCCTGATGTGCTGGACCGCGATCGACCGCGCGGCGCGCGTCGCGATAGCGCGCTCGCTTCCGGCGCCGCTTGACCGATGGCTCAAAGCGCGGGATGAAATCTACCGCGAGCTTCATCAGAGCTACTTCAGCTCGCGGCGCAACGCCTTTGTCCGTTCTCGAGGCGATGAGGCGATGGACGCGTCAACGCTATTGATGCCGCTGGTGAAATTCATCAGTCCGGTCGATCCGCGCTGGCTTTCGACAATCCGCGCGATAGAAGAAGACCTCGTCTGCGACACGCTGGTCCATCGCTACAAGATAGGTGACCAAAGCGCCGACGGCTTGAAGGGCGCCGAAGGAACCTTCTCGCTTTGCTCGTTCTGGTACGTCGAATCGCTAGCGCGCGCCGGCCGGGTCCGCAAAGCAAGGTTATGCTTCGAGAAGATGTTGAGCTACGCCAACCACACCGGCCTTTACTCCGAGCAGCTCGGCGTCCAGGGCAAGCATCTGGGGAACTTTCCGCAAGCACTGACTCACCTGTCGCTAATCAGCGCGGCCTACGACCTTGATCGCAACCTCGACCGCCCCGCGCGAACGGTTGAAGAAGACGGGTTGCTGCTGCCCTGCGGGTCGGTCTTCGCAGGCCCTGAGATGCCCCGGCGATGAAAGCCTCGCTTCGCGCGCGTGAGCGAGAAATCTCGACGCCGCGGCCACTCCTGACCGCCAGCTTGAACGCAAGCCGCCGACTGATGGCCCGGCCGGGGCGTCGGAGGTGAAATTCGTTGCGCGGTTTGCGTCCGGAGAGCGCGCGATTTCGCGTACTTATGCGCTGGTTAATTGGCCGGGGCGAGAAGGCGAGACTCCGCAGGCACGCGGAAAACCTCGTTTCGAGGCAAACATGAGCGCGCCGAACTGCCGGCCGACGCCCGCCTTGGGTCTGTTGGCCAAGACCGCAACCGCTTCGGCCTTAAGTTTGGCGGCCTTCCATGCTTGAGCGAGTCCTCGCCTGGCTCTCCGCGCTCATCATTGCGCTTATCTCGACACTCGGCTACGGCGGAGTGGTCGTGACGATGGCGATCGAAAGCGCCTGCATCCCATTGCCCTCAGAGGTGATCATGCCTTTTTCCGGCTTTCTGGTGGCGAGTGGTCGCTTTCGGCTTATTCCGGTTGCGCTTGCGGGCGCCTTGGGCTGCCTTCTTGGCTCTTACCTGGCTTACTGGGTCGGGGCTACCGGGGGGCGCAGATTTATCGAGCGTTACGGCGGCTTTGTGCTCATAACGCACCACGAGCTCCAAGCGGCCGACCGCTTCTTTGCCGAATGGGGTTCGCTCGCGGTCTTTCTCGGCCGCCTGCTGCCGGCGATACGGACGTTTATCGCCCTGCCCGCGGGCGTTGCGCGGATGAAGCTCTGGCCGTTCACGCTGTACACGCTGGTCGGTTCATTCCTATGGTGCCTCGCGTTGGCCTACGCCGGCATGAAACTGGGGGAGCACTGGGAGATTCTCTCGCCCCTGTTCCATCGCTTTCAGGGCGCAATCGGCGTCATTTTGGTCTTGAGCGCGACGGCTTTCATCTTAAGCCGTCTCGGGGCAATTCGCCGCCGAAATCCCCGCGCGTAGCTCGCCGCCGACCGCGCCCCCTTCTGTCATTGTTGCCCGACACCGGCCGCGCCGTCGGGCGCCATCGCCTTACCGCAAACGCCCCTAAGCTCACACGCCGCACCGCGAAGCGGGCCTAAGCTCGCACGCCGCTGCAAGCCGGCGCTTACCATGGGCCCGTGCTACGAGCCCCTACCGGCAAACTGCGCGCGGACCTCGCGGTAGTTGCCCAAAGCGCTAAACCGGGCATCGCCGCGGGCCGCGCGTAACGAGGCAACGGACCCTCAGCGACAGCCCGCTCTTTGCCGGCAGCGCACTTCCGAGCTCGCCGCCGAGGCAGCCGGCGTGCTCTCCCTGCCCTGATTTGCCGGAATGCCGTCCATCGCTCCCCAGACCTTTGCTCGCCGAGCCGCAGCTCTCTCCCGGCGGCAAATTTATGGCTCGCTCCGCTCGGCAAGCGGCGAAATTTTGCCGGCCGTCCCGCGTTGACGCGCTTAGCTCGCAGCAAACACGCGCTGCTTTGCGCTTCTGCCGCCACGACCGGGCGCGGCACAAAGCTCGCTAAGCACCGCTGGCAAAGAGCTCATGTTGCGAGACGGCCAGCGGCACTCCGCGGGGCCACCGGGGCGCGCTTGTAGCGGGCAGCGAATCCTGCGTGGCCTGAAGCTTTCGGCCTTGACGGTCTTGGTGTCCTGCGCTGTCGCGTGCATGAGCGGCGGGGGAGGCGGCGGCGGGAGCGGCGGCGCGCCGGCGCCTGTGTCCAACCCGAGCCCCACACCCACACCGACGCCCACGCCCACACCGACGCCCACGCCGATCTCTACGCCAACGCCGGTGGGCGCTTTCTCCATGCTCGGCAACGGTCCGGCGAACGCGCGGATTTTAGCGATGACGGTGCCGCTGAATAGCAGCCAAGTGCTGATCGCCGGCGGATTTAACAGCGTGCTCAACTCGCTTTCCACGGCCGAGCTGTTTAATGCAACCGTGCAACGCTTCACTTCGATCAGCCGGATGACGGCCGCACGCGCCGCGGCAACCGCAACGCCCTTAAACAATGGTCTGGTGCTGATCACCGGCGGCTTAAGCTGCGGCGCTCCAGGCGCCAGCGGCTGCACTTACTTGAACACGGCCGAGCTGTTCGACCCGGCTTCCGGGGATTTCACCCTCACCGGCGCGTTGAACACCGCGCGCGCCTTTCACACCGCCGCGTTGCTCGACGACGGCACCGTACTGATCGCCGGCGGTCAAGACGCCCAAGGCAGCACCCTGGCCAGCGCGGAAATCTACGACCCGACCACGGGCACGTTCAGCGTGGCCGCCGGCGCAATGACTTCGCCGCGCGAGTTCAACATCGCAACGCTGCTTACCAGCGGGGAGGTGCTGTTGGCCGGCGGCGAGAGCTGTATCGTACCTAGCACCGGCGGCGGCTGCACCCCGCAGGTGATGTCGAGCAGCGAGCTCTACGATCCCTCAACGCAGACGTTCGCCGCCGCCGGCAACATGACTTCGCCGCGCGAGTTTCACACCGCAACTCTGCTGGCGAACGGCGAGGTGCTGATCGCCGGCGGCGCGCCGTGCGCGCAGAGCACGAGCGGCGCTTCCTGCTCGCCGGCAGTGTTGTCGAGCGCCGAGCTTTTCAATCCGGCCGACCAAAGCTTCGCTGCCACCGGCGCGATGACGACCGCGCGCGAACTGCACACCGCCACGCTGCTCCCCAACGCAAGCGTGCTTATCGCGGGCGGAGCAAACACTAATGGGGCGCTCGCCGGCGTCGAAATCTATACCCCCTCCGCCGCCACTTTCGCCGCCGCCTCGACCGGACTCAACCAGGCGCGCGACTCCGCCAGCGCAGCGCTGTTGCCCAGCGGTGCTGTGCTTATCATGGGTGGGGAGGACAGTTCGGGCACGGCCCTGGCCAGCGCCGAGCTCCACCAGCCTCTGCTGTCGAGCTTTAATATCTTCCGCACGATGGTAAGCATCCGCTACGCTCACACGGCAACCCTTGTGGGGAATAACCAGGTGTTGCTGGCCGGCGGTGCGAATGGGGCTGTTTCGCTCGCCAGCGCCGAGCTTTTCAGCCTCACGACAGGCACTTTTACCCCGACCAGCGGCACGATGACGGCTACGCGTGCGTTTCATGCCGCCAGCCTCTTGAGCAGCGGGCAGGTCTTGCTCACCGGTGGAGTCGCCGCCGATGGGAGCGCTCTGGGCACCGCTGAGCTTTACACTCCGGCGCAGGGCACCTTTAGCGCCACAACGTACCCCATGGATATGGCGAGGCTGGCTCATAGCTCGGTGACTTTGCCCAACGGGACGGTGTTAATTCTGGGGGGAGCCGGGTCAAACAGCGTCTCCTTGCCAGAGGCGGAGCTCTACCAGCCCTCTTCAGGCAGCTTTGCGCAGGTCGGGCAGATGCTCACGCCGCGCGATACTTTCACCGCCACGCTGCTGCAGACCAATCAGGTCCTCGTTGCGGGGGGCGAAAATTGCCTCATCAGCGGATGCCAGTCGTTGAGCGCGGCAGAGCTCTACAACGTCGCCAACCGCACCTTCATAACCACGTCCGGAACGATGACCACACCGCGCACCGCTCACACCGCAACCCTACTTCCTGACGGCACCGTGCTCATCGCCGGCGGCCGCAACTGCAACGGCAGCGGCTGCGTTTCGCTCGCCAGCGCCGAATTATTCAATCCCGCCAGCAGCCAATTCGCTCCGACCAACGGCAATATGGCGACCGCGCGCGACACCGCTACGGCTTCGCTTTTGCCTCTCGGAGTGGTGCTGGTGGCCGGCGGTGAGCTGTGCGCGCCTAACGGCTCCGCCTCGCTGTGCGCGCCGTTGACCGACGCGGAGCTTTATAATCCCGCTTCCGGCACCTTCAGCAGCACCGGCAATCTTTTTCAAGCCGCCGCCGCTCAGACTGCAACGCTCATCAGCAACGAGCTGGTGTTGCTGGCCGGCGGCTTGGGTAATCAAGGCGCGCTGGGGAGCGCAACGGCTTATATTCCTTGACTCTGCGCCGCAAGCCTAATCCCCCCTACCTCCATGACATAGGCTCACGCCGTTAGCGCCGTTACATGTTTGCTTGTGGCGCGGAAATAGACCGTGGTGGCGCAATTCTTACCACTCGTCTCAGTGTCATCGCCGCGCCCTCCCGTGAAGCCGGCAGCTTTGCGCCGGGCGCGGAGCGTCGCTATTCTGAACGCTTAAATGGCTTTCTCCTCGAAGAGCACGCCGCTGATGGCGCAGTATTGGCGCATCAAGCAAAAGGTCCCGGACGCGATTTTGCTGTTCCGGCTCGGCGACTTTTACGAGATGTTTTTCGAAGACGCCGAGCTCGCCTCCAACGTGCTCGACATACAGCTTACCTCACGCTCCAAAGATGGCGCTCCGCTCTGCGGCGTCCCGCATCATTCGGTCCAGCCGTATATCGCCAGGCTGCTCAAGGCCGGCTATAAGGTCGCGCTTTGCGAGCAGGCGGCCGAGCACAGCGCCTCGCGCGGTCTCTTGGCGCGTCATCTGGTACGCGTGATCACGCCCGGCACGGTCGATGAGGAGCTGGTTCTAAGCGCCGACGAGAAGAGTTTTTTGCTCGCCCTGCATCGCGCCGGGCATGGCTTCGCGCTGGCTGCGGTCGATGTTTCGACCGGAGAATTGCGCGCCGCCCATGTCGGCGGCGCCAAGGAGCTGCGCGAAGAGATCGCGCGGCTTAAACCGCGCGAGGTAATGTTCAGTGCTCCCGATGAAGCCTTGGAGGAGATCGGTCGACCGTTTAAATGCGCGCTGACGCGCCTGGACGAGCGTTTCTTCGACCCCACCGAGGCCAACGCGGTGCTGGCCCGGCGCTTCGGCGCCGAAGGGACGCTCGGAGACAGCGCGCTCGAGGCCGTGACCGGCGCAGCGATTGCTTACCTCGAGGCGACCTTCGGTCCCGATCTCGCCCATCTCAGGCCGCCCGAAGTTTACCACATCGAGCGCTACATGCTGGTCGACGAGACCAGCCGCCGTCATCTCGAGCTCACCATTTCGAGCGATGGCGCCAAGGCCGGCTCGCTTCTCGGCGTGCTCGACGAAAGCTCGACGCCGATGGGCGCGCGAACCTTGTCCGATTGGGTCGCCTATCCGTTGTTGGACCTCGAAGCGATCGCGCAGCGGCTGGACGCGGTGGAGGAACTCGTCGCCGGCGACCTGGGAGGGACGGCGCCCAAAGCGATGCGTGCCGTGGGCGACCTGGAGCGAACAACCTCGCGGGTGGCGAGCCTGCGCGCCGCGCCGCGCGACCTGCTGAGGCTCGCGCAAAGTCTGTCGGCGCTGGACGAGCTTAAGCAGGCGCTCGACGCCTATCGGTGCGCGCCGCTGCGCCGGATAGCCGCGCGCTTGCGGCCCAAGCCCGAGCTGGTCGCGCTAATCACCGGCACGCTGGCCGAGGAGGTTGCGCCGAGCGCGCGCGACGGCGGCTTTATCCGGCCCGGCTTTGACTCCAAGGTCGATGAACTTCGCGCGCTGGCGCACGACGCGCGCGGGGTAATCGCGCGGCTTGAAGCACGCGAGCGCGAGCGCACCGGAATAAGCTCGCTCAAGGTGCGCTACAACCGGGTGTTCGGCTACTACATCGAGGTCACTCGCGCGCATCTGGAGCGCGTGCCCGCCGATTACGCGCGCAAGCAAACCTTGGCCGGGGCGGAGCGCTTCGTTACCCCGGAACTGAAGGACCTCGAAGGCAAAATCCTTACCGCCGAGTCGGGACTCAAGCAGCTCGAGCTCGACCTATTCAACGGCCTGGTGCGCCGGCTCCTGCCGCACGTAAGAGAGCTCCAGGAGACCGCTCGCGGGGTCGGCGAGTTCGACGCGCTGCTCTCCTTTGCCATCGTCGCCCGCAAACGCGGCTATGTGCGCCCGCAACTGGACTCGGAACTGGCTCTTTCGCTTCGCGACGCGCGCCATCCGGTGCTGGAAACCATGATGCGCGCCGGCGACTTCGTGCCCAACGATCTCGACCTGGAACCCGACCAACGCCAGCTCCTGCTAATCACCGGACCCAACATGGCGGGAAAATCGACCTACCTGCGCCAGGTCGCGCTGATCGCGGTCATGGCGCAAATCGGCAGTTTCGTTCCCGCCGCGCAAGCGCGCGTGGGGTTGATCGACCGCATCGCGACGCGAATCGGAGCGCGCGACGATTTGCGCCGCGGCGAGTCCACCTTCATGGTCGAGATGCGCGAGACCGCGCAGCTTCTCGACGGGCTGACCGAGCGCAGCTTGCTTTTGCTGGATGAGGTTGGCCGCGGCACCAGCACCTACGATGGCCTTGCCATCGCCTGGGCGCTCGCCGAGCATCTGCATGATTCGACGCGCGCGAAAGTCCTATTCGCCACCCATTTTCATGAGCTTACCGGTCTTTGCCGGGTGCTGGCGCGAGTCAGGAATCTTCGCGCCGCGGTTCGCGAGTGGAACGGCGAGGTTATTTTTTTGCGCCGGATCGTCGAAGGCGCCGCCGACCGCAGCTACGGGATCGAGGTCGCGCGCTTGGCCGGCCTGCCGCAAAGCCTGGTCGCCCGCGCGCGTGAAATATTGGGCAACCTCGAGCAGGGCGAACTCGCCGGCTTGGGCGCCGGCAGCCTGGCGCGCCGCACGCCGGACGCGGGCAACAGCGAGCAAATGAACCTTTTCCAGCCGATGGCGCGCTGGCTCGCCGAAGAGCTCCGGCTGCTCGACATCGAACGCCTGACCCCGGTCGAGGCGCTCAATATTCTGGCGCGTTGGGCCGAGCGCAGCCGCCAAGAGAGCGCGCGCGGCCCCAGCTCAGGCGCCTAAGCCCGCCGCCCGCCCGGCTCGCCGCCCAGCTAAAGAAAAATCCCCCGCCGCCGCTGGACGCGCGCAAATGTCGCTCGCGCACCAACGGACCGCCACTCGCGCGCCAGAGTAAGTTGACCATCTAACCTCACTGCGCGAGTATCATTGTCCGGCGAGAACAGTCGGAGGAGAGCATGCCATTTCCGGCAAATTGGCTTGAGGAGTTGCTTGTTGAATGGCTCGAGCTCCAGGGATTCACAATTTCGACCAGTGTCTCCGTTCCTGCTCCGCCCGGGGGCAAGTGGACGCCCGACGTAGTAGGCGCGAGGTTGGACCGCGAAGGGCACCTGCTAATTCGTCACTGTGAGGCCTCCATGTGGCTGATTCAAGCGCCCAGCAAGGTGGCGGCAAAATTTGCGGATAAATTTTCTCAAAAGGTCGAGGCGGCTGTGCGAGACCACTTTGCCGCCATCTTTGGCCAGGGCGCCGGCGAGCAGGCTCGATATGAGAAGTGGGTGGTTATCTGCGGGGCAAGCAAGAACGTCAAGCAGGCGCTGAAAGAAGTGATTCCAAGCCTCGAGATTTGTACGTTCGACAGCTTCATCGTGAACCAGGTACTGAAGAGCATTAGCGATTGGAGAAGCCCTCCGCGGAAGACCTACACGACGCTACCGAGTGACAAGTGGCTTCTATGTCAGATAGACCAGTTGAAGCGCTCCGGCTTGATAAAGCTCTGACGCTGGTCCCAGTTGGGCGACCTGCGGGGCCACCTGTCTCACCCGCAAGGACCCGTGTGGACAGGGCGCGAAGGCGGCTTGCGCTTACGGCTGTTTGCGGGACCGCCGCCGCCAGTCGGAGATAATTACCGGCGCGGTCATTACCACCGCAAGCAGGACCAGCAATGCCATCACGATGTAGGCGTTCATTCAGCGCCGCTCCTTAGAAGCAAAACGGCCAGAGTCTCAATTACAGCATAGACCACCAACGACACGAGAAACCAGCCGATTTCTCCCCGAGTGACGGTGCGATAGCCGAAGTAAGCGAGCTGACCAACTGCGATCGCCTGAAGACCCGACGCCAGATGCTTTCGCTGGTCGCTGTTCAGGCTCACTTAACTTTTGATTTTCGGCCTAGGAAGACGCCCGGGGCTAGAGCTCGCGGTAGACCTGCTCCTCGATGAGGACGGCGAGGCTGTCGCGATACAGCGAAGGTTTGAGCTCGGTCAACGTCTCGCGCGCAATCGCGACCTGCTCCACGGCCATCGCGCGAGCGCGCTCGATCACGTCCGGCGCGCGCAGCAGCTCAAGCGCGCGTTCGAAGCCCGGGCCGTCGGCGCCCAGCAACCCGCTGAGCCGCGAGTCGCGCGCGACGCCCAAGACCACGGGCAGCGAGGGGATGCCGGCGCGCACGTCGGAGCCCACCGGCTTGCCGATTTTTTCCTCCGGCCCCAAGACATCGAGCAAATCGTCAATCATCTGGAACGCCAGTCCGAAGGCGTCTCCCAGCCGGCCCATCGCCGGCGCCGCGGCCGACGCCCCGGCTAGCTGCGCGGCCACTTTCGCTCCGGCGTGAAACAGCGAGGCGGTCTTGCGGCTGATCACTCGCAGATAGTCCTCCAGCGTGACCTGCGCGTTGCGGCGCAAGCGCCCTTCCATCACCTCACCTTCGGTGAGTTGGATGCAGGCCTGGGCCGCGGTTCGCACCAGTTCATCCTCAAACCTGCCGCACAGCTCGAAAGCGCGCGCGAACAGGAAGTCTCCGGCGACCAAGGAAGGCCCCAGGCCGTAGAGGGCGAAGGCCGACGGCTTGCCGCGCCTAACGGTGCCCGCGTCGATAATATCGTCATGCAGCAGAGTGGCCGAATGGATTAGCTCCATCGCGATAGCGGCGTCGATCGCGTCGTCTAGCCGCGCCTCGCCGCCGCCGCAGGCGCGGTAGACCAGCAGCACGAAAGTCGGCCGCAACCGCTTGCCGCCGGCGTTGACCAGATAGCGGCAAATCTCGGCGAGCAACGCCTCACGCGAGTTCAGCAGCTCGGCGAGCTTGTCCTCGCCCCGGCGCATCTCGGCCGCGACGGCGAGCGCCGGGTTGGCTCTGCCGTGATCGACAGCGAGTATCTGCTTGGAGTTACCCACGGGGTTCAGCGTACAGTAATTAGCCCTCGCAGCGCTAACGAAACAAATCGGCCTTGGCGTCTCGGATAAGCGCTTTAGCGCCGGTTTCTCCGGGCTCGCGGGCCTTGTAGGCGTAGCCGCGCACCAAGACCGCCGGTATCCCATCGGCCTTTCCCATGAGCAATCCGGCCCCGCCGGCGAGTTCGTCGGCGACCGCCACGACCGTGTGATGCAACTCGCGGCCGCCGAGGTCCTTGAGCCCCCGCAGGTCGAGCAGCGGCTCCAGGCCGGCAATGCCGAGGCAAACCTCGGTCAGCCCGACCCGCCAAGGACGGCCGAAAGTGTCGGTTATCACCACGCCGACCAAAGCGCCCGTTAGGCGGTGAATCTCGGCGCGCATCTGAGCCGCCGAGCGGTCGGGAGCAAGCGGCAGCAGCGCGGCATGGCCCTCGGCCAAAAGATTGGATTCATCGACCCCGGCATTGGCGCACACCCATCCCGGACCGGTCTCGACGATAAGCAGCCCCTGGTCCATGCGCACGATGCGCACGGTTTCGTTCAGCACCAGTTCGACCACGCGGGGGTCTTTATCCCAGCGCGCGGCGAAGCTGCGGGCCAGCGCGCAGGGTTCAACGCCCTCGAGGCGGCGAATCCTCCCTTCGGCCTTGGACACCACTTTCTGGCATACGACCACCACGTCGCCGGTGACCGGCCGCAGCCCCATATTCTCCAGAGCGCCCGCGATAAGCCGGCCCAGGTTGTCGCCCTGCCGAATAAGAGGCAGCCCCTCGATTGCGGTGAAGGTGATCGAAGCCATCCGCGCTCTGCCGTCTCATCCGTCGAGGTCCAAAGCGCGCAAGACAGTCTCGGCCAGACGCGCGGCGCGCTGGGGTGTCTTCATGATCGTGTCGGTAACGACGGGCTTAAGTCCGAGGTCGGCGAGCGCCCGCGCGTGACGCCGGTCGGCGCGATCGATTACGAAGACGCTGACCAGCTCGCGATAGAGCCGGGCAACGCCCAGCGCCGAGACCTCGTGTCCCAAACCGCGCAGCATCTTGTCCAGCGGCCCTTTGACCGGCCGCCCGCCGACGATCGGACTTATCGCTGCCGCGCGCTCGCGCGCCGAAGCCAGTGCCGCTCTGATTGCGCCGAGTCCCAGCATCGGTCCCACCGACACAATCGGGTTCGACGGGGCGACAATCACCGCCGCCGCGTTGTTCAGCGCCGCCACTGCCGCGGGCAGCGCGCGGGCCTGCTCAAGCCCGTGAAACTCGACGCGCTCGACCCGCCCGCGGGCGCGATTGCGCACCAGGTACTCCTGAAACGGCATCGCCGCGCGTCCGCGCACGGCGACAAAGGTTCGCACCGGCTCATCGCTCATCGGCATCACGCGCGCCTGGACGGCGAACTTACGCGCGATCTCCGCCGTCACCGTGCTCAGCGCAACGCCGTCTCTAAGCCGGCTGCTGCGAAACAGATGGGTGGCGAAATCGCGGTCGCCCAGCGCGAACCACGGCCGCCCGTAAAAGCGGCCGAGCGCGCCCAGCGCAGCGAAGGTGTCGTTCGCAAGCCCCCATCCGGTGCGCGGGTTTGCCGCCCCGCCGAGGGTGTAGACCACCGTGTCGAGGTCCGGGGACACGTGCAAGCCGTAGAACTCCTCATCGTCGGCCGTATTCACCACGATGTCGAGCCGCCGCTGCCCGAGGCAAAGCGCGAGCCCGCGCAGAAACTTAGCCGCACCGGCTCCACCCGCCAGCGCGGCGATCCTGCCTCTGTTCAACGCCGATCGGCCGTG